>NZ_JBXCJC010000004.1:0-871279 GCF_056786495.1 Williamsia sp. Y853
TAGGGAAACGCCCGGTCCCATTCCGAACCCGGAAGCTAAGCCTACCAGCGCCGATGGTACTGCACCTTAATAAGTGTGGGAGAGTAGGACACCGCCGAACACAATTTGCGAATACCCTGTATTCACAGTCCCCGGACTGCGAGTACAGGGTATTTTGCTGTCTCCACCCGTTTCTGGTTCTTCTGCGACTGGGAGGAGAACGACAGCAACCTCGATCTGAATGGCCGTGACGTGCTGAAGGTCAGAGGCGGAACGGAGGGTTGCGAGCAGCGGGTCGGGGCCTGAGAGCCGTCCTGCAGCAACAACTTTCATAGATACTTCGATCTTGATAGCTGCCACTGGAAGCCGAATTCATGCCTGCGGGTGGCGGTCGGATGCGGCGGCAGCATAGGGTGCGGGGAGACTCGGACGACTACAGGGGAATTGGTGGGGGCTTGATGCGGCGACTGTTGGCAATCGTGACCGGATTTATCGCATTGATCGGGGTGTCCGGTATGACCGCCACTACCGCCAGTGCGGCCCCGCCGGTGGGGCTCGGTGGTGGCGCCGGGATTGTCATCGCCGACAACGCGGTGTGCACGTTGACCACCATCGGCTACGACCGCGCGGACCGGCTGGTCGGTCTCACCGCCGGGCACTGCGGCGGGATCGGCAACAGGATCAAGGCCGAAAAGAGCATGGGCTCAGGCGTGCTCGGCGTGGTGACCGAGTCCAACCTCCAGCGGGACTACGCGGTGATCGAGTTCGACAAGTCCAAGGTGACGCCCCAACGCAGTTACCGGGGGCTGACCATTACCGGGCCTGGCCCACGACCGTCCTTCGGGCAGACAGCTTGTAAGGCGGGTCGCACCACCGGGACCACCTGTGGCGTCGTGTGGGGCAACGACCCGCAGGTACCGACCTTCACCCTGAGCCAGGTCTGTTCCAACCACGGTGACTCCGGCGCACCGATCGTGGTCGGCGACAAGGTCGTCGGACTACTCAACGGTGGACGCATTCTCCGCGACATCGGTGGGACCGGACTCGAGATCGATGTGCCCTGCACCGACCCGAACTTCCCGATCCACAACCCCGCCATCAGCACGCCGATGACAACGATCCTGGCCGACCTGAACGGCCGAAATATCGTGGGCAGCGGTTTCCGGGCGGTCTGACCTCAGGTTCGTTTCACGACGGCGGCGATGCCGGCGACCACCAGTGCGATGCCGGCAACCAAGGTGAGCCACAAACCGAAGCCGACCTCGAATCCCAGCCCCCAGGTGTTCTCGGCATCGCGGACGTCAGCGATGTCGATGACCGCAATCAAGGTGACCAGAGCACCGGTCACCACGGCGATGATGCCGGCAGTGATGTGTAGGCCCGAGCGCTTGGCGACGGCCGCACTGACCACACCAAAGATGCCTGCAACGACACCTAGGGTCGCGGTCAGAATGCCGTCGGTGGCGCCGGTGTCGGAATCACCGATGCCGTTGACGCTCACCGTGCCCGAGATCCACGGCAGGAATGCGGCGATGATGGCGAGGACCGCAAAACCCGAGATCACCCAGCCGATGATCCGGACCGTGGAAGACACCGGTCCGGCCGAATCCTGTTGGGACTGTGCGTACTGCGGCGCCTGACCGTGCTGGGCAGCCTGACCGTATGCAGGGGACTGACCCGGTTGTGGCTGTTGCCCGCCGTAGGGGTTTTGGCCGTACTGCGGCTGGGGAGGCCGAGGTTGTTGGCCGTACGGAGGTACCTGTCCGGACTGCGGCCGACCCGATGGCGGGGGCCCACCGTACTGCGGCTGCGGCGCTCCATATGGCTGCTGCGGCGGCCCACCATATTGCCCCGGTCCCGTACTGGCAGGTGGTGGAGTGGAGGTGGGCCTGATGCGAGTCTGATCGTAGGGGTCGGGTTGCCCGGGCGGTTGCGTCATTGGCTTTACCTTTTCGGCTGATCGGATTCCTCACGGTAAACCCGTTCGGGCCTTCAGGACACCATTTTCTCCGCCGATCGAGCGACACCAGATCTGCATTTCATGCGGGTGATCGACACCCGGGAACATTTGTTCATTCCTCTGTCGTCACTGGGCTGTCGGAGTCGGAGACCGCAGAACTCGGCAGTTCTCTCAGGATCAGATCGAGTACGCGAATGGCGCCGGCCTTGTCCAACGGGTCGTTGCCATTTCCGCATTTGGGTGACTGCACACATGACGGGCAACCCGACTCGCAACCGCAGTGCGACACAGCATCTCGCGTCGCGCGGATCCAGATGTCAAAAGCCTCGTGACCACGATCGGCAAACCCGGCACCACCGGGATATCCGTCATAGACGAACACCGTCGGCAGACCGGTATCAGGGTGGAGATTCGTTGACAGCCCGCCGATGTCCCATCGGTCGCAAGTCGCGACGAGCGGCAACAGTCCGATGGCCGCGTGCTCGGCGGCGTGCAGCGCGCCGGGGAACATGTCAACGGTGACCCCGATGGCCTCGAGTGTGTCGGGTTCGATCGTGTACATCACCGCACGTGTCGAGAGCGTCTGCGCGGGCATGTCCAATTCGACCGAATCGAGGATCTGCCCGGTATGCAACTTGCGCAGGTACCCGACCACCTGGTGGGTCACGTCGACTCTGACCAGGGCCACGGTCAGCGGTCCAAATGTGTTGGTCTTCATGACGTCTGTGATCTCGACCAGGGTCGTCTCTCGGGCGCTGGTGGTCCAGTCGGGTTCCTCCGGGTGGACCAACGCGAGGCCGTCCTCGAGGTCGAGTTCATCCACGACGTAGCTCTCGCCCCGATGGATGTGAACGGCCCCCGGGTGCACGCTTGACATCGCCCGGCCCGAGTCGACGGTTCCGAGTAGTTGGGCGGTGGTTTCGTCGACGATCATCACCTGTCCGCCGATGCCGCCACGGATGTCGATGTCGGCGTGTGGTTCGACACCGGGCGCGACATACCAGCCCGCCTTGCGGTGTCGGATGAGTCCGCGGGCCGCCATGTCCTCGAGTAGCTCGCGTGCACCGAAGGCGTCGACCTCAGATTCTTTGAGTGGCAATTCTGCTGCTGCGCAGAGCAATTGCGGACCGAGGACGTAGGGGTTGGTCGGATCGGTGACGGTGGCCTCAACCGGCTTGTCCAACAATGCTTCCGGATGATTGACCAGGTAAGTGTCGAGTGGGTCGTCGCGCGCGACGAGAACCACCAATGAACCCTCGCCGCGTCGCCCGGCTCGTCCGGCCTGTTGCCAGAATGAGGCGACCGTACCCGGGAAACCTGCCACCACAATGGCATCGAGTCCGCTGATGTCCACCCCGAGTTCCAAGGCATTGGTGGTGGCGACGCCGAGCAGCTTTCCGTCGGCCAGATCGCGTTCGAGCGCCCGCCGATCATCAGCAAGGTAACCCGCACGATAGGCCGCCACCCGCGGCGCCAACTCCGGGTCAACCTGTTCGAGAATGCGTTTGGCCGATAGCGCCGTGAGTTCGACGCCGCGCCGACTACGCACGAAGCAGAGCGTTCGCGCACCTTCGAGCACCAGGTCGGCGAGTATGCGCGCGGCTTCGGCACCGGCTTGCCGCCGGACCGGGGCGCCGTGTTCGCCGCTCATCCCGGGGATGAAGGCGGGCTCCCACAATGCCACTGTGCGTGCGCCATGCGGTGAACCGTCCTCGGTGATCTCGGCGCAGTCGGCTCCGATCATGCGGCTCATCGCTGCGCCGGGACTTCCCGATGTCGCACTCGCGCCGATCACCACGGGATTGGCTCCCGCCGCTCGGGCAATCCGCAGAAGGCGGCGGATGACCAGTGCTGTGTGTGAGCCGAATACGCCACGGTAATGGTGGCATTCGTCGACGACGATGAATGCCAGACCTCTCATGAAGTGTCGCCATCGTGCGTGCGAAGAGAGGATGCCGATATGGAGCATGTTCGGATTTGTGAATATCCACCGAGAATGTTGTCGCGCCCATTGCCGAATGGCCGGTTCGGTATCGCCGTCGTAGGCGCACGGTTGTAGATGCAGGAACTCTTTATGTCCGGCCAGTAACGAACTCACGGAACGCAACTGGTCGGAGCCGAGTGCCTTGGTGGGGGATAGATAGAGAGCGGTTGCTCGCGGATCTTCCAGGAGTCGGGTGAGGATGGGGACCTGGTACGCAAGGGATTTGCCCGAGGCCGTGCCGGTCGCCAGCACCACATGACGTCCGGCGTGAGCGTGTTCCGCGGCCGCGACCTGGTGGGACCATGGTTGGCGGATGCCGGAATCGATCAATACTTGGCGGACCGAATCGCTGACCCACGTCGGCCAGTCGGTGAAACTCGCTGTCCGACTTGGGATTAAGGTCTTATGGGTCAGGGGTGATTCGTCGGGACCGACGCCCGCCAGCGTCCGGGCGAGCAGTTGGGAGCCGAAGTCGGAGCTACTCATTGATCCAGTTCATCACCCCGTAATATTACCTACTGTGAAGTGTCGATTGCGAAGTCGGCCATGATTTGAATCAGTTTGACTTTCTGACTGTTGTGTACGCCCAGAACATGATTGACTTGTTGTGGTCGCAGCTTCTGGGGGGCGGTTCAAGATAATGGTCAGTCTCTTGGGATCGTGTTGCGGGCGTGGTACTGAAGGTCAGTGTGCGGGGGCACCCGTAAACGGCGCCAGAAGGTATGGCGGTCGGAACCGGCCCGACGTGGGTAACTCCCCGTCGTATCCGGTGAAAGAAAAGGAATACAAAGAATGGCTCAGGGAACTGTGAAGTGGTTCAACGCGGAAAAGGGCTTCGGCTTCATTGCGCCAGATGACGGACCCGACGATGTGTTTGTCCACTACTCCGAGATTCAGGGATCCGGTTTCCGCACTCTCGAGGAGAGCCAGCGGGTCGAGTTCGAGGTCGGTCAGGGAACGAAAGGTCCGCAGGCCACGGGTGTTCGAGGGCTGTAGCGGCACCCTTCAGTAAGATCGCAATCGCCCATCGAGGGCACTTCATCGAGGACCTTCGCACTGCGTGAAGTGCCTCTGATTTTTATCCGGCACCGCAATCGGGTGTTCGGCGTCTCACCCCCGAGTGTCGTGGCCACGGCGTCGGGGGTCAGTCGTTTTCGGGTGAAAATACCGTACGGTTCTAACGTGGGTCAGCTGTCGATGTTCTCCGCGGAGACCGACGAGCCGTCGCTTGACGATCTCGCCGGGATCTTGGCGACCGCCGGCCAGATCGCGGTGAATGCCCTGGGCGCGCGTCTGTCGGTGGTGGTTTCCGAGGACTGGCGCGCTCAGGCCCTGGCCGAAGAGTTCGAGCGCAGCGGTGTTGCTGCGGAGATCTCACTGTCGTCTGAAGGTTCACCCCTGGTCGGCACGGTCACCACCACCGAACTCGAGGACCTCTACCGCGCCTGGACCAAGGGCGCGATCAAAACGATGCCCCCGAATTGGGTGCCGGGACCCCGCGCGCTGCGGTTGTGGGTCATCGCGGCGGGTCGCCGTGACGCCGAGCGGTACGTACTGGGCCTTGATCCTCACGCTCCCGACTCGCACGGTTCTCTGGCGACCGCGGTGATGCGGGCGGGGATCGCGCCGACTCTGGTGGGTACACGCGGCGCCACTCCGGCGTTGCGTATCGCCGGAAAACGGCGGTTGTCGCGCCTGATCGAGTCGATCGGTGAACCACCGGACATTTCGGGCGCGGCGGCACATTGGCCATTAATTTGATCAAATTTCCGACGATTTGCTCTCTGAACTGCGGATACACCCTGTTCAAAGGTGCGGTACCGACGGCCTGATCAGGCTCTTCTCGGGTGCCAGGCGGCATACTCGGATGTCACTACCGCTATACATAAGGTACAAACGGCCAGAAGAACCATGAAAGGTGCAGGCAACTACGGTGGCGGATTCAGATACAACAGCTCGCGGGACAGGTAAGGCAGTGCGCCGTCTCGTGATCGTCGAGTCCCCGACGAAGGCCCGCAAGATCTCGTCGTACCTCGGCCCGAATTACGTGGTGGAGTCCTCGCGCGGTCACATTCGCGACCTGCCGCGTGGCGCCGCCGATGTGCCGGCCAAATACAAGGGTCAGCCGTGGGCTCGGCTCGGTGTGAACGTCGATGAGAACTTCGAACCTCTGTACGTGGTCTCGCCGGACAAGAAGTCGACCGTCACCGAGCTCAAGGCTCTGTTGAAGGACGTCGACGAGCTTTACCTCGCGACAGACGGTGACCGCGAGGGTGAAGCCATCGCCTGGCACCTGCTCGACACGCTCAAGCCCAAGGTTCCGGTCAAGCGGATGGTCTTCCACGAGATCACCGAATCAGCAATTCGCGCTGCCGCCGAAAACCCGCGTGACCTCGACGAAGACTTGGTCGACGCGCAGGAAACCCGACGTATCCTCGACCGTCTATACGGATATGAGGTTTCGCCGGTCCTGTGGAAGAAGGTCATGCCGAAGCTGTCGGCAGGGCGTGTGCAGTCGGTTGCCACTCGAATCATCGTCGAACGTGAACGTGAGCGGATGGCGTTCCGGTCGGCCGAGTACTGGGATATCGCCGCCACGCTGGACGCCGGGGAATCGGCAAAGCCGCGTAGCTTCGGCGCTCGCCTGGTCAGCGTCGATGGCGCGCGGGTGGCCAGCGGCCGCGATTTCGATTCGACGGGCGGCCTGAAGAAGGACGACGTCACTGTTCTGGACGAAGCCCGTGCGGTGGCGCTGGCCTCGGGCCTGCGTGGTGCGTCGCTCTCGGTCACCTCGGTGGAGGAGAAGCCCTACACCCGCAAGCCGTATGCGCCGTTCATGACCTCGACCCTGCAGCAGGAGGCAGGCCGCAAGCTGCGGTTCACCTCCGATCGCACCATGCGGGTGGCGCAGCGGCTGTACGAAAACGGCTACATCACCTACATGCGTACCGACTCGACCACGTTGTCGGAATCGGCGATCACCGCTGCCCGGAACCAGGCGCGGGACCTCTACGGTGCCGATTTCGTCCATCCGACGCCGCGGCAATACACCCGCAAGGTCAAGAATGCGCAAGAGGCGCACGAGGCCATCCGTCCGGCCGGTGAGTCGTTCCGGACCCCCGGCCAGGTCGCCTCCGCGTTGCAGTCCGACGAGTTCAAGCTCTACGAGCTGATCTGGCAGCGCACGGTCGCCTCTCAGATGGCCGACGTGCGTGGCACCACCATGAGCCTGCGGATCAGTGGCAACGCCAGTACCGGTGAGACCTGTACCTTCGCTGCGTCCGGTCGCACCATCACGTTCCCCGGATTCCTGTCCGCGTACGTGGAGACCGTCGACGAGCAGGCCGGCGGGACCGCCGACGATGCCGAGAGTCGACTGCCGAATCTTGTTCAGGGACAGTCGCTCACCGCGACCGATCTGAATCCGGACGGTCACACCACCAATCCGCCGGCACGCTACACCGAGGCATCTTTGGTGAAGACGTTGGAAGAGTTGGGCATTGGCCGTCCGTCGACCTATGCGTCGATCATCGGCACCATCCAGGACCGCGGATACGTGCACAAGAAGGGTTCGGCCCTGGTGCCGTCCTGGATCGCATTCGCGGTGGTCGGATTGCTCGAGGCGTACTTCAAACGCCTTGTCGACTACGACTTCACGGCCACACTCGAAGACGATCTCGATCAGATCGCCCGGGGTGCCGAGAATCGCACAGATTGGTTGACCCGCTTCTACTTCGGCAAGGAAGGCGCCGAAGGGCAAGAAGGCACCGGACTCAAGAAGCTCGTCGGTGTGAACCTCGAAGAGATCGACGCGCGCGAGGTCAACTCGATCCGCCTGTTCGACGACGAGCAGGGTCGCCCGGTGTACGTGCGGGTTGGCCGGTTCGGCCCCTACCTCGAGCGCACGATCACACCGGAGGGTGGAGGAGAGCCGGAGTCTCAGCGGGCCAATCTGCCCGACGACATCACCCCGGATGAGCTGACGCTGGATCTGGCCGAAAAGCTTTTCAGCACACCGCAAGAGGGCCGCGTGCTCGGTGTCGATCCGCTTTCCGGCAACGAAATCGTTGCCAAGGAAGGGCGTTTCGGGCCGTACGTCACCGAGATCCTGCCGGAGCCCGAAGACGAAGGTGGAGAAGGCGGCACCGTGCCCGCCCTGACCCCGCCGCCGGCGCCGACTCCGCTCGACGAGGGTGTCACGCCACTGGACGCCCCGTCCGGTGACACGTTGACCGCCACCAAGAAGGCGACGGCCAAGAAGACTGCCAAAAAGGCAGCGAAGAAGGCCGGACCGAAGCCGCGGACCGGATCGCTGTTCAAGTCGATGGATATCGCGTCGGTGACCCTCGACGACGCCCTCAAGTTGCTGTCATTGCCCCGACTCGTCGGCAAAGACGAAGAAGGTCAAGAGATCACCGCGCAGAACGGTCGGTACGGGCCGTATCTCAAGCGCGGCACCGACTCTCGTTCGCTGACGTCCGAAGACCAGATCTTCGACATCACGCTCGACGAGGCGCTCAAGATCTATGCCGAGCCGAAGCGTCGGGGTCGGGCAGCTGCCGCGCCGCCGCTGCGTGAGCTCGGGAACGATCCGGTTTCGGAGAGCCCGATGGTGATCAAGGACGGCCGGTTCGGTCCGTACGTCACCGACGGAGAGACCAACGCGAGCCTGCGCAAGGATGACGACGTCGCGTCGATCACCGACGAACGCGCGTCGGAGTTGCTGGCGGACCGGCGAGCTCGCGGTCCGGCGAAGAAGACCGCCAAAAAGGCCGCGAAGAAGGCTCCGGCCAAGAAGACTGCAGCAAAGAAGACGGCGGCCAAGAAGGCCACCGCCAAGAAGGCCCCGGCCAAAAAGGCTGCAGCCAAGAAAGCTGCACCCGAATCAGATTGACGCCATG
Source organism: Williamsia sp. Y853 (assembly GCF_056786495.1). NCBI lineage: Bacteria > Bacillati > Actinomycetota > Actinomycetes > Mycobacteriales > Nocardiaceae > Williamsia > Williamsia sp. Y853. Next base: position 8,825 of record NZ_JBXCJC010000004.1, read on the forward strand.
ATCGGCCCCAGGGTGGGCGCCGCGGGAACATACCCCTCGGCACCCACCTACGGGGACGATGTGGGATCTAAGGGTTGATGGCGTAGTTCGGTCTGGCCAAGCGGGTTTCGATCCCGCGGCCGCGCAATTCGATGCCCTCGCCGATATCCCAGTGTGCGGCCTCGGCGGCGGAGGCGAGATAGACCGCGCGGGCCGATCCGAGGACGCGACTCGGTTCGTATTTGGCCAGGTCGGTCAATCGGGCGGCCTCGTTCACCGGGTCGCCGATGACGGTGTATTCGAAGCGTTGCTGTGAGCCGATGTGCCCGGCGATGGCCTTGCCCGCCGACACCCCGATACCGATGTCGGTGTCACCGAGGGCCGCGTCGAGTTCCTGGCGCAGGATGCGGGCGGCCGCGAGCGCCTGGCCGGCGAAGTCTTCCATGTCGAGCGGTGCGCCGAAGATGGCCAGCGCCGCGTCACCCTGGAACTTGTTGACGAAGCCACCATGACGTCCGACCACATCGACGATCACCCGGAAGAACTCGTTGAGCAGATCGACGACTTCACGCGGAGGCAGGTTGACGGCCAGGCTGGTCGAACCGACGATGTCGACGAACAGCACGCCGACATAGCGTTCTTCGCCGCCGAGCTCGGTGCCGCTCTCGATGGCCCGCCGGGCGACGTCCTCGCCCACATAGCGGCCGAACAGGTTTCGCAGTTCCTGGCGTTCGCGAACGTCGGCGACCATCTCGTTGAAGCCGGCCTGCAGCAGGCCCAGATCGCTGCCGTCGTAAATGCGGACGGAGGTGTCGAGGTTGCCCTCACGCACCTCGTGTTGCGCCAGGGTCAGCTGCTTGATCGGGTCGGCGATGGCGGAGACGACACGCACCACGCCGATCGAACCGAACACCAGGGCGGCGCCGGCCATCCACAGGATGGGCCGTTGCAGGCCTTCGGCGTCGGTGTCGATGATGCCGACCTTCTGGCCGACGACCAGCGCGATGATCACCGCCAGTGGGGCGGCCACGCTGATCACCCAGAACAGGATGATGCGCTGGGTGACGCTGGGTGCGGTGGCGGCCTCGGGATTGTTCGCCATCGCCGCGACGGTGATCGGGCGCAGGATCTTCTCGGACTGCATATAACCCAGCACCGACGTCACCAGAGCGCCGACAAATGACCCAAGGGCCACCACGATCGCTGTGCGACCTGACTGGGACAGACTCAGCAACGAGAACACCACGCCGCCGACAAGCCACAGCCCGCCGTGGACGAGCATCAGCAGTAGGGGCAGTCGAAGTGCGCGTCGCCGGGCGGCCTCGTTGTCGGGACGGGATCGTCGTCGGTGCCAGACCAGCACCGGCAAGGAAAGTCGGATTGTCGCGTATGCGCTGACCATGCCGGCCAGGACGAGATAGATGACAAAGATCAGCTGGCCGACTCCGCTGATCTGGGACAGGCTGACAGAAGTCTTCTCGGGGAGTCCGAAACGGAGGAAGGCAAAGGTGAACAGGGCTCCGGCGATATTGGCCCGAAGCATGTCCAGTGCCAACACCGGCCACGGTGTGCGCACCAGCCAGCGCAACGTGTGCCACGCATGTTGCAGCTGTGACTGTCTCTCTACCACGTGCATACGGTAGCTGGCCGCTTGCAGGAGTTAAGCATCGCTGTCCGGCCTTCGAGATAGGGTTGACCTGTGACAACAGTGTTCGATCGGCTCGTCGGCCAGCATGCGGTCGTGGCCGAACTCACATCAGCGGCCATCGCCGCAGCCCAGCTGGCCGAGATCCGTGAGCGCGAGTCTCACGGTGAGGTTCCTATTGAGGACCACGACGGACCGCGACACGGCTCGTCGGCGATGACCCACGCCTGGCTCTTCACCGGGCCTCCGGGTTCGGGGCGTTCGATCGCCGCGCAGTGTTTTGCCGCGGCACTGCAGTGCGAGACGCCGGACGCGCCGGGGTGCGGGCGGTGTCATGCCTGCACGACGGTGATGGCCGGGACCCACTCCGATGTCCGACGGATCGTGCCGGAGGGTCTGTCGATCAGTGTGAAGGGCATGCGCGACATCGTGCAGACCGCGGCTCGTCGGCCGAGTGTCGGTCGGTGGCAGGTTGTTCTCATCGAGGACGCCGATCGACTGACCGAGGCGGCAGGCAACGCGTTGCTCAAGGCCGTGGAAGAGCCGCCGCCGCGCACCGTGTTCCTTCTGTGTGCGCCGAGCATCGACCCCGAGGACATCTCGGTGACCCTTCGCTCACGCAGTCGGCACGTGCCGCTGGTGATGCCCAGCGCCGCAGCCATCAGTGAAGTTCTCATCGCGCAGGACTCCATCGAGCCGTCACTCGCTCAGTGGGCGGCGTCGGTGTGTGGTGGCCACGTGGGTCGGGCCCGCCGTCTGGCCACCGATCAGCAGTCGCGCGACGAGCGCACGCAGGCGTTGGGGTTGGCCAGAGCCGCGACATCGAGTGCGCGGGCGTATCAGGCGGCCGAAGAGCTCGTGAAGTCCGCGGAGGCCGCTGCGAAGGCGATCAGCGCCAAGCTGGACGAGGCCGAAACCGAGGAGATGCGGATGGCGCTGGGCGCCGGAGGCACCGGTAAGGGTGCGGCCGGGGCGCTACGCGGATCGGCAGGCATCCTGAAGGACCTCGAGAAGCGGCAGAAATCGCGGCAGACGCGCACCAGCCGCGATCTCCTCGATCGGGCTTTGGTGGATCTGGCAGCACTGTTCCGTGATGCGCTGACCGCGTCCTACGGCGCCAGAGTGGTTGCGATGCACCCGGATATGGCCGAACAGACTCAGGGGATGGCGCGGTACGCGTCGCGCGAAGAGCTGCTGACCTGCGTGGAGGCAGTGCTCGAATGTCGGGAGGTGCTCGGGCTCAACGTGAAACCCAAGTTTGCCGTCGACGCGATGGTTGCCAAAATCGGTATGGCTCTGCGCCATTGATCGTTCGGGGCATTGACGCGCGTACGGCTCAGATGAATCGACTGAGCGCGTCGAAGAACATGCCGTGATTCTCGATTGCGACGGCCTTTTTGACGGGGTCGTACTGCGTGATCTGTTGCACCCGACCGCCGTACCAGAAAAAGGTGTGAGGGCTGATGGTGCCGCCGGGTGCGTCGGCGGCCTGCCTGTGGGTGTAACCGATCATCTCTCGGAGGGCGACCGTTGACTGCAGGTTGGTCACCGGGTGGAGCATCAGGAGATGGTCATGCGGGACGCTGAACAACACACCGTGTTCCGCGCTGCCCAGGACAGTGTCGATCACCTTCGGCATATTTAGGGCCTTGGTGGCGACAAAAAGTGATGGACCTTGTAGAGCGGTGATCGCGCTGGTGCCGGCAACGGGGTGCTCCATGGCGTCAAAGGTTTCGGCGTCGGTGTTGCGTTGGCCGGCCTGGTACAGCAGATCGAGGTCACGGGAAGCGATGCTCCGGTCGGTCAGGGTTTCGACGGTGGTCGACAGGTCGCGGCATAGATGTACCACCAGGTTGCCGACGAACGGACGCGCGTAATTCGTCGTCAGTATGGGATCGACGGCGGTGTCCGTTTCCAGCCGGGTGCGCACCTCGGCGAGCAACGCCGGTTCAGTCAACTCCTCGGCATCAGGAGCGCTCAGACCTTTGAAGTGCTGACGGAAGTAGTACTCGACGTAGTCGGCCCATTCGTCCTCCGGCAGGGACTGGCAGGTGCGGAGGAGGGTGTGGAGAAAATACCGCTCGGAGTCGGGGCCGAGTAGATAGACGTCGCCATACTCGGGGTCGTCGACGGGGCGTACCTCGACACCGAGTTCGGCCAGTGCCGCAATCGACAAGGCCACCACCCGCAGTTCCGCGTTCTCGGCCATCAAACCTCCTCTGCGCAACCCTACTGATCAGGGCTGACAGTCCAACTGATCAGGCCGAACCCGCTCATCGAGGTGGTCGCCGGTCTTACCATCGAATGAGTTCATCAACTCAGCAGATGCCCTGGAGCCGGCCATGATCGAGCTGCCCACGCCCGACGAATCCACATTGTGTGACGTCGCGCAGCAGTTGAAAATCGGGCAGTACGTCGACCACCGTTCGGAGCCGCTCGAATTCGACGTCGCAGCGCCGGGGACGGCCGGTCTGTGGCGGGTCCACCTGCGTGGCGAGCAGGGACAGGCGTCGGCGGTGGTCAAGGTGTTACGCCATCCGGCGAAGTGGCCGGTGCTGGCCGAGCTGGCTCCGCCGGTTCAAGAGTTCTTCCTGCGCACGTTTCCCTGGTCGCAGGACCCGGACGTGCTGTCAGAGGTGGCGGCGCGCTGCCCCGAGGGGTTGCGGACGGTGACATTGTTGGGCACGCAGTGGCACGGTTCGCACATGCGATCGATGTGGCTGGAGGATCTCGGTGATGTCCAACTATTCTCCACCGCAGGTGAATTCGAGAATGCAGCGCGCCTGTTGGGCGAGCTGTCAGGCAACCGGGCGGCAGCCGGTTCGCCGTTGTCGCAGGAGTTCGACGACGGGTTTGCGCTGTCGATGATCGCGCACAGTCGCGTTCAGGCATCGGACCTGAATCTGCTTGCCGAGATGCTGGCCGAACCCCTCGACAATTCAATCCCGACGGACCTCATCAACGACCTGCTGTGGGTCGGCGATCACATCGAGCTCCTCCTTGCCGACCTGTCGGAGCTCCCTCAGACGCCGGTGCACGGCGACGCTGCGCCGGACAACCTTGTTGCCGATCCGAGTGGCGGTGGGAGGACCGTGCTCATCGACCTGGCGCAGATGCCACGTCACGCGGTGGGATTCGATCTCGGTCAGTTGGTGTTCGGACGTCACAGTCCGGTGCTGGGGTTGGGGGAAGACGTCATCGACCGGATCGTCGAGGAGTACACCGCCGGGCTGGTCGCCCGTGGGATGAACGTCGACGCGTCGACCGTGTGGGCCGGCTTTGTCGGTTCCGCGGTGATCCGAAACGGATTCGAGGTCGCAGGCGCTACCACCGACCTCGCGGAGAAGATCGCGGCGGCGCAGTATCTGGCCCAAAAGTCCTTTGACCTGGGCTTGGTTCCCCCTCGCCTGCCGGTCACCTGAGCCGGTTTGGTCCTCGGCGTGACCGCTGGATAGACTGGCTGGCGCTGCCTGGTGCAGCACGCCGCCTTAGCTCAGTCGGTAGAGCGCTTCACTCGTAATGAAAAGGTCGCGAGTTCGATTCTCGCAGGCGGCTCCACGAAAAATCCCTTCTCCTGTACTGACAGGGGAAGGGATTTTTGTTTCGAGTTGTCCGAGCGCGGGCGAGCTTATTTTTCGCAGGCCACGCCGTCGCGGTCTCTGTCGAGATCTGTGCTGTAACCGGGGTCGCCTGCGCGGATCGGCGCGGCACCGGCGGCGCGGACCTCAGTGCAGTTCTTGTAGTAAGTGGAGTCGGATACGTTGGGCACCTCGGGCTCCACCACCTCCGGTGGCGTGTATGTCGCTTCGGTGGTGGTCGGTACGACCGGCACTGGCGTCGCCGTTGTCGTGGTGACGGGCACCAGGGTCGCCGTTGTCGTGGTGACGGGCGCCGGCCTCGTCGTTGTTGTCGTGGTGGCGGTGGTGGTTGTTGAGGTCGACGGGGTGAGTGAACTGGTGGTCACCTTTGTGGAAGCCGGGGTGCTGGTTTTGGTAGTGTCGCTCGAATCGGAGCATCCGGTGGTGCTTGCACCGATGATCAGTGCGGCACCGACGGCCAGTATCCAACGACTACGCATGAGTATCCCCAATTCGACATCAGGGTCTCTCGTGAGTCCCAAGGATGTTTAGTTTTCCGCACTTTGATCCACGGAGCCAGCACCCGAATAGATGAATAGTGCTCGTCAAGGATCTGAAAGTTACTGATTGCGAACCGTATTCGCGACCACCGCGGATGCCTGCGTCAGTGTCGTTTCGCTCTGTACTGAGTATTCGACTGGACTTCGTTCTTTGGTGCGGTTCTGGTTGAACCTGAAGGGTTCTGAATACTCAACGCTCGTTCTGAATGCTGACCAAAGAACAGCTCCGAAACGTGGGTCTTGAATGTGCCGGTGCCAGTGACGTTTCCGGCGCGCCGGTCTTACCCACGTCACGAATGGCGCAGTGCGGCGGATGGCCGCAGCTGTCGCTGCACCTAACACCCCTGTCAACCGAAGGCTACGTCAGCACGTGTGGTCCCCGGCAACCTCACCCGTGACTCAGCCGAGATCTACCTGAGTTGGTCGCCCGACTGCGGCACCCGCGCGATGGCGCCGAAGCAGGGTAAGGCACTGGCTGAACCCCGAAGCGGCCTCATTGAGATGCGACCGTCATACCCTGCAAAGCGATGGTCACGTATTTCTCGACGATCGGCGTACGTGCCTCGGGGGATTCGGGGATGGTGACCAAGAGGGCGTACATGCCGAGTAGATAGAAGACACCGTGGTGAAAGACGTCGGTTTCTGGTGGCAGTTCGCCGCGGTCGCGGGCTCGTTCCAGCTCCTGAATCACCGTGATGATCACCGGGTGATGTTCCCACTCTTCCTGGGGCGGGCGAGTGGTTGAGAAATGCAGTGCCAGAAAGTCTTTGAACAGCTTGCTGCCCAGTCGCTCTTCGAGGTCCTCGAGCTCGCGGACCATCTGGGTCAACGTGTCTTCGACGGTGTGGGTGGTGTCGAAGAACTTTGCCAAGCTCTCTGCGATCCGGAGTTCCTCGCGGCGCTCGAGTTCGAGCAGGACATGTTCTTTAGTGGGGAAGTGGAAGAAGAAGGTCCCGTGCGCCACGCCTGCTGCGGAGACGATGGTGCCGATGTCGGCCGCCGCCATCCCGTCGCGTTGGAACTCGGCGACCGCTGCTTCCAAGAGTCGCTTGCGGGTGGCAAGTCGCTTGGTCTCGCGCGTCGACACCTTGTCCGTAACCGAAATGGTCCACCTCCTGCTCGACCCCCGGCACGAGTCTAGCGAATTCACTGACTTCAGTCAGCCAGGCGTGGTTTCCTCGATACATGCAGTTCCTCGTCGAGGCCGAAGATCTCCCGAAGACCGCCAATATCCGGACACAGCTCGTCGCACTGTGGACGGGGCCGGTGTTTGCCGTGGTGATGCTGATTGCGTTTGTCGCTTTCCCGGGCTTTTGGCCGCCGATGCCGCCCACCATGCCTGCCGAGGAGGTCGCCGCGTTCTACCGCGACAACACCGCGTGGATCCGATTCAGCATGGTCACCTACAACCTCTGCGGCGTCATGCTTTTGCCGTTCTTCCTGGTGATCGTGGTGCAGATGAAACGGATGGCCACGCAGAGCCACGTGTTCGCCTACTGCTACCTCACCGCGGCGGTCAGCGGTGCCACCATTTTTGCCCTCTCGAACATCTTCTTCCTGGTCGCGGCGTTCCGTCCGGATCGCAACCCGGAACTGGTCCTTCTGCTGAATGACCTCGCATGGATCACGTTCATCGCGCCGATCGGCATGGTGGTCGCGCAGTTCTTGCTACTGGCGATCGCCGTCTACTTCGACAACGGACCCAACCCGGTTTTCCCGCGCTGGGTAGGTCATTACTCGCTTGCGACCGCGATCGCGATGCTCCCCGCCGCCGGCGCCGCAGTGGCCAAGACCGGGCCGCTGGCCTGGGACGGTCTGCTGTCGTTCTGGCTGCGCAACGGCGCCGTCGCAGCCTTTGTGATCGTGATGTTCTTCGTGCTCCGCGCAGCGCTGCAGCGCCAGGCCGCCGAAGAAGGTGTGGCGCAATGAGCATCCTGCTGCCGGGGCGGGGACTGTCTGACGCCGACCAGCCCGAGCAGGCGGGCAAGCCTGACGTCTGGATCGTCTACTGGATCTTTCCGGCGTTCTATGCGATCTTCGGGGCCGTCTTCGTGCTGCTGGCCAGGGTCACTCCGCCGCCGCGCCCCGACGTCGGTGACCAGCAGGCGGTGGACTTCTTCCACACCCACGCCACGACCATCCAGATCGGATTCACGCTGCTGCTGGTGATTCTCGGCGGTGCGGCGCTGACCAATGGCCTGATTTTCTACCACATGAAGCGGATGTCGTGCGGGTCTGTGTTCGCCTACGGCTACATGGGCGGCATGGCGGTCGGGGCGGTGCCGGGATTCCTTCTCGTTGCGGTCGTCTTCCTGACCGCAACGTTCCGCGCCGATCGGGATCCGCAGCAACTGGGGATGCTGTACGACCTGGGCCTGCTCTCGTACAACGGATCGTTGGGATGTTTCACGGCCGCATACTTTGCACTGGCTGTGGCAATTTTGTATGACAAGAACGAGATCTTCCCCAAATGGTTTGCCTACGTGACGATTTGGCAGATCGTAACCGAAGTCATCGCAACCCAGATGTTTGTCTTCGATTCGGGGCCATTCGCCTGGAACGGCTCGATCTCGTTCTGGTGGGCGGTGGTGGTGTTCAGTGTCTGGCTGTGCGGAATGATCGTGCTGCTCAGGATCGCCACCGCGAAAGAACCCATCGATTCCCCGCCGCTCGACTGAACAACCAAGGACCTGGTCAGTGACAAAATCTCTGTCATCGGAACCGATTTCCGTCAACGAGCGGGACGGACACCTGCCCGGCGATGGCCACATGTGGGTCATGGTGCTCGGCGACATGGTCATCTTCGGTGGCTACTTCATCATTTTCATGGTGCATCGGTCCATGTCGCCGGATGCCTATCTGGCGTCGCAGCAGCATCTCGACATCAACCTCGGTGTGGTCAATACAATTGTGCTGCTGACGAGTTCATGGTTCATCGCGCGCAGTGTCCACGCTGCACGGGCCGGTGATCCGGACCGGGCCGTACGTCTTATCTATGCCTGCGGTGCACTCGGGATGGTGTTCATCGGCATCAAGGCGTATGAGTGGTGGTCGAAGATCTCGCAGGGCTACACCAATTCCGATGAGTTCTTCTCGTTCTACTACGTGCTCACCGGCGTGCATCTGCTCCATGTGCTCATCGGCCTGGTGGTGCTGGGAGTTGTTGTGCGCGAACTTCGCAACCCCCGGCGCCGACGTGTCTCGATGGTCGAATCCGGGGCCACCTATTGGCACATGGTCGACCTGCTGTGGGTTGTCATTTTTGCGCTGCTCTACGTGATGAGGTGAACCGGTGACCACGACAACTGATCGGGTCGAGCGCGGCGATCGATCGACCCGTGCCATCAACTACGCATGGATCGTGTTGTGTGGCATCACGATCGGATCATGGTGGCTGGCACCCGGACATGCCGGCGATTCGACCGGTGCCAGTGTCGCGATCACGGTCACCGTGATCGTGTTGGGTTTCATCAAAGGCCGGCTGATCATCCGGTACTTCATGGAGGTGCGATCGGCTCCGAAGTGGCTGAAGACGGCCACCGACGCCTGGCTTCTTGTTCTCTGGACCGCGATCCTGGTGATCTATCTTCTTTGAAAGCGTCAGCAGGTGCTCGGCGCAGGGATCCCCCGGAAGCGTTCATCGAGATAGTTCAACGCCACGGGTGCGCCCAAGACCGCAGTCGTCAGGTGGTCGGGGCTCGGGATCTGGGCGGAGTCGACCTTTGTCCCCGCGGCGCAGTAGCGCCTGATGGTGTTCTCGATCGCTGCGACAGGGATCAAGGCGTCATTCGGCGCATGCCATTCGAAAATGGGGATGGTCGGGACACCGGCGTACAGTTCGACGCTGTTCTCATCGAGCACGGCGCGAGCCCGCGGGTCCGAGGCCAGCGACTCCGATGACGCGACCATTCGTGCGCTCAAGCCGGCTCCGCCCGCGAGGATGTCGTTGGTGCACCCGTTGGCCATCTGATTGCGCAGCGCCAAACCTCGGGCGTTGAGTTGCTCGCTGATGGGAAGCCGGTCGGGATACTCCCTCTCCAGGCCGATGGCCGCCGCAAACGCCAGTCCAAAAGCCGGATGAGGTTGCAGGCCAAGACCTTCGGCCATCTGGGTGAGGTTCATCGGGACACCGCCCTCGGCGGCGCCCACGATGTCGAGATCCGGCGCGTAGGTAGGTTGCAGAGCGGCCGCCCAGGCGGTGGCCATCCCGCCCCCGGAGTATCCGACCATTGCCACCGGGCTCTGGCTGGTGTTCGACTGCGGTAGCGCCTGGACTGCCCGGATGCCGTCGAGGGTGATCTGTCCACCCAGCTTGGCGGCACCGTAGGCGCTGTTCGGGCCGAGGTGGTCGGGCAGGGCCACGCTCCAGCCGCGGGCAAGTGCGACGTTCAGACCAGGCGCCTCTCGGATCGCGAGATTCGGGTCGGAGGTGTACAACTCTTGCGACACAGCACATTTGGTGCCCAGGCCGTTGATGATGTGCTGATACGACAGCAGTGGCCCGTTGTTCTGGTGGCCTCGCGGGGTGAGCAGTGTGGTCGTCGCTGCGATCGGTTCGCCCTCGGAGCTCGTGGACCGGAACTTGATGAGAGTGACTGTGGTGTCAGGGAATGCGGGCAAAGCGGGCATCGGGCGGGCCGCGAGGACGTCCCCCGGTGTCTTGTCCGCGAGGTCCGGGGGTTGCTGGTAGAACCGATCCGGTAACGGCGTCGGGTACAGCGGTGCTGCTCCGGCCGGTACGGGGGACATGAGCGCCCCGATGAGCACGGCAATGCACAGGGTCAGGGTCGTCGTCGACAGGCGGTATCGGCTGGTGATGTGTGAACGCGGCATGAGTGTTATCCCCCAAGGTGATCTCATGGTGGCGACTTCGCGCACAGGTTAACCGAGATTAATGTTTGTTCGCGCGGATTCGGGTGAATTACTTCAGTGGCTAGACTGCAGTGTTCGGTCCTGCGGTACCGCTGAGCAAGGGATAGGTCATGAGTGTTCTTGTATGTTTTCACGCGCATCCCGACGATGAGGTGTTCGGGACCGGCGGCACGATGCGCCAAGCCTCTGAGGCCGGACATCGGGTTGTGCTTGTCACTGCCACCGACGGCGCCGCCGGGGAGTTCCCGGAGGGGATCCTCGCCGACGGTGAATCACTGATCGAACGGCGGCGCGATGAACTGGCGAAGTCGGCGGAGGCGCTGGGTGTGGATCGTGTTGTGATGCTGGGATTTTCGGATTCCGGTATGGCGGGGACTCCCGAGAACGACAACCCGCAGGCGTTTGCGAATCTCCCGGTGGAGACTTCGGCGCAGGCGCTGGCAGACATTCTGACCGAAGAGCGGGCCGATGTCGTGACGTTCTACGACAGCTACGGCGGTTACGGCCACCCCGACCACATCCAGGTACATCATGTGGGGCTGCGGGCCTCGCAGATCGCCGGGACAGCCCACGCGTACGAGAGCGTGATGAACCGGGACCACTTCCGCGCGCTGGTCAAGGCCAACGCCCAGTGGGATGCCGAGGACGCACCCAACATCGACAAGATCGGGGTCCCGGGCGATCAGATCACCACGGAAGTCGACGTGACCGCGTTCATCGAGGCCAAGCGGGCGGCGATGGTTGCGCATGCCACGCAGGTCGGCGACTTCGAACCGTTCCTGGACATGCCCGTCGACGCGTTGCGGGCGGCCTTCGGCCTGGAGTGGTTCCGCCGCGCCGGCGAAACCCACCACTCCGGGCCGAAGGAGACCGCGCTTCCGCTTTAGGCCGGCGAAGCCAACTCAACCGTGAGGGGTGCCCCGGTGGCGGCGATGACGTCGTCGGCGGTCACTCCCGGTGCGAGTTCCTTCAGCACCAGCGTGCCGTCGCCGACGATGTCGATGATGCCCAGGTTGGTGATGATCTGGTTGACCACACCCTGGCCGGTCAGCGGCAGGGTGCAGGTCTCGAGGATCTTCGGGTTACCGGCGCGGTCGGTGTGCTCCATCAGGACGATGACGCGGGCGGCGCCGTGGACGAGGTCCATCGCCCCGCCCATGCCCTTGACCATCTTGCCGGGGACCATCCAGTTGGCGAGGTCGCCGGTCTTGGAGACCTGCATGCCACCGAGTACCGCGGTGTCGATGTGGCCGCCGCGGATCATGCCGAAGGACAGGGCCGAATCGAAGAATGCCGCACCGGGATTGACGGTGACCGTTTCTTTTCCGGCGTTGATGAGGTCGGCGTCGACAGCGTCATCGGTGGGGTAGCCGCCGGTGCCGAGGATGCCGTTCTCCGAATGCAGGGTGACCCGGACATCGTTGCCGAGATACGTCGGGATGAGGGTGGGCAGACCGATGCCGAGATTGACGTACTCGCCGTCGATCATCTCGGCCGCCGCGCGGGCGGCCATCTGGTCGCGGGTCCATCCGGTGACCGTGGGGGCAGACATCACTTGGCTCCTTCGGTTGCGACGGTGCGCTTTTCGATCTTCTTGTCCTGGGGTCCGGTGTGCACGATGCGCTGGACGAAGACGCCAGGCAGGTGCACCGCTCCCGGATCGATCTCGCCCGGTTCGACGAGTCGCTCGACCTGCGCGATCGTGATCTTGCCCGCCATCGCGGCCAGGGGATTGAAGTTCATGGCGGTCTTGTTGAAGACCAGGTTGCCGTCGGTGTCGCCGAGTTCGGCATGTACGAGCGCGAAGTCGGCGTTGATGCCCTCTTCCAGGACGTACCGCTTGTCGCCGAAGACGCGGGTCTCCTTGGGCGGGGACGAAATGGCGATGGAACCATCGGGTGCGTAACGCCAGGGCATGCCACCGTCCGAGATGGGGCTGCCGACGCCGGCCGGGGTGTAGAAGCCGGGGATGCCCGCGCCGCCGGCACGCAGGCGCTCGGCCAAGGTGCCCTGCGGGGTCAGTTCGACCTCGAGTTCGCCTGCCAGGTACTGCCGGGCGAACTCCTTGTTCTCACCGACGTAGGAGGCGGTGACCCGGCGGATCCGGCCGAGACCCAGCAGGATGCCGAGCCCTTGATTATCGACGCCGCAGTTGTTGGAGAAGACCTCGAGCTCGGCGGCCTTCGTTTCCGCCAGTGCCTCGATCAGCGCATCGGGGATTCCGCACAGCCCGAATCCTCCGACGGCCAGCGATGCGCCGTCCTTGATGTCGGCGACTGCGCTCGCGGCCGACTCGTACACCTTTGAACTCACTATTTCTCCCATTCGCTTCTTCGGGCAATCGGCCGCGTCCATACAGCAAACGCCGACGATGTCGGGTTTCAGTCAACAACCTTGCTGCTCGGGGGATCAAGTGAACCGGCAAATCGTCGCGAAAGTGGTCGCGGAGCGATCAGTGACGTCAGGTACGTTCATCTGATGAACGCGAATTCGCCGTCTCGCTCGCACGTGGTCGCCCGGGTGGGTGCGCTCCTGCGGGCGGTGGGTTCCGCCGAGCCGGGCGGTGCCTCGACCACCGATCTGGGCAAAGCGACCGACCTGGCGCGACCCACGGCCCACCGGCTGTTGACCTCGCTGGCCGAGGAAGGACTCATCGACCGGGACCTGGAGACCGGACGGTGGCGGCTCGGTCCCGAGTTGTATCTGCTCGGGGTGGGTGCGGCCAATCGATACGACATCAGCGATCAGGCCCACGATGTCCTGATCAAGCTCGCTCGTGAGACCGGGGAGAGTGCGTTCCTGTCGGCTCGGCGCGGTGATGAGACCGTCTGTCTGCTCTGGGAAGAGGGCAGCTTCCCGCTCCGGTCCCATGTGCTGCACGAGGGGATCCGGTTCCCGTTGGGTGTGGCCTCGGCGGGTCTTTCGATTCTCAGTCATCTCCCGGACCGCGACGTCGACGACTACTTCTCCCGGATGAAGCCCGAGAAAGATTGGGGCCCAGTGCATTCAGAGGAAAATATTCGGGAACGCATCGCGTTGACCAAACGTACCGGCTACGCGGTCAATCCGGCGCTGATCGTGGACGGCAGCTGGGGCATCGGCGCGGCGGTGTTCGACCGGACCGGACGACCCGCATGGGCATTGAGCCTGACGGGGGTGCAGACCCGCTTTCGGGATGAGCGGATCGGAGAGATGGGCGTTCTGCTGCTCGAACAGGCACATCTGTTGTCCGGCAGACTCAAATCCTGACAAAGTCAATACTTTGAATCGTTCTGATTAACAGCTGCTCTCATCAATTGCGCCGACGCTAGATATCTCTATATTCAGTGCCATGGCAACGCGCCCCCGGTCTTACCTTGTCTGTGCATCGCAGCGCAGCGGCAGCACGCTGCTTGTCGAGTGCCTGCGGTACACCGGTATCGCCGGTGAGCCCGAGGAGTACTTCCAGTATCTGCCGAGCACGTCGCGCGCACCGCAGCCCCGGCAATGGTTCGCCGGGGTCGACGACCCACAGATCCTGAAACTGCTTGCGCCACTGGAACCAGGTACCCCGACAACCGAGACCAGCGACGAGTGGCGAACGCGGATCTCCAGTCATGGTCGCACCGGAAACGGCGTCTGGGGCGGCAAGTTGATGTGGAATCAGACCCCATTGGTCATCGAGCGTGCTGCGGGCCTGACCGGTCGTAGTGGAACCGGGCTGCGATCGGCGCTGTTCGATGTCCTCGGTGAGGATCCCCTGTTCATCAAGGTGAACCGTGAGGACCCGGTGCCGCAGGCGGTTTCGTTCTGGCGGGCGGTGCAGACCCAGGTCTGGCGTGGCCAGGCGCCACCGGCGCTCGACGACACCGCGGAGTACAACGCAGACGGCATTGCGCATCTCGTGTCCATCCTGCGCAACCAGGAAGATGGCTGGCGAAAGTGGTTCGCCGACGAGGCGATAACGCCGATCGAGGTGAACTATCGCGATCTGGCCCGCGACACCACAACGGTCATTTCGGGAATCCTGATCGAACTGGGCCTCGATCCTGCTTCCGCGCCGCCGCCCGTTCTGGAACGGCAGGCCAACGGTCGTTCGAATGAGTGGGTGCAGCGCTATCGCGAAGACGCAGAACAAAGGGGATTGCCCACATGAGCAGCAGCACGGAGATCACCGGGGACGTCACACACGTGGACGAACTGCGGATACTCGAAGCCGAGGCCGTGCACATCATCCGCGAGGTGGTGGCCGAACTCGAACGACCGGTCCTGCTGTTCTCTGCGGGTAAGGACTCCATTGTCCTGTTGCGGTTGGCGGAGAAGGCCTTTCGTCCGTCGCCGCTGCCATTCCCGGTGCTGCACATCGACACCGGCCACAACTTTCCCGAGGTCATCGAGTTTCGGGATCGGCGACTCGCGGCGGACGGACATCGACTGATCGTGGGTTCGGTGCAGGAATCCATCGACTCCGGTCGAGTGCAGGAGGTCGGGGGACCAGCCGGATCCCGTAACCGCCTGCAGACCCGGACCTTGCTCGACGCTCTCGAGGCAGGCAGGTTCGATGCCGCGTTCGGAGGCGCCCGCCGTGATGAGGAACGGGCGCGGGCCAAGGAACGGGTACTGAGCTTCCGCGACGAGTTCGGCCAGTGGGACCCCCGGTCGCAGCGGCCCGAACCGTGGTCGCTGTACAACGGCCGGATCCGGAAAGGTGAACAGGTCCGGGTGTTTCCGCTGAGCAACTGGACCGAACTCGACATCTGGCGGTACATCGAACTCGAAGGTCTTGAGCTGCCGCCGATCTACTTCGCGCATGAGCGTGAGGTGTTCGAGCGCGACGGCATCCTGCTGGCCACCTCGGAGTACACCGGTCCCGCCGACGAAGAGATCGCAAGCGTCGAGTGGGTTCGTTATCGGACGGTCGGTGACCTGACCATCACCGGTGCGGTCCGTTCCCGGGCGACCACCATTGCCGATGTGGTCACCGAGATCTCGGCGTCGACGGTGTCCGAGCGTGGCGAGACCCGCGCCGATGACCGGACCTCCGCCGCGGCCATGGAAGACCGCAAACGAGAGGGGTACTTCTGATGACTCGCCAACTGTTGCGGCTCGCCACCGCCGGATCGGTCGACGACGGTAAGAGCACCCTGATCGGGCGCCTGCTGCACGACACCGACAGCCTGCCCATCGACCACCTCGAATCCGTGACCGACACCGAAGGTGTTGCCGACCTCGCGGCACTCTCCGACGGCCTGCGGGCCGAACGCGAGCAGGGCATCACGATCGACGTCGCCTATCGCTTCTTCTCCACGGCCACACGCAATTTCATCCTGGCCGACACACCCGGGCACGAGCGGTATACGCGCAACATGTTCACCGGTGCGTCGAATGCCCACGTTGCGGTGCTGCTCGTGGACGCCCGCGCCGGCGTGGTCCGGCAGACCCGCCGTCATGCCCGGATCGCGACGCTCCTCGGCGTCCCGCATCTGGTCGCGGCCGTGAACAAGATCGATCTCGTGGACTACAGCGAAGAGCGGTTCGACGAGGTCGAGGCCGAGTTACACACGCTCGCAGCGCGACTCGGTGTCAAGGGGCTGACGGTGGTCCCGTTGGCGGCGAAGATCGGCGACAACGTGGTCACCCGCTCCGGCAACACGCCCTGGTACACCGGTCCGACGTTGCTGGAGTTCCTCGAAGGCGTCGAACTGACCGCACCTGCTCCGCTACCCACCGAGGTTCGCCTTGCTGTGCAATGGGTTTCGCGACCGGATGACAAAGAGCGCCGCCGCTACACCGGACGCTTGGCGGCCGGAACCCTGCAGGTGGGGGATCCGGTCCTGGTGTTGCCCTCCGGATCGCGGAGCACTGTCACCGCCCTCGACACCCTGGACGCCGATCGCACCATTGCGGTGGCGCCGCTGTCGGTGTCGGTGGAATTGGCCGACAACATCGACGTCGGTCGCGGCGACATGATCGTCAGCGGCTCCGACGACGCGCACCTGCCGGTCTCTGCCCGCGAACTCGACGTCACCGTCTGCTGGTTCTCCAAGACCCCGTTGCGGGCCGGAGACCGGATCGGACTCAAGCAGACCACCCGGACCGTGCGCGCAACGGTGCAGGAGATCGGCAGTCGTCTTGATCCGGAAACCCTTGCCGAAGAGCAGAATCCGGTCGAACTCGCCCTCAACGACGTCGGAACCGTGACACTGCGCACCAGTTCGATCGTGGTGGCCGACCCGTATTCGTCGAACAAGGACGTCGGCGCGTTCATCCTGATCGACGAGAACTCCAACGACACAGTCGGCGCCGGCACGATCACCGAGGCCAGGGTGGTCAAACCCGGTGAACGCAAACGCAGCGACATCAAATGGCATCCGTCGGCGCTGGAACGAAATCATCGCTGGAGCGCGGTCGGTCAGCGCGGTGCGGTGATCTGGCTGACCGGACTGCCTGCATCGGGCAAATCGACTGTGGCGGTTGCCCTGGAACGCGAACTGGTCGAGGCCGGGCGGGTCGCGTACCTGCTGGACGGCGACAACGTCCGCCACGGACTCTCCGACGACCTCGGGTTCTCGGCGGGTGACCGGGCCGAAAACATCCGCCGGGTCGGTCATCTGACCCGATTGTTCGCCGATGCCGGAGTCGTGGCCATCGCCTCACTCGTCTCGCCACTGCGTTCGGACCGGGAGATTCCGCGGGCGCTCAGTGCGGCCGCGGACCTGCCGTTCATCGAAGTCCATGTCGCCACACCGCTGGCGGAGTGCGAGCGCCGTGACCCGAAGGGGTTGTATGCCCGGGCCCGGGCCGGTGAACTCAAGGGGCTGACCGGGATTGACACGCCTTACGAGGCCCCGGAGAACCCGGACCTGGTGATCGACACGACCGGCGCGGATTCGGACACGCTGGTCAAGAAGATTCTCGACATCCTGGCGGGTCGCGAGGGGTGAGAGGCCTCCGCTACGCGCCGGGATCGGTACGCAGGAGTCCGTGCATCACCACGTCGTGACGACGACCGTTCTTACCCAATGCGCCCGACCGCGCGATGCCCTCCTCGACGAATCCACACTTGCGGGCGACCGCCCGTGATCCGGCGTTCTCGGCGTAGGCGTCCAGGCTCACCCGGGCGGCACCGATCTGCCATGAGTAGTCGACGAGCAGCCGAGTTGCGCGGGTGGCGATGCCCCGGCCGCGGGCCCACGGGGCCACCGCGTACCCGATGGTGGTGATCGCGTCGTCGTCTTCGGCGTGCAGACCACACAGTCCGAGGAAGCTGTTCGCGTCGTCGACGATGGCCAGGTCGAATCCGGGCCAGACCCGCACCGACCGGCTCTCCACGAAGTCGCGGGCATCGGCAGCGGTGTACGGGCTCGGCACCACGGTGTACGCCACGGTCAGCGGATCCTGACTCGCGGCCTGCACGGACGATGCATCGGCACTGGTCAGCGGCCGCAAGGTGACAACCCGGTCGGTCAATGTCGGGATATGACGTGGCCAGTCCATATGCTCCAACTTAGTGTGCACAAGCCTCGTTTAAGGTCTAACCAAACCTGATAGCGAGACTCACAAGCGACGGATGGGATCTGAATGCTGCTGGCCGCATGGGTCACGGTGGTCACCGCGGTGATCATGATCGTGCCCGGCGCACTTGTCGGCCGGCGGATGTCGTTGCCCTGGCCGGTGGCCGTGGCGGCGGGTGCGCCCCTCACTTTCGGGATGGTCGGCGTGTTCACGGTGCTGTACGGCATCGTCTCCATACCGTGGAATCTGCTCACCGCGCTGCTCATGGTGGTGCTGTGCTGGCTGATCGCCTGGGGCTGGGATCGCTGCGCGCGCCGCTTGGGATGGCTCGCGCCGACGCCGGTCACCGACACTCCGGGTCCGAGCAGGCGGTCAATGCTGCTGATGGCCGGGGGCGTGCTGCTGGGCGCGGTGATCATCATGATGTCGTCGATCCGGCGGCTGATGGGCACCACGTTCCTCGGCCTGAACAACATCTCCCAGGTGTGGGATGCGCTCTGGCATGCCGACGCGCTGCGCTGGATTCATGAGAGCGGCGATGCGTCAGCGCTGCACATGGGCGAGTTGATGAACTACGACACGGGCGGTTTCAACTACTACCCGAACACGTGGCACTCGCTGGGATCCCTGCTGTATCCGCTGACCGGTGCCGACACGGTGGAGATCTACAACGTCTATTCACCCGCGGTGCTCGCCTTCACGCTGCCGATCAGCATCGGTGCGCTTGCCTACTGGCTCGGCCGCAGCCGGCTTGATCCCGACCGGGCCGCGGTGTTCGCCGCATTGGCCGCCGCGATCACCGCCGTGTTCCCCTCGCTTCCGTACGTCGAGCTGGCCTTCACCGCCGTCCCGAACGCGGTTGGCGTCTCCCTGGCGCCGGTCACCGCGGTTCTGGTCGCCTCGGCGCTGACCGATCGGCGACGGATTCTGGCCGCCGCGCTGGCCATTGCCGGTACCGCCGCGACGCATCCGTCCGGGCTTGTTGTTGTGGCGGTCATCGTCGGACTGTGGTGGCTCCTGCAGCGGCTGTGGTCGCCGGTGCGCGGCAGACTTGGCGACTTCACCGGTCTGGCTGCGATCGGCGCATCGGCGCTGGTGCTGATCAGTCCGGTGATCATCGGCACCCTCAAGATGTCGGACAACAACGAGTTGTCCGGCTACGGGTTCCGCGATCCGGACGCCACTGCGGCCGAGGCGCTGGCGCGTGCGGCATTTCAAGGCACTGATTTGCTCGAAGACAATTACCCGCTGATCTACCTGCTGATTCCGGCTGCAATCGGGTTGGGTTGGTTGGTGTGGTCCAGAAGCTGGGGCATGGTGGCAGCGTGGATTACGTTCGTCCTGACCGCGGCAAACGCGATCTACGATTACGGCGGGCTGCCGACAAAACTGTTGGGTGCCCTCGGCGGATACTTCTACAATTCGGTGCACCGACTCACCTTTGTCGTGTCGATGTTCACCGCCACCGCGGCGGGAATCGGTGTGGGCGTTGCGGTCTTATGGGCGGCGGGTCTGCTGGCCAGGCGAGAACGGTTCCGCGACAACGCCCTGGTGATTCCGGCGGTCGCAGTGGTCGGTTTGTTGCTGGTCCTGGGCGCCGGGGTGTGGCGCTACGCCGACAACGGCAAGATCGCCACCCAGTACCGGAGCGAGCTGCGCATCGGAGTCGAGGATGTCGAGGCCTACAAATGGCTTGCGCAGCAACCTGATGCCCGTGACACGGTGATCCTCAACAACCTCGACCAGGGCACCGGCTGGATGTATCCGGTGGCCGGTTTGACGCCACTGTTCCCGTTCTATCGGGCCAACGATTTCAGTGAGCGCCAGGCTCACCTTTTCTGGAATGTTGCGAAGATCGGAAGCGACCCGGAGATCGATCAGATCGTCCGCGACTTGAACATCCGCTACGTCATCGACGCGCCGCCGAGCTACTGGTGGTTCCAGCAGGGTCCACCGCGACCAGAAGAGGGCATCACTGGTGACCCCTACCTGCAACTGCGGGAGTCCGGGGCACCGGGTTTGCGGGAGATCTTTTCCCAAGGCAACGTGACCATCTTCGAGGTCACCGAAGAAGTACGGAATGGGACGCGGTAATGCGCACATTGGTCACCGGCGGCGCCGGTTTCATCGGGTCGACGCTGGTCGACCGGCTTCTCGAGCAGGGGCACGAGGTTGTTGTCCTCGACGACTTCTCGCGGGGCCGCCGTGCGAACCTGACCGACGCAATCGAGCGCGGTGCGACGATCATCGAAGGTGATATCACCACAATCGACCTCAATGAGGTGGTCGCACAAGCCAAGCCGGAGGTCGTCTTCCACCTCGCCGCGCAGATCGATGTCCGGGCGTCGGTGACCGATCCGCTGCATGACGCAAACGTGAACGTGCTGGGGACGATTCGGCTCGCCGAGGCGGCCCGGCTCGCGGGCGTCCGCAAGATCGTCTTCACGTCGTCGGGCGGTTCGATCTACGGCTCACCCGAGCATCTGCCGGTGGCAGAGACGGCTGCGTTGGCGCCGATGAGTCCCTACGCCGCGGCCAAGGTCAGCGGAGAGATCTACCTCAACATGTACCGGTCGCTCTACGGACTCGACTGCACCCACATCGCACCCGCGAATGTGTATGGGCCACGCCAGGATCCACATGGTGAGGCGGGCGTGGTCGCGATCTTCGCCAAGCATCTTCTCTCCGGGGCGCCGACCAAGTTGTTCGGCGACGGCGGCAACACCCGCGACTACGTGTACGTCGACGATGTGGTCGCCGGGTTCGTGTTGGCTTCCGCCGAAGATGGTGGGGGACAACGGTTCAACATCGGTACCGGAGTCCAGACGTCCGACCGTGACCTGCACACGATGGTGGCTGCCGCGGCCGGTGCCGCAGACACTCCCACCTTCGAACCGGCTCGGCTCGGTGACGTCCGGGATTCGTCGATCGATGGTTCACACGCCGGCAAGGTACTCGGCTGGACGCCTGCGGTGCCGTTGACCGAAGGCATAGCGGCGACCGTCGACTACTTTCGGAAGTAGTGCCCTGCCTCGAGGTCATCGAGTAACCCGGTGTGTGTCGGGGTCCAATCCAAGAGCTGTCCTGTGATCGTGCTCGAGGCGGGTATGTCGAGCCCAAAGATGGCTCCGATCCAACCGAAGTGTGCTGCAACGTCTTCCGGGGCCACCGACAGCGCGGGGACGTCGAGGTGACGGCCGATGACGTTTGCGATCTCTCGCGCGGTGATGCCTTCTTCCGCCGTACCGTGGACCACCGAACCCGCCGGTGCCTTCTCGAGGGCCAGTCGCGTCATTCGAGCGGCGTCGCGCACGTGCACCGCAGGCCAGCGGTTCGATCCGTCTCCGATGTACCCGGACACGCCGCGCTCGCGTGCGACCCCGACGATCGTCGACATGAAGCCGTGGTCGCCGTCGCCGTGCACGGTGGGAGCGAACCGAAGGGCCACCGATCGCACGCCTCGCGCCGCATAGCCCAGCGCCAGTGCCTCGCCACCGCCGCGGGGTGCGTCGGGACCGCTCATCGGAGTGGAATCATATTCTGTCGCAACATGTCCCGGGCGAATGAGGGCAACGCCGGACGCGAAGAGCAGGGGGCGATCGGAGCCGACAAGCGTTTCGCTCAGCGTTTCCAGGGCCGCGCGCTCGGTGCGGCCGGCGCCCGCGAAGTCGGAGAAATCGTGTTTGAAGGCGAGATGGATGACGCCGTCAGCGGCGTCGGCTGCTTTGCGTAGGACCTCGAGGTCGTCGAGGCTGCCGCGATGTACCTCGACGCCCGCGGTGCCCAGTGCTGCCGCGGAAGTGTCGGAACGGGCGAGGCCGACCACCTCGTGTCCGGCGTCGAGTAGTTCGGGTACCACGGCCGAACCGATCCAACCGGAGGCCCCGGTCACAAATACGCGCATGAATCTCTCCTTGTCGATGGTCCGGAACTCCCGGGCCTGATGTCAGTAACTGTCATCAGAGTAGCATATGATGTCAGATGCTGACATCGCTAAGCTTCTGCGATGGCACGATGGGAACCGGACGCGCGCGGCCGCATGATCGGCGCTGCCGTCGATCTCTTTGGCGAGCGCGGATTCGAGCAGACGACGGCGCTGGAGATCGCGCAGCGGGCGGGCGTCACCGAACGCACGTTCTTTCGCCACTTCGCGGACAAGCGGGAGGTGTTGTTCGGGAAGTCCGATGAGTTGCAGAACTTTGTTGTCGGCGCGATCTCGTCGGCCTCGTCTGAACTGGATGCGATCGATGTGGTGGTCGCCGCGATCGAGGCCATCGGGGAGGTTCTGCTCGACCGGGACGATGCACGTCGACGGGCCGCCGTCATCGCGGCGAACTCCAGCTTGGAGGAACGCGAACTCCTCAAACTTGCCAGACTTGCGTCGGCGATCGCCGAAGCGCTACGCGCCCGAGGTGTCGCAGATACCGCGGCCGCGCTGCTCGCCGAAGTCGGGGTCACGGTGTTCAAGGTCGGTTTCGAAATGTGGCTGAGCGACGATTCGGGGGACGATTTCGCGCGTTGTATCCACGCAACCATGTCTGAGTTGGGAGCTCAGTTCGCGGCGGATTGCCGAGATACCTGACGATCGCTACTCAACCACTTTTTCGGTGGTGGCGTATTTGTTTTCGGTGGCTTGTTTGAGGGGTTGCCACCATTGGGGGTTGTCGCGGTACCAGTTGATGGTGTCGGCCAGGCCGGCGCGGAAGTCGAGAAATTGTGGTTGCCAGCCGAGTTCGGTGCGCAGGCGGGTGGAGTCGATGGCGTAGCGCAGGTCGTGGCCGGGTCGGTCGGTGACGAAGTCGAAGGCGTTTTTGGGTTGGCCGGTGAGTTCGAGGATGGTTTCGATGACGGTGCGGTTGTCGGCTTCGCCGTCGGCGCCGATCAGGTACGTTTCGCCGATCTGGCCTTTGTCGATGATGGTCCAGACGGCGTCGTTGTGGTCGTTGACGTGGATCCAGTCGCGGACGTTGGTGCCGGTGCCGTAGAGCTTGGGGCGGATGCCGCTCAGGACGTTGGTGATCTGGCGGGGGATGAACTTTTCGATGTGTTGGTAGGGGCCGTAGTTGTTTGAGCAGTTGGAGATGGTGGCTTGTACTCCGAAGGAGCGGACCCAGGCGCGTACGAGTAGGTCGCTTCCGGCTTTGGTGGAGGAGTAGGGGCTCGAGGGGTTGTAGGGGGTGGCTTCGGTGAAGCGGTGTGGGTCGTCGAGTTCGAGGTCGCCGTAGACCTCGTCGGTGCTGATGTGGTGGTAGCGGACGTTGTGTTTGCGGACCGCTTCGAGCAGCGAGAAGGTGCCGACGATATTGGTATGGACAAAGCTGGTGGGGTCGGCCAGCGAGTTGTCGTTGTGTGATTCGGCTGCGAAGTGGACCACCAGGTCGGCCTCGGCGACCAGTGTGTCGACCAGTTCGTTGTCGGCGATGTCGCCCTTGACGAACTCGATGCGGTCGGCGACCGGTGCCAATGATTGGGCGTTGGCGGCGTAGGTCATCGCATCGAGGACGACTATCTGCGCATCTGGCCTGGTGGCCAGGGTGCGGTGCACGAAATTGGCGCCGATGAATCCGGCGCCACCGGTGATCAATACCCGCATTTGCTGCCTCCATTCGCTGGTGCAACCCTACCGACCGGGTCAGTTCTGGGCAGTCGCAGGACCCGCACCCTATGGTGTGAACCATGCGCGGAATCATTCTGGCCGGGGGAACCGGATCGAGGTTGCATCCGATCACTCAGGGTGTCAGTAAACAGCTGGTGCCGGTATACGACAAACCGATGATTTATTACCCGCTGAGCACGCTGATGCTCGCGGGAATCCGAGACATCCTGATCATCACCACGCCTCACGACGAAGCAGCGTTCAAGGCTCTCCTCGGTGACGGCTCCCAGTTCGGATTGTCGTTGACCTATCAGGTTCAGGCGAGTCCGGACGGTCTGGCGCAGGCGTTTGTGTTGGGTGCCGATCACATCGGCACAGATTCGGTGGCCCTGGTCCTGGGCGACAACATCTTCTACGGGGCCGGCCTGGGCGAACAACTCAACCGTTTCCAGACCATCGACGGCGGTGCGGTGTTCGCCTACTGGGTCCGCAACCCCGAAGACTATGGCGTGGTCGATTTCGATGCCGACGGCAAAGCTGTTGATCTGCAAGAAAAACCCGAACACCCCAAATCCAACTACGCGGTTCCGGGCCTGTACTTCTACGACAACGACGTGGTCGAGATCGCCGCGGGCCTGCAACCCAGCGCGCGCGGCGAATACGAGATCACCGACGTCAACCGCACCTACCTCGACCAGGGCCGCCTACAGGTCGAAGTCCTGCCCCGCGGCACCGCCTGGCTCGACACCGGCACCTTCGACTCCCTGCTCGACGCCGGGAACTTCGTGCGCACCGTCGAACAACGCCAGGGGCTGAAAATTGCTGTCCCAGAAGAGGTTGCCTGGCGTCGTGGATTCATCGACGACAACCAACTCGAAGCCGCCGCAACGAAACTGCTCAAATCCGGGTACGGCAACTACCTCTTGGACCTGCTGCAGCGCGGCAAAGACCACTGACGACCATTGAACGCTGACGAGATGGAACACTGACATCATGCAGATCCAGCCCCTGTCCATCGACGGTGCCTTTGTCGTCACTCCCAAGATGTTCGGCGACCCTCGTGGACTGTTCATGGAATCGTTCCGCGCCGACCTACTCTCCGAAGCCATCGGTCACCCCTTCGACCTGCAACAGGCCAACCTGTCGGTGTCCGCGGCCGGAGTGCTGCGCGGTGTGCACTTCGCCGATATCCCACCCGGGCAGGCCAAATACGTCAGCTGCCCCAAAGGCGCGATCTACGACATCGTCGTCGACATCCGCGTGGGCTCACCGACTTTCGGCCAATCCGAAGGCGTCTTGCTCGACGACTCCAACCGCAAAGCGGTCTACGTCGGCGAAGGCCTCGGCCACGCCTTCGTCTGCCTCGAAGACAACTCGGTCGTCACCTACCTGTGCTCGGCCGGCTACAACCCCACCGGCGAACACGGCATCTCACCCCTGGATCCCGCACTCGGTCTTGACCTACCCAGCGCAGCCCGAGACGGCAGCCCCCTGACCTACACGCTCTCCGACAAAGACACTGCCGCACCGACATTGGCCCAGGCTCGAGAGTCCGGCCTGCTTCCGGATTTCGATGACGTCACCGCATTCCTTCGCGCACTGGCTGATCCGGATACCACCGGCTAGGACGGTGGGGGTTGACCGAACACCGTCGATGCTAGGCGGCGCTGCCAGTGAGCACCGACTCGGCGAGGTCCCAGAGGGCGTTGTCGATGGATTCGATGAAGTAAAAGATCGTAAGCAGCATAGTGGTCCCTTGTCGTCCGTGAATTGTTGTCAATCAATGCGGGCGAGTTCATCTACAAACGATGTCGCATAGATGGGGCTCACCCAATCTCCCCGATGCGGCGCCACGAGTGCAGCTGGCATAGGGGAGAAATCCGAGAATGCCTTTACCTTCGTTCCCGGTCCAGGCCGCTGAGTAGTTGCTTGTTGTCAGTGCCGGGTTCAACGCCAGATGATTCTGGCGGGTAGGCATCGAGCATCGTCTCGGCCACTGCGGTCAGGGCCTCCGTCCAGGCCTCGGACATGGCATCGGTCCACTCACTGCCACCGATGTCAGCCATGGTCGTGATCAATGTTGTTGCCACCCAGCCGTACATGTGCGGTGTGACCCCGAGTGAGGCGTGCACCCTGCCGAGAGATCCCAGGGTCGATTGGAGCCAACTGGGGTCATCAAGATGGTCCAGGACGGAGGCAATGGCTTGTTGCAACATCGTCGCCTGTGGGCGGATGTTCTCTCCGAAAAGCTTTTTCACCGAGGGGTATTCGTCGAACAGGCGCTCGTAGAAGCGAACCGTGAAGTCAGGATCGTCCGCGGCCACCAGTGTCAGGCTTTGCTGGAGTAGGTTCTGGTCCATGGGGGGTGTCCTTTCTGTGCAGTCTCGAGAACTGGCCCCGTTGCGTGATCTCGCTGCCGAGCATGAAGCGACAACTCTCCGCTTCCGGGTTGCCCTGGCAGTGGTGGGCAGGGAGCGCCAGGTGACCGTCTTTCATGTCCGCGCCGCCCGTCGCGTCTGTTGAGGTTGTCCATGTATGGTCACGTCGGGCCGTGCAGGCTGAAGCAATGAAACATTTTTTGTATCTCTGTTTCATTGGTAGCATAGCTGTGGTAAGTATCACAAGGGGTCGATTCCTGACGATCCGTTAGGCGAAGAGTTTCACGGACGAATTCATATAGCGACAAAGACACCACCGCACCAACATTGGCCCAAGCGCGAGCCTCTGGACTGCTACCTGACCACGACGATGTCACCGCATTCCTGCAGGCACTGGCAGATCCGACTGTCGGCTAGGACGTTCGGGAGTCCGGCTCACAACAGGCGTGCGAGCCGCTTTTTGCGCAGGTTGTTGGTGATGATCCACGCGATGTCGGGGTCTGAATCATCAAGGCTCCCGAACTCGGCCAGGCCCGGTAGGGGATTGGCAGCGACGGCTACGCTCCAGCAGTAGCCGAGCGCTTGCCGGAGAGTGCGTACCCCTGGATCTCGACGTGTCTGCAGCAGCCGGGCCGCCAAATGCGCACTGGCGCGTTTGCAGGCGTCGATCGCCACCGCGGCAGCGCCCGGATTGCGCAGCAGGCGTGGCTCGCAGATCGCGGCAATGGCTGCCCGCTGCACCAATGGGTCGGAATCGTCTACCCAGTCGTTGACGATGAGTTTCAGGGCAGCCGGGTCGGTATCGCCGAGGCGCTGCAGACCGATGGCGACACCCTCGCGGACCCGCCACCGGTCATCGGCGGCCAAAGCTCGCATGCGCGTGGCCACTTCATCTTCTGCGGCGCGGGTGCCGAGACAGATTGCGCCGCAGAATGTCCGGTACTCGTCGCTGCTGCTGAGCAGGTCATCGACAAAGTCGCTGTCGGCCACTTCTGCCAGTGCCATTGCCAACTCGATGTTGCCCCGTGGACCGGGAAGTCCGGAATTCGCATCGAGGAAGGCCGGCCACGACGACCGGTCCAATTGCTCAAGTTGTTGCTGCCAGTCGGCTTTGCTGACCATTCGAGGCCCTCCCACGCTCAATGCCAAGGTTACGGGCACCAGTGTGGTCGAAACGCACGCCTGTAGCAGTACTGTCACCACCTGGTTGAGGCTGCAGTTGTGAAGGAACCTACTGGGCCGGCGCCTTCATAACTGCACTCTCGCCGAGGTGCAGAGCCGATCAAGTAGTGCGTGGTCGTGGCTGACGAGCGCAATGGCCGTACCGTCGTCGGACAACTGCCGCAAGAGCTCGATGACGGCAGTGGTGGCGATGGGGTCGAGCATGGCGGTGGGCTCGTCGCAGAGAAGAAATGCCGGCTCGCCGACGAGTACCCGTGCGATGCAGGCGCGTTGGAGTTGTCCGCCGCTGACCTGGGTCGGAAATCTGGTGAGTAATTGTAGATCGAGGCCGACGCGTTCGGCGACCGCGGCGAGATCAACAATGCGACCGGCGATGTCGGCAGGTTCGGTGATGATCTGCGACAGTGTCCAGCGAGGATTGCAGACCAGGCGCGGATGCTGGTCGAGCATGGCCAATGATCCGGGCGCCGTCTCGGGGCTGCCGTTGTAGGAGACCGTCCCCGAATCTGGAGTCTGTAGACCCGCCATCACCCGAAGCAGGGTTGTCTTTCCGGTTCCGGAAGGACCGACGACGCCGGTGATCTCGCCTGATCTCACCTCGAGGTCGACGTTCTCCAACACGGTTTGGTCGCCGAATCGAACAGAGATCGACTTGGCCTGCAGGATATGGCTGTTCACACTGCAACTCCATCGAAGAACTGGCTGACGTAGGTGTTGTCGATGCGTAGCACCGACGCGGGCGGACCGTCGGCAACAATCCATCCGGCACGCATCAGTGCAACGGAGTCGCAGATGTCTGCCGCGAAAAGGCTTGTCACATCGTGGGTGATGACAAGGACGGCTGCGCCGGCGTCGGCAGTCGAGCGTAAGAGTCTCCAGGTCGCTGCGGCGAGGTCGGGATCGAGCGCGGAGGTGGGTTCGTCGGCCACCACCACCGACGGATTGCCGGCCAGCGCAGCAGCAATCGCGGCACGTTGGGCCATGCCGCCCGACAACTCGTGTGGAAACAACTCCAGCGCCGAAACCGGGAGTTCGGCGAGTTCGGCCAACTCCTTGGCACTGCGGGCGCCATCCAAAACGCGAATGCACTCTTCGATCTGAGACCCGACAGTCCGCACCGGGGTGAAGGAGGTGGCCGGAGATTGGGGAACCAGGCCGACGCGGTGCCCGCGGACCTGGCGCCAGCGCTTCTCGTCGTCGGCGGCGATCGCTTGCCCCTCGATCTCGACGGCGCCGCTGACCTTGCACCCGGGCGGGAGGAGACCACAGAGTGCCACCGCAACAAGTGATTTGCCGCAACCGGATTCGCCCATGAGCGCGGTCAGTTCGCCGCGCGTCAACGTCAGGTCGACACCGTCGAGGCCGGTCACACTCGGCGAATCCCGACCACCCCGCGTGGCGATGTCCACCTTCAGGCCCCGGATATCAGCGCCCGCATTCACCAGATCACTCCCCGTGGTGGTTCCATCCGCCGCCGTAGCCCGGAGGCGGCGGCCGCTATGGCCAGGGCCGTCAGGACCAGCGCGCAGGCGGGGACGGCCAGCGTCCACCAGGCACCGAGCATCACGTCGCCTCGTGCCTGCCCGAGCAGAGTGCCCAGACTGGCCCGATCCGGCGACAGTCCGACACCCAGGAACGACAGCGTCGACTCATGCCACACCGCATGGGGCAACAACATCACCATCGCCACCAACGCCTGACCACCGACCGCAGGTAAGAGGTGGTGCCGCGCCACAAACCAGCGTGAGGCGCCGGCCAGACGAGCTGTGTGCACCCATCCGGATTCAGCGCCAGCCAACAGTTCTGCGCGGACGACCCGCGCCACGGCCGGCCAATGGGTCAGGGCGATGGAGGCGATGATCGCGAGCGGTTCCCCGCGCCACAGTGCGGCGATGACGATTCCGACAACTAGATGGGGCAGGGCGTTGAATCCGTCGACCACCCGCATCACCACGGCATCGATCCAGCCGCCCGCAGTTACCGAAAGGAGGCCGATGGCAACGCCCAGAAGTGTTGCGACGACGGCACATATCGCGGCCATCGCCAGTGAGATACGCAGACCTTCTGCCGTGCGGACGAGTAGGTCGTAGCCGGAATGATCGGTCCCCAGTAGCTGATCGGTGCCGGGGGCCAGTAGTGCTCGGCTGAAGTCGGCCACCTGCTCGCCGGCCACGATCGGCGCCACAACGGCGAACACCGCGATAGCCAACAGCAGCAACCACGGCCAGTGCCGGATTGTCCGCCGCCGCCTCAGTGACTGCGCGGTCATGCTGCCATCCCGATCCGTGGATCCAGCGCTGTCGCGGCGGCATCGGACAATGCGGATCCCAGCAGCACGGCCAGTGCGGAGCCGACCGCGAGCGCGGCCATCAGCGGAAAGTCCAGTGCCGCAGCAGAGTCGATCAGTACCGATGCCACGCCAGGCCAGCCGAAGATGGTCTCGACGATGGCCGCGCCGGCAATGACTTCAGGCAATCGGGTCCCGAGCAGGGCAAGCGTCGGGGCCACCGAGGTGGGAAGAACGTGACCGCGCATCAGGGCCGCGCCGCCGATGCCCCGTGCCCGTGCGGCTCGGACCGCATCGGAGCCGATTGATTCTGCAACCGACGCCCGGGTGGTGAGGAGCAACCACGGAATTTGTGAAAGTGTCAGTGCCACAAAGGGCAACACGGCGTGCGTGAGTATCCCGGATGCCGTGTACGGATCTCCGGGATCGCGGGCCCCGGAGGTGGGGAACCAACGCAGCCCCACGGCCAGTGTCGACACCAGGACGAGAGACACCACAAACGGCGGAACCGATGCGAACAGTGCGGATGCGCCCGAGCAGAGCCTGTCGACGAGGCCACCGCGGCGCATACCGGCCACCGCACCGAGCCCGACAGCGATGAGCGTTGCGGCGAGCAACGCGGCCGCGGACAGGCCGAGGGTGAACGGCAACCTGCTGGTGAGAACCTCTGCCACCGGCAGTGATTGGGTCGATGACCAACCCAGATCGCCGTGAAGCAGATCGCGAATCCACTGCCACCACGCGCCGTACCAGGACTGGTCGGTGTTGTAGGCATCAGCAGTTGCCTGTCGCTGCGATTGGGTGGCGCTTTGATAGTTGTCGCCGAGATAGGCGGCCAGTGGATCAAACGGCGACAACGACGCCAGTAGGAAGATGGCGGCCGAGACCGCGACGGTCACCGGGATCGCGATCAGTGCGCGAAGCCCCAGCAGACGAACCGCCGGAACCATCCGGCGCCGTGTCGCATTCACCGTTGCCAGGCGGAGATGCGCCACCACGGTCCCCATGTCACCCCGTGGGAGTGCGGTTCGAGGATGGGCGCGCTCTGTTGCCAGCCGAGGTCGCGGTAGGCGTAGGTGTGGTCGAGGAATGCCAGGAAGACCGACGACGGCTGCGCCAAGTACATGGTCTGGATCTCGCGGTACCGGGCGTCGTTCTCCGGTGTGGTCGCCGATTCGCGGGCCTGCTGCAGGAGCTGGTCCAATCCGGGGGTGGTGAAGTTGCCCGGGTTGGAGTAGGGCGACGAATCCGGGACACGGGTGTGCAGTGTGTTGTAGACCTGAGAGTCGATGCTGTACGGCGTATCTCCGCCGCCGAGTAGGACTGCCGAAGTGCCCATTCTGGTTTCGATGTCGTCCCAGCTACTGCCACGGGGTGTGACCTTGATGCCCAGCGGCTGCATGGCCGCGGCGAATGCGACGGCAAGATCGCGTCGAAGGGTGTCCTGCGCGTTGTAGAGCAACTCGAATGATGCTTGGACGCCATCTTTTTCGCGGACATCTCCGGTTCCTGCGATCCGCCACCCGGCGGAGTCGAGAATTGTCGCGGCCTGCGCCGGGTCGTAGTCGAAGACCGCATCCGGGTTGTAGGCGTCCCCGTAGACAGCCGCCACCGGTGTGCTGGCGGGCCGGCCGTGGCCGGCCAGGACATCGGTGATCATGGCGGAGCGGTCGACGGCGTGGTTCATGGCGAGCCGCACCCGGGGATCGGCCGTGAAGGCGTTGTCGCTGGGAAAGGACACCCCGCGCCAGTCGGCCGACTGGACTCCGACGGTCGCGATGCCGTCGCGGCCGTCGAGGGCGGCGAGCATCTTCGGGGGCAGGGGACCGCCATCGACCTCACCGGTCGAGATCTGCGCGGACCGGCTGTTGTCGTCGGGGCTGTGGGTGAAAACCAGTGTGGTCACCTGCGGTAGTGACCCCCGATAGTCGGAGCGGGCGACCATCACGGCCTGATCGGCGTCCAGGCTTTCCAGCTCATAAGGGCCGGTACCAACAGGTTTGGTGTTCAGCGCCCAGTCGGCGGCCGGTGCATCCTCGATCATCTCTGACGGCGCGATACCGAGCAGGAGATACGGCGAAGGGTCGGCGTCGGTGTTCATGGTGACGGTCACGGCATTCGGTCCGTCGGCGGCGACATCGACAACGGGTGCCAGGCCGGCCGAGATCTCGGACGCGACAACCGGATTGCGGACCGCGGCATATGTGGCGACCACATCCGCCGCATCGAACTCCGAACCGTCGGAGAATCTGACATCCGGGCGCAGCGTCACCCGCCATTGCCGGGGGCCGACCAACTCGGGGGAGCTGTCCGCGAGTGAGGGGACCAGTGCAGGCAATGCGGTGTCGGTGTCTGCCTCCGGGCGCAACAGTCCCTCGTAGATCGGGGATACGCCGAGCGCGCCGTAACCCGATATCGGGTTGTACCCGCCGAGTTCCTGGCTATCGGCGAGCACGATGCGAGCCGAGTCCTCAACCGATGGTGAGGAACACCCGGTCAGGATCAGGGCGCCCGCGGTTGCAAGCAATGTCAGACGCCGTGGCACGAACACCGTGGAACCCCTCGCCTCGATATATGTCTGGATGGACACATTTGATGTGTGCCGTAGCCTAGCATCGTGAGCAAGCCCCAAGGTGACATCGACGATTGGGCCAAACGTTTTGCCCTGCTGTCTGATTCCACCCGCTTACGCCTGATCACCCACATGCATGAACATCCCGGGGCAGTGGTGGCCGAACTCGCCGAGGCGGCCGGGATCACCGAGAACGCTGCGTCGCAGTCGCTGCGGGCACTACGGGATCAGGGTTGGGTGACCACCACGAAGACCGGCCGTTCCGTCCACTACCGGGTCGTGGCCGATGCCATCGTGCACCGAATCCTGCACGACATCATGGGCGCCGAGCACCCGCACCATCACTGAGCCGGATCGGCGGGTGGGTCCTCCGGTGATTTGTGGTCGTTCTCGCGCGCAGCGTTCTGCAGCGCCACCGACCGCGCGAGCCGCGCGTATTTGATCTCGACATCACGGAACCGCAGGTAGGTGCTGATCGTGGTGAAGGCAAAAGCCACCACTAGTCCGTACAGCACCAGGTCGGTACCACGTCCGACCCCGACCCAGCCCGCGATCACTGTCAGATCGTCCGGCCGCAACAGCGCGTAGACGCCAAAGGCCAGAAATGCCAAGAAGATCAACTTGACCCACGCCGAGGCCCTGGCACTGCCGCGGCGGGTGATGAAGTAGCCGACCATCAGGAGTACGGCAAGGATCAGAAGTATCTGGATGACCAGCATTGGGTGTGCTACCGCCTCATCCGGCCACCGAGCAGACCGTCGCTCAAGATGTTGACACCGTTGAGCAGCGACTGGCCCTTGGCCATCGAATACTCGGTGTAGAGGATGGTCACGGGCTGTTCGGACACCCGCCACTTGTGCTCATCGATGAGCGCGACGAACTCCGATGCGTGGCTCATCCCGTTCATGATCAGGTCGAGTTGGCCTGCCACCGTGGCGTTGAAGACGCGCAGACCGTTGTGGGCATCGGTCAGACCCATTCGGCGGGTCCGGGGACTGAGGAAGACGATGGTGCGCAGTGCCATCCGCTTGAACAGCGGGACGCTCTTGCTGCGGTCTTCGGCAAAACGGGTGCCGATCACGATGTCGAGTGGCTCGCTGCGCAGCCGTGCCAGCATGGCGACAACATCGTCGACCTGGTGTTGGCCGTCGGCGTCGAACGTCACGAAGTACTGGGCGCCCGGCTGTGCCCGGGCATATTCGACACCGGTCTGGATCGCGGCCCCCTGGCCGAGGTTCACCGGGTGGCGGACGAGATCGGCGCCCGAGGCCCGGATCTCGGAGACGGAATTGTCCTTGCTGCCGTCATCGACGCAGACGATATTCGGGAATGTCTTCTTCGCTGCGGTGATCACCGATGCGATCACCGGTTCCTCGTTGAACACCGGAACGATCAGCCAGACATCGGAATTATCGGTGGCAGCGGGTGAGACAGCGATGACCACACCTCCACGCACACATCGACCGGATACCGAACCAGGTCCCGGACAACCCAACCGCTGTCGGGCCGATAGGCAGTCTATCGGTATCACCGCTGTACTCTGCGGAGCGTGCTCGCTGTCGACGTCATGTTGCCGTTCTACGGTGACGTGGATCAACTGAAAGCCGCGGTCCGCAGCGTGCTGGATCAGACCTTCACCGACCTTCGGTTGGTGGTGGTCGACGACCAGTACCCCGACCCCGAGCCCGCGCGCTGGCTGCAGTCGCTCGGCGATGCCCGCGTGCAGTACCTGCGCAACGACGTGAATCTCGGCGTCAACGGCAACTTCCGGCGCTGTGTGGACCTTGTCGAGGCACCCGCGTTCACCCTCATGGGCTGCGACGACGTCATGGCGCCGGAGCATCTGGCCAACGCGATGGCCGCACTCGACGCGCATCCCGCCGCAGCTGTGGTGCAACCGGGCGTGCAGGTCATCGACGCCGATGACGCCGTCGTCCACCCGCTGGGTGACCGGGTGAAGGCCCGTATGACACCGCAGGCACCGGCCGTTCTGCGGGGTGAGGCGCTGGCCGCGAGTCTGTACCGCGGCAACTGGACGTACTTCCCGTCCCTGGTCTGGCGGACCTCGGTCGCGAAGCCGATCGGATTTCGGCCCGGCCTCGAGATCGTGCTCGACCTGGCCCTCCTCCTCGACATCGCGCGGGCAGGCGGGGCGCTGGTCCTCACCGAAGGCGTCACCTTTTCCTACCGCAGGCACACCGAATCGGTGAGTTCGCTGCAGGCCGTCGACGGTAGGCGATTCGATGAGGAACGCGCCTTCTTTTCAGACGAGGCGCAGCGGTGCGTCGAGATCGGCTGGCCCGATGCGGCCCGTGCCGCGCGGCGCCACCCGACCTCACGGCTGAATGCGGCGACGCTGGTGCCCGGAGCGCTACTCGGCAGGCAGTGGCCGATTGTCTCCACGCTCGTCCGGCACGTCGTCGGTTGACGTCGACCGCGCGGCCCACAGGTGGACGGCCATCCCGATCAATGGTCCGGCGATGAGGGCGATCGAGACCCGCACCTCGAGGTCGGCAGGCACGAACAGCAGGGCGACGCTTGCGGTGGTGGCCACCCACCAGCCGGTTGCGTAAAGACGGTGCGCTCCGACGGCCAGGGCCATCGCGCCGGTGAGCGTGAGGACAGCCATCGCCACCGCGCCGATTGTCAGTGCGGCGATGGTGGCACCGGAGAGTCGGTAGTCGGCGCCGAAGACGGTCTCGAGCAACCACGGCCCGACAAACCAGGCCGCGACCGCACCGATCACGCCGACGCCGGTCACGATCAGCAGCGGGGCCATCAGTGACGCCGTGACCCGGTCGCGATTCTCGACGAACCGGCTGATCAGGACGCCCTGAAAGCTGTTCAGCGGCACCAGTAGTGGAGCCCGGGTCAGGGTCACCGCCAAGATCACGGCACCGGCCACCGAGTCGAGGTCGCCGGAGGTGGACAGTTTGATCAGCACCGGGAAGCCCATCACCAGGACCGCACTGGCCAGCGCTGCGGCCATGGCCGTGAAGGTGTTTCGCGCCAGTTCCCGGACCGGGACATCGCCGCGGGCCCCCAGCGCTGCGCGGGCAGGCCGCAGACACAGGACAACAATCGCCGACGAGATGGTGCCCGCGATGGTCATCACCAGGAACGCGAACAAACCCCATCCGGCGATGACGGCAATGACGGTGAGCCCCAGCCGGATCAGCGCATCAACGATGAGCAGGGTGGCAAAGGGTCCCCACCGACCCAGGCCGGACAGGGCTCCGCCGAGGCCGGCATAGATGCCGAACGCCGCGACACCCGCGGCGAGCAACAGCACCGATTCGACTCGGTACCACTCGAATACCGCGCCGGCCCAGCCGATCGAGGTCGCCGCCACCACCAGGGCCAACCCAATCCCGACGGCGGCGTTCAGCGGCATCGGCCGGGCGTCGTTCCCGTCCACGCCCCGGATCCGGGCGCCCCGGACCGCGCGGGTCGTTTCCTGGAGTTGCCCGTTCTGCGTTCCGGTGACGAGTCCGTACGCGGCCCAGAACACCGCGAACGCCGCGTAGCCGTCGGCGCCGAGGGCGCGGGCCGCGAGTAGCAGGACCAGATAGCCGGATACCGCGGCGATCACGGTCGCCAGGGCCACCCGACTCATCTAGACACCCGGGTACGCAGGCAGCGGCTTCTCGTCGAGCCAGCTCTGCCACAGATCGTTCAGCGGCTCCGGGCTGTGCTTGGCGGCCAGGCCGGTGAAGTCGGCCGAGGTCACCGAGCTGTAGCGGTAGTCCTTCG
The DNA here is from genome assembly GCF_056786495.1 of Williamsia sp. Y853. Taxonomy (NCBI): domain Bacteria; kingdom Bacillati; phylum Actinomycetota; class Actinomycetes; order Mycobacteriales; family Nocardiaceae; genus Williamsia; species Williamsia sp. Y853. The sequence continues at coordinate 44,721 of NZ_JBXCJC010000004.1, forward strand.
TCCACTCCCGGAGCAGGTCGAAGAAGTTGTTGTCGCCCACACGCTTCCGCAGGGCATGAAGCGTCAGCGCGCCACGTTTGTAGACCCGGTCGTCGAACATGTTCTTGGGTCCGGGATCGCCGATCACCAGATCCATGGGGGATGCCGACAACCGGCCGTAGTACTTGCGGGCCTGGGCCTCGGCACTGAGTCCGCCCGACCGTTCCGACCACAACCACTCGCTGTAGCAGGCGAATCCCTCGTGCAGCCAGATGTCCTTCCACCGGTTCAGCGTCAGTGAATTGCCGAACCACTGATGTGCCAATTCGTGTGCGATCAGACGCTCGGACGAACCGGTGCCATCGCAGTGGTTGGCACCGAAGATCGACATGCCCTGGGCTTCGATCGGGATCTCGAGTTCGTCGTCGGTGACAACCACCGAGTATTCCGGGAACGGATACGGGCCGAACATGTCGACAAACTCTTCCATCATCGACCGCTGCTTGGCGAAGTCGAGGTCGAACTCTTTGCGCAGCCGCGGCGGGATCACGGCGTGGATGGGAACGGGCTTGGTACTGAGCGTCTTTCGGGTATATACGCCGATCTGGACGGTGGCCAGATAGGACGCCATCGGCTCGATCTGCTCGTAGACCCACGTGGTCTGGGCGGCCTTGGTGCGCTTGCTCTTGAGAACGCCGTTGGCAACCGCCATGAAGGGACTGTCGGTGGTGATCGAAATGCCGTAAGCCGCTTTGGAACTCGGGTGGTCGTCGCAGGGAAACCAGGATGCGGCCCCGTTGGGCTGGCCGGCGACCAGCGAACCCTCGGTGAGCTCTTCCCAGCCGACCTCGCCCCATTGGCCGCGGATCGGTTTGGGGTTGCCCGCGTACTTGACCACGATGATCATCCCGCCGCCTGCGGGGAGTTCGGTGGCCAGCGTGATGTTGAGCTTGTGGCTGCGGTGGCTGTACCGGGCCGGACGCTTGCCGTTGATCGTGACGCGTTCGACCTTGAGCGCGGAGGACAGGTCGATGCTGAATCGACTCAGGTTGCTGACCGTGGTCGCGGTGATGGCGGCGACTCCGGCGAGCCGATTTGTCGCGACCTTGTATTCGAGGTCGAGGTCGTAGCGCGACACCCGGTATCCGAGATTGCCGTTGGCAGGCAGATACGGGTCGATTCCGTCCGACGGGTCGCCCAACAGCGACTGCCCGGTCCGGGAGGAGCGCCTGCCGAGTTTACCTGGCACAAATCCTCCTGTTCGGTTCCGATATGCATCGTCGATCGCGTTGAATGGCTTGTGGGTGGACATCTATGACGTCGCACCGCCGATTCGTGATCGGTGGAGACGTTACATGGCCGCCCAGGCGACGGTGCTTCAAGACCCGTGGGGCAGATAGCCGCTGAAGTCGACGTACTTTTTCCCGAGGACAAGGACCATAGTCATGGGTACATCGAGAAGTTTCGCATCCCTGGTCGCACGTGTGATCCTGGGCATAATCTTCATCTTCCATGGGTGGCAGAAGTTGCACACCAACGGAATCGATGCCACCGAGGCGTACTTCAAGTCGCTGGACATCCCGTGGCCTGCCGCCGCGGCCTGGTACTCCGCACTGGTCGAATTCGGTGGTGGCATCCTGCTCATCCTGGGTGTGCTGACGCCATTGGTGTCGCTGTTGCTGATCGCCGACATGATCGGCGCGATTTTCTACGCCCACATCGACAACGGGTTCTGGAACTACGACAACGGCTATGAACTGCCGCTCGCCCTGATCGCAGGCCTGGTCGCCGTCGGGCTCGCCGATACCGGCCGCGTCGGAGCCGACGGCTACCTGATGAGCCGACGGCGCCGAAACAAGGTGTAGCGCGATCACGGGTTCCACGGTGCGATCGGGTTCCCTTGCCAGCGGGTGGAATCGGGAACAACATCGCCCCGCATGACGAGTGAGGCGGGTCCGACGGTGGCGCCTGCGCCCAGTCCGGAGGCCGGGAGCGCGACGCAGTGTGGTCCGAGCGTGGCGCCGGGCCCAAGGACGACCTCGTCCATGGCCATCACCCGGTCATGGAAGAGATGGGTCTGGACCACACAACCGCGTTGCACGGTGGCGCCGTCTCCGAGGGTCACCAGGTCGGCCTCTGGCAGCCAGTAGGTTTCGCACCAGACGCCCTTGCCGATGTGGGCGCCGAGCATCCGCAGCCAGACGTTGAGGATGGGTGTTCCGGTGGCGGCGTTCGCGAACCAGGGGGCGGCGACCGTTTCCACAAAGGCATCCGAGAGTTCGTTGCGCCAGACGAACGAGCTCCACAGCGGATATTCGGTGGCCCGGATACGGCCGACCACAGTCCATTTGGCGGCCGCGGCGATACAGCAGGCAGCGGCACCGGCGATCAGCAGCACGAGCCCGCTGACGAGGGCCGCCACGTAGTAGTTGGTCTCGATCACGACGTACTGCAGGGCGATCAGCACCAGCAGGCCCAGACCGAAGCTGACCATCACCGGGATCAGTCGCATCGTTTCGACGATCGCGCGGGCGACCTTCAGTTTGGTCGGTGGATCGAACGTGCGGGAGGTATCGGTCCGGGCCGCGGACCGGCGCAAGCGCACCGGCGGACTGCCCAGCCAGCTCGAACCCGATTTCGCCTTGCTCGGTGTGGCCGACAAGACGGCCACCAGAGAGTTCTTCGGGACCTTGCGGCCGGGTCCGGTCATGCCGGAGTTGCCGAGGAACGCGCGTTTGCCGATCTTGGCCTCGTCGATGTGCATCCACCCGCCACCGAGTTCGTAGGACGCGACCATGGTGTCGTCGGCCAGGAACGCGCCGTCGCCGACCGTGGTGAACTTCGGGATCACCAGGGCGGTGGAGATCTCGGTGCCCTTGCCGATGTCGGCGCCCAGTATCCGGAACCAGACCGGGGTCAACAATGAGGCGTACAGCGGGAACAGGAAGGTCCGCGCCGAGTCCATCAACCGCTCGGTGGCCCAGACCTGCCAGCCGACCCGGGAACGCACCGGGTGATAGCCCTTGTGCATTCCGATCGACAGCAACCGCACCAGGACCACGGTGAGCACGGCGAACACCAGCAGGCTCAGCAGGGTCGCGGCAGGCAGCAATGCCATTGCGCGCAGCGTCACCGACTCGAGGTCGTCGGCACCGCCTGCCCAGCTGCCGATGATGGTCAGACCGGCAGCCAGGGACACCAGCGGAACCCCGGCCAGCAACACCGACGACACCCCGAAGATCGGCACCCAGTAGCTGCGCCTCGCGGGCCGTTCCTCCGGCCAGGGACGCTGGGCCTTACCGGTCTTGACCGCAGGCGAACCGGCCCAGCGTTGGCCGCCCTTGACCCGGCCCATCACGGCCGAACCCGGTGCGATTTCGGCGCCCGCGCCAATTCTCGCTCCCGGCAACAGCGTTGATCGCGAACCGACACTGGTGCCGGCACCGATCTCGATCTCGCCGATGTGGACGACGTCCCCGTCGATCCACCAACCGGACAGGTCGACTTCGGGTTCGACCGAGCAGCCGTCGCCGAGTGTGATCATGCCCGTCACCGGCGGCAACGTGTGCATGTCGACGTCACGGCCGATCTGGGCACCGAGCGAACGGGCGAAATAGATCATCCAGGGCGCGCCAGAGAGATTCGCGGCACCACTGGCCTCGGTCAGGCGTTCGGCGATCCACAGCCGCAGATGCACCGACCCGCCGCGGGGATGATCACCGGGGCGGACCCCGGCCAGCAACAACCGGATGCCCGCCGCGGCGGTCAGCATCCGGCCGAGTGGGGTGATGAAGATGATGAAGGCGGCGAGAACGATCCACCAGTTGATCGGATGGATCCAGGATGAGTCGAAGGCCGCCGACAGGACGTTGTTCACGATGGCCAACCAGGTCGCCCACTGCAGACCGGTCAGGGTGGTCAGCGGTACGGACAGCGCGACCTGGGCCAGTCCGGTTCGGCGTGGCGTCGGTTCGACGATCCGGGGCTCGACCACCGCGCCCGGGTTGAGGTCGTCGAGCATCTGCGCCAGCGAACCGAGCCGGGGATGGTCGTAGATGTCGGCGACGGTGACGGTGGGGAACCGCTGGCGCAGGACGGTCACCAGCTGGGCGGCCGCGAGCGACCCGCCGCCCTCGGAGAAGAAGTCGGCTTTCGCGTTGGTGATGCCGACACCGAGCACCGTTGCCCAATGCCCGGCCAACCAGGCCTCGGTCGCGCTGAGGTCGCCGGTGTCGGTCTCGCCATCGCCGGAAGGCACCGGCCAGGGGAGTGCATTGCGGTCGACCTTGCCCGATGTCCGGGTGGGTAGTTCGTCCACCAGTACGAGTCGCGGGATCAGGGCCGCAGGCAGCCGATCGGTGAGTTGTTCCCGGGCGCGGTCAAGGTCGAAGTCGGGGTCGGTCGAGACGAGATAGCCGACCAGCAATGAATTGCCTGCGGCCGATTTCCGGACGGCCGCGGCGGCACCGGCGACTCCGGGTAGATGCTGCAGGGCGTTGTCGACCTCGCCGAGTTCGATGCGTCGCCCGCCCACCTTGACCTGATCGTCGGCGCGACCCATGAACACCAGGCCTTCGGCCTCGAACCGGACGAGGTCGCCGCTGCGGTACGCGCGCTCCCAGCCCAATGTCTCCATCGGCGAGAACTTCTCGGCATCTTTGACCGGATCCAGATAGCGGGCCAGCCCGACTCCACCGATCACCAGTTCCCCGACCTCGCCGAAGTCGACCTGCTTCTGTTCGCCGTCGACCACGGCCAGGTCCCAGCCGGCCAGTGGCAATCCGATCCGGACCGGTCGGCTCCCGTCGAGTCGGGCGGCGCAGGCCACCACGGTCGCCTCGGTGGGGCCGTAGGTGTTCCACACCTCGCGGCCGTCGACTGCCAGCCGTTCGCCGAGTTCGGGCGGGCAGGCCTCGCCGCCGAAGATCAGCAGGCGGACGGCTTCGAGGGCCTCGGGGGGCCAGAGCGCGGCCAGCGTCGGGACCGTGGACACCACGGTGATGTCACGCTGGACGAGCCACGGCCCGAGGTCCATGCCCGAACGCACCAGCGATCGTGGCGCGGGGACCAGGCAGGCGCCGTAACGCCACGCCAGCCACATTTCTTCACAGGACGCGTCGAAGGCCACCGACAGCCCGGCGAGCACCCGGTCGCCGGGACCGAGTGGTTCGTCCTGCAGGAACATCAAGGCCTCGGCATCGACGAACGCCGCCGCATTGCGGTGGGTGACAGCCACACCCTTGGGTGTGCCGGTGGATCCGGAGGTGAAGATGATCCAGGCGTCGTCTTCGATGGTCGGTGGCGTCGGGTTTTCGACACCCTCGCCACGGGAGAGCCCGAGATCGGCCGGCCAGCGCAGGCCCTCGGCGCCCAGCACCGCCGCCACGCCGGCCTCGCCGAACACCAGGCCGGCCCGCTCCGGCGGATCGTCCGCGTCGACGGGCACGTAGGCCGCACCGGCCGCCAGAGTCGACAGGATCGCCAGGTACAGCTCGCGCGAACCCGACGGCATGCGGATTCCGACACGATCGCCGCGCCCGATCCCACGCGTGCCGAGCCAGGTCGCACCTTCATCGACGAGATCCATCAATTCGGCGTACGTGAGAATCGTGTCGCCGTCATCGATGGCCGGCGCATCCGGATGTACTGACGCGGTCTCGGTCAGTACATCGATGAGGGTCCGTGCGGTTGGCGCCTGCGCAGATCTGCTGAATTGCGCGAGGGTCGGAGCTGTCACCAAGGGCCTTTCTCTCCACGTCGTCCGAACAAGTGTTGCAGCCCGGTCATGGACATGCGATGCAACGAGACCACATCGGCCCCTCGCGTGAGGTACTCAGGTGGACCCAACTGCGGAGTGGTAGGTGTAACTTCACGAAATCTTTGTCTAGAATTCACTGTTCAAGACGATATGCCCTGGTCATGGCGAAGGGGATTTGAGATGTCGGTGACTAGACATGCACGACCGAGCCTGCGGTCGTACCCCATCTGGATGGGCTCGCGGCTCTTTGTGAAGCCCACTCTTGCGCTCTGGCCCATCGGGGCCCTGGGGCTGCGGCCGCTGTATCTCATCGATGAGATCTTCGCCCTTGGCCCGAAGGGAAAGTCTGTGGCGCGTGAGCAGATCACCTTGGCCGGCCGGCCGGTAGAACTGTCGGTACCCGCCCGCCCGAGTGGTCGCGATGAAGCAGCGGCCGTGCTCTATCTGCACGGTGGGGCGCTCGTCGTGTGTGGCCTGGCCACGCATCGGGCGGTCGCCGGGAAGCTGTGCGAGCACGTCGACCTGCCCGTGTATTCGGTTGCGTACCGGCAACTTCCGGAGGCAGGCGTGGGAACCTCCGTCGCCGATGCCTATCAGGCCTACCTGGAACTGGTGACCGAACGGGGGTTCAAACACGTTGTTGTGGCGGGTGATTCGGCCGGCGGGTTCCTCGCGGGCAAGATCGTCGAGCTGGCCCACCGCGACGGAGTGCCCTCTCCCGTGGCGTATATCGGGTACTCGCCCTTCCTCGACCTCGATCTCGGCGGCAATCCCAACCGCTCGAGCCGTGGCGATGCATACCTTCCGATCCGCAAACTTGCCGCGCTCCGGCCGCAATTCGACAAGGGGCCGATCGAACTCGACGGGGTCCGCCGGATCGTGGACGTTCCACCCGCAGCCTTTCCGCCGACCATCGTCGTCACTGCCGAAGGCGAGATGCTCGAGCCGGACGCGCTCGAACTGGTGGAGTTGCTGACCGCGGCCGGGGTGAAGGTGCAGATGCACAGTTATGCCTGGCAGGTTCACGCATTTCCCGCGCTGGCGGGGCGCCATCCGGAGGCACGTCGAGCCATCGCGAGGACAGCGCGGTTCGCCAAGGACGCCGTTGCAGCAGCCGCGCGAGGTGGGCGCGCACACCTGCGGGGCGCCAGTTAGGCAGTGCGTTGGCACAATCTTCCGAATCTGTTCCATTGCTGCTACCGTCAAGCTCATGACCGACGCAATCGACACGACGGCAGCCGAATCGGATGCCGACGATGCGCGCCCGGAGATTGTCGGCGCACCGCTGGGTCCCGGGTCGCTGACCTGGCGTTATTTCGGGGACAGTCGGGTGACGTTGCTGGGTCCGCGACCGGGTGTGCTCGAGAACATGCTGCCCGAACTCGGCCAGGCGGTCCTGGAACATTCGGTGTTCTTCGAGGACCCGTTTGCCCGCATCAAGCGCTCGCTGCCGGGTATCTACGGCACCGTCTATGCGCCAGAGGGTGACAGTGCCGGACCAACGGTTCGTGATTTCCACGTCGACATCAAGGGTGAGATGCCCGGTGGGGAGCGGTACCACGCGCTCAATCCCGAGACCTATTACTGGGCACATGCGACGTTTGTCGACATCGTCCTGGAGGCCACCGACCGCTTCATCAAGAAGCTCACCGACGCCGAGAAAGAGCAGATCTACGCCGAGTCGGTCACCTGGTATCGCCGTTACGGTGTCAGCGAACGGCCGGTCCCGGCGACGTATGCCGACTTCGTTGCGTACTGGGATCACATGGTCGACGAGGTACTCGTCCCGCACAAGACAGCGCGTTACGGCGTCGGTTTCGTCACCAAGGGCTACCCGCTGCCGCCCGGTATGAAACCCGTTGTCTGGAAGGTGATCTCGCCGATCGTCAATCCGTTTGCGGCATTCATCACCACCGGGGGTCTGCCGGAACGCTCACGCAGGCAGTTGAACCTGCCGTGGAGTGACCGCAAGGAACGCAACTACCGGCGGTTCTGTGCCGCCGTTCGGGCCATCGATCCGATCTATTCGAAGCTGCCCGCCACAGTCCGCTACAACAAGTTTGCGCTGAAGGGATTCGCCAGGGCAGGTGTACGGCCCTGAGGGGTGGCCGTTTCACTTAGCCGGCGCGGAGTTGTTGTCCGAGAACTGGGTTCGATACAGCTCGGAGTAACGCCCGCCACGCGCAAGCAGATCGAGGTGTGTGCCGCGTTCGACCACGCGGCCCTCTTCCAGGACGAGTATCTCGTCGGCCGCCCGGATGGTCGAGAGGCGGTGAGCGATCACCACTGATGTCCGGTCGGCGAGTGCTTCGCCCAGCGCTTCCTGCACAGCGGCTTCCGATGTGGAGTCGAGGTGGGCGGTCGCCTCGTCGAGGATCACCACGGACGGTTGTGCCAGGAGTAGTCGCGCGATGGTCAGGCGCTGACGCTCGCCGCCGGACAGGCGGTATCCCCGTTCTCCGACAACGGTGTCGAGACCGTCGGCCAGACTCGCCACCAGGCCGTCGAGTCGAGAGCGACGCAACGCGTCCCAGATGTCCTGCTCTGAGGCGTCGGGGCTGGCGAACAGCAGATTCTGGCGGACAGTTTCATGGAACAGGTGCCCGTCCTGGGTCACCAGTCCGATCGAGCGGTGCAGCGATCCGCTCTCGATATCGCGAATATCTGTGTCGCCCAGCCGGATCGAACCTCCGTCGACGTCGTACAGGCGGGTGGCCAACTGGGCGATCGTCGATTTACCTGCGCCGGAGCTGCCGACGAGTGCCACCATCTTGCCCGGTGGCACGGTGAACGACACATCGTGGATGACCTGGTCACCGCCGCGGGTGTCGAGGATCGCGACTTCTTCGAGTGAAGCCAACGAGACCTTGTCGGCCGATGGGTACGCGAAGCGCACGTTGTTGAAGGTCAGCGATTGCGGGCCCGAAGGTGCGGTCACCGCGTCGTCCTTGTCGGTGATCAGCGGCGGCAAGTCGAGGACCTCGAAGACGCGCTCGAAGCTGACCACGGCGCTCATGATCTCGACCCGGGCATTGGCGAGTGCGGTCAGCGGCGCGTACATCCGGGTCAGCAGCAAGGCCAACGAAACCACGGCGCCCGCGTCGAGATGACCGTTGACCGCGAGGTAGCCGCCCAGGCCGTAGACCAGGGCCAGCGCCAGGGCCGAGACCAGTGTCAGCGAGGTGACGAAGATGCTCTGGGCCAGTGAGCGGCGTACGCCGATGGCCCGCACCTTGTCTGCACGGGTGGAGAACTCGTCAGATTCGTGATCGGGGCGTCCGAACAACTTCACCAGGGTGGCGCCCGGAGCCGAGAACCGCTCGGTCATCTGGGTGGACATCAGGGAGTTGTACTCGGCGGCCTCCCGGGACAGTGCCTGCATCCGCTTGCCCATGCGCCGGGCCGGAACGACGAACAGTGGCAACAGGACCAATGTCAGCAGGGTGATCTGCCAGCTGATCGACATCATCACCGCGACGGTGAGCGTCAGCGTGACGATGTTGGACACCACCCCGGAGAGGGTGTCGGAGAACGCCCGCTGCGCGCCGATGACGTCGTTGTTGAGGCGGCTCACCAGGGCGCCGGTGCGGGTTCGGGTGAAGAACGCGACCGGCATCTTCTGAACGTGGTCGAACACGGCCCGGCGCAGGTCGTAGATCAGACCCTCGCCGATGGTGGACGACAGCCAGCTCACCACGAGCCCGGCCGCGGCCTCGGCGAGCGCGATCAGCGCGATCAGGACCGACAGCCACACCACGGTCGAGGCCATGCCGCCGTCGACGATGTGGTTCACCACCTGGCCGGCCAGGACCGGCGTCAGGACGGTCAGGATCGCGACCACCACACTGAGGATCATGAAGACGGTCAGCTTGCCGCGATGTGGCGAGGCAAACTCCATGATCCGGCGCACCGTGACGCCGCGGTTCCCCCGTTGCCTCTCTCTATCGAGGTCGGGCCCGTTCGCCGACCGGTACATCGTGTTCCAGGCAACCGATTCCATGCTCATGCCATCAACTGTAGAAGTTCAAGTTCGCTTGAAGTCAAACCGCAGATGAGGTGCGGTGCTGATCGGCCGATGAATGCTTCGGCCGGCGGGTTGTGGTCAACTGGAATCAACGGTGCACATAGTGATCAAGGGAGACACGGTGGTTTTGCGACTCGGGTACAAGGCTTCGGCGGAGCAGTTCAATCCTCGCGAGTTGGTCGAGATCGCGGTGGCCGCGGAAGAGCACGGCATGGATTCTGTCGCGGTGTCGGATCATTTTCAGCCGTGGCGTCATAACGGAGGCCATGCCCCGTTCTCGCTGGCCTGGATGGCTGCGGTGGGCGAGCGGACCAAACGGGTGCAGATCGGTACCTCGGTGATGACACCGACGTTCCGGTACAACCCGGCGGTGATCGCGCAGGCGTTCGCCTCGATGGCGTGCATGTACCCCGGCCGCATCATGCTCGGTGTCGGCACCGGTGAAGCGCTCAACGAATACGCCACCGGATTTCAGGGCGAGTGGCCCGAGTTCAAGGAACGGTTCGCGCGGTTGCGTGAGGCGGTCAAGTTGATGCGCGAGTTGTGGACCGGCGAAGAGGTCAACTTCGACGGCGAGTTCTACAAGACGCAGGGCGCGTACATGTACGACATTCCCGAGCAGCCGGTCCCGGTGTACATCGCGGCCGGTGGTCCGGTGGTGGCCCGTTATGCCGGTCGCAGCGGCGACGGCTTCATCTGCACCTCGGGCAAGGGCATGGAGCTCTACACCGAGAAGCTGATCCCGTCGGTCAAGGAAGGTGCCGAGAAAGCCGAGCGCAACTTCGAGGACATCGACCGGATGATCGAGATCAAGATCTCCTACGACCCCGATCCCGCGCTGGCTTTGGAAAACTGCCGCTTCTGGGCGCCGCTGTCGTTGACACCAGAACAGAAGCACAGCGTGAACTCGTCGACCGAGATGGAGCGCCTCGCCGACGAACTGCCGATCGAGCAAGTTGCCAAGCGCTGGATCGTCGCCTCCGATCCCGACGAAGCCGTCGAGAAGGTCAAGGCGTACACCGACGCGGGCCTCAACCACCTGGTGTTCCACGCTCCCGGACACGACCAGGCCCGATTCCTCACCAACTTCCAGAAGGATCTCGAACCCCGCCTACGCAAGCTGGGCTGACCCCCCCGGCCCTCCGATGATGTGGCCTTCTGGCGAACAAAACCCCAGGTGGGCGCCGCCAAGAGGCCACATCATCGGGGTTCACATGCGGGAGTAGCGTGCCATCGCAAAGCTGTAGAGCCCGTACGCGGCGATCCCGAATGCCGCTACGACCATCAAGAACTGGCCGAACAGCGCCTCGCCGAGGGTTTTGACCGCGCCGTCGATGCCGGTGGCCTTGGACGGATCCGACTTGATCGACGCGACGATCACGAGGATGCCGGCACCCACCAGGACCAGGCCCTTCGCGGTGTAACCGACGATCCCGAGTGGGGTGACCAGCTTGTTGTCGGTGACCTTGAGGTCGTCGAGGAAGTTCTTGGTCACGCCCTTGTAGACGTGATATCCGCCGACCGCGATGATGACCAGTCCGACCACGACGAGCAGTGTCTTGCCTGCCGTATTCTCCATCAACCGCGCCGACAGGCCCGCGTTCTGCTTGCCGCTCGATTGGCCGCTACCGCGGGCAAACTGCACCGCAGAGATGGCGAACCCGAAATAGACGACGGCCACACTGGCCGACTTCGCGCGGTCGAAGAGCCCGGAGACACCCGAGTCGCCGCTTCCGGGTTCGGTGGCGTGCGGACCTACGATTGTTTCCGCGATGCGCCACAGCGCCATCGCGACGAATGCCACGACGGCGATCCACAGCACCAGGGTGCCGCCGGGTTTGCCCGAGAATTGGGCGAGAGCGCCCGATTGGTCGGCACTACCGCCGGACCCGAAGGCCAGCCGGAGGATGATGTAGGCGATCAGCAGATGCAGGATCCCGCTGACGATGTGGCCGCCGCGCGCGGCCCGTTCGAACAGGTTGCTGTCGGTGGCTTTGTCCACTGCCTGGGTTATTTGGTTGTCGGCCATGAGACACCTCATCACATCCGGGTGTGCCGTGGGTCAGGCCGCCTCAGGAAGAGCGACGCGCTCGCGCAGGAGCTCGATGATCCGTTGCACGGCCGGGTTGCCGCGCACCGCCTGACGGGTGCGCACCGAAATGGTGCGCATCGGAGTCGGGTTGATCAGCGGTCGACTGACCACGCCCGGTGGCAATATGCCGGCACCCAGCGATGGCAGGACCGTGACACCGACACCGGCCGCGACAAAGCTGATCGCGGTCGGATAGTCGTGGGTCTCGATGTGAAAACCGGGACTGAAGCCCACCACCGAGCAGGCATCGAGGATCGCTTGCCTGCACGGCCCGCGGGAGACGTCGTTGTCGACCCACCGCTCGTCGCGCAAGGCGCCGAGGTCGACGTGTTCGCGTCGGGCGAGTGGGTGATCGTCACGCAGCACCACCACGTAGGGCTCGGCGAGTAGTTGTTGGACGTCGTAGCCGCGCAGCGACGTGGACGCGGCGCCGTCGACGTAGATCTCGACGTCCGGATCACCCGAGCTGTCGTGCGCCAACTCGATCAGCCGCAGTTCGACGCGCAGATTGGGGTACTCGCGGGTGAGGGTCGCGATGATCGGGGGTATCCAGGCGGCGCCTGCCGAAGAGAAGTAGCTCACGGACAGGCTGCCAACCCGGCCCGAGCGCAGATCGGCGACCAGGGATTCGAGTTCGGCAAGGCGCTCGAGAACCTTTGCGGCCTCGTCGGCGACCGTCAGCCCGACCGCAGTGGGTTTGATGCCGCGGCCGTCCTTCTCCATCAGGGTCAGGCCGGTCTCTTTCTGCAGCGCCGTCAGGTGCTGACTGATCGCGGACGGGGTGTACCCGAGTGCGGTGGCCGCTTCGTTGATCGAGCCGGCAGCCACCACGGCACGGAAGATTCGCAGGCGATGGACATCCAACATCCTCCCAATGTACAGCTGCACTGAAGTGACACCAAGGAAAAATTACTTGTGCTTATGGGTTGTGTGGGTGAAGGTGGAAGTCATGAAAGCAGGCAACTCGTGAAAGCCGCGCTGGCGAACAACCTGGCCGTGGTGGCGGCCGCGGTGACCGTCCTGCTCTGGGCATCGGCGTTTGTGGTCATCCGGTTTGTCGGGGAGACGTTGTCCCCGGGACCGATGACGGTGGCAAGGCTGGGTGTCGGCTCGGTTGTCCTGGTGATCATCGCGCTGCGCTACCGCCGCCCGCTTCCCCGGGGCAAGGGATTGGTGCTGGTCGTCGGCTACGGACTGGTGTGGTTCGCGGGTTACACGGTGTTGCTCAATTGGGCCGAGCAGCACCTCGACGCCGGGACCGCGGCGTTGCTGGTGAACTTCGCACCGATCCTGGTGGCGATGTTCGCCGGTCTGTTCTTGGGCGAGGGCTTTCCGAGGCAACTGGTGATCGGGATCCTGGTGGCATTTTCCGGGGTGCTCCTCATCGCACTCGGCGGGTCCGGTGGCAGTAACAACGACAAGCTCGGGATCATCCTGGGCCTGATCACCGCTGTGCTCTACGCGATCGGTGTGCTCATGCAGAAGGTGGCGCTGCGAACAGTCGATGCCATCACCGCGACCTGGGTCGGCTGCGTTGCCGGGCTCCTCGCCACCATCCCATTTGCTCCGCAGGCCGTCTCCGAGTTGTCGCAGGCCTCGGCCGGAGCGATCGCGGGAGTTGTCTTCCTGGGTGTGGGACCCACCGCCATCGCCTTCCTCACCTGGGCCTATGCGCTCTCGCGGACGGATGCGGGGAAGATGGCGGCCACCACGCTGGCGGTTCCGGCGATCGCGATCGTCCTGTCCTGGATCTTCCTCGGCGAGGTCCCGACGCTGCTCGGATTGGTCGGTGGCGCGATGGCACTGGCGGGTGTGGCAATCAGTCGCCGTCGCGGTCGAGCCGGTGCGCAATCGCCAGAACCTGTGGTCACCTCCTAATCTCAGGGGTATGGAACGAGATCGGATGGTCGACGTCGCCATCGCCGTCGTGGAGCGTTTCGGCGCAAGGGCGTTGAGCCTGACGTCTGTGGCACGGCACGCCGGTGTCGGCCGGGCGACCGCATACCGGATGTTCGGTGGCCGCGACGAGTTGGTGCAGGCGATCGTCGAACGCGAGGTCAAAAGCCTGGGTGATCTGATCGCGGGCTGGATCGCCTCGGAGACCGAGCCGGCCGCCAAGGTGTCGACGATGGTGGTCAACGTCCTCGCGTATATCAGGGAACACGAAGCGCTGCAATACATTCTGCGCAACGAGCCCGAAGAAATCATTGCCACGATCGTCGCCCGTGGGCCTGATCGTGACGCGGCCACCACCATCGTCGACATCATCGTGGCGAACAGTGTCGGAAATTTCACCGCCGAACCCGAATTGGAGGCCGCGCTCATCCCCGACGCGCGCCGGGCCACGGAGTTCATGGTCCGGGTTGTTTACTCCTACATGCTGATTCCCGGAAGTGCGATGTCAGATGAGGACATCGCGGAGATGGTGGTGCGCTCCACGGTCCGCGCGGTCGAGTGACGCGCGGCGGCCGGGTCTAGGCTGGTCGCATGGGCGCTTCAACGTCGAACAGCATCTATCTGGCATCGCCTGAAGGCGACACGGGCAAGTCGACAGTGGCGCTTGGGGTCTTGCATCTGCTGGCGGCCTCCGGTGGGCGGGTCGGGGTGTTCCGTCCCATTTCCCGGACGAACTCCGGTCGGCGCGATTACATCCTGGAACTGCTGATCGAGCACGATTCCAGCGATCTGAGCTACGAAGACTGTATCGGCGTGACCTATGAGGAGGTCCACGCCGATCCTGATGCCGCCCTCAGCGAGATCGTCAACAGGTTCCATGCGGTGGCGGAGCGTTGCGATTCGGTCCTGGTCGTCGGGTCCGACTACACCGATGTCGCGAGCCCATCGGAACTGAGCTTCAACGCGCGCATCGCAGCGAACCTGCAGACTCCGATGCTGTTGGCGCTCAAGGCGGCTTCCCGCACCGAGGATGAGGTGGTGTCCCTGGCCGAGCTGTGCCTGGCGGAGTTGTCGGCCAATCACGCGCAGGCCGTCGCGCTGATCGCCAACCGCTGCGAGCCGAATCGGTTGGGGGAGGTGAAGGCCGCACTCGAGCTGGCCACCGGGCTGCCCTGCTGGGCATTGCCGGAGGACCCGCTGCTGGTCGCTCCGACAGTTGCGGAGTTGATGTCTGAACTCGACGGCGAAATGTACAGTGGCGATCCGGAATTGCTCGGCCGGGAGGCAGTGCAGGTGATGGTCGGCGGGATGACCGTCGAGCACATCCTCGAACGTCTGACGGAAGGGATGGCCGTGATCACGCCTGCCGACCGGTCCGACGTGCTGCTCGCCCTGGTGGCCGCCAATTCGGCCGATGGTTTCCCGAAGCTCTCCGGCATCATCCTGAACGGCGGTCTCAAGCCCCACCCCAAGATCGCCGCTCTGGTCGAAGGCCTCAACTCCGCGCTACCTATTTTCTGCTGCGAACAGGGAACATACGAAACAGCAAGGGCTGCAGTAAATGCCCGCGCCCGGATGAAAGTCGATTCGGCCCGAAAGATCGACATAGCCTTGAACCTCATGGAAGCGCACGTGGACGCGGTCGCGATGCTGGAGAAGCTCCAGCTACCGATTCCAGAGGTCGTCACTCCGCAGATGTTCGAGTACCAGCTGATTTCGCGTGCCCGCAAGTTCCGCAAACGGATCGTCCTGCCCGAAGGTGGCGACGACCGGATCCTGCGCGCTGCCGGGCGCCTGCTGCGCAGGCAGGTGGCAGATCTGACGATCCTGGGCGACGAACGGGCGGTGCGTGATCGGGCGGCGGAGCTCGGGGTCGACCTGTCCGACGTGGTGGTGATCGATCCGACCACATCCGACCTGCTCGATGAGTTCAGTGCGGTCTATACCGAGCTGCGCAAACACAAGGGGATGGACACGCAGCGGGCCCGCACCATTGTCAAGGACGTGTCGTATTTCGGCACCCTGATGGTGCATCTCGGCTACGCCGACGGCATGGTATCCGGTGCGGTGCACACCACCGCCCACACGATCCGGCCTGCGTTCGAGATCATCAAGACGGCTCCGGGTATTTCGACGGTATCGAGTGTGTTCTTCATGTGCCTCGCCGATCATGTTCTGGCATACGGTGATTGCGCCGTGATCCCGGACCCGACCGCCGAACAGTTGGCCGACATCGCGATCTCGTCAGCGGCGACAGCGGCCCAGTTCGGGATCGAACCACGGGTGGCGCTGTTGTCGTATTCCACAGGCGAATCCGGCAGTGGCGCCGATGTGGAAAAGGTGCGCGAGGCCGCCCGCCTGGCCCGGCAGCGGGCGCCGGAACTGTTGATGGAAGGGCCGATTCAATACGACGCCGCGGTTGACCTCGCGGTTGCGAGTGCGAAGATGCCCGGTTCCGAGGTCGCGGGCCGGGCCACCGTGCTGGTGTTCCCCGATCTCAACACGGGTAACAACACATATAAGGCCGTGCAGCGCAGCGCCAATGCCGTGGCTGTCGGTCCGGTCTTGCAAGGGCTGCGTAAGCCGATCAACGATTTGTCGCGAGGTGCATTGGTGTCAGACATCGTCAACACGGTTGCGATCACCGCGATCCAGGCACAGGGGATCGCCGGTGAGTGAGCCCGATACCGTCCTGGTACTCAATGCCGGTTCCTCTTCGCTGAAGTATCAGCTGGTGCAGCCGGATTCGGGTTTCGTGGTGGCACATGGTGTGGTGGAACGCATCGGGGAGTCGCAGGGACGGGTGCTGCTTGTCCGTGGGGATGTCCGCAACGAATACGTCGGTGAAGTCATCGACCACCAAGACGGGCTGTCCAAGGCGTTCGCACTGTTCAAGTCCTCCGGGCATGACCTGGAATCCGAGGGCATCGCCGCGGTTGGCCACCGGGTGGTTCATGGTGGGCCGGACCTGTATCGGCCGACCGTGGTGGACGAGGATCTGATCGAGGCCATCAAGGGACTCGAAGACATGGCCCCGCTGCACAACCCGGTAAATCTTCTGGGAATCGAAGCCATCCGGAAGTTGCTGCCCGAGGTGCCCTCCGTGGTCGTGTTCGACACGGCGTTCTTCCACGGACTTCCCGAGCATGTCGCCACATATGCGATCGACCGGAAGTTGGCGCTCGAACACAACATCCGCAGGTACGGATTCCACGGCACATCACACGCGTACGTATCGTCGCGGACCGCCGAGTTCTTGGACGTCGAATTGGAAAGTATCAATCAGATTGTGCTGCATCTGGGTAACGGTGCATCTGCGTCTGCCATCGCGGGCGGCAAGCCGGTCGAGACGTCGATGGGATTGACCCCGCTCGAAGGTCTGGTGATGGGGACGCGAAGCGGTGACATCGACCCGGGCGTGGTGATGTACCTCAAACGCGCGGCGGGTCTGGATGTCGCTGACATCGACGCGGTGCTCAATCGTCGGTCGGGGTTGAAGGGTTTGTGTGGGGAGAACGACTTCCGTGTGATCACCCGATCAGTCGAGGAGGGCGACCCGGACGCGACACTTGCCTACAACGTCTATATTCACCGGTTGCGCAAGTACATCGGCGCCTACATGGTGACATTGGGCCGAACCGACACCATCGTGTTCACTGCGGGCGTTGGGGAGAACTCTGTCAATGTTCGTGCGGACGCCATGGCCGGGCTCGAAAACTTTGGCATCGTGCTCGATGCCGAACGCAATGCGGCCAGAAGTCGTGAGCCGAGGATCATTTCAACCGACGATTCCCCGGTCACCGTGCTCGTGGTGCCGACCAACGAAGAACTCGCCATAGCGCGGCAAGCAGTGGAGGCACTCTCATGATCGTTGAAGGCACGCAGGTCTCGCCGGAGTCACCATACGAGGTGACGCAGGCGGAGATCGACGAGGTGGTGGCGGTGATCGGTGGACCGCAGGCCACCTCCGGCGAAGCGCCGCCGAGCTTTGTCAATGTGGTCTTGGGTCCCGCGATCAAGATGTTCCTGACCATCGGTGACGTGCCGTTCATGGGTGTGGTCCACACGGCCGAAACGACGATCTACACAAGACCTTTGAGGGCGGGTGACGTGGTGAACACGAGCGTGACGGTGACGAACGTGCGGGCGAGGGCGGCGATCACGCAGTTCGAGATCGTCTCCATGGTCACCGACCCGGACGGGCACGAGATCGTACGGGTCAACTCGGCATTGATCTGCGAGACCGAGGCAGCCGAATGAGCGATCTCACGGTCGGGACCGAGTTGTTCAACGTGTCCGAGACGATCGACCAGCAGAGAATACGTGCCTACGCGCGGGCCTCGAAGGACAACAACCCAATCCACGTTGACGAAAAGGTTGCAGTCGCAGTCGGTTTGGCCGGTCCGGTGGCACACGGAATGTTGACGGTCGGGATCGGGGTCGGGCATGTGATGTGGTGGCTCGAAGACCAACCACATCGATTCCTCCGTTACGAGACCAGGTTCGTCAAACCCGTTGTGGTGCTGGACGACTTCCCCGCGGAACTCTCGGTATCAGGCGTGGTCGGTGCCGTGTCGGACGAGGAGATCCGGATCGACATCCAGATGAGGCTCAAAGAGACCGGCCAGTTGGTGCTGCGGCCGTTCCGGGTGTTCGTGGGCTGATCAGCGCGCTCAGAACAAGGTATGCGGCCGAACGAAGTTGGCAAGGTCGACGAGGCGGAAGCGTTGGGTGCGGTTGACCGTGCTGCGGGCGAGTCGGCGCAATGACTGTTCGCAGCCGACCCGCAGCCCGTGGTCGTTGAACGGATAGCCGAGGATGTCACCCCGCGCGGACGCGTCGGTGGGGGACTGGTCGGGGCGGCGATGGATCCAGCCGAGTGCGATACCCAGGACCAGGATCACCAGTCGTTGCTTGCGGGGCTCGGCATCCGACATGGACTCGAGTCGCCGTGCAGCCTCGCGTAATTGGTCTTCGGAGACCTCGGCGGGGTCGCGGCCGTGGACCAGGGTGAGGACCGAGGTGCAGTTGGCGGCGTTGTAGTGGCGGCTGGTGGGTGGCACATCGTCGAGCGCCTTGACGGCACCGGGGATGTCGCCCTTCGCAAACCGCATCCGCGCGAGGCCGAACGCGGCGGTGATGATGGCGCGGTCGGTCTGCCACAGCGTGCGGTAGTGGTGCAGCGCAACGTCGTGGTTGCCCATCAGTTCGGCGGTGGCGGCGACGGCGAGCTTGGGCGCAGCCTCACCGGGCATCGCGGAAAGGACGTCGTTGAAGCGTTCGTGCGCGGTCGGTACGTCGCCGATCAACAAGGTCCCCAGCCCGATGAACCAGTCCGTGCGCCAGGACTTTCCGTGGTGTTCGGTCGCGTCGTGCAGGAGATTGAGGGCGGTTTGCGCTTCGCCGAGCTCGAGGTACGCGCGGGCCTCGATCAGGTCGATCTCTCGGGATGGATGATCATCGGACGGGTCGGTGCCGATGACCGACGACAGGCCGCCTTCGCGCGCGCTGCGGATCGAGTCGAGTGTCTGGGTCGGCTCCGACAACACCGTCGAATTCAGTAGCCCGGCAGCCGGATCCGACTGGTCGACCAGTGGGACCGGAAGGGCTGCGACGATGTCGATCGTGTCCAGACTTCTTCTGGTGCGGACCGGTTCGAGGATGCCGTCCACCGGTGCGAGCATCATCTCGGTGCCGAAGGTTGTTCGCTGGGGACTGAAGACCGTCGACAACCCGGGCCGGGGTATCCCGGTGTGGGCTGCCACGGTCTCACGCAACACGTTGAGGAGCTGGCCGGCCATCTCGTCCGCGGAGGCGAATCGCTGGGTGGGATCGGGGTTCGTGGCGCGCTGCAACAGTCGATAGAATGACGGATTCTCTTGGAAAAGCGGCACATCCGCGGGGTCGGGAAGGCCGTCGAGGTAGCGGCCCTTCTCCATCGGCATGTCGACGGTGAGCACCGCCAGCGTGCGTCCGAGGCTGTAGATGTCGGACGCGACCTGCGGCCCGGTCTTGACGATCTCGGGTGCCTGGAATCCGGGGGTGCCGTAGAGGTGACCGTAACCGTTGATCCGGGAGACGGCACCGAGGTCGATCAGCTTGACGTCTTCGCTGCCGATCATGATGTTCTCGGGTTTGATGTCGTTGTACACCAGGCCGACCGAATGCAGATATGTGACGGCGGGCAGGACCTCGAGCAGGTACGCGATCGCCTGTTCCGGTGGCAGTTGCTTTCGGTGCGAACCGGATTCGTCCTCGGCGGACGTGATGTCCTTGAGCGTGCTACCGCCGATGTACTCCATCACGATGTAGCCGAAGGTGTTGTCGCCGACATCGGGATGCTCGACGAAGTTGTAGATCTTGACGATTCCGGGGTGTGAGACCGATGCCAGGAACTGGCGCTCTGCCAGCGCAACGGCCTGTGCCTGAGAGTCTTTCGAGTTCAGCAGTCCCTTGAGGACCACCGGCCGATCGGAGACGTTGTGGTCGATGGCCAGGTAGATCCAGCCGAGGCCGCCATAGGCGATGGCGCCGACGATCTCGTACTGATCTGCGACCATCGTCCCCTTGCTCAACCCCGGGACAAACGAGTAGCGGGCCCCGCAGTTGTTGCAGGTGCCGGTGAGCGGACCGCGGCCCTCACCCGACGACCTGCCAACCGGCCGACCGCACTTCCAGCACAACCGATTTGCCTCGGGGATGACGGCGTCGTCCATCACGGCGTCAAACGGTTCGATGTCGTGGATCCGCGGCACATCCACCAGGCCGCCGCCCATCCGCCTGCGACTACGAGAACTCCGGCTGGTGGGTACCAGGAGGTTCGGCTGGCTCGTGCTGCCGACCGGCGCGCGCAAGGTCGGCTCGGTGAAGTCCGTGTCAGTCCCTACGGCCTGCGTCGGGACTTCGGCGTGACGGACACCGGACGGCTCCGTACCCACCTCGAGATCCCTGAGGGTGGCAGCTTGCGTGCCGACCTCAGGGGTCTTGTCGGAGGAAGGATGATCAGTCAACGGATTCGCGTCCTAATCCCGGTACTCGGGTTGCGGTGGATAGTATTTCGGACCCAGGATCGAGAGCCACTTGTTGTAGATCTCGAACCAGGTGCCGTCGTTGCGGATCTGCTCGAGGATCCCGTTGGTGAACCGCACCATGTCCTCGTCGTTCTTGTTGATGCCGATCCCGTACGGTTCTTCGCCGAGGCTCTGGCCGACCACGTGGACGTATGGATCCTGGGCCGCCATCCCGGCGAGGATCGCGTCATCGGTCGAGACCGCATCCACCTGACCTTGCTGCAACATCACCAGGCAGTCCGCCCAGGAGGACACGGTGTCGACGATGGCATCGGGAACCCGTTGCTGGATGCGGGCGATCGAGGTGGTCCCGCGTGCGGCACAGACCCTTTTGCCTGCCAGGTCGGCAACACCGTTGATGCCGGAGCTCCGCATGGTCAGTATGCGCTGAGATGCTTCGTAGTACACCGTGGAGAAGGCGATCTCTTCGAGCCGGTCACAGGTGATGCTCATGGTCTTGACGACGATGTCGACCGATCCGTCTTTGAGCGCGCTGATCCGGTCGTCGGAGTTGAGGATCCGGAACTCGATTCGTTCGGGATCCCCGAAGATGCCGCGCGCGATCTCCTTGGCGATGTCGACATCGAATCCCTCGATGGTCCCGCTGACCGGATCGCGGAACGAGATCAGGTTCGAGCCGATGTCGAGGCCGACCTTGAGCCAGCCGCGTTTGTAGATGGCCTCCATGCTGCTGCCCGCCGGCATCTGTCCGGGCGTCGGAAGCGGTCCGGGAGCCAGGCTTGCGGTGGAGTCGCAGGATTCGGTGGCCGGTGGCGCTTCCACCGGAACATCGGTACTGACACCGGCCGGGCTGGGCCAGACCGCGGTGGCAGAAGGCGGATCATTCGGCGGTGCCGCGGCGTGCACGCACCCCGCGAGGAGGCTTGCACTCACCGCGATGACGGCGGCGGCCGCAGCCGGACGGAAAGTGCGTCGCGTGGTCATCGATACTCCCGAATCCGTGGTGCGATGCCGACCGCTGACGCGACGCCTGCGGCGATCCCCAGCAGCAGGATTCCCAGTCCGGCGTATCCGATCACAACCCGGGCGGTGTTGATGTCGTCGCGGAAGGTTTCCCGGGTGCGGGTGATGCCGTCGACCAGTGCGTCGTCCAGCGCGGTGTATGCGGCCGCCGAACCGTCCGGGTTGTCCCCGACGGCGATGGCGGTGGCGCCGTTGAAGTCGCCGGCGTTGGTGCGTTCGAGCATCGCTGCGTGGGCGTCGCGCCACAGTGCGAGGGCATCGAGGGCGTCGGTGACGGAGTCCTCTGCGACATCCTTGCTTTCGTCATCGAGATATTCGTTGAGTACCACGTCGATCTGGTTGGAGGCCTCGGTCCAACTCGCCTCGATGTCTTGCTGATCGCCGCGTCGGACAAGCGAGAGGGTTTCGTCCGATCGGGCCTGCTGGGTGAGGATCCGGGCCGAGGTGAGTTCACCGAGGGGAGCCGCACCGAGTTTTTCGGCATCGCTGGTTGCCTTCACCGACAACAGTCCGCCGATCAGCAACCACATCAATCCGATCACCAGGCATCCGATGGCCACGAGCAGTCCGATGTTGAAACGTCGTCGGCTGCGACGTGCGATGTAGAGATGGGTGGCGATCAGCGCGGCCAGGACGAGAGCGAGGGCGAAGTAGACACCCCACGGTGGGCTTGTGAAGTTGGTCCGCGCGTTGCCGATGGCCTCGAAGCGTTCGGTGTACAGACGTTCGGCTGCAGGCAGGATGGTCTCCTGCATCATGTTCGACGCCTCGCCCAGGTATGCCGATCCGACCGGATTGCCAAGGCGATTGTTGATCCGGGCCGACTCGATGAGGCCCGTGTAGACGGGGAGCTGTGTCGACAGGGTGGTCAGGTCCTGCCGGACCTGGGCATTGTCCATGGCGGTACCGCTGACGGACTCGATCATGGCGTTCGCGGCGGTCGCCACCGCGTCGTTGTAGCTCGCCCGAAGTGCGGCCGGTTCCAGGCCGCCGGAGATGAACGCGGTGTTGGCGGCGGCGTCGGCGATCGACAGTGAGCTGTAGAGCACCTGCGACGCCTCGGCCAGCGGTTCGGTCTCGTCGATCATCACTTCGAGTGTGCTGGTGCGCTGGTCGAGGGTGTCTGAGGCATACCAGCCGACCGTGACGCAGGAAATGATCAGGACCGCCATGATGATCATCAGTTTGCCGGGGCTGGTCTTGGCGAGTTCGCGCATGTTGGTGATGGGGTGCGGCGACCGCTCGCGCGTGAGATTCATCAGTTCGCGCCGGGTCAGCGGAGCCGGTCGGTCGGAGTAGGGCTTATCCGCACGCATGAACCGGGTACGCAAAGATGTTGCGTTGCCGCCGGTCACGCGGTCCCTTCTTCCTGGAGCTCGCCGGGTCGAACAGGTCGTGTCCTGATCGGAGTTTTTTTCGAACTGACTGCGACATTACTTCGATTGATCATGGACTTGTTGCAGTGCGACCCCGTGTCACTCGCTGGTTGCAAGTAGCGTGACTACCAACAAACGCGGGCTGGCGAGGAGGTTCTGGTGCGAGGCGACGGCGACGGATGGGTTTTCGACGCGGATGGATCGCGTTACTGGGGCCGTCACGGTGCCGCCGGACTATTACTCTTCACACTTAGTGAAGCGAGTGAAGCGCTGATTCTGTTACAGCATCGCGCGGTCTGGAGCCATCAGGGCGGGACGTGGGCACTGCCGGGCGGCGCCCGCGACTCCCACGAGAGCGCGGTGGACACCGCGGTGCGTGAGGCCGATGAAGAGGCCGGGATCGCCGATGCGGTACTGACCGTGCACACCGAGTTGGTGACACATCGGGCACCCAGCGGCTGGACCTACACCACCGTGATCGCAGAGGTTGCGAATCCGCTGGTCACCACGGCCAACGGTGAGTCGGTGGAACTGCGGTGGGTCAGCTCTGATCAGGTGAACGAATTGCCGCTGCATCCGGCGTTCGGGGCTAGCTGGCCCGATCTGAGGATCCAACTCGGCTCGATCGTCGGCGCGGCCGATACCGGCACCGTCAGCTGAGCCGGTTCGCCGCCGCGATCAGTGCGGCCAGCGCCGAGTCCTCACCGTTGGTGCCCGACCCCATCGACCAGGTCCGTCGACCGTCACGTTCGCAGCGCAGGAGTGTGGTGACACCCCCCGCGTGGTCGTACTGGTGGAGGTCGGCGATCTCGAGTCTGGCGCCGAGCTGATACAGCATGTCGGTGAGTGCGCCGATCGGTCCGGATGCGGTGGCGGCCAGCGCAGAGATCGAGTCGCCGTCGGCGATGGTCGCCTGACAGAACAGCAGGTCATCGGCGCCGCGGTCGGCAGTCCAGTTGCCAAGGCGGAGCGGACCCGAGGTGGGGGCGTAGGTGCTGGTGAAGGCGGACCAGCTCATACCTGCGGCTTCGGCACAGAGGGCCGATGGCAGCGGGCGTCCGAACCGGGCAGTGAAGTGGTCGCGATGCTGATGTTGTGAATCAGTGGAGATCAGAGTGTTCATGAGAGCGGGTCTTCCGGGAAAGAGGATGACCAGCGGATAGCGCAACGGCCCGCAGCGGGGGGCCGGTCGAATCAGACCCCGCTACGGCGGTGAACTACGAGAAGCTGCTTCATCATGATCTCCCCACCATAGCTCTCAGATTTTGATGGATGCAAGCAGATTGTCCTTCAAACGACGGGCAGCAGCCTCCGGGTCGGGCGCGGCCGTGATCGCCCGGACGACCACGATGCGTTGCGCGCCTGAGGCGATGACCTCGGGCAGTCGCTGCTCGTCGATGCCTCCGATTGCGAACCAGGGACGGGCCGGGGCGTGGCCCGCGGTGTCACGGACGAGGTCGAGCCCCGGTGCACTGCGACCGGGTTTGGTGGGTGTCGGCCAGCAGGGGCCGGTGCAGAAATAGTCGACCCCGGGTTCTGTTGCGGCGCTGCGTGCCTCGACGCTCGAGTGGGTGCTGCGTCCGATGATGACGTCGTCGCCGACGATTCGGCGCGCCGCTGCCACCGGCAGGTCGTCCTGGCCGAGGTGCAGGATGTCGGCGCCCGAGAGTGCAGCGATGTCGGCGCGGTCGTTGACCGAGAGCAATGCGCCGTGGCGGGCGGTGACCTCGGCCAGCTCGGCGAGGAGATCCAGCTCATGGGCGGCTTCGAGTGGTCCGAACTCGCGCTCGCCGGGTGAACCCTTGTCGCGGAGCTGGATGATGTCGACACCGCCGGCGAGTGCGCGGTCGGCGAACCGGGCGAGGTCACCGCGCTCGCGGCGGGCGTCGGTGCAGAGATAGAGCCGGGCAGCACTCAAACGAGCACGGGCAGGGGCCGATTGGTTGTGGGCAGTCACAGTCCCCGAATGTACCGGCGTACTCTGTTCGGCAGTACACACACGGGTGCTCGAGGGAATCGCTCGGGCTGAGACCGCAGGACACGAACCGTCCGCGAAACCGTTACACCTGATCCGGATAATGCCGGCGAAGGAAGGACGTGGGATGAAGACCCTCGGAATTGTCGGTGGCGGCGTCATCGGGCTGTCTTGCGCGCTTCGGGCCGCCGAAAGTGGCTGGCAAGTAACCATTTATGACCCCGACCGGGGTGATGCAGCATCGGCGGTTGCGGCCGGAATGCTCGGCATTGCCGGCGAGAGTCGCGTCGGTGAAGACACCTATCTCACCTTTGCCGAACGTGCGATGGCCCGATGGCCTGCGTTCTTGGACAGCCTCGGAGATCCCCGTGTGGTTGCGGCGCGCTCCAGCGTGATGGCCGGAGTGGACAGCGCCGACGTCGGCGAACTCGCGATGGCCGCCGACTGGCTCGGGCAACGTGGTCATCGGGTGCAACCGTTGACCGGTAACGAGATTCGTGAGCTCGAACCGGCGGTGTCGACGCGGGTACGCAGTGGTTTTCTGGCCAGTGGTGAGATGGCCGTGGACAACCGCCGGTTGTTGTCGGTGCTCACCGCGAGTGCGTCCACCCTCGGGGTGCGCTTCGTTCGTGACGAGGTCACCGACCTGGGCGGCCCACCGGACGATCAGCTGTTGCTGACCGCGGGCGTGGGATCGGCGAAACTCTTGCCTGGGTTGCCGGTGTACCCATCGAAGGGGGAGGTGCTCCGGCTCGGCTGGGCGCAGGGGGCGCTTTCACCCCCCAAACACGTTGTCCGAGGGCTGATCAACGGTCGTGCCGTCTACGTTGTGCCCCGATCCGACGGGGTGGTCGTGGGTGCCACCCAGTACGACGGCGATGCGGATCTGCAACCGGTGGTCGGCGGTGTGGCCGATCTGCTGGCGGACGCCATCGAGCTGATGCCGTCGTTGCGCGAATATCGCCTGTTCTCCGCCGATGCCGGGCTGCGTCCGCTGACGCCGGACGGACTCCCGATCATCGGCAGAATCGACGAACGCGTCTGTGTGGCCACCGGACACGGCCGCAACGGCATCCTGATGAGCGCTATCACCGCCGATCTGGTGGCGGACATGCTCGCGGGCAACACTATTGACGAACCGGCCATCGATCCAGGGAGATTCTCATGACAACCGACGTGGTCGTCAACGGCGTTGCCACCGCGCTTCCGGAAGGGATGACCGTGGTCGAACTGCTCGAACACCTCGATCTGCCGCGCACCGGCGTTGCCATCGCGATCGACGGGGTGGTGCGTCCGAAGTCCACCTGGCACACCGCACTCGGATCCTGCAGCAGCGTCGAGATCCTGACGGCGGTGCAAGGTGGATGATCCGCTGATCATCGGTGATCGCACACTGCACTCGCGGCTGATCACCGGCACCGGTGGCGCAGCGAATCTGGCTGTGCTCGAAGAGGCCCTGATCGCCTCGGGAACCGAACTGACGACCGTGGCGATGCGGCGTGTCGACTCCGCGGGCCGGACCGGTGTGCTGGACCTGTTGCGCCGCTTGAACATCGATGTCCTGCCCAATACGGCCGGCTGTCGGTCGGCCGCCGAAGCGGTGCTGACCGCTCAGCTCGCCCGCGAGGCCCTCGGGACCAATTGGGTGAAAGTCGAGGTCGTCGGCGATGACCGCACCCTGTTGCCAGACGGACCGGAACTGGTCGCGGCGACCACTGCGCTGGTCGACGACGGATTCGTGGTGTTGCCGTACAGCAACGACGATCCGATCCTGGCCCGGCGGCTCGAAGACGCGGGCGCCGCGGCCGTCATGCCGTTGGGGTCGCCGATCGGCACCGGACTCGGGATCATCAACCGGCACAACATCGAGATGATCGTGGCGTCGGCGCGGGTGCCGGTGATCCTCGACGCGGGTATCGGGACCGCCAGTGATGCGGCCTTGGCGATGGAGCTGGGATGTTCCGGAGTGCTGCTGGCCTCGGCGGTCACCCGTGCGGCAGACCCGCCGCGCATGGCCGCGGCGATGCAGGCCGCGGTCGTCGCCGGCCGGCTCGCGCATGGTGCGGGGCGTATTCCGAAGAGGTTCTGGGCGCAGGCGTCGTCGCCTCAGATCGATCGCTGATCACACCTGATCCCACGTCTGATTTGTCAGACTGAAGGATGATGCGGTTGACGACAGCTCGATGGCAGACTGTGAGCCATGATCAGTGTTCAGGGATTGACAAAGGTCTACGGCCAGAATCAGGTGGTCAGTAACCTCACCTTCGATGTGAAGCCCGGTCTGGTGACCGGATTCCTCGGACCGAACGGTGCAGGTAAGTCGACGACGATGCGCATGATTCTCGGTCTGGACCGGCCCACCGCCGGAACGGCAACCATCAACGGGAAGCTGTACCGCGACCTGAAGAATCCGTTGACGCAGGTCGGGGCCCTTCTCGACGCAAAGTGGGTGCATCCGAACCGATCGGCTCGCAACCACTTGCGGTGGATGGCGGCAGCGAACGGCATACCTCTTCACCGCGTCGACCAGGTCCTCGCCGATGTCGGCCTGACCGAGGTGGCGGGCAAGAAAGCAGGCGGCTTCTCGCTGGGTATGTCGCAGCGTCTTGGCCTTGCCGCCGCACTGCTCGGCGATCCCGGGGTCCTGCTCTTCGACGAACCGGTGAACGGACTCGATCCGGAGGGCATCGTCTGGATTCGAAAGTTCATGCGCGCCTTGGCTGACCAGGGGCGTACTGTGTTGGTCTCCAGTCATCTGCTCACCGAGATGGCGCTGACGGCAGAGCATCTGATCGTCATCGGCCGCGGACAGTTGATCGCCGACTCATCGGTGAAGGATTTCACCGGTGGGGCGATGGTCACCGTACGTGTGCGGAGCCCTCGGCTCGCCGAACTCCAATCGGCCTTGGCGGCAGCCGGACTGCGGTCCGTGCCGGTCGCCGATGAAGGCTCGGGGCCGGCACTGAACCTGGAGAACGTCACCACCGATCAGATCGGTGACGTCGCTGCAGCCAGCGGGATCGGCCTGCATGAACTCTCCAGTACAACTGCGTCGCTCGAGGAAGTGTTCATGTCGATGACGGCCGGTGCCGTCGAGTACCACGGCAACGAATCGATGGCGACCAGTGCACAGCAACCGCCACCGGGGTGGCAGTCGAATCAGCCACCGCAGAAGACGTGGAATCAGCAGAACGTGAACCAGTACGGAGGGGGCAACTGATGCTGACACATTCAATTGCAGCTGAACGCATCAAACTACTCACCACCAAGTCGCCGTACTGGTGTGTCGGCATCGTGATCGTGCTGGGCCTCGGCATGGCCATACTGTTCGGCCTGGTCGACGACGGAGGGACCAGCAGCGACAGTCTTGACGCCTCAGACTTTCTGTTCGGGGTGAGCGGTTTCGGTGTTGTCGTCCTGATGATCATGGCCGTATTGGCGGTGACGAGTGAATATCGCTTCGGCACGATCCGAACCACTTTTCAGGCCATCCCGAATCGGCACAACGTGTTGTTCGCCAAAGCTGTTGTCTACGGGGGTCTGGCCGCCGGCATCACATTTGTGCTCGCTGTGTTGGCGATCGTGCTGGGTAAATCGTTGTCCGGCAGTGACTTCGATCTGCTCGGATCCGATGCGGTACGGATGTACTGGGGAGTACCGGTCTATGCGTTCTTCTCGGCGCTGATCGCACTGGGCCTGGGTGCGATGATCCGGCAGACAGCCGGTGCGATCGTCATCCTGCTGGTATGGATGCTGGTGCTGGAGAACGTGCTCGCGTCGATCCCGAAGGTACAAGACTGGATTGGGCCGTTCCTGCCGTTCGTCAACGGCGACCACTTCCTCTATGGCGGCGGCAACGGGTCGAGCGTCGATTTCCACTGGAATGAATACGGTTCGCTCGTTTACTACATCGTGTTTGCCGCGGTGGTCTTCGGTGCCGCGATCTATGTCACCGACCGTCGCGACGCCTGAGTCCTCACACTCCGAGGCGCCACAGTGGATTCACCGGTCCGTGGCCTGCCCCGAGCGGGTAGGCCGCGGACAGTGAACGGGTCACCCACGCTTTGGCGAAACGGACCGCGGCCGGCACCGAATAGCCATGGGCCAGTGCACATGTGATCGCTGCGGCCAGCGTGTCGCCGGCCCCGTGGTCGTGGGTGGTGTCGATGCGTTTGGCGGTCAGTTCGATGAAGTCCGATCCGTCGAACAGCAGGTCCGGACTGTTCGGATCAGACCGCAGGTGGCCACCCTTGACCAGTGCCCACTGCGCACCGAGGGCGTGCAATTCCCGGGCGGCAGCTTCCTGACTGGCCCGATCGGTCACCTCGATCCCGGTGATCAGCCTGACCTCGTCGAGGTTCGGCGTGATCACGGTGGCAATCGGAATGAGCTTGCTGCGTAACGAATGCATCGCCTCATCGGCCAGCAGTTGATCGCCGTGCATGGACGCACACACCGGGTCGACAACGAGTGGGATGGACCGGCCGCGGCCGATGTCGAGGTCGCCGGCGACGTCGACGATCGCGTTGATGATGTCGCCGGAGGCGAGCATGCCGGTCTTGGCTGCGCTGATCCCGATGTCGGTGACAACCGAGTGGATCTGGGCGGCCACCACCTCGGGGGGTACCGGATGAAATCCGCTGACCCCCAGACTGTTCTGTACGGTGACCGCCGCCACCGCCGTGGTGGCATGTACGCCAAGCAATGCCATGGTGCGTAGGTCGGCGTTGATGCCCGCGCCGCCACCGGAATCCGTCCCGGCGATGGTCATGACACGGATCGGGCTCTGGCCTGGTTCGGCGAGCGGCAACAGTGGTGTCTCACTCATGTTGCAACCGAATTCGCCTCGGTCAGCGGCAGATACACGGCGCCTCCCTTGTCGCGGAACTCCTGGGACTTGGCCGCCATGTCGGCCGCCAACTTGCGGTCGATGTCGTCCTGGGTCACCAGGTTGTGTTTCTGCGCGTATTCGCGGACATCGGCGGAGATGCGCATCGAGCAGAACTTGGGGCCGCACATCGAGCAGAAATGGGCGGTCTTGGCCGGCTCGGCCGGCATCGTCTCGTCGTGATACTCCACAGCGGTGTCGGGATCGAGCGAGAGGTTGAACTGGTCGTTCCAGCGAAACTCGAAGCGTGCCTTCGACAGTGCGTTGTCCCGTTCCTGTGCTCGCGGATGTTCTTTGGCGAGGTCGGCGGCATGGGCGGCGATCTTGTAGGTGATCACGCCGACCTTGACGTCATCCCGGTTGGGTAGGCCCAGATGCTCTTTGGGTGTGACATAACAGAGCATCGCGGTGCCGGCCTGGGCGATCATCGCGGCGCCGATGGCAGAAGTGATGTGGTCGTATGCAGGCGCGATGTCGGTGGCAAGGGGGCCGAGTGTGTAGAAGGGGGCTTCTTCGCAGAGTTCCTCTTCGAGTCGGACGTTCTCCACGATCTTGTGCATGGGGACGTGGCCCGGCCCTTCGATCATCACCTGCACACCAAAGGATTTGGCGATCTTCGTCAGCTCGCCGAGGGTGCGCAATTCGGCGAATTGTGCGGCATCGTTCGCGTCGGCGATCGAACCCGGACGCAGGCCGTCGCCGAGCGAGAAGGTGATGTCGTATTGCGCAAAGATGCGACAGAGTTCGTCGAAGTGTGTGTAGAGGAACGATTCTTCGTGGTGCGCGAGGCACCAGGCCGCCATGATCGAACCACCGCGCGAGACGATGCCGGTGACGCGGTTCGCGGCCAGCGGCACATACCGCAGCAGCACACCCGCATGCACCGTCATGTAGTCCACACCCTGTTCGGCCTGCTCGATCACGGTGTCGCGGTAGATCTCCCAGGTGAGCTGAGTCGGATCGCCGTTGACCTTCTCCATTGCCTGGTAGATGGGTACGGTACCCACCGGCACCGGTGAATTGCGCATGATCCATTCGCGGGTGGCGTGGATGTCTTTGCCGGTGGACAGGTCCATGATGGTGTCGGCTCCCCATCGGGTGGCCCACACCATCTTCTCGACCTCTTCGGCGATGGACGACGTGACCGCGGAGTTCCCGATATTGGCGTTGACCTTCACGGTGAAGGCTTTGCCGATGATCATCGGCTCCGATTCCGGATGCCGGTGGTTGGCCGGGATGACGGCTCGGCCTGCGGCCACCTCTGCGCGGACGAGTTCGGCGGGCAACTGTTCCCGTGCCGCCACGTAACGCACCTCGTCGGTGATCAAACCTGCTCTGGCCCAAGCTAGTTGGGTGCTGGCACCGTTGATGGGTGCGGGTCGTTGCCAGGTATCGCGAGTCTTCGGGAGGCCGGCTTCGAGGTCGAATTGTGGGTCGGTCTCGGTGTAGGGGCCGGAGGTGTCGTACAGGTCGTGATGCTCACCGTTGGACAGGTGCACGCGCCGGCCGGGAACGCGCAGATGGTCGATCTTTTGGTAGGTCTTCGAGCTGCCACGAATGGGTCCGGTCGTGACTGAATGGACGGCTGTCGCCATGGTATTTCTCCCTACGCCGGCATTATCCGGTCAGGTTCATACGGTCGACGGCCGCCTGCCGTCCTCTCAGCCCTCGGATCGAAGAGCCCCCGTGCTTGTGAAGTTGTTCTCGGCGTAGCTTACGTCACCGTCCGGAGTTTTGGTGGGCAGGATCCGTTCGGGTAGTTGGTTCACGGCATTGTTCCGGGCCCATCGGTCATACTCGGCAAATGGTCTATGGGGTCCTCGCGGCCGTGTTCGCCGCGCTCGCGTACGGCACCTCGTCCGTATTGCAGGCCTACGGTGCGCGCCAGTCCAAACAAGATGCGGTGGCAAGGGGCGATACCGGGTTCGAGACCGCCACCGGCGGTCCGACCATGCGCGCCACCATCGCTGCAGTACTGACCGGTGCGTTCATCGTCGGTACCGTTCTCGATGTCCTCGGTTTCGCGGGCAACGCCGTGGCCTCGCGCCTGGCTCCGCTGTTCTTGTCTCAGACCATCGTCAGTTCGTATCTGGTTGTCACGGCGATCCTCGGGATCTTTGTCCTCGACATCAAACTGCTGCTCCGGGACTGGATCGCGATCGGCGCGGTGGTGGGGGCGCTCGTCGCGATCGGACTGTCGGCAGATGAGGACGGGACCGGTCACGATGGGATGTGGTTCCACTGGGGTGTACTCGTGGTGGCGTTTGCCTTGGCGGGTCTGTCCTTCGGGCTCGTCCGGTGGCTCGGTTCGCGGGCGGCGATCGCCGCCGGACTCGGTGCCGGTGCCATGTTCGGGGTGGTCGCGGTGTCGGTGCGGATCCTCAACGGGATCTCCGATTTCAATATCATCGAGATCCTGTCCGACCCGGCCGCCTACGCGATCCTGTTGACCGGTGCCGGCGGCTACTACCTGAACACCGTTGCGTTGCAACTCGGCTCGGTGAATGCGGCGACGGCGGCGGTGGTGGTCGGTGAGACGGTCCTGCCCGCGATTGTCGGCATCATCTGGCTCGGCGACGATGCCGTGCCGGGACGGACCTGGCTCGCTGTCACCGGGTTCGTCGTGGCGGTGGCCGGGGCGATGGTGATCGCGTGGTCCGGTGCCGCGCAGGCCGCCAACGCCGCCGAAGCAGGCAAAGACGTTGATGCTGCCCGGCTGGCAGACTGACCGCGCCCTGCCTGTGAGCATTACTTATCGAATAGCCCGGTACGTCTGAATTCTTCGCACGTAAACTACCTGTTTATGACAGCGCCCAATAACGCCGCCGCCTCAGTTTCGCGTGATCTCGCAAGGATCGCCAGGGCGCTGCGCGCGGGTGCGAACAAGAGTGCACTGCCGTTGAGTTCGTTGTCGGCGCTGTGGGTACTGCTCGACACCGGGGTACCGATTCGACTGTCGACGCTGGCCGAACGCGAGAATCTCACGGTGCCGACGATGTCGCGGATCGTCACCGGTCTCGAACGAGACGGTCTTGTGGTGCG
Source organism: Williamsia sp. Y853 (assembly GCF_056786495.1). NCBI lineage: Bacteria > Bacillati > Actinomycetota > Actinomycetes > Mycobacteriales > Nocardiaceae > Williamsia > Williamsia sp. Y853. Next base: position 77,805 of record NZ_JBXCJC010000004.1, read on the forward strand.
TACCGCAGATCCGGCGGACGGCCGGGCGAGCCTGCTGGCGCCGAGCGAGACCGGAATCGAACTGGGCAACGGCAATCGGTCTCACCGGGTTCAGGTGCTGGAGAAGGCTCTGGCCGGGCTGGACGAGACCGAACGGGATGTCCTGGCGCGGGCCTTGCACAAGATCGCCGAGGAGTTGGCCGAACGCCCCGAGCAGTGAGTGCTCAGTCGCCGAGCTCCATGATCACCGGAGCATGATCGCTGGCGCCCTTGCCTTTTCGTTCTTCACGGTCGATCTCGGCGTGGGTGACCCGGGCTGCCAGTGCCGGTGAACACAGACTGAAGTCGATGCGCATTCCCTGCCGCTTGGGGAACCGGAGTTGGGTGTAATCCCAATAGGTGTAGACGCCGGGTCCGGGTGCATGAGGCCGCACCACATCCGCGTAGCCGGTCTTGACCATTGCCTCGAATGCGTTGCGTTCGGGTTCGGAGGTGTGCGTCTTGTCTTCGAAGAACGCCGGATCCCACACGTCGTCGTCGGTGGGTGCGATGTTCCAGTCCCCGGTCAGCGCGATCTGTGCCTGCGGATCATCGGCCAGCCATTTGTCGGCGTTGTCGCGTAGCGCAGCCAGCCATTCGAGCTTGTACGCGTAGTGCGGATCGGTGAGGGAGCGGCCGTTGGGTACATAAAGGCTCCATACCCGCACACCGCCGCAGGTGGCGCCGAGCGCTCTGGCCTCCAGGACCGGAGCCACTTCAGGGTCCTTGGTGAATCCGGGCTGGTTGTCGAACTGGCGCGCGACGTCCTCGAGGCCGACGCGCGAAGCGATCGCCACGCCGTTCCACTGGCTGAAGCCGAAGGTGGCGACCTCGTACCCGGCGGCCTCGAAACCCATCGCCGGGAACTGCTCGTCTTTGCATTTGGTCTCCTGCATCGCCAGGACGTCGATGTTCGACCGTTCGAGCCAGTTGACCACCCGCTCACTGCGGGCGCGGATGGAGTTGACGTTCCAGGTGGCGATTCGAAGCATGCAGCAAGTTTTTCACACCGGTGTGTCCGCGCAGGTCTGCGCCCGGTGATTGTGGATCCCGTGGGCGTAAGGTGAGCCAATCGGGACCTATCAGGTTCTCAATCAAGGGATCGCCACATGGCAGACAAATCGCCCCGTCAAGGTATGAAGACCGGCAAGTCCCTGAAAGAAAAGCGCGCCATCAAAAAAGGCAAGTCCGATGCCGCGCCTGGCGAGACCAACTTCACTGGCAGCAAGAAACGCTGAGGTGCCCAGACTTTCTGTTGGGATACTGGCGCATTCGGCCAAAGAGAACGAGCGTCGACTGCCTGTCCATCCGCGGCATTTCGTGGACCTCGATGAGGACCTGCGCCCATACATTCAGCTCGAACACGGTTACGGCGAGCATTTTGGCGTCACCGACGCCGATCTGCTGCCGTATGTCGGACGAATTGCGTCCCGCGCGGAATTGATCGCCGACTGCGACGTCATCCTGCTTCCCAAGGTGCAGGCTGCTGATCTCTTGGAAATGCGTGTCGGACAAACGATCTGGGGCTGGCCGCACTGCGTGCAGGACACCGCCCTCACCCAGATCGCCATCGACCGTCGATTGACGCTCATCGCATTCGAGGCGATGAACCATTGGGGGGCCGACGGTCGCTTTGCCCTCCACGTCTTCCACAAGAACAATGAACTGGCCGGCTACTGCTCGGTGCTGCACGCGCTGGAGCTGGCAGGCAAGACCGGCGACTACGGTCGCCGGCTCAAGGCCACCGTCATCGGTTTCGGAGCCACCGCACGCGGTGCGGTGACCGCACTCAATGCGCACGGCATCGGCGAGGTGCACGTGTTGACCAACCGTGACGTCGCGGCGGTCGGCTCACCGATCCACGGAACCCAGATCGTGCAGCTCGAGTACGGCGAGCGCGGTGACCCGGCCAGTATGTCGGCGCAGACGCCGGATGGCATGGTGTCGGTGGCCGAGTTCCTCTCAGGTAGCGACATCATCGTCAACTGCGTCCTGCAGAACACCGACATGCCGCTGACCTTTCTCGACGAATCCGACCTGGAGGCGTTCGAAGCGGGCAGCATCATCATCGATGTTTCTTGCGACGAAGGCATGGGCTTCAGCTGGGCCCGCCCGACGACGTTCATCGAGCCGTCGTTCACCGTCGGCAACAATGTCCTCTACTACGCGGTTGACCACAGCCCTTCCTACTTGTGGGACTCGGCGACCTGGGAGATCAGTTCGGCGTTGCTGCCGCATCTGAGTGTGATCATGGATGGGCCTGCGGCCTGGGATGACGCACCTGTCATCTCGCGGGCGATCGAGGTCCGCGAAGGTGTGGTCTCGAATCCATCGATCCTGTCGTTCCAGGACCGCGAAGAGGTGTACCCCCACGTGTTCCGGTCGGATCGCGCTGTCGCCGCCGTCGGCTGATCATCGGACGAAACAAGGTCGCAAGCTGGCGCTAACCTCGTCGCTGCAAAGGCTCGATACCGTTCGGCATGACCCATGCAACCGAGATCTCGGAGTCCTCCGAATATCTTCAGAAGCGTCAACTGCGTAAGGGCACAGCCGGGTGGGTTCTCCTCGCCGGGCTTGGTGTCAGCTATGTGATCTCCGGTGATTACGCCGGATGGAATGCCGGTCTGCTCGAAGGCGGATTCGGTGGTCTGCTCATCGCGTCGGTGATCATCGCCGCGATGTATTTCGCGATGGTGCTGGGGATGGCAGAGATGTCATCGGCGCTGCCTGCCGCCGGTGGTGGTTACACCTTTGCCCGGCGGGCGTTGGGGCCGTGGGGTGGGTTTGCCACCGGCACGGCGATCCTGATCGAGTACGCGATCGCCCCGGCAGCCATCGCCACCTTCATCGGCGGCTACGTCGAATCGCTGGACCTGTTCGGGATCTCCGACGGTTGGTGGGTTTACCTCGCTGTGTACGTGGTCTTCATCGGCATCCACCTCGTCGGTGCGGGCGAGGCCCTCAAGGCGATGTTCGTCATCACCGCGATCGCGCTTGTCGGGCTGGTCATCTTCGGTATCGCCGCCATCGGGAGTTTCGACACGGGGCTGCTCACGGACATCGCCGCTGATCCGGATGCAACCGGATCGTCGGATTTCCTGCCGTTCGGCTATTTGGGCATCTGGTCCGCGATCCCGTTCGCGATCTGGTTCTTCCTGGCCATCGAAGGCGTGCCGCTGGCCGCGGAAGAAGCCGAGAACCCCGAGAAGAACGTGCCGCGCGGCATCATCGCGGCCATGGGCGTCCTGCTCCTGACCGCTGCACTGGTGTTGTTCCTGGCCACCGGCGCGCTCGGCGCGCAGGGTGTCGGCGAATCGGCGAACCCGCTGGTCGACGCGATCGACGGCAGTGCCGCAACGGTCGTCAACTACATCGGGCTGGCCGGTCTGGTCGCGAGCTTCTTCTCGATCATGTACGCCTACTCGCGTCAGCTGTTCGCATTGTCACGGGCCGGCTATCTGCCGACGGCACTGTCGGTCACCAACAGCCGGAAGGCACCGACCTGGGCGCTGATCATCCCGGGCATCATCGGATTCGCGCTCACCTTCACCGGCGAGGGCGCAATCCTGTTGAACATGGCCGTCTTCGGGGCCGCGCTCAGCTACGTGCTGATGATGGTCAGTCACATCGTGCTCCGGGTTCGTGAGCCTGATATGCCACGTCCGTACAAGACCCCGGGTGGGGTCTACACCACCGGTTTCGCTCTCGTGATCGCCATCGCCTCGGTGATCGCCACCTTCCTGGTCGACACCACGGCGGCGCTCTGGTGTCTGGGCGCGTTTGTCATCTTCATGGCCTACTTTGGTTTGTACAGCCGCAAACACCTGGTGGCGAACTCGCCCGACGAGGAGTTCGCCTTGCTCGCAGAGGCAGACGAGGAAATGGAATAAGGCGTGACGATCTATCGACACACGCTCGCCGGCACCACCTACATCTTCGACGGGTTGGTGGAGTTGCTGGCGAAAGCGACACCGGCCCGTAGCGGGGACGAATTGGCCGGGTGTGCAGCCGAGTCGGATACCGAACGGGCGGCCGCACAGTGGGCCCTTGCCGATGTGCCGTTGACGGTGTTCTTGACCGAGGACGTGGTTCCGTACGAGACCGATGAGGTCACGCGGTTGATCATGGATACCCATGATGCGCAGGCATTTTCGACCGTTGGATCGTTTACTGTCGGGGAGTTCCGGGACTGGTTGCTGGACGTGGCGGCCGGACCTGCGGCCGACGCCGCTGCGACGTTCACTTCGGTGTCTCGAGGGGTGACGCCGGAAATGGCGGCGGCGGTGAGCAAGCTGATGCGCAATCAGGATCTGATCGCGGTGTCGCGTGCGGTCTCGGTGGTGTCGGCGTTCCGGACCACCATCGGTCTGCCGGGAACGCTGGCGACCCGACTACAACCGAACCATCCCACAGACGATCCGACGGGGGTCGCCGCGGCAACTCTCGACGGATTGTTGCTCGGCTGTGGGGATGCGGTGATCGGGATCAATCCGGCGACCGATTCACCGCACGCGACATCGGAGTTGCTGCATTTGCTCGACGACATCCGGCAGCGGTACGAGATTCCGGTGCAATCGTGTGTGCTCTCGCATGTCACCACCACGATCGGTTTGATCGAGGCGGGGGCGCCGGTGGATCTGGTGTTCCAGTCGATAGCCGGAACCGAAGGCGCCAACAAGGGTTTCGGTGTCGACCTCGCGGTGCTGCGCGAGGGGAACGAGGCAGGGAAGTCGTTGCAGCGCGGGACCGTCGGCAACAATGTGATGTATCTGGAGACGGGGCAGGGGTCGGCGTTGTCGGCGGGCGCTCACATCGGGACCGGTGGAAAGCCCGTTGATCAACAGACATTGGAGACGCGCTCGTATGCTGTTGCGCGCGAACTCGATCCGCTGCTGATCAACACAGTGGTCGGGTTCATCGGCCCCGAATACCTGTACGACGGCAAGCAGATCCTGCGCGCCGGTCTCGAAGACCACTTCTGTGGGAAGTTGCTGGGTCTGCCGATGGGGGTGGATGTCTGTTACACCAATCATGCCGAAGCCGATCAGGACGACATGGACAACCTGTTGACGCTGCTCGGGGTCGCCGGTGTGCCATTTGTCATCACCGTGCCCGGCGCCGACGATGTGATGCTCGGGTACCAGAGTTTGTCGTTCCATGACGCGTTGTATGCCCGCCGCACACTGGGTTTGGCTCCGGCCCCCGAGTTCGCCGCCTGGCTTGACCGGATCGGCATGCTCGGTCCGGACGGCCGGGTGCTGGATCTGGCACCGGAAGCGTCGCCGCTGCGCTCGCTCGCCGGTCCGGTGGCCCGATGAGTGAACTGTGGGATGCGCTGCGTCTGCGCACGGCGGCACGAATCGGGCTGGGGCGCACCGGGGATTCGCTTCCGACGACGCGGGTGCTCGAGTTCGCCACTGCGCACGCGGCGGCCAGGGATGCGGTTCACCAGCCACTTGACGTCGACGCGCTGGTTGTCGACGTCGCGGCGGTGGGTCTGGGGGAACCGCTGTTGGTGACTAGCCGGGCTGCCGATCGCAGTGAGTACCTGCGCAGGCCGGATCTGGGTCGGATGCCGGCAGATCTGGATTCCGTGGATGAAATCGGTGCCGATATCGGCATTGTTCTGGCCGACGGGTTGTCTCCGATTGCGCTCGCCGAACACGGCGCGGGCTTGCTTTCGGCTTTGAAAGAGGTTTTGGCACCGAGCTATTCGCTCGCCCCACCGGTGATCGCCACCCAGGCCCGGGTGGCGTTGGGTGATCACATCGGGGCGGCCCAGAAGGTCGGAACATTGATCGTCATCATCGGCGAGCGTCCGGGACTGTCGGTCGCCGACAGCGTCGGGATCTACCTGACACACTTGCCGACGCCGGGGCGGGCCGATTCGATGCGCAACTGCATCAGCAACATCCACCCACCCGGCGGTCTGGGCTACGCCGACGCCGCCCGGGTGTGTGCGGCGCTGGTGGAAGGTGCCCGCACACTGGGACGCAGCGGCTTTGAACTCAAGGACAACAGTCGCTCGCTGACCGCTGACTGAGGTTCGGATGATGGTCAGCGCAGGGGGTTTCGATGAGTAGGCCGATTCCCGATGTACCGATTGCTGCGGTCGATGTTGCGACGCTCGGCATCAGCCCCGGCGGTCAGCCGTACGTTGTGACGCTGGCCGGAGTGCTGGGCGGCGGCAGCGGCTTCGTCGACCACAATGGCCACCCTGACATCGATCGGCTCCGCGTCGCGCTCAGCCCGCGGATCGAGGCGGAGGTCGACCTGCACCAGCGTCCCGATCGTCGGGACGGGCAATGGTGGTGGACGTATGCAGCGGCCGATCCCGCGGTGCACATCACCATCGAGGAAGCGCTCCCCGGTGAAGGGTTCGAAGATGTATGCAGCCGTTTGGTGATGACACCACTGGGCCCCAATCACCCGCTCTGGCACATCGCGCTCGTCCCGGCCGCTCGGCCTGGCCGCTGCGGAATGGTGGTGCGGCTACACCACGCGCTGGTCGATGGCGCTCGCGCGAGCGCATTGATGGAGCGCCTTTTCGGGGAGGATTCGGTGGAGCACGATGCCCGGCCGGTGAGAGTTGTTGAGCGCGAGGCGGGTTCCGTGCCGTCGTCCGCCTCGCGGCTGGCCTTTCGGGTGCGTTCGATCATGCAGTCGCGCATCAGGTCTCGGATACTGCTCGGTCCCGTGAGTGCGGGCCGGGCAGTGTCGTCCGCCAGTGTCGATCTTGCGGCGCTCGAGGCAGCTGCCCAACGCTGCGGCGCAACGGTCAACGACGCCTACCTGATCGCGGTGGGACAGGGGCTCGCTGTTGTGATCGAGCATGCGGGAGAACCGATTCCGGAATCCCTCGCGATTTCGGTTCCGGTGCGAATCGACGCGCACGGCCCCGCGCACAATGCCGTCGGCTTGATGATTGTCGATGTGCCACTTTCCGATCCGTTGTCCGCACTTGCGGTGGTCGCTGCGCGGACGGCTGCCTCGAAGGCCCTTGCGCGGGCCTCGGGGACCGTCATCCGCTCGGCCCTACTGGCACGCGGATTCAATGTGCTCGCCCGGCACCAGCGCATGATCGCGACTGTCGCGTCCAATGTGCGGGGTCCGAGCCGCCCACTGGTGCTCGATGGCGCGCCACTTGTCGAACTGTGGCCCTTGGGGCCGCTTGCCGGCAACGTACGGGTCGGATTCACAGCAGCGTCCTACGCCGGCCGGTTGTGGATCGGCATCGAAACCGACTCCGAGTACATCCCCGACGTGGCGGAGATTGCGGCGGCGGTCGAACGGACGCTGGCGGCCATCGCCGCCGATTGAGGTCCGGGAGCCTCCGCATGGACGTCGGGGGATGGCCCTGACGGATTTGGTCATCCAGCGCAAATAAGGGGTCCTTCGCGTTACATTTGATGTGCTTTTGACGACATGGGTACCAGATGGCATTCAAGCCTGAGGGAGAACCGTCGATGAAACTCGTTGCAGCCAGACGCTCGGGCGCTCGAATCGGAATGCGTTCACTCGCCGCGACTGTCGGTGCGGCGATGCTGATCGCCGGCGGCCTGACCATCGGTTCTGGTGCCGCAAATGCGGCACCAGCTCGTCAGACAATGTGGATCGACTCCTGTGGCATGCCCGGCCCGATCAAGGTCAACTACTGGGCGCGGCCAGAGAACTACAAGACGGTGGTCCTCCTCGACGGATTGCGGGCGACCAACGATGTCAGCGGATGGGAGCACAACACCCGGGTTCAGGACATGGCCGATTCCGGCGTCAACGTGGTTCAGCCCATCGGCGGGCTGGCCAGCTGGTATGCCGATTGGGACGCCCCGAGCAACCTCAACAACCAACAGTTCCGGTACCAGTGGAACTGCGTGATCACGTGGAGCCTGGTTCAGGCTATGGACGCGCAGGGACTTCGCGGACCAAGTGGCAGGTACGCCATCGCCGGAATTTCGATGGGCGGCGGCCCTGCACTGGTGATCGCTGCCAACAATCGACAAAACTTTTCGCATGCGTTTTCCATGTCCGGCGTCCTGGCGTTGTCGGTGCCCGGCACCCGCAGTGCGGTGCGCTTGATACTCATCGATGCGGGCATCGAAGCCGGTGTTGGTCCGTTCAACTCAGACAGCATGTTCGGTCCGCCATGGAGTCCGCGATGGGCGGACAACGACCCACTCATCCAAGTGCCGAAGATGCACGGGCTCAAAGTACGGGTCGCCGCGTCTACCGGACTGTGGGGTCAATACAACACCGATCCCATCAACTCCCTCAAGGGTTCGCCCCTCGAGGTGCTGGCCCTTGCGCAAACCCGCGCATTTGAGGCCCAGGCGGCGATCAACCGGCTGCCCATCACCACCGATTACCCGATCACCGGCACACACGACTGGGGATACTGGTCGGAGATGCTGTGGCGGGCGAAGGACTCCGGCTGGTTCCGCTGAGGCTCTCCGGGCCGAATTCGCGCCACTTACCTGCGTACGCGCCGGTTGCAGCGGGCGCGTGTGCGGGTAACTGGCGCGAATTTCGCCACGGGGGTTCGTCCGGTCAGAGTTCGGGACCCTGCGCGCGGAGGTTGTCGACGTCGTCCATTGCGGATCGTAGTTTGCCCAGCCATTCATCGGTGTGGGCACCGACGAGTTTGACCGACCATGCCAGTGCGTCGGCACGTGATCGTGCGACCCCGGCGTCGACAAGGGTGTCGAGGACCTGTCGTTCCGGCTGACGCAGTCGCGTCATCACGGGAACGGCGATGTGGGTGAACAGGATCCGCTCGTCGCCGACCTTGACGCCCCATGAAACCTTCCGGGCATAACGGGCCTGGGCCTCGTCGGCGATGGACATCCGCTCGCCGCGGGTGTCCTCACGGAAGCGTGATGCGCGGCCTTGTGCTGCAGCTGTCGCGGTCTTTTCGGTGCCGCTGTCGTCGGTGCCGGTGTCCGGCGGTGTGAGGGTGCCGATGACGGTGATCTCGTCGCGGTCGACCGTCACCTCGACGGGTCCGTCGAACCAGTCGTCGGGCAGTCGTCCGGTGAACCATGCACCGGCATCGCCGGCGTCCGGGAGCTGCGCCTGTTGCCAGCCTCCGCGGCGTCCACCGGGTCCTCTGGATCCTGGATGTGTGCCTTTCATGATGCCTCCTTGGTAGGTGATTACATGATTACACCGTTACAGCGTTACGTCATCCAGGTTCGCTGTGGGCGGATAGAGGAGTTCGAGGAGAGTCGGCCGTTTACGCTGGCCCCATGGCTCTCACCTGGGACGACTCGGCGGACGGGGTGCTAACGCTCCCATCCGGCAAGCGGGTGCGGGGACGAGGATTACGCGACCCGATGCCGGCTGGTCCGCAGCCCGAGTTCGGGCTGTACCTACTCGGTCACCAGCCCCCGGCCGTGCCGTGGCGTGGCCGATGGCTGCGGTGGCGGGATTTCTGGCTACCGTCCGATCGGGCCGCCGCCGCCGATGCATTGCGAGAGGTGTGGGAGCGCGCCGAAATCGAACGGGTGGAGGTGGCCTGCCTCGGCGGTCGCGGACGGACCGGTACGGCGCTGGCCGCCCTGGCGGTGATCGATGGTGTGCCCGCACCGCAGGCCGTCGACTACGTCCGGGCGAACTACCGCGAGGATGCCGTCGAAATGCCTTGGCAGCGAAGGTATGTTGCCCACTTCGGATAGGTCGACTACTCGGGACCGTGCTCGATCCGAGGTGGCCGGAGTTCGAGCTGTCGCACCAGATCGTCCAGTACTCGTTGCGTCTGATCGTGCCCGCCGGTGATACCCAGTTCGTTCTCCATGACCAGGGTTCGGGTCACGCAGGTCACCGCGACCGACACGGCGACCGGTGGGAGGTCTCGTGGATCGATGCCGCGAGCGCCCATCAGCATGGCGAACGCGGCTGTCTCGATCTCGCGGAAGCGCAGGCCGTACTCCGCGATCTCGGAGCGGATCGCCTTGCGGTGATTCGACAGCGCCATGAACTCCATCTGGAGTGCGGTACCCATCGGGTCGCTGTGCAGTTGCAGAATTGCCCGCATCGGTTGCTCGTCGGTGAGCGCCCGCTTGAGGCGTTTCAGGTTGGCCTCGGCGCCGTCCCGGAAGACGGCCAGATACAGATCGTCCATGGTCGGGAAGTAGTAGTGGACCAGGGGTGGCCTGATTCCGGCCCGCGCCGCAACCCGTCGTGAGGTGGCTGCCGCGTAGCCCTCCTCGAGCATGATCTGAGCGGTCGCCCGCACCAGCGCGTCGCGGGTTTCGGACTCGCCTGCGCCGTCATTCTTCCGCCGCCGCACACCCGCTGTCACGCCAAAAGACCTGGCGTTTTATGACACTGCGAAGGAGGGCAAAACCTTGACCGACTTCTCCGAAAACTGCTATACATACCGCAATCCTACAAAGCTGAGCGAGTGCACAAAAGTATGTCGATCATGCGCAATGTGAACGGACAGAGGGGTGCCGGTGAGCACAACTGAAATTTCAACCGCCCGGTACGTCGGGGCCCGGGTGCCACGGGTCGAGGACGCCCGCCTCGTGGCAGGCGCGGGGTGCTATGTCGACGACATCACCCGGCCAGGCATGCTGCACATCGCGTTTGTGCGCAGCACCGTCGCGCGCGGCCGGATCCTGGGCATCGACACCTCGGAGGCGCTGGCGATCGATGGGGTCAAGGCCATCTACCTTGCCGCCGATATCAATCCGGGTGTCCACGAACTCCGCTATTCACTCGACGGAATGGTCGGTGGGACGTCACAGTGGCCGTCGCTGGCCGAAGACGAGGTGCGATTCGTCGGCGACCCGATCGCCATGGTGATCGCCACCAGTCGGTACATCGCCGAGGACGCCGTCGACATGGTGATCGTCGACTACGACGTGTTGCCGCCGGTGGTGAATTACCGAACTGCACCGGACGCCGACGGGCTCGTTCACGCCGAGTTCGCACGGAATCTGGCGATCGAACTCCCCGGACGTCCGGCATCGGAGATGGATCCGATCTTCGACGCGGCGGCGCACGTCGTTCGCCGAACCGTATACCAGCAGGCCCATTCGCCGATGCCGATGGAAACCCGCGGCATCGTCGCCGAATGGTCCTCGCCCAGTGGCGAGATGACGATCTGGCTCTCCAGCCAGTCACCGCACGAAGCGCGCGGATTTGCTTCCCGGATACTCGGTGTCCCCGAGCATCGGGTCCGCGTGGTGTGCAAAGACACCGGAGGTGGATTCGGCCAGAAAGTGGTGCCGCAGCGCGAAGAGACCTGCGTGATGATCGCCGCGAAGAAGATCGGTGTCCCGGTCAAGTGGATCGAGGATCGGCAGGAACATCTGATGTCGGCGGGCATGGCGCGTCAAGAGCACGGCGCAGCCCGGATGGCCTTCGATTCCGACGGCAAGATCGTCGCCGCCGAACTCGATCATGTACAGAACATCGGGGCATACCCGATTCCGTCGCCGCTGACCGGTGCGGGCGCGGTGGGAATGTTGTTCCCGGGACCGTACCGGGTTCCGCAAGCAACGTTCGGCCTGAAGTTGGTGTACACCAACACTGTTGGACGCGTCGCGTACCGCGGCCCATGGCAGTACGAGTCGATGGCAAGGGAAGTGCTGCTCGACGCCGCCGCCCGGCAGATGGACATCGACCCGATCGAGCTACGACGCCGCAACCTGCTCCGCGCCGACGAGATGCCGGTGAGCAACGCGTTGGGGATGCCCTATTCGGATGCGACCCCACTCGAGACCTTCGAGAAGGCGGTCGAGGCGCTCGACTATCCGGCATTCCGGCGCGAGCAGGAGACGGCGCGGGCCGAAGGTCGGTATCTGGGTGTGGGGACCTGTACCTACATCGAACCCACCTCGGCCTCAACACCGTTCATGGCAACCGAGGGTGCCACGATCCGGGTCAATCCGTCGGGGACCGTCGACGTTTTCGTGAACGGTGGTTCCGCGGGTAACAGCGTCGAGACAACCGTGGTGCAGTTGACCGCGGACGCACTGGGTGTGGCGATCGAAGACGTCCACACCATTCAGGGAGACACCGCGGTGACGCCGTTCGGTGCCGGAACCCAGGGCAGCCGTTCGGGTTCGATGACCGCGGGCGCGGTGGCCGTCACCGCGAGCGGCCTGCGGGAGAAGATCCTGGCAATCGCCGCCCACAAGTTGGGTGCCGATGTCGCCGACGTCGACTTCATCCGCGGCCATGCCTCGGTACGAGGTGGGGACGGGCCGGGCATTTCTCTCGCCGAGATCGCCGATATCGCGTATTACCAACCTGATTCGCTCCCCGCGGGAGTGTCTCCGGGCCTCGAGTCCAGTGGCCGCTACAAGGCGCAGGCTCCGATGATCTGGGCCAATGCCACCCACGTGTGCACCTGTGAGGTCGATATCGAGACCGGTGAAGTCACCCTCCTGAGGTTTATCGTCGGCGAGGATATCGGCCCGATGATCAACCCGAACGTGGTGGAGGGGCAGATCCGGGGCGGAACGGTGCAGGGCATCGGCGGCGCACTCTACGAGCACTTGGCCTACGACGAATCCGGAAACCCGGTGACCACAACATTCATGGACTATCTGATGCCCACCGCAACCGAAGTGCCCAGCAACATCGAGATCGTGCACGTCGAGACGATGGGCCCCGGTCCGGGCGGTTTCAAGGGCGTGGGCGAGGGTGGGGCAATCGGTTCGGCGCCGGCCGTGGTCAACGCCGTCGCCGATGCCTTGGCGCCGTTCGGTGTCGAGGTCAGTGAGTTACCACTGAGTCCGGCGAGGATCGTCGCGATGGTGGATGCGGCACGTGCGGGATCGGTGACCCGATGAAGCCCGCAGCGTTCGACTACCACCGGCCGGCCACCGCATTCGAAGCCGTCAGCCTGCTCGCCGAACTCGGTGACGAGGCCAAATTCATTGCGGGCGGCCAGAGTCTGATGCCGATGCTGGCCCTGCGCCTTGCCGCATTCGAGCACCTTATCGACATCAGCCGGTTGTCCGGCCTCGAAGGCATCGAAGTGCGCGGTGAATCCGTCTGGATCGGTGCAGGCACCAGGCAAAGTGCCATTGGCCGGTCCGAGACGGTGACGGAATCGGTGCCATTGCTGGCGCGGGCGACACCGCTGATCGGGCACTTTCAGATCCGGAATCGCGGCACCATCGGCGGTTCGATCGCTCACGCCGATGCCGCAGCCGAGTATCCGGCGGTGGCCATCACGCTCGACGCGCAGATCGAATTGCTCTCACCGCGTGGTGCGCGGACGGTGCCGGCCGTGGACTTCTTCACCGGTATGTGGAGCACCGCCATGGTCGAAGACGAATTGCTGACCGGCGTCACTTTCCCGGTATGGGAGGGTAGATGCGGGTTCGCGGTTGATGAGTTCGCCCGTCGCCAAGGTGATTTCGCGATCGCCGGGGCGACTGTGGCGGTACGGATCGACGACAAATCCCGGATCGAAAAATGCGCCATCGGTCTGTTCGGTCTCGGCCCTGCGGTCACCCGCGCCACCGCGGCGGAACAGGCGCTGATCGGTGTTTCCGTCGACGAGATCGACACCAAAGAGATCGGGGAACTCGCGGTGTCGGGGCTCACCTCGGTTCCGGCGGATCTGCACGGCTCCACCGATTATCGAACCCGGGTCGGGGCAACACGAGTCAACCGTGCGCTCGATCGCGCGCTTTTGGAGGCGAAGAATGGCTGATGTAGAGATCAAGGTCTGGGTGAACGGCGCGCTGTATCACGCATCGATTGCACCCCGACTCACGCTGGCCGACTTTCTGCGGGTCGACTGTGGTTTGACCGGAACGCATCTCGGCTGTGAACACGGCGTGTGTGGCGCCTGTACCGTGCTCGTCGACGGCGAGGCGGTTCGTGCCTGCCTGCTCTTCGCGGTCCAGGTGGACGGCGCCGAGATCACGACGATCGAGGGTATGGCGTCCTCTGACGGTGAGCTCTCCACAGTGCAGTGCGCATTCCGTGACCACCACGGTCTCCAATGTGGTTTCTGCACACCGGGTTTTGTGGTGTCCGCGACAGCCTTCCTGCGTGAGACACCCGATCCGAGCGAAACCGAGATCAGGGAAGCGCTCTCCGGTAACATCTGCCGGTGCACGGGGTACCAGGGAATCGTGGAAGCCGTTCGTGCGGCGGCCGATTCGATCAACGGAAGTGAAAGGCCCGCATGAAGCTCGAGAACCAGTTCAGCATCGGCGTTCCGGTCGAGGAGGCATGGCAGGTGCTGCTCGACATCGAACGGGTTGCCCCCTGCGTCCCCGGCGCCACGCTCACCTCCAACGAAGGTGATCAGTTCAAGGGCAAGGTCAAGGTCAAGCTGGGGCCGATCGCGTTGAGCTACGCGGGAATCATCAAGTTCCGCTCCCGCGACGAAGAGGCCAAGATCGCCGTCCTCGAAGGTAGCGGCCGTGAAGCACGAGGCAACGGCACCGCGAGTGCGGTGGTCACCTGCCGTCTTGTCGATGCAGGCGGGCACACCGATGTATTCGTCGAGACCGAACTCGACATCACCGGGAAGCCCGCACAGTTCGGGCGCGGCGCGATGGCCGAGGTGGCGGGCAAACTGATCGGACAATTCTCCGAGAACCTTGCTGCAGAGATCGAGAGCGACCAGGCCGCCGCGACAGTGGCCGAGACACCCGCTGCCGAGACCTCTGAAACACCGGCCGCGGCGCCGGTGGCCGAAAAGCCGGTGGCGCCGAGGAAGCCCGCCGAGCCGATCGACCTGATCGAGGCGTCGGGATTCGGCGGCATCGTCACCCGGACCGCCGTGTCGGTGGGGGTATCCCTGGTGGCGACCGCGCTGATCGTTCTCTACCGCCGCCGCCGAGCCCAGTAGTCGGACCGTCACCCAGCCGCTCGACGCTAGCGGTACTCGACGTAGCCGTAGGAATGGTGTAGACCAAAGCCCAAGCGGCGGTACCACTCCCGGGCGTGATGGTTGGTGGTTTCGACCTGCAGGTAGGTCGATGTCGCGCCGCCTGCGCCGCCCCACGACTCGATCGCGGCCATGATCGACCGTCCGTGGCCCTGGCCCCGGTGTTCGGGATCGGTCTGCAGTGCTGAGACACCCAGCCATACTTCGTCTTTGAGGCCGGTGGTGATCGCGCCGCGGCCGATGGCAACCACATTCCCGCGGGAGTCGCGTACCTCGGCAAAGCCGAGACGTCCGTCCTGCGATGCGCAGACAACGGCTCGTGCTGTGGACAGGTCCGAGATCGTCCGCCCTGCGGCGTAGACCGCCATCCACTTGTCGGTGGGTTGATCGGTGATCGTCACGGGGTGATCGGGCTGAGTAATCGCCGTCGTGCCGATCGGTGCGGTCAGTACGTCCACCGGGCTTGTGTAGTCGTCCTCGGGCACGTGGGACCCCGGGACCAGCCGGGACACCACGGAAAGCATCACCGGCAGATCCCGCGCGGCGTACCACCGGCCCAACCGCTGCAGGGTCTGCGAGTCGAGACGTGCGCCCATCTCCAGCGGCACCGCGGAGTTCGCCCGCCGCGTGAATCCGGCGCCGGCGCGGGCGAACCAGCCGTCGATCATCTCCGATTCCAGTCCGGGCCAGGCCCTGGCGGCCGCGAGCTCCAACGACCGGATCTCCGAGTTCCGCACCGGCTTGTCGGAGAGCACCTTCACCGCGACGACCAGTTCGGCCGGGATGTGCAGCAATTCGACGCCACGACGGACCCGGAGTTCCGGGTCCGTGGATTCGAGGATGCCGGTGACGTCGCTCAGGGTCGCGGTCTCGTCGGCGCGCCAGTCGGCGGGCGCTCCGGGTCCTTTCCGGAAGCGCACCACCACGCGGTCGCCCGCAGCCGGGGTCACCTAGTCGTCGTCATCTTCGTCGTCGTGCCCGAACGGATCGGACTCCGAGCCTGGCAGCCAGGACAGACCGGGCACGCCCCACCCACTGCGTTTGATGGTCTTTTTGGCGGCCCGGGCGTTCCGTCCGACCAGAACGTCGGTGTAGAGGTAGCCGTCGAGGTGTCCGACTTCGTGCTGAAGCATCCGGGCGAAGAAGCCTTTGCCCTCGACCTCGACGGGGTCACCATTGCGATCGACACCGGTCACCTTTGCCCATTCGGCGCGCCCGGTGGGGAACTGCAATCCCGGGACCGACAGGCAGCCCTCGTCGTTGTCATCCGGGTCGGGCATGGTCTCGGGAATTTCTGACGTCTCGAGGACGGGGTTGATCACTTCGCCGCGTCGGCGCGGCCCCGTCCGGCCATCACCCTCGGGGCAGTCGTAGACGAAGAAACGCCGACCCACGCCGACCTGATTTGCGGCGAGTCCAACACCGTTGGCCGTGTCCATTGTTTCGTACATGTCGTCGAGCAATGCCACCACGTCAGCGGGTGGTTTGCCTTCGGCGTCGAGGGTGACGATCTCAGTGGGATTGTGCAGCACCGGATCACCGACGATGCAGATCGGAAGAATTGCCATGAGGGTCAGATTACTCGGCATGCCATCAAGCGAAATCCACTGGCGGCGTGGTTAGATGTACCACGAACCACACTGATGTAATTCGTGACATAACTATCGTCAAGTTGGTGTTGGCGACGGGGTGGAGTAGGACCGATTCTCAAGGGAGCGAGATGGACGGCGCAACCGCGCGAGACCAGAAGAATTCCGGACTTGCGGACAACATCAGCCAGCACCATGCAGAGTTGGGGCCCGGCGAGGTTGGAGCCGATGGGCTGACTCGGCGCGACCATGAGGTCTTGGCATTCGAGCGTCAATGGTGGAAGTATGCCGGCGCCAAAGAAGAGGCCATCAAAGAGTTGTTCGGCTTGTCCGCAACCCGCTATTACCAGGTGCTCAATGCACTCGTCGACCGTCCTGAGGCGCTGGCTGCCGACCCGATGTTGGTCAAGCGACTACGTCGACTGCGGGCCAGTCGGCAGAAGGCCCGTGCGGCCCGCCGCCTCGGTTTCGACGTCACCTGATGGCTCGGCTTTGCCGTTCCTGATGACTCGGCTCTGCCTTCCTGACGACTTGTCGGACCCGCCGCGTGCGGATGGCTGGGGAAGTTTCGTAAGGTTGACCCAATGACCAAGTCCGACCAAACTGATCCGCCGGAATCTCCGACGCGTCGGGAGAACCCTCACCTGCCACTACGCGCCGGGGCAATGCTGTTGCTGTCGGTTGCCGTGGTGTTCATCGGACTCGGTTGGCACTCTGCTGCCACTGGCGACTCCGACCCCGAAGCCGGCCTCCAAGCTGCGCAGAGTCGGCAGTCGACTTCTGTGGCGCCCTCATCGGCTGCGCCGCAAGCCCCGGCGACCGAGACCACGCCCACGGCCACGACCTCGGCGCGGCCATCGACCTCCACCTCAGCTGACCCCAGCCGTCCGGAGGTCTGCATCTTCAATGCAGGCACAGTCAGCGGCCTTGGCCAGACGTTCACCAAAAAGGTCGAAGACCTGGGCTGGGAGACCGCGGAACCGACGAATCTGCAGTCGGCGAGCATCACCGAGAACACGATTTTCTACACAGCCCGACAGCGCGCTGCCGCCGAGCAACTTGCCGAAGATCTCGGTGGCGACGTCTCGGTTGATCCGCGGCCATCGGCGTTCAGCCAGTGTCCGGGTGGGTTGCCACTCATCGTCGTGACCCGGTGATGATCCCGACCGGAACGGAAAGACGAAGCCGGAGGCGGAGCTCGGCATCAACACGGATATGATTTTTCTGACCTACTACCGACGGTAGAACCGGTGGATTCGTACGCCCAACCCCAAGGGAGCTCAATCATGGCGCAGCGCTCGCTCAAGAACCTCAGCACTGTGTGGCGGGCCGCCGCGCTGGTGGCACCGGCAGCGATGGCTGTACTTTTTGTGGCCGGTTGCAGCCCGGATGAGAACCCCACCAAGGAACGCGGGACGACGCCGAGCGTCGTGACCGGTGATCCGGCGCCGATTGACGTCGGCGCGATCGGTGATCCGAGTGAAGGTGGCGAGGCCACCGCGGAACTGCGCACAGCCGATGGCCAGTCGGCAGGCACGGCCAGCTTCGACACCAACGAAGAGGGCTCGGTTGTCGTCACCGTGAAGGCCGAGAACCTCGCACCCGGTTTCCACGGCATGCACGTCCACGCAGTGGGCAAGTGTGAGCCCGACTCGACGCCTCCGACCGGTGGCGCCGCCGGGGACTTCCTCTCCGCAGGCGGACACCTGCAGGTCGATGGCAACACCTCGCATCCGGCCAGCGGCGACCTCGTTTCGATTTACATCAATGATGAGGGCACCGGTGAAACCGTCACGGTCACCGATGCCTTCGACATCGAGCAGATCCTGCAGACCGCGATCGTGATCCACGAGAAGCCGGACAACTTCGGCAACATTCCAACCAAGTACGCACCGGCGCCTGACGAGGAAACGCTGATGACGGGTGACGCAGGCAAGCGGATCGCCTGCGGCGTCATCGAAGAGGCCTGAGATAAACAACTCTCGATCGATCGACTTCAAGGCTTCGCCGCGGCCCACGCTCGGCGTGGAATGGGAGTTCGCCCTCGTCGACAAGCAGACCAGGGATCTGTCGAACTCTGCGGCGCAACTGTTCGAAGAGGTCAGCCGACTCGACAACCCGAGTTCCGGCGACCGAATCCACAAAGAGTTGCTGCGCAACACCGTTGAACTCGTCACCGGAATCTGCGACAACACCGGGGAGGCGATCGCCGACCTCTCCGAGTCGATGGCGGTGGTCCGCCGGATCGCCGACGGTATCGGCGTCGACCTGTACGGCGCCGGCACACACCCTTTTGCGGAGTGGTCCACGCAGCAGCTGACACCCTCACCCCGGTACGCCGAGATGATCGAACGCACCCAGTGGTGGGGTCGTCAGATGCTGATCTGGGGTGTCCACGTGCATGTCGGGATCAACCACCGCGACAAGGTCTTACCGATCGTGTCGTCGCTGCTGAACCAGTACCCGCACCTGCTTGCGTTGTCGGCGTCGTCGCCGATGTGGGCGGGCCAGGACACCGGATACGCCAGTAATCGCGCGATGATGTTCCAGCAGCTTCCCACCGCGGGCCTGCCGTTCCAGTTCCAGAAATGGGCCGAGTTCGAGCATTTTGTCGGTGATCAGATGACCACCGGAATCATCGAGCACCTCAACGAGATCCGCTGGGACATCCGGCCTTCGCCCACTTTGGGGACGGTGGAGATCCGGGTCTGCGACGGCGTGTCCACCGTTTCCGAACTCGCCGGACTGGTGGCGCTCATCCACTGCCTGGTCGTGGATCTCGATCATCGGCTCGACGCCGGTGAGACGCTGCCGGTGATGGCGCCCTGGCTGGTGCAGGAAAACAAGTGGCGGGCCGCACGTTACGGGCTCGACGCCATCATCATCACCGACGCACAGTGCAACGAGCGTCTTGTCACCGACGACCTCGACGACATGTTGACCAGGTTGGCCCCGATTGCGGTCGAACTCGACTGCGTCGACGAATTGGCTTCGGTGGCAGACATGCCGCGTCGGGGTGGCTCGTATCAGCGGCAGCGGAAGATCTACGCGGAGACCGGTGACATGGTTGCGGTCGTGGACGCGGTGGTCGGCGAACTCAGTCGCTGAAGGTGCGCTTACGCCACCACTGATCGACTTGTCCCAGTTCGGTTTCCGGTTCCGCACCGGTGAGCCACTCCGATTCGATCCGGAACCAGTTGGCGGTCGCGCCGAGCTGGCCGAGCATGGCGCAGGTGTAGAACTCGACCCGCCTGGCCATCAGGTGTTCCTCCGGGAATCGTTGCCTACGTGCGGGTTCGGCGTAGTCATGGGCGGGATGGACCGCCGCCACCATGGCGCTGTTGGCGATCTCGGGTGTGATGGTCAGTGTCACGTCGTCCATATGCCACCACGTGGAGTCCTGGACGTAGGCCAGGACGTCGGCATCGGTGATGTTGTCCTCGTCGATCAGGATGTCGCCGCGCCGCAATATCCGGGCGACCTGTTCGGAGTCACCGGCGCGGGCGGCAATCAGTGCCGCTCGCTCGAGTTGTAAAGCGCGTTTGGACATCGTCTTGCTGGATCCGAAGTCGAGGAAGGCGACCCGGCCGTCGTCGGCGAGCATGATGTTGCCCGGATGTGGGTCGCCGCAGAACGTGGCGTCGGTGTGGATGCTGCCGCAGTAGAACCGGTAGATCACTTCCCCGACCTGGTCGCGGGTCTCCGAATCCAGTTTCGCCACCTCGTCAAAGGTGATGCCACTGACCAGCTCCGTGGTCAGAACCTTTGAACTGCAGAGACTGTCGATCACATCCGGGATCTGGATGAAGGGGTGCCCCTGATAGCGCACCGCGAGCCTGCGCTGGTTGTCGGCCTCGGCCGCGTAGTCGAGTTCGGCGACGATGTTGCCGGTGATCTCACGAACGAACGAGTGTGGATCCGCCGTGGGTAGAAGGCCCTTGTACAGGCGCAGCGCAATGGCGAGATTCTTCAGATCGGCACGCACCACCCGGTCGATCCCGGGGTACTGCACCTTGATCGCGACGTCGCGGCCGTCGGTGAGCCGGGCCCGGTACACCTGCCCGATGGATGCGGCGGCGATCGGGACGGGATCGATCTCGGCGACGGCAGACATCCGGTCACCGAGTTCGGCACGGACCACGGCGAGCATCGTCTCGTTCGCCACTCGGGGAGCGTTGTCGCGGAGTATCGCGAGTTTCTGGTTGAACGCGGGTCGGGCAGACTGCGGCACCATGTTCAGGTCGAGCAGCGAGAGGAACTGCCCGACCTTCATCGCCGCGCCCTTCATGGACCCGAGGACGGTGATCAGCTCGTCGGCAGCGGCGAGGGCATCACGCTCTGCGCGTCGGCGGCGTTCGTCGGGTGAGCCGCCCAGGGTGGCCGCGCGCGAACGGACTCGCCGGATCGCGGTGTGTGCAGCCACTTTTCCGAGCTCGCCACCGCGGCGCAGTGCCGACGCAGATGGCGCGGGTGTGGACGGGGACGGTTCGGGGTCCATCAGTTCGGCAGCGCCATCAGTCGGTGCGATGCGTCTCGATCTCGTCCTCGCGGATGAGATCGTCGCGCATCCGCTGCTCCTGGTACGCCAGTTTGCCGACCCGATGTGCGATGACCGGCGCGGTGACCAGGGCAAACATCGCCGATAGCACCAGCATGCCGAAATCGACGGTGTTCCAGAGGCGGATCATGGCGGCGATCAGGACCAGGAGCAGTCCGAGTGTCTGAGGTTTGGTGGCCGCGTGCATGCGGGTCAGCGTGTCCGGGAAACGCAGGATTCCGATGGAGGCCGTGAATGCCATCAGTGATCCGCTCAGGACCAGGATGGAGACGATGATGTCGGAGATCATGCGCTAGACCTCGTTGTCCCGGACGCGGAAGCGGGCGACCGCAACGGTTCCGACAAAGCCGAGCAGCGACAGCGCGACAATCCCGGACACCACAGTCGAGTCCATGGAGTAGGCCGCCCACACCGCCAGTGAACACGTCGCCACCGCCACCGCGGTGTCGAGTGCGACGAGCCGGTCGAGCGTGTCGGGGCCGATCAGCATGCGTGCGGTGGTGAGCACCGACGCGGAGAGCAGGAGACAGGCAGCGATGATCCAGACAACGTTCACTTCATGACTCCGCTCGTGTAGTCGTCGTCGATTCCGTGGTACGGGCTGGCATGCCATTCACTATCGCGTTCGAAGGCCTTGATGAACAATCGTTCGACGGTTTCGACCTGCTCGTGGAAGGCTTTCACCTTTTCCGGTGAGCTGGCGTCGATGATATGGACATACAGCAGTCGGCGGCTGTGGTCGATCTCGACCACCATGGTTCCGGGCACCAGATTCAGATAGTCCACGGCAAGGGTCAGTACCAGGTCCGACTTGATGGCAAGCCGGACACGCAACACCGCGCTCAGGGGTGGTTTGGCGGGCCGGATCGCCAGCCAGCCGACCTGCAAACTCGACTTGAAGAGGTCGATCAGTAGGCGGGAGATCAACTCCACCACCGTCAACGGGTGGATGCGGCCTTCAACCGGGACCCGCGGCAGCGGCAGCAGGATGAGTACCACGATCGCGACGCCGATGCCGGCGATGACGTTGGCGAGGTCGAACGTACCCCAGAGCAGAACCCAGACGAAGGCGAGCCAGGAGATCGTCCACACCCGGACCGCGACTTCGCGGCGGTCCGAACCGAACCATCGCTTGATCTGGATGCGGTTCCTGATCAGGATCCCGGTCCTGGTCAGATGCCAGGCGATGAAGATGACGGTGAACCGCCAGGCGTTCACCAGGTGCGCACGTATCGGACCGCGCGGGGACGGCGGTTGTGGTCGTGACGATGCGGTTGGCCCGGTCACCGGCCACCTCCCAGCACGGCGTCGAGGTAGATGCTCGAGTCGGTGAGATCGGCGGCGGCCTGATCTGTGAACTCGAAGATGGGTCCGGCCCACAGGGTCAGGATGATGCCTGCGACCACCATCGCGATGGTGGGGACCACCATGCCGATGGGCATCCGGCCGACATCCACACGGTCGTCGAAGGCGACGTCATCGGCGTCGGATCCGTCGAGCAGCGGCGAGGGGCCGGCATCGGCCATGTCACCTTCGGGGGCGTCGGCGCGCGGGCGCCAGAAGGCCTTGGTCCAAACCCGGGCCACCACGTAGAGCGTGAGCAGGCTGGTCACGACCGAACCGACGACCAGGAACCAGGCGAGCACGCTGCCGTCCTGGACGCCGGCTTCGATGAGCGCGACCTTGCCGATGAACCCGGAGAACGGCGGGATGCCACCGAGATTCAGTGCCGGGATCAAGAACAGAGCTGCCAGTAGGGGACTGGCCGCCAGACCACCCAGGCGGCG
The DNA here is from genome assembly GCF_056786495.1 of Williamsia sp. Y853. Classification (NCBI taxonomy): domain Bacteria; kingdom Bacillati; phylum Actinomycetota; class Actinomycetes; order Mycobacteriales; family Nocardiaceae; genus Williamsia; species Williamsia sp. Y853. The sequence continues at coordinate 100,620 of NZ_JBXCJC010000004.1, forward strand.
CAGTGAGGCGGAGCCGGCCTGTCTCTCGATGAGTCCGACCACGAGGAACAGGGTTGTCTGCACCAGAATGTGGTGCGCCACATAGTAAATTGCGCCGGACAGTCCGAACTCTGTGGACAGCGCGAGGCCGAAGATCATGTAACCGATGTGGCTGACCAGTGTGAACGACAACAGTCGTTTGATGTCGGACTGGGCTATCGCACCGAAGATGCCCACCAGCATCGTCAGCAATCCGGCCACCATCAGGACCTTGTCCATGGAACCGCCCGGGAACAGCAGCGTGTGGGCCCGGATGATCGCGTACACACCGACTTTGGTCAGCAAGCCGGCGAACACCGCGGTGACCGGCGCCGGAGCGGTGGGATAGGAGTCGGGCAACCAGGTCGACAGCGGGAACACGGCCGCCTTGATGCCGAAGGCAACCAGCAGCACCGCATACAGCGCACCCTTGGTGCCATCGGGTACGTTCTGCAGGCGGATCGCCATCTCGGCCAGGTTCAGGGTTCCGGTGGCGGCGTAGGCGAACGCGATGCCCGCGAGGAACACCAGCGACGAGACCATCGAGACCATCACGTACGACACACCGGCCCGTACCCGGTCCGCGCTGGCACCGAGCGTCAGCAACACATAGCTGGCTGCCAGCAGTACTTCGAACGAGACGTACAAGTTGAACAGATCGCCGGCGAGGAAGGCGTTGCAGACTCCGGTGCAGAGCAGCAGATAGGTCGGCAGGAAGATCGAGACCGGCTGGTCGACGGTGCCGTCGCGGATACCCTGGCCGACCGCGTAGAGCATGACGCAGAGCAGGACCGCGGTCGAGACCACGAGCATCAGGGCCGAGAGCTGGTCGGCGACAAGCGTGATACCCAATGGGCCGAGATCGCCGCCCTTGGAATCCCAGCCACCGATGTGCAGGGCGTAGGTACCGTCGCGGTTGGTCAGATACAGCAAGAGGCAGGCGGAGATGAAGGCGATCGAGATCGCCACGATGGTCACCACACGCTGAAAACGGGGATAGCGGCCCATGATCAGCGTGAGCACGGTGCCGATCATCGGAACCAGCACCGGCGCCACGATCAGCGTGGGGAACCAGGCATTCGACAACGTCATGTGTCTGAGCCCCCTCTGGTGTCCGGCGCGGTTTCCTCGAGATCTGCCGCCATTTCGTCGGCGAGGTCGTCGGGGTCGGGAAGGATGTCGGTTTCGTAGATCTCGGCGCGACGGGCCTTGATCTGCTCTTCGGTCAACGGATTGCCTGCATCGTCGAACATGTCGCCGCGCCTGGTGTCGAGGCCGGTGACCGGGTCGTCGCTGCGGTCGCGGTCGGGTGCGTCCGCGCTGCGTTGGTGCTGGACCTTCAGATCTTCCGGATCGTCGTCGACCTCGTCGTCGGTGTTGATCATGAAGCTGCGGTAGGCGAGCGACAGGATGAACGCGGCCATGCCCATCGTGATGACGATCGCGGTCAGGATCATGCCCTGCGCCAGCGGATCGGCGTCTTGAGTTCGGTCCCCCGAACTACGTCCGATGATCGGGGGGTTTCCCATTCCGCCGGAGATGGTGATGATCAGCAGGTTGATCGAGTTGCCGACCAACAACAACCCGAGCAGCATCTTGATGAGGCTGCGTTCGAGGAGCAGGTACACGCCGCAGGCTGCCATCAGGCCGACCACGATGAGTAGTCCGAGGTTGACACTCATGCGTCGACCTCCTGTGTCTCGCGGCGGACCCGTGGAGCGTCTTCGTCGAGGCGGGCGCCGAGGCTGCGCAGTACATCGAGGACCAGGCCGACAACGATGAAGTAGACGCCGAGGTCGAAGAACAGTGCGGTCACCAGTTTCACGTCGCCGAAGATCGGGAGTGTGAACTCGATCGTCGCCGATGACAGTGCTGGTGCGCCGACGAAGACCGAGGCCACCGCCGCGGCCACCGAAAGACCCAGTCCGATACCGAGGATTCGGCCGGCATCGATCGGGATGGCTTCGCCGAGTTCGTAGCGGCCGCCCGCGAGGTACCGGAGCACCAGGGCGAGTCCCATCGTCAGACCACCGGCGAATCCGCCGCCGGGCGCGTTGTGTCCGGCGTAGAAGAAGTAGAGCGACAACACGACCATCGTCGGGAAGATCAGCCGTGTGGTGGCCTCGAGCACCAGCGACCGGTGCCGCGGATCGCGGAAGTTGCTGCCGCGTAGCCAGGTCGTCCGCTCACCGAACTGTTGGGTGCCGTCGTATTCGGTGCGCGGCGCTTGATCGCGGGTGGCGTCGGCGACGCTGGGGGCCGATCCGAACCGCCGGTGCCGGAAGACCATCGAGGCGACACCGGTCGCGGCCACCAGGAGGACGGAGATCTCGCCGAGGGTGTCCCAGGCGCGGATGTCGACCAGCAGGACGTTGACCGTGTTGGAGCCGTTGCCGTACTTGTATGCGGCGTAGGGCAACTCGGTCGACATCGGAATCGTGGTGCGGGCGGCCGCGGCGAACAGGCCGACCGTGACCAGGAGCGCGCCGAACGCCAGGCCGAGGAGCGCGCGCAGCGGCTTGAAGCCGGTGGCGTGCCGCGTCTCGGCTTCGGCAGGCAGCTTGCGCAACACCAGGACAAAGATGACCAGCGTCAGTGTTTCGACCAGGAACTGCGTCAGCGCCAGATCGGGTGCGCCGTGGAGGGCGAACAACACACCGCAGCTGTAGCCGGTGACGCCGACGACCAACACGGCGGCAAGGCGATTGCGCAATACGGTGGCCGCGATCGCGGACGCGACCATGATGCCGCCGATGACCAGCTGAACAGGTGATTCGAACCCGTTCAGCTCCAGCCGGTTTCGCGAACCGACGAACAGCACGATGGTCGGTAGCAGCACCAGGGTGACGACGATGATGCCCTGTGTCCGCGGCAGTGAGCCGCGCTGGGTGTTACGGGTCAGGTTGACCGAGAGGGTATCTGCGCCGCGAAGGACCGCGTCGTAGATCCGGTCGGCGTTGCCCAGTGCCGGCTTCACGAATCCGAGGCGACCCAGTTCGCGAACCAGCACGAACAGAGCGATGCCACCGACCACGGCGACTCCGGTCAGTGCCAACGGCAGATTGAATCCGTGCCAGAGCGCCAGGTGGACGATCTTCTCGCCGTAGTCGGGGACGGTCTCGGCGTAGGGCTCGAAGCTTTCGCCGATCAGGCCGGCGAGCGGGCCGGATACGACGCCTGCCAAAGCCAGGACGCCTGCCGGGATGAGGAATGCAGCAGTCGGCTTGTGCAGGCGCGCGACAGCCGGACTCGGCGTCGACTTGCGCTTGCGGCCGAACGCGCCCCAGAGGAAACGCAGCGAGTAGGCAACGGTGAGAATCGAACCCATCACCAGCACGACCACCACAACCGGTCCCTGCCAGGAGTTCAACGCGCCGGTATCCCAGATCTCCGAGAAGGCGGTCTCTTTGCCGACGAATCCGAGAGTGATCGGCAGCCCGGCCATGCTGGCAGCGGCCAGCGTCGCGATCGCGGCAAGCCACGGGGACTTGGAGCCGAGCCACGCGAGCTTGCGCAGGTCGCGGGTACCGGTGGAGTGATCGATGATGCCGACGACCATGAACAGGGCGGCTTTGAAGAGGGCATGTGCGACCAGCATCGTGAGCCCGGCCATCGCGACATTGGCATCGCCGATACCGACCAACACCATCAGGAAGCCGAGCTGCGAGACGGTACCGAAGGCCAGCACGAGTTTGAGGTCGTATTCGCGTAGGGAACGGAAGCCGCCGAGCAGCATGGTCAGCATGCCGAGGCCGACGACCAGGATGTGCCAGGACACGAGGTCGGAGAATCCCGGTGCCAGTCGGGCGACGAGGAAGATGCCGGCCTTCACCATCGCCGCGGCGTGCAGGTAGGCACTGACCGGGGTGGGTGCGGCCATCGCGCCAGGAAGCCAGAAGTGGAACGGGAAGATGGCGGACTTGCTCAGGGCGCCGATCAGGATCAGCACGATCGCGATGGTGACCGACGTTCCGGCAGGCGGGTCGGCGACGATCTCCGACAGTGAGTACGTGCCGGCGATCTCACCGAGCAGAACGATGCCGACCAGCATGGCCAGGCCACCTGCCGTGGTGACCAGCAGTGCCTGGGTGGCGGCGCGACGGCTGGTGGCGCGTACCGCGTAGAAGCCGACGAGTAGGAACGACAGGACCGTGGTCAATTCCCAGAAGATGTAGAGGACCAGCATGTTGTCGCTGCAGACCAGGCCGAACATGGCACCTGCGAATGCGACCATCTCGCCACCGAAGCCGGCGACCCGGCGCCGGGTCTCGGTGAAGTACTCGGCGCAATAACAGAGCACCAGGGCTCCGACCCCGAGGACCAGGACCGACATGATCGCGGCCAGGGTGTCGAATCGCAGGTCGATGTTCATCTGCAGTGCGGGCACCCAGGTGATCGACTCGGTGCGGATGCCACGGGATTCGTCGGGCCAGTTCGCGAAGACCCAGATGAGCCCGCCGAAGGGTGCCAGGGCCAGAACGTAGAAGCCGCGCCTGCCCAGCCAGGTGATGATCGCAGGCGCCAGCACAGCCGTGATGGCCAAGGCGGCCAGGACTGCAATCAAGGGGCACTCCGTCGATCAGGTGGGCGGTGTGTCGGCGCACGAGGCCTCAGGGAACAAACTGCGCGATACCTGCTGTCGCGCTACCTGCTGTGGGGTGTTCGGCCTCGTTCTCTGCGGTCCAGTCTACCGTTGCTGCTGCTAGGTGCCGTATTCGGGCTTCGATTCGTTTCCGAATGCAAGTAATCGCCCAGGTCACCGTAAAGCTGTCCGCCGGTCGGTAGGACAGTTGACGACCTCACCACCTAGTCTGTCTCCATGATTCGGGTGCGCGTGGTTGTGATGCTGATCCTGGCGGGTTTGATGTTGCTTGTCGGAGCGTGCGGCAGCGACGACAAAGAGGCCGATTCGACGTCGGCAGGATCGCTGGCGCTGCCCGGTGACTTCCCTTCCCAGGTGCCGGTGATCGAGGGTGCGGTGCTGGCTGTCGGAGGCACGGCCAAGGACGGCTGGAACCTGACCGTGGCCGGCCGGGCCGACGCGGGCGACCCGTTCGACAACGCGTCGACGCAACTTCTCGACGGTGGTTTCACCGAGCAATTCCAGCGCCAGGAAGGCGCCGAGTCCGTGAAGGGTTTTGTGGCCGAGGCGGACGGCAAGCGTTACACCGTGGTGATCGGCACGACCGAGGCATCGGTCAGCGGCCCGACGGCCATCACCTATCAGGTGTCGCAGTCGTAGCCCGTCTGCTCTTTGATTGTGGCCAGGCGGCCAGGGCCGCGAGAGTCTCCGCTGACGGCGGGGTCACGAGGTGCGCCATCAAGCTGTCCAGTAGCTGACTCACATGCACCGCATACGGCGGAACCCGTAGCCCCAGCATGCGGGTGCGATGCCGATCCGCGCACACGTGCAGGCTTGTCGCCGATGCCTGGCGAATCCGTATTTCCCGCAAACGTTTTGGTATGTCACTGATCAGTGAGTCGACCCGTGCGGTGTACGCGTCCTCGACTGTCCGATTGGACGAGGGAAGCCTGTCCAAGGGGTGGACCTTGTGTCCGAGTTGTTCGAGGAACTGCAAGTAGTAACAGTCTTCGTCTTCGGCGAGTTCGATCAACGGTAGATGGTGTGCCTCGATCACCCCGCGCAAGTCGTCAGCGGGTGTTCGGGCCTGGAGCAGTGCCCGCCTGCGGTCCAGATCGTCGAGGCGGTTGACCAGGATGGCCTCGACCAGGCCTTCTTTTGATCCGAAGTGATATTGCACTGCCGATTTGTTCGCCATGCCCGCTTCGGTCCCGATCTGGCGCAGCGGTACCCCGTCGATTCCGTGGACCGCAAAAAGGCGCTCGGCGGTGAGCACCAGTTGCTGTTTGGCGGACCGACCGACCGGGGGCATCGACATCAGACCATGAAACCATGATGGACAAAATTAGGTCTAGGGACTTAAAGTTCAGGCACTCGACCTGAAAGTGAGTACCAAAAATGGAAAATCTGGCTCCTTCCGCCTATCGCGACGTGATGATGTCGGCCCCCCCGATCGGCTCGACCCCGTTCGTTGATGCGCAGCAGCGGTTTGTCTTCGGCGAGGTGTGGGCGCGGCCTGGATTGAGCCGCCGCAACCGCCGCTGGGTCACATTGACCTGTGTCGGCGCCGCCGACGCGCAGCAGCCGATCGAGGATCAGGTCATCGCCGCGCTGAGTAGCGGTGACATCACCATCGACGAGATGCTGGAGTTCGTCCTGCATTTCGCGGTCTACAACGGCTGGCCCAAGGCGTCACACCTCGAGGGCGTTGTGCGACGGCAGTGGGCGATATTGGAGCAGGGCCGGGGCCGCTCGGGTGTGGTGGCCCCGCAAGAGAACACGCAATTGGGATTGTCCGACTGGGACGAGCGGATCGAGCGTGGCGTGCAGGAGTTCCGTGACGTCAATCTGATCGAGGCTCCCGGTCCCGACACGCCGTACATGCACGCCGGCATCCTGAACTTTGTATTCGGACACGTCTGGCAGCGCCCCGGTCTCAGTCGGCGTGATCGACGATTCATCACCGTTGCCTCTGTGGCGGTGTGTGATTCGGCGTTGCCACTGACGTCGCATACCGGATCGGCCCTCGAATCCGGCGACATCACCAAGGCCGAGATGGACGAGGTTGTGCTCCAACTGTCGGCGTACTCCGGCTTCGCCAAAGGTGAAGCTCTCCATGCAGTTGCGGAACAAGCCTGGGCAAGGATCGCCCGGCCACTGGAAAAGGAAGCGTGAAAATGTCAGGACTTGAAGGTCGCGTTGCGTTCATCACCGGTGCCGCCCGTGGGCAGGGCCGCGCTCACGCCGTGCGGTTGGCACGCGAAGGTGTCGACATCATCGCTGTGGACATCTGCGAGAACGTCGACTCGATGACGTACCCCAATGCAAGCGAGGCGGATCTGGCCGAAACCGTGCGGCTTGTGGAGCAGCAGGATCGCCGGATCGTCGCCCGCAAGGCGGATGTGCGGAATTACGAGGAGCTTTCGGCTGCATTTGGTGAGGGGCTGGCCGAGTTCGGACGGCTGGACATCGTGATCGCCAACGCCGGGATCATCAGGATGGGACCGGAATCGGAGGACTTCCTCGCCGATTGGAACGACGTCATCGACACGAACCTGTCCGGGGTGTTCCATACCGTCCGTGCCTCACTGCCCGCGCTCCGCGAAGGTGGCCGTGGCGGATCGATCGTGATCACCAGCTCCACTGCGGGATTGAAGGCGTCGGCATCACTCAATGCCAGTGGCATGGCCTATGCATCCGCCAAACGCGGACTTGTCGGGCTCATGCAGGGACTGGCCAGTTATCTTGCACCCGAATGGATTCGGGTCAACACCATTCATCCGACGGGTGTGGCCAGTGGTATGACGATGAACGAGGCCATGACGAAGCTGTTCGAGGAAGCATCGGCCGGTGGCTCCAACTCCATCTCGGGAATGCAGAACGCACTCCCGATTCAGATGCTCGAGCCCGAAGATGTTGCCAACGCAGTGGCTTTCCTGGTCTCCGACGAAGCCAAGTTCATCACCGGAACCGAATGGGCCCTGGACGCGGGCTTCATGATCCGCTGAACATGCGTATCGGCAACTCTGACCGCAGGATGGATTGGATGGAAGCATGAGCACAATACCGGTTTCTGAAGCGTTACCTTCGGCGTTGTTGATCGGAGGTGATCGGGTCACCGGGTCGTCGGGCGGGACGTACGATCACATCTATCCGGCGAATGGGTTGTGTAATGCGACTGTCGAACTCGCCGGATATGACGAGATCGATCGTGCAGTGTCAGCGGGGCGAGAGGCCCAGCGTGAGTGGATCTCCATGCCCCCGGCGCAAAGGCGTGATCTCATGTTCGACCTTGCCGACGCCGTCAAGCAGGACGTTGATCGACTGGCGCGCCTGAATGTTCACGATTTTGCCGTGCCGGTTCGAACCAGCCCCGGTCACGTGATGCTTGCCGAGAGCTTCATTCGGTACTACGCCGGGTACGTCGACAAGGCTCATGGGTCGAGCACCCCGGTATCGAGCAGGTTCGACATCAATCTCATCGAGCGTGAGCCCTATGGCGTGGTCGGCATCATCGCGCCATGGAACGGCCCGATGGTGGTCGTCGGCCTGAACGTTGCTCCCGCCTTGGCCGCTGGGAATGCGGTAATTCTCAAACCATCGGAGTTGTCGCCGTTCAGCCCTCTGCGGTTCGGCGAGCTGTGTCTCGACGTCGGAATGCCGCCAGGGCTTGTCAACGTGCTGCCGTCGGGACCCGAGGGTGGCGACGCGCTTGTCCGTCACCCCGGGATCGGGAAAATCCACTTCACCGGTGGCGGCGACACGGCCCGCAAGATCATCGCCGCCGCCGCACCCAATCTCATTCCGGTGGCCACCGAGTTGGGTGGCAAATCCGCGGACATCGTGTTCGGGGATGCCGACCTCGACCAGGCGGCGATCCTTGCAGCTTGGCAGGGCCCTTTGGGCCAATCAGGGCAGAGTTGTGCATGTGCGAGTCGGATCCTGGTGCAGGACAGCGTCTACGATGACTTCCTCGAGCGATTTCTGAACGTGATCTCGGCTGCGCCGATCGGGGACCCTTTCGACGCGGCCACCCTGGTCGGCCCCGTGGTCAGCCAGGCTGCGGCCGACCGGATCCTCGGTGTGATCGACCGTGCTGTTGAAGAAGAGATGGGTGAACTGATCACCGGAGGTCATCGGATCGGTGGTGACCTCGGCTCCGGGTTCTACATCGAGCCGACAGTGTTCGTCGATGTCGACAACACATCGCCGTTGGCGACTGTCGAAACCTTCGGACCGGTGGTGTCGGTGATGCGTTTTACCGATGAGGCAGAAGCCGTCGCTCTGGCGAACGACACCACTTTCGGTCTGAATGCGTACGTTCAGACGACCGACCTTGCACGCGCGCATCGTGTTGCGCGGCAACTGGAGTCGGGCTCGGTGTGGATCAACAGGAACAGCGACATCTCGCCTCAGGGGCCGTATGGCGGCTACAAACAAAGTGGCACCGGCCGCGCAGGCGGACTGGAAGGACTCCACGAGTTCTTGCAGGTCAAGAACATTCGAATCGGTATGTGAAACTGTCGTTCAACCAGAACCGGCGACGAGCCATCTCGTCGCCGGTTCTGGTTGCTCCTGCCTTGTTCAGCGTTCCTCGATGCTGATCGCCTGGCGGGGACAGACGGCTATCGCCGCGCGGATCGACTTCTCGGATCCTTCTGGAGGAAACTCAACCCAGATGGCCATGTCGTCGTCGCCGATGTCGAAAATGTCAGGCGCGGTCTGGACACAGAGTGCGTGGCCTTCGCAACGATCCTTGTCGACGGTGAGCCTTGGACGCGATGTGGTCATGTCCATCACTCCCCGGGTTGGGTGAAGAGCAGATGGAGTTCTGAAAGACCACGCAGCAGGAAAGTCTTTTCGTAGCTGTACTGGCGATTGCCTGCCGGTCCGTGCTTGTCCTCGTTGATGGCGATGTTGCCGGTGTTCGCGAGGTAGCGTTCGACCGTGGCGGTGGCTTCCGCGCGTGCCAGGGGCGCTCCGGGACAGGTGTGCGCCCCGCGGCCGAATGCGATGTGTTCCCTGTTGTTTTCGCGAGCGAGGTCGAACACATCCGGATTCTCGAACTTGCGGTCGTCGCGGTTACAGGCACCTGGATGGACCATGAGGGTCGTACCGGGCGGCACGTCGACGCCCCCGAGGTTGACGGCCATCTTCGTGAACCGGAAGTCGCTCTTGGTGGGACTTTCCAGTCGCAGGACCTCTTCGATGAACGGTGCTATGACCTTCTTGTCTTCACGCAACTTCGCCTGCAGCTCTTGGTCTTCGGCGATGATGCGAAGCGCAGATCCGATCAGGCGTGCGGTGGTGTCCTGGCCGGCACCGAAGAGGAAAGATGCCAATCGTACGACCACCTCGGGCTCCGGAACGGAGCCGTCGGGATAGGTGGCGGTTGCGAGTTGGGTGAGTACGTCCTCCTGTGGGTTCTCGCGACGATCGATGACGTACTCCATGAATCGCTCTTCGCAATACTCGAGCAGGTTGGTCTCGACGGTTTCTGAGCCACCCAGCGCACCAACAACTTTGGCCTTGAAGTTGCTCATGCGGAGATTCTCGCGATCTTCGTCCGGCATGCCGAGCAGGTCGGCGATCACCAGAGTGGTGAAGGGCCGGGAATAGTCGGCGATCACCTCGCTGGCGCCAGTCGCAACATCCTCGATGAGGCACTGGTCGGCGATGGCGGACATCGCTTCGGCGTTCTCCCGTAGACGACGCGGGGTCATGATGCGACGGAGCAGTCCCCGTTCGCGCTCATGTGGCGCGCCGTCCATCGTGATCAGGTACTCGTGGAAGAACCAGTGCTCGCGGTTCTGCTCGACATAGTCGCTGATGTCGTCGCCGTCGGGCTGGCCCTCGAGCGGTGGGAACGGGCCGGCAACGGAATTGCAGGCAGAGAACACCTCGGGGTCCCGATAGACCTCGATGGCTTCCTCGTAGCCGGTGACGGCCATGACACGGGGCATGGCGATGGGATGTACCGGGCACCGAGACCGCAGCTCGTCGAAATAGGGATACGGGTCGTCCGCCAGTGCGGGTTCGCTGAAGAAGTCTGCCTTGGTGATGTCAACCATCGGAGGCCTTTCGGTGGTGGGCTGTGAGACTGCCGAAGCAAAAATTGATCGATCGATCAGAATGTTACAGTGAGTCATGCATAGTGCGGGAGTGAATTTGAAGTCAAGATCGTGTTCGGGCTCGCGATGCTTGAAGTCCGTACGCGTCTTTGTCGGCGGGGGACGCTGAATGGCAACGCCACGCACGAAGCGTGATCCGGATGCGGTCAATGCCCGCACCCGTTTGATGGAAGCGACGATCGAGGTCATTCTCGAAGAGGGTTACGCCGCGGCGACATCCAGGAAGGTCGCCGCCAGGGCAGGCGTCAAGCAGGCGTTGGTGTACTACTACTTCCCGACGATGGACGACCTGTTTCTCGCCGTGGTCCGTGGAGGCGCCGAGGTCACGTACGAGCGTCAACGTCGCGCGCTGGAACAGAATGATCCACTGCGGGCGTTGTGGCTGGTCAGTGGCGATGCCCGGGCCACCAAGCTGAACACCGAATTCATGGCACTGGCCAATCACCGGAAGGTGATCAGTGCTGAATTGAAGAAGTCGTCCGAGCGCATTCGCGACATCGAGACCGCGGCGGTGACCATGGTTCTTCGGGCTCGTGGCGTCGACTTGGAAAAGTATCCGCCGGTGGTGATGTCGATGATCCTGACGGGTATGGCTCGCAACCTCCGCAACGAGGAAGCTGTCGGCGTCACTGCCGGCCATGCCGAACTCGTGGCGTTCATCGAGCGGTTCATCGACGAGTACTCCTCCGCATCTTCGCCGGAGCACAACGCATGAGTATCGAGAGATCTACCCTGGATTTGTCGGTTGATCAGAGCTGCGCGGTATGGGGGTTCGCACATGCCGCGCAGCTCTGAAATCGATCGAGGTGTTACTTGAGGAGACTTCCCCCGTCGACGGCAAGCGATGTGCCGGTGACGTAGCGGGATTCGTCGGAGGCGAGGAACAGGACCGCGTTGCTGATGTCTTCGGGTTCGACCCAGCCGATCGGCAGAACGTGCATCATCCTTGCGACGACTTCGAGGTCGTCGGGGCCCGGGTTCTCCAGGTCGGGCCGGAACATTTTCATCGTGCCCTCGTTCATGAACATCGGGGAGTTCACATTGGTCGGAAGGACCGAGTTGACTCGGATCGAGTGCTGTCCGAGTTCGACGGCAAAGCTGCGCATGAGTCCGATGACGCCGTGTTTGGCGGCGATGTAATGGCCGGTGTTCGGATAGGCCTTCATGCCGCCGACCGAGCTGGTCAGCACGATGGATCCGCCATTGTTTGCTGATAGTAGATGTGGCACACCGGCTTTGACTGTCTTCCAGACGCCCGACAGGTTGACGTCGATCATTTCCTGCCAGTCGCGCTCGCTGGTCTTGTCGAGGGTCTCGCCGCCGTTGCCGATGCCTGCGTTGGCAATGATGACATCGAGGTGGCCGAGCTCTTCGACACCTTTGTCGACCGCCGACGCGAGTGCGTCGAAGTCGCGTACGTCGACGTGGCTGGCAATGATTCGGCGGTCCAGATCTTCGACCAGCTTGATGGTCTCGGCGAGGTCTTCCGGTGTGGACGCCGCGATCAGTGGCTCGACCTCTTTGGAGATCGGCCCGCAGATGTCGACCGCGATGATGTCGGCACCTTCTTGTGCCAGGCGCACAGCGTGGCTTCGCCCTTGCCCACGCGCTGCTCCGGTGACGAAGGCGACTTTGCCCTCCATGCGTCCTGCCATTGTCCCACCGATCCTTTCGAAATTGATTGCCCGTCGATCCAATTGTTCGCCGACAGGAAACTGATCACTCGATCAGGACTCTGTCACTGTGGGGTTGTTCTGTCAACGATGGGGTCTCGGCAACAATCCTGCCGAAGAACACGGAATAGCCGGTCTAATAGCAAGATCGGGGTATCTGAGCGTCGATACTCTGGGCCCTCCATAGTCGAGTGCCGCATAAATATGATCGATCGATCAGGACAAATTTCGCGAAATGCTTGATTCTTCGATGCGGGAGAGCTAGCTTTGCCGGGTAGTGGACGGACCATCTCCGATCCCTCCTTTCGGACCGTACGCGGCTTGCGCACCGCCGCTGCTCTTCCCTCATGCCTCACAACCCGGATGCTCTCCGAGGAGGAAAATCGTGACTGCACATCGTATGTTTGTCGCCGCGGTGGCGATTGTTCTGCTGGTGGCCGGCTGTGGCGACCGGGGCGGGGGTGGAACTGCCGACGGCGACAGCACCGGCACCTCGGGTTCGTCTTCAGACGCCGTTTCGGCCGACTTCGGCGATCTGTCGGATGTGTGTCAGCAGGGTTCGATGTCTGCCTCGCCGACTCAGGGTGTGACGGCCGATGCGATCGGGGTCGGTGTCTTCTCTGACGTGGGGTTCAACAAGAATGCCGAATTCGTCAATGCGGCGAAGGTTTTCACGTCGTGGTGCAACGAGTTGGGCGGCATCGGCGGCCGCAAGATCACGGCCACCACCCGCGACTCGAAGCTGATGGATGTACGGAAGCAGATGTTGGAGGCGTGTCGCGAGGATTTTGCTCTTGTCGGCGGTGGTAGTGCACTCGACGGCCTCGGAGTGAAGGAACGGGTCTCTTGTCTGTTGCCGAGCTTCCCTGCGCAGGTCGCTCAATTGTCGTCGGTGGGTTCTGATCTCGAGATCAGTGCGGATCCGACTCAGGTGCCCGGCTACGACCCGTTCTTCGGGTTCCGCCAGTGGTTGATCAACGATGCCCATCCCGATTCGGCCGATGCGGTCGGAATCATCAACGGAGATTCGCCGGTCACCAAGCTCATGGGGGAGCAGGCCGTTGAGTCCACCGAAGCGGCCGGTGGGGTGTTTGTCTACAACGATCTGTATCCGGCTATGGGCGTTTCGGATTGGACACCGTACGCGCAGGCCTTGAAGAGCAAGGGTGTCAAGGGACTGATCTTCTATGGTGAGTTCTCGCAGTTGGCCAAACTGGAGAGCGTGCTGACGTCCATGGAGTACAAGCTCGATTGGATTGATGCGAACAACAACGCCTACGGGCAGCAGTTCGCCGACTTGGTGGGCAACTCCGCGGATTATCAGCACAACTACGTGGACCTCGGCGGAAATCTGCCGCTCAGCAGTGACGCGCCGGCGATGAAGCAGCTCAAGGACCTATGGGCGAAATATGCCCCCGGTGCAGAGCTGACACATCCGGCGATGCGCGCGATGTCCTCCTGGCTACTCTTTGCCACATCGGCCGCCAAGTGCGGGGACGACCTCACACGTACCTGCCTTCACGACACCGCGAAGAAGGAAACCGCCTGGACCGGTGGGGGTCTGCACGCGCCTGTGAATCTGGCGCAGCCGACGCCGCCGTCAGCCTGCTTCAACGTCGAACGACTGACCGGTGCGGGATGGGAGCCTGCAGACTTTCAACCCGACAACGGCCCGTACCGATGTGACGTTGCCCCGTACAAATACACCGAGACCTACGGCACCCCCCTCACTCTGGCCGACGTAGGTAAGAGCATGAGCGACGTCAAATGAGTGGGGTGCCGTGAAAACGATGGCAGCCGAATATCATTCACCGTCCACAGTGGCGGAAGCGGTGACCCTCCTCGCCGAGCTGGGTGACGACGCGACCGCTGTCTCCGGTGGACAGAGTTTGCTGCCGATGATGGAGATGGGGTTGGTCGAGTACTCCCACCTGGTTGATCTGCGTGGCATACCCGAAATGCAGGGCTTCGACATCGGTCCGGATTCGGTCTGGATCGGCGCGGGTACAACGCATGCCGCGATCGGACGATCGGGGTTGATCGGGACCAATGTGCCATTGCTCTCGCGTGCGACTCCTCTGATCGGCCATTCCGGTATTCGCGACAGGGGAACGATCGGCGGATCGATCGCCCATGCCGATGCTGCGGCCGAGTACGCCGCGGTGGCGTTGGCGCTTGATGCCGAGTTCGAGGCGATCTCGCCTCGTGGCAATCGCACGATCGAGGCAACGGACTTCTTCGTCGGCCCGTGGCGAACCGCATTGGCCGATGACGAACTCCTGACCGGGATCGTGGTTCCGATCCGCTGTGGCAGAAGCGGGTACGCCATCGAAGAGTTCGTCTGGCGCAGCGGGGAGTTCGCAGTGGCGGGTGCAGCTGTGGTCATCTGGCTCGACGCCTACTCTCGCGTCGACCACTGCGCGATCGCACTGTTCGGTCTGGCCCCGTCGGTGGTGCGGGCTCTTGTTGCCGAACTGGCGGTTGTGGGTTCGCATGTGGAGGAGATCTGTCCCGAAGAGGTTGGTTCTGAAGCGATTTCGGGGCTGTCGGCCATCAATGCCCATCGCGGACGTACGGGAGCCGCGATGGTGGCACGTGCGTGGCGCCGTGCAGTTCACGAAGCGCAATATCCACGAGGGGCCGATTTCCCGCCCCTCGTGGATATTCGCGATACCGGGACGGCTACTTGAGGCAGCTGCCTGCGTCGACGGACAGTGTCACACCGGTGACGAAGCGGGCTTCGTCGGAGGCGAGGAAGAGCACCGCGTTGCTGATGTCCTCGGGTTCGACCCAGCCGATCGGGAGCACGTGCATGAACTTCGCGACGAGTTCCATGTCGTCGGGCCCCGGGTTCTCCAGATCGGGACGGAACAGCTTCATCGTGCCCTCGTTCATGAACATCGGAGTGTTCACATTGGTCGGGTGCACAGAATTGACGCGGATCGAATGCTCTCCGAGTTCGACGGCGAAGCTGCGCATGAGCCCGACAACGCCGTGCTTGGCGGCGATGTAGTGGCCGGTGTTCGGGTAGGCCTTGAGTCCGCCAACCGAGCTGGTCAGGATGATCGATCCGCCATTGCCCCCTGAGATCAGGTGCGGAACACCGGCTTTCACCGACTTCCAGACGCCCGACAGGTTGACGTCGATCATCTCCTGCCAGTCGCGCTCGCTCGTCTTGTCGAGGGTCTCGCCGCCGTTGCCGATGCCGGCATTGGCAACGATGACATCAAGCCTCCCGAGTTGTTCGACGCCACTGTCGACGGCGGCTTTCAGAGCGTCGTAGTCGCGGACATCCGCCTGTACCGCAACGATCCGGCGGTCGAGGTCCTCGACGAGCTTGACGGTTTCGGCGAGGTCTTCCGGTGTGGACACCGCGATCACGGCCTCCTCTTCGGAGATCGGTCCGCAGATGTCGACTGCGATGATATCGGCACCTTCCTGTGCCAAACGCACTGCGTGGCTGCGCCCTTGCCCGCGCGCTGCTCCCGTGATGAAGGCAACCTTGCCCTCCATACGTCCCGCCATCGTGCACCAACCCTTTCGAGATCGACTCATCGTCGGTTCTCGCTCAGAGCCGACTGTTTACGTAAATGCTGAACACTCGCTCAGCACATTTCCACCAAACGGGTCAGCATGTCAACGTTTTGACCGAACAGGCGAAATCGATCTCAGGTGCGTCGGGTTTGACGTATTCTGCGGCGTTCAGGCGCCGCGTTTGTCGGCGTATCGCCGCAGGTTCTCGACCTGATCTGGGTCGAGCGAGGGGCGGACCCTTGCCCGGGCGACGGCCACATCTTCGGCCGTCACGGTGGCGGCGTCGATGTTGCGACGCATGGCGGCCAGCGCCGCCTCGCGCAAGAGCGCCGAACAGTCGGCCGCGGAGTATCCGTCCAGATCGGCGCCGAGCTCATCGAGATCGATGCCTTCTGCGAGCGGTACCGACCGGCTCGAGGTCCGCAGGATGTCGCCGCGGGCTTCGGCGTCTGGTGGTGGTACGAACACCAGGCGTTCGAGCCGGCCGGGCCGCAACAGTGCGGGGTCGATCAGGTCGGGTCGGTTGGTCGCGCCCAGGACGACCACATCACGTAGCGGTTCGACGCCGTCGAGTTCGGTGAGCAGGGCCGCGACCACCCGATCGCCGACGCCGGAATCAGAGGACTGCCCTCGTCGTGGCGCGAGCGCGTCGATCTCGTCGAGGAAGATGAGCGATGGTGCGGACTCCCGGGCCCGGTCGAACAGGTCCCGGACGGCTTTTTCCGAACTGCCGACCCACTTGTCCATGAGTTCAGCACCTTTGACGCTGTGGACACTGAGCTGCCCGGATGCGGCGAGTGCGCGCACCACGAAGGTCTTGCCGCAGCCGGGAGGGCCGTAGAGCAGCACACCGCGCGGCGGGTCGACGCCCAGACGGGTGAAGGTGTCGGGATGTCGCAGTGGCCACAGGACGGCCTCGGTCAGGGCCTGCTTTGTCTCGACCATGTCGCCGACGTCCTCGAGGGTGATGCCACCGACGGCAACCTCCGGTGAGGCCGACCGTGACACCGGCCGGATCACTTCCAATGCGCCGCTGAGGTCGGCCTCGGTCAGCTTGGGAGGCTTGCCATCTCGCGCGCTGCGGGCGGCGGCGCGCAGCGCACCTTCGCGGGTCAGGGCAGCGAGGTCCGCGGCAACGAAGCCGGGTGTTCGGGAGGCGATGTCACTGAGATCGATGGTCTCGGTGGGAACGTCGGTCAGCAGTGCGGTGAGCAGTCCTCGCCGGATCTTGTTGTCCGGAAGAGCGATTGACAGTTCCCGATCACAGAGTTCTGGATCGCGCAGGCGGGTATCGAGGTTCTCCGGCCGGGAGCTGGTGCAGATCAAGGCGACTCGCGACGCGGTGATGGCGGTCCGCAGCGCGTCGAGGATCAAGGCGGACACCGGATCGGCCTCTGCGGGCAGCAGTGCTTCGACGTCGCTGATCAGCAGGACTGATCCGCGCTCGTCGGATGATGAAACCAGTTGGTCGGCAGCATCTCTGACCGCGGCCAGCCGGGCGGATGACTCCAGGGCGCCAGTCACCGGACCGTCCAGGTAGATCAGGTTGCGGTCGGCACACACGGCCCGGACCACCGTGGCCTTGCCCGCTCCGGGTGGACCGGTGACGATCGCGCCGAGCCGTGCCTGCGCGCCGAGCGCGGTGAGCAATTCGGGGTTGTCGAGTGCCAAGCCGATCCACTCGGTGAGCTTGCCGACCTGGGCATCCACGCCGACCAGTTCATCGACCCGGCGTACGGGTGGCGCCGGTGTACTCGGAGTCTGTACCCGCATCGGTGCGCTCGGGGTCGGCGTCGGGTTCGTGGCTGTGCTCGTGCGGTCGGCCCACAGCACAGCGGTGTCGGGTTGCACACTCACCGGGCCTGCCGGCTCGGCGGCGACGACGGTCAGCAGTTCGTTGGTCCAGGTGATGCCGACCGAACGTGCCAGGGTGCGGGTGGCCTCGGAGGTGGCGAACTCGGGGCCGAGGTCGCGGGGGAGCAACGAGACCACATCGCCCACCGACACCACCTTGCCGAGCAGGGCCCGGCGCAGTGTTCGTTCGTCGACCGACTCAGAGGTCAGGGACGAACCCCGCACCACGATGCGGGTGGCGCCATGGACCACGGCCGGTGCGAGGACCACGGGCGCATCGGGTTTGATCCCGGCATTCGACAACGTCAGTTCGTCGAGCAGGGCGATACCTGTCGGTTCGGACGCAGAGGTCGCGGCAATGACCGCGGTGGTGGTCCGGGATCCGATGACCGCAACGCCATCCCATTCGCGCAATGCCAGGCCGGTGAGCACTTCAGGGTGCACCCGGACGATGCCGCGCCGGGCCTCGGCGGCCGACAGGTTGAGTCGTGCGGTCAGTGTCAGCTGCGGTGATCCGGTGTGGGTGGGATCAGCGGCCGCGGATTCGGATGTCACAGAAGCAAAACTACCGGTATCAGGCCCCGGGCCGCCGCAATCCGAGACGGGCCGCGGATTGGGTCGGCCGTCCGCGACGCACCTGGCGGATCGCGCGGCGCTCGGCACGCCGTTCCCGCGGATGGTAATCCCAGGTCTCCGGGCGGCTGGCGACCCAGCGTTTGGTGCGCCAGGCGAAGGGGATGTGGATCAGGTAGAGGCCGATGGCGGCGAACATCAGAGCGTACGGGTAAGTCAGCAGGGCCGCGGCGACCAGCGCCACCCCGATCAGCACCAGCACCAGTGCATTGGGTGGTACCGCAAACGATTTCAGCGACGCGGTGGGCAGTCGGCTCACCGCGAGCAGTGCGGTGAAGGTCATCCATCCGCCGACGAATATGTCCGATGTCCACCAGCCGGAGCCGAACTGCTGGTCGAGCGCGATCGGCAGGATCGCGATCAGGGCGGCCGCCGGTGCGGGTACGCCGACGAAATAGTCCTTGGTGTACTGCGGCCGGTCATCGTCGTCGATCAGGGTGTTGAACCGGGCCAGTCGCAAAACGATTGCGCAGCAGTAGATCAGCGACAGCAACCAGCCGGCGTCATTGCCCTGCAGCATGAGCACGTACAGCGTGAGTGCGGGCGCGACACCGAAGTTGATGGCATCGGCGAGTGAATCGAGTTCGGCGCCGATCTTGGTTGTCGCGCCGAGCAGTCGCGCGATCCGTCCGTCGATGCCGTCGAGCAGAGCCGCCGCGGCGATCATCGCCACGCACAGGTCGACCCGGCCGTCGAGTGCGAACTTGGTCGCCGACAAACCGGCGCAGATCGCCAGCACGGTGAACGCAGATGGCACCAGCAGCTTGCCGGTGTTCAGCGTTCCGGCTCGACTCGGCCGCCGACGGCCGGTTGTCGGTGTGACGCGGCGGGAGGCTGTGCGTTGGGTTTCGCCCCGTCCGTAGGCAATCATTTCAATTGCGCCAAAATGGTTTCCGCGCCCACCGCACGCTGCCCGACGGCAACCAGCGGGCGGGTGCCCTCGGGAAGGTAGAGGTCGACCCGGGATCCGAACCTGATCAGGCCGTAGGTGTCGCCGAGTGTGACCTCATCACCTGGTTTGGCGTCGCAGACGATGCGGCGGGCCAGGAGTCCGGCGATCTGGACCACGGCGAGTTCGGCGCCGTCGGCGGTGCGGATCAGCATCGAGTTGCGTTCGTTCGCCTCACTGGCCGCCGGGAGGTCGGCGCTGACGAACGAACCGGATCGGTATTCGATCGCCTCGACCTTGCCTGCGACAGGAATCCGCTGCACGTGCACGTCGAAGACCGAGAGAAAGATCGAGACCCGGGGACGCGGGGTGTCGCCGAGTCCCAGTTCGACGGGTGGGGCCGCGTGATCGACCAGGGCGACCTGCCCGTCGGCCGGAGCGACAACAACACCGGGCGCGTTCGGTGGCACCCGCGACGGGTGGCGGAAGAACGCGGCGGTGGCGAGCGCGGCAACGGTGGCCGGGGTGCGGATCCACCCATGTTTGCGCCCGGCCACGGCGATGGCGGCCGGAACCGCGACAAACGGGATTCCGGCTCGGTGCAGCGGCGGCACGGTCTCGCGGATGAGGTCTGCGATGTGAGCCAGACCGGTACTCGGCTCGGCGTCTGTCGGAGTGGGGCGTCTGGCCATGGCGTTATTGTTCCAGGCCATCGGCCGGAGCCGCGGCCGGTGCCGATGAGGCGAGTGTTTTCGCAGGTCCGAGGCGATATCGGTGGTGGTGTGTCATAGCTCTTCGAGTACCAGGACCTCGACTGTGCTGCCGGCGTCGACCTTGTCGGTGTCGGCAGAGATGTCCAGTAGGACGTTGGCCGAAGCCATGTACGCGAGGTGATGTGACGCCGGGGGTCCGATGGGCCGGACCTGTGCGACACCATCGGTGATCGTGAGTTCTCCACGCCGGAATTGCCGTTTTCCCTTGGGCGAGGTGAAGGCCTCGGTAACCGATGCCGCGATGGTTCGGCGCTGGGCCGGTAGTCCCATCGCGGACCGCAGTGGCGGGCGGATGAACACCTCGAACGACACCTGCGCGCTCACGGGATTGCCCGGCAGCGTGATGATCGGCACCGGGTTGCCGCCTGCGCTCGTGTAGATGCCGCAGCCCTGCGGCATCCCGGGTTGCATCGCAACCTTCACGAAGTCGACACCTTCGCCGGTGAGGGCGTCCTTGACGACCTCGTAGGCGCCCGCGCTGACTCCACCGGAGGTGATGATCAGATCGACATGCGGGCCTTCTTTTCCGTCGATGTAACTGTCGAGACTGGCCCGGAACTCGGTGACGTCATCGGGCACGAAATGAGCCTGCTCGGCATGCGCGCCGGCCTCGATGGCGGCCGCGGTCAACATCGCGCCGTTCGACTCGTAGATCTGCCCGAACTCGAGTGGTGTGCCCGCCGGAACCAGTTCGCTGCCGGTGGAGAGGACCAGTACCCGCAGCGGAGCGTAGATCGGCAATTCGGCCAGACCCAGTGCGGCGGCGAGACCGAGTTGCGGTGCCCGCAGGACTCGACCGGCGGGCAGCGCGCGGGCTCCGATGCCGATGTCGGATCCGGCCCGCCGGATCGCTGTGCCGGCCGGGGCAGCTGCGAAGACCCGCACGGTGTCGGTGCCACCGTCGGTGCGTTCGACCTGGATCACCGCGTCGGCGCCTGCAGGCATCGGTGCCCCGGTCATGATCCGGTGCGCGGTTCCGGGCGCCAGCGTTAGCGCGTCCCTCCGTCCGGCCGGGATGTCGGCGGCCACCGGCAGGGCCACCGGGGCGTCCTCGGTGGCGGTGGCGATGTCTTCGGCGCGGACGGCATAGCCGTCCATGGCCGAATTGTCGAAGCCGGGCAACGTGATCGGGGCATCGGTGTCTTCGGCGAGTACCCGGCCCAGTGCCGATGCGGCAGGCACGGTGACAACGCGTGGCGCCCGGAACAGAGCGGTCACCGCATCCTGATGTTCGGAGACGCTGCGCATCAGTTCTTGGCTCCGTACTTCGAGAGGAAAAGGGCAAGGGACAGTGCAGTTTTGGAGATCTCGTCGGGATCGACGCTCTCGTTCGGTGCGTGGATCCGGCACGCAGGCTCCTCGACACCGAGCAACGCGATCTCGGCTTGTGGACAGATTTCCGCGAGGACGGTGCACAGCGGGATCGATCCACCCTGGCCCGAGTGGACGACGGGTTTGCCGTAGGCCTTGGCCATCGCCGCGGTCAGGGCGGTGTAGCCGGGTCCGGTGGTGACGGCAGAGAACGGGGCGCCGGTCGCCTGGATCTCGACGTCCACCCGGGCATGCCACGGAATGTGTTCGCGCAAATGCTTTTCCAGCGCTGTCGCGGCCTCGTCGGGATCCATGCCTGGTGGTACCCGCAAGTTCAATTGCGCGGCTGCCCGCGGGTTGATCGCGGCCGGGGCGCCGGCTGTCGGTGGTGCGTCGATACCGATCACGGTCACCGCCGGGCGCGCCCACACCATTTCGGCGGGGGAGCCCGAACCGATGAGGTCGACACCGTCGAGGGTGGTCGAGTCCGCCCGGAACTGCTGCGCGTCGTAGGCGGCGCCGGGCCAGGACTGATCGTTGGTGAGGCCGTCGATCGTGGTGTTGCCGTCGGCGTCGCGAAGAGTTGCCAGGCCGGCTATCAGCGCGGCCAGTGCGTCGGCCGCGCCGCCCCCGAACTGGCCGGAATGAACTTCGGAGGCAAGGGTTTCCACGGACACCTTCACTGCGGCCATGCCCCGCAGGCTGGTGGTGAGCGTGGGAATGCCGGGCGCGACGTTGCCGGTGTCGCAGATGAGGATCATGTCGGCCTGAAAGAGTTCGGGTCGCGTGCGCGCCAGGTGGTCGAGTCCTTCGCCGCCTGCTTCTTCGGATCCCTCGATGACGATCCGGATCCCGACCGGCGGGAGCGGATCGAGCGCGCGCAATGCGGTGAGGATGGCAACCAGATTGCCCTTGCAGTCCGATGCGCCCCGTCCGAACCATCGACCAGCACGTTCGGTCAGCGAAAACGGCGCGCTGTCCCACAGTTCCTCTGGGCCGGACGGTTGCACATCGTGATGCGAGTAGAGCAGAACCGTCGGCGCACCGGCCGGGCCGGGCACGAACCCCAGGATCGTCTGGCTCCCGTCGACGGTGTCCATCACCAGGGAGTCGATGCCTGCGTCGGAAAATGCTCCGCGGACCCAGGCTGCGCTGGCCCGGCAGTCGCTGCGTTTGGCCGGATCGAGGTGCACCGACGGCAGTGCGACCACATCGGCGAGGTCAGAATGCGCGCGTGTCATGAGGCCGGCGACTCGTTTGGACAGTGCGGAAAACTGGGGTGCGCGTTGATCGGCCATGACGCCAAGCATGCCGGAACGGAAGG
Organism: Williamsia sp. Y853; assembly: GCF_056786495.1. Taxonomy (NCBI): domain Bacteria; kingdom Bacillati; phylum Actinomycetota; class Actinomycetes; order Mycobacteriales; family Nocardiaceae; genus Williamsia; species Williamsia sp. Y853. Next base: position 123,342 of record NZ_JBXCJC010000004.1, read on the forward strand.
GCACCTGTCAGCAAGGCGGCCATCCCGCCGTGCGGCCGCCTAGGGGCAGGACTAGCTTTTGAGTCATGGCTGAAGGGTTGCTACTCGACATCGACGGGGTGATCGTCACCTCGTGGGAACCTCTGCCCGGTGCCGTCGAAGCGTTGGAGGCGATCTCCGCATCGGGGATGCCCCGGATGTTCTTGACCAACACGACATCCAAGTCGAGGAGTCAGATCGCGCAAACGCTGACCCGAGTCGGATTCGAAGTGGATGACAATGAGGTGCTGACCGCCGCGGTGCTCACGGCCGAATACCTGCGTGCCAAGCACCCGGGCAAGCGGGTGGTGGTCCTCAACGAAGGACAGGTCTCCGACGACATGGACGGGATCGATCTGGTCGAGGACAACCCGGATGTGGTGGTATTCGGCGGTGCCGGGCCCTCATTCACCCACGAGCTGCTCTCGAAGGCACTGGGCTGGATGATCGACGGCGTACCCGCCATCTCGATGCACCGGTCGCTGTCATGGTCGACCGCGTCGGGGCCGAAAATCGACACGGGTATCTACTTGGAAGGCCTGCAGAAGGCGACCGGCAAGAAGATCCCCGCGATCGGGAAGCCGTCTCCACTGGGATTTCGGTCCGCGATCGAGATGCTCGGAGTCGCTGACCCGGCCGAGGTGGTAATGGTCGGCGACGACATATTCAGCGATGTTCTCGGCGCGCAAAAAGCTGCCATGGTCGGGGTTCTGGTTCGCACCGGAAAGTTCCGGCCCGAACAACTCGAGGTCCTGGAAGCAGACGAGTTCGGGCAGGTCCCCGACCATGTCATCGACTCGGTCGCAGACCTGCCCGCGCTACTGGAAAAACTCTGATCCACCGTGATCAGGCGATGGCGAGCTTGATCTTCGTCAGCGTCTGATTCATCCCGTCGACCAACTCGGCGTCAAACGGCTTCTCGCCGCCCATCGCGGCATTGATGAGGACCTGGGAGACCTTGCTGGTCCCTTTGGGTGCCTCGCGGCGTTCCGTCAGCTTCACGCCGTCGGCGGTGGGCGTGATGGTGAAACTCCACACGCTGTTGTTCTCGGCGATCCTGTAGGCGATCTCCTTGTTCGGCTCGTACCGCACCACTTTCGACCTGGTCGGCCACACCAGCAGACCGCGCTTGTTGATGTTGATGGTTTTGGTTCCGAGGGTGACCGGTCCGCCGCCGCGCACGATGGTCTTGCGGCACTGCGGGCTCCATTCGCCCATCCGTTGCAGGTCGGACACCACCTTCCAGACCTGCTCCGGGGAGGCTTTGATCTCGGTGGACGCTTCGAGCAATGGGGCAGCCATGTTTCTCCTGTCGCGGTTCTACGTCATGAACGAACTCGTCGGTACGGCTTCATCAATGAACCGCGGACCCGACTTCGTCAATGTACGTTGTCACTATCCGATCAGGATCTTGTCATAGTCTGCGATGCGATCGGACAGGGTCCGCAGATGTTCGGCGCTACCTCCGAGAGTGTGTTCGATGGCAAGTAGGCGACTGGCGTAGTGACCGACCGGATACTCCGCGGTGATTCCGATGCCGCCGTGCATCTGAATGGCTTCCTGGCCGACCTTGCGGGCCGACCGGCAGATCTGCAGTTTGGCTCGCGAGGCGATGACCGGATCGATGTCGCCGTCTGCTAGCGACACCGTCGCATAGAGGCTCATACTGCGGGCCAGCTCGACAAGGACGTACAGGTCCGCGGCCCGGTGCGTCAGCGTCTGGAACGTGGCCAGCGGCACTCCGAACTGCTTGCGCTGCTTCAGATACTCGGCCGTCAGGCGCAGGGTTTCGTCCATGGCACCGACAGCCTCGGCGCACAACCCGACCTGCGCGAGCACCTCACTGCGGATCAGCGCAGCAGCGGTGTCGCCGGAATCGAGCAGGGCCGCCGGAGCGTCCTGCAGGTCGATCTGGGCGCCGCGCCGCGAGTCATGCGTCCGGAACGGCGTGCGCGTGACACCACGGTCAGCAGAATCGACCAGGAACAGCCGGACGGCGTCGTCGAGGCGGGCGGTGACGACGAGGACGTCGGCGCAGTCGCCGTGCAGCACCGGATTCTTGATGCCGGTCAGCGTGTAGCCGTCGCCGGATGGGGTCGCGGTTGTCGCGACCGCCGCGTTCGGCCAGCGATCGCCGGGCTCGATATGGGCGAAGGCGGCCAGCACTTCACCGGCGGCCAGCGCAGGCAGGTACTTCGACTTCTGCTCGGCGCTGCCGGTGTCGGCGATGATCCCGCCGGGGATGATCACCGCGTCGAGGAGCGGTTCGGGTGCCAGGGCGCGGCCGAACTCGCCGAGGACGGCACCGACCTCTTCGGGGCCTGCACCCATTCCGCCATCGTCCTCGCTGAATTGCAGGCCGAGAATCCCGATCTCTGCCAATGACTTCCAGAGGTCGCGACTCCAGCCGAGGTCGGTATCGGTGACCGCGCGGAGCTTTTCGAGATCGTAGAACTTGGACAGCACATCGCGCGTGGTGTCACGCAGCATCGTCTGCTCTTCGCTGTATTCGAAATCCATGGTGTTCGGTGGTCCTTTACAGATGCGGGGGCGACTACAGCCCGAGGATGGAGGACGCGATGATGGTGCGCTGAACCTCTGACGAGCCGCTGTAGATCGACACCTTCCGGTAGTTGAGGTAGGTCGGGACCGTCTCCTGCGCCCAATGGGGAGAGCCGATGTCGGCAGCATTGACGGCAAGCGAATCGACGCCTGCGATGTCGGCAAGTAGTTCCGTCGAAGCCTGCTGCAACTCACTGCCGCGAAGTTTGAGGACTGACGAGACCGGGTCGGGCTTTCCGTTCGCAGATGAGGCGACCACCCGCATCTGCGTGAGTTCCAGTGCCAGTAGTTCATTTTCGAGTTCGGCGAGCCGAGCTGCGAACAGGGGATCTCCAAGAAGCGTTCCGTTGCCGGAGGGGATCGTCGCGGCGAGTTCCTTGGCGCGGGCCAGCCGGTTCTTGGTGATACCAACCCGGGTGACCCCGGCGCGTTCGTTGCCGAGCAGGAACTTGGCGTAGCTCCATCCGGCGTTCTCTTCGCCGACAAGGTTTCCGACCGGTACCCTCACGTCTTCGAAGAAGACCTCGTTGACCTCATAGCCGCCGTCGATCAGCTGGATCGGACGGACGGTGATGCCAGGGGTCTTCAGGTCGATGAGCAGAAAACTGATGCCCGCCTGTCGTTTTGGAGCATCCGGATTGGTCCGGACGAGTGCGAAGATCCAGTCGGCGAACTGCGCCAGCGTGGTCCAGGTCTTCTGGCCGTTGACCACATAGTGGTCACCGTCGCGCACAGCCCGGGTCTTGAGGGATGCCAGGTCGGAGCCGGCTTCGGGTTCGGAGAAGCCCTGGCACCACCAGATGTCGAGGTTGGCGGTCGGCGGGAGGAACCGTTCCTTGAGTTCTTGCGAGCCGAAGTTGGCGATCACCGGCCCGACCATGTCGGCGTTGAAAGCCAGCGGTTCCAGGACGGAGGCGAGGTTCATCTCGTTCTGCCAGATGTGCTTTTGTACCGGCGTCCAGTCTTTGCCACCCCACTCGACCGGCCACTTCGGTACTGCCAGGCCATGTTCATTGAGTTTGCGCTGCACGGCGATCATGTCGTCGGGAAAGATCGAGGTGCCGGCCGCGGCACGCTCACGGAGTTCTTTGGGTATTTCGGTGGTGAAGAAGGTGCGCAGTTCCTCGCGGAAGGCAACGTCTTCGTCGCTGAGTTTGAGGTGCATGGTTCCTTGATACTCCCGTTCGCGTGGGGTCGCGTCGCGATCTACGCACATCGCCTGATCCACGGAACACTGTAGGCCCGGACATCGTCGACGATCAGCACGATGATGATCTCTCCGCAGTTCTGATGGTCGCGGGCGTGACCGTAGCCGCCATGTCCTTGCGATGTGACCTCACAGTTCACGCGGACAGGTACTGATGTCCGCTGACGGTTTCGCCGAGGAGGTCGGTGACCGCTCGGACCCGTCGTGAACGCGAGGTATCTCGTGCGACCACTTGCCAGTAGACGCGTTCGACCGAGAAGTGTTGCGGCAGTATTCGAGTCAGTGCGGGATCGGCCTCGCCGACGTAGGTCGGCAGCGGTGCGATGCCAAGACCTGTCCGGGCCCCCTGGTGATGTCCGGCAATGTTGTTCATCTGCACCCTGGCCGTGATCCCGGGTCCGAGATGGTCGAGGATCTGCAACGGCTCGACATCGAGTAGCGCATCGACGTACCAGATGATGGTGTGCTCGTTCAGCGCACCGAGTTCGGTCACCGGACCGTGTGACTCGAGGTAGTCGCGCGCCGCGTACAGGCCGAGGGTGTAACTACCCAATCTGGTGATCAGGCTGGAACGGCGATTCGGGCGCTCCAGCGTGATCGCCACGTCGAAATCGCGGACTGTGAGCAGGTCGTGGCTGGTTGCGGTCACCACTTCGACGGTCAGCTCCGGATGGCTTGAACGGAGTTGCAGCAGGGCCGGCGCCAACACATACACCCCGAAGCCATCCGGAGCGACGATGCGAACCGATCCGGTGAGCTCGTCGGTTGGGGTGGTGGTGGCGTAGGCGGCAGCCACTGCGGCCTCCACGGCGAGGGCGTGGGGGAGCATGCGTTGTCCGGCGGCCGTGAGCTGCCAGCCGGAGGTGTGCCGATCGAAGAGTCGCTCGCCGGTCTCGCGTTCGAGGGCTGCGATTCGCCTGCTCACGGTGGTGTGGTCGACCTCCAGGCGGCGACCGGCTTCGATGAGTCGCCCTGTTCGGGACAGCTCCAGCAGGTATCTCAGGTGGTCGGCACTCGGCATGCCCTCATTCTGTCGTGTGCATTTATGCAGATGCAAATGCAGTATTGGCTGTTGACCGTGCGTTGATGCAAGGGCAGCCTTGGGGTAACCGCCAACGTTCAAGTGACCACCAATGTTTCAAGGAGAGTGCAGATGTTCGAGATCGCCCACTGGTCAGAGGGGAAGCCGTTTACCGGCTCATCCGATGTGCTTGCGCCCGTGACGAACCCGGCGACCAGTGTGGTGAGTGGGCAGGTGCGGCTGGCGTCGGTCGAAGACGCGAGAACTGTGATCGCAGCTGCCGCTGCCGCGTTCCCGGCCTGGCGCGATACCTCGTTGTCCAAGCGCACCTCGATCATGTTCAAGTTCCGGGAACTGCTCAACGAACGCAAAGGCGAGTTGGCGCAGATCATCACGGCCGAGCACGGCAAGGTCGTCTCCGACGCGCTCGGCGAGGTTGGCCGGGGCCAGGAGGTCGTCGAATTTGCCTGTGGCATACCGCACCTGCTCAAGGGTGGCTACACGGAGAACGCTTCGACGAACGTCGACGTGTACTCGGTGAGCCAGCCGCTGGGACCGGTTGCGATCATCTCGCCGTTCAACTTCCCGGCGATGGTCCCGATGTGGTTCTTCCCCATCGCGATTGCCGCAGGCAACACCGTGGTGCTCAAGCCGAGTGAGAAGGATCCGTCGGCGGCCTTGTGGATGGCGCAATTGTGGGCGGAGGCAGGGCTGCCCGAGGGGGTGTTCAACGTCTTGCAGGGTGACAAGGTGGCGGTGGACGAGCTGCTGACCAACCGGTCGATCAAGTCGGTCTCATTCGTCGGCTCCACGCCGATCGCGCAGTACGTCTACGCCACCGGGACCGCTGCGGGTAAGCGGGTGCAGGCGCTCGGCGGCGCCAAGAATCACGCCATCGTGTTGCCCGACGCCGACCTGGATCTGGCTGCCGACGCCATGGTCAATGCCGGATTCGGCTCAGCCGGTGAACGCTGCATGGCGATATCGGTACTGGTCGCTGTCGGTGACATCGCCGACGAACTCGTCGGAAAGATCGTCGATCGCACCCGGCCGTTGAAAACCGGTGATGGCACCAAGGATTCGGACATGGGGCCGCTGGTGACCGCTGCGCACCGTGACAAGGTCCGCGGTTATGTCGACGCCGGTGAAGCGGAGGGCGCCACGGTCGTGGTGGATGGACGCACGATCACCGAGAATCCTGATCGGCCGGCTGATGGGTTCTGGCTCGGGCCGACGCTGCTCGATCACGTCACCCCCGAGATGAGCGTGTACGCCGATGAGATCTTCGGGCCGGTCCTTTCGGTTGTGCGCGTTGAAACATATGACGAGGCATTGGACTTGATCAATGCCAACCCCTATGGAAACGGGACCGCGATCTTCACCAACGACGGCGGTGCGGCCAGGCGTTTCCAGAACGAGGTCGAGGTGGGAATGGTCGGCATCAACGTGCCCATCCCGGTTCCGATGGCCTACTACAGCTTTGGTGGCTGGAAGGCCTCGCTGTTCGGGGACAGCCACGCACACGGCATGGAAGGCGTGCACTTCTTCACGCGTACCAAGGCCATCACCAGTCGATGGCTCGATCCGAGTCACGGCGGCATCAACCTCGGATTCCCTGAGAACAGCTGAGTCCTTTCGGTGCCGGGAGATTTCATGACAACGGATATCGCACTGCCGCGTTTGCTGCGACTCGGAGGAGGTTCACTCAGTGCAGTTGGTGAGATCGTTGCCGCCCTTGGTGTCACCCGCCCGCTGATCGTCACCGACTCCTACCTCGTCGGATCGGGTGTGGTGGCGAGGGCGTCGGAGATCCTCACCGCCGCCGGTGTGGACGTTGCGGTATTCGCCGAGACCGTGCCCGACCCCACCACGGAGTCGTTGCAGGCCGGGCTCGATGCCGTGCGAGGGCATCGGGCCGACTCGGTGATCGGATTCGGTGGCGGTAGTCCGATGGATACCGCGAAAGCGCTGGCCGTGCTTGCCGTGTCGGGAGGTGAGATGCGGGACTTCAGGGCGCCGCGCCAGTATTCGGGTGATGCGCTCCCGATCATCGCGATTCCCACAACCGCCGGAAGCGGTTCGGAGGCGACGAAATTCACGGTCATCACCGACAGCACCTCGGACGAGAAGATGCTGTGCCCGGGGACCTCGTTTCTCCCCGTCGCTGCGATCGTGGATTATGAACTCACGTTGTCGATGCCACCGCGACTGACCGCCGACACCGGCGTGGATGCACTGACCCACGCGATCGAGGCTTACGTGAGCCGTAAGGCGAACCCCTACACCGACAGTCTGTGCCTGACCGCGATCAACACGGTGGGCAAGCACCTGCGTTCCGCCTACCGTGATGGGCAGGACCGGCGCGCGCGGGAGGCCATGATGCTGGCGTCGATGCAGGCGGGGATGGCGTTCTCGAACTCGAGTGTGGCGCTGGTGCACGGCATGAGCAGGCCGATCGGTGCGCACTTCCATGTGGCGCATGGGTTGTCGAATGCGATGCTCTTCTCGGCGGTGACGGAATTCTCGATCTCCGGTGCTCCTCTGCGTTATGCAGAATGCGCGCGGGCTCTCGGGGTTGCCGGCGACGCGACATCGGATCCGACCGCGGCGAGCGCCCTGGTGGAGGAACTCAAGCGGTTGTGCGCCGACGTCGAGGTCCCGACACCGGCGGCGTACGGCATCGAACGCACGGCATGGGACGGCCTCCTGCCGTTGATGGCGGAACAGGCGCTGGCATCGGGATCGCCGGCCAACAACCCGCTGGTGCCTGACGCGGATCAGATCTGTGACATTTACCGGACGATCTACGCCGGAGCGTAAAACCTCGGCGTAACGGACATCGCGTGCTCTGTGCATGTTCCGTGGCTATACTTTGTGGCTGACGCCGGACCTCATTTGTGAGGGACCCCGTTCTCTTCAACTGAATTGGCGCGGTGAGCTGCCGAACGCGATGGGTTGGTGGAATCGACCGCCGAGTCCCCGCGGTCGACCCTTTCGTTGCCGACTGAGAACCAGGTGGCACAGATGACTGTACAAACGAACCGAGCACCTTCACCGTGGCCGGGATCCGAGTATTCGGCGCTCTTCGACTGGGAACTCGACGATGCCGGGTCCTTGCCGGAGGTGGCGGACAAACTTGCCGCAGTGGGTGAGCAACTGATGGCCGCACATGTCGCCGGCTGGACATTGGTATCGCCGATGCGGGACGGGCGGCTGCACGCACGTCGGCCGTCCCGTCGCAGGCGTGGTCTCGAACCTGTCGGCGGTGTCGATGTTCCCGTGGGCGTCCTGGCCCCGGGCCTTCGGTGGCGGCTTCGGATCATCGACGAGGTTCTCGACGAACCCGGCGCGCAGCTCACCGTTGAGGCGTCCGGCGCAACTCCGTGGCTGGTGGAGCGTGGTGGTGAGTTGTCGCAGTGCAGCGGCCCGGCCGTCGATGACGGCACCATGGCGCAGGTGCGAGCTCAGTTCGGGCCCGGGGAGACCGCCGACCGCAGGTGGGCATTGGTCTCGGCCCGGATCGGTCCATCGATGGATCTGATTGCCGAACACAGTCGGCTTCGGCAGCACGCGGTGGTTGGCGGCGTCGTGGTGCGGACCGTTGAGATTCTGGGCCACCGGCACGCGGCCGACCGCGCGACCACATTGCCTGCGGCAGCGCAGGCGTATCGCCGAATCGCGGCGGCGGCGACGGCGATGCACGGGGTGGGGGCCCGATTGTCCGCCATCGACGACGGATTCGTGATCGTCGAGTATCCGGTATGACCGATGCCGAGATGATTCGGCAGGCATGCGCGATCCCGGATCCGATCGCCGTTCGGCTCGGTCGAGCGGGTTGCGTTTTCGCGACCGAGGAAGCGGCCATTCTCAGGGAATTCGCCTGCAGCTCTGCCGAACTCGACATGTTGTGCAGGCGACGCGTGACCGGTGAGCCGCTTGAGCACATCGTCGGGCACGTGTCCTTCGACGACCTCCGACTGTCCGTCGGTCCGGGTGTCTTTGTGCCACGACAGCGTTCACGATTTTTGGCGCGGGCGACGATCGCAGCGGCACGCGCCGGCCGGGATCCGATTGTGGTGGAAGCGTTTTGTGGTGTCGCGCCGATCGCGTCCGCGGTGAAACGGGCTTTGCCCAGGCTCGAGATCCATGCCGCCGATATCGATGCCGGCGCACTGGAGCATGCCGCCGTCAATTTGGGCGGCACTGCGATGGTCCATCGGGGTGTCGGATTTGATGCCCTGCCCGACATGTTGCGGGGGCGGATCGGCGTGATCGCAGCCGTGCCGCCGTATGTCCCGACCACCGCCTCGGAATTCTTGCCACGAGAGGCGTTGGACCACGAGCCGCACCACGCCCTGTTCGGTGGTCCGGACGGACTGGACCACATCGGCGGTCTGATCGAGGATGCTCCGGAGTGGTTGTCGGACAACGGTTGCGTTCTGATCGAGATGAATGCGGACCAAGTTGCGTACGCGATGTCTCGCGCCGCGCAGGTCGGCTACAGCCTGGAATGGCCGGGCGGCGGCGACCGACAGACGACTGTGGTGGGGCTGCGCCGCGTTCGCTGACCTATGGTGGTCGGGTGAGCATCGAGGTGGCCGACACGCGGAGCCTGCCCGTCTATGAGGCAGGCGCCATCGAGGTCCCATTTGTCATCGCGGGTGTGTACGAGGTCATCTCGCGCGACACCCAGTGGGAAGAACACTCCCACCCGACGCATGAATTGCTGTGGAGTGCCAAGGGGTCGTCGTCGACCACCGTCGGCCCTCGGGTCTGGACGATCACGCCGACGATCGGCTTGTGGATTCCCGCGGGGGTCCTGCATTCGGGATGGACACCGGCCGGGACAGCGCTCAGCTCAGTGCATTTCAGTATTCGTGAGGTCCCGTCCATTTCGGATGAGCCGGTGGCCGTCGAGGTCTCTCCGCTGTTGCGGTTGTTGCTCGACCGGCTCGGTGCCGATGATCTCGACGATGTATCGCGGTCGACCACGGAGGCCATGGTTCTCGACGTGTTGACCCCGGCGCCACATCAGTTGTTGCTGCGGGTTCCGGAGTCGGCGCTGCTGGCGCCGATTGTCGCCACCGTGCAGGCCGACCCCTCCGACGAGACGCAGTTGGGGGAGTGGGCGAGCCGCCTCGGCGTCAGCGCCCGCACGATCACGCGGGCATTCGATTCCGAGACAGGCATCGGTTTCACCCGGTGGGTGGTCACCGCGCGCGTCCAGCATGCGATCACGTTGCTGGCCCAGGGGCACCCGATCGACCATGTTGCCGGGCGAGTCGGCTATCGCTCGGTGAGCGCCTTCGGAACGGCATTTCGCCGGGTCACCGGAATGAGCCCGGGCCGGTTCCGCGAGCTGTGAGGGGTGTGGGCGGCGACCCACCACTTGTCTGTTTCGCGACAAACCCTGTCGCATTTGCTTGATTGCAATCGCAAGCATCGCGATCTAGCCTCTGTTAGGTAATCCTTACCGATGTTGATCGGTCGCCGGTGGGCCCGCCGGTGAATGCGTCTTTTTGTTTCACGAACCGAAAGGGAACAATGTCTCGCGCACCCAAGTTGGTGGCATTCGCGGCGGCAGCGCTGCTCGCGGTCGGGCTCGCGGCCTGCTCGTCGTCCTCGGACGACAACGGCGGCGACGGTGACTTCACCCCGATCACCATCGAGCACGCGCTCGGAACCACGACCATCACCGAGAAGCCCGAGCGGGTGGCCACCGTGAACTGGGCAAACCACGAAGTGCCGTTGGCGCTGGGTATCGTTCCCGTGGGTATGGCGGCCGCGAACTTCGGCGACGACGACGGCGACGGCATGTTGCCGTGGGTCAGCGAGCGGCTCGATGAGCTCGGCGGCGAAGCCCCGGTGCTGTTCGACGAGACCGACGGTGTCGACTTCGAAAGCGTCGCCAACACCAACCCCGATGTGATCCTCGCTTCCTACTCCGGCCTGACCCAGGAGGACTACGACACCCTCAGCGAGATCGCGCCGGTGGTGGCTTACCCCGAAACCGCGTGGGGCACCCCCTGGCAGCAGATGATCGAGCTGAACAGCAAGGGTATGGGCATGGAGGCCGAGGGCGCCGAGCTCATCGCTGGCCTCGAGGCTGAGGTTGCCGCTGCCGGGACGAAATACCCGCAGCTGCAGGACAAGTCGATCATGTTCCTGACGCACGTAGACGCCGCTGATCTCAGCGAGGTCAGCTTCTACACCACCCACGACACCCGCGCACTGTTCTTCGAGGACCTCGGGTTGCAGACCCCCGGCAGCATCGCCGCGGCGTCAGCCGAGACGGAAAAGTTCTCGGCGACACGCAGTGCCGAGCAGATCGACGGCCTCAGTGACGTCGACATCATCGTGACCTACGGCGACGAGGCCCTGGTCGCGACCCTCAAGGCCGACCCGCTGCTGTCCCAGATGCCGGCAGTGGCCAACGGTGCCATCGTGGCCCTGCCCAGCACTCCGCTGGGAACCGCTGCGAACCCGACTCCGTTGTCGATCTCCTGGGTGCTCGACGACTACGTCGCGCTGCTCGCGGAAGCAGCAGACAAGTCCAAGTGACACAAGGTACTTCGCAGTCCGCCTCGGGCGTTGCCATCGTGCGACGCCCGAGACGGGTGCGGGCACTTGGGTTCCTGATCGTCGCCGCAGTCTTGGTTGTGGTGGCGATCTTGTCGATCAAGGTCGGTTCTCGCGGTGTCGACTGGTCGGATGTCTTCGCCGTACTCGGCGGTGACTCCGAGGGAATGAATCAGGCCGCGGTCGAAAAGCGGATACCGAGAACGTTTCTGGCGATCATCGTCGGCGCCGCGCTGGGCGTATCCGGTGCGGTCATGCAAGGCGTGACCAGAAACCCGCTCGCCGACCCGGGCATACTCGGTGTGAACATGGGCGCATCGCTCGCCGTGGTCATCGGTATCAGCTACTTCGGCCTGGCCGCGGCGTCTACCTACATCTGGGTCGCCATCATCGGTGCCGCGGCCGCCGCCGTGTTCGTCTATGGCGTGGGCTCACTCGGTCGTGGTGGTGCCACACCGCTCAAACTCGCGCTCGCCGGTGCCGCCACCTCGGCGGCGCTCGTCTCCTTCGTCACCGCAATCATTCTGGGCCGCAACGATGTCGCCGATACCGTCCAATCGTGGCGCGTTGGCGGCGTCGGTGGAGCGACCTATTCCAGCATCGAGCAAGTTTTGCCCTTCTTGATGGTCGGATTCATCATCTCGATGTTGTCGGCGCGTGGCCTCAACTCACTCGCGTTGGGTGACGATCTCGCCGCCGGACTCGGTGAGCGGGTAGCGCTCGTCCGCGGCGGTGCCGCCCTGGGAGCAATCATTCTCTGTGGCGCGGCGACCGCGGTCGCAGGCCCCATTGCCTTTGTCGGACTGGTTGTCCCGCATGCCTGCCGACTGATCGTCGGCGTGGACTATCGGTGGTTGCTGCCGTATTCGGCGGTCACCGGCGCGGTGTTGCTCACCGTGGCCGACGTGATCGGACGGATCGTCGCGCGCCCCGCCGAAATCGACGTGGGCATCTTGACCGCGCTGATCGGCGCACCCTTCTTCATCTACATCGTCCGTCGTCAGAAGGTCGGTGCACTGTGAGTTCGGAAACCATGGTGACGGCGCAGACCATCGCCCGGAACCGCAAGATCCGAGGTGGCCGCCGTCGCTGGGTGATCGCGATCCTGGTGGTGCTCATCGCGGCTGCCTTTGCCATCACCCTGATGTTCGGCAAGACGTTCTACCCACCCGGCGATATTCTGAAAGTGATTCTGGGGGAGCAGGTCCAGGGTGCGACCTTCACCGTCGGTCGCCTGCGGATCCCACGCGCGGTCCTGGCTGTCGCCGCAGGTTTGTGTTTCGGGCTGGCCGGCATCACTTTTCAGACCATGCTGCGCAACCCGTTGGCCAGCCCCGACATCATCGGGATCAGTGCGGGTGCCAGTGCTGCGGCCACCTTCGCGATCGTCACGCTTTCGCTCGGTGCGACCCAGGTGTCGATCTTCGCCATTGTTTCCGCACTTGCTGTTTCGGTGCTGATCTACGCGCTCTCGTTCCGCGGCGGCGTTGTCGGAACCCGTCTCATCCTCATCGGTATCGGTATTGCGGCGATGCTCCACAGCATCACGGACTATCTGCTGGACCAGGCCGCGGAATGGGATCAGCAGGAGGCGATGCGGTGGCTGACCGGCAGCCTCAACGGCGCGTCGTGGACCCAGGCGATCCCGGTTCTGTTCGCACTCGTCGTGCTGGCACCAGTGCTACTCGGACAGTCCCGCAATCTCGAGATGTCCCAGCTCGGCGATGACGCCGCATCGGCACTCGGGGTGCGGGTCAACCGAACCCGGCTGATCGTGATCGTCGCTGCCGTGGGACTTCTTGCCTTCGCCACCGCAGCCTCGGGGCCGATCGCATTTGTGGCGTTCTTGGCCGGCCCCATCGCCGCGCGCCTGGTCGGACCGAACGGCTCGTTGCTCGTGCCGGCCGCGCTGGTCGGAGCTCTGCTGGTGCTGGTGGCCGACTTCGTCGGACAGTTCGCCTTCGGCACCCGCTACCCGGTGGGTGTCGTGACCGGTGTGCTCGGCGCCCCGTACCTCATCTATCTGATCGTTCGTACCAACCGCGCCGGAGGCTCGCTGTGACAACCACACACCAACTCCTTGTCGAGAACCTGACGCTCGGCTATGGCGAACACACCGTCATCGAAAAGCTGGACCTTCTGGTGCCTCCTGGCAAGGTGACCGCGATCGTGGGTGCGAATGCGTGCGGTAAATCGACTCTGCTGCGGTCGATGTCGCGACTATTGACCCCGCGCTCGGGCCGGGTGCTGCTCGACGGCACCGAGGTACACAAGACGCCGGCCAAACAGTTGGCGCGCACCCTCGGTCTGTTGCCGCAGTCGCCGATCACCCCTGAAGGAATCACGGTCGCCGATCTCGTCGGACGCGGACGGCATCCGCATCAGGGGCTGTTTTCTCGATGGACCCACGAAGACGACGAAGCCGTGGCTGCCGCACTTGATGCCACCGAGACCTCGGCGCTGGCCGATCGACCGGTGGATGAACTCTCCGGTGGGCAACGCCAACGAGTCTGGATCGCAATGGCTCTCGCCCAACAGACCGACGTGTTGCTGCTCGATGAACCGACGACATTTCTCGATGTCAGTCACCAGATCGAGGTTCTCGACCTGTTGACCGACCTCAACCGCGACCGTGGCACCACGATCGTGATGGTGTTGCACGATCTCAATCTCGCGGCCCGGTACTCCGACCACCTCATAGCCCTCGCCGGTGGAAACGTCCATGCCGCAGGCGAACCCGCGGAGGTCCTGACGGAGGACAACGTCCGGGCGGTGTTCGGCCTCGACAGTCAGGTCATCCTCGACCCGACATCGGGCAAGCCGCTGATGCTACCGCTCGGCCGTCATCACGTACTCACCGAACCGAGTCGGTAGACAAACGCACCCGTTCCAGTCATTTGCACACGTTACAACGTGTGTAAATGACTGGAACAGGTGCATTTGTCCCGGATCCAGTGTTCGCTGTCTAGGTTCCGAAGTACGGCTCCAGCACGGTGTTGTAGCGGCGGTCGACGAAGGTGTTGAAGTCCGGGCTCGCTGGGATCTGACCGGAATCGTAGAACAGGTCGGCCAACAGTTGCTCGGATGCGACGACCTCATCGGTCAGGGGGACCGCCGGTTTGATGCTGCGCTCTTGGGCAATCTGCGCCACCTCGGGGGCGACACCGACCGACTGTGCGTAGTGGTTGGCCCATTCCTGCGGATTCGCCTGCGCCCACTGTGTGGCCCGAGCGATGCGCTGGACCAGATCGGCAAGCGCGGTATTGCGCTTGGGATCTGCGAGCGCCTTCGCTGAGGCGATTCCGAAGGCGTAGCTCTGCTCGGCATTGACCAACGTCTTTGCGCCGGTCTGGGCCTCGGCGATGGCGGTGAACGGATCCCAGATCGCCCAGGCGTCCACGGAGCCCTGCTGGAAGGCTGCCAGTCCATCGGCGGGCTGCAGGAAGACCAATTCCACGTCGTCGACACTCACGTCGACGGCGTCGAGCTGTTCCAGGACGTTGGCGTGCGCCGAACTTCCCTTGGCCACAGCGATCTTCTTGCCCTTGAGTTCGGACACAGAGGTCAGCGTCGAGTCCTTGGGGATCAGGATCTTGTCACCCTTCCCGGAGGCCTGGTAGGCGGCGGCGACCTTGATGTTGGCGTTGTTGGCCGCTCCGAAGATGGGCGGTGTGTTGCCGGTGACGGCGAAGTCGATCTTGTCGCCGGTTGCCGCTTCCACCTGGGGAGGCCCGGAGGTGAACATCGAGAACTCGATCTTGTACGGCAGGTCGTCCAATTCGCCGGCCGCGGTGAGAAGCGGCTCGGTGATGCCCTTCTGGTCACCGACTTTCAGGGTCACGCCGCTGAGCTCGGCGACCGACACCGTTGTGTTTGCGACGTCCTCGCTGCCTTTGTCATCCTGCGACACACATCCGGTCGCGATCAACGCGAACGAGAGAGCCAGGGCCGCAGACCCGATGGCACCACTGAGCTTCATTCAACAACTCGCTTCATTCGACAACTCCCAAACTCTTCAACAGATGCTGTGCCGCCTCGGCCAGCTCTGGGTGTCCTGCCTCGCGCGGGCGGGGCAGGTCGATCACAACTTCATCTTTGATATGGCCTTCATCGAGCACCACGACGCGATCGGCGATCGAGACCGCCTCGTGCACATCATGTGTCACCAGGAGGACGCCGAACTGGTGCCGCTTCCACACGGTGAGCAGCAGGTCGTGCATGGTCCGTCGGGTCAGTGCGTCGAGCGCCCCGAACGGCTCGTCGAGCAGCAACAGCTCCGGCTCGCCCACCAGGGCGCGCGCCAGTGAAACACGTTGTGCCTGACCGCCGGACAGGGTCAGCGGCCATGCATCGGCCTTGTCGTCGAGACCGACCTGGGTCAGTGCATCGACGACGCGGGCCTGGGTCTTCGACTTTGCGACCTTCACCCGGTTGAGCCCGTAGCCGACGTTCTGGGCGACAGATCGCCAGGGGAACAGCCGTGGTTCCTGAAAGGCAACGGCGGGGGCGCCGGCAACCGAGGTGTCGCCGGTGTAGTTGTCGGTGAGCCCGGCGAGCACGCGCAGGGTCGTGGACTTGCCACAGCCGCTGCGGCCGATCAGGGCCACGATCTCGCCGTGGCGTACCTTCAGGCTCAGATTGTCCAGGACCTGGTTGTCGCCGTAATGCAGTGATACGGCATTCAATTCGGCGGCTACGTCCGCCTTGTCGGTGGGCTTGGCCGTCGCCCGAGGGTCAGAGATAAGTGTCATCACACGTCCTCATTGTTGGGTCGATAGCGCAATGCGTAACGCTCTAGCTGGCGGACGGCGGCGTCGGTGGTGAAGCCGAGCAACGCGTAGATGACCAGGCCGAAGAAGATGATGTCCATCCGGAGGAAGTCGCGCGCGTTGTTGATCATGAAGCCGATGCCTTCGCCGCCGGCGATCTGTTCGGCCACGATCAGTGTCAGCCAGGCGATGGCCAGTGACTGGCGCAGTCCGACAAGGACCTGTGGTGCGGCGCTGGGCAGGATGATGATCCGAAAGCGTTGCCAAGCACCAAATCCCAGCACCCGGCCGGTTTCGAGGAGCTTCGGCTCGATCTGGCGGATCGCCGAGATGGTGTT
Source organism: Williamsia sp. Y853 (assembly GCF_056786495.1). NCBI lineage: Bacteria > Bacillati > Actinomycetota > Actinomycetes > Mycobacteriales > Nocardiaceae > Williamsia > Williamsia sp. Y853. The sequence continues at coordinate 139,836 of NZ_JBXCJC010000004.1, forward strand.
GAGGTAGAGCGGGAACATCACTCCGAGCGCGATCATCAGGATCTTCGGGGTCTCACCGATTCCGAACCAGAGGATGAACGGGGCGATCAACGCAAGGTGGGGGAGCGCGCGAACCATCTGCAGTGACGGGTCGAGGAGGGAGTCGGCGATCCGCGACAGGCCGACGAGTACGCCGAGCGCGACACCGATCAGGCCGCCGAGAAGCAGTCCCTGGATCACGCGCCATCCCGATGCGGTCAGGGCGTCGGCGAGTTCTCCCGATTCGATGGTCTCGAGGCCGGCTTCGAAGACCAGTGAGGGCGCAGGCGCCACGTCCTGGGGGATCAGCCCGATGGCGCTACCCAGTTGCCAGAGCAGTAGGACAAAGAGCGGCGAGAGCCACCGAACGACCGTCCAGAAACGGTGTGAGCCGCGGTTCGATACGCGAGGTGGTTTCGCGATGGAGGCAGGTGCGATCTGGGTCACCAGAGAGACGCTATGGGGCTCGTGGTGCCCCGAGAACCTTTTGGATCGCGCAGAGCGAAAGTCGCGAAAGTGGCCTATTTCCTCCGTGTTACCGCTGTGAGCTCTTGGAACTGCACTGTTAGTCCTGCGATAACCAGTCTGAAACCGGGAACTTTTGTACTGGTAATCGCAGCCGGTTCCGGCTCCTCGCCTAGCGGCAAAGCAGCCGCAGCGACCTCAACATTCCGTCCTATCAGGAGGACTCTATGTCCGAGATCGATCAGTCCATCGCCGAGAATATCAAGAAGTCCATCGCCGAGATCCCACATCCATCGTTGCCGAAGGGCACCAACATCTACGGCGGCACCAAGATCTTCCCCGATTACAAGGCGCAGGAGGGCGAGTCGTACTTCACCTTGGTCCACGGCATCGCCCACGAATCGTCGGTGAGTTTTGTGGCGGTCTTGCAGGCGACCCGCGCACTGCGCAAGGGATTCGAATCGGCAATGTACTTCTACGGACCCGGAGCCATCAATTGCCTGGCCACCCGCGGCTTTCCGACCACCGGTGACTCGGGCTTCCCGGGTGAGCAGAACATCAACGATTCGCTCGCGACGTTCATCTCCGAAGGCGGCACGGTGTTCTGTTGCCGCTTCGGTCTGGCGTTGCACGGCGGCCGCGAAGAAGACCTCATCGAAGGGGTCATCCCGGCGCATCCGCTCGATGTGCAGGATGCGCTGATCCACTATTCGCGCAAGGGCGCCATCATCAACTCCACCTACATGGTCTGAGGTGAGGGAATGTCCGTATCGGCACGCGTAGATCTTGCGCTGCTCGGTGTTCGCGGCTCACCCCCGCTGCGCCGATCCGCAGGCGCAGGACCCAGCGACGACGGTCACCTGATCATTGACGGCCTCAGCGCCGCGATACCGCGCAATCCGCTGAGTCCTTATGTACTCGACGGCGGTCAGGTGTTGCTCGACGGAGCCGACACCGGTCTGGAGGTCACGGCCATCGAACGGCCGGCCTTCTACGACCTGCGCACCGATACGGGCATCGAGTACGAGAAGATCGCCAAGCTCCACGGCCGGGACGTGTTGGCCACCACGGTGATGCAGACCTGTATCCGCTATGACGAGTCACAGCGCTGCAGGTTCTGCACCATCGAGGAGTCGCTGCGGTCCGGTGCGACCGTGGCGGTGAAGAAGCCTGCAGAGTTGGCCGAGGTCGCCGAGGCGGCCGTCCGCCTCGACGGGGTGAAGCAGATGGTCATGACCACCGGTACCTCCGCGGCGAAGGACCGGGGCGCCAAACATCTGGCGCGCTGCGTCCGCGCAGTCAAAGCGGTGGTGCCCGATCTACCCATCCAGGTCCAGTGCGAACCGCCCGGTGACCTGGCCACGCTCACCGAATTGAAGGACGCCGGTGCCGAATCGATCGGCATCCACATCGAGTCGCTCGACGACGCCGTGCGCAAGCGCTGGATGCCGGGCAAGGCGACGGTGTCCACCGACGAGTACCGGGCGGCGTGGGCCGAGGCGGTCCGGGTGTTCGGTCGCAATCAGGTGTCGACGTACCTGCTGGTCGGATTGGGTGAAGACCCCGACGAATTGGTCGCAGGCGCACGTGAACTCATCGACATGGGCGTGTATCCCTTTGTGGTGCCGTTCCGTCCACATGAGGGATCGCTCGCCGTCGACGTGGACCGTGCCGTCGCCCCACGCAGCGACGTCGTCGAGGACGTCACCCGCCGGGTCGCGAAAGAGTTGACTGCCGCGGGGATGCTCGGCGCCGATCAGAAAGCCGGATGTGCCGCCTGCGGTGCATGCAGTGTCTTGCAGAATGTCGGAGGTTGATCATGCACGCCGGTATCCCTGACCTGGCCATTCTGACCGGGCCGCGCCGCGCCGCATCACCGGCCGCCTTCATCATCCAGCCGGCCCTGGACACAAGGGAACTCGACCGGTATCGGACCCTTCGCCACGAAGCGTTTGTGGTGCAGCAAGAGCTGTTCAGGGGATCCGACCACGATGATGTCGACGATGACCCTCGCACCGTTGTGCTCTGTGCGATGGCTCCCGATGGCACGGTGCTCGGTGGGGTGCGGCTCGCGCCGGCGACAACTGATGACATCGGGTGGTGGGCAGGCAGTCGGTTGGTGGTGGCACCGACCGAACAGGCACGAGGAGTCGGTCCGGCACTGGTACGAGCGGCAAGCGCGTATGCCGAGAGTTCCGGGGTCCTGCGATTCGACGCCGCGGTGCAGCAGCGATACCAGCCGATGTTCACGTCATTGGGATGGCAGTACACCGCCGACGTCGACGTCGCAGGGGTCACCCACGCGGCGATGCGCTGGCCGATCGACAAGATCGAGCGCCTCGTCACGGCCACCAAGGCGATGCTTGCCGACGTGCTGGCACCACTGACAGAGCAGTCGATGGGATTGGGGCGGAGCGGCTTCCGGGGTGACGACGGCACACCGGTTCCCGGTAGCGATCTGATCGCGGCCTGCGACGCGATCATCCCGTCGATGGTCGAACGCGATCCGGAATGGGCCGGGTGGTGCGGCGTACTGGTCAATCTCAACGACCTGTCCGCGATGGGCGCCACCCCGGTGGGACTGCTCGACGCGGTGGGCGCACCCACCCGATCACAACTGACCCGGATCGTTCGCGGGATGGCCAGAGCAGCTGCTGCATGGGGTGTTCCGGTCCTCGGCGGCCACACACAGGCCGGTGTTCCGTCGTCGTTGTCGGTGACCGCGCTGGGTCGTACCGCGACACCGGTCCCGGCCGGGGGTGGGCAGGTAGGCCACGACCTTCGGCTCACCGCAGACCTCGGAGGCAACTGGCGTCCGGGATATGCAGGGCAACAGTGGGATTCCACATCCACGCGCAATTCTCGAGATCTGGTACGGATGGGAACATTCGTGCAGCGGGCAGCTCCGGCTGCGGCAAAAGACGTCAGCATGGCCGGGCTGGTCGGAACCACCGGCATGCTGTCCGAAGCCAGTGGGACCGGTGCGCTGCTCGACATGGCCACCATCCCACGACCTTCGGGCGTGGCGATGGGCGAGTGGGTCACCGCCTTCCCGGGATTCGCCATGATCACGGCAGACGCGCCGGGCCGAGAGGTCCCCGATGCGGGACCGGCGACCAGCGTGGTCTGTGGACGACTCATCAAAGGCCACGGCGTCAGCTTGCGCTGGCCCGACGGCACGATCACACAAGCGGTGCACGGCACCGTCACAGGATTGGGGAAAGCATGAGCACCACAATTTCTGTCGCGTCGGCGCAGTTCGGCCGCGACATGGAGGAGGCATACCGGACCATCGGTGCGCTCATCGAACTGGCGCGGCAGCGGGGCAGCGACCTACTGGTCCTTCCGGAAGCTGCGCTGGGAGGCTATCTGCCCAGCCTCGGCGGAGGCGACGAGAGTCCGGAGGCGCGGCAACGGCGACTCGAAAGTCTGCCTCCCGCTCTCGAACTCGGTGGCCCGGAACTGGAGCGGGTCATCAAGATGGCCGGCGACATGACCGTGACGTTGGGCTTCTGCGAGGCCGATGGCGACACACGCTACAACGCGGCTGTCACCCTCAGCGGCGACGGGATTCTCGGTTCCTACCGGAAGGTCCATCAACCCTTGGGTGAAAACCTCTGCTATTCAGCCGGTTCGGGGTACCCGACCTTCGATACTCCGGTCGGGCGGATGGGGATGCAGATCTGTTACGACAAGGCATTTCCTGAAGCTGCCCGGGCGCTGTCGCTCGGTGGGGCGGAGATCGTCGCGTCCCTGTCGGCGTGGCCGACCTCGCGGACCAACACCACACCGAACATGGAAGACGACCGCTGGAAGCAGCGTTTCGACATCTACGACCGGGCCCGGGCGTTGGAGAACCAGCTGATCTGGGTGGCATCGAATCAGGCCGGAACCTTTGGCTCCCTGCGATTCGTCTGCAGCGCAAAGGTGGTCGGACCGGGCGGGGAGATCCTCGCAGACACCGGCACCCAGGAAGGCCTGGCGACCGCGACGCTCGATGTCAAGGCAGCGATGGCAGCCGCCCGCGGTGGCGGTATGTACAACCTGCGTGATCGTCGACCCGAGATCTACGGCAGTGTCACCGAGCCAAACCGAGTCGAGGAGCTCACCTATGCCTGAAATGACGTTCACCGTGCGCTGGCCGGACGGCTCAGAGCAACAATGCTATTCACCCTCACTGGTCATGCACGACTTCCTGGAGCCGGGCACAGAGTACTCGGTGGGGGAGTTCGTATCCCGCAGCACCGAAGCCCTGACCATCGCCAGTGACCGCGTACGCGCGAAGTTCGGGTTCGCCTGCACGTCGGCGGCCGCTCAACTCGAGAACATCGAGGCAGCGGCGCGCCAGATGCCCGACGGGCAGGTCCAGATATTGACGATGAGCGGTGGAGACCTGATCACGCCGACACAGGCAGGACACACATCATGAACGAATCTTCAGTGAGTACCCCGATCGAGGAGGTGCCGGTGGTGGTCATCGGCGCCGGTCAGGCCGGGCTCTCTGTCAGTTGGCATCTCACCCGACGCGGTGTCGCCCATGTGGTGCTCGAACGCGACACCATTGCCCACGAATGGCGGGATGGACGCTGGGACAACTTCACCCTCGTCACGCCCAACTGGCAGTGCAATCTGCCGGGCTACGAGTACTCCGGCGACGATCCGGACGGCTTCATGAGCCGCGACGAGGTGTATGCCTGGGTTTGCGACTACGCAAGGACCTTCGATTCTCCGGTACGCGAACATGTTTCGGTGATATCCGTGAGCCAACGCGCAGGCGGTGGATTCGACATCGCCACCACAGCCGGGCCATTGCACGCGAAGCAGGTGGTGGTTGCGGTCGGCGGCTATCACACACCGGTGATCCCGCGTTTCGCAGAGAAGCTTCCGGATCGGATCGCGCAGATACATTCGTCGCAGTACCGCGGCGCCGACCAGCTCCCCGAGGGAGCAGTGCTGGTGATCGGTTCCGGGCAGTCCGGAGCGCAGATCGCCGAGGATCTGCACCTGTCCGGTCGAAAAGTACACCTGGCCACGGGAAGTGCCCCACGGGTGGCCCGCTTCTACCGGGGTCGGGACTGCGTCGCCTGGCTGCACGACATGGGTGTCTACGACGTCTCGATCGACGAGCACCCCGGCGGTCTGTCCAAGCGCGAGAAGACAAATCACTACGTGACCGGCCGCGACGGCGGGCGGGACATCGACCTGCGTGCCTTCGCCCGCGACGGTATGCAGCTGCACGGCCGGTCCACCGGGCTAATCGGGACGACCCTGACCTTCGCGCCGAATCTGGCGAAGAACCTCGACGCCGCCGACGCCGTCAGCGACGCGATCAAAGGCGACATCGATGCCTACATCGATCGAACCGGCATCGACGCACCGACGGAACCGCGGTATGTCCCGGTGTGGACGCCGGATACCGAAGTGACCGAACTGGATCTGGAGACTTCGGATGTGTCGGCCATCGTGTGGTCGATCGGTTTCCGTACCGACTACCGCTTCCTCAAGGTCGGAGTCTTTGACGGAGAGGGGATGCCGACCCACAATCGCGGCGTCACCTCGACACCCGGCGTCTACTTCCTCGGCCTTCCGTGGCAGCACACCTGGGGCTCCGGACGATTCGCTGCCATCGCTCGTGACGCCGAGTATCTGGCCGATCAATTGACCGCAGGGCTTGTTCCGACCGCGCAGGCCACATCGAGTCACTAGGCTGGTCGGCTATGGCACCCATCCGTGTTGCCGCACTCGCAGCCCATTTCGGCAGGGATGTCGAGCGCGCGGTGAGCAAGATCGTCGGGATCATCGAGGCGGCTTCGCGCGACGGCATCAATCTGTTGGTACTGCCAGACGCGTCGCTGGGCGGATACATCGGTGACCTGCGGTCGCCGGACATCGATCACCTTCCACCGACGGTCGACACCGACGGTCCGGAACTGGCGAGGATCGCCGAGGCAGCTGGGCCGATGACGGTCTGTGTGGGATTCACCGAAGCCGCGCAAGGCAAGCGGTACAACACCGCCGTATGCCTGTCGGGCGACGGGATCCTGGGTCTACACCGCAAAGTTCATCAGCCGGCCGGTGAATCGCTCGCCTATGCGGCGGGTGACGACTTCGCGGCCTTCGACACCCCGGTCGGCCGGATCGGCATGCTCATCGACTACGACAAGACGTTTCCGGAATCGGCCCGCACCCTTGCGCTCGACGGGGCGAGGATCATCGCCGCACTCTCGGCGTGGCCGGCCAGCGTCACCGACCGTGCCTCGCGGCTACCCAACGATCGTCAGTCGCGGCTGTTCGACCTCTACGACGCGGCCCGAGCCGCGGAGAATCAGGTGGTGCTGGTGTCGTCGAATCAGACCGGGGTGATGGGCAAACTGCGATTCCTGGGACAGGCCAAGGTGGTCGGGCCTGGCGGTGAAGTGCTCGCGAAGACGTGGGCCAAGGGAGGAATGGCGGTGTGTGACATCGACATCGATGCCGAGATCAACCGGGCCCGCACGGTGCTGCACCACCTCGCCGAGCGGCGCACCGACACGTACTGGCAGGACGATCTGTGAGAGTTTCACTACTGACCTACTCCACCAAACCGCGTGGCGGAGTTGTACATACGCTCAATCTCGCCGAGGCGCTGGCGAAGGCAGGCGCCGAGGTCACCATCTGGTCCTTGGCGCGCGGCGGCGACCCAGGATTCTTCCGGACGGTTGATCCTGCCGTGACGGTGCGCCTGGCCCGGTTCGAGGACCGCGAAGGCGATACGGTCACCGACCGGATCGTCCGGTCCATCCAGGTGCTCGGTGCTGAGTTCGATTCGGCTGCAGCCGATATCGTGCATGCCCAGGACTGCATCAGTGCCAACGCCGTTGGCCGGTGCGTCCGGACCATCCACCACCTCGACCAATTCACCACGCCCGTGCTCGCCGCGTGCCACGAGAAGGCCATCGTGGACCCCTACGCCCGGATCTGTGTGTCGTCCGCGGTGGCGCGGGAGGTTCGGCAGGGTTGGGGGTTCGAGCCGACTGTGATTCCCAATGGCGTCCAGGCGGAGCGGTTTGCGGCCGCAGCCGGCAGTGATCCGGAATCTGTTGCAGCGCGGCAACAGTGGGGTGATCGACTCGGGAGGTACGTACTTGCGGTTGGTGGGATCGAACCCCGGAAGGGGAGTATCGATCTGCTGGAGGCCTATGCACTCCTGAGGCGGCGCGATCCTGGACTCCAACTCGTATTCGCCGGTGGCGAAACGCTGTTCGACTATCGCGATTACCGCACCGAATTCGACAGCCGGGCAGAGGATCTCGATATCACGCCGATCGTCCTGGGTTCCGTCCCCGACAAGACCCTGCCGGCGTTGGTTGCCGAAGCTGCGGTACTTGCGTTCCCATCGACCAAAGAGGGTTTCGGTCTGGCGGCGATGGAAGCACTGGCAGCCGGCACCCCGGTGGTGGCCCGCGACCTACCGGTGCTGCGGGAGGTCTTCGGTGATGCGGTGCGTTATGCCCGAACCCCCGAGGACCTGGCCGGACAACTGACCGCCGCAATGACCGTCGATCCCGCAACGCGGTCACGTGGTCGGGACTTGGCGTCCAGCCTGACCTGGGAACTCGCTGCGAAGCGTCATCTCGAGTTCTATCGTTCGCTCCTCTGATCCCGCGAGCGTGCCGACGTCACCGTCGACCGTGCCAGAATCGCCGTCGGGTGGACCCAAATCTCCGATCCGGAGGGTCGGGTGCGGTCATGCGCTGGATGTAGTCGACCATCTCGACCAGCGCGCGCCGCTCGTCGGTGTCGTCGGTCCCGCCGATACCGCCGTCGACGGTGATCGAGATGGGTGTTCCGTCTCGGATGTCCAATTCATCCCAACAGAGCGGCAGGCAATGGGCGTACAGCCTGCGCCCGTTGACCACGAGGTGAATCCGCGGCGAGTAATCGGCTGTCTTCCACGATATCCGCTCTGCGGCATCGTGATTCAATGAACCGTTGGCAGTGAACTCTTGCAGGTACATCGGCTTTCTCCGGGTCGTGTCAGCGCTGTTCGATTGTAGTCTCGGGCCAGTTGCTCACAAGGGCTTTGTGAAGAAGACCCGGCAGAACCCGTGTTCTGCGGCGCGATGCGTCTCTGTGAATCCATGCCGCGGGTAGTAGTGGAGGTTCTCGGTCATGAGCTCGTTGGTGTAGAGATCCAGGCGGCGTAGACCGAGTACGCGGGCCTGATCTGCCGCGAAGTCAAGAAGTTGCGCCCCGATGCCGCGCCCCTGGGTGTCAGGAGCGACCGCGAGGTTGTCGAGTTGCAGGTGATCGGCCCCTGGCGTGAGCACGATGGTCCCGACGATCGCACCGTTGTCTTCCGCGATCCACACGGTTTCGGTGTCGATCAGGCTGACGTAGTCGGTGTGCATAGGCGCGGGTTCGGTGCCGATACGTTCGGTGTAGTGGGAAAACGCCGCAGAGATCAGGTCGGTTACGGCAGCGACGTCGTCGCACACTGCGGATCGGATGAGCACCATCGCACCATTCTGCTCGCAGAACAAAGTACTTGCGAGGCTCCGAATTGTTGTGCACACTGGACGACGTTCTGTTCCCGACAGTCAGGTTCCCCAGTGAAGATCATCGACGGCTCCGCGTCCTAGCGCGCTGACACCGTTCGATTGCCGCATGCCGCGGCGGGATGAGTTGTTGGCGCACTTTCGTCTTCATTCTTCCTGGGAGTCCGTATGCCTGCGCATTCTGAATCTGCAATTTCTCTCCGAGACGTCAGCCTTGATTGGCCGGACGGTTCTTCGGCCCTCTCACACCTGACGGTGTTTTTTGGTGTCGGCCACATCGGTGTCATCGGCGCCAACGGGTCAGGAAAATCGACACTGCTCAAGATCATTGCGGGGGACATCGCCCCCACCTCGGGATCGGTCGCGACAACCGGAGAAACCGCCTATCTGCCACAGGATCTCATCCTGCAGAGCGACGCCACGGTCGCGGACCTACTCGGTATCCGCGCCCGGGTCGATGCGTTGCTGGCGATCGAGGCCGGATCCACGGAGCCGGGGGACTATGACATCCTCGGCGACGACTGGGACGTCGAGGCCCGAGCGCGACAAGTCCTCGCCGAGGCCGGCATCGCGAAATTGGGTCTGGACCGCAATGTCGGCACCCTTTCCGGTGGTGAGGTGATCTTGGCCGCGATCGCGGGTCTGCGTCTGCGCGGCGCGCCGATAACGTTGCTCGACGAACCGACCAACAATCTCGACCGGGACGCCCGGGCGCGCCTGTCTACGCTGATCCGGAACTGGCCGGGCACCTTGCTTGTCGTGTCCCATGACACCGAGCTTCTCGAATTGATGGACACCACAGCCGAACTGCGGGACAACACGGTGACAGTGTTCGGCGGACCGCTCGGCGAGTATCGCGATTATGTACGGTCCCAACAGGAGTCCGCGCAGCAGGATCTGCGGTCGGCGCAGCAGGATCTGAAAGTTCAACAGCGGCAACGTGTGGAGACTGAAACGAAGGTTGCCCGGCGCGGTCGCTACGGGAAGGCGAACACCAACCTGCCGAAGATTCTGCTGGGCGCGCGTAAGCGCAACGCCCAGGAGACCGCGGGCCGATTGCGCACCGAAGGCGACAACAAGATCAACGACGCACGCAAGGCAGTCGAGGGTGCGACCGAATTGATCCGCGACGACAAACACATTCGGATCGAGTTGCCCGACCCGGATGTCCCTGCGGGACGACGCTTGGCCGAGATACGCAGTGGGGATTCGACGATCGTGATCGCCGGGCCGGAACGTGTTGCGCTCACCGGAGCCAACGGCTCCGGCAAGACGTCCCTGCTGCGAACGCTGTGGGATCCGGAGGCGCCGGAGGTTGGTCCGTATGCGGTCGCGCACACCGACCACATCGGTTACCTGGCACAACGTCTCGATGATCTCGACGATGCCGCCAGCGTGCTCGACAACGTGCGGTCCGCGGTACCCGATGTTGCACCGAACCTGGTGCGGGCCCGGCTGGCTCAGTTCTTGCTACGCGGCGACGCAGTGGACCGGCTGGTTGGTGAACTGTCTGGCGGCGAACGGTTTCGGGTGGCCCTTGCCCGATTGCTACTGGCGACTCCGCCGGTGCAATTGCTCGTTCTCGACGAGCCGACCAACAACCTCGATCTCGACAGCGTCGATCAGCTGGTGGAGGCATTGTCGGTGTATCGGGGCGGGATGCTTGTGGTCAGTCACGATGATGGATTCTTGGCCCGGCTGGGTATCTCACGGTCACTGGTGCTCGTCGACGGTGGTGTGGAGTCCGGCGAACTCTTCAGTACCGCGTAGACGACGAGTCCGGCGATCAGCGCCCAGAATGCCGATCCGATCCCGGCGACAGAGATTCCGGCTGCAGCCACCACAAAGGTCAGAACTGCTGCAGTTCTGGACTTTTCGTCGCGCAGGCTGGCCGCGAGCGCGCCGGCCAGGGTATCGAGCAGGGCCAGACCGGCCACCGTTTCCACCAGTCCGGCCGGTGCGATCGTGACCAGCGCGGCGACGGCCGCTGAACTGATGCCGATGACGAGATAGACCGGGCTCACGGTGGCGGCCGCGATCCAACGCCGACGCGGGTCGGGCTCGGCGGCGGGCGCGGCGGTGAGGGCGGCACTGATCGCCGCCAGATTCACCGCGTGCCCGCCTACCGGTGCCGCCATCGAGGTCAGGGCGCCGGTCACCAACATCGAGGGGCGCCAAGGGATCCGATAGCCGAAGCTGGCCATGACGGCGGTACCCGGCAGGTTCTGCGATGCCATGGTGACGATGTAGAGCGGCAACGCGATGCCGACGCAGGCCTGCGGAGACCATTGCGGGACAACCAGATCCATTCGGGGAATCAGTGAATCGGCGGTCACGCCCTTGTCGGACGTCAACAGGACGACCGCGATGACAATGGCCGCGGTACCAAATGCCGCGGGCACCGCCCACCGCTTGGCAAACCGGATCAAGATCAGCCAGACGACGATGACCGGAGCGATGGCGAACGGTTCCGCAGCAACCGCACGCACCGGTTCCAGGCAGAGGGGCAGGACGATCCCGGCCAGCATCGCCTGGGCGATCGGCGTCGGGATGGCCTGCACCAGTGAGCCCAGGCGTGGCCACAGTCCGGTGGCGACGACCATCACGCCGACAAGGACAAATGCTCCTACGGCGACCGGGAAGCCGCCATCTGGTGTTGCGGTGCCTGCCAACAGTGCCGCACCCGGCGTCGACCAGGCCAACGTGATCGGCATCCGGTACCTGGTCGCCAGGAAGCCGACGCCGACGGCGATGGCCAAGCAGAGGGCAAACAGACCGGATGCGGCTTGTTCGGGCGATGCGCCGACGGCTCGCAGGCCGGTCAGGACCACGGCGAAGGAACTGGTGAATCCCACCAGCGAGGCAACGACACCGGCGGTGATCGGCTGGATGAGCGACACACGAACCTCCGCGGGTCGGGGCAGTAGGGACCAGCGTAGAGTAGATTGGATCTTGGATCCAATTATAGGAAGAAGTATGCCGCCGACACGTTCCACGCAGGTCCTCGACACCCTCGGACTTCGTCCGACCGCGGTGCAGCACGCTCGGACGGTCATCGAATCGACACTCGCCGACGCGATCCTCGACGGCTCACTGGCCAGCGGCACGGCACTTCGGCAGGCCGAACTCGCGCAGGTGTTCGGGGTCAGTCGGATGCCGGTTCGCGAAGCACTTCTGTCGCTGCAAGCCCGCGGCCTGGTCGATCACGTGCCACACAAGGGTGCGGTGGTGGTCGGCGTCGACCCGGACGATGTTGTCAACACCTATCGGATCAGGCTGCTGCTGGAACCGGAAGCGCTGGCCGGCTCGATTCCGCGGTTGGAGCCCGCCGACATCGACGAGGCCCGTCGCATCCTGGGTGCCATGGAGAACGACCCCGAGCTGGTAGACCTGGGCAGACTGAACTCCGACTTCCACCTTGCGCTCTACCGGCGGCATCCAAATGCCAAGTTGTTGAAGCTGATTGCTGCCGAACTCGACGACGAGGACCGCTACCTGCGTTTTCATCTGGCCGAGTTGGGTTCGGACCAGTTGGCCCAGACCGAACATCGGCAGCTGGTCGATCATGCCGCCCGCGGTGAGGTCGATGACGCGGTGGCGGTGCTGCGCCAACATATCGGTTCCGCGGCGGACACCATCGAGGCCTACTTCCGCGGGCGACCGCAATCGGCGAGCCTCAAGGCGGGTATCAAGTAGATATGCCCGAAGGTGACACCGTGTTCCAGGCCGCGGCGCGACTGCATCGCGCGTTGGCCGGAAAGACGCTGACCCGCTGCGATGTTCGGGTTCCGCGGTACGCGACGGTGGATCTGTCCGGCGGGCGGGTCGACGAGGTCGTCGCCCGGGGTAAACATCTCCTGATCCGCGTGGGTGAGCACACTGTGCACTCGCACCTGAAGATGGAGGGCCGCTGGGAGATATACACAAAGGGTGCCCGTTGGCGGCGGCCGGCGTTCAAGGCCCGGATCATCCTGGAGGCAGGTCCGGTGCAGGCGGTCGGATTCGAGCTCGGAAAACTCGAAATCCTCCGCCGCGCGGACGAAGACACAGCCGTCGGTCATCTCGGTCCCGACCTCCTCGGAGCCGACTGGGACGCCGATGTCGCGGTCGATAATCTCGCGTCGGACCCGGCGCGGCCGATCGGTCTGGCCCTACTCGACCAGCGAGTGCTTGCCGGGATCGGCAACGTATTCCGTTGTGAGATGTGCTTTCTGCGGCGGACCCACCCGGCAGTGCCGGTTGCCGATTCAGGCGACCTCCGCGAATGGGTGGACCTGGCGAAAAAGATGTTGGAGTTCAACCGCAACCGCACGATCCGGGTCACCAACGTCGACCGCGCCGGTGAGCGCACCTGGGTCTATGGCCGGGCCAAACGCCCGTGCAGGCGATGCGGGACCATCATCCGATCAGGAGATCTCGGCGGGGGCACAGACCTCGAACGGGTCATCTATTGGTGCCCGACGTGTCAGCCGCCGCCGTGACCAGGGTTTGCGCGGTCTCGACCGGCGCGAGTTCCACCCGGCGTTCAGTGCGAACGCGCATGATTGCCACACTCCCAGCGATGGCCACAAGGCACAGGACGTACAGGCTGTAGCCGATGGCCGTTGGCCGCAATCCAAAGTGTCCGACCGCAATTCCGCCGATCACCGCCGGAAGGCTGAATCCGGTGTAACTGACCACGTACAGGGTGGAGAAGACCTGGCCCCGCTGTTCGGGCGCGGTGGCGGCGATGACGGTGGCCATCACGCCGGCGAACGTCGACCCGAACCCGAAGCCGGCGATCGCCGAGCCGACGAGATAGAGCGGTAGCACCGCCGAGATCGTTCCGGTCAGGTTGATGACCAGCCCGATACCCAGCGCAGCGAGTCCGATCCCGAACTTCAGATTCGCCGTCCACCTGGACGTTGCCATCGAACCCACCGCGCCGAAGGTGAAGAACGTTCCGAGGATGAGGCCGGTGATCATGTGGTTCTCGACCCCGAAGATGCGCAGCACGATCGACGATCCCAGCGAGAGCGTCAATCCGCCGAGCGACCAGGTGGCCAGGCACCCGAAGGCGGCCATCACGAAAACCCCACGGACCGACCGCGGCAGGCCGGCGCTGGGACGCACCACCTGCCACAGGTGCCTGCGAGAGGCGAAACCGGTGCGTGCGGAGGTCTCGGGGATGAACGCGATGCACACCGCGGACAGGGCGAACGCGGCGATCAAGATCAGGAACACCAGTTCGCGGGGCATCGGCGCATATTGGATGAGACCGCCCGCCGCGATTGCGCCGAAGGCCAACCCGCCAAGCATCGAGGCCGAGTTCGTGATGGAGCCGACGCGCGCGCTGGGCTGCAGATCAACCAGCGCGGCACTGAGCGTTCCGGTCAGGGCGCCGGCGGCCAGGCCTTGCAGTACGCGCGCCGCAAGCAGCATCGGAACTCCGTCGGCGACGGCAAACATCACCATGGAGGCGACGATCAGGGCCAGGCCGCCGAACAGGACCGGGCGCCGTCCGACGTGGTCGGAGAGCGATCCCACGGTGAGGAGACCGCCAAGCAACGCGACCACGTACGCCGCGAAGATGACGGTCAAGGTGAACGAGGAGAAGCCCCAGAGATCCTGATAGATCGGGTACAGGGGAGACGGCGCCGACGACGAGAACATCATCGCGATGGTGGTCGCCGCGATCACCGTGAACGCCGAGACCTGGCCGATCTGTTGTCGTGGCATTCCTGTACTCAAGCAGCCACGACGCCCGAATATTCCTTAGCCCCGCGAAGAACTAGTTCGGGCGAGTCAGTTGATGGGCGGTTTCGGTGGCTGCTCGAGTGTTGCCAGGAACGCGGCGTCCGTCGCCGCGCCGTGCTGTTTGAAGCTGTTCCGGGGGTCTTTCATGTCGAAGCGGACGGCACCCGATTTGGCATCCCGGAGAACGCCCCGGACCTCACGGGCCGCAGGCGGCCAGAAGTCGGCCGTCCAGCGGGGCTCGGTGAGTTTTGCGCGGAACGGATCGATGCCCGGTACGACGATATCGGCGGCGAACTCGCGGGTCGGGGTCTGGCCGTCGCTGCTCATCCGCACGATGTTGACGGCCACGATGGTCGCGGTTCCGGGTACCCAGGTTTTACCGAACATCGGAGTCCTTTGGTCAGACGAGGCCACAACCATAAGCGCCGAGAGTGGAAGTTGCCCGAGTTTGCCGAGCCTTCTGACCGGCATACCTTGCACTCGACCCCGGTGAGTGCTAAAAATGGGATCTGGCACTCGCCAACCGTGAGTGCCAGGTTGGAACGGTGAGATCGGTCCTAATGACACGACCGTTCGTCCGTCGCGGGCACCGAAACCAACCACGAACTTCAGTGTCACCCCCTATCGGAGGATCACTTCGTAATGGCCAAAATCATCGCGTTTGACGAAGAGGCCCGTCGCGGCCTCGAGCGGGGCCTCAATGCCCTCGCTGACACCGTAAAGGTGACGTTGGGACCCAAGGGTCGCAACGTCGTGCTCGAAAAGAAGTGGGGTGCCCCCACGATCACCAACGATGGTGTTTCCATCGCCAAGGAGATCGAGCTGGAGGATCCCTACGAGAAGATCGGCGCTGAGCTGGTCAAAGAGGTCGCCAAGAAGACCGACGACGTCGCTGGCGACGGCACCACCACCGCCACCGTCCTGGCTCAGGCCCTCGTCCGCGAAGGCCTGCGCAACGTCGCTGCCGGCGCGAACCCGCTCGGCCTGAAGCGCGGCATCGAGAAGGCTGTCGAAGCCGTCACCGAGTCGCTGCTGAAGTCCGCCAAGGAGATCGATACCAAGGAGCAGATCGCTGCCACCGCCGGTATCTCCGCAGGCGACCCGGCCATCGGTGACCTCATCGCCGAGGCCATGGACAAGGTCGGCAAAGAAGGCGTCATCACCGTCGAGGAGTCGAACACCTTCGGCCTGCAGCTCGAACTGACCGAGGGTATGCGCTTCGACAAGGGCTACATCTCCGGCTACTTCGTCACTGACGCAGACCGCCAGGAAGCCGTCCTCGAAGATCCGTACATCCTGCTGGTCTCCGGCAAGGTGTCGACCGTCAAGGACCTGCTGCCGCTGCTGGAGAAGGTCATCCAGGCCGGCAAGCCGCTGCTGATCATCGCCGAGGACGTCGAAGGCGAAGCCCTCTCGACCCTGGTTGTCAACAAGATCCGTGGCACCTTCAAGTCTGTTGCCGTCAAGGCTCCGGGCTTCGGTGACCGTCGCAAGGCCATGCTGGCCGACATCGCCATCCTCACCGGTGGCGAGGTCATCAGCGAAGAGGTCGGACTGTCCCTCGAGGGCGCCGGCGTCGAGCTGCTGGGCACCGCACGCAAGGTTGTCGTCACCAAGGACGAGACCACCATCGTCGAGGGCGCCGGAGATTCCGAGGCCATCGCCGGTCGCGTGTCTCAGATCCGTTCCGAGATCGAGAACAGCGACTCCGATTACGACCGTGAGAAGCTGCAGGAACGTCTGGCCAAGCTGGCCGGTGGCGTTGCTGTCATCAAGGCAGGCGCTGCGACCGAGGTCGAGCTCAAGGAGCGCAAGCACCGCATCGAAGATGCCGTGCGCAACGCCAAGGCTGCTGTCGAAGAGGGCATCGTCGCCGGCGGCGGCGTGGCTCTGCTGCAGTCGGAGTCCGCAATCGACGCGCTGACCCTGGAAGGCGATGAGGCCACTGGCGCCAACATCGTCCGTGTTGCTCTGGAGGCTCCGGCCAAGCAGATCGCCATCAACGCCGGCCTCGAGCCCGGTGTTGTTGCCGACAAGATCCGTCACAGCCCGCTGGGAACCGGCCTCAACGCCGCCACCGGCGTGTACGAGGACCTGCTGGCCCGCGGCATCAACGACCCGGTGAAGGTCACCCGCTCGGCGCTGCAGAACGCAGCCTCGATCGCGGCTCTGTTCCTCACCACCGAGGCCGTCGTTGCTGACAAGCCTGAGAAGAACAACGCACCGGCTATGCCGGGCGGCGACGAGATGGGCGGCATGGGCTTCTAGCCCACGCTTTCTAGCTCTACGTTCTCTTCTGGGACCGGCCCACTCCTTCGGGGGTGGGCCGGTTTCTGTTTTGCGGGCGCGCCTTGCACACAAGTCGATGTCGCAGGGCCGACTGTGAGTTCGTACATCCCTACTCGAATACTGTTGCGTCAAAGTGCCTCCCACGCATCTGCCCATCCACAGGCTGTGGATGGATCCGTTACATGGTGAGGCTCGTGCCGTGGTCGGAGCTCGGCTGAGTCTTTGCTCGGTAGGTAATGCGCCCGGACTTGCGGCGAGCCCGGGCAACTCGCCCGAGAAAGTACATGCCGATGGCCCAGGTGGCGACGCCGACGGTGGGTATGGCTACGGCGATGACGCCGACATCGAGCGCGGTCATCGACTGATGGTAGGTGATCATCCGGCGCCAACCCACGAGTTGAGCGAAATCGGCAACGAACTTCATCTCCGCGAGATACGGTGCCCAACACTAGTAGTCAGTCTCTCCGAGGGAGCGTGATGTTCAGCAGGGTGCCCCCGACACCAATCTCCCAGCTGGCACCACGCGATGCCGAGTTCGTCTACAACGAAAGTGACACGCACGCCGGGCATCTCATGGTCAGCTATTTCTTCGATGCTGATCAAGGATCCTGCGCGGAAGTCACCAAAGAGCAGGCCGTCGCTTGGATAACCGCTCGGCTCGGATATGCCGCCCTGTTCACCACGCGGTTGCAGCGAACTCCATTTGACCTGGACTACCCGCGGTGGGTACCCGCCGACGGCCCCGACATGGATCACCACGTGACCGTGGAACAGGTGGGTGCTGGGGGCTGGGCGCCGGTTCGGTCGTATCTGAGCGTGCTGCTGGCGCGGAAGTTGGATATGACCAGGCCGCCGTGGGAGATGCATGTGTTGTGCGGCGTACACGGTCTCGACGATCTGACCGGCCGATACACGGTGGTCACGCTCAAGATCCATCACAGTGCGATGGACGGACTCGCCACCCGAGAACTGACTCGGGCGCTGTTCTCGACGACCCATGCGCCCGCTGTGCAGGGCGCAACGCCACCGATGAGCCGGGCGGCACAGCTGTCTCGAGCCCTGGTCTCGTTCCCCGGCACGTCGTTTCGATTCTTTCAAGGTCTCTCGACGACCGGTCGGGCGGGCGTGGAGGTCAAGGAAGCCGAGCAATCCGGCGAGATCGTCTCGATCCGAGACGATTTGGCGGCGACTCGGTTCAATCGGTCTCTGCAGGGCGAAGTCTCCGTCGATTTCATGACTTTGACGATCAATGAGGCCAAGGCGATTCAGGCCGCGGTGCCGGGCGCGAGTTTGAACGATGTCTACCTCACCATCGTCGCCGGCGCGCTGGCCGCGTACCTCGACAGCTGTGGGGAAGAGCCCCGGGATCCCGTGTGCGCCATGGTCCCCCGGTCGATGCGTCGTATCGAGCAGTGGGAGTCGGCAAACCAGTTGGCGATCTTGACGATCGACCTCAACGTCGACGAACGTGACCCACTGGTCCGTCTGGCGAAGATTGCATCTGCTGCGGCGGCGGCGAAGCAACGCAGTGACTATCCCGCGGTTCGCGCCAAGGGTAAGCGGGTGGAGACAGCGCCGGCATGGTTGCTGCGGCTCACCGGCTTTGCGGTTCGGCACTATCCGCACGATTCCGATCGCGGGCGCCAGTCACACTCGACGGTCAGTAATATCCCGGTGACGGTGGATGGTTGTACATTCGCCGGATCCCCGGCCGTGGCGATTGTCGGTGGGCAACCACCGGTTGATGGGGACGCCCTTCGGCACTATCTGCTGGCCGCTGCCGACGGGAAATTGATCCTCAATTTCTTCAGCTCATCAGCTGCTCTGCCGGATCCTGATAGCTATGTGCGTCTTCTTCGAACGAGTCTGGAAGACCTGTCGCAAGCGGCGGCGGTAAGAGTCAATTGACATCGTTGATCGTCGTTATTTCCTGAGGTGTAGCGAAGTTTCGCCTGTACGCCTCGGTAGGCTGCCGAATTTCTTCGAATGAAGCCGCATCGAATTCTTGTGCGACTGTCCAGCTCAAAGATGCTGTGCCGCAAGGCCCGTGAAAAATGTTTTCGAGAGAATTTCGCATTTCGGTCCAATTTTGGGAATGTAACGATAACGTGTTCTACACATCACATCTAAGCCTTAATGCGATGTACCTCCCCATTCGAGTGGTCGTTGGCCTCTTGTGTAGAGCCCTGCCGACTTCTCGGTTACTAGCAAGAAAGTAGGCGCAACACATGGGATCTATCGAAGCATTTTTCCTGGCCGGCGGTGACACCCTTCTGCCGAACATCATCACCATCATGTTGGGGTTGGACAACCTGCTCGGGAACTTCGTCGGATCGGTTGCCGGCTGACGGTGACCGCCAGTTGAACATCCCCCTCTACGGCAACAGAAACTAGAATAAGGAGATTGAAATGGGCAGTGTTGGTGACGTTGTCGGAACAATTGTTGGAACGATCGCTGTGCCGATAACCGATTTGGCGGTTCGCGGACTCGAGGCGCTAGCTGCGCTGAGCGGCGGAACAGTCAAGGTTCCCAAGTAGATTAACGCCCGCCGTGGCCCGCACCGACTGGTGTGGGCCACGGCTGCGTGTGTTTTGCGGTTCTCCAAGTCGTCAACCGACTGACCGTGTCGGGCGTTGAAAAGTGGGTAGGTGGTGGCGGTGAGCGAGTTGTTGATTCGTCGTGGTGTGACGGCGTTGTTGGCGTCTGTTGCAACGGTTTTGATGACCTTGCCGGTGCAGGCTGCCGCCGATCCGGCGAACGGTGGAGCGTTTGGCGTATCCGAAGCTGTTGTGGTGCAGCAAGGAACGGCAAACGATCGCACGCTCCAATTGACTGTGTACAGTGCGGCGATGGGCCGCGACATTCCGGTGACCGTATTGCTGCCGGCAGACCGTAGTCGCCCCCGCGGAACCCTGTACCTCCTCGATGGCAACTCGGGCCAGGCGGAATCGAATAGCTGGCTCGCCGCCGACAAAGGCAACATCGCACCAGTCTTTGCAAATGAGAACGTCAATGTGGTTCTGCCGGTGGGTGGTACAGGAACCCTGTACACCGACTGGATCGAACAACACCCCAAGTTCGGTGTGGTCAAATGGGAAACGTTCCTGACCAAGGAGCTTCCGCAGGCGTTGGAGCCGTACCTGGGCGCAAGTGGTGACCGGGCGATCGGTGGGATATCCAGTGGTGCACAGGGCGCGGTGATGCTCGCGCAGCGAAACCCGGGCTTCTATCGAGCTGTGGCGGGCTATAGCGGGTGCTACTTCACCGAGGGGTTGGCGGGGACTACGCTCACCGATCTCACGGTGATCGGTTCGGGAGGGTCGTCGCAGCTCATGTGGGGGTCGCAAGGCAGCCCGGAATGGAAGGCTCACGACATCTTCGCCAATGCGGCTCGACTGCAGGGCACATCGGTCTATTTATCTTCGGGCAGCGGTCTTCCCGGTCCTGGAGAGGGTATTCCGATGCCGCCGACAGCAATGGCCCTCGAGTTCGGCTCGAATCTGTGCACCGATCAGCTCACTGGTGCGCTGCGCGCCAAGGGTGTGTCGGTGACCCGCAGTGCGCAACCGGTCGGCATGCACCTGTGGCCATTCTGGCGGAGCGAACTGGTCAATTCGATGCCGACGTTGCGAGCTGCGCTGGGCGCGTGACGCGCACGTCGGACGGTGGGCCGGTCGATGGCTCGCGAGGGGAATGGCTCGCACGCAGCGGTTGTTGAAAGTTGAATGCCTAACCCCATCACTGTCGACATCTGGTCCGACATCGCCTGCCCCTGGTGCTACATCGGTAAGCGGAAGTTTGAGGCCGGTCTGGCCGAGTTTGAGGGCCGCGACGACGTCGAAGTCACGTACCACAGCTACGAGTTGTCCCCGGATACCCCGGAAGATTTTGCCGGGTCCTCGGTCGACTACTTGGTCGAGAAAAAGGGGATGCCTGCTGATCAGGTGAAGCAGATGCTCGGCAATGTCACCGGGATCGCCGCCGAGGTGGGCCTCGACTTCGACTTTGACTCCGTCCTGCAGACCAAGACTCTCAAAGCTCACCAGGTACTGCACTACGCGAAGGCTCAGGGCAAGCAACTGGAGTACGCAGAGAGGTTGTTCAAGGCGTACTTCGAGCAGGGTCGCCACGTAGGCCGCAGCGAGGAACTCGCCGACCTCGCCGCCGACGTCGGCCTCGACAGGGAGGCCGTGCTGGCGGTCCTGGAATCAGGTGAATACGCCGACGCTGTGGACGCTGATATCGATCAGGCTCGTGCCTACGGTATTTCCGGTGTCCCGTTCTTTGTCATCAACGGCAAGTACGGCGTCTCCGGCGCACAGTCAGCCGAGACGTTCACCGGTGTGCTCGACAAGGTTCAGGCCGAAGAGTCCAGCAATGTCTGAATCCGCACTCACCCCATTCGAACTCGTCGGCGACATCGATGCAGGATCGTGCGTCGACGGGGTATGTGTGGTTCCGGTGGAAGCCTCTCCAGAAGGTGTCGACAGCTAGCCGAAGACCGTCCCGTCGTCGAGGCTTCAACAATGTCGGAACCTCTTTTAGCCGTGGACTTCTGGCGGTGTGGTCGTTGACTGAGTTCTTCCGATTGAGTCCACTACTTATGCCCCGATCGATCTGGTCCCGGACGGCATCACCTACAACAGTGATGGCACGGTGGCCACCTCGACCGAGGGTGGCGTCACGACCACGCACACATGGAACGCGGACGGCACCACGCAGACCTCGACGAGCAGATGCAATTCATGAAGACGAGCTGCGCGGAGCCGATGCCAGTGGGCACCACAGCGAGGCGGAACGTATTGCCGTCGTGATTCGAGTGCTGGTGCACGACACCGCGAGGTCCCACAGCTTGCTGCGCCAGATCGGCGTCAGACGGCGGCGCTCACAACAGCTGCGCGACCGCGAGCGAGCGCTCGCGCATGAAGGCGGCCTCGGGTGGTTCTACCCAGCACCACTCGCCGGCGCGGCGACCCGCGTTGTCGTCTCACCCTTACCAGCTCGGTCCGGACCACCGCCCAGGAACTTCTCTTGGGTCTGACAAACCAGCGAGACACGGTCTATGGCGGCGTCGACGTTCCGCCACGCGACTGGCAGTAGGGCCTCTCCGACATCTGGCCCGCACATGACACCCGGGGTTATCGGATACAGGGATTACTGAATACAGAATTGCATGTACAGTCGGCAGCATGGAGACGATGGTCCACCGCGAGGCGCTGGCACGGTTCGGTTACGCGCTGTCTGACGCAACCCGAACACAAATTCTGTTGAGCTTGCGAACGGCACCGAGCTACCCGTCAGACCTCGCTGATCGTATTGGGGTGTCTCGGCAGATTCTGTCGAATCATCTTGCGTGCCTGCGAGGTTGCGGTCTTGTCGTCGCCGTACCGGAGGGTCGACGCACCCGGTACGAGCTGTCCGACCAGCGAATCGGACGGGCTCTCGACGACCTGCTAGGCCTGGTTCTCGCAGTCGATCCGACGTGCTGCCCTGATTCGCAAGCCGATGGGTGCTGTTGATGGCCGATCTCGGATTGCCTGACCTGCGACCTAATCTGAGCGGGGAACGACGGCAGCTGCTGGCACTTCGCATCCGCTGGTTCGTTGCCGCGACGATCACCTACAACGTCATCGAGGCCATTATCGCTCTCAGCGAGGGCGTCCGTGTGTCCTCAACGGCGTTGATTGGCTTCGGCCTTGACTCGGTCATCGAGGTGTCTTCCGCTGCAGCAGTGGCCTGGCAGTTCGCCGGGAAGGACCCCGAGTCACGCGAAAAGACTGCCTTGCGGATCATCGCATTCTCGTTCTTTGGGCTCGCAGTGTACGTCTCGATCGACGCGGTTCGGTCTCTGTTCGGGGTTGGCGAGGCCAGGCATTCGACTGTCGGGATCGTGCTGGCCGCAGTGAGTTTGGCCATCATGCCCGTCCTGTCGTGGGCTCAGCGCCGGGCCGGCCGCGAACTGGGGTCGTTGTCAGCGGTCGCGGATTCAAAGCAGACACTGCTGTGCACCTACCTGTCTGCGGTCCTGCTCGTCGGACTGCTCGTCAACAGTTTGTTCGGCTGGTCATGGGCCGACCCTATTGCTGCGCTCGTCATCGCCGCCATCGCGGTAAGGGAAGGCGTGAACGCCTGGAAAGGCGAAACCTGCTGCCCTGCGCCGACGAACCGGGGCGGTATCGCCGCGGGTGACGAGTGCGACTGCTGCGACTGACACGCCGCCCATGTCGATACTGTCGTGATGCGCCTGCCACCTCAGCTTGAAGTCGACGATCCGATGCCCGGCGCGAAGCTTCTCGAAGAGTACTTCGGCCGTCCGTTCCCTGGCGCTCGCTTCACAGGAGCGCTATTCGATCGATCCGGATCTGCGCGGACGTCTTCGCGAAGCGAGAGACAGAGCTGCCGGACCGGCGGAAGCTGACTCAGCAGGCGTTGAAACTCAGGTCAACCGGCCCCCAAGCGACACCCCGGCTCCTGCTTAACCCGGATATCTAAATCGGAGCCTGAGGCTGAAACCCCGACCTACCGATTAGCTACCCAGTCAACCGAGTCGCAAACCTTTAGCCCCGCGCACAAAAGCCCGAAGGGCGATGCTGTGCGTAGGCCTCTACTCAGTCACTCCAAACGGCAATGGATGGTCTTGCTCCACCAGCCGGGCAGCTACGTCGACGACGCGGATGTTGGAATCTTGCGAGAGCTTGCGTAAGAGCGCGAAGGCCTGCACCGCATGGAGGTCGTAGCGTTCCATGATGAGGCCCTTGGCCTGGCCGATGATGTCTCGCGAGGCCAGTGCGCTGCGGAACTGATTGCCCTTGCGGGCAGCGCCCAACGCGATGGCAGCGTGCGTGGCGAGGTCGACTGCGAGGTCTTCGGTGTCGGCGTCGAACGCATCCGCAACCTCGGCATAGAGGGTGAGAGCTCCGAGTTCGTGTCCCTTGGTATAGAGCTGAAGTGATAGGACCGATCGAATCGGAGTTTGGTGGTACAGAGCCGGCATCAGTTTCGGCCATCGCTGTTCCGTCTCGACATTGTTGATCCGAACTGTGTACTGCTCCCAAATCGCGTCGAGCGCGGGGCCTTCACCATGCTCGTGCTGCAACGCGTCGGCCTGCGCGGGAACCGGACCACTGGCCAGAACTGATTCGAGTACGGCTTCGCTGCCGGGGTCGGACTTCCTGATCAAGGTGATCCCGGCATGAGAAACACTCGGTAGCAGCGCCACCGATGCCTCGGTAACCTCCTGGAGTACCTGATCTGCGGTTATCGGGTGATCCCGCGACCCATGCAGATCGCGTGCCATTTGCGCGATCTGGTCATGAATGCCGGACTCGACATGATCTTGTGGACTGTCCATCTGCTCACTCCATTACGCCTCTTGCAGGGTGGTGAAGTTCAGGTCGGTAGGCCCCTGCCCCAAACAAATCCGCCGCCACAAGGCGCCGGATACCGTGAAGCCCGACGACGTGGGAGCCCCGTTCCAGAGGAACCTCCACGTCATCATTTGTCAGCGGTCACAGGGTGACCGCTTGGAGCTGGACAGTACCCCGACAAGGATCGTACAGCCGGCCCCCGTCGACAGCCCAGACGCTTGTGTCGGCGGGTGTTCGATGCCTTGATCAGTTGCCGGGGGAGCGCACGACCGTGAAGGTGATGTTGGTTCGCAGGCGGAAGCCCAGGTGTTTGTAGAGCTCGATGGCGTTGGTGTTGTCGGCCGCAGCGTGGAGGAACGGAGTCTCACCGCGGGCGTAGATGCCGTGGGCGACAGCGAGTACCAGGCGGGTGGCCAGACCTTCGCCGCGGAACTCGGCGTCGGTACAGACGGCGCTGATCTCTGTCCATCCCGGTGGATGGAGGCGCTCGCCGGCCATCGCGATGAGCCGGCCCTCGCGCCGGATCCCGAGATATGTTCCGAGTCGGTATGTTTCGGGGCTGAAGGGCCCGGGCTTGGTGCGGTCGATCAATGCGAGCATGTCGGGGACATCGTCGGCGCCGAGCTGGATTGCCTCGGGTTCGGGCCTCGGCTTCAGCGTGTCGGTGGCAACCATCTGGACGCCCGGGCCGCTCATGGCAACCTCCCAGCCATCGGGTAGGTCGGTCACCTCGACCGGCAGCGCGACTTCTTGTCCGGGGCCGATCAACTCGGCGAGATCAGTCCACGTCTGCGGATCGCTCAGATCGCCGACCCCGACAAACGGGGAGATCGTCGGGAGGTAGCGGCGAGCGCGGGTGGTGCCCTCGCTCAGGTGCAGATGGGCGCCGATCAGGCTCTCCCACATGGCATTATCGAGTACACCGGTGTCCGGTGTGGTCTGAGCTGTCACCGGCTGAACCATTCCTTTGCGATGAGTTCGTACGAGCGCACCCGCGCCGCGTGGTCGTGTGTGATGGTAGTGATCGAGAGCTCGGCGGCGCCGGTGGCGTCCCGGAGGATCTCGAGTTTGTCGGCAACGGTGGACGGCGATCCGACAAATTGCGTCAGCACCCGGTCGCGGACCAGTTCGCGGTCGTCGTCGGTCCATTCCAACGCAGCTGCTTCGGCCGGACTCGGGTACGGGATCGCGCCTTCGCCGCGCCGGATGCTGCGGACCCAAGGTGCATATCCGCTCGCCAATTCGGCTGCTTCGTCATCGGTTTCGGCGATAACCGCATCCACCGACACCGCCACATACGGTTCCGGGACATCCGTGGACGGTTGGAATGCTGCCAGGTACGCCTCAACCGCATCGATGACCGTGCTCGGACTGTGGTGGTAACTGGCAACAAAGCGCAGACCCTTCGACCCTGCGACGGCAGCGCTGGATCCACCGGAGGCGCCGAGGATCCAGACCTGCACGTCGGCACCATCTCCCGGGGTGGCATGAGCGGGAAGCCCTTGTGGGCTGACATATGTGTCGTCGAGAAGGGCAAGAACAGTGGAGATCTGCTCGTCATAGCTCGGGGCGTACGCGCCGGGTTGCTGGAGCAGGTCGAGTAGGTGAGTGATGGACTTACTCGCAAACGCGCCGGCGATGTTGTAGATCTTGGGCAGGAGCAGACCGTTGGGGGTGTACGTGTCTTCGGTGTGGGCCGCTCCGCCGCGGGCGGACAGATAGTTCTTTGCTGCGACTTCGGTCACCGATTCCGATCCCGTTGTCGTCTCCGGGGCGGGGCGAGAAATGGATCGTCCGATACCGAGGTCGAGGCGACCCGGGTACAGCGTGTTGATCAGGCCGAACTCCTCGACGGTCGCGAGTGGTGTCCGATGACCGAATTGCACTCCGGCCGAACCCAACCGGATGGTCGAGGTGGAACCTGCGATCAGTGCGATCTCGATGGCGGGTGACGACCCGAGGACCCCCGGATTCGTGTGGTGCTCGGCGAACCAATAGCGGTCGTATCCGAACTGTTCGGCGCGCTGGACCAGGTCGATGGTGTTGCGTATTGCGGTGCTGTTGTCCGACCTGCTGGAGCGGGGCAGAAGGTCGAGAACCGACAGGGGGATGGGCGGGGCCATTTCGAACTCCTAGTGAGCCGCTGCGGATGACGTGATCGGCGACTGCCAGTCGTCGGCCACGGCCTCTGATGCGCCGAACGACGCGAAATCGGTGGTGACACGAAATGCGTCCAATGAGTACAGGTCTCGGGCGTAGCGCCACAGATTCGAGAAGTCGGCAAGGCGCCGGGTACCGGCCTTGGCGGCCGCAGCGTCGTATCGGACCAGTGTCACCCAGAGCCGGACGTCGGCCAGGGTGACGTTGTCGCCCAGAAGGTATCGATTCTCGGCGAGCCGGTTGTCGAGTTCTGAATATGCCTGATAGACCGTGGCCGCGGCTTCCTCGGCGGCCGAACCGGTTCCGGTGGCCACGTGTGCGGTGCTGTTGACCGTGGCTCGCAACCAGGCTTCCAACTCGTCGATCTGCGGGCGCAGATCCTCTGGGTAGAGGTCGAACTCGCCGGTGATCTGACGCCGGTACTGCGACGCGAGATCGGCGTCGAGCGTATCGAAAGTGTTGCTCACCATCTGCTTTGTCTCGCGATCCCAGAGGGTGGGAACCGACACGTGGCCGTCGAAGTCGGGTTCCGTGGCGTCATAGGCATCGCGCAACAGGGTGAAGCCGTTCACCGGGTCAGGGCCGTGGGTCTCGCGGAATGCCCACCCGCGGGCATCGCGCGCACCGTCGACGTAGCTGACACTGATCACATCAGCGAGGCCGGCCAGCTCGATGACCAGTGTGACCCGCTGAGCCCACGGGCAGAACCAGCCGGAATAGACGTGATAGCGATCAGCGACGGCCGGGTACGGCGTGGATCCGTCGCCGCTGATACGTCCGGCGAATCGATACACCGGCCGGGTGTCATCCGGTGCGCGAGTGATTGCGTACTCGCCGTGGGTTTCGGTATCGACAGGGCTGGCGTACTTCGACATGGCTAGACAACCTTTTCTGCGGAGTGGGAGCGGAAGGAGAAGAGCTCGGGTGCGTTCTTGTCGATGGTGAGGTCGGCGAGGAGGCGACCGATGGCGGGCACGAACTTGAACCCGTGTCCGGAGAATCCGGCGGCAACCGCAACCGGACCGCGGCGATCGATGACGAAGTTGGAGTCGGGTGTGGTGGCATACGTGCAGCTGATCGGGGTCAGTGCGTCGGCATCGACGCCGGGCACCCAATGGCGGACGTACTCCTGCAGGGCCTTGAGTTGCCGTGGTTCCGCCGTGAAATCGCGGTGGTCGGGGTCGACGACCGGTCCGGTTCCATGGAAGCCGACCTTGACGCCTTCCGCGCCTGAGGACAGGCCGTACACGCCACCGAATTCGGGCGCGTTCGGTCCGTCGGGGTCGTGCAAGATCCCGAAGCTGGGCCATTCGGCATCCTGGTCACGCGGTACAAAGTGTGCGGGTTGCTCTTGGGTGACGGTGATCTGCGGCAGCGGTGCGATGCCCGACAACAGCTTCGTCGCCCAGGCGCCTGCCGCCACCACCACACGTCGAGCCACGTACTTCTGGTCATCGGTGCGCACGGTGACCGAGTTGTCGTCTGTGACGTCGATCGAGATCACCTGCGATTCGTGTCGAACTTCTGCGCCGAGGGCTGCTGCGCTGCGTTGTAGTGCACTGACAGCATTGTCAGCATGTAGTCGTCCGCTGTTGGGGTAATACAACGCGCGGCCGTCGAATCTGATTCCTGGCCACCGCTGCGAGGCCTCGTCGGGCTCGAGCCACTGATGGACGAGTCCGAGGTCGGCGAGGGTTTCGTAGATCTGGGACAGGTATGGAGTCCATCCCTGTTCGACGCCGCCGGTGACGGTGAGCAGTTGCGTCCCGGACTCGGATTCGAGGTCGGCCCAGAGTGCTTCCGCTTCCCTCGCGAGCGCGACGTAGGTGCGGTCGGCGTACGAGGTGCGGAAGATGCGGGAGGCGCCATGCGAGGCGCCGTTGGCGTGGCCGGGGGTGAATCGTTCGAGCAGCACGGTCTCTACACCCCGGCGCGCCAGCTGCCAGGCGGCGGCCGAACCCATCGCGCCACCCCCGACAACCACGGTGTCGACCTCGACGGAACTCATATCGTGACCTCAACTCTGTTGTGTTCGGTTAGCCCTTCGAGTGTTGGTATCGATGCCAACAGGGCCTTGGTGTAGTCGTTCTGCGGGTCATTGAAAATCTCTTCCACGGTGCCCGTTTCGACAGCCTGACCGTCTTTCATGACCAGGACTCGGTCGGCGACGTGGTAGATCACGCCGAGGTGGTGCGAAATGAAGACGTAAGCGATTCCGAGCTCGGCCTGCAGATCGGCCAGGAGGTCGAGGATCTGGGCCTGGATTGAAACATCCAGTGCCGAAACGGGTTCGTCGCAGATGATGATCTCAGGTTTGGTTGCCAGGGCGCGGGCGATGGCGACACGTTGGCGTTGGCCGCCGGAAAGCTGGTGTGGCCGACGGCCGAGGTGGTCGGTGCTCAGTCCGACCAGTTCGAGCTGTTCGGCGACACGCTTGCGGCGCTCGGTCCGACTGATGCCACCGGTGGCCAGGAGCGGTTCTTCGACGATCCGTCCGACGGTGTGACGCGGGTCGAAGGAGCTCAATGGATCTTGATAGATGACCTGGATGCGTTGGCGTCGGGTGCGGACCTCTTTGTTCGACAGGGCTTTCCAGTCGGTGCCCGCGATCTCGACGGATCCTGTGTCAGGGACTTCGAGGTTCAAGAGCAGTCGGGCGACGGTGGATTTGCCGGAGCCGGATTCGCCGACGATGCCGAGGGTTTCGCCACCGTGTACGTGCAGGCTGACATCGTCGACGGCGCGCAGGCGGCGGTTGCCGGTGAGTGTGAAGTGTTTGGTGAGGTTGTGTGTCTGCAGCACAACATCATCGGAGATGGGGGCGCGCTGCAGGGTCTGGACGCCGTCGCGGGAGGACAGGCGGGTGCCGCGGGCGTGTGCGACCGGGATCGCGTCGAGGAGCTGCTGGGTGTAGGCGTGCTGTGGATTGTTCAGGACCTCGCGGGTGGGGCCGTGCTCGACGAACACCCCGTCCTTCATCACATAGACGTAGTCGGAGACCTGCGAGACCACCGCCAGATCGTGACTGATCAGCAACAGCGCGGTGCCGTCGGCCTTGCGTTGTTCGAGTAGTCGCAGGATCTGCGCCTGGACCGTGACATCGAGTGCGGTGGTGGGTTCGTCGGCGATGAGGAGGGCCGGATCGGCGGCAATCGCAGAGGCGATGAGCGCCCGTTGGCGCAGTCCGCCGGAGAGCTGGTGTGGATACTGTCCGGCGCGCAGGGTGGGGTTGGGGATACCGACCTCGGTGAGTAGTTCGAGGACGCGATCGTCGATGGCGTTGTTGCTCACGACCTTGTGTGTTCGCAGGACTTCACCGATTTCGGCGCCGATCGTGCGTAGGGGATCGAGGGACGTCAAGGCATCCTGCAGGACAAATCCGATGTCGCGGCCACGCAGGCGGCGCCATTGCCGTTCGGAGAACCGTCGGGTGTCCGATCCGTTGACCTGTAGTCGATCTGCTGTGACTTGTGCTGTGGGGCCGGCCAATCCGACCAGACTTCGGGCGGTGACACTTTTGCCCGAACCGGATTCACCGACGATGGCCACGCTTTGGCCGCGGTTGATGGCGAATGAAATACCGTCGACGGCGCAAATCGTGCGGGCGCCGGAGGGGAATCCCACCCGCAGGTTCTGTACATCGACGAGCGGTGCCTGCGGTGCTGCGTCTTTGGTGAGGGTTGTCATGGCGCCACCCGACCTTCGGTTCGTCGTTGCAGGTATTGGCCGACAACAGTCACCGAGAGAACGGTCAAGGTGATGGCAAGGCCGGGGAATACCGCCGGCCACCAGGCGACGGAGAAGTATGAGCGGCTGGCCGAGAGCATGCTGCCCCATTCGGCGGTGGGGGGTTGCGGGCCCAGACCCAAAAAGCTGAGTGAGGAACCGACTCCGATGGCTGCTCCGATACCGATTGTGGCCAGGACCAAGACGGGTCCGATCGCGTTCGGGACGATGTGGCGGACAACGATATTGGTCTGCGTCCAGCCCAGCGCCTTGGCGGCTTCGACAAACACCGCCCCGCGCAGACGGATGACTTCGCCGCGGACCAGGCGGGCGTAGCTGGGCAGGGTGACCACGGCGATGCCGATGATGGTGGTGAACGTGCCGGGACCGCGGGCGGCGACGATGAGGAAGACCAGCAGTAGTCCGGGGATGGACAGGAAGACGTCGAGCAGGCGCGAGACGACCCAGTCGCCTGCACGTCCGCCGCGGGCGGCGAAGACGCCGATCAGTGTGCCGGCCACCAGGGCGAACACGGTGGCGCTCACACCGATCAGCAGGGATGGCCACGCACCGTAAATGATTCGGGCGTAGATGTCGCGACCATTCTGGTCTGTGCCGAACAGGTGATCGACGCTCGGGGCCAGCAGCATGTCGAGTGGTTCGCCGGCGTTGGGGTCTCTGCCGGTGAACAGGCTGGGGAACAACGCCGCCAAGGTGATGAACACCAGGAAGATCGCGCTGAGGATCACCGACAATCGCAGTCGCCGAATACGTTGAACAACAGTCTGTCCGACAGCGAAACGGACCGCTCGATGGTCGAGCTCCGCTGCGCTACGTCTCCGCAGTAAAGGGTCGAGCTCCGCTGCGCTACGTCTCCGCGGCGCCGGGTCGGGCCGGGTGTCGGTGGTCATGCGTTTACCTTCTCGGTTGCAGAGGTTGTGGGCCCGTCGGCCCGAACCCGCGGATCAAGCCAGCCGTATGCGGCGTCGATGAGGGTGTTGACGATGGTGTAGAACGTGGCGGCGATGATGACGACCCCGAGGACCAGTGGTAGGTCTTTGCTGGTGACCGCGGCGATGGTCAAGCGGCCCAGACCTTCTCGGGAGAAGACCTGCTCGACGATCACCGCGCCGCTGATGAGTGCGCCGACGATCCAGCCCCACAACGTGATCACCGGCATCGCGGCGTGGCGCAGCACGTGGCGGAGCAGGACCGCGGTCTGGCTGATCCCGCGGGTCCGCGCGGTGACAACAAATGTTTCGTCGAGCGTGCGTTCGACACCGTGCCGAAGCACTTGTGACAGCAGCGCCGCGGGTGCGGCCGCCAGCGCGATGGATGGTAATACCAGCGAAGCCACGCCATCCGAGCCGACCGAGGGGAACCAGCCGAGCTGGAACGAGAAGATGGTCAGCAGCAAGATGCCGAGCCAGAATGTCGGGACTGCCACGGTCAGGACCTCCAGCGAGGTGGCCGGGCCGCGTAGCCATCCTGGCCGGTTGGCCGTGGCCAGCCCCACCACCAGTGCGACGACCAGCGCGAGGATCGCCGAGACGATCACCAATTGCAGTGTGGGCCAAATCTGTTGACCGATGGCCTCGGTGACTGGCATTCGCAGCGCGTAGGACCGTCCGAGGTCGCCGTGAAGCAGTCGCCACAGGTAATCGAAGTATTGGACGATCAACGGATCGTCGAGTTTGTAGTCGTTGATGATCTGCGCCCGGACCTCCGGGGACACCTGCGCGGTGCCGATGATCGCGTTGATCGGCTCACCTTTGCCGGAATGCAGGACGAGGAAGGTGGCAGTGATCGCGCCCCACAGCACCAGCAGCGACACCAGCAATCGGCTGGCGACCGCCCGACCGAGGGAGCGAGTGCGCGCCACCTCGGTCGGGCCTGCCACCGTGTCGATCACGGTCACTTGCTCACCCAGGCGTCGTAGAACGTCGGGTAGGCCTGCGGTTCGAACTTCACGCCTTGCAGGTTGTTACTGCGGCCGAGCACGTAGTTGAAGACGTAGACCGGGAACACTGCGGCGTCGTCGGCGATCTGCTGCTGGGCGCGAGCGTAGATCTCCGACTGCTTGGTCAGATCGGTTTCGCCAAGCGCTGCGATCAAGTCGGAATCAACAGCGGGATTGGAGTACTTGGCCACGTTTGTTCCGAAACTGTCCACCGGAATGTTCGACGAATGATCGAGCGTGCGAAGTGCATCCGGTGACGCCCGCTGCCAGCTGATGTCGAGGACGTCGTAGCCGTTGGTGAAAAGGGCGGTGTAGTAGTCGTCGATGGTGGTGTTCTTGATCTGGTAGTCGACACCGATCTTCTTGGCGGACGACTGCACCTGCTCGAGCAGGGTGTCGCGTTGTTCGCGAGCGTATTCCTTGAGGAAGGGATGCACGACGGTCAGACGCTTTCCGTCCTTGGTGCGGTAGCCGTCGCCGTCGCGTGCGGTCCAGCCGGCTTCGTCGAGAAGCTGATTGGCTTTGTCCTCGTCGTAGACGTACGCCGACTCACTGGCCTTGTTGTAGCCGACCGTGGCGGGGCTCAAGGTGTTCTTCGCGGGCTGGAAGACGCCGAAGTAGAGCTTGTCGACGATGGTGTCCCAGTCGATTCCGGCCCGGAAGGCTTCGCGGACCTTGATGTCGGAGAAGACGCCGGCCTGTGTGTTGGGGTAGTAGTTGTAGTTTCCGCCCGGAGCCTGGACCGTCTCGACGGAATAGCCGGGTGTGTCCTTGAGCGCGCTGACGTTGACCGGCGGGACGCTGGCAATCGCATCGACCTGATTGCTGGTCAAAGCGCCGTAGCGAGAGGAGTCTTCGGGGATCTCCTGGATGCTGATGGCTGCCAGGTGTGCCTTGCCGGAGTGGTCGGCGTTGCCCGGACCCCAGTTGTAGGCCTCGTTGCGGGTGTAGTCGATGCCCTTGTTCGGGGTGTAGCCGGCTTCACTGACAAACGGCCCGGTGCCGACGATCTTGCTGCACAGGGCATCTGTTCCCTGAGTCAGGGTGGAGGGGGCCTCGATGCCGAGGTATGCCGAGGCCGCGGAGGGAAGGAAGGCCGAATTCGGCTCGGAGAAGGTGACTTCCACGTGCGTCGGGTCGATGACGTTGGTGCCGGCGTAGGTGGCGATGGTGTTGGCCGCGAGTTGGGACTTGGTGTTGGGGTCGACGATGTGGTCGAGGTTGGCCTTGACTGCGTTGCCGTCGAACTTTTCTCCGTTGGAGAAGGTGACGTCGTCGCGGAGGGTGAAGGAGTAGGTGAGCTGGTCGGGGGACACGCTCCACTCGGTGGCGAGCCAGGGGTCGAGGCTGCCGTCGGTGTTGAGGGCGACAAGAGAGTCGAGGATCGGGCGGGAGAAGAAGCCGGCGACGTCGGCAGGGCTCTGATGGGGGTCGATGCAGCCGCCGGGACTGCTGTTGATGGCAAACCGAAGGGTGCCGCCGTCGACGGGATCACCGGTGGCCGTCGCGGAATTATTGCTGTCGCCGGAGCCACAGGCGCTGGCGACAAGTCCGACCGTGAGAGCCGTAAGAATCGTGGCCTTGCTCAGATGACCCGGTCCGGGATGCACCCGTCTCAATCGGCCGGCAGCAGGTGTTCGGGACATCGGTTTTCTCCTCGTGAATGCAATGGGCGTGGCAGGTGCTCAGGATTCGATCGCGTGGTGCGTTGAACAAGGTCATCAAGCTTCCGGAAATCTCTTCGGGCTCGCTTGCGTGAACCCCGCGCTTGCCCCATGCCGGTGAAGGCTGGGGCCGTGTCTGTCATCCAGGGCACCCCGCCGCGGTGGAGGGTTGCCGACCAGCAAGCTGGAACTTGGCGCTGATACTCGTTGACACAGGGCAGTTGTTGTCCACCAAGCGAATCCGGGCATCATGTGGGTATGCCCGGGCAGGGGATTTCAACTGTTGGACAGAACCATACTCACGCTCCTGCGGAAATCCGATGGATGCGCGGAGTTCCGATCGCCGAGAAGTTAAAGCACATGGGTATGGACGACGCCGTAAAAGTCTGTTAGCGTCGGCGTCGGTCACGAGTACCAGCGAATAGCCCCGGCTTGCTGGTCAGCAACCCTCCATCGCGGCGGGGTGCTCCGGGTGAAGACCTGGCCTGTTCGAACCCGAACAGGCAAGCGCGGACCCCCCACGTCCGAGTTCCGAACTGCTCCATCGGCAGGTTCGAAACTTGGTGCGTGCGGAATCCCTGACACCGGAAGCTGGTGTGAGATATGAGCACTGCAACACTGAATCGAACCCTGAATGCTCTTGCAGCGATAGAAGGTTCGGACACCCAGGCGCCATTGCGGGATGGCTCGACCACGCGATACGTCAACTTCGACTACGCGGCGAGTGCACCGGCGTTGTGCAGCGTGGTCGAGAGAATCACACAATTGCTTCCGACCTACTCGAGCGTGCATCGGGGCGCGGGCTACGCATCGCAGGTCACGACGCAGGCGTACGAGACCGCCCGTGAGCAGGTCGCGGACTTTGTCGGTGCCGGCGAGCAGCACTGCCTGATCTTTACGCGGAACACCACCGATTCGCTGAACCTCCTGGCCCGCTGTGTGCCGGGAAAGGTCGTCGTCCTCGATCTGGAACATCATTCAAATCTGTTGCCGTGGAGTGACGTTCACGTGGTCCGTGCCGCGAATACGCTGGCCGCGACGATCGTTCGCGTGGAGACCGCACTGATAGAGACCGGTGCGGCGTTGCTGGCGGTCACCGGTGCTTCCAACGTCACCGGCGAGATCTTGCCGATCGGTGAACTGGCAGATCTTGCGCACCGCAACGGCGCTCGGATCGCTGTCGACGGAGCGCAGTTGGTTCCGCACCGCAGGGTGGACATCACTGCAGGCGGCATCGACTACCTGGCCTTTTCAGGACACAAGACCTACGCGCCTTTCGGGGCCGGAGTGCTTGTCGGACTGCGGGATTGGCTGGATGCGGCCGACCCGTACCTCGCAGGCGGCGGTGCCGTACTCAATGTCACCGAGCAGGACGTGAAGTGGGCGCCCGCGCCTGCCCGTCATGAAGGCGGTTCGCCCAACGTCCTGGGTGCGGCTGCGCTCGCGGCGGCCTGCGTCGAGATCGAATCCCTCGGGGAGGCTGTTGTTTCCCATGAAACGTCACTCACCGACCGGTTGCGCAATGGTCTGGCGGAGATCCCGGGCGTGCATGCCCTGAAGATCTTCACCGACAGCACCGATGCCGTTGGCGTTGTCAGCTTTGTCGTCGACGGGCATCGGGCATCTGAGGTGGCAGCCCATCTCTCGGCCGAACACGGCATCGGGGTGCGCGATGGACGATTCTGCGCCCACCCGCTTCTGGACCGTCTGGGCCACGGCTCAGGGGCTGTACGCGCCAGCCTCGGCCTCGGTTCGACCTCCGAGGACGTCGACCTTCTGCTCGCCGCCCTCCGAACCCTCTAGACCCCGGGGTGGGGGACACTCAGTGCGATGAGCGCGGTGTCGTCTTCGAGCCCGGCACCGAAACTGTCGAGCAATGCCCGCACGTCCTCGATGATCTGGCCTGCGGACGTCGGCGTGTGTGCCGCGGCGAACTCGAGCAGCGCACCGTTGTCGTCGTACCGCTCGGGACCAGGTCCGGTCCGCGCCTCGGTGAGCCCGTCGGTGTAGAGCAGGAGGGTGTCGCCGGCATCGAGGTGGATCCGCTTCGAGACGAACTCAGGGTCGCGCAGGATGCCGACCAGTTGCCCACCTTCGGTGCTCACGTACTGCGCTTGACCGGCGGCGGTGAGCAGTAGGGCGGGTGGGTGCCCACCACTGGCGAGGTGGACGTCGAATCCGTTGTCGCGGCGGGTGAGCACACCGAAGATCACTGTGCAGAACCGTGGTTCGTCACCCTGGTGATTCGCATGCAACACGGTGTGGAGGTTGCGTAACACCGCAATCGGATCGTCGTCGTACACCGCCGCAGCGCGCAGCGTGTAGCGGGTCAGCGAGGTCACCGCTGCCGCGGTGGCCCCTTTGCCGCACACGTCGCCGAGGAAGAACCCCCACTTGTGCGCCGACAGGGCGAACACGTCGTAGAAGTCGCCGCCGACATCGTCGATCGACGCGGCGTGGTAGTGGGCCGCTGCCTCCATGCCATCGGGAGGTCGTAACGACGGTGGAAGCAGCGAGCGCTGAAGAGTCGAGGCGAGCAGTTGTATGCGCGCACGTTCTTCTTCTGCATGGCGCCGCGCCTCGAGCAGCTGTTTCTCGTATGCGCGTCGGTCACGTGCGTCCTGTGCGGTGATGCGGACGAGCACGGCGGTTCCATCGGCACCGATCTTCACGTTCGCGGTGACGAAGACGGGCAGTCGTCGGCCGTCGGCCGCGACGAGGTCGACGGTGATTCCGCTCAGTACGCCTTCCAGCTGCAGCAGCGGTGCGAAGTGGGTTTCGTAGTGGATCCGCCCGCCTGCGGTGAGCAGATCGCTGAAAGGTCTGCCCAGCAATGACGTTCGGTCTTGTCCGAGCCACACCGTCAGAGTGGTGTTGACCTTTGCGATGAGCCCGTCCGGCCACGTCGACAGATACCCGCATGGCGCGTTCTCGTACAGGTCTTCCAGATTCTCGTCGAGTACGCCCGGTGACCCGATGTCGCTGTGGTCCTTGCTCATCAACGGCCACCGACGAAGGCCACGATGGCCTCGGTGGTGGGCACGGGGTCGCTGAGCTGGGGGCAGTGACCGCTGGCGTCGAGCGTGACGAGTTCGCTGCCCTCGATCTGGTTGTGCACGTACGCGCCCACGTGGCGGGGTGCGAGTGAGTCTCGCGCACACTCGATCACGAGGGTGGGCACGGTGACACGCGCGAGATCGGTGCGGTTGTCGGACAGGAAGGTGGCGCGGGCGAACACCAACGCCTTCTCCGGGTCGGTTCGACAGAAGGATTCGGTCAACTCGCCGCCGAGCGCTGGTCGCTCCGGGTTACTGGCGATGTTCGGCGCCATCGACGCCGACCAACCCAGATAGTTGCTCTCGAGAGACTCGAGAAGTTCGTCGATGTCATCACGCGTGAAGCCACCCCGATATCCATCGGATTCGTCGTCGACATAACGCGGTGACGGGGTCAGCAACACCAGCTTGGCGAACCGGTCGGGTTCTTTGGCCACGGCGAGGGCGCCGATCATCGACGCGACCGAGTGACCCACGAACACCACGTCGTGCAGATCGAGTTCGTCGACGATGTCGAGCACATCCTGCGCATAGGTCTCGAGGTTCGAATACCGCTCGGCGTCCCACGCGGCCGGATCGGAGGCGCCGGCACCGACGTGGTCGAACAGCACCACCCGATGATCCGGAACCAACCGCCCGGTCACCCGATGCCATAGGTTCTGGTCGCATCCGAATCCGTGGGCCAACATGATCGTCGGTCCATCTTCGCGCCCGAGGATCTTGACGTTGTTCTTCGCGCGCACATTCACGTGCTTCATCCTCGCACCTGATGTGCATTCCCGTGGGCGGGCCGTGCCGAAGCACGTTCGGTGCACCCGCCCGGGGTTCGGCGCATTCAGTGGACGGGCGGCGTCCACCCGTGGGCTGCGGTCAGTGTCGCGCGGCCGAGGCTGTGAATGCGGAGCGCCTCTTGCAGTTGAGTTGGTCCGGCGAGGATGCCGAGTGGCAGCCTGCCGATATCCACGGCGTGCACGGTGAATGTGAACCGCCCCGGCAGGCCGGGTGGGGCCTGCGACGGACCGACGTAGCGTGCGATTCCGTAGTCGTTGGGCAATTGCTTTGCCAGACTGGGTAATCGATCATCGTTCCCATTCCCGGCGTCGACCACCAGTGAGGTCACACCACCACTGACGTCGGCGACTGCCCAATGGCACCGGCCACCCGAGTCGTGCGCTGTCACCGCATAGGACAGCGTTCCGATCGGGGCACCCGACCAGTGCAATGACGGTGACACGTCGAGCCCGCCGCCGCCGAGTAGTCCACTGCGTTGGGCCGTCCGCAGGCGCCCGCCGTCGACGACCTCATGCGAGCCCAGCACCAGTCGGGTCCGGGCCGGCACCGTTGGCGTCGTCGCGACGGAATAGGTGGTCATCGCGTTGCGTCAGTAGATGTTCGACGGCCGGACCATGCCCTCGGCGAGGTCACCGAATCCGGGAGCGATGATGGCGCCGGGATTCTGGATCACCTCCTCGACGACCAGGGTCTCGGTGGTCAGGAGCAGCGCCGCGATCGACGCGGCACTCTGCAATGCCGAGCGGGTCACTTTGAGCGGGTCGATGATCCCGGCGGCGAACATGTCGCCATAGGTGTCGGTCACCGCGTTGAACCCGTGCCCTTCCGGAAGGTCGGCGACCCGTTGCACAGCCTCGTCACCGTCGTAGCCGGCGTTGATCGAGATCCAGCGGAGTGGCTCTTCCACTGCGCGACGGACGATTTCACGTCCCTCGGCGGCGTCGCCGGTGAGTTCGAGAAGGTCGAGTGTCGCCTGTGCCTGGATCAGGGCGGTGCCACCACCTGCGACGATGCCTTCCTCCATCGCGGCCCGGGTTGCCGACAGGGAGTCCTCGACGCGGTGTTGCTTCTCTTTGAGTTCGACGCCGGTGGCGGCACCGACGTGGATCATCGCCACCCGGCCGGACAACCTGGCGATGCGCAGTTGCAGGTTGTCCTGGTCGTGTTCGTTCTCGGTCCGCGCCAGCTCTTGTTCGAGTTGATGGATGCGGGCCCGCACCTCCGACACGTCACCACCGCCGTCGACCATGGTTGTCGACAGCTCGGTCACGGTGATCTTCTTCGCCCGGCCGAGGTGTTCGAGACGTACATCGGAGAGGGACAGGC
The DNA here is from genome assembly GCF_056786495.1 of Williamsia sp. Y853. NCBI lineage: Bacteria > Bacillati > Actinomycetota > Actinomycetes > Mycobacteriales > Nocardiaceae > Williamsia > Williamsia sp. Y853. The sequence continues at coordinate 178,933 of NZ_JBXCJC010000004.1, forward strand.
CGGAATCGGCGCTGACGACCCGGCCGCCCAAAATGGCTGCAAAGTCCTCCAATTCGGCAACGCGTCGATGACCGAAGCCGGGAGCCCGCACCACCACCGAGCGGAACGTGTCATGCATGTTGTTGGTGATGAGCATCGACAGCGCCGGTCCGTCCATGTTCTCGCAGAGGATCAGCAGCGGCCGCTTGCTGCGCTGCACCTGCTCGAGCACCGGCATCAGGGTCTGCACCGTGGTGATCTTCTGATTGGTGAGCAACACATAGGCGTCGTCGAGCTGTGACTCCATCCGGTCTTTGTCGGTGACGAAGTAGGGGGAGATGTAGCCGTGGTCGAACTCGACACCGTCCACAAACGACAGTCCCAGTCCGAACTGCGGCCATTCCTCGACACTGACCACACCGCCCACACCCACGTGGGTCATGGCCGTGGCGATCACGTCGCCGATGTCGGGGTCGTTGTTGGCCGAGAGCATCGCCACGTGCCGGAGCTGTTCTTCGCCGGTCACCTCACGGGAACGTTGTTGCAGCAGAGCGACCACCGCGTCCACCGCCTTCTCGATGCCGCGCTTGAGTTGCATCGGGTTTGCGCCGTTGTCGACGGCCAGGAGACCTTCGCGCACCATCGCCTGGGCGAGAACCGTTGCGGTGGTGGTGCCGTCGCCGGCCACCCCGTTGGTCTTGGTGGCAACCTCTTTGACCAGCTGCGCCCCCATGTTGGCGTAGGGGTCGCGGAGCTGGATCTCTTTGGCGATGGTCACACCGTCGTTGGTGATGGTCGGAGGGCCGGTCAGCTTTTCGAGTACCGCGTTGCGGCCCTTGGGTCCGAGGGTCACCTTGACCGCATCGGCGAGCGCATTGACCCCCATCTCCAATCGAGCCCGAGCGTCCGAACCGAAGCGCAGATCTTTTGCCATTGTGCACGCACCTTCATGTGTAGACGAATTGAAAAGCTATGTGGTGTAGGTGATCTAGGGAATGAGGATGGCTCGCCCCCGCACGTTCCCGGCGTCGAGATCGGACAGCGCGGTGGCGAAGTCGGCCAGCGGATAGGTGCTGGTGTGCAGCGACACCTTGCCCTGCGCCGCGAGGACCATCAGTTCGACGAGGTCGTTGTAGGAGCCGACCAGGTTGCCGATGAAATTGATCTCGGTGGAGATGATGTCAATTGTCGGAATCGACAAGGTGCCGCCGTATCCGATCACGTAATAGTTGCCTGCCCGGCGCAACATCCCGACACCGTCTTCGATGGCGCCACCTTCACCGACGAAGTCGATGACGGCTTCGGCGCCGTTGCCGTCGGTGAGGTCGAGAACCTGCTGGACTTGGGTGCCGTCCGCGACGACCGTGTGATGGGCGCCCAATTCGGCGGCGAGTTCGAGCGCCGGCTCGGACCGGTCCACCACGATCATCCGGGCTGCTGACAGTGCCGCGAGCACCTGTACCCCGATATGGCCGAGACCACCGGCGCCGATCACCACCGCGGTGTCCCCGGGACGAAGGAATCGGGCCGCCTTGGCCACCGCGTGGTAGGCGGTGAGGCCGGCGTCGGCCAGGGCCGCAACGTCGGCGGGCTGTAGCGACGAGTCGAGTTTGACCACGGCGCGGGCATTGGTCTTGAGGTATTCGGCGTACCCGCCGTTACTGTCGATGCCCGGGAAAGCCGAAGCGCTGCAATGTACATCGTCGCCGGCGCGGCAGGCCCGACACAATCCGCACGTTGCCAGTGGATGCAGGATAACCGGATCGCCGGGTTTGACCGAGGTGACCGCGCTACCGACCTCCTGAACCCATCCGGCATTCTCGTGTCCGATCGTGTACGGCAGTGTGACACCGGACTTCTGTTCCCACTGCCCTTCGATGATGTGCAGATCGGTGCGGCAGACACCGGCACCACCGATCCTGACCACCACATCGAGGGCGCCGTCCGCCTTGGGATCAGGGACATCCACCAGCTCGGGCTTGGTGTCATAGGCCGCCAGTTGCACCGCTTTCATGACTCGCTCCTCATCGTTGGCATCCCCAGATCGGTGCCCGCCAATTCACCTACGCTGCTGCCGGTTCCGGGGGTGGTGTCATCGCCGTAGCGGGTTGTCAGCAGGCCGCGGCAGAAGATGCCGTTGCCTTCGATGCTCACCCGCACGGACTTGGCAAAGCGCAGTCGCTTGGGAAGGATGTCCGCGCCTATCGGCTGCCCGTCGTGTTCGACCATGACCAGCTCGCAGGGCCCCGATCGCAAACCGACCTCGGCCCGCCGACGCAACAACGAATCGAGTTCGTGACCGGAGGGTAGATCACCGATGGTCAGGGTCGAGAACCGTTCGACACCAACACCATCGGCGGCCAACCGACGTGACATCCGCTCGAGTGCCGCCAGATACGCCTTGCGCTGAAAGGTCTGGCGGAGCTCGCCGAGTTCATCGACCGCCAGCCCGGGAAAGGACCCGGTGAACCCGGCCCGCGCTGCGACACCGTCATTGATCTCCTCGGCTGCGAAATGATCCTCCAGCCGCACCGAGGTCCGGTCCACCTCCGGCAGTGCTGCCACCGCGTCGTACGCGTCGGCAACCATGAGATAGGCGAAATTGGGTGCACAGAAGTACGTCGGAAGGCGTAGCCGGATCGCGACCTCGATGCCGGAACCCGCGGTATCCAGGTCGACCGACGTCACGAACTTCAGGTCGGTGATGGGCTCGTCCAACTCGGGATCGCGCACAGTCCCCAGCGCATCCCACACCCGCCGCGCGGCCGTTGCCGTGGCGGTACCGACTGAACTGGGCCAGCTGATCACCGTCCGGTCCGGACCATTTGTCACCGTCCGGTCCGGACCATTTGTCACAGTCATACCGTGACCGACGCCGATGATGAGGAGGTCGGCTTCGCCGGACTGCTGCCGACCGGCTTCTCGGCAGGTGCGGACTCGTCGGGCTGGATCCGGGCCTGCTCGGGAACGTCGAAACCGTAGAGTTTGGCCGCGTTGAGGCCCAGGATCTTCTTGCGAATCTGAGTGTTGAGCGTGCCGTACTCGGACTGCATGTCCTCGGGGATCTGGAAGTCGACGAACTTCTCGATGAGCCAGGCCGGCTTCCAGATGGCGTAATCACTGGCGAACGTCAGCCGGTCTTCACCGACCCAATACAGCAGCTCACCGATGATCTGTGCGAAATACCGTGGCCGGGTGTGGATGAACGGCATCGCAACGGCAAGGCCGCCATAAACGTTGGGCTCCTGCGTGGCGATCCAGCAGAAGTCCTCCAGGCGAGGTAGCCCGACATGTTCGACGATGAAGTTGAGCTCCGGGAATGCCGTTGCCACATCGTCGACATCGGCCACGTCGAACGCGTCCCGGTTGAGGGGATAGATCGTGGGTCCCTTGTGGATGTGAATGTTCTTGATACCCAGTTCCTGACACTTCTCCAGGTAGCGGTACGACCAGTCGTCGGTGAGCTTGTAACCCTTGGAGCTACCCTTCCATTCGGCGGTGTAGAGCTTGACGCCCTGCAGGTTCCACCGGGCGGCCAGCTTCTCCAGGTCCTCGAGTCCGGCCTCTCCGTTGCGCGGGTCCCAGGCGCCGTTGGTCATCAACTTGTCCGGATGTTTTTCTGCCAGTGCACCGTTGCGTTCGGTGGTGTTGAAACCGTCGATGTAGAAGTCGGAGAGGTAGGTGGGCTGGAAGATGCCCTTGTCGACATACCCGACCTCGAACAGGTCGTGCATCAGGTCGTCTTCGGTGTAGTTACCGAACTTCTCCAGTGTCCACTTCTCTGATTCCGGGGACAGATTTGCGTGATAGTCATAGAAACAACCGGTGAAACCCTTGCCGTACCGGTTCTTCTGATTGCGTGGTCCACCGTTCCAGAAGTGGATGTGGCTGTCCACGATGTAGTAGCTCTCGCCATCCTTGTTGTACATCGATTGCTCCAATACTGGTGACGGATAGGGTTACTCGACGACCTTGAGGTCGAAATCGATGAACTCGGCGGCGTCCTCGGGGTTGGCGAACAGCATCGTCCGGTCGTCGAAGTGGACCATCCGCCCGTAGTGGGTGGACATGATCTCCTCGAAGTCGGACTGATCGAACTCGGAGCCGAGCGCATTGGTGATCTCGTCGAAGTCGAAGGTGAGGACCTTCTGCCCGTCGACGCGGATCATCGACGGGAATTCTTCGATCTCGACACCCTCTTTGCGACCCATGATCTCGGCGACCACGTAGCCGTTCTGGTTGTTCATCAGGGTGACACCGCACATGTTGGACGATCCGACGTCGGTGCCAAAGGTCATCTCGCTCATGCTGACAGCTCCTTCGATACAGGTATGTTGAGATCTTCGAGAACAGTTCGTAGCCCGGTCTTGGCGGTGGCGAACGAATCGGCGAACGGCACATGCCGTTCGGAGGGCTGCGACCAGATCGGCTGCAACTCGCGGGCAGCGGCCAGACTCAATGGAATCCACTTGTCGGACCAGGTGGCCAGCAGTTCACGATTTGCTTCACCGTCTTCGGGGTCGGTCACCAGCATGCGCAACAGTGCCCGGGTGTAGCCGAGGTCGCGGTTGTAGTCGTGCTCACCGGATCCGACCAGGGAAGGGGTGACGTAGTCCCCGTTGCGGGCCGCGATCTGCATCACCAGCAGCGACCGGAACAAGACACCGACGAGTTGCTCGAAGATGATGTTCGTGGCGAACACCGCTTCGGCCCAATCACCCTCGGCGGTCAGCAGTTCCACATTCTCGCGTACGCCCTGCCACACCGGGTCGGCCTGCCAGACATCGCGGTGCACCGCGCCGTCGAAGCCCTCGATCGTGTCTGTCAGGTCGAGGTTGTAGAGCGCGAGATCCTGCGCGAACCGCATCTTGTGGGCGGCGTTGACGCAGATGGCGTTGTTGAGCATGTTGGTCGGTGCAGACCGTTGCGCAGCGGTGAACACGTGTAGTCCCATGCCGTTCTCGGCGTGCATCCAGGCGCCGAGATTGCGTTCGATGAACGTGGCCCAGCTCGGAGTCCAGGAGTCGTAGGCGCCGACCAGTTTTGCGTTGTCCAGGTTCTGCTGGATCTGCCGCACCACGTTCGCGTTGTTGCGGTAGATGGTCTGTTCCCACTCCCCGTTGGGATCACGGAACTGGTGCCAGTCAGTTGATTTCAGCGCCGTCCAGTCCTTCGGATAGCCGCCGGGCCCGTCGGCGAATCCGTAGATCCAGCCCTGGCTGAGGTAACGTTCCGGATCGGGCTGGACATCGAAGGTGACGTCCTCGTATGTGGTGGCACGCATCTTCGCAGGCTTGAAGTAGTTGTAGCTCCGGCTCTTCGAACTCGGGAAGTCGAGAGCTCCGGCCTCGGCATCGGTGAAGTGGGGCTTCGGGAAGCTGCGGACCGGTTTCCCGTTCTCGCCGCCGGTATCGGGTTTGGGGGCTGCTGGGGCGCTCATCTTTGAACTCACTTTCGGTTGCGGGCGGTCGCGGCGCATGTCGGTCGGGGACGAAGAGTCAACTGTCTTGTGGAACGGTGGTGGTGAACTTGTCGAAATGGACCTGATCGAGAGGCACTCCGGCACCGTCGAGTAGCGCCATCGCGGCGTCGACCATCGGTGGTGGACCGCAGAGATAGAAGTCCGCGGAATCCATTCCGGACTCGCGTCGCTCGACCACCTCGGTAACGAACCCGAAATCGCCTGCCACGCCCATACTTTCCCAATCTGCCGTGGTCTCCTCTGACAGGCAGGGGACGAAGGTGAAGTCGGGCAACTGGTTACCGATCTCCTTGATCTCGTGTAGATAGAACAGATCCTTGGCGGTCCTGGCCCCGTAGTAGAAGTGCACCGGACGGAGCGGCGCGTTGCCTGCGCCCTCCAGTTCGGAGAGATGGTGGAGCAGGGACAGGATGGGGGACATGCCCGCACCGCCCGCGATGCAGACGATGGGCCGTACGGATGACTCCTTGATGGTGAAAGAGCCGTACGGACCGTTGAGTTCGAGTTCGTCGCCGACGGTCAGCGACGTCTCGAGCAGGCCGGAGAATCGGCCACCGGGATACTTCTTGATGATGAACTCCAGGCGCCCGGCCATAGTGGGGGTGGTGGCCATGGAGAACGAGCGGTGCTCATCGGCACCGGGGATCATCAGATCGGCGTACTGCCCCGGCTTGAACACGAACGTCTCGGGCTCGAGCAGCTCCAACTTGACCGACACGATGTCGTGGGTCAGGTCGTCGAGACCGACGATCTTGGTCTTGAGGTGTTGCAGGGGTACGGCATTGCGCAGTTCGTCCTCGTCGAAGTTGATGAGTTCGATCTCGCAGTCCGAATACGCGTGCGTCTTGCAGAGCAGTACGTAGCCTTCTTCGCTCTCGTAGTCTGCCAGCGCGAACGTCGAGTATCGGTCCATCTGGATGTCGCCGTCGAGGAGAAAGGACTTGCATGCCGAGCATTGCCCTTCGCGGCAGCCGTGCATCAGCGAAACACCCTGGCGGAAAGCGGCATCGAGGATCGTCTCGTCCTCGTCGACTTCGATGTCGAGGTCGACGGGTTCGAACCGAACATTGTGGGTGTCACCCATGGGTCGAGGTCCTTGCAATGAGATGGATGGAGCCCAGGGGCAGCGTGGCGCGTGCAACCACACTGCCCCCGAGTTCTGAGCAGGCGCCTGGCCGGGTTGTGGGAACCCCGGCGAGGGGTTCAGACGCCTGCAGCTTGTTTCGCCGGACGGCCGGCGGGGCCACCGGCCTTGTACTCGGCGATGTGTGCCTCCCTTTCCGCATCGGACATCTCGTTCAACGCGACATTGGGGCTGCCGAACTCGATGCCGCGGATGTCGTCGAGTGTCCACAGCTTCTTCGGATCATCCAGGTGCAGATGTGGCTGCGGGATAAGGGTTTTGCCATCATCACGGACGTATCCGAGGTCCTTGACGATGTCGGCCAGATCGCGGCCGTGATGCAGGGTCTCCCACTCGCGGTCACCGGTGAGGCGGCCCATGTTCGGGGTCGGCCTGCCCTCGTACTCGGGACGGAACGCCTTGATGTCGGTCCAGGCGCACGTTTCCGAACAGTAGGTCCGCCATTGGCCGTCGACCTTCTCGGTGACCATGTCCTCACGGATGAGGGCGGGCACCATGCAGGTCCAGCAGCGATGCGGGTACTGGTAGTTGGCATCGGACTCGAAGGCGATGGGCTTGTTCTTGCCCGGATACGCCATCCGGTTGTAGGCCTCCCACCACTTTCCGTACTTGTTGTACCAACCCGGGTACTTGTACTCGAACCACTCGAAGTCGTCGTCGGTCATCGCGTCGATGCGCCAGTAGTTCACCGGCCAGCCGGTGGCGAAGAACTGGGCGACCTCGTGGACGTAGCCCTTGTTGACGATGCGGTTCCAGGACTCCTCGACCAGATCGTGCGGGATCTTGAGACCGTACTTCTCCAACGGGATGAGGTAGGAGCGGTAGTAGTCGTCATAGATCCACCGCCGCCACATCTCGGCGTACGAATCACGATCCTTGCGACGGTCTTTGGTGCCGTACTCGATGAACGTGCCGATCGCCGCGTCCACCACACAGTGGTTGTTCCACCAGGCGTACCGGAGATCGCGTTCGAGGAGTTGGCGGTTGTCCTCGTCGGCCAATGCCATCAACAAGATGGAGTAGCCGTTGGAGATGTGCCGCGACTCGTCGGACTGGACGGAGTGGAAGACCGTCGGCAACAGATAGTCACCGTTGGCGGCCGCCTCCGACGGCATCGCGACGAACAAGGTGTTGGTGAATGCGGTCTCTGCGACCACTGTCAGATAGATGTTGGCCGCGGTGATCGCGTCACCGGTGATGAAGCCCTCGCCGAACTGCCTGCCGATGGTGCCTGCGTAGTTGTTGGCGAACGCCTTCTCACTGATGTCGAACCCGGCGGGATCGATGTAGTGGTTCATGTAGAGGCGCTTGAGGTTCATCTGGATCGTCGAGTGCCGGACCTCGTCGATCATCTGCACCGCCAGCCCATTGTGGATTTCAGGGTTGGGGACCGCGTCGATTGCCATCGGCATGGCCCGGGCCGCGGAGATCTCCGGGAACGGGATGATCGAGAGGAACAGCTTCTGCCATTCCATCCAGCGCTCTTCGACCTGACGGAACATGTTGCCGCGGATCGCGCCGTCCATCGCGCCGAAGACGCGGTTGTCTTTTTCTTCCTCCATGGGGAAGTAGGAGCGGAGGATCTGCTTGAGCGGATCCTTCTTGGGTGCCTTGTCGAACGTGTAGTCGGTGCCGAATCTGGTGGCCGGCGTGGCAAAGGTCGGCTCCCAGGACAGTTCTGTGATCTTTTTGTGTGCCTTGCTCAGACTCTGTCTGCTCAACGCAGTCCTCCTCGTTCGAGCACGCGGGTGGTCGATGGCGAGAGCCGCAAAGCTCCCTGTGACCGATGACACACTCGTTACGATGGCTAGTACGTCTCAATGTGAGACGCGTCTCATTCCGAGACGCTTCTACGATTGCGGCAGACCGGAAGTTGACAGCCGGTCATGGAGGTGACCTGCGAGGATGTCGAGTTTCGTCGATCGTGGCTGGTCAGCAGGGGAGCGGCAGCTGGCCCGTGAGGAATTTCTGGCGGCAGATGGGCCAGGAGCCCACCTGGTGCGGCCTGCGGTCCTGGATTCGTGGCGGCGATCGCAAGCACTGCACATCCATGTCGACCGGGTCGAACTGCCGTTCGTTCGGGAACCCGACCTCGACACCCCGCTGATGAACGCCGCGAGCCCGGTGTTGAAGTCGATCACCGATGACATGGCGAGCCAGCCCGTCAGCGTGATCCTGACGTCGGCGGAGGGGCTCATCCTGGAGCGGTTCTCCTCCGATGCCGGGATCAACCGGACCCTTGATGAGGTGAAGCTGGCGAGGGGGTACAGCTACGCCGAGCAGTTTGTCGGTACCAACGGCATCGGGACCACCATCGAGACCCGGCAGCCGACGTACATCCTCGGTAGCGAACATTACGTCGGAGAGCTCGGGACGTTGGCGTGTGCGGGCGTGCCGATCCGGCATCCGAATTCCGGTGCGCTCCTCGGAGTGCTCGACATGACCTGTCGCGCCGAGCATGCCAATCCGCTGCTGTTGTCGCTCGCGAAGTCGGCGAGCAGGCAGATCGAGAATCAGTTGCTGAGCCAGGCCAACGAACGCGAGACCGCTCTGCTGACCACCTACCTCACGACGGCCCGCCGCTACAGCCGCGGCGTCCTCGCCGTCGCCGGTGAGATGGTCCTGATGAATGCCTATCTGCGGCGGACCCTGGACGCACGCGACCAGACGGCTTTGCTCGAACACGCGCTCGACGTGCAGGCCGTCGCCGCGACGCGAACCCTGGTGGCGCAGCTGCCGAGCGGACGGAACGCGCGGGTCTCGGTGGCCGATCGCGACGAAATACGTTCCGGTGCAGTGAATATCGTGTTTCACGTGACGGTGGACGACTTCCCCGACGCCTGGGTTGCCCCGTCTCCGTCGCCGACCTGGATCGAGGGAGAACCCCTGCCGGCCGGACTCGTCGGAAACAGCGCTTCGCTTCGGCGTAGCTACAACCAGGTGCGACGCTGCTACGCCGACCGGCACTGGGTGCTCGTCGAGGGTGAACCCGGTACCGGGCGGTCCACCCTGGTGACCGCGGCCGCGCACAAACTGGCCCCGGCCACCCATCTGCTGGCGCTCGGGATCCGTGATGCCGCCGACCACGAGAGGTACCTGGACCTGCTGTCCGCGGAGCTCGAATCGAGTGATGCCTTCAACGTTCTGCTTGCCGATATCGACAGGCTACCAACGCTGTTGGTGGATCCGGTGGCTCTTCTGCTGCAGTCGGTGGAGGGGACGGGGTGGGTTGCGGCGACCACCAGCGGAAACACCGAACGCAGCGAAGTCGAGGCAACGCTGCTGCCGTTCTTCTCACACACGGTGACCTTGCAGGCGCTGCGGCATCGCAGCGAAGACCTCCATGCCCTGGTGCCTTACCTGATCGAGCAGATCCATCCCGGGTCGACCGCACGCCTCACACCGGCCGCGGCCCGCGCGCTGAGCAAGCATCCGTGGCCCGGAAATGTTGCCCAACTACGCCGCATCCTCACCGAAACGTTGGCGGTGCGACGGGGTGGTGTCATCGACGTCGAACATCTCCCGGCGGAATGTCGCACCACGATCCGGCGAACACTGTCCCAGATCGAATCGCTGGAACGCGACGCGATCGTGCGAAGTCTGTTGGACAACAACGGCAACAAGGCCGAAGCCGCAGCCGCACTTGGTCTTTCCCGCGCCACGATCTATCGCAAGATCAAGGAGTTCGGGATCCACTGAACGGGCTCCCCGACCCCGATGATGTGCCCTTTTGGCGGTGCCCACCTGGGCTTTTGTTCGCCAAAAGGCCACATCATCGGGGGTTGGGTCAGCCGGCGGTGACCGTCCGGGTCAATAGATCAGCCAGCGTCTTGCTGAAGGCGGCGGGCTGCTTGGGTGTGCCACCTTCGGCCAACAGTGCCGCGCCGTACAGCAATTCGGCCGACTGGCGCAGTGCGGTGTCGTCGCCGCGATCGGCGAATGCCTTCTGCAGGCCGACCGTCAGCGGATGGTCCGGGTTGAGTTCCAGGATCCGCTTGCTGTCGGGCATCGGGATGCCCGAGTCGCGGTACATCCGCTCCAGTGCCGGTGAAAGGCTCTGTGCCTCACCGACAATGCACGCCGCCGAATCGGTCAGGCGACTCGACAGCCGCACCGCACTGACGTCGTCGACGAGTACGCCGGTCATCCAGGTGAGGAGTTCGCCGAACTCCTCGTCCTTCTTGCTGTCCTCTTCCTTGTCGGCCTCGCCGCTGAGGTCGACCTCGCCCTTGGCCACCGACTGCAGCGGCTTGCCCTCGAAGTCGGTGATCGATCCGATCCACATCTCGTCGATCGGATCGGTGAGCAGCAGCACCTCGATGCCCTTGGCCTTGAACGCCTCGAGGTGGGGGGAGCGTTCGAGCTGTTCCCGCGACTCGCCGGTGGCGTAAAAGATCTGGCTCTGGGTGTCTTTCATCCGCTCGACGTATTCGGCCAGCGTTGTTGCGGTGTCGGTGGAGTGCGTCGAGCTGAGCGAGATGATCGACAGCAGGGCGGCCTGGTTGTCGATGTCGGAGAGCAGACCTTCCTTGAGGACCCGGCCGTACTGCGACCACAGGGTGTCGTACTTCTCACGGTCGTTCGTCCGCATGTCCTTGATGGTGCTCAGGACCTTCTTGGTGAGCCGTCGTCGGATGGCCTTGATCTGACGGTCCTGCTGCAGGATCTCCCGCGAAACGTTGAGTGAGAGGTCGGCTGCGTCGACGAGGCCCTTGATGAAGCGAAGGTATTCGGGCATGAGTTCTTCGCAGTCGTCCATGATGAACACCCGCTTGACGTACAACTGCACGCCGGCCTTGTGTTCGCGCATGAACAGATCGAACGGTGCCGTCGACGGGATGAACAGCAGGGCCTGGTACTCGAAAGTGCCCTCGGCCTTCATCTGGATGGTTTCGAGCGGATCGTCCCAGGAGTGGCTGACGTGCCGGTAGAACTCGGCGTACTCCTCGTCGGTGACCTCCGAGCGCGGACGCGTCCAGAGCGCCTTCTGGGAGTTCAGGGTCTCGGTCACCGTCGTCTCGGTGGGGGCCTCGTCCTCGCCCTCGTCACCCTCTTCGGACTCGTCGTCGGCAGCCTTCGGCGGTACCGGGGTGGTGACGTCCATCCGGATGGGCCACGAGATGAAGTCGGAGTACTTCTTCACCAGTTCCCGGATCTTCGGCACCGACGTGTAGTCGTGCAGATCGTCTTCGGCGTCGACAGGCTTGAGGTGCAGTGTCACCGAGGTGCCCTGCGGGGCATCGGTGACCTCTTCGATCGTGTACTTGCCAGCGCCTGCGGACTCCCACCGGGTGGCCTGGGACTGGCCGGCCTTGCGGGTGAGCAGGGTGACCTTGTCGGCCACCATGAAGGTCGAGTAGAAGCCGATGCCGAACTGGCCGATCAGCTCTTCGGACGCGGCCGAGTCCTTGGCCTCTTTCAGCTTCTTGCGGACCTCGGCGGTACCCGACTTCGCCAGCGTGCCGATCAGGTCGACGACCTCATCGCGCGTCATGCCGATGCCGTTGTCGGCGATCGTGAAGGTGCGGGCCTCGGGATCGAGGGAGATCTGGATGTGCAGATCGGAGGTGTCGGCGTCGAGGTCCTTGTCCTGATACGACTCCATCCGCAGTTTGTCGAGGGCGTCCGATGCGTTGGACACCAACTCGCGAAGGAAAGAATCCTTGTTCGAGTAGATCGAGTGGATCATCAGATCCAGCAGCTGCCGCGTCTCGGCAGCGAACTCCATCTCTTCGACCTGAGTGCTCACGTGATGCTCCTCTGTGTTGTGCGGTAATACGTGCTCCGACCTAACATTTTAGGCAGGCCGTTCGTAGTACATTCAGTCCTCATGCCGCATTGTCGGAACGGGGGGTTGCAGTGAGCTCGGTCATCCAGAATGTCTTGGGTCAAGAGTTCGAAAGTCTGCATCCAAACTTGCAGTGGCGCTACGGGATTGATTCGAAGTCGCACCTGGCGCAGTCGGCCACCGGAATTATGGAGTCGATTTACAGTTCGCCCTTGGTGTCAACCGCGCTGCGGCACTTCGGTAAACGCAACGCCATGCCGACAAAAACGAGCCGCCTGGTTCCATTCACGATGCACAACTATTGTTATGAAGACGAACTCGGCAGGGAGTCGCTGGCGGTGATGCGATCCCTGAACTACACCAGTGGTGCCCAGGGGCTGAATTCTCTCCTGGTGGACGGTCGTGAGGGCCTGGTCGACTACTTCGGCGATGGACCGGAACTGCTCTGGCCGCTGGATGCCAGCGTCGACCAGGAGGGCTCGCTGGTGTTCGAGAGTGGACCTATGCGGCTGCTCACCGCAGGCCCCAAAGTTGGCATGCGTGGGTTCATGGCAGCCCGGATGCTCTATGCCGAGGGCTGGGACGCCCGACACAACCGATTTCGGGTGGACGCGACCGTGCGCAATCCGGTGATCGGTGAGCTGATTCACTATCGCGGCTGGTTCACCGCCCAGGATGTCCCGTGCCGATTGCGGGACATCCCGGACGAGGCCTGGCCGCACCGCCTCGTCGAGCGCGAGAGCTGACCCGATGATGTGCCCTTATGGCGTGTAAAAGCCCAGGTCGGCACCGCCAAAAGGCCACATCATCGGGGGTTGACGGGTGTTGGTAGGCCGAGATGATCGCGCAGAGTGTCGCCCTCGTACTCGGTCCGGTAGACCCCACGCTCCTGCAGCAGTGGAACCACGGTGTCGGCGAACTCGTCGAGACCACCCGGAGTGATGTGCGGGACCAGGATGAATCCATCGCTGGCGTCGGTCTGCACGAAGTTGTTGATGTCGGCGGCGACCGTTGCCGGTGAACCGATGAAGGCCTGGCGCCCGGTGACCTCGATGATCAGTTCGCGGGTCGTCAGGTTCTCGGCCTCGGCCCTGGCGCGCCACTCGGCCGCGACAGCCAGCGGGTCCCGATGCATGCGCACACTGGCACGGCCCTTCGCGACCGTGTTCTCCCCGGGTGCCGGATCAACGGCAGGCAGCGGGCCATCGGGATCGTGGTCGGACAGGTCGCGGTTCCACAGCTGTTCGAGGAACTTGATCGCGGTCTGGCCACTGACCTGCTGAAGGCGGATCTCGTGAGCCCGTTCGGCAGCCTCGGCATCGGTGTCACCTAGGACGAAGGTCGCGGCAGGCAGGATCAGCAGGTCCTCTGGCCGGCGGCCGTACGTGGCCAGACGGGCCTTGACGTCCTTGTAGAACAACTGTCCGTCGTCGAGGGTGGAATGGCGCGAGAAGATCGCGTCGGCCTTCGCGGCGGCGAACTCGCGACCATCCTCGGAGTCGCCGGCCTGGAAGATGACCGGACGCCCCTGCGGACCGCGCGGCACGTTGAACTGGCCCGCGATGTCGAACTGGTCATCGGTGTGATCGAAGGTGCCGACGTCGGGACGGCGCAGGTACGTACCCGACTCGCGATCGGCAACCACGTCGTCGTCGTTCCAGGAGTCCCACAGCTCGGTGGCGACCTCCAGGAACTGTTGTGCACGTTGGTATCTCTGTTCCTGGGGCAGATAGCCGCCGCGACGGAAGTTCTGTCCGGTGAACTCGTCCCAGGAGGTCACCACATTCCACGCCGCGCGTCCGGCGGTGAGGTGATCGAGGCTCGCGAACTGCCTGGCGACCTCATAGGGCTCGTTGAACGTGGAATTGATGGTCCCGGTGAGCCCGAGTTTGTCGGTCACCGCAGCCAGCGCTGCCAGCACCGTGAACGTGTCCGGACGTCCGACGACATCGAGGTCGTAGATCAGCCCGTTCTGCTCACGTAGCCGCAGGCCCTCGGCCAGGAAGAGGAAGTCGAACTTGGCGCGCTCCGCGGTCTGCGCGAAGTGGGTGAACGAGCTGAACTCGATGTGGCTGCCTGCAGCCGGATCGCTCCATACGGTGGTGTTGTTGACCCCGGGGAAGTGCGCCGCGAGGTGTACCTGCTTGGTCATCGGTTGATCAGATCCCCTGAGAAGTGATGGTTGGCTGTTGCGTAGCGGTTTGCCGGCAGATCCAGGCCCAGATTCCCGCGCAGTGTGGACGATGTGTAGCTCTCGCGGAACCGGCCGCGGCGTTGCAGTTCCGGAACCACAGCGTCGCTGATCGCCTGCAGATCGTGGGGGATCGCGCCGGGACGCAGCCGGAATCCGGTGATCCCGCTCGCCGCCAGTTCCTCGATCAGGTCTGCCAAACCGGATGCGGTACCGGCGAAGATCAGTGCATCGCTCTGATACTCCGCACCGGCGAGCTCATCGAGACGGGTCCGGCGGTCGGCCGCCTCCTGCGCGGAATCATCAAGGAAGACAACCAGATCGGCGAAAACGTGAACGGTTTCCGCCGCGCGTCCGGCGGTTTCCTGAGCTGATCTGATCGCGGCGATCGTCTCGGTGGCCTGTGCCCCGGTGTGCGGGGTCACGAAGCCGACGTCGACCGACTGGCCGATCAGCTCGTACGGGATCTGCTGATGACCCAGCGCCGCGATCACGGGTTGGCCCTGAGGGGGTCGTGGGGTGATCGCGGGTCCACGGACACTGAAGAAGCGGCCTTCGAAGTCGATGTAGTGGAGCTTGTCGCGGTCGACGAAACGGCCGGTTGCGGCATCTCGGATCTCGGCGTCGTCCTCCCATGAATCCCACAGTCGCCGTACCACTTCGGCGTAATCACCGGCCTCTTCGAAGAGATCTGCGATCAGGGCCTCTGCCGACGGACCGGACAGATCTGCGTACGAGATCTCGGGAAAGGTGCGTCGGCCGAACAGCTTTGCCTCGTGTTGCCGGGCAGAGACCTGCAGTCGGACCCCGGCCCGCCCGGTGCTCACGAAGTCGAGTGTGGCGATCGCCTTCGCCAGATGGAAAGGTTCGGTGTGCGTGACGACAGCGGTGGGGATGATGCCGATATTCGACGTCGACGGCGCGATCCGCGCGGCGATCAACACCGAGTCCAGGCGGCCACTGACCTGGTCGGTCCGGGCGTCGAGCCCGCCGAGTGTGGCGGGCCGCAGTCCGAAGGAATCCTCGATGGTGACGAAGTCGATCAGGCCGCGTTCGGCGTCGGCGATCAGGTCGGCCCAGTACTTGGCCGACAGGAGTTCGGCCGGTCTGGCATCGGGTTCGCGCCAGGCGGCCGGGTGCCAGCCGGCCCCTTCCAGCGCGACTGCAAGATGCAGGCTCGCAGTAGTCGACATCGAAGACTCCTTCATCGGTGATCGGTGGCCGTCAGAGTTGGTACATCTGCGCCAACGACAAGGGTGCCGAAGGTGATACCCGATCCGCGCTCATCGGATCAGCGTGGTTCTAACCATCGCCCGTCGCGCGATTTCGCGGCTGAATGGTTTCACCACCGTCGAGGGAGCAAAGTCATGTCGTTTGTCGGAAAGCTGTTGTCGGTCGACCAGTTGCTGATGGCTGCGGCTGCAGTCCATCCGGAGGCCCCGCCGGCACTGCCGATGATCGAGGCATGTCGGTCAAAGGTCGAGATCGTGCGCGTCGCCGGTGACGACCGGCTGGCCCGCACCGCGTTGTCGCAGGTCGCGATCGAGAACAGCCGCCGGTATGGCGGTACGTCGTGTGGGTGGTTTGCGAAGTTGCGGGTCCGGCCGGGCGACGCCTTTCTGATCGCGGTTGCCGACGGCGTCCCGGTTGCCGGTGGCGAGTATCGGCGCGCAGATGGCCACACCGCCGAGATCACCCGGATCTGGACTGCCGCGGCGCAGCGTCGCCGCGGGCTCGGAAGTCGGATCCTGGCCCGGCTCGAGGCAGAGGCCGCCGACCGTGGGCATCGCCGCGTGCTGGTGCAGACCGGCTCGGATCAGTCCGATGTGCATGCGCTGTTCCGTCGGGCCGGGTACCAGCCGGTGTCGGGCACGGCACTCTCCGGAACCGAGGCCGGAGCCGCCGTGTTGGCCAAAGATCTGGCGGCGGTGCGCGCACCGCTTGCCTTTACGGCATGACCGGATTCGGCGGCGTCTACGTCGGGGGAGAGACCGGCTGGGATTGGCGGGTACAGGGCAGTTGCCGAACCGAGGACGTCGACTCGAACATCTTCTTCCCGCCGGCAGGACGTGAATACGCCAAGGAACGTCGACGTCGCGAAGCCGCCGCGAAGAGGATCTGCGGAAGTTGCCCGGTAGCGAGGGAATGCCGCAGGCACGCCGAGCGATATGGCGAGAAGTACGGGATCTGGGGTGGCCTGACGGTCGGCGAATTGGCAGGCTGATTCGGCTTGCGATGGTGTCACGGTTGCGAGGGCAATTCGAACGGCGCGAGACGCACCACTGAGCCTGGATTCGCGGAGTGACGTCAGATCAGCCCGGCGTCGACACCAAAGTAAGTGCCATCTGAACCGGAATCGGTTTATGTGACCGGTGCATGAGTGTCGTCCCCACGCGAGCAATCCTTGAGGATTGCTCCCGTGATGATCCCCAGGAGATGGTCGGCGCGCGGCGCCGTCGCGGCTTGGTCATTGAGCCACGCGAGTGCTGCGATCAGCGCGAAGAGATCGATGCCATCGATGTCGGTCCGCGCGACGCCGGTCTCCTGCGCCCGGGAGAGCAGTCGCGCGCCCGCCGCGCGTAACGTCACGCACGAGGCATGGAGCGCAGACCCGGGGTCCTCGATGGCAGCCGTCATCGGCGTGATGGCGCCACGATATTCGTGCGTGACCGCGACACACTCGCAAAACCACTCGACGAGTGCGTCCGCGGGCGATCTTGACGCTTCGAGCTTGTCGGCCAGTTCCGTCAGCTCGTGAAAGCTCTTGCGCAGCAAGGCTTCGAGCAGCGCCTCTCGCGTCGGAAAGTGTCGATAGAGCGTGCCGAGCCCAACCTCGGCGCGGCGCGCGATGTCGCGCAGTGACGCGTCGGCCCCTTGCTCGGTCACGACAGTGCGCGCGACCCCGAGTAGCTGATCGTAGTTCTTCCTGGCGTCGGCGCGCATGGTCTCCCTTTGACAAACGGAGCAGTGCTCCATATATTCGGAGCAGTGCTCCGATAGCTTACCCTCCACGCCGGAAACAAGGACCTGACATGAGTGGCGAGCGGGACCATCGGAGTTCACGAAGAGCTGACCGATGGCTCGCTCTACGCCGACACCACACAATCGAGATTCAGATGTTGGACAGAACGCCCGTTCGCACCGAGGTCTACCTATTCGCTCGACACGACGCAGACGGTCGCTTCAGTGAGATCCAAGAAGCGACAGTGTCGTTGTCCGACAACAATATTGACGGTTCTTCCCACTAACAAGCTCTGCGTCACGCATTGCACCTGATCGGTAGAAATGAGAGAACGATGACAACAAGCACGAGCACGATGAAGGCGATCCGGCTGCACGAGTTCGGCGGCCCGGCGGTACTGCGCAACGACGACGTGACCGTTCCCGAGCCAAAGTCCGGCGAGGTGCTCATCCGAGTCCACGCGGTCGGCATCAACCCGCCCGACTGGTATGCGCGTGAAGGGATGCCCAACGTGCCTCCCGAGCTCAAGCCCCCGATGACACTCCCGCTCATACCAGGGACCGATGTCTCCGGCGTCATAGAAGCCGTCGCGACCGATGTCGAAGGTTTCGCGGTCGGAGACGACGTGTTCGGACTCCTCCGGTTCCCAACCTCCTTGCAGGGCAGCGCATACGCTGAGTACGTCACCGCGCCGGCGTCAGACCTTGCTCACAAACCGGCCGCCGTCGACCACGTCCACGCCGCAGGTCTGGCCATGTCGGGCTTGACGGCGTGGCAGTTCCTGATCGCGCTCGGGCACGACCACCCATCCCCGTTCCAAGAGGCTCGGCACCGACCGGTGGCACTCGACAGCGATACCACCGTCCTTGTCAATGGCGCCGCAGGCGGCGTGGGACATCTTGCTGTCCAACTGGCCAAGTGGAAGGGAGCCCGCGTCATCGCCGTGGCTTCCGGCGCCCACCAGAGTTTTTTGCGCGAACTCGGTGCCGACGAGTTCATCGACTACACCACCGACCGACCCGAAGAAGTCGCCGCGGGCGTCGACCTCGTCCTGGACGCCGTCGGGGGTCCCGACAGTCGACGTTTCCTGCGCACCCTCAAACGTGGTGGATCCCTCTACCCGGTCTACTTCGGCGAGTTCGACGACGAGGAGAACGCAGAATTGGGTGTTACGGTCACGTCGACCCAGGTCCGCTCGAACGGTGCGCAGCTCGCCGAGCTCGCCGATTTGATGGCCAACGGAACTCTGCGAGTCGCCATCGACAGCAGCTTCCCGCTGGCGCACGCGCAACAGGCCCATGAACGGGCCGCCCGCGGGCATATCCAAGGCAAGATCGTGCTGACCATCGACTAAGTGCCCGCTCGGCCTATCGAACCTTTGCGCGTCGGAGCCCCTGCCGACATTACCGAAGACGGACTTCGGCCAGCGATGAACGTTTGTGTTGCGAACGAATGCTGTTGTGTATCAACCGGATTGATCGACGATTGCCCTTGCGAATGCATGTTCGAACAGGTAGTTTGGAATCAGTTGCTCATGCAGATATGGCGAGTCGCGAGCAAACACTTCCCCGGAGAATTGGTCACGTCTTATTGGTTCCTGCCTGGAGGTCCCGTTATGCAACTTCTCGATATGGTCGACGACCTGGTTGAGTCGGCACTACCCGCTGACCCGAATCTGGTGGTCGGTGTGGTGAAAGATTTGATCACCCTACGCAACGCGACCGAACATCAACTCGCAGTCTGCGCGGGAATGATCGACCAGTCGGGTATTGCACGCAAAACCGTGTCGACAACATCAAAATTGTTGCAAGCCAACGGTTCAGCACCATCATCGGCGTATCGGTGGATACGTATCGGCGCGGGATTGTCCGGCCTGGATCGGACTGCCGGGTATTCACGCGACGGATTCCTATCGCCCGAACATGTGGACGCGGTGGTCAAAGGGGTCGCGCACATAACCGGCCGATCCGACGACCCGGCGACCGCCGAGGAGAGCGTCGAATATGAGCGGAAACTGTTGAGTCATGCCATCTCCGGATCCACGCCCGCCGCCATCAGCGCCACCGCGCGCGGTATCGGCAACGAGATTGCGAAAGACGCAGGCGGTCTGCCGCCGGCCGAAGACAGCACACTCAACAGCCTCGACTATGTGACCAATTCTGAAGGACGGCTCGTTGGGAAGTTTGATATCGATGCAGTGATCGGGGAAAAGTTGTTCTCCGCCTTGGACTTATGGAGCAAACCACATCCCCAACCCGACGGCAGTAACGACAATCGCAGCCCCACCCAATGCCGCGCCGACGCGTTGCATCAACTCCTGGACTGCGGCGGCGGCGGCCAAATGTTGGTATCGGCACCGCGGACCGAAGTGATGGTCACCATTCCCGCCGATCACCCTGACAAAGCGTCACTGCGATGGATGGGTCCGATCACTGAAGCGACCGCCGCCGCGCTGGCCTGTGACTCGGCGATCACCTCAATCACTCTCGATGGGGAAGAAGTGCCGATTGATCTGAGCCCACCCAAACGCCTGTTCACCGGGCTCGTGCGCAAGGCGATCATCATCCGCGATACATGCTGTGTGAAGTGCGGAGGTCCGGCGACCTGGGCTGATTGTCACCATATTCAACATTTCATAGACGGTGGCCTCACGACCCTCGAGAATGGTTGTCTGTTGTGCCGCAGCTGCCATCAGGCCGTCCACAACACCGATTGGGATGTGATCATGGGATCGGACGGACATCCCTGGCTGATCCCGCCGGCAGCGATCGATCCGCAGCGAAGGCCATTACCGGCCTACAACCGCAGAACACTCACCCTCGCAGCCTGATTCACCGGGCCCGATTGATCGCTCGACCGCTTTACTCTGTCGCACCCGACCTAGCGTCGGGACCGCGCAGGAATATTGACAACTCCATAGTGTGAAAACGCGTAGTGCTGCTGCCCACGGGAAGTCTGCCCCAGTTTCACTGGCGGGCCGGGCGGCAGCACCACCGCGGCCGGCGGTTTGGCGCTGACCTGCTTTATGTTCGATCGCCGTGGGCGAAAGACAGTAAGGTGGACATATGGCCGCACAAGTACCTACCATCGTATTGAACTCGGGCACCACGATTCCCCAACTGGGGCTGGGTGTTTGGCAGGCAACCAACGACGAGACCGAGCTGGCGGTCCGGTCGGCGATCGATGATGCCGGCTACCGGCACATCGACACCGCCGCGGTTTACGGCAATGAAGAGGGTGTCGGCCGGGCCATCGCGAATGCTGGTGTCCCGCGCGAAGAACTGTTCGTCACGACAAAGCTGTGGAATGCCGACCAGGGGTATGAGCCGGCATTGAGCGCGTTCGACAAGAGCTTGTCGCGCTTGGGTTTGGACTACGTCGACCTGTACCTCATCCACTGGCCCCTGCAGGATGACGCGCGTCTGCTGCGGACCTGGGATGCGCTCGAAACCATCGCCGAATCGGGTCGTGCCAAGGCGATCGGTGTCTGCAACTTCGAGCCGCATCACCTGGAATTGCTGGTGAGCCGCGGCGGACTACCCGCCGTCGATCAGGTCGAACTCCATCCGCACCTACCTCAGCAGGCGGTCCGGGCGGCAGCCGCAAAGCACGGGATCGCGGTCGAATCGTGGAGTCCACTTGGCGGAACCAGCAATTCTGGCTGGGGACCGAACTCCAAGCCGAACACATTGCTCACCGACCCGATCATCGCGCGGGTGGGGGAGCAGTACGGCAAATCGCCCGCGCAGGTTCTCATCCGCTGGCATCTGCAGAACGGGCTCATCGTCATTCCGAAATCGGTCAATCCGGACCGAATTGCTCAGAACATCAACGTATTCGACTTCGAACTCAGTGACGCAGACCTCGCTGACATCGCGACCCTCGACGACGGCGTTCGTGTGGGTGCACATCCCGACGAGCTCAACATCGGCGCGCCGGAGTAACCCCCGGCCGGCACACCTCTCGGTCTTCGAAAACCGGCGGAGTCGGTGCCCGGAACGACCGCTACGTGAAGAGTTCTGTGCCTCACCGTGATTCGAGTACCAGTCCGGTTCCGGATCGCTCAGAGAGATCCGTCGCGGTGACGTCGGACCTTCGCGCGGTTACCGCAGGCTTCCATGGAACACCATCTCCGCGTGCCGCTGCGCGTGGTGTCCAAAAACCAGAGCACGCATCCGCCGCAAGGCTTGATGCGGTGTGGTTGGGTTCTGAGTAGATCGACCAACGTGTGCGCAGCGTTCCATGCCAGCCACTGGTGAGGGTCGTCCACTTCGGTGACGCTGTGGACGCCGGCGGCATCGACCCTGTCTCTGAGATGACCGCGAGCTAGCAACGTATTGAGGGCGTCGTAGTCGGCGGAGTCGGAAGGTCGTGTCAGCGCCGTCCGAATGGCACAGCGAGCTGAAACAAGTGCTTGCGTGGCGCGCCGAAGGTCGGGAACCTCTGGACCACCATGAGATGCCATCCACTCGGTTACGAAGTCGGGGTCCTCCAGGGCGTCATGCGACTCGCCGGAAATTACCCACAACGTGTTGGCCAGGTCCAACGGCAATGGCTCCCCCGTGAGCGGTCGATTCACCACCTCGGAAGTATATCCGCCACCCGCCGTAACCGTCGTCAGGCAATTAGCTCCGCCAGCGCGAACGGTGTTGTAGCTGTTGACGCCTTCAATGTAACCGTCTAACTTCATATAGACAGAATAGCCATCGAGGAATCACTTGGAGGAACGCAATGACCACGACGACACCACACTTGTCGACCGGACATGTCGGCCTGAACGTCACCGATGCCGACCGTTCCACCAGCTTTTATCAGCAGGTCTTCGGATGGGACGTGAAGGGCGAGGGCACCGACGGTGATCGGCGCTGGGTGTTTCTCGGCGACGACAACGCGTTGCTTGTCACGCTGTGGCAGCAGAGCGAGGGTCGTTTCAACCCCGCCGCCCCCGGTCTGCACCACCTCTCGTTCCAGGCGACAGATATCGACCAGGTTCGGGCGATCGAAACGCGCCTCCGCGAGCTGGGCACCGCGCTGTACTACGACGGCGTCGTCCTGCATGGCGAGGGAGCGTCGTCCGGTGGCATCTTCTTCGAAGATCCAGACGGAACGCGGCTCGAGGTTTACACCCCTTCCGGCCTGGGTGAACATGCCTTCGCGCCGTCCGGCGCCGCACCGACCTGCGGCTTCTTCTGACCATTGAGGATTCCGATGTCAACTTTTCATGACGGAGAACTGCGTGTGCAGGCTCGGGCGGGTGAACTCGAGATCGCATCCCGGGTCGGTCGAGGAATGATCCAGCCAGAAATCCCCGAGGTCGCGGCCGAGTTCCTAGGACAGCAGCGCCTGCTGTTCGTGGGGCACCGCGCCCTCGGTGGCGCAGTATGGGCCAGCGTCCTGGCCGGTGATCCCGGCTTCATCTCCACACCGGATAGCCGCACCGTCCGGGTGGACGCTCAACCGTCGGCCGGTGACCCCCTCGAGAGTTCACTGGCCGAGGGACCGCTGGCGCTGGGCTTGCTCGCGATCGAACCCGGGACCCGTCGGCGCATGCGCATCAATGGGATCGGCCGAATGAATGCCGGCGTGCTGGAACTACACACGGAGCAGGTCTACGCCAACTGCCCCAAATACATCAGCACCCGCGAGCCCGATGGAGCTCTGGCAGAGTCGGATTCGAGTGAGCGTCAGGTCAGGCACTTCGACCGAATCGACAGCTCACAAAGCGAACTCATCCGTCGTGCCGACACGTTCTTCGTCGCCACCAGCCACGAGGGTTTCGGCGCGGACGTCTCGCACCGCGGAGGTGATCCCGGATTCGTCACCGTCGTCGACGAGCATCACCTGAGTTGGCCGGATTACCGCGGCAACTCGATGTACAACACTCTCGGCAACCTCGACGCCGACCCGCACGCCGGACTCCTGTTTGTGAATTGGGATACCGGCGACGTGCTTCAGCTGACCGGAGCCGCCGTCACCGACTGGTCTGCAGATCGTGCCGCCGCGGTCCCCGGCGCCCGGCGCATCGTCGACTTCGCCCTCGACCATGCGGTGGAAGTGCCCGGAGCGCTCGGGGGCCGCTGGTACCTGGAGGCACTGGCGCGCACCAACCCGCCGGCCGCCGAGCCCTCCGACACCTCTTTCCGCTGAATCTATTGAGCAGGAAGGGAACTCACGAAGGTTTGCGCACCGGTTGGTGTTCGGTTTCGAGCTGCTCATGGCCGGCCGCCCAGGAGGCGAGCAGTTTCAGTGCATCGGCGGTGGGTGTGCCCGCGGCCGCGGTGTAGATGTTGAGATGTAGGCCCGGTTCGGAAGGGAACTCCATGCTTTCGAAGTCCAGGTCGAGTTGGCCGACAATGGGGTGGCGCAAGCGTTTACGGCCGCTCCGATGGAAACGAACGTCTTGTGAGGCCCAACGTTTGCGGAACAATTCGCTCTGTGTGGACAGTTCCCCGACGAGTGCGATGAGGCCCTTGTCGTGGGGGTTGCGGCCGGCTTCGAGCCGGAGCATGGCAGCGGCGTCTCTGGCGATCTGGTCGTAGTCGACAAAGAACTCTTCGGCAGCGCTGGGCTGCAGGTAGACAAATCGCGTGGTGTTGGTCGGGCGGCGGGGGTCGGCCAGTACCGGTGAGTAGAGCGCGCGGGCCAGCTGGTTCATCGCGATGATGTCGTGGCGGCCATTGCGAACCCAGGCCGGTGCGTCCGTGATGGCGTCGAGCACCTGTTGGATCGCCGGGCGAACGGTGGTCGGTGGGGTCCGTTGGCGGCGGGTCGCCGAACTCTCCTGAGACTGGCGGGCGAGCGCGAACAGGTGATCGCGTTCGGCCTCGTCCAGTTGCAATGCGCCGGCCAGGGAACCAAGGACGCTGTCGGAGGCACCGGAGAGGTTTCCCCGTTCCATCCGCACGTAATAGTCGACCGACACGCCTGCCAGCAGGGACACCTCCTCGCGGCGCAGACCCTTGACCCGGCGGTTGCCGCCGTAGGCAGGAAGGCCGGTCTGCTCGGGGGTGATACGCGCACGCCGCGAGCTGAGAAAATCGCGGATCTCGGTGCGCAGCTCGGCGGAACTCATGTCTCCACCGTAGGCATCGCCGCGAATCCAAGGGAGGTACTGGCGTTACCCGGCACAACTGTGACTCCAGAAAACGGCAGGACAGAGGGCAACCGGAGTGTATGAAAGCCACATATATGTACGGTGCCGGAGATGTCCGGGTCATCGACGTACCTATGTGGCGATGTATTCGCCAGAGACATTGAAGGTTGCGCTCCGGCCGTGACCGCACCGCCGAAACCAGGTACTCGCAGTCACTGTCTGGGGGTGCGGTAGAAGGCTACGGTGGAATTCATGGCTCCTTCAAATTATGTTCTCAACAATGGAATCACACTGCCGTCAATAGGTTTTGGGGTATTTCAGACACCGCCAGATGAGACGACTACCGCAGTGTCCACCGCGCTGGAGGTCGGCTACCGCCACATCGACACCGCGGGTGCCTACCTCAACGAGCAGGGTGTCGGTGAAGCGATCAGCCGGTCGGACCTCGACCGGTCGGACATCTTCATCGAGACCAAGGTCTGGATCAGCGACTACGGGTATGACGCGACACTGCACGCGTTCGACAAGGCCGCAGGCAAACTCCGGGTCGATCAGATCGATCTGCTGATCTTGCATCAGGCGTTGCCGAGCGAGTTCGATCTCACGATCGACGCGTACAAGGCGCTGGAAAAGTTGTTGTCCGACGGCAAGGTTCGCGCCATCGGTGTCAGCAACTTCATGCGTGAGCACCTCACCCGCCTGTTGGACGCGACATCGGTTGTGCCCGCGATCAACCAGATCGAGGTGCACCCCTACTTCCAGCAACCCGATGTGCTCGCAGCCGACGCCGAGCACGGGATCCTCACGCAGGCGTGGTCTCCGATCGGCGGCATCACCTTCTACCGCGACGGGTCGAAAGGCTCGACACTCAAGGACCCGACCATCGTCGCGATCGCGAAGGCGCATGACAAGACTGCGGCTCAGGTGATGCTGCGGTGGCATGTGCAGCAAGGGCGGCAGGTCATCCCGAAGTCGGTGACACCATCACGGATCGCAGAGAACTTCGACATCTTCGACTTCGAACTCTCCGCCGACGAACTCACCGCCATCGACGCACTCGACACCGGTATACGCGGTGGCCCCGAACCCGAGGCGATCACTCGTGAGTCCTTTGGCATGAACATCCCGGAGGCCTGATCCTTCATGGACATCGATCCACGTATACCGACCACCAAGAATCCACCCGAGTACTTCACCGGCGACGTCTGGCTCGACCCGATTGCCAAACCCCGCGAGGGCGGCCAGCGGATGACCGTCGCGATGGTGCGGTTTGCGCCCGGCGCCCGCACCGCGTGGCACTCCCACGCTCTGGGTCAGACCTTGCACATCACCTCGGGCATTGCCTGGGTGCAGTCGCGCGGCGGACCGAAGATCGAGGCGCGGACCGGGCAAACGCTGTACTGTCCTCCCGGCGAGGAGCATTGGCACGGAGCTGCGCCGGATTCGTTCATGGAACATCTGGCGATGCTCGACAACGCCGACGATCCGGCCGAGACCACGACCTGGCTCGAACACGTCACCGATGAGGAGTATTTCGACGTATGACCGACAACCCGGCACTCATCGAGTTAATCTCGGAACACAGCCGCGGCACCCTCGCCACGATCCGGAGCAGCGGGGTGCCGCAATTATCCACGGTGGCTTACTCATTCGACCCACGCGAGCGTGTCTTCCGGATCTCGTCCACCGATGGACGGGCGAAAGTCGCCAATCTGCGCCGTGATCCGCGCGCGAGTTTTCAGGTCAGCAGCGAGGACGGTTGGTCGTATGTGGTCGCCGAGGGTCGGGTGGAACTGAGCCCGGTCGCCGCACAGGCAACCGACGACGACACGATCTCGGAACTGATCGACCTCTACCGCGACATCTCCGGTGAACACCCCGACTGGGACGAGTATGCCCAGGCGATGGTGGACGAACGTCGACTGGTGATCCGCCTATACGCCGAACGTTTCTACGGCCAGGTCAGCTGAGCAGGGCTCCGCTGATCTGGGCTCGCGACCGGATGTCGTCGGGGCCCAGATCGTGGAGTGCATCGAGGTAGGCAACCGCGAAGGATCCTGGCGCCGAGGTCTTTTCGGCGGCGATCTCTGCCGCGACCGCAACGTGGGTGTGCGCGGACACCGCGGCCGTCAATCCGTTGGGGGTGACTGCGGCATATGCCGCGACCAGCGCGCCCAATGAGCATCCGGTGCCGGTGACCTTGGTCAGCAGTGAATGTCCGCCGCCCACCTTGACCAGGTTGTGGGTGGTGCCGGTGGCGCCGACAACGTGATCGACAGGGCCGGAGGCCGAGACGGCGTCAGCGGAAGCGAGCAGGGCCCGAGCCGCTTCCACTGCTGCGGCCGGATCGGCCGAGCTGTCGACGCCGCGGCCGCCACCATCGAGGCCGTGCAGGCCGATGACCTCAGATGCGTTGCCGCGGATCACTCTCGGGTGCTGGGCCAGCAGTTCTCGGGCGAGCTCGCCGCGCCAGGGCAGTCCGCCGGCGCCGATCGGATCGAGTACCCATGGTGTGCCGGATTCGTGGGCCGAGGTCGCGGCGGCGACGTATGAGTCGTGCAGGGCCGACTGGGGTGTTCCGAGGTTGATGAGCACTGCGTCGGCGACTCCGGCGAAGAGGCCGGCCTCTTCCACGTTGTCGACCATGGCCGGGCTGGCGCCTGCGGCGAGTAGGACGTTGGCGGTGAACCCGGCTGCCACGTAGTTGGTCAATGCGTGCACCAGCGGTGTCCGCGAACGCAATTCGAGCAGCGCGTCGATGACCGCATCGACGTCGGGTACGCGGGTCGGTTCGAGCGTGGTCATGGTCTGTCCTTCGTGTCGGGGAGTGATGGTCACAGTGATGTGGTGAGGGGATTGTGGGGGTCTGCCGCCCATTCGGACATCGAACCGTCGTAGACGCGGACGTCGTCGCGGCCTGACGCGCGCAGCGCCAGTGCGTATCCGGAGGCGGTGATGCCGCTACCGCAATAGGTCACCACCGGTCCCGGGTGGAGTGACTCGGCTGCACGACGTGCCCGGTCGAGATTGATTTCGGTTCCGTCGGGGTCGACCAGGTCGGCGAAGGGCAGGTTCACGCTTCCCGGGATGTGTCCGGCCCGGCCGTACGGCATTTCCTCACCGGAAAAGACCTCTGGCCGAAGAACGTTGATCAGTTCTGATTCCGGTCCCAGCGCCCGGACGTCGTCGGCGTCGGCGAAGTAGCCGGGCTCGGCGAAGAGCTCCGGGGGAGTGGTCGGTGTCGGGGTGCGCTCTCCGGTCTCGATGGCGCCACCGATCTCGCGCCAGGTGTCGAACCCACCGTTGAGGACGGAGGCGGCGGCGAACCCGTAGCTGTGCAATACCCAGACCAATCGCGCGGCCCAGATCCCGTTGAGGTGGTCGTAGACCAGCACTGTCGAATCCGC
Organism: Williamsia sp. Y853; assembly: GCF_056786495.1. Lineage (NCBI taxonomy): Bacteria > Bacillati > Actinomycetota > Actinomycetes > Mycobacteriales > Nocardiaceae > Williamsia > Williamsia sp. Y853. The sequence goes on from NZ_JBXCJC010000004.1 coordinate 206,979, forward strand.
GCCGACGCCGTGGCGGCCGAGAGCGGCGGCCAGCTGTTCCCGGGTGGGTCGGGTGAAGGGTGCCGCTGCCGTGGGATCGGAGAAGTCGTCGACGAGGTCGGCGTGGACGGCACCGGGCAGGTGGCCCTCGCGGTACGTGGGCAGCCCGGTCGAATAGGTGCTGGTGTCGTCAGGATGGACATCGCGGGTGACGCAGGCATCGAGGATCACGAGCCTCGGGTCGGCCCGATGTTCCTTCAGCCACTGCGCAGACGTGAACAACCCAGGGGTGTCCTGGTCGGTGTTCATGCTTCCCGGGCCTGGTTGCGGCATGTGTATACAGCTACATTCATCGGGATGATTGTGCACGCATTAAAATCCAGATGATTTGAATGGGTGACGCTCGGTGCTCCGACCGAGAGAATCGGGAGCGTTGTAAGCAATGAAGGGATCTGTGCAGTAATGGCCTCGAACGACTCCAGTGGTAACGCTGGCTTCCGCACGCTCTGGTACTTGACCACGGCGAATGGTGACTATCCGTGGACTCCGGGTCGGCTCTACCCGCCGGATTTCGAGCACTACCGGGAACTCGCCCAGGCCATCGACGACGGCGGTTTCTACGGGGCGCTGGTCGCCACCTGGCCCAATGATCCGTTCACCTCGGCGTCGTTCGCCGCAGCCGTGACCAGTCGGATGCGCTTCCTGGTCGCCACCTATTCGGGTGTCATCCCGCCGAAGGCCTTCGCGGAAAAGGCACTCACCTTCGATCGCTTCAGCGGCGGTCGCCTCGACATCAACGTGATCAACGGCACCGACGACCGGGTGGGCCCCTACGGCGTGAAGGCCGATCATGACGATCGGTACACCCGCAGCACCAAGTACTGGGCCGAGGTGCTCGAGCACTACCGCGCGGGAACCGACTCGAACTTCCACAATTCACCGGTCCGCATCGAGCCGACCCAGGACGTGATCGACCTGTGGGGCACCGGAGATTCGCCGGCCGGCCTCGAGCACGCCGGAGCGACCATCCACAACTACCTGACGATGCTGCGTCCCGCGCATGAGCTGGCCCCCAGGATCGAGGCCGCAAAGACGGCGGTCTCGGCCGCAGGCCGACAGTTCGATTCCATCGGTGCTCTCGGTGGCGTGATCGTGCGCCCGGATGCTGCCGACGCGCTCGAGAAGTTCTACACGGTGTTCACCGGTGCCGGCATCGACGCAGTCCGCGACACCCTCGATGTCGCGGTCAAGAAGCGCACCGGTGGCGAGCACAGTCTGCTCACATACACCGCGCCTGATGCGCAGCGTCAGGGATGGGTTGATGCATTGCGGGCCAACCGTTTTCCGGAGCCCTCCGAATTGCAGGTCGATGAGGGCCTCTACGCAGGCATCACCGCATGGTCGCCGCTGGACATCTTCGGGTCCCGCTCATCGGCTCTCTATTTCGTCGGCGACCCCGACTCGATCACCGGCACCGTACGTCGCCTGAAGGATGCCGTCGGCATCACGTCGCTGATCTTGGCCGGCTGGCCGCTGGCCGAGGAGGCACGGCAGGTCGCCGAGCATCTGCTGCCCCGTTTCGACGAGCTCTGATGGACAGCCACGCAAACGGGATCTATCGCAAACTTCGCGAGAATCTGTTGGCGGGCGCCTACTCCGTCGACAAACCGTTGATCCCGGGGGTGCTCAGTGAGGACTTCGCAGTCTCTCGCACCCCGGTCCGGGAAGCGCTGGCATTGCTGGCGCAGGATGGACTGATCGAACCGGTTCGCCGCGGATTCATGATCACCCAGCGTGGCGACGACGAACTGCTCGAGCTCTTCGAAGCCCAGGCCGTGCTCGACGCCGCGGTGGCGTCGGCGGCGGCCGAGCGTCGCACCGACGTCGACCTGCTCCGCCTTCAGGACGCGCAGGATCGGTCGACGGCGCAGCCGGACCCGGTTGATATCCGCCTCGCGTTGCGGCAGTGGCACACCGCCCTGCGCGAGGCGGCGCACAACCGGACGATGACCGATCTGCTCGATCGGCTGGACGCCCAGATCAAGCTCGGCGCACCGTGGAAGCCCTCGCATTCCGACGGTGCGTTCGAGCGTCCGATCGACGAGCATCGCGAGATTCTCACGGCGGTGCGCGATCGTGATCGGGACGGTGCACGCCTGGCAATGCTGGCGCACCACGCCGCCGACCGCGACAACCGGATCGCTCAATTAGCCCAGAGGCACGCGTAATTCGAGTCGTGGTCCTCTCGCCCCAATCGTTCTTCGATTCTTAAGATTTCAACAGCTGTACCCACTGGCGCGACGCGCTACCCTGTGACTACAGTCACTGATCAGTGGCGCTGGTCACATGTTGAAGGGAGTGGGTCTTGGTACCGAATACGCAGGAGATGCTGGACTTCGAAGTCCGGTGGTATCCCCTCGGCGGTGGGCCGTCTGAGCAGATTCATGAGCGTTTCGGGATGTCGGATCGCGACTACTTTGCGTCCGTGAACGACCTCTTGCGGCAGAGTCCGCCTGAACAGCTCTCACCGAATGCGGTCGAGCAGATGCGGGGAGTCGTGCGCAGGCGGCTCTGGATGGCGAAGTAACCCGATCACGCGAGTCTGCGTTTGGCTTCTTCCTTGAGACCTTTCTGGGCAGTGTTCAGCGCTGTCTTCTGGGCCTGCTTGACCAGGAGGCCGGGGAGCTTGATCTTCAGGTCCACATCGAGATCGAACTCGATGTGTGACCCCTCGCCCTTGGGCGTCACCGTGTACTGCCCGTGCTGATGGGACAGCTGGTCGGCCTCGATGAGATCCCAGGTACAGGTGTTCTCGGTCCATGAGTACGTGAGCAACTGGTGATCGGTCATGCCGAAGGCCTGGAGTTCGAGCTTCACCTTCTTCGGGGAACCGTCGTCATACTCTTCGAGGACTTCGGCCTTCTTGTGTGGACCAGACCAGTCGGGTAGAGACTCCACGTCGAGCAGGATCTCCATGATCACGGCCGGCGGTGCATCGATGTCGAATTCGGTTTTTGCGTTCACTGCCATGGAGAGAAAATTACACTGATTCGCCTCGGAATCGGCCGGGTTTGGTCGCGGCGTCGGCGCCCGTTCTTTGTGACCGAAGCGTTGCCATCGAATCTTGGTGCGAACCGCAGGCGGGGGAGTATGGTCTGTCCCAGTGGTCGGTGCGCAGTGAGGCGGCCGGGTTCTTCCTGGGCCTCGAATCGGTGGGGCCTGTATCTCCTTTGACAGTCTTGATGGGGCGAAACTTGTTTGATTCAAGTATTTTTGGCGTCTGCTCACGCTCTCGATCTCGGCTTGCAGTGGCCGGGTTGATCGGTGCCGGAGCGTTGGCCTTGGCCGGATTTGGCGGGCTGGGTACGGCATCGGCCGACCCGTTGATATGCGAGGTGTCCAACGGGCACAACGTCATCCACGTCGAGGGCAACGGGGGCTGTGGTGCCAAGGCGGGTCCGGGCAGCACGGCTCGGGCAACAGATCAAAGCGGTGCGGGCACCGCGGTGGCTTCGGCGGACATCGGTGGCAACGCGAGCGCGTTGAACCTGCAGCCCGGTGCCGCGGCCCTCGCGGGCGCGATATCCGGTGGCACCGGCTACGCGGTGACAACCGGCCCCGGAGGTATGTCGGTCAGTCAGGCGCGCGACGGCGGCACGTCGATCGCGATCGCCGGGTGGGGCGGCAGTGCCTATGCCGGACGCTATGGGGCACAGTGCACGGGCAGCTTCGCAGCCGCAGTCGACACCAATACCGGACAAGGCTGCATCGGCGCCGGGGGTATCTGGCTTTCGACACCCCGATAACAAGACCACGGTGCGGGCGCCTGTTCCCCGCACTCTCCGACGAAGAGCGGTGCCGCTTACGGTGCCGCTCTTCGTGTATCGGCAGTTCGTCGGCTTCGAGTCGTTGGCCCCGGGTTCACAAAGAGGACACCTGACAGCGGACAAATCAGACTAGATTGAATCGGTGAACGAGATACTGCGCCTTTCAGATTTTGGACCCGATCATCCCGATGTCGGACCCGACTTCAGTGTTGTTGCCGGTCGCGAGGCCCTGCAAAAGATTGTCGACCTCGCTGACACGACGCAGTTCCTGGTCGACGACCGTGATGACGATGACCCACGACTGCTGACCCTGCCGGGTCGCAACGTCATCGACACCTGGCGTGAGGACTATCCGTACGACGAACGTATGGGCCGCGACCAGTACGAGCTGGAAAAGCGTCTGCTGCAGATCGAACTGCTCAAGCTCCAAAGGTGGATCAAGGTGACCAACCAGCGCCATGTGCTGGTCTTCGAGGGACGTGACGCTGCGGGCAAGGGCGGCACGATCAAGCGATTCATGGAGCACCTCAATCCCCGTGGCGCGCGGGTGGTTGCCCTCGAGAAGCCGAGCGAGCGGGAATCGACCGAGTGGTACTTCCAGCGTTACGTGCAGCATCTGCCCGCGGCCGGTGAGATCGTCATGTTCGACCGCTCCTGGTACAACCGGACCGGCGTCGAACGGGTGATGGGATTCTGCACCGATGAACAGCACGCCCAGTTCCTGCGGCAGGCGCCGCTGTTCGAGGAGATGCTGATCGACGACGGCATCAAACTCATCAAGTTCTGGTTCTCCGTGTCACCGCTGGAGCAGCGCACCCGGTTTGCGATCCGGCAGGTCGACCCGGTCCGGCAGTGGAAGCTGTCGCCGATGGACCTTGCCTCGCTAGACAAGTGGGACAAGTACACCGCGGCCAAAGAGGAGATGTTCGCCGGTACCGACACCGACCATGCGCCATGGACCGTGGTGAAGAGCAACGACAAGAAGCGCGCTCGGCTGGGCGCCATGCGCTACGTTCTGAGCCTGTATGACTACGACGATCGGGACGACGAGATCGTCGGACGTCCCGATCCTCTGATCGTCGGTCGTGCCCGCGACATCATCGGTGAGTAGGACCTTGCCGGGTTTTGTGCCGATCGATCGGTAACCTGGGTCGGTGCGTTCCTTCCTTGCTGCGGTGCTCTGTCTAGTTGCGATCGTCTCTGCTGCCATTGCGGTGCCGGCGTTCTGGGTCAACTCGAATCTCGTCGACCGCGACGGCTTCAGTGAGATGGTCTCTCCGCTCGCGGACAATTCGAAGGTCCAAGAACAGATTGCCGATGAGATCACCGCGCAGGTGTCAGCTGCTGCGCCGCTGGTCCCGTCTGCGCTGATCCGGCCGCTCGCGGAGGCCTACACCCGTAGCGACAACTTCAAGCCCGACTTCGTCGAGGCGATGAATCAGCAGCACGATTGGCTGTTCGAAGAGGCCACGCCCGAAGAAGAGGGGCAGGTGATGTCGCTGAATCTGACGCCGATGGTGAACCGCGTGATCAACGACCAGCTCCTGAGCGGTGTCGAGATCTCCGGGCCCATCGAGGTGCCGCTGAGTGATTCGGCGCGGTCGGGTCTGGAAGCCGGTCGCTATCACGAGCTCGGCGACCAGATCGGGTACATCGCGATCGGGTCGCTCGTGGTCGCGGTGGTCGCGGGACTCGGCGCTCTGGTGGTGGCGCGGCGGCGCGGATTGGTCGTTGCCGCAATCGGATTCGGCGTGATCGTCGGAGGCGTACTGACCTGGCTGTTGGGCGAGTTCGCCCAGCGTCGGGCAACCGACGAGATCTCAGGTGCCGAAGGTTCGGCGCGAGAGGTCGCCGAACTCATCGTCGACAAGGTGGTCGACAGCATGCAGAACGTCGGCCTGATCGCCGCCGGGGCCGGAGTGGTCGTCGTTATTGCCGGCATCGTGGTGTCGGCGACGCTCGAGCGTCGGCGCTAGACGGTCGACGAGCCGGCCGCCTACGTCATGACAGATTGGGCAGTAGGCGCCAGGAAACCGCGAAGTTGTTGAGGATGTTCCAATCCGACGGGACGGCCATCCCGAAGACCGGAATTCCCAGTCCACACCCTACGATCTGCGTTTCCGATTCGCCGGGGGCGAGCTCGGGGATGGTGAACTGCGTCCCGTCAAGCGAGAATCCTGAGACCTTCACGTTGTAAGCGGTGGTCTCGCCGACGTTGGTGGCGGTCACCGGACAAAGGGAGAGCTTGAACCCGTAATCGTCGCCGCGGGACTCGACGGACACCTTCACGTCCGCCGGGGTGGCAGCGGTGGCGGTGGCCGGCAACGCGAGGGTCAGTCCGGTGGCGGCCGCCAGTGTTGCGAGGCACATTCGGGTTCGTGTCATGGCGATGACCCTATCGGCGAATCGGACACAGGGCGCGTTGTCGGACCCGTATGCGAACATATGTTCGTGTCCCGGATCGAGCAAAGAGACCAGGCGAGCATCCTGCACGCCGATCTGGATTCGTTCTATGCCTCGGTAGAGCAACGCGACCACCCGGAGTTGCGCGGACGGCCGGTGATCGTGGGCGGCGGTGTGGTGCTCGCGGCCAGCTATGAAGCCAAGGCCTTCGGGATCCGTACGCCGATGAACGGCAGAGAAGCGCTCGCGATGTGCCCGCGGGCGGTGGTGATGCCGGCGCGGTTCGACGCCTACAGCGAGGCGAGCAAGGCCGTCTTCGAGATCTTCCGCGACACCACGCCGATCGTCGAGGGGATCTCGATCGACGAAGCCTTCCTCGATGTCGGCGGTCTGCGCCGGATCAGCGGTTCGCCGCTGGAGATCGGCGCGCGCCTGCGGGCCCGGGTGGCGACCGAGGTGGGCTTGCCGATCACGGTCGGGATCGCGAGCACGAAGTTCTTGGCCAAGGTGGCCAGCGCGGTGGGCAAACCCGATGGACTGCTCGAGGTCGCGGTCGGTACCGAACTCGAGTTCTTGCATCCGCTACCGGTCGAGAGGCTGTGGGGTGTGGGGGCGGTGACCGCGGAGAAACTCCACAACGCGGGGTTGCGCACAGTGGGAGACCTCGCCGCGGTCGGCGAGGCGCTGCTGAGTTCGCTCGTCGGTGGTGGCGCGGGCCGGCATCTGTATGCGCTGTCGATGGCCCACGACCCACGACGGGTGGAGGTCGGGCGCCGCCGCCGGTCGATCGGATCGCAGCGCGCCATGGGCCGTCGTGCAAAGTCGGCCGACGAACTCGAGGCCACCGTCGTCGGGATCATCGACCGGCTCGGAAAGCGGCTCCGCAAAGCCGACCGGCGCACGCGCACCGTTGTCCTGCGGCTGCGGTTCGACGACTTCACCCGGGCCACCAGATCGCACACCCTCTACGAATCCACCGACCGCACCGACGTCTTGATGACGGCGTCGCGAAAGATCCTCGACGCGGCCATGCCGATGATCGAGGAGAAGGGTTGCACGCTGCTGGGTGTCTCGCTCACCAACCTGTCCGGCACCGAGGTCGTGCAGTTGGCCCTGCCCTTCGAAGAGCACCATCAGGAACAACTGGACATCACGGTCGACAGCCTGCGGGATCGGTTCGGCGCCGGGGCCGTGACCAGGGCGGTGCTCCTCGGCCGCGACAGCGGAATGCAGGTACCGATGCTGCCGGACTGATTCTGTTGCCCGACGCATAGGGCATCGAGCCACGCTACGGTGGCAAAATGCCTTCATCCATCGTGGCGGACACCAGTGACGTGACCGGAGATGGGCTCGGCGAACGGTCGCCCCTCCGCGCAAAACGAGAGCAACTCGCCGATCCGCGGCGCTGGAACGCGCCATGGGTGTTGGCGTTCGCCGCGTTCGCCGGGTTGGCGGTCGTGTACATCGTCTATTCGGTCAGGCGCTTCGAGCGGCTCGGATACACCGGTTGGGACTTGGGCATATTCACCCAGGCAGTGCGCGCCTACGGCCACTTCGAAGCGCCGATCGTGCCGCTCGAAGGCACCGGCATCAACTTGATGGGCGACCACTTCCAGCCCTGGATCGCCCTCATCGGGCCGATCTACCGGGTCTTTCCGACGCCGATCACGCTGCTGGTGGTCCAGGCGTTGCTCTTTGCGCTGGCGGCGATACCCATCGTGCGATTGGCGACCCGGCAGCTGGGTGTTGCCGTGGGTGTTCTGATCGCGCTCGCGTACGGGCTTTCCTGGGGTATCGCCCACGCGCTGGCCTTCGACTTCCACGAGATCGCGCTGGCCGTGCCACTTCTGGCCTTCAGCATGGTTGCCATCGTCGAGGAGCGGTGGCGCGCCGCGTTGCTCTATGCGCTGCCGTTGGTCTTCTGCAAAGAAGATCTCGGGTTGACCGTTGCCGTGCTCGCGGCCGTAGTTGCGTGGCGATGTGGTCCGCAGGCTTACCGCTGGGCGGCCGCCACAGCGGTCTGGGGTGTGCTCTGGACGGTCCTGGCGACAAAGGTGTTCGTTCCCGCGTTCAGCAGCGGCGACTATTCCTATGGGACGAAGTTCGCCGAGTCGCCTGCCGAGGGGGTCAAGGAGTTCCTCCTCGGATTTGCCGCCGGAGATGCGCGCGCCTCGACCGCCTTCATGCTGCTGGTGATCACGCTGTTCCTCGCGGTGCGTTCGCCGATCGCACTGATAGCGGTCCCGACCATCGCATGGCGATTCTGGAGCACCAATCACCTCTACTGGTCCGACGACTACCACTACGACGCGATCTTGATGCCGATCATGTTCGTCGCGATGATCGATGCCCTGATGTCATTGCGCAGGCAGGGCCGGTCGCGGCGGGTGGTCACCGGGTTCGCCGCCGGGGCCGCGGTGATCGCGGTGGCGCTGGCCGCGGGTGGCCCGCTGCACCGACTTGCCGAGGGCGATTTCTACACCCCGGCCACAGTTGCGCAGTCGGTGGAATCACTCGCCCGTGAGATCCCGGACGGTGAATCGGTCGCCGCAACCAACAACGTTGCGCCGCGCCTTGTTTCCGACTACGAGGTGACGCTGTTCCCGCGGTTGGATCGTGACCGTTCCGTCCCGGAGTGGATCATGGTCGACACGAACACCTACAACATGTTCCCGACCAGTCCCGATGGTGTTCGCAAAGAACTGGAGCAGATCGAAGCCGGTGGTCAGTACCGTGTGGTCGACGACCGTGGGGGCCTGGTGCTGCTGCACCGGCGCTGATCGGGCCGGTGCAGCAGGGACTCAGTCGCTGATGCTCTCCCAGAGGAACTCATAGGCCAGTGCTGATTTGAAGGCCGCCTGCTTGTTGTCGGCGGCGCCGCCGTGGCCACCCTCGATGTTCTCGTAGTAGCTCACCGAATGCCCCAGTTCTTCCATCCGGGCGACGAACTTGCGGGCGTGGCCGGGATGCACGCGATCGTCGCGGGTCGACGTCGTCATCAGGAGCTTGGGATAGTCGGCGTCTTTGCGGAGTAGTTGGTACGGAGAGTATTTCGAGATGAACTCCCACTGCTCCGGGTCGTCGGGGTCGCCGTACTCGGCGACCCAGGAGGCGCCGGCGAGCAGCAGGTGGTAGCGCTTCATGTCGAGCAGTGGGACCTGGCAGACCAGGGCGCCGAACAGTTCCGGGTAGCTGGTGAGCATCACGCCCATCAGCAGGCCGCCGTTGGATCCGCCCTGCGCTGCCAGTTGCTCACTGGTGGTCAGGCCGCGTGCGATCAGATCCTTTGCGACACTGGCGAAGTCCTCGTAGACGAGGTGGCGGCCTGCGAGTTGGGCCTGGGTGTGCCAGGTCGGTCCGTATTCGCCGCCACCCCGGATGTTGGCGATGACGTAGATGCCGCCGCGCTCCACCCAGCTGCGACCGGAGACCGCGCCGTAGCTCGGTGTCAGCGAGTTCTCGAATCCGCCGTAGCCGTACAGCAGGGTCGGTCCCGAATCCACGTCGTCGCGTTTGACCACGAAGTACGGGATCTGGGTCCCGTCATCCGACGTCGAAAAGAACTGGGAGGCAGTCACATTGCTCGTGTCGAACAGTGCGGGTGACTGCTTGATCGGAGCGACGCCATCGGTGCTCGACCCGTGCAGCAGGCTCGGTGGGGTGGTGAAGCTGCTGGCCGACAGGAACAGTTCGTCGCTGTGGTCGGGATCGGTGTCCAGAACCGAGATGGTGGCCAACTCCGGAAGTCCGGCGAGTTCGGAGACCGACCAGTCGGACACCGAGAGCAGACGGACCTGTGTCTGCACGTCACGCAAGGTCACCAGAACCAGATGCTTGGAGGTGAACGAGAAATTCTGGAGGCTCGTGTGGTCGTCGGGTGAGAACAGTACTGTCGCTTCGCGATTCCCGGTCAGGTACGCATCGTGGTCGAAGACCAGCAAGGTCCCGGTTGGGTACGTCTGAGATTCGCTCAATTCCCATGGCGAGCGGGTGAACACCAGCAACCACTGACGGTGAACGCTGGTGTGTGCGTCGGTGGGGACATCGATCAGCGTCGGTTCCGCGTCGTCTCCGACGAGATAGAACTCCTGGTGGAAGAAGTCGGTCGACCGGACAACGAAGTGTCGTTCGAACCCGGGTGTGTCGTCGTACATCGCCTGTACTGCAACGTCTTCAACAGATCCGGCGAATACGGTGTCAGCTGATTCGAGTGGCGTTCCTCGGGTCCAGCGCTTCACGACGCGGGGGTATCCGGAGTGGGTGAGCGCCGGTTTGCCGTCGGAGTGGGTTCCGAAATCGGTGCCGACGTAGACGGTGTCGTCGTCGATCCAGTCGATATCGGATTTGTTCTCCGGCAGGGTGAACCCACCGTCGGCGGAATCGATCCATTTTCTCGAGACCATGTCGAACTCGCGCACGACCGAGGCGTCGGCCCCACCACGCGAGAGCAGGATCAGTGCCCGCTCATGGGCCGGACGCAGAACCAGGGCGCTCTTCCAGACCCAGTTCTCGTCTTCGGCGGCGGCGACCGCGTCGAGGTCGATCAGCACATCCCATTCGGGGGAATCGGTGCGGTACTGCTCCAACGTGGTGCGCCGCCACAGACCACGCGGGTTGGCGGCGTCACGCCAGTAGTTGTAGAGGTGGTCGCCGCGCCGTCGGACATACGCGATGCGGTCGTCGGTGTCGAAGACTTCGAGGGCGGCGGCTTGCAGTTCCGAAAAACGGGTTCCGGTGGTGAGGCGATCGAGGGTGGGTTGATTGTGCTCACGCACCCAGGTCAGGGCGTCATCGCCGGTCACATCTTCGAGCCAGAGGTAGGGGTCGGAATAACTCACGCCGACCAGTCTGCCGCACCGGCGCGCTCGACGTTCACCAGCGGTCCGGTGCTCAGGGGGCCGAGGCGGGTGGCCAGGACTGCCAGGTTCATGCGCAAGATCTCCATGGCCAGCGAGGAGTCGACGGTCGAGAGGGTGTCGCGGTCGCTGTGCACGTCCGTATTGGCCCGGTCATCGGCTTCGATGGTGAGGACCGCGGGGATCCCGGCATCGATGAACGGCACGTGGTCGCTGGCAAACGGGTTCAACGACGTGGACACCGACAACTGGGTATAGGTACCGGCGGCCGCCACCAGGTCGTTCATCAACGCCTGCGAGTTCTGCCCACCTTCGATCATGACGCCGGGTGTGGCCGAGTTCTTGCGGCCGATCATGTCCATGTTGATGACGGCGGCGATCCGGTTGCGGACTTCCGGCGCGAGCGTCTCTACGTAATCGATGCTCCCCAGCAAACCCTGCTCTTCACCACCGAACAGGATGAGCACCACATCGTGGTGCCACGTACGACCGGCCAGAACCGCTCCGAGTTCGAGGACTCCGGCCGAGCCCGATGCATTGTCGTCGGCGCCCGGTGCCGGATGCGCGCGTCCGGCCTCGTTGACAGAATCCAGGTGTGCGGTGGCCAGGATCAGGTCGCGTGGTTCGGGACCGGTTCCGGGTAGGTGAGCGATGAGGTTCGCACTCGAACCATCGCCGACCGCGACCGGTGCGCGGTACACCTGGTATCCGGCACCCTCGAGTTCGGTGGCCGCGAAATACATGGTGGACCGGAACTCCGGACTCAGCGAATGCCGGGTGACCGGGGTGGTGATGGTCGACAGGAACCGGCTGTAGCGGGAGCCCGACAACGCCGAGAGAATGGCGGCGATCTCAGGATCCGGCACGGCCCTGACCATCGGCGGATGTTCGATGGTGGGCGCGATGCGCAGCGCCGCTGCTCGTCGGCAGGTCGGTTCACGCTGGACTGCGATGGTGTCTTCGGTATGCATGGCAGATTCCTTTCGGTTCCGGTCCCGTTATGGCCGTCGGACCTCGATCCGCTGACTGTCGCGGTGAACGATCTCGGGTGCCGGAGATCCGGTCGATTCGTGCAACCGCTGTCCGGGTACGTCGTCGCGGCCGAGACCGAGCTCGATCACCGATCCGTCAGGCTCGATCTCGAGGCCACGGCGGCCTCTGGCAGGCGGGAACTCGAAACCGTCGGGTCGGTAGACGGCCACATCGTCGTGGTCTTCTTCGAATGAATGCCACCAGCGCTGGTCGGCCACGGCGGTCACGGGGTCGGGGAGCCTGCGCCGACGCCCGCACTCCCGGCCGTCACCAGCGCTGACCGGGCGGTGTCGAGGCTGGCGCGCATCCGGCTCACCTGCCCGGCGGTGAACATCACCATCGAATCGTCGTCGGTGTAGTCCATGTAGTCCATGAACAGGTCGCCGTGCGGGGCGTTGTTGCAACTGACGTGTGGATACGACGGTTTCCCGGTGTTCTCCGACCCCTGATTCGGTGTGTCGGAGACCTCGTCGGTGCCGCCGCAACCGCTCCCGTCGTCGCCCCAGATGTGGAACAGGTTGAGATAGTGCCCGATCTCGTGGGTGGCGGTGCGGCCGAGATCGAACGGCGATGTGGCGGTTCCGGTGGTGCCGAACGCGGTGTGGGTGATCACCACACCGTCGGTGTCCGCGGGTCCGCCGGGGAATTGCGCGTATCCGAGCAATCCGCCACCGAGGAGGCCGACCCACACGTTCAGATACCGGTCGGTGGGCCAGGCGTCGATGCCACCTCTGGAGGTGAACTTGATCGCGTTGTCGGTATTGAACGTCGCGTGTTGGGTCGATGTGCGGGTGATACCGGTCGTCGGGTTGCCCTCCGGGTCGGCGGTGGCCAGCGAGAACTCCACGCGGGCGTCACCGACCCGGTCTTTGAAAAACTCCGGGACCCGATCGATGTCGTCGTTGGTGGCACGGTAGTCGCGGTTGAGAACCTCTATCTGGCTGTGTATCTGAGCATCGGAGATGTTCTCGGCGTCGGTGCGGGCAACCACATGCACGACCATGGGAATGTGGACGATCTCGGTGCTGAGTCGTTCGAGGGCTTCGAGTTCGATGGTTGTGGTTTCGAGTTCTGCCCGCGCCCGACGATAGTCCGCCGATTCGGTGAGCAATCTACGATGTTCGGGCATGGCCCCGCACAGGCGCGTGGTCGGGGGTTCGATGGTGGTCATGACGTGTTCTCCGATCAGAGGATGAGGTCTGCGGTGCGGATGAGTTCTCGTGCGGTGTGCGAGCTTTCGATGTGCTCCAGCGGATCGGAACCGATGTAGGCGCTCAGGTCGAGGCCGGATGCTCCTGCGATCCTGCGGACCGGAACCTGGTAGGTACGGTACGCGCCAAAGGTAAAAGCTTCAGGCGCGGTGGCGAATTCGTCCAGAAGTGCTTCCTGGCTGAGGAGGTAGCCGGTGGCCGACAGTGTGCCATCGCCCTTGACCATCGTCGCGACTTTCCAGAATTGTCTGGGTAGTTTGAATCCGCGATATGGCGGGTCGTCGTCGGCGAATATCGGGCCGGTCAGAACGTTCACCTTGAGTGCGTTGTTCTGGGCGCTACGCAGGAGGTAGTCCTCCAGACCCACCCACAGTGTGCTGCCCGCATTGAAATCATGATGTTGCGGGGTGCAATTGGTGAAGTGGAATGTGTCGTCATTGGCGGCTTTCGCCTGCGGCCCCCACGCCGGGTCGAGGCGCCGTACCAGGTGCCCTCGGTCGAGTGGGTTGTCGCGGTAGAGGGCTTCGTCGGTTTGTTCGCCGGCGGCGATACGTGGATCACGAATCCACCGGTCCGATTCGCGGGGTGGATCGTTCGCCTGGCCGCCGTCGATGTTGACGGCCGTGAACAGTGCCATCCGGCGTGGGCGATGCATCATCACGCTGAAGTGGTGGTACCGAAGTTCTTGAGAAGCAACCGGTTTGACGGCATCGGTGAGTGTGGGTAGCGGTACCGGCCGGGTCAGGAATCGGGGGTCGTAACCACCGCGGGTGGTGTAGTCGGGGTCGATCGAGATTGCCTCGGTGCCGGTGCCGGTGCCGGTGCCGGTGTTCACGGTGCCCACATCGGCCCTGATCGTCGTGGCGGTGCCGTCGAGATGCACGGTGATCTCCACCGGCACCCGGATCGTCGTGGCGGTGTTCGCGGATTGCGCCTCGCCGTGGCCCGGTTCGCCCTCGCCCGGGCTGCGCGCCGGCGACGATGACACCCCGTCGCCGAGCAGCGCGCCGACGAGTTCCGTCTGCGCGGCCGTCAGGGGTTGTGATCGCAGATGGGCCAGGATGCTGCTGATCCGGACTCCTTCGTTCAGGTAGCCGCCGAACCGCGTCTGCTCGGGGGCGGGCACGCTGGCATGATGCAGCGCAACAACTTCCCACTGGTCGTTGAAAACAGGAGAGCCCGATGAACCGGGTTCGGTGTCCGCGGAGTAGTGGACAAATCCATCGGGGATGTCGACGAGTTTGTTCTCGCGCAACACGATCTGCTTCCTGCGGCCACCGGGATGTTGAACGATGGTGACGGATTCGCCGACGATGACCGTGCCCTGTGCGGAGGTGAGCTGGTTGTATCCGAATGTCGCCAACTCCGGTGCCGGGGCGTCGACGGCAACCAGCGCGAAATCACGTTGGCGGTCGGCCAGGAAGAAACGGTCGGGTGCAAAGCTGAATGATGCGCCGGACAGCGGAACACCGCCCGCCCCGTCCTGGTAGTTGAACTCGATCTGACTCGTCCGGGCCGTGTCTGCGTCCGGCAGCACATGGTGATTGGTCAAGAGCAGCGATGGGGTGACGAGGAATCCGGTGCCGTAGCCACTTGGCCGACCTGACCTGACACCGATGTTCACGCGACCAACCGACCGCGAAGAAATCACACCTTCGTCGAGGTATCGGACGCTGAGGAAGTCGGGGGAGTTGATGATCTTCTCGAGATCGGCACCCTCCATGTCGAGGGCATCTGCTGCCCGGTCCACACCCCTGGCGATGGTGGGTTCGGGTGTGAGAGGTGCTGAGTCGGGAGCGTAGTAGCGGGTGATCCGGGCCAGGCGATTGGTGATCCGGGCCGCCGAATCGGCGTCGGCGAGGTGGCCGCGGGACACTGCGTCCTCGTTGCCGCTGCGTTTGCCCTGTCGTTCCGCGATTCTTCGCGCGGCGGCGTCGGTCTGAAGTCGGTTTTCGGAGTCGAATGCGCTGCGGTGCGATTGCGTGAGTTCATCGGACTGCGGCTGGACGATTGTCATGGCATGTCCTGGTCGGGTTCGGGTCGAGGGTCTTCGCTTGCGTCGAGGTGGTGGCGTGATTCGAGAATCCCGCGATCCCGCGGTCGGCGCACGCGTAGTCCGCTACTCGAATCCGCGACCCGGCACTACGTGATCCCGATCGAGGACGCGTCGAATTGGGGGCACGTCAATCGTCATCACCGTGATGGACCGTCGAATGCGGCCCACAATGGATGAGATGTGAGGAGTCAGACGATGCGATACGCACTACTTCTGAACAACCAGGAGCCCGCAGAGGGTGAGATCTCCGACGACGACATCGCCCAGATGCAGGAAGCATTCGGCGTCTACGGCAATGCGCTGGCCTCAGCCGGCGTGCTGGTTGCCGGGGAGATCCTGCAGTCGGTGGCGGCCACGACGACGGTGACCCGGCGAGACGGCAGCCTGCAGATCCAGGACGGCCCGTTCGCCGACACGAAGGAGGCTTTGGCGGGGGTGTTCGTGATCGACGTGCCCGACCTGGACGCCGCGCTCGCGTGGGCCGAGAAATGCCCGGGAACCCAGTACGGCGTGATCGAGGTGCGTCCGGTCGGGATCTCGCTGGTGGACGGCCGCTGGGTCTGAGCCGTGCCCGAGCCCAGGACCGAGGTGGACGTGCGTGCGGCGATGACCGCGCGCACGTCCTACGGACGGTTGCTGGCGCTGCTGGCCGCCGCCGACGGTGATGTGCAGGCAGCCGAAGATGCGCTGGCCGACGCCTTCGAGCGGGCCCTGACGCGGTGGCCGCGCGTAGGGGTGCCCGACAACCCGGACGGATGGATCCTCGCGGTCGCCCGCAATCGGCAACGGGACCGCTGGAAATCCGCGGCCTACCGCAATTCGGTTGTGCTGGAACCGGATCGCCACGCCGGCGTACATCTCGATGGCGTCGACCCCGATGCCATCGGGGACAAACGCCTGGCGCTGATGCTGGTGTGTGCGCACCCGGCCATCAACCCGGCTGTGCACACCCCGCTGATGTTGAACACGGTGCTCGGCTTCACCGCCGAACAGATCGGCCGGGCACTGGCGATACCCACTGCGACGCTGGCCGCGCGTCTGGTTCGTGCCAAACGCCGAATCAAACAGGCTGGCATACCTTTCCGGATTCCGGACCGGACCGTGCTTGCGGAAAGGATGCCAGCGGTCGCCGAAGCCGTCTATGGCACTTTTGCCATCGACTGGCACAGCAGCGGAACCCAACGCAGGGACGGTCTGACCACCGAGGCGCTGTATCTGGCCGAAACACTGGCCGAACTGGCGCCGTCGGAAGGGCGGGAGATCTCGGCCGAGGCGCATGGACTCGCGGCCCTGATCTGCCTGTCCAATGCCCGGATACCGGCTCGCTACAGCTCGGACGGCGCCCTGGTCCCGCTGGCCGAACAGGATGTCGGGCGGTGGGATGGCTCGCTCATCGAACGTGGGCAGGCGCATCTACGCACCGCGCACGGTTGCGGTGTGCTCGGACGCTTCCAACTCGAAGCCGCGATCGAGTCGGTGCACATCGCCCGTCGCGAGCTAGGAACCACCGATTGGTGGGTCCTGCGTGATCTGTACCGGGTACTCGACACGGTCGCACCGACACTCGGCAGCACTGTCGCACTTGCCGCGGTGACATCGGAGGTCGACGGCCCGGCGGTGGGGTTGGACCTACTCGAGCAGATCGCGGACCGGACCGGCCACTTTCAGCCGGCATGGAGCACTCGCGCGCACCTGCTCGGGCAACTCGGCAGAACAGCCGAGGCCCGGGATGCGTTCGCCAAGGCCATCTCTCTGACCACCGATCCCGCGCAGCGCAGATATCTCGACCGTCGGCTCAGCGAGCTGGAACCACGATGAGCGTGCGTAGCCGGCTATTGATCGGTGACCTCACGCAGATAGGTCAGGACCGCGGTCACCCGTCTGTCTGTGCCCGATCCCGGTTCGGCCACGAGGTCGAGTTTGCTGAAGATCGCCCCGACATGTTTGCGGATCGCGGCTTCACTGACGAACAGTTCGGTTGCGATCGACCCGTTGGTCCGGCCCTGGGCCATCAGCGACAGCACTTCTTGCTCACGCCCGGTCAGCTGTGAGATCGGCCCGCCCGCACCATGATTGCCCACCAACTGGCGCACCACATCGGGGTCGATGATCGTGGCCCCGCCTGCCACCTCGGTGACCGATTGCAGAAACGATTGCACGTGTCCGACGCGATCCTTCAGGAGGTAGCCCACCCCGCCACCAGTGGATGAACTGATCAGTTCGGGTAGGTATGCGGCCGCCACATACTGCGAGAGCACCAGGATTCCCATATCCGAGAATTCTGTACGCAGTGCGGCCGCCGCCCGCAACCCTTCGTCGGTATGTGTCGGCGGCATTCGGACGTCAGTGATGACGAGGTCTGGGCGCAGCGCCCGTGCCGCTGACACCACGGCATCACCGTCGCCGACCTGGGCGACGATTTCGTGGCCGGCGTGCGCCAGAATCGCTGCGATGCCCTCACGCAGGAGTAACGAATCCTCGCCCAGCACGACGGTCAGTCCGCCGGCGGCGTTCAATTCGGAGTGAGCGGGCACAGTATTTTCACCTCTGTCGGGCCGCCGTCGGGACTGAGGACCTCCAGTGTGCCGCCGATCGCGGTGCAGCGGATCGCGAGCCCGGCGATGCCGTGTCCGCCGCTCTGGTCGGCCCCACCGACACCGTTGTCGGTGATCCGCAACATCCAGTGTTCGGTGGACGCGGTTCCGGTGACAGTGATCGACGTGGCCTCGGAGTGCTTGAGAGCGTTCGATATCGATTCGGCGACAACAAAATACGAGCAGTCCTCGACGGCCTCATGAAGCCGTGATCGACCGGTGTCCAGTTGCACTGCCACCGGAATCGGTGTGCGCCCGGCGAGTTCGCGAACCGCTGCGTCGAGTCCGTGGGCGGCCAATACCTGCGGCGAAATGCCGCGGACCGCGTCGCGTAGATCACTCAGGGCCAGATCTGCCTCGCGGTGGGCCCGCATGATCAGGTCACGGACCGGGCCTTCGTCTGCCTTGACCTCGGCCAGTCCCAGCGTCATCGTCAGAGCCACCAGGCGATGCTGAACACCGTCGTGTAGTTGCCCTTCGATCCGGCTGCGTTCGGTGGCGAACGCGGTCACGAGATCAAGTCGCGACGCTCGGAGCCTGCTGATCTCCGAGCGGAGGTCGCTGTCATCGGGGTCGAGCAGGATCCGTGCCGGTGCGGCTCTGACGATCGCATAGGACGGGATCAGGTACAGGACTGAAGCGGCGAACCAGATGACCCCCACCGCCGCGAGGATCCATGCTTCCCCAGCCGTGGAAGCGGACCAGGAACCGAAGGTGACCGGAGCTGAATCCTCTACCGCCCAGGGAGAAATCAGCAGTGCCACGCCCAGAACTGGGCCGAGGAGCAACACTGCGCAGTCGACGAACCACGTTGCCGTCAGGAGCATCGCGAACACGACCTCGCGCCACTGCAGTCGCCACGAACGGAGCAACGTCAGATACTCGCGCGCGGACAAGGGCTCCTGTTTACGGATCCGGAACAACCGCGTCTCCGAGCCGGCGTCGAGTAGCTGAAGGCGTTTGCGTTCGACCTCGGCGGCAGCACTGACCAGTAGCGGCACTTCGCGCAGCACGAAGAACCCGACGATCAACGGCAGAGTGACGACACCGATGAACAGGACCGAACCGAGTATGAGCATCAGGACCAGACCGCTGATGGCGCTGGTGATCACATAGAAAAGGGCACGCCACGGCCACGCTCCCACGGCGAACCGCAGGGGGTATCGACGGAGGGTCGCTCCGGCCGTTGTCATGGCCTCTGGCACAAAGTCAATCTATGCGACGCCGATGACGACCGGGGTAGCGCACACGCTACTTATCTCGGACGCACAGGCTACTGACCGGAGCGCTCCGGTCCGATGGAATCGACAAGGTGACCACACAACCACTCAATGATGTTCGCGTACATGCGCTCACCAAGTCCTTCGGAACCCGCCGTCAGCCGGTGCCGGCATTGACCGGCATCAATCATGTTTTCGGCTCGGGCACATTCACCGCGGTGATGGGTCCGTCCGGATGTGGCAAGTCGACGCTGCTGCACTGCCTGGCGGGACTGGAACAGCCGAGCACGGGGAGCGTCGCGCTCTGCGGGATGCGGCTCGACGGCATGGGGGAACGAGCCCTGACCAGAATGCGTCGCGACCACGTCGGCTTCATTTTTCAGGACTACAACCTCATGCCCGGTCTGACGGTCGGCGAGAACCTGACTTTGCCGGGCCGGTTGTCCGGGCGTCGCCATGATTCGGCAGAGGTTCGCGATGCCTTGGAAGAGGTGGGCCTGGGTGGTCTCGAACGTCGCAGGCCCATGGAGTTGTCCGGTGGTCAGCAACAGCGGGTCGCCATCGCCCGCATCATGATCGCCACGCCCGGGGTGCTGTTCGCCGACGAGCCAACCGGTGCTCTCGACAGGCCCACCGCCACAGCCGTACTCGGACTGCTTCGCCGTGCCGTCGACACCTTGGGGATGACGTTGGTGATGGTGACCCACGATGAAGACGCGGCCGCGTGGGCCGACGAGGTGTTGCGCCTCGATGGCGGACGCATCCTCTCGAGGGAATACCCTCGCGCGGCCGGCGCGATTCGATGACCGGGGTTCGCGCGATTCGTGAGCAGCCGCTGCTCTACCTCGGTCTGTTCATCTCGCTGGTGTTCGGATCAATGTTGGTGGCAGCCACCACGATCTGCCTGTCCGCAGATGCGCAATACCAAGAACAGACTGGCCGGAGCAGCGACTTCGGCGTGCTCCTGGGCTACGTGGCGATGATCTGCGGATTCATGACGGTCAGCGTGGTGATGACATCGTGCTCGTGCATGGTGCGACTGCGACGGCGCGAACTCGGGTTGCTCCGGCTGCTGGGGGCATCTGGGTCCCGGATTGTGCTGGGGGAGTTGACCCAGATGCTGCTTTTGGCGCTCGTGGCCGCCGGGGTCGGAAGCCTGCTGGCCCTGGCCGCAGCGCCGATCCTGTTTGCCGCAGCACATCATTGGGGTCTGACGGAGACAACCCTGTCCGTGACGGGGGTCTGGCCTGCCATCGTGTCTGCAGGCATCGTCAGCGGGACGGCGGCAGTGCTGGGCGGATATCTGCCGGCTCGCAGAGCCGCGAAGATCTCACCGTTGGCGGCGCTTCGTGCTGCCGACATGAACACGCAGCCGCGGTCGCTCTGGCGGCTGGTGCTCGGAACATGCTGTGGCATCAGTGGAATCGCACTGATCGCCGTCGTCCGACCGGATGCACCTGTGCAGGCGATGCTGGTCGGCATTTGTGCACCACCACTGCTGACCTCCATGGTTGTAGCCTGGTCGCCCTGGTTGCTGCCTCGGTTGGCGGCGATAATGCTGCAGCCGTCGTCGAGGTTCGATCCGGTGGCATACGCCGCGCGCCTCAATACCCGGACCTCGGCACCCGCCGTGGCGGCACTGGCCGCGCCGGTCATCGCCATGATCGCGATCTCCGGGGGGTTGGCGTTCACGATCGACACGTCCGAAGTGCTCGCTGAACGCGCATTGCAGCGGGATCTGATGGCCGATGTTGTGGTGTCCGGTCCGGTGGTGCCGCAGTCGCAGCCGGGTGTCTCGGTCGACAGTCCGCTGCTCTCCGAGTTCACCCTGTTCGGTGATTACATGACCGCGTCGGCTGGGGTGATGGGTATCGACCCGCAGGCATACGCGCAGACGTGGCGCGATGCCGGGCACGCCGGCGCCTTGGACGAACTCGGACCCGGGACCGTTGCGATCGGGGAGTTCGAGGCGTCCGATCGGGGGCTGGGTGTGGGGTCGGTGCTGACCGTGCGGATGCCCGACGGTTTTGAGCAGAAGTTGCGGGTGGTGGCGTTGATCAACGACGACGCCGGAGTGGCGCCACCCTTTGCGATGTCGCGTGACGAGGTCGCGGCACACGATGCGCAGGCCGGTGTGGAGTACTCGTTTCTCAGCGGAGAGGCGGCGGTCGAGGACTTTCCCGGTGCGATGAGCCCGCAGGAGTGGATTGCCGCGACCACCGGAGAGATCCGGGACGAGAACACGATCGTTCTGGCGGTCTTGCTGGTACCGCCCTGCCTGTACGGGCTGTTGTCGATGGTCAACACGGTGATGATGCGGACCTCGGTGCGTGGCGGGGAGTTCCGGCTGGCACGTCGACTCGGGTTCGAACCGGACCAGGTGGTGGCGATGGTCCGCTACGAAGTGACAGCCACGGTGGGGGCGGCCTGCATCGCCGGCGCGGTGATCGGGGTGGGTATGGGTGCGTTCGTCCGTCAGATGGTGTTGCACGACGGACTCGAGGTGTTCCTGCGGCCCGAGTTCTTCGGGCTCGTCGCACTGGGCCTCGTCGGCGGTCTTCTGACGATCTGCGCGGCGACCGTCGCGTCGAGAAATCAGATCCGCAGTGAGGTCAGCTGACGGCTTCGGCTTCCGAGACCTCGCCGGTGCGGACCGGGCAGCGGGTACGCGAATAGATGGTCGGCATGCACAGGTTGCAGTGCACGCATTTGGAGACCGTTGTCGGATCGGCCTCGATGCGCAGAATGAGGTCGGGCTCGCGAAGGAGCGCCCGGCCCATGGCAACGAAGTCGAAGCCTTCGGCGAGCGCGAGATCCATCGACGCACGATCGGTGATGCCGCCCAACAGGATCAGCGGCATCGACACCGCTTCACGCAACTGGCGCGAGAGTGGCAGCAGGTAGGCGGGCTCGTAGTCGTACTTCTTCAGGAAGAACGGGGCAACCGCTTTGAGGCCCCAGCGCATCGCACCGTGGAAGGCATCGGAGAACTCTTTGCGCGGTACCTCGCCGTGGAACAGGTACATCGGGTTGAGCAGCGAACTGCCCGCGGTCGGTTCGATGGCATCGAGAAAACCGTCGGACTCGAACATGCGGCCGACCTCACACGCCTCGTCGACACCGAAGGAACCCGGGAAGCCGTCGTACATGCTGAGTTTGGCCCAGATCGCCACATCGTCGCCGACCTCGTCGCGGACGGCTTCGGTGATCTCGCGGCAGAACCGTGCCCGGTTGACCAGCGATCCGCCGTACTCGTCGTGGCGGCGATTCAGCAATGGGCTCAGAAAACAGCTGGCCAGATAGTTGTGACCGAAGTGGAGTTCTAGTCCGTCGAAACCGCTGTCGACCGCGAGCCGGGCGGCCCGCCGGTACTTCAGCACAGAGTCGGCGATGTCGTCGGTGGTGAGCTCTTTACACAGCGCCATGCCCATCGGAGCTGGAATGCGGGACGGGGCATGGGCTTTGGCCTGATTTGAGATGGAGTTCGCGACTGGGCCTGCATGCCCGAGCTGAGCTGCGGCGAGGGCTCCCTCGGCGTGTATTGCCTCGGTCAGGTCGATCAGGCCGGGCACGGCCTCCGGGCGCATCCAGATCTGGTGGCGGTCGGTGCGGCCTTCGGGCGAGATCGCGCAGTAGGCGACGGTGTTCATCGCGACACCGCCTGCGGCAACCTCTCGGTGGAACTCGATGAGTTCGGGTGTCACCAGGGCATCAGGTGTTGCCCCCTCAAACGTGGCGCATTTGATGATCCTGTTGCGGAGTTTGAGCGGACCGAGCGACGCGGGGGCAAACGGTGTGGGCTGCACCCTGCTGAGGGTATCTCCCAATTGAACGACGAACAAGAACAGGTTCTAGTTCCGACTATCTGATGATTCCATCCGGCCGGGGTCGGGTGACGAATAGCGCGTGGAGGTCCGATTCGCCGCGGCGCACGGACGCCGCTACCGGCGGCGTGGTCGCGAACTGCAGACGCAAGGGGCTTGACATGAAAGCACAGCACAAGCGGCATCTTCGACCCTCTGATTCGGGCCGTGACGACTGGCTCGACGCCCTGCCCGCCGACCCCGAGGGCCAGGAGTTCGCCGATGGTGGTGGCGGGTACGCCGCGCTGATGTCGCCGCGGGACCTGTGGTTGTGGATCCCCGCTGGATGATCGCTGATCGGTCGCTACGTGTCGTTCATGTGAATCACGCTCTGGCTAGGGGGTATGTGTCAGCGCGCCGAAGTGCAGCGACGTAGGGTAGAGCGCGTGGCTGAACACTTTGACACAGTTGTCCTTGGCGGAGGTCCGGGAGGTTACGTCGCCGCGATCCGGTCGGCGCAACTCGGGGCTAAAACCGCCGTAATCGAAGAGAAGTACTGGGGCGGTGTCTGCCTCAACGTGGGCTGCATCCCGTCCAAGGCGTTGCTGCGCAACGCCGAGCTGGCACATATCTTCAACCATCAGGCGAAGACCTTCGGCATGTCGGGGGATGTGACCTTCGACTTCGGTGCTGCGTTTGATCGCAGTCGCTCGGTCGCGGACCGGATGGTCAAGGGTGTCCACTTCCTGATGAAGAAGAACAAGATCACCGAGATCGACGGGTTCGGCGAGTTCGTCGGGCCCAAGACGATCAAGGTCGGCGATCGGGAGATCACGTTCGACAACGCGATCATCAGTACCGGCTCGGTGGTCAAGCTTCTGCCCGGCGTCGAATTGTCCGACAACGTCGTCACCTACGAGGACCAGATCCTCACCCGCGAACTCCCCGGCTCGATCGTGATCGTCGGCGCCGGTGCCATCGGCATGGAGTTCGGCTACGTGCTTGCCAACTACGGAGTCGACGTCACCATCGTCGAGTTCCTCGACCGTGTGCTTCCGAACGAAGACAAGGACGCGTCGAAGGAACTGGCCAAGGCCTACAAGAAGCTCGGCATCAAGGTCCTCACCTCCACCAAGGTGCAGTCGATCGATGACCAGGGTTCGAAGGTCGTGGTCAAGTACGTCGACGCCAAGGACAACGCCGGTGAGCTCACGGTCGACAAGGTCCTGATGTCGGTGGGCTTCGCCCCACGCGTCGAAGGTTTCGGCCTCGACAAGACCGGCGTCGAGCTGACCGATCGCGGCGCGATCGCGATCGATGGTCACATGCGGACCAACGTCGACGGCATCTATGCGATCGGTGACGTCACCGCGAAGCTGATGCTCGCCCACGTGGCCGAGGCCCAGGGCGTCATCGCAGCCGAGACCATCGGCGGAGCCGAGACGATGGTCATCGATGACTACCGGATGATGCCGCGGGCGACGTTCTGTCAGCCGCAGGTTGCTTCCTTCGGTCTCACCGAGGATCAGGCCAATGACGAGGGCTTCGACGTGAAGGTCACCACCTTCCCGTTCTCCGCCAACGGCAAGGCTCACGGCCTCGGCGAACCCACCGGTTTCGTCAAGCTCATCACCGACAAGACCAACGACGAACTGCTCGGTGGACACCTGGTCGGCGACAACGTCTCCGAGATGCTGCCCGAGCTGACGCTGGCACAGAAGTGGGACCTGACGGCCAAGGAACTGGCCCGCAACGTCCACACCCATCCGACGATGAGTGAGGCCATGCAGGAAACCTTCCATGGCGCCATCGGTCACATGATCAACCTGTAGATTTTCATGACCGATGAAGGGCCCGGCGACAATTCGCCGGGCCCTTCATTCATTTCCAGGCTGTGGACGCCGCCCGGACCGCTGGATCTGCGGGCCACGTTGGGTCTGCATCGTCGCGGAAGTGGTGATCCGTCCACCAGATTCGCGCCGAACGGTTCGATCTGGCGCGCGATTCACACTCCAGATGGTCCTGGAACGCTTGCGGTTTCGCATCACGGAGCCGAGGTGTTGGGGCGGGCTTGGGGTCCGGGTGGTCCGTGGTTGCTCGAACACATGCCGACAATGCTCGGCAGCCAGGACAGCCCGGAGGAGTTTGTCCCCCATCACGACGTCATCGCCAAGCTCGCGCGTCAGGGACGAGGGCTGCGCATCGGACGCACCGATCGGGTCTGGGAATCGCTGGCGGCGGGGGTGCTCGAACAGAAGGTGACCGGTGCCGAGGCCTGGCGGTCATGGCGGTACATCCTGAAAAAGTTCGGGGAGCCGGCACCGGGCGCGCCGAGTATGAGAGTGCCACCACCGCAACAGGTGTGGCGTGAGATTCCGCAATGGGAATGGCATGCCAGTGGTGCAGAACCGGCGAGACGCCGCACGATCGTCTCCGCAGCCGGCTACGACGTGGAGCGCAAGGCCGATCGACTGCATCTGCTGCGCGGAATCGGGCCGTGGACCGCGGCGCAGACCAGGGTGCGAGCGGTCGGGGACGCCGATGCGGTGCCGGTGGGCGACTTTCACTATCCGTCCATGGTCGGCGGCACGCTCATCGGTAAACGGGTCGACGATGACGGGATGCTCGAACTTCTCGAACCCTATGCCGGACATCGCTATCGGGTGATCCGGTTGATCGAGTTGTACATGCCGATGCCCGCCAGGCGGGCTCCCCGGATGCCGACCCGCGACTATCGAGACCTCTGAATCGGGACAGTCGCAGTAAACGGTATCCTCGCCCGGCTCCAGGCTGTCCTTGGGTCGGCTCTGTCGTTGCCGCTGCTGGTGTTGTGGTTTCATCTCATGTACCTGCCCCGGGCGCGACAACTCGCGCCACCGGAGGTGGTGGTGGTGAATCCGTGCCGCTGGCGACCGGAGTGGCCCGACGCCGATGTCCTGGTCAAGGCCAGCCATTTGTCGGTTGTCTTTCGGCAACTGTGCTTGTGACCCTGGTTCTGTGATCAAACGACCTCAGAGCACCGTGGAGTTCCGGGTGTTGGCGTGCGTGGTGGCGATCCTGTGCGCAGCCTTCGCCGGTCTGCACTTCGCGTGGGCGTCGGGATGGCGCACCGGCCTGCCGGTCAATGCCACACTGCTCGCGGGGCGGCCGTTGTTTCTGGCCTACGAGGTTGTCACCGGGGCCTTGCTGTTCGCCTCGGCCGCTATCTGCGTCGTGATCTGCCTGGCGGAGTTGACCGGCCGTTGGCATCGCCGGGTGACGCTGTTGGTGCTGGTCGGAAGCGAAATTGCAGTGATGCGCGGGGTGACCGCCTCGATCTTCGACGTGTCCGCGGTATCCAATGACGTGCCCGTGCACCCCGCAGGCATGCTGGCGAACGTGTCATTCGTCGTGATCGGCATCTGCGGACTCGTGATCTGGCGGGTCATGACAGGTGACCGTCGTTCGCTCGCATGCCGCTGACGACCCTTGTCGGGGCGGCAGGGCACCATGGGCACATGACCACTGGAATCACCGCCACCCGCGAGCAGGCTCAGACCATCCTCGAGCAGCTGGCAGGCCCCGACGCCACACTGCGCGACGACCAGTGGACGGCCATCGAGGCATTGGTGGTTCAACGACGGCGGGCGCTGGTGGTGCAGCGGACCGGCTGGGGCAAGTCGGCGGTGTATTTCATCGCCGCCAAGCTGCTGCGTGCCGAAGGTCGTGGCGCGACCGTCATCGTGTCGCCGCTGCTTGCACTGATGCGTAACCAGGTCGCCTCGGCCGAACGGGCCGGGGTGAAGGCGGCGACCATCAACTCGGGAAACGTCACCGAGTGGGACGACATCCATGAGCGCGTGAACAGTGGCGATCTCGACGTTCTGCTCGTCAGCCCCGAGCGGCTCAACAATCCGGACTTCCGCGACAATGTCCTGCCTGCACTGGCCGCAGACGCCGGTTTGGTGGTGGTCGATGAGGCGCACTGTGTGTCCGACTGGGGCCACGACTTCCGCCCCGACTACCGCCGGATCCGGACGCTTGTCGCCGAACTCGGGACCGACGTGCCGGTGCTTGCCACCACCGCGACCGCCAACGACCGGGTGGTCGAAGACGTGGCCGCGCAGCTCGGTGTCGGTGGCGGCGACACACTTGTGTTGCGCGGTGGACTCGATCGGGAATCGCTGCATCTGTCGGTGGTGAAGGTTCCGACGTCGGCTGAACGGGTGGCATGGCTTGCGGCCCATATCGATTCGATCGAAGGCTCGGGCATCATCTACACCCTCACCGTGTCCGCTGCTCGTGACGTCGCAACCCTGCTCACCGACCTCGGACACAAGGTCGCCGCGTACACCGGTGCCACCGATTCGGGCGAGCGGGAGCAGCTCGAAGCAGACCTGATGGCCAACCGGGTCAAGGCGCTGGTCGCGACCTCCGCGCTCGGTATGGGTTTCGACAAGCCCGACCTCGGCTTTGTCATCCACCTCGGGGCTCCGTCGTCGCCGATTGCGTACTACCAGCAGGTCGGTCGTGCCGGCCGTTCGACGGCCAGCGCCGAGGTGATCTTGCTGCCGGGAAGCGAGGACCAGGAGATCTGGCGATACTTCGCGTCGGTGGCTTTTCCTTCGGAAACGTTGGTACGCAGGGTGATCGAGGTCCTGGATTCCGATCGGGCGCAGTCCACCCAGGCACTGGAACCGCTGGTCGACCTCGGTCGCTCACGACTCGAGATGGTTCTCAAGGTCCTCGACGTCGATGGTGCGGTCAAGCGGGTCAAGGGTGGCTGGATCGGGACGGGTCAGCCGTGGTCGTATGACGAGGCCCGCTACGAGAAGCTCGCGATGGCCCGAAAGCGCGAACAGCAGGCGATGCTCGATTACCAGAACACCCCCAACTGTCGGATGGTGTTCCTGCGTGCTCAGCTGGACGATCCCGATCTGATCGCCGACAGCAAATGCGGGCGATGCGACAACTGTGCGGGCCAGCGGTATTCGGCAACAGTCGACGGCAAGTCGCTGGATGCGGCGCGCGAACAGCTGCAGCGTCCCGGTGTCGAACTGGCACCCCGCAAGCAGTGGCCTACGGGCATGAAGAAGCTGGGTGTTGAACTGTCGGGCAAGATCTCGGATGGACCCTCGACGGGCCGCGTGATCGGTCGACTCAGTGATCTCGGGTGGGGAAACCGATTGCGTCGGTTGCTCGATGAGCCCGACGCGCCTGCTCCCGAAGAGGTTGTGCGCGCCGCGGTTGCGGTACTCGCCGCGTGGCCGTGGCAGACCCGACCGACCGCGATCATGGGGCTCGATTCGGACTCGCATCCGATCCTGATCGGGTCGGTGGTCGATCGGCTGTCCGAACTGGGACGTCTGACGAACCTCGGGACGTTGCGTTACTCACCAGAACACCGATCGGTGACGGCCGCGAACTCGGCGTATCGGGTGGCCGGCCTGGAAAACGCATGGAGTGATCCCGACCCGGCGACCGTTGCCGCGCTCACCGGACCGGTGCTCCTGGTCGACGACCTTGCCGATACCGGTTGGACACTGACCATGGCGGCTCGGCAACTCCGTCGCGCCGGAGTCTCGGAGGTACTGCCGTTCGCGCTGGCGAGCACGAACTGAGGCGTATCTGAGCGACTGCTTCGGTCACTGACCACCGTCCTGCCTGCCGTTTCGTCGCCGGGCTGACTCCATCAGCGCAGGTCGAGCCGCATCAGGACCGTGGGCGCGAGCGCTCTTTGTCCTGGATCCGGGCGAAAGGTTTGGCCGCTTCGAGTTCGAACGCGAGCTCGAGCAAGGTGCGCTCGTCGCCGTGGGCTGCCGAGAAGTGGACGCCGATGGGCAGGCCCGTCCGGGTACGTCCCATGGGCAGTGAGATCGCCGGACTGCCTGCGGCGTTGTTCAATGGCGTGAAGCTGACGTAGTTGATCAATCGCGGGAACATCACGTCGTATCCCAGTGCAGGCGAGAGGAATCCGAGTTCGGGCGTGGTGTGGCCAAGCACGGGGGAGAGCACCACGTCGAGGTCGGAGAATGCCGCCCGGTATTGCTTCTCGCTGCGCTTGAGCCCGCGGATCGACGTCGGCGTCAGCCAGGGGCGTCGCAGGAAGTCTCGGGCCAATCCCGCCGTGAGCGGATCGAGCTCGCTTTTGTCGAACCTGTCACCGGTGACGTGTTTGCCGAAGTACTTCATGGAGAACGCCATCAGCGTCCAGTAGTGCACGAAGTCGCGAACAAAGCTCTGGTCGGTGGGAACGGTGATCTCTGAGACCTCATGGCCGAGTGACTCCAGCAGTTCCGCGGTCTGCACGACGGCAGTCTTGGTCTCGCTGTCGGTCGGATCCCCGACGATGGAGTTGAGGACCAGACCGACCCGCAGCCGACGGTCCGACGGGCCGTGGACGGACCCGATCGGAGGTAATTTCTTTGCGGGCCGGTACTTCTCAATGGCGGCAACGAATGCGGCGGTATCACGCACTGTTCGGGTCAGGGCGCCGTTGGAGATGATGTCGATCGGCATCGCCTTGCCCTGTATCGACTGGATCTCGCGGCCGCGCGTCATCTTCAGGCCGACCAATCCGCAGGCCGCAGCCGGAATTCGGATCGAGCCGCCGCCGTCGTTGGCATGCGCGATCGGCACCACGCCCGCGGCCACGAGTGCCGCCGACCCACCGGACGACGCACCCGAGGAGTAGCCGGTGTGCCAAGGGTTCCGGGTGGGTGGCGCAGAGACGAATTCCGTGGTGGCGTTGAAGCCGAACTCGGGTAGACGCGTTTTGCCGAGCATCGTCATACCGGTCGACAGGTATTGGTCGACGTACGGTTCGTTGGCCGGTTTCGGTGTCGGTCGGACCGCTCGCGAGCCGGATGCGGTAGGCAGGCCGGCGACGTGACTGTTGTCCTTGATGGCCGTGGGGACACCGGCAAACGCTCCGGTCGCCGGTGTTCTCGTTGCTGCCAATGCCCGGTCGAAGTCCTTGATGACCAGCGCATTGAGGTCTGGTTCGACATTTTCGGCGCGGGCGATCGCCGCGGCGGCGGCTTCGCCGGCGCTGATCTCACCGGCCGCGATGGCGGCCGCCAATGACACTGCGTCATGCTCGCCCAATGCGTCGTCGGTGAAAGCGTGGACGTGGGTTCGGTCGGCCATGCGCACACGGTACTGCAGAGTATTGGTAAGACCACTTGACCTCTTACCGTTGACGGTCCTACCGTCGAAGCATGCCGTTCCAGCCGATCGAACACCGCAGCGTCCCCGAGGACGTCTTCGAGCAGATCATCGAAGGTGTGCTCAGCGGAGATCTGGCTCCCGGTCAGTCGTTGCCAAGCGAGCGCGAACTTGCGCGGGTGCTCGGTGTGTCGCGGCCTGCTGTGCGGGAGGCGCTGAAGCGGGTGGCCGCGGCCGGACTTGTCACCATCAGGCAGGGCGACGGCACCACCGTCCGAGATGTGCGGAAGTTCGGCGGCCTCGACCTGCTGCCTCGCCTGCTCATCCGTCAGGGCGAACTCGATGTGTCGGTGGCCCGTTCGGTCATCGAGGCCAGAGCCCACATCGGCCCCAAGGTGGCCGAGTTGGCGGCGCTCCGCGCGAACACCGCACAGATCACCGCAGTGCGCGACGCGGCGACCAAGCTCGCTGATCTCGGTGACCCCATCGAGCAGCAGCTGGTCGCCCTGGACTTCTGGGACGCGTTGGTCGACGGCGCCGATTCGATTGCGTTCCGGTTGATGTACAACACGATGCGGGCGGCGTACGAACCCGCACTGCCGGCGTTGGCTGGTGTGTTGTCGGCGGAGGTCGGGAATGCGGCCGGCTACCGCGCGATCGTCGACGCCGTCGAAAAGCGCGATCCACAGAGGGCCGCCCGGGCCGCGACGGTGTTGCTCGAACCCGCGACCGCCGCGCTGATGGCGGCGTTCACCGAGATGGAAGAGCTGGTCCGGGAGGATTCCGATGACGACTGAACATCAGGCGACCGGCCGGAAGGATCGCCGGAAGGTCTCACTGCAGAGCGCCTTTCGCGAGTTCGTCAGGCACCCGTCACCATGGATGATCATTGTCTTCCTGACTGCTTCGACGATCGCCCGCGCTGCGGTCGGCGACTTCGCCTGGACCGATGCGCTGGTACCGGTGGTGATGGTCGTGTCATTTCCTTTTGCGGAGTGGGTGATTCACGTGTGCATCCTGCACTGGCGGCCCCGGACCGTTGCCGGACTGAAGGTCGACTCCTTGCTGTCGCGCAAACACCGCGAGCACCACAGCAATCCCCGCGACATCCCGCTGATCTTCATTCCGTGGCAGGTCCTGTGCCTGATATTGCCGGTAGCCGTTGCGGGCGGGCTGTTTGCCTTCGGCAGAACAGGATTGGGTTTGACGTTCATGGTGACCCTCGGCGTTCTCGGTCTGCTCTACGAGTGGACGCACTACCTCATCCACACCGATTACAAACCGAAATCACGCTTCTACAAAGCGACCTGGCGCCATCACCGGTTTCATCACTACAAAAGCGAGCATTACTGGTTCACCGTCACCACATCCGGGACTGCCGATCGGCTGCTCCGCACGGCTCCCGACCCCGAATCCGTCGAAAAGTCGCCGACTGCCAAGAACCTGCACGCGATCAGCTGAGCTGCTGCTGCGCTGGTCTCAGGTGAGACGCAGTACTCAGAAGTCTCGCTGGATCCGCAGGGCGCCGATGGTGGTGGCCAGTGAATCATATTGTCCGACAAGGAGTACGAACTCGATCAGCTGGCGCTCGTCGAGGTGGGCGGCCAGGTTCTTCCAGGTGGCATCGCTCAGGTCCTTGGTGCCCACCAACTCGTCGACGCCGCGGAGCAAGGCCTCGTCAACCCCGGACCAGCCCGCCTCGGGGCCCTGAAGTAGCCGTGAGAACTCGGCCTCGTCGATACCGGCCCGCCGGCCGAGTCGCTTGTGATGGTCGAGCTCGTACTGACAGTTGCGCAGATGGGCGGTCCGGATGATCACCATCTCGGCGTGGTGCCGAGAAAGTCTGCCGAACGGCATCATCCGGCTCGAGAAATGCAGCCATCCCCGGAACAGGCCCTTGGCCCGCCCCAGCGTCGAAAAGATGTGCGCGTCCGAAACTCCGATGACGCGGGCGGCCCCGCGGCTGAACACCCAGTTGAAGGGCCCGAGCTGACGGAAATTGCCGGGGTCGATGCGTGGTGTGGTCACGTCTGTCAACCTAGCGGAAGGAGTGTTGAGTAACGCCGGATCACCACCGCTCGGCGGACCCGGCGCCGACCGCACCCGCCTCAGGCCCGGCGCGTCGGTGGTGGCCTTCCCCGACCTGCCCGTTGGGGGACTAAAGTCCTATCAGTGCGTCGGATACTGATCGTGATCGTGGGTGTGCTCGCCGCGATGTCGGTGCTGGCGAGTTGCGGTGGTGACGACGGCACCGGGATTGACCGGCTCAAGGAGTCGGGCGTGCTGCGGGTGGGGACCGAGGGTACGTACCCGCCGTTCAGCTATCACGATCCAGCCACCGGCCAACTCGTCGGCTACGACGTCGACGTGGCGAAGGCGGTCGCCGAGAAGATGGGTCTCCGGGTCGAATTCGTCGAGACCCCATGGGATTCCATTTTCGCGGCGCTGGAATCCGACCGGTTCGACGTGGTCGCCAACCAGGTCACGATCACCGACGAACGCAAGGCGAAATACGATCTGTCGACGCCGTATGCGATCGGTGAAGGCGTGATCGTGACGAGGGCGGACGACAACTCGATCACCTCGCTTGCCGATCTCAAGGGCAAGACCACGGCGCAGTCCGAGACCAGTAACTGGGCGCAGGTGGCGCGGGATGCAGGAGCCAACGTCGAGTCGGTCGAGGGTTTCACCCAGGCCATCAAGCTGCTCAACCAGGGGCGGGTACAGGCAACGGTGAACGACAGCCTGTCCGTTCTCGCCTATCAGGCGACCACCGGCGACACGAGCATCAAGATCGCGGCGAACATCGGGGAGAAGAGCGAGCAGGCTTTCGCGGCGCCCAAAGACAGTGGGCTGATCGACGAGATCGACGCCGCGCTCGAAGAGCTCAGGAGCGATGGCACCCTCGCGGCGATCTCCCAGGCCTATCTGGACGCCAATGCCGCAGGCACGTCGGAACCGAAGACTGGGCCCAGTACGTGGAAACTGATTGCGGACAACCTGTGGCCGATGGCCAAGGCCACCATCACCGTGACCATCCCATTGACGGCGATCAGCTTCTTTTTCGGTTTGATCATCGCGCTGGGTGTGGCGTTGGCGCGGATGTCCAAGAATCGGGCGTTGTCGTCAGTCGCGCGGGTCTACATCTCGTTGATTCGCGGAACGCCGCTGCTGGTCCAGCTTTTTATCATCTTTTACGCGCTCCCCGAACTGAACATCCTCATCGATCCGTTCCCGGCAGCGGCAATCGCCTTCAGTCTCAACGTCGGTGGTTATGCCGCCGAGATCATCAGGTCGGCCATCGGCAGTGTCCCGAAGGGGCAGTGGGAGGCCGCCGAAACGATCGGCATGAGCTATCCGGTCGCGCTGCGGCGCATCATCTTGCCGCAGGCGCTTCGCACCGCAGTCCCACCGTTGTCGAACACGTTGATCTCGCTGGTCAAGGACACCTCGCTGGCCTCGACGATCCTGGTGACAGAACTGCTGCGCACCGCCCAGATCGCGGCAGCGCCGACCTTCGAGTTCTTTGCCCTGTACGGGACCGCGGCCCTGTACTACTGGGTTGTGTGCCTCGTATTGTCATCGGTACAGGGCCGCATCGAGATCCGACTGGATAGGTACGTGGCGAAATGACCGAAACTCCTGTGCCCCCGCAGAAGCCCACACCCACCGGTGAGACGGACAACCTCGTGACCGTGACCGGTCTGCAGAAGTCGTATGGCGACAACCACGTGTTGCGCGGCATCGGCTTCACCGTCCGGCCCGGTTCGGTGACCACAATCATCGGTCCGTCGGGGTCGGGCAAGACAACGATCTTGCGTTCGCTCAATGCCCTCGACGTGCCCGATGGCGGCCAGATCACCATCGGCGATGTATCCGTCGACTTCGACAAACCGGTACCCAAGGCGCAACTCGCCAAATACCGCGCGCAGTCGGGCATGGTCTTTCAGGGCCACAACCTGTTTCCGCACAAGACGGTGCTGGAGAACGTCATCGAAGGCCCGGTGATCGTGCAGAAGCGACCGCGCAGCGAGGTCGTGGCCGAGGCCGAGGCATTGTTGCTGCAGGTCGGTCTGTCGGACAAACGGGACCAGTACCCGCATCAACTCTCCGGGGGACAACAACAGCGCGTGGGGATCGCGCGGGCGCTGGCCCTCAAGCCCAGGCTGATGCTGTTCGACGAACCGACGTCCGCGCTGGATCCCGAACTCGTCGGGGAGGTCCTCGGGGTCATGAAAGACCTTGCCACCCAGGGCTGGACGATGATCGTGGTGACCCACGAGATCCACTTCGCGCAGAAGGTCGCCGACCAGGTGCTGTTCGTCGACGGCGGCATCGTGCTGGAACAGGGTCCGCCGGCCGAGGTGCTCGCCAAGCCGAAACACCAACGAACCAAACAGTTTCTACGCCGGATCCTGGATCCGGTCTAGCGGCCTCACCGCACCAGATACGGCGACACGGTGCTGCGGTGCGCGTCGATGTCGAGTTTTGCCCCGAGTGCCGGGAACGCACGCTGCGGGCAATTCATCCGTTCGCACACGCGGCAACCTGCGCCGATGAGTGTCACGTTGGCCTGTGGGCCGATCTCGAGACCGTCCGAGTAGACCAGTCGCGCGGCATGGCGCTGCTCGCAACCCAATCCGATGGCAAAGGTCTTACCGGGCTGGCCGTAGCGCGCCGCGCGACGCTCGACGGTGCGGGCCACCCAGAGGTAGTTGCGGCCGTCGGGCATCTGTGCGATCTGGGTCTGGATCTTGCCGGGCGAGGCGAAGGTCTCGTACACGTTCCACAGGGGGCACGTGCCGCCGCTGCTGGAGAAGTGGAAACCGGTGGCGGACTGCCGCTTTGACATGTTTCCGGCACGGTCCACCCGGACGAACGTGAACGGGACGCCCCGCAGGTTGGGCCGTTGCAGCGTCGAGAGGCGGTGACAGATCGTCTCGTACGAGACCGCGTAGAACGCAGACAGCCGCTCGATGTCGTAGCGGTAGTCCTCGGCCGCGCCATGGAATTGGGAGTAGGGGAGGACCGCGGCGGCGGCGTAGTAGTTCGCCATTCCGAGCAGTGCCAGCGCGCGCGCCTCGTCGGACGTGAAGTTGCCCTCGTCGACCATCTGTCGCATGAGGTCACCGCATTCGAGGTGTCCCAATTCTGCGGCCATCTTGAACACCCGCTGACCCTGCGAGAGGTGGCCGGAGATATCCAGGCGCCGCGTCTCGGGGTCGAAGTGGTGCAGAACCGTGTCGCCGAGGTCGACGCGTCGCACGATCTGGACGCCGTGGACGGTCTGCAGACGATTCGCGATCTCGCTGCGGACGTCACCGGAGTGCATCCGCATCCGGGACGTGAGCTCCTCGGCGGCGACATCGAGTTCGTGGAGATAGTTTCGCCGCTGATAGAAGTAGTCCCGAACCTCCTCATGGGGCGCGCTGATGGAACCCCTCATGGTGCCGTCGCCGCGTTCGTCGGTGGCAGCAGCGAGCTGTTCGGTGGCGATCCGATACCGGCGATGCAGGTTGACCATGGCCTTTGCCATATCCGGATGAGTGGTCACCAGGTCGGTGATCTCCTGGGCGTCGGCATTCGCGTCGAGGTCCTCGTCCATCATCACTTCGCGCATCTCGGCGATGAGCCGGGCGTTGTCCTGAGAATTGAAGAACCCGGTGTCGACCCCGAAGACCTCGCTGATCTTGAGCAGGACCGGCACCGTCAACGGCCGGGCATCGTGCTCGATCTGGTTCAGATAAGACGGGGAGATCTCGAGCGACTGCGCCAGCGCAACCTGCGACATGCCGCGCTCGGAGCGCAACTGCCGTAGACGTGCGCCGACGTAGGTCTTGGACATGCTCCTAGGGTATGCGGGTGCGGCCCGGGACCAGCGCAGGTCGCCGATCGAACACCGCGGACGGCGCTGTCTAGGGTGTGGGAATGCGCGGGAAGCTGTCTGTAACGGCGATCGTCTTCACATCCCTGTGTCTGGTGGGTACCGGATGTTCCGAGAGTTCCTCGCCTGCGTCGGAATCATCGCCACCGTCGGAGTCCTCGTCGAACACACCCGCTGCACTCCTGCTACCCGCCCGCGAGTTTCCCAAGGGCTATCAACCCGCCGAACTGGGCATCATCGACCTGCAGAGGCAGAACGCGTCCGCCCTCGAATCGGCGGGCTCGGCACTATTCGACCCGCCGCAGTGCCGCCCGACCGCTGATGCCGATCTCAATGACCAGCTCGACGTCTCCAACGCGGCGGTATCGGCATGGCAATCACCGACGGGCGGCACCATCACCGAATTGGTGACCACGGTGCCCCGGGATATCGACGCCGACGTGCGGGTCAGCGTCGGCGAATGTGCACAGTTCACGATCACGATCACACAGGGCAGTACGGCCGGGACCACCGTGCTCACCCAGAACCGGCGACTGACGCCCCCGGCCCTGCCCACCTCACTGTCGCTGATGGTGAGTTCGGTGGCGACCACCACATATCCCGGGGGACGGACGGCCACGTCGCACACGGTGGCCGGCTACGCCGTGGTCGACGGGATCAGCGTGCAACTGGTCGCCAACTCGACCGAAAAAGGCCTCAGTGAAGTCGAATTCGCTGATTTGTTCGCCGAAGCAGTGCGCCGGGTGGACGCCGCGACCAAGTGATCTGCGGACAGATCGCTGTGATTCTGCTCACCGCGTCAGCGTCTGGAGTTGGAAAACCGGGCGTCGTTGTGGACCGCACGCAACACCGCTTCTGTGGATGACCAGCCCGTAAAGTTGCAGTACGCGCGTACTTTTTGGCGTACTCACCGGTAACTAATTGAAAGTTGTTTACACCGCGATCTTCGCAACATTTGCAAACCCCGGTGAAAACCTGGCCTGAATTCACACCTGCGGCGTGTAGACCTGCAGCTTTGCCTGTGGCACTCTCGGTGAAGCAGGGGCCCTCCGGGGATACGAAATTGCTAACTCGTCCCGAACGGGTTCGGTTCTTCCGAACTCGGGCGGACCCGCCACACAGCACAAGCTCAACGAATATGGAGTGCGAGAATATGAGCACCGTCGGAAAACCAAGGACTGCCGCCGAGATCCAGCAGGACTGGGATACCAATCCTCGTTGGAAGGGCATCACCCGCGACTACACCGCTGAGTCGGTCGTCGAGTTGCAGGGCAGCGTCGTCGAAGAGCAGACACTTGCACGTCGTGGCGCCGAAATCCTCTGGGAGGGTGTCACGCAGGGTGATGGCAGCTACATCAACGCCCTCGGTGCTCTCACCGGTAACCAGGCTGTGCAGCAGGTTCGCGCCGGTCTGAAGGCTGTGTACCTCTCCGGCTGGCAGGTCGCCGGTGACGCGAACCTGTCCGGACACACCTACCCGGACCAGTCGCTGTACCCCGCGAACTCGGTTCCCTCGGTTGTTCGCCGCATCAACAACGCTCTGCTGCGCGCCGACGAGATCGCTCACGTCGAGGGTGACAAGTCTGTCGACAACTGGGTTGTGCCGATCGTGGCCGACGGTGAAGCCGGCTTCGGTGGCGCACTGAACGTCTACGAACTGCAGAAGGCCATGATCGCCGCCGGTGCCGCCGGAACCCACTGGGAAGATCAGCTCGCCTCGGAGAAGAAGTGTGGCCACCTCGGTGGCAAGGTGCTGATCCCCACCCAGCAGCACATCCGCACCCTGAGCTCGGCTCGCCTGGCCTCTGACGTTGCCAACGTGCCGACCGTGGTCATCGCCCGGACCGACGCCGAGGCCGCCACCCTGATCACCTCCGACGTCGACGAGCGCGACCAGCCGTTCGTCACCGGTGAGCGCACTGCCGAGGGCTACTACCACGTGAAGAACGGCATCGAGCCGTGTATCGCACGTGCGAAGTCCTACGCGCCGTACGCCGACATGATCTGGATGGAGACCGGTACCCCCGATCTCGAACTGGCTCGTAAGTTCGCCGAAGCCGTCAAGAGCGAGTTCCCGGACCAGCTGCTGTCTTACAA
Source organism: Williamsia sp. Y853 (assembly GCF_056786495.1). Classification (NCBI taxonomy): domain Bacteria; kingdom Bacillati; phylum Actinomycetota; class Actinomycetes; order Mycobacteriales; family Nocardiaceae; genus Williamsia; species Williamsia sp. Y853. The sequence continues at coordinate 245,087 of NZ_JBXCJC010000004.1, forward strand.
CTGCAGCCCGTCGTTCAACTGGAGCCAGCACCTCGACGATTCCACAATCGCCAAGTTCCAGAACGAGCTCGGCGCAATGGGATTCACGTTCCAGTTCATCACCCTCGCCGGCTTCCACGCCCTGAACTACGGCATGTTCGACCTTGCCTACGGTTACGCCCGCGAGCAGATGACCGCATTCGTCGACCTGCAGAACCGCGAGTTCAAGGCTGCCGACGAGCGCGGCTTCACCGCCGTCAAGCACCAGCGTGAGGTCGGCGCCGGCTACTTCGACCGCATCGCCACCACCGTTGACCCGAACAGCTCGACCACTGCTCTGAAGGGCTCCACCGAAGAAGGCCAGTTCCACTAGGACTCGGCTAGTCCGCCACCCCGGGACTTAAGCGAACAAGCAGGGCGGTCCGCGACTACCGTTGCGGGCCGCCTGCTGGTTTTCTACCGGCTTCTGGGCGTACCCGAGCAGGGTTACCCTCATCTACCCCTTCTGTGTTGGTTCCTTTTGGTTCAAAGATAGTGCGGTTTCGTAGTTTTCAAGGAGTTGTCATGGCAAGCGAGAAGATCACGCGGGTTGGTGTCATCGGTGCCGGGCAGATGGGCGCGGGCATCGCTGAGGTGTGTGCGCGTGCGCACGCGGATGTGCTGGTCTACGAGACCACTCGCGAGCTTGCCGCTGCCGGACGCTCGCGCATCTTGCGCTCGCTCGACCGCGGTGTGAGCAGTGGAAAGCTCACCGAGCGGGAACGCGAACAGGCCTCCTGGCGTTTGCGTTTCACCTCCGACCTGGGCGACTTCGCCGACCGGCAGATGGTGTGCGAAGCCGTCGTCGAGGACGAAGCGGTCAAGACCGAGATCTTCAAAGAGCTCGACAAGGTGGTCACCGATCCCAATGCGGTGCTCGCCTCCAATACTTCGTCCATCCCGATCATGAAGCTCGGGATGGCCACCGCCAACGCACATCGCGTTGTCGGGATGCACTTCTTCAACCCGGTACCCGTGCTCCCTCTGGTTGAGCTGGTCACCACGTTGATGACCGCCCCGGAGATCACCGCCCGCGCCGAAGAGTTCGCCCGCGACATCCTCGGCAAGCAGGTCGTGCGGTCGTCCGACCGTTCAGGGTTTGTGGTCAATGCACTGTTGGTTCCGTACCTGCTGTCGGCAATCCGCATGGTGGAGAGTGGATTTGCGACCGTGGAGGACATCGACAAGGCCATGGTCCTCGGTTGTGCGCACCCCATGGGGCCGCTCAAGCTCACCGACCTGGTCGGCCTCGACACCGTCAAGGCCATCGCCGACAAGATGTATGAAGAGTTCAAGGAACCGCTCTACTCGCCGCCGCCGGTGTTGCTGCGCATGGTCGAGGCCGGCCGGCTCGGCAAGAAGTCCGGCCACGGCTTCTACCAGTACGAAGCAGCAAAGACCGGCGTCAAGAACTAACGGGCGCGGACATGACCAGCCCCGCAGAGAAGATCGAATACGGGTCCTCGATCCTGGGGTATCCGCGCATCGGCGCCCGGCGTGAACTCAAACGCGCGCTCGAAAGACATTGGCACAACGGCGGTTCGGTGGGCGATCTGATCGCGACCGGCCAACAGTTGCAAGACAGCATCTGGCAGGAGCTCGCGGCCACCGGGCTCGAGCAGGTTCCCGGCAACATCTTCTCCTTCTACGACCACGTGCTCGACAATGCGCTCATGTTCGGTGCCGTTCCCAACCGGTTCAAGCCGCTGGCAGGCGAGCTGCATCCGTTGGACTTCTATTTCACGATGGCCCGGGGCAAACCGGATTTCCCGCCGCTGGAGCTGGTGAAGTTCTTCGGAACCAACTACCACTACCGCCAGCCCGAGATCAGTGCCGACACCGAGTTCTCTCTGCACGCCGAATCGATGCTGGCCGAGCACAAGCGGGCCAAGGAATACGCTATCGAGCTGCGTCCGGTGGTCCTCGGACCCATCTCGCTGCTGCTGCTGTCGAAGGCAGGCCCTGATGCGCCCGAAGGTTTCTCGCCGATCGACAAGATCGAGGAGTTGATCCCGGTCTACTTGAAGCTGTTCAAGGACCTGGCCGCACAGGGCGCCAAATGTGTCCAGCTCGACGAGCCGGCTTTCACCAGTGACCGCTCCGAGGAGGAGCTGGCACTGCTTGGGGCCGTGTACAGCGCGCTGTCCGCGGTGAGCCAGCGACCACGTCTGCTCGTAACCGGCCAGTACGGCGATCTCGGTGCAGCCCTGCCGATCCTGGCGGCGACGAAGATCGAGGCCATCGGTGTGGATCTGGTGTCGGAGCCGATCAGCGCCGCCGCCCTTGGCAAGATCCCGGGTCTGAAGCGCAAGCGCCTGTACGCGGGTGTGATCAACGGCCGGAATGTGTGGAAGGCAGACAAGGCCCAGACACTGGACTACCTGTTGGCCATCAAAGCGGTGATTCCGGACGTGGTCGTGTCGACGTCGTGCAGCTTGATGCACGTCCCCGTCGACCTGCTCATCGAATATGACATCCCCGGCGACGTTGCCGACCGGTTGTCTTTCGCGAAGCAGAAGGTCGGCGAGGTGGTGGCGCTCGCCAAGGCGGTCACCCACGGCGCGCCGGAACGCTGGTACAACCGCCCGAAGTCGGTACACTTCAAGCTGAAGCATGATGTGCGCCAGCGGGTTGCGGCAATCCGCCCGGATCAGCGCGAGCGGGCTCCTTACGACGTCCGCCGGGCGGCCCAGCAGCAGGCCATCGGACTTCCACTGATTTCTGTCTGCGCACTGGGGTCGTTTCCGCAGACCGCAGAGATCCGGCAGGCGCGCTACGACTACGGGCAGGGGCGGGTGACCTGGGACGAGTACAAGCAGCTGCTGTTCGACGAGATCAAACGTGTCATCGACCTGCAGGAGGACATCGGCCTCGATGTCCTGGTGCACGGTGAGGTCGAGCGCAACGACATGATCCAGTACTTCGCCGAATTGATGGACGGCTATGCCACAACACATTTCGGTTGGGTGCAGGTTTACGGTTCGCGTTGTGTGCGACCGCCGATCCTATACGGCGACATCAAACGTAGAGGCCCGATGACCGTCGAGTGGATCACCTATGCGCAGTCTCTGACCGACAAGCCGGTGAAGGGCATACTCACCGGCCCGGTGACCATGCTGGCGAGATCGTTTGTGCGCCAGGACCAACCGCTCTATGAGACGGCGGAGCAGCTCGCCCTTGCCGTCCGTGACGAGGTCGCCGACCTCGAGAAGGCCGGGATCAAGATCATCCAGGTGGATGAACCATCTATTCGAGAGTTGTTGCCGCTGCGCGAACGTGGTCGCGAGGGCTATCTCGACTGGGCGGTCGCGGCGTTCAAGTTGGCGGTCGGCGGTGCCAAGCCTGCGACCCAGATCCACACGCACATCGGCTATTCCAGTATCGCGAAGGTCGTCGATGCGTTCGACGCGCTCGACGCCGACGTCACCTCGATCGTGGCAACCCGGTCAATCGAGTGGGTGCTGGATCAGATCGTGGCCTCGGGAACGTCCATCAAACGTGAGGTCGGTCCCGGAGTCTATGAGAGCCGCAGCGCGGCGATCCCGGACATCGACGAGATCGACGAACGGATCCAGCGGGCCGCACAGGCCATCGATCCCGATCGACTGTGGGTGAATCCGGACGGCGGCCTCAAGACCAGGCATTACTGGCAACTGGAGCCGGCGTTGCGCAACATGGTCGCCGCTGCACGGCGCGAACGGCGCCGGGTCGAGGCCCGGCAGGCACAGGCGGCCGGCACTTCCTGATCCGTCTGGGGTGGGGAACGTCAGTCGATCGTGACCTCGCCCATCTCTGACCAATCGTCGGCCTCGATCTGCTGACTGACGATCCTGGGTGTGGCCATCAGGGCCTGCGGCATGTCCTGCTGCGTGGCCTTCTTGAAATGGTCGCTGTTCACGTGGGCGCCCGCCGCATCATCGTCGAATGCTTCCACCAGCACGAACTCGTTGGGATCATCGACGCTGCGCGACCACTCGAACCACTTGTTGCCGGGCTCATTCCGCGTTGCCTGCGTGAACGGACCGACCAGATCGAGCCACTTCTCGGTCCACTCGGGCTTCACCTGAAACTTCACCACGATGAAAATCACTTCGCCCTCCTTAAATGTCGACTACGGGTGCACCTCCCAAAATGCTAGTGGTGCGGGCCGGCATCTGGCAGGTATCGGGGGAGTGAGCACTGTCGTCGCATATTGAGACACCGCAACGAGAAGTGCCCTTCCCGTGATGGGAAGGGCACTCCTGGAAATGTTGCTGTTCGTGCGTAGGGGTTACGGGAACAGTCCGGGGATCAGGTTGCCCAATCCGAGACCGCCGAGTGAGCCGCTACTGTCGCCGCCCGCAGAGCCGGTGGCCTTGAAGTTGGTGGTGCAACCGTTGAACGAGACCGAGTCGACGTGCACCGTTTCGCCGGGCACGCTCGGCTGTGCCGAAACTCCGTAGTGGGTGACAACAGTTGCTGCACCGGCAGCCGCAACAAGGGCATCAAGCGTTGATGGGGTGCCCTTGGGAATGTTGGGCAGATTCCGGGTTGACCACCAGTTGGATGCGTTGGTGGCATCTTGAGTGCCGGCAGTACCGGAGCTCGCCCAGGCGAAGGTGGCGAAGCCGCCTTCGGACTCGGGAGCGCCTACCGTGTCCGCACCGGTGACCCGGATCTGCCAGTTGACATTGCCTTCGGTCTGCTTGAACGTCAGGGCCCCGTCGATGTCCGTGGCCTTCAGTCCACCCGCGGGGTGATACCACGCCTTCCGCGCCGCGGACGCCTCGGTGGCCAGCACGAGCGAACCGTCTGCATCGAGAAGCGTGGAGTCGCTGTACTTGGCGCCCGCTTCTTCCGGGAACGGGTTACCCCATCCGTTGGCGTCGGTTCCGGTGGAAACGGTCGAGCAGTTGGAGCCCGTCACCGGCGCGGCCGAAGCCACGGCGGGAAAGAACAGAGCGGCGGCGCTGACTGCGGCGGCAGCGGTGGTTGCGCGAACAAAAGTACGGTTCATAGCTGTGAATCGACCCCCAAAAGGTTTGTTTGTTGCGTTGGTGTCACGTCAACTTAACAACTGTTAGATGGGTGAATGCAAACGTCGATTTCCTTCAATTATTCGACTTTTAGCAAGGGTTCTAAATCTGAGAATGTTCGATACTCCGATCAGTGAGATCCGCTAATCATTTCGAGAAACAGTGCGGGGGAGAGGGTTTGAGCAGCCTTTATGTCCGATTTCGGGTAGGTAAAGCCGCCGTGTGAGGTTTGCTGTCCTGGACAAATCCCGCCTGTCTAATCCTTGTTGGTGCATTTATGCGACCTTGAAGTGGGGGCTTGTGTGAGCGGTATTGACCTGTTATGGAAATTCGTTGAAATTCATACGACCCCATTACACGGTTAACCGGGCCACCCACCCAAATTTGCTCCACTTGCGTGCGTTCGCTCCTGCTGCAACTGGCGCGGACGTCGGTAAGTGGAGCAAATTCTGATGGCCGGTGGGCGGCCTTCAGTGACTCGGTGGGAACAGCGGTCCGCCGCCGAACGGGGCCCGGTGTGATTTCGGCGCGATGCCGTCGTTGTTCGACAATCCGTAGTCGGCGCCGAGTTCGGCGGTCACCAGTGTGTGCCCGTTGTGGGTTTGTAGATTCGGGTCGCGCCAGAGCCGATCGATCACACGTCCGACGAACTCGGGGTGCTCTGCTTCGCTGATCTTGAAACCGGCGAATTCGTCGATACCCAGCGACAGCAACAGCTCGGTCTGAATCAGGCCCAGCCACAGGGAGATCGCGCTCACGCCGGTTCCGGCCAGCTCGTGGCCCATGTCGAAGGCCATTTTGTCCAGCGCGGCCTTGCTCATCCCGTAGAGCACGGTATGCAGGTGGCCGCGGGTTCCGAACGACGAGATGTTGACCATCAGCCCATGCCCTTGCGGCACCATGAGCTGCGCCGCGTGGACGCACGCCACGTAGTGCGCGCGAAGACCAACCGTGATCAGGGTGTCCCAGTCGCTGACCGGCCGCTCCCAGAACTTGTCACTGAAACCACCGAAACCCTTTGGCGCAGCCCAGGCGTTGTTGACAAGGAGGTCGAGCCGACCTTGTTCGGCCGAGATCCTCTCGAACAAGGAGGCCACCGCTTCGTCGTCGGTGTGGTCGCAGCGCACGCCGAACCCGGTGCCACCGGCGGCGTTGATGGCGGCGACGGTCTGACCCAGACGATCCTCGGGTCCGGTGCCCCCACGCGCGGTTACGTATACGGTCCAGCCGGCCGCACCCAATGCGGTCGCCACCCCTTTGCCGACACCGCGGCTCGCCCCGGTCACCAGTGCGACCGGAGCCGCTGTTTTGTCCTCACCCATGGGCGTCAATCTATCGGTGAAGGCGCCTCGGGGAGGGGATGTTCTTGAGCGTTGAAAAACTCGCTGGAACCGCCTGCCGCCGCGATCCCGGAGATCGCCGACCAAACCAACATCGTCAGGTAGTTGATCAGCTCTTCTTTGCCGAGTCGCTGTTCGACCATCCACCAGTGCACCGCGAGCTGGATTGCGCCGACCAGGCTGTAGGCCCACGTTTCCACGCCTGCGGTCTCGGATCCCTGATCGACCATCCGGTTGATCATCACGAACGCGAGCATCTGCGCCACGAGCTTCTGCGAATCGGCAAGAACCTGGGCGCCCGAACCACCCGCCGTCACAAACGAGTAGATCTGCGGTTCATCGGCGACGGTCTGCACGTACACGGAGATGACCATCCGGGTGAGGTCGAACTCTTCGAGGTCCTCGTTGATCGCACTGCTCAGCCGAGGGACCAGTACCGTCTCGATGAAACGCATCATCGCTGCGGTGGTCAGGTCGCTCTTGTCACTGAAGTATCGGTAGAGGACGGTCTTCGAGACCCCGATCTCGGCGGCGATCTCGTCCATGCCGGCGTTGGGCCCGAGTGTCCGGACCGCAGCGAGCGTTCCGTCGACCAGTTCGGTGCGCCGGGCCTCCTTGTGGCCCTCCCAACGACGCTTTCGGCCGTCGGTCTTGACCTCGTCGATGCCCACCTGACTGCGGATGGCGTTGGGCAACGACGCGCCCTTGGCGGCGGCCGTCGCAGCAGCTGCGACCGCAGCGCGCGCGGCTGCTGCCGGATTCGGTCGAGGGCACATCACACAAGTCTCTTCTTCGTTGCCGGTTGTTGCCCGTTCACCATATGTTCCGCGGCACGCGGGCAATGCATTGAGAGCAGGGTCGCTTATGCCTTCCCGCTTGAACGGCCGAGATTCGGTAACACTGGATGAATGCAAACGACACAGGCGCCACCGGTAGTGCCGCCCGCGCCCAAGCGGAACATCTCCGGGATCGGGGGTGCTGACGCGCAGCGTAAGGCCGCATTGCGGCGGATGAAGATGGTCGCGACCGGATTTCTGCTGCTCGCGGCGGTGATCTACTTCTTCTGCCGTTGGCTCGAAGACCGCGACGGGGAGAACGTCGCAGCCTGGGTCGGCTACGTGCGGGCGGCGTCCGAGGCGGGCATGGTCGGTGCGCTCGCCGACTGGTTTGCTGTCACGGCGCTTTTCAAGCACCCGTTGGGCATTCCGATCCCGCACACCGCACTGATCCGTAAGAAGAAGGATCAGATCGGCGATCAGCTGGGGGAGTTCATCGAAGAGAACTTCATGACACCGGACGTGATCGAGGACAAGGTTGCCCAACTGGCTCTGCCGAAACGGGTGTCGTCGTGGCTTGCCGATCCGAAGAATGCGCCGCGCGTCGGCGCGGAGGCCGCGCGCGGGATCGCGTTCGCCGCAGAGATGCTCGATGACGAAGACATCGAACAGCTGATCCTGGCGGGGATGAAGTGGGTTGCCGAACCGGAATGGGGTCCGCCGGCCGGACGCGTACTCGAACAACTCATCGCAGAGAACCGGCTCGAACCGGTGATCCAGCTCGTCTGTGATCGTGCGCATGACTTTGCCCTCGGTAGTGAGGAGTTGATCGACCGCGTGATCGACAAGGACGGGCCCGCGTGGGCGCCCAAGTTCGTCAATCACTTTGTGGGAGATCGGATCTACCGAGAGCTGGTCGAGTTCTCGTTCAAGGTCAAGACCGACCCTCACCATCAGGTGCGGACTGCCATGACGACGATGATGGTGCAACTTGCCGACGACCTCCAGCATGACCCGGCGACGATCGAGCGGCTCGAGGCGATCAAGTCGGAGCTGCTCGAGCGCGACGAGGTGACCGGTGCGGCCTCGACGGCCTGGAATGCGGGCAAGGCCCTGATCGAGCAGCTGCTCGCCGACCCGAATGGAACCCTGCGCAAGACCCTGACCGATTCGGTCATCGGAGTCGCCGTGCGGATCCGGGATGATCACGAACTGCAGGACAAGATGAATCTGCTGATGGTGCGGGTGGCACGGCACGTGTCGGAGAACTACTCGCAGGAGATCATCTCGGTCATCACCGAGACCGTCCGTGGGTGGGACGCCGACGACACCAGCAACAAGATCGAACTGCAGGTCGGACGCGATCTCCAGTTCATCCGCATCAACGGCACCGTTGTCGGCGCGCTGGCCGGGCTGGCGATCTACACCGTGTCCGTGCTGCTTTTCAACTGAACAAACCACCCAAAAAGGACAGGTTGTTTGTGGCCTTCGTCACGAATTAGCACATTGCTTGCAATTGCTAGCAGACGTGGCACCATAGGTCTCGAAACCTGAAGGAGTCACCGATGGTTCCAATGCCAACTGATCCAGAAGACGGGCCGGTGGCGGCCGCTGCAAACGCGGCCCAGGACCTCAGTGCCAACGTTGCCACTGCAGCCCAAGATATAGGCAGCTTCATCAGGTCTCAGCGGATTGCCGCCGAGGTGTCACTGCGCCAGCTCGCCGAGCGCGCAGGGGTGAGCAATCCGTACCTCAGTCAAATCGAACGAGGGTTGCGCAAGCCTTCGGCCGACGTGCTGGCCCAGATCGCCAAGGGCCTACGTGTGTCGGCGGAAGTGCTCTATGTGCGGGCCGGGATTCTCGAAGAGCGTCCTGCGAGCCCGGTGCGCGACGCGCTGATGGCAGACACCGTCATCAGCGAACGCCAGAAGCAAGTGTTGCTCGAGATCTACGATTCGTTCTGTAAAGAGAGCCGGGCCGAGGTCGAAAGTGGCACGAGCGCAACACAAACCACTTTAAAGTCCACGCTGGAGGGACATGATGACCAAAGCTGACCGCAATCTCGCAAACCCACTGTATGCCGCCGTTGGTGCCGGAGATCTGGCACTGAAGCAGGTGAATGACGTGATCACGCAGTTGCGTGAGCGCACCGAAACCGCCACGGAGACAGCCCAGGCTCGATTCGAAGAGACCCGCACCACTGCGCAGAGTCGTCTGGACGAGACTCGCGAGCGGATTTCGGCTCTGCCGGAGGAGGTTCCGTCGAATATCGACGAGCTGCGTTCGAAGTTCACCACCGAAGAACTACGCAAGGTCGCCGAGGCCTACATCGAGGTCGCGACCAACATCTACAACTCGCTGGCCGAGCGCGGCGAAGAGACCGTGGAGCGCTTGCGTGCCACTCCCGCTGTCGAAGGGCAGCTCAGCCGCGTCGAGAAGGCGTACGGCGACGCCGTCGACCTGACCGAGGACACCCTCGGCACCATCTCGTCACAGACGCGGGCCGTCGGTCAGCGTGCGGCCAAGCTCGCGGGCATCGCCTCGACCAAGATCGACGAGGCATCGGAGAAGATCGAGGACGCCAGCGAGGAGGCTTCCGAACAGATCGCAGGCGCCGCCGGAACCGTAGAGGCGAAGGCTAGGACCGCAAGCGACTCCCCGGCCAAGAAGATCGCCGAGGCCAAGGCTCCGGCCGCGAAGGCCCCCGCAAAGAAGGCTCCGGCCAAGAAGGCGGTCCCCGCGAAGAAGGCTCCGGCCAAGAAGGCCCCGCCGAAGTAAGGGCTTCAACACGTCAGGTTTGGGGTTTCAAAACCGGCCGCTGCGATGCGACGCTGCGACCGTCAGGTGAATTGGACAGTAAGGTGAACTCGTGGACATTCTATCTTTCATGGGTTACGCGCAGAGCTTTGTCCTTCTCGCTCTGACGGTTGTGGCCGGCATCGCGGCGGCGGTTTCGTTGGTGCATGCCGCGGTCCAGCGGCCGGATGCGTTTCCGGCAGTCGATCGCCAGAGCAAGGTGATCTGGGTGTCGATACTGGCCGCCGCAACGGTGTTCATCTGGCTTTTTGGCGCCATCGGCATCTTGGGGATCGTCGGTGTGGTCGCGACGCTGGTGTACATCGTGGATGTTCGCCCGCGGGTCGATTCGATCCAGAACAAGTCGTGGTTCCGCAAGGTCTGATCGGCGCCGTCGTCGTGGGGTCGACGCCGTCGAGCCCCTTGAGGCGTCAGACCTTGACAATGTCTGGTGTCATATAGCACGCTGGTCCCATCGCCGAGAACCGCTGGTGGTCGACCTAGAATGAGCAGATGGCTGAATACCGGATCAACGAGCTCGCGGATATCTCCGGCGTCAGCGTTCGCAACATCAGGGTGTATCAGGATCGCGGGCTGCTGCCTCCGCCGAAGATCAAGGGACGCACGGGGTGGTACTCCTCCGAGCACCTGAGTCGCCTGAAGATGATCTCGCAGATGCTCGAGCGTGGCTACACGTTTGCGACCATCAGCGAATTGCTGATGGCGGCGCGGTACGGGCTCAAGGTCGAGCACGTACTCGAAGGCGAGCCCAAACGTGGCAGCCGTTGGAAGAACTTTCGCCGCGTCGCCACGATCACGATCTCGGAATTGCGTAAAGGTCTCGGAGCCACCGACAGCAGCATCGCGCTGGGACAGCGTCTCGGTCTGCTGGTCAAAGAAGGCGCCGGATATGCCGTCACCAACCCGGAGGTCCTGGCAGGCGCCGAGGTTCTGGTCAAAGCCGGAATCGACCTGGAAGTCCTGCTCGACCGCTGGGAACGCGTCCAGGATGACCTGCAGGACATCGCCGCGAGCTTCGTCTCGATTGTCACCGACAAATACCTCGTCGAAGGAGAACCCTTCGAACTCGAGGAGAGCGAGGTGATCAGGCTCGCCGAATTGGTGCAGACCGTTCGCCCGATGGCGCACGACATCGTCGAAGTCGCCTTCAGCAAAGCCATGGATGCCGAGATCTCCAAGGCTCTTGATCGCGGTGCCGAGTTGATGATGGCCTCTGACGATGAAAAGCCGGTCGCCACAGGCGATGTGGAAAGTCACTAAACAGGCATGAGGGGAAAAGTGTGAACGGAAAGAAGATCGCGCTCGGGGGAGCGATCGTCGCAGGCGGTGTGGTCGCGGCCGGTGCTGCGATCACCGGAACGTTCCTGGGATCGATTGTTCGCGCGGCACTGCTGGCGCCGGATCCCATTGAGGACGAGCCGGATCCGTTCCTGGCCACACCCGCTGCGGAACCCGAGCGGATACCCGTTCGGGCCGGTGACGGTACCGAACTCAATGTGCTCGCCTACGGGCCGCCCGATGGTGAGTTGCTGGTGTTCGTGCATGGCTGGACCTGCAGCACCCAATACTGGTACCCGCAGATCAATGCCTTCTCCGACCGGTACCGCGTGGTCGCCTATGACCAGCGCGGGCATGGCAGTTCGCCGCGCGGAACCTCGAAGCTGACCGCTGATCTCCTGGGTCAGGATCTGCAGGCCGTGCTGAGTGCGGTTGTCCCGCAAGGCCGTAAAGCACTGATAGCCGGTCACAGCATGGGAGGAATGACAATTCTGTCGTGGGCCGAGCAGTTTCCGGGCAGCGTCCCCGAGGTGGCGCGCGCCGTGGTGCTGACCTCCACCTGCGCCGAGCATCTGCTGCCCAATCTCGGTCTCATTCCGCTCGACCTGCCTGACGCACTCTCGCCGATCGAGTACCTGACGAGTCGTCTCGTCGCCGGCGCCACCGTTCACCTCCCGCGAACCAAGGTGTCGCGCAAGGTCACCCAGTACATCGCGCTGAACACGACCTCACGCGGATCGCATGTCGACTTCTGTGACGAGATGGTGGCGGCCTGTCCGGGACGGTCGCGGGGTAAGTGGGGCCATGCGCTGGTCAACCTCGACGTATCGGGCGGTCTGGACGCGCTCGTGGTGCCGACACTCGTGGTCGTCGGCGCCGACGACAAACTCACCCCGGCCGTCCACGCCGAATCGATGGCCGCCGCGCTGCGCGGCCACGGCCACCTCGACGACCTGGTGGTGTGGCCGGGGATCGGGCATATGAGCAGTATCGAGAACTCGGTGGGCTACAACGCACTGCTGACCGATCTGCTGGATCGAACGGCCGGCTGATGTCTCGGGGTCAGCCGTTGCTGCGGGCCCCGCAGATCGACATGCGGCACACCGTCATCGACCGCCCAGGGGGCGCCTCGATTGCCGTGTACGAATATGGTCCGGCCGACGGCGATCCGGTGGTGCTCGTGCACGGCTTCGCCGTCAGCGCTCGCTACTGGCATCCGCAGATCAACGGCCTGGCCGATCGATTCCGGGTGATCACCTATGACCAGCGCGGGCACGGCCGATCTGAACTCGGCAGCGGATCGATGACCAACGAACACCTCGGGCAAGACCTCTCGGCGGTGCTCGAGCACACTGTGGCCGACAATCGGCCCGCTGTGATCGTCGGGCACAGCATGGGAGGGATGTCGGTGATGAGCTGGGCCACGCAGTACCCGTCCGAGGTCGGGCGCTACGCGAGGTCGATTGTGCTCGCCGGTACGTCGGCAACCTCGCCGGTGACGAAAGGTCCTGTACGCCTGGCCAGTCCGGTCACGCTCCTTCGCCGCGTCCAATACGAGATGGCATGGCTGACGTTCAGCGCCATCCATTGGGCCGGCGGTGACCTGCTCATGCGATCCGGCATGGTGGCCGCCGGTGCGGTGTTCCCCGGAGCGACCCGGGCGCAACTCGACTTCCTCGGCGAGATCTTGCGTGACACCGATTGGCGCACGAGGGAAAAGGTCGGACGCTGCCTGGAGAACCTGGACGTGGCACGGGGCCTGTCGGCGATGGCGATCCCTGTCGCCGTTCTCGTCGGCGGCCGCGATCGACTCACGCCGCCCCGGCTTGCGGTTCCACTCGCCGAGGCCCTGCGCCGTGCCGGTTCCCTGGAAAGGCTCGAAACCTGGCGAAATGCAACACATTTACTGAACTGGGAGCAACCGCACCGGTTCAACGCCGTCATCGCCGACCTGGCGGGGGAGAGTGCACGATGACGGGCCCGCGCGTGCTCTACGTGTCGGTTGGTGGCGTGCAGTCATTGCGGTGGCATGGACGTGCCGTCCCGTCTGCGATCGCCAAGGTGCCGGTATCGGGCCCGGTCACTGTCGGTAAACGTGGTGTGGTGGGTGACGAACAGGGTGACCGGAGAAACCACGGCGGACCCGACAAAGCGATTCTGGCCTACCCGAACGAGCATTACGAAGCCTGGGGCGACGCGCTCGAGACCTTCGGGCGCCCCGCGTTCGGTGAGAACCTCACCATCACCGGGCTACTCGAAACCGATGCCCTGATCGGCTCGGTGTTCAACATCGGAAGTGTGACCGTACAGGTGAGCCAGCCCCGTCGCCCGTGCTTCAAACTCGCAGCCTTCCATGGCATCGACGACCTCGCAGTGGTGACCCAGCGCACGGGGCGGACCGGCTTCTATCTGAGAGTGCTTGTGCCTGGTCGTCTTTCATCCGGCGACTGCCTGGTCCTGCAACATGCTCCCAGGCACGGCATCACGGTCGCCGAGGTTCACCGCGTACTCAACATCGACCGCGGGGATGCGCCTGCCATTCGGCGACTTCTCGACGAGCCCGGCGTGCTGCCTCCGTCGTGGTCAACCCTTCTGCACAAGCGACTTTCGGGACGGCGGGACAGTGACAGCCGACGCCTGCACGGACGCCCGCCGGACGCGACAGGATGAGTCACGTCGTGCGGGCGACAACCCCGTAATCCAGGTTCAGGCTTCCGGAAAACCATCCAGCACGGCCCGAGATCCGGACAACCCGAGCCGGGTGGCGCCTGCCGCGATCAGTTCGGTTGCGAACTCCGCAGTTCGGATACCACCGCTGGCCTTGACACCGACATGTTTGGGTACGGCTGCCGACATCAGTTGCACGGCTTCGACGCTGGCACCGCCTGCCGGATGGAAGCCGGTCGAGGTCTTGACCATCGTCGCACCGGCTTTGACCGCGACCTTGCAGACCGCCGTCACGGTTTCCGGTCCGGCGAGGGCGAGGAGTGCCGCCGATTCGATAATGACCTTCAAGGTGACCCCGGCGCCGATCCCTTCGCGGACGGTCAAGATGTCGGTGAACACCTCGTCGAACTTGCCGTCGACCGCCGCGCCGACGTCGATCACCATGTCGATCTCCTGCGCGCCGGAGTCGACGGCCAGTTTCGCTTCGGTGGCCTTGATCAGCGAATGGTGCTTACCCGACGGGAAGCCCACCACAACGCAGCTCAGCGCAGATCCGGTGTCGATGGGGAGCATCGACGGTGAGAGGCAGACGGCCAGCACACCGAGGTCGTTGGCCTCGGCGACCGTCGCCGCAGCGTCCGCGCGGGTCGCTTCGGGCTTGAGGAGTGTGTGGTCGACCATGGCGGCGACGACTGATCGGGTGAGCTGTGGACCGGTCGGGGTGTCGGGCATGAATCGAGCTTGGCACACTGGACAGTTGTGACCACATTCTCGCCGCCAGATGGCCATCGGTACGTGCTGACGCTCGGATGCCCAGACACCACGGGAATCGTCTCCCGCATCTCAGGTTTTCTGGCCGAGGTCGGTGCCTGGATCGTCGAGGCCGCCTATCACTCCGATCCCGATTCCGGCTGGTTCTTCACCCGCCAGGCTGTCCGTGCCGATTCGGTGGCGCTGACGTTCGAGGAGCTGCGCGCCCGCTTCGAAGCGGAAGTGGTGGCGCAACTGGGCCCCGAAACCGAGTGGCGCGTGAGTGATTCGGCCGTCCCCAAGAAGACCGTCCTGCTGGTGAGCCGAGAGGGTCATTGCCTGGGCGATCTACTTGGCCGTTCGTATCGGGGTGAGCTGCCCGCGGAGGTCAGCGCCGTGATCGGCAATCACCGAGACCTCGAGGACTTCAGCACCCGCTTGGGTGTGCCGTTCCACCACATCCCGTTCGACAAGGACAAGGCCGGCGCATTCGAAGAGCTGCAGGCGCTTGTCGACTCACACGATCCGGACGCCGTGGTGCTCGCGCGGTTCATGCAGATCCTGCCCGAAGGGCTGTGCGAGCACTGGGCAGGCAAGGCGATCAACATCCACCACAGTTTCCTGCCGTCGTTCATCGGAGCGCGGCCGTACCACCAGGCCTTCAAGCGGGGCGTCAAGCTGATCGGCGCCACCTGCCACTACGTGACCGGCGAACTCGACGCCGGACCGATCATCGAGCAGGACGTGATCCGCGTCGATCATTCGGACTCGGTGGCCGACATGGTGCGGCAGGGCCGCGACATCGAGAAGCTGGTGCTGGCTCGCGGACTGCGGTGGCACCTGGAAGACCGGGTGCTGGTGCACGGCCACAAGACGGTCGTCTTCAGCTGATCGAGCGGTCCCCGGTCGTCAGAGGACGGTGCAGCTCTCACCGGACTCGTTCGAGCCGGTCGTCTGGTTGTTCAGCGCGACATCGCTGCCGGAGACCGCGAACTCGACACCCTTGTCGGAGACGGTGAGCTGTTCGAAGGTGAGCTCGTTGAACAGCGGTGGGAACAGTCCCGCGCTGATCTGATCGACCAGGGCCTGGGCCCAGGAGTTCGGGATGCCCAGGGTGGCGGCGCTGGCCTGCACCACCTCGAACGTGAGTTTGCCGTTCTGGGTGACCGGCTTGAGCTCTGCTTCGGCCGGGATCGGCAGCATCAGCAGCTGGAAGTTGCCTTTGACGGTGATCGTGCCTGCGGCGGCATTGCCGGTGACGCTGTCCACGGTCATCCCGCCACCCATCGCGCTGAGGAGTCCACTCAGACCACCGCCGGAGGGTTCGGACGGCTCGGTGGGTTCTGCTTGGGGTGTCTGGCTCAGTTCCATGATGCGGGCGAACGGCACGTAGCCCGAGCCCTGGATTTCACCGATGGTGGTTTCGTTGTCGCCGCTCTGGATGTCGTCGCCGCGGGCGTGCAGGCGCATTGACGAGTCGCCTTCGTTGCTCGTGTCGACCTGGACGTAGGGAACCGTTCCGGAGGCCCACTGGAGCAACATCGGCCGCTTGCTCAACGACACCGAGGTCGAGGCGCCGGTGAGTTCACCGAACGACTGCTCGAGGCAGTCCTGGGCCTTGTTGCGGATGACCAGCTCACTGCCCACCCCGATGATCACCAGCAGGAGCACGACACTGAGCGCGACAACACTGACGATCATGCCGGTCCGACGTTTGGGCCGTTCCGGCGATACCGGACCGTATGCCGGGCCCGCGGGCGGGGGCCCGCCAGAACCGGAGTACGGCTCGAACCCGTCCGGCGGCACCTCGAGCTGCGCGGTGTCCTGGCGACCGCTCGAATAGGCCTCGGGGGCAGGGCCGGACGGAACCGGTGGAAACTGGTCGGTGTCCGAGTTGAGGTCATCACTGGTTGCATTCTCGGACACAGCGGGCGACGGCGCACCCTCAGTCGGGGGCGCAGGCTGGGTTTCGTCGTCCGGTGTCGACTCGGCGTCGTCGCGATTGTTCATCACCAACGATGATGCATGGTCGGCGCGCAACCGCGCCTAAGAGTTTACTGTGTTTCGGTATCGACGCTGGTAGAGGCCAATGAATTGATGTCGCGACGATTCGGTAAAACGGCGATCGCACGACGGGCCCGGTCGACTTCGTCGAAGTCGAGGTCGATGACCGAAAGCTCGGGCGCCTCACCGAGTTCGACGTGCACGTTTCCGAAAGGTCCCGCCAGGATCGAATGGCCGATGCCGGTCGGCGCCGTCGATTCGGCGACCGCGGGATCAGACGGAACCGCTTGTCCCACAGCGGCGACAAAGCAGCCGCTGTCGAGTGCGCGGGCCGCTGCGAGGGTCTGCCACTGCGTCAGCTTTCCCGGGCCGGCGCCCCACGATGTGGGGACGACGATCAGGGTCGCACCGCGGTCGGCCAGTGTGGTGAACAGTTGTGGGAAACGGATGTCGTAGCAGGTGGCCGTGCCCACGGTGACCGCTCCGACGTCGAACGCGACCGTGTGGTCACCGGGTTCCACGGTCTTCGACTCGGCGAATCCGAACGCGTCGTACAGGTGGATTTTGTCGTACCCGGTGATCTGGCCGTCCGGGCCTGCGATGACCAGTGTGTTGCGCACCCGATCGGTGCTGCCGGGGGTGAACATCCCGGCGACCACGGTGATCTGGTGTTCGGCGGCGAGTTTGCCGACCGCGGTCGCCCACGGGCCGTCGAGAGGTTGCGCGACCGGACCGAGGGGCACCCCGAAGCGGCACATCGTGGCTTCCGGGAAGACGACCAGTTCCGCGCCCTGTGCTGCGGCGGCCGAGGTCTGCTCCGAAACCGTCGCCAAATTCTTGTCCGGGTCGGATCCGCTGCTGATCTGGGCGATGGCAATACGCATGACGTCCACCCTACGACCGGTGGTCAGATTCGGGGTGCGACCTGATCCCAGGGAACGGTGACGATGTTGTCGCGATGGCGCCGACGATCAGGCGTCGGGGCAAAACCGAAGGTGGACAACAACTCCAGCGTGCGGTGCCAACGTTGGCGTGGACCGAAGGGTGCAAACGGCGCTGCGATGTCCCAGCAGCGATCCAGACTGGCCAGCAGGTTGTGGATCCGTTCGCCGGGTACGTTGCGGTGGATGAGCGCCTTGGGGAGGCGTTCGGCCAGGTCCGAGGGACGTGCGCTGCGCGCGGGATCCCACGCCAGCGTGAAGGTCAGGGGATGGTGCGCGTCGAGCAGGATCCAGCAGCACCGGCGACCGAGTTCGTCGCACGTTCCTTCGACGATGTAACCGCCCGGTGCAAGCTGTTGCTGCATGCGCGCCCAGGCCGCGTCGACCTGTGACTCGTCGTATTGCCGCAGCACGTTGAAGGCACGGACCAGTTGAGGTCGCAGTCCGGCCAGTTCGAAACCGCCGACGGCAAATCGCACCCCGTCCTGCGGCGGCACCACCCGGGCCGGATCGATTTCGAGTCCGACGAGTTGGGTACCGGGAACCACGGCGCGGAGCCGTGCCGCGAGTTCGAGCGCGGTGTCCGGACGGGCGCCGTAGCCGAGGTCGACGGCCAGCGGTTGCCGTGCCGACTCCAGGGCAGCGAGTATCGGCCGGTGGTGGGCTATCCAGCGATCGACACGACGGAGCCGGTTGATACCGGTTGTACCGCGGGTGATCGTCCCTTCCGGCCGCCGCTCAGAGATTGGCGTCAATCCACCCCGAGGTGAATTCCGCTTCACCTCGGAACAGATCGACCAGGTTGACCAGCATCATTTGCTCGAGTTTGCCGTTGATGAACGGGATGTAGACCTTGACCTCGGTGGTCCGGCGGATGGTGCAGCCGGTCTCGGTCGGGAACAACTCCTGCACGCCGGTCAGGCTGCCGGGGCCGGCCGGGATCGACGCCGCATAGGTGCCCTTGGTGCTGTCCGGATCAAACGGACCCAGCGACTCCGTGCGGGTGATGACCATGTCCTTGGCCATCACCGTCTGTGCGATCGGCGGCAATTCTGTGCGCGGAAGGACCTGCTTGAGGACGACATCGACCCCGTTGTCGCCGACGATGTAGGAATCGATCTCCGACTGCGGGGTGAGCTTGCGGAACTCTTCCATCTGCGCGTCCCAGAACTCCCGCAGGGACAGGGCCTCGTACACCTTCTTCGGGGCATGGTGGTACCGGGCGGAGTAGGACAGACGTCGTGCCATGGGCACAGGGTAACCCGTTGGAACATCAGGCCTTGGATCCGCCTCGCGCTCGGGGCAGTGCGGCGCTGGTCAGCGCGCGTTGAGCCATTCGATCGTGTAGTCGCGCTCGGCGGCCATCAACTCGGTGATGTTCTCGATGATCGCCTTCTCGACCTTGCCGCCGACAAAGGGGATTGCCACGTCGGCGGAGCCCTCGAAGGTGACCGTGCTGCCCGATGCCGTGGCGGCCAGGTTCTGCGTGCCGTTGACCTTGGCGGGTGCGCCTTCGACCACAGCGGCGAAGGTGCCGGTGGAGATGGCGCCGTCGGTGATCGACCAGATGACGGTGCGGGCGATGTGGAGGTCGCCGGGACGGACCTTGGTCACAATTGACGGCAGTTTGTCTTCGGGGACACGTTGCTGCAGGACCACGGTGACCTCGTCGTCGGTGGCCTTGAACGATTCGAGCTCGGAAACGTCGGCTGCAACGTTGGCCACCAGGTCATTCCAGTACTGCTCGGACGTGACCGCCGCAGCGAAGTCGGCCGGGGGACACGGAAAGTCGATCGAATGCTGCAGCTTGGTCGCCATGAGTGCAGGCTACCGTTGCGGGGTGGCCGCACAAACACATGACCGCCTCTTGCTGTCCGAGATCACCACCTTGCGCGTCGGCGGTCCCGCCCGCGACGTCGTGAACTGCGGTGACTCCGAGTCGTTGGTCGACGCCGTCGGACGCCTCGATGCCGCGGGCACTCCGGTGCTGCTGGTGGGTGGCGGGTCGAACCTGGTGGTCGGTGACGACGGATTCGACGGAACAGTGGTCCGGATCAACAACACCGAGCTCGACTGGCGCTCCGATCATGTCGTCGCCGATGCCGGTGTGAACTGGGATGCGCTGGTGGCCGAGAGCGTCGAGCGCGGATTCGGCGGGCTCGAATGCCTGTCCGGGATTCCGGGCGCCGCCGGTGCCACACCGGTCCAGAACGTCGGTGCGTATGGGGTGGAGGTCGGTTCGCTGCTGCGGTCGGTGCAGATCCTCGATCGCCGCTCCGGCGCCCTCAACTGGGTCGACTCGGGTGACCTGGGCCTGGGATATCGCACCAGCCGACTCAAACATCGCAATGACGAACTGGTGGTTCGCGTCTCGTTCCGGCTCCGCGACGACGGACAGAGTGAGCCGATCCGCTACGGAGAATTGGCTCGGGTCCTCGGCCTCGAAGACGGGGCGCGAGCGCCGGCCCCGAAGGTGCGCGAGACCGTGCTGGCGTTACGGGCGAGCAAGGGGATGGTCCTCGACCCCGACGACCACGACACCTGGAGCGTCGGCTCGTTCTTCACGAATCCGATTGTCCCGCATGAGTATTTGCCCAAGGTCCTGACCCAGATCGTCCAGGAGCTCGGTTCGGAGGCGACCGTGCCGCAGTTCCCTGCGGATGACGGTGTGAAACTCTCGGCCGGATGGTTGATCGAGCGGGCGGGTTTTGCGCGGGGTTATCCCGACGCCGATGCGCGCGCCCGGCTGTCCACCAAGCACGCATTGGCGTTGACCAACAGGGGGCAGGCCACCTGCGCAGACATCATCGACCTGGCTCGCCAGGTGCGCGGTGGCGTGCAGCAGAAATTTGGTCTGTGGCTCGAGCCGGAACCGGTGTTGGTCGGCTGTTCGTTGTAGTTCGTTCAGGTGACACTGTGGCACACGTACGCGGTGCGACAGGCGGTGGCGACCAGCGACGCAGGTACTGTTTGGCGCATGACTGAATACCGTGACCGTCTGCTGCTGTCTCGGCGCGCGGCCCTCACGGCGATAGCCGTCGGTGCGGCCGGGGTGACCGCTGCGGCCTGCAGTACCGGCGACGACTCGACCGGTGGTGCCGGCGGGAGCAAGGCGCCTACGGAGCCGAAAGCCGATATCTCGTACAGCCCGGCCCTCGACGTGACCGACGCCTCACCTATCGAGGTGGTGTCGGTCAAGGTCTCCGACGGCGTGCTCAATCCCGATGTGCAACTGACCAATGCGAACGGGCGGGTGGTGTCCGGCGAACTGTCGGCCGACCGCACCACCTTCACGATCACCGAACCCCTGGGCTACGGCGGCCAGTACACGTGGGCGGGTTCGGCGATGGGGGAGGACGGCAAAGCTGTCCCGATCACCGGTGGTTTCGGCACACTCACCCCGGACAGCCAGATCGGTCTGGTGATCAACATCGCCGACGGTCAAGAAGTCGGGATCGCCGCACCGCTGATGCTCAAGTTCAACGGCGTCGTGACAGACAAGGAAGCCGTCGAGAAGGCACTGACGGTCACCACCACACCGGCGACCGAGGGCAGTTGGGGCTGGCTGGGCGAAGACGGTGGGTCCCGGGTGCACTGGCGAACCAAGGACTACTACCAACCGGGCACCACGGTGTCGATGGTCGGCAAGCTCTACGGCGTGGACTACGGCGACGGCAGCTATGGCGAGGCCGACGTCACAAGCGACTTCGTGATCGGGCGCAACCAGATCGTCAAGGCCGACGCCGACTCACATCAGATCGTTGTACAGAACGACGGCAACACGCTGATGACGCTGCCGTGTAGCTACGGCGAAGGTGACCTCGACCGCAACGTCACCCGCTCCGGCATCCATGTCGTCAGCGAAAAGCATGAGCAGTTCTACATGAGCAACCCGGCCGCAGGCTACTTCAATGTGCTCGAGCGCTTTGCGGTTCGGATCTCCAACAACGGTGAGTTCATCCACGCCAACCCGGCAACCCTTGGCGTCCAAGGATCTTCGAACGTCACCAACGGCTGCGTCAACCTCTCACTCGAAGACGCGGAGCAGTATTTCAACACCGCGATGTACGGCGACCCGGTCGAGGTCATCAACACCCGGGTCCCACTGTCGGAGGCCGACGGTGACATCTTCGACTGGATCTACGACTGGGAAACCTGGAAGTCGTTGTCGGCGATCGGTGGTGCGCCCGACGTGCAGTCGGCGCCTGCCACACCGACGAATGCTCCGGACGTGTCCGGCATCCCGACGACGCCGGTGAACTCTGGGGCTCCCCGAGCGCCGGTCGGCTGAGCCCCCGTCCACCATTGCGTTACGCCGCAGTCTGATCTGCGGCAGCGACCACATTGAGATGCCCCGGAGCTTCGGCTCCGGGGCATCTCTGTGTTCTGGCTGTCAGCCCGCCGCGGGTGCCGATGATGCGGTGGTGGGCTCGCTGGTGACCGTCCGGGGTTCAGTGGTCGGAGTCTCGGCCGCCGGGGCGACTTCGGGTTCCGGCGGTGCCACGGTGGCAGTCGGGAGGAGGGTCCACACCGCCTTTGAGATCGTTGCCGTCTCGGTCGTCGGGTTCTCCGGATCGGTGACGTCGGTCAGCTTGACCGCCCAGACCCCGAGGCTGTCCGTCGACGAGGTCACCGACGGCTGAGCCAGCGAGCTCGTCGACACCGTTCGTTTCACGTCGTCTGTACAGCTGAGTTCTGCTGTTGTCTGAGTCGGATCGGGGACCGTGCAGGTGACCGATGCGTCTTCGGCGGTGAAGGTGAAACTCGAGATGATGTCACCGCTGCCGGTGAACACGGTCGGCGTCGGGGCCACGCTGGGGCTCGTCGCCGGTGCAGCCGGAACCTCGTCGACAGGCGGTGCAGCAGGTGCGCTGGGGGCCGAAGGCGCCACGGGCACTGCCGGATCGGAAGACACCGGAGCTGCCGGGACCGTTGATTCGGCGGGAACCTCCGCTTGTGGTGCCGGCACGTCGGTTGCTGACGACTCAGATGTTTCAGCGGCCGCGCGACGCCGGACCTCCGGAGCCGGCTGCCCGTCGGCCTGGATCCCGTTGGCCGCCTGCTGGTTTGGATCAGCGGACGCGAACGGAGTGTTCAGGGCGGCTGGTGACGGCAACGGTCCGGTCAGTGGCGGAAGGCCTTCGAGGTTCAGAATGCCGCCTACCGCGCGGATCAGTGGTTGCAGCGTGTTCAGATCCAGCAGGGTCAGTGCGACCGGTGTCGGTGCCGGGTTGGGCGCCGGGACGACGGTCGTGGTGTTGTTGACGATCGTCGTGTGCTCGTTGTTGTAGGTCACGTACACGACCTGCCGGGGTGCGTAACGCGGCCACGGATCGCCGACGGTTCGATATCCGGCGACCGGTGTACTTGCCGGTGGCGCAAGAGGATTGCCGCACGAGCAGCGGACACGGGGAACGCCGTACGCGTCGACGAGTACCGAAGTCCCTGCCTCGAACACCGATTGGAACGCATACGCGCCGGAACTCGAGTAGCTGTGGTTGGTGACCCAGGTGTCGCGGGTCAGGACAACGGGGGTGAGTGTGTCGAGGTAGTACGGGATCTGAGCGGTGCTGATCCCGAACACGCTCGCCCAAGCGGCGGCCTTGGCCGGATTGTTGGCCAGGTGGTTGGCCAACGCCGCAGTGTCGCAGACCGCGTCACCATCGGCGCCGTAGAGACCGCTGGTGGTGCCGTCGATCCCTTCGACACCGCGGACGGTGACCGCACCCGCGGGAGCGAGTCCGGTCACGGTCGGGTCCAGAGGACGGTTGCTGACCGCGACCGACGGTGTGAAGGGGTCGGTGCCGGTGCTGTTGGCCGCTTCCAATACGAGCTCTGGCGCGGTCGTTGCCTTGACCTTGCTTCCGGAATTCGTGAACAGATATGCCGCACCGATGCCGAGGAACGTCAGCAGCAATGCCGCAACGACCGCAAGCACGATGACGATCTGCTTGCGGTCGTTGGGTGGAGTCGAGATCGGTCCGGTGGATGCAGCGTCGTACGGATAGCTCACTCGAGTCTCCAAGGTCCGGTGCGGACCCTGGCCCGCCGTGGTGGGGGACCGGTTACCCGCTCAAGGATTATGTCTGGACTTCGAACGGGGTGCGCGATGTGTTACCAAACCCTGGGATGTTCATACGAACATAGGAACACCCGAAAACGTCTAGCCTGTCTTGATGTTTCGGCGGGCGGAGGCCTGGTCCCGGGGCATCAGCAGGATCGTGTCGAGATTGACGTGAGGCGGGCGGCTGGCGACGAAACCGATCACTTCGGCCACATCCTCGGCTGTGAGCGGTGTCAGTCCCTCGTAGACCTTGTCGGCCTTCTCGGCATCGCCCTCGAAGCGAACAAGTGAGAACTCGGTCTCGACCATGCCCGGCTGGATCTCGGTCAGCCGGACCGGCTTGCCGAGAAGCTCGGGCCGCAGTGTCCGGTGCAGAACCGCTTGAGCATGTTTGGCCGTCGTGTAGCCGGCCCCGTTGTCGTAGGCCTCGATGGCGGCGATCGAGCTGATGGTGACGATCAGTCCGTCGCCGGAGTCGATGAGTTTCGGCAGCAGCGCCTTGGTCACCCGCAGGGTTCCCAGGACGTTGGTCTCCCACATCCAGCGCCAGTCGTCGAGGTCTGCCTCGGCGACGGAGGCAAGCCCCTTCGCGCCGCCTGCGTTGTTGATCAGGACGTCGACCGCAGGGATCTGTGCGCAGAACTTCTGCACGGATTCCTCATCGGTGACATCGAGGGGGATGGCCGTTCCGTTGATCTCGGCGGCCAGTTTCTCGAGGCGGTCGATGCGGCGGGCGCCGACCACAACGTGATAGCCCTGCGCAGCAAGAACTCTGGCTGTGGCCTCGCCGATACCCGAACTGGCCCCGGTTACAACGGCGACCTTGCGATCACCAGTATTGGACGCGGCGCTGGCTGCAATTGTCATGGTGTGCAGTCTAGGTGCGCTGCGACCGGTAGATTTTTCCACCATGGGGTCTGACGAAGTAGCAGGCGGATCTCGACCGCGAGCCCGATCCGGTGAATCACGGACCGTGTCGTTTGAACGGGGTGATGGCGCCGCCGCGGTGGTGTTCCGGGCTGTCCGCACCCAGGGACCCGTCACGCGGGACCGCCTGCCTGCGGCAACAGGCTTGTCTCCGGCGACCGTCAACAGGCAATTGCAGGCACTCGATCGGCTCGGGCTCGTACGGGAACGTCCGGACCTTGTTGCGTCCGGAGCCATCGGTCGCCCGAAGGTGCCGTTGACCCTCGATCGCGATCGGTTCTGTGTGATCGCCGTGCACATCGGTGCCCGTTCGACCTTGCTGATGGTTGCGGACCTGGGTGGCCGACCGTTGCAGACCGTCGCGATGTCGACGCCGGTCGGGCCTGCAGAGGAGGCTCTCCGGCTGATCGCGCGGCGGGCGGCGTTGGTCGCCGAATCATTCACCCAGCGGGTACCGCTGTGGGCCGGTGCCGCTGTCGGTGGCACGGTCTACGAGGACGGCAGCGTCGACCATGCTCAACTCGGCTGGCGGCGGGCACCGGTCGGTGAAGCCCTTGAGAACGAATTGGCGTTGCCGGTATCGGTCAGTCAGCACGTTCAGGCGATGGCGGCGGCCGAGTTGCTCCTGGCCGGTGCAGACAACACCACCGGCACCGATCTGCTCTTCTACGTTCGTGAGACGGTCGGCCTGGCAATCACGATCGACGGCAGAGTGCAGGAGCGGCCCGGCAATATCGGCCATCTGCCGGTGCACGCGCCGCTGTTGACCGGGCAGGCGCAATCGCTATTGCAGGATGTTGTCGGCCGCAAGGTGTTCGACGATGCGGTGGCCGCCGGAGGCGATCCGGGTGCGTTGCACGACGAACGAGCACGAGTACTCGGCGAGATGGTGGCTCTGGTGCGCGATCTGATCAATCCTGATCGGGTGGTCCTGGCCGGCCATGTCTTTGCCGAACATCGCGATGGTCTGGCTCCGGTGCAGGCGGCGTTCGATGCGGCCAGCGGGCTGGGACCGATGGAACTGTCGCCGCCGCGGTTCGGTGCGCGTGTCCAGGAAGGTGCAGCCGTGGTGGTATCGCTCGGAGCGCTCTACGCTGATCCCATCGGGGCCTTGCAGAACTCGAGTTCCTGACTCGGCAAACCATTCGGGGAAGGGATCGTCCAATCCATGTCAGGTGACTTCGGGCAAACCGCTCAACGTGACGTTTCGGCTGTACTCGACGTACTGGTGAACAAGGCCACCGATATCGAATTGCAGATCGCAGTGGCCCGTCTCCCCGGTACGGAACTGAACGAGAATCTGTCAATTCGGTTGGATGGCAACCGAATTGTCCCGGATGAGATCGTGACGGCCAGCGGTAGTCGTATTCACTGGCTGCAGGTGGAGTCCGGTGAGCTCTACGTCGAATACTCGGCGAGTGTCCTGACGCCGGCTGATCCGGCGCAAGTGGCCGAATTCGACCGTTCGCTCTACCTCCGGCCGAGCCGGTATGCCGAGGCCGACAAGTTCTTCGGCTTCGCCGCGGGTCAGTTCGATACGAGTATGCCTGCGGCTGAGCAGTTGGTGGCGGTCACGAACTTTGTCCGGCAGCGACTTTCGTACATCTTCGGTGCCAGCGATCCCATCGACGGCGCAGTCGACACCTTGCTGTCGGGGGCCGGAGTCTGCCGGGACTTCGCACATCTGGTGGTTGCGCTGTTGCGTGCCTTGGGAATTCCGGCCCGCCTGGTGTCGGTGTACGCCCCGGGTCTGTACCCGATGGATTTTCATGCCGTCGCCGAGGCGTTGATCGACGGCCGGTGGGTGGTCGTGGACGCCACGGGGCTGGCGCCACGTCAATCGCTGGTCCGGATCGCCTCTGGTCGGGATGCCGCCGATACCGCCTTTCTCGACAGCCACGGCGGCGACGTCGTCCTGCGCAGCTATCAGGTAGGGGCGATTGTGGCCGGCTATCTACCGATCGACGATCCGTCGTTGCAGGTCCAGCTGCGTTAGCAGATCACAGGCTGTGACGACGGACCGACGAACGCCAGGGCCGTGGGGTGGTGCATCGTTGTGGCGCGGCAGAACGTTGCGGGGGCAGCGGCGCTTCCGGGGTCGGTGTGCAGGTCAAGCAGATCCACGTGAAACTCTTCCCGCGTCGTGGTTGGTAGTTCATGTGAACACTGTCCACGGCGGCCCTTGGTGTCCACTTGGAGAGGGCTTGGTGCCCGG
Source organism: Williamsia sp. Y853 (assembly GCF_056786495.1). Taxonomy (NCBI): domain Bacteria; kingdom Bacillati; phylum Actinomycetota; class Actinomycetes; order Mycobacteriales; family Nocardiaceae; genus Williamsia; species Williamsia sp. Y853. The sequence continues at coordinate 271,899 of NZ_JBXCJC010000004.1, forward strand.
GTGCTACTCGCCCAACAGCCGTGCACAGCGGAGCAATCCGATGTGGCTGTAGGCCTGAGGGTGATTGCCAAGGGCCCGTTCGGCGATGGGGTCGTATTCCTCCGAGATCAGTCCGGTCGGACCGGTCACCTTGACCATCTGGTCGAACAGCGCTTCTGCATCGTTGCGCCGGTCGATGAGGAGGTAGGCCTCGATGAGCCAGGCGGCGCAGAGGTGGAAGCCGCCCTCGTCGCCGGGCAGACCGTCGTCGTGGTGATACCGATACACCGTTGAGCCGCTGCGGAGTTCGGCCTCTGTCGCAACGACAGTGGCGGTGAACCGCGGATCGGACGGGTCGATGAGTCCCGACAATCCGATCTGCAGTGTCGCGGCATCGAGGTCGACGCCGTCGTAGGCGGCGGTGTAGGAGTTGGCCTTTTCGTTCCAGCCCTGGCTCAGGACCTGGCGCGCGATGGTGTCGCGAAGCACCGGCCATCCGAGTTCGGTCTCGCGGCCGAACTCCTTGCCGAGTTTGAGTGCCCGGTCGACGGTCAGCCAGCACATCACCTTGGAGTACACGTGATGGCGGGGGTTGCCGCGGATCTCCCAGATACCGTGGTCGGGCTCGGTCCAGCGGCGTTCCACCGCGTAGACCATGTCCTGCACCAGTTCCCAGTCGGCGGCCGTCAGCGGATCCGGGTGGCCTGCGGCGGCGCGGGCGTGGGACAGGGTCGAGATCAGGTCGACGATGGGTCCGAAGACGTCGAGCTGGACCTGCTGGTTGGCCGCGTTGCCGACCCGGACCGGACGCGAACCGGCATATCCCGGCAGGGAGTCGATGACCGCTTCCGGCGGAAGCCCACCGCCTGCCAGTGTGTACAGCGGATGCAGCCACTCGGGGCCGGTGACGGTGCCGAGCACTCGGTGTAGCCAGCCCAGGTAGTCCTCGGCTTCTTTGAACGAGCCGACGGACACCAGCGCCGACGCGGTCATGGCCGCATCGCGCAGCCAGCAATAGCGGTAATCCCAGTTGCGGACTCCGCCGATTTCCTCGGGCAATGAGGTCGTGGCCGCGGCCATGATCGAACCTGTGTCGCTGTGGACGAGTCCGCGCAGCGTCAGCGCCGACCTCTTCATCAGGTCACGCTTGATGCCGGGGAGGTCCAGCGTTGCGGCCCATTCACTCCAGTACCGTTCGGCCTCCGCGCGGCGCTCGGGTTCCGGAACCGACGAGGGCTCGAGGTCTTCGGACCCGCAGCGGAGTTCGAGCACCACCGGCTCTTCGGAGAGCTGGATCACCGCGGTCGCGATCTGGTGCTGGCGGTCGGTTTCGATTTCCCAGGTGACCCCCGGAGCGCGCAGGACGATCGGCTCGTTGGAGCCGGACACCCGCAGCCCGTCGCCGGACACCTCGATGCGTACGGCGGCTTGGCCGAACTCCGGACGCGGTGAGAACCGCACCCGAGCCTTCACACTTCCGCGGATCACACGGGTCAGGTCGGTGCGGCCGACGTTGACGTCGTGCGGCAGGTAGTCGGTGACCTCCAGTCCGGCCCACCGGGTCCGGACGGTCATCGTTCCGTCGATGTAGCGCTGGCTCAGCGGGAGAGGCTTCTTGTCTCCCTCGACGATCGGGCTGATCGAGAACTCGCCTGCCTCGTCGGTGCCGAGCAGGTTCGCGAACAGTGCCGCGGAGTCGGGCTCGGGATGGCACATCCAGCAGATGTCGGCTTCCGGGGTGACCAGTGCGACGGTGCGCGGGGACGCGAGCATCGTCAGCCGCTCGATGGGGACGGCGGCGTCGCCGCTCAGCCAGGTGCGACGTTCCTCGACGAGGAAAGCCAATGCGGCGGCAACCTGTTCGGTGTCGTCGACCCGATAGGTGGCCAGGGTGTCGCCCTCGCCGACCTTGATACCGAAGTCGGGTCCGTGCAGGCGGTGGAAGGCTTTTTCGTCGGTGACGTCGTCGCCGAAGAAGATGGCGGCGCTGGCCCCGGCCTCGTGGCGCAGGATGTCGAGTGCCTGGCCCTTGTCGGTTTTGATGACCGCGAGCTCGATGACGGACTTACCCTCGGTCACCTGCACGCCGTCCCAGGTCGCCGGCCCGGTGCGAACCCGGTGCAAGGCTGCGTCGGCGTCGGTCGGAGTGGCGTTCCGGACGTGCAGCGCGGTGCTGGCCGGTTTGGTCTCCACGGTCACGTTGTCGAAGTCGGAAGCGATGGCGCGCAGTTCGACGATCAACGTTTCGAGGAGTTCGGTGGCCTCGGGGGTGATCTCGTGGACAAAGCCCACGTCGAACTCGCTGCCATGGCTTCCGACGAGGTGAACCTCCGCCGGAAGACGCGACAGGGTCGCCAGGTCGCGCAGCGCGCGCCCGGAGATCACTGCCGCGGTGGTCGAGTCGAGTTCGGCGAGGGCCCGCATGGCCCGTACCGAATCGACGTTGGGTCGTGCATCTTGAGGTCGGGAAACGATGGGGGCCATGCAGCCGTCGTAATCCGAGGCAACGAGCAGCCTGGGCATACGAGCGATGGCTTTGAGGGCGCGCCGCAGTTCCGGAGCCAGGTCTTGTGCACTCACTACGAGAGTCTAAGTCTGTGCACCCCGGCGAAGTCCAATCCACTGCGCAAGGCGGGCGTAATTGCAGTGCTCATCACAGACTTCTGGTCCGGACTCGGCGAATTGCCGGTCCATCGGCACTCAGACAATGTCAAGTCCACGGTTCTCGCTCGGCATCGTTTCGGTGTCGGCACCCAGGGCACCGAGGAAGCTCTTCGCCCAGCGCTGCACGTCGTGGGTGAGGACTTGCCGCCGCAGGGCCCGCATCCGGCGCTTGCCTTCGTCGGGATCCTGTTCGAGGGCATCGGCGATGGCCTGCTTCACCCCGTCGGTGTCATACGGATTGGCCTGAAATGCCTGCCGGAGTTCGGCTGCCGCGCCGGTGAACTCGCTCAGTACCAATGCGCCACCGAGGTCGCTGCGGCAGGCGACATACTCCTTGGCGACCAGGTTCATGCCGTCTCGCAGCGGCGTGACCAGCATGACGTCGGCCGCGACGAAGAACGCGATGAGGTCGTCGCGGGGGACCGGGCGGTGCAGATATTGCACCACCGGATGTCCGACTTCGCTGAAGTTGCCGTTGATGTTGCCGACAAGTTGTTCGATGTCGCCGCGCATCTTGATGTAGCTGTCGACCCGCTCACGGCTGGGCGTCGCCAGCTGCACCATCGTGATGTCGTCGGGATTGACCCGACCCTCCTCGAGGAGTTCGGCGAGTGCCTGCAATCGGACGTCGATGCCCTTGGTGTAGTCGAGGCGGTCGACGCCCAGGAGGATCTTCTTCGGGTTGCCGAGTTCTTGGCGGATCTCGGCGGCCCGCTTGCGGACCTCCTTGGACTTCGAGCGTGCATCGAGTTCGCCCGAGTCGATGGAGATGGGGAAGGCGCCGACACGGACCGTGCGGAAACCGACCTGCACGACACCGAACTTGGCGCGGACACCGACCTGTCCCTTGGACGTGGCCTGGCCGGCGAGCCTGCGGGCCAGATACAGGAAGTTCTGGGCACCACCGGGCAGGTGGAATCCGATCAGATCGGCCCCGAGCAGACCCTCGATGATCTCGGTCCGCCACGGCATCTGCATGAACAGCTCAACCGGGGGGAACGGGATGTGGAGGAAGAACCCGATCTTCAGGTCGGGACGCAGCATCCGGAGCATCTTCGGTACCAACTGCAGTTGGTAGTCCTGGATCCAGACCACCGCGCCCTCGGCGGCCGCCTTCGACGCGGCTTCGGCAAACCGTCGATTGACGGCCACGTAGGAGTTCCACCATTCGCGGTGATACTCGGGTTTGACGATGACGTCGTGGTAGAGCGGCCAGAGTGTGGCGTTGGAGAAGCCTTCGTAGTACTCGGCGATCTCGTCGGCCGACAACGGCACCGAAAAGAGTTGGAGCCCTTCTACCTCGGGATGCTCCGCCGAATCCGGCAGGCCGGACCAACCGACCCAGGCACCGGTCTGTGACCGGAGAATGGGTTCGAGGGCGGTGACCAGCCCGCCGGGGCTTCGCTGCCAGTGGACGCTGCCGTCGGGGAGTACCTGTTTGTCAACCGGTAACCGGTTGGCGACCACAACAAAATCGGCGCGCGGGTCGGACTTATTCGATCGCTTGGTTGCCACAGATCAGGCTTCGCCCGGAGCAATTCCCAGCATTGCCAGCAACATCCGGCATTCGTCGGCATCGACTGCATAAGCAGCGACAACCCGGCGCGCGGAGGTGGCGGTCTCGTCGGCGACGGGTTCCAGATCTTCTTCGGCGATATCGGTTTTGTCACTGGTCTTGGCAGGCATGGCGAACATTCTACCTGCTCATACTCGTCTATCGGTGAGGCCCGCGCGCAGGTCCGACTTCCGCAGTGGCTGGGTCTCTGCCTCGGAGTCGACCTCGGGCTCACCTGTCATGCGACCAGGGCGGATGGACGAGCGTGCGGTCAAAAGCGCTCGGGTCGGCTTTGTCGCAATCCGGGGGCGGCGCAGCGTCCGGGCGACGAATTCGCCGAGGGTGACGCCGGCTGCGAGTGAGCAGCCGACAGCGAGTGCTGATCCGATCGCGGTCAGACCGTCGATGGTCTGACCGCCGATCAATCCGTAGAGCCCTCGATAGATGGCCAGACCGGGCAGCAGCGGCGTAATGCCCGCGACCGCGACCACAAGTGGTGGCGTCAGCGCGCGGCGGGCGAGCAGACCACCGACGAGGCCGACCATGGCGGCTGCGAGCCCGGCCGAGATGACCGGGCCGAAGTTGTAGTGGCCGGCCGTTGCGACGATGGCGGCACCCATCGCGCCTCCGATGAACGCTGTCGGCAGAGCCCGGAACTCCGCATAACTCGCGACGGCAAACGCCGCGGCGGCCGTGCCACCGGCGACCACCCGTACCGGTGTGTTGGCGAGGTCGAATGCGGTGGTCGAAGTGATTGTCGGCAGATAGACGCCGGTGGCCTCCATCAACCGGATGGCGATACCCACGCCGCTGATGATGCCGCCGGTCATGATGAGCAACTCGAAGAAACGTGCGCCGCCGGTGATCGGGGCCCCGGTGATCGCGTCCTGCACCGAACCGACCAGCGAGAGCCCGGACAACAGCACCACCACGCCGGCCGCGATGACCAGTGACGGTTTGATGTCGACCCCGAGGGCCTCACTGTTCTCGTAGACGACCGCCGCAGGTATCACCGCGATGAAACCGCCGGTCATGTGCTGGAAGAACAGCGGTGTGCCGATCTTGTTGAGCAGTCGGTTGGTTCGGTCGATCACCGCAGTCGTGAAGAAGGCAACCACTGCGACCAGCCAGCCGCCACCGAGCAGAACAGACAATGCGCCGGCCATCGTCGACCACGCGAGCGTCGCGATCCAGCGCCGATAGGGGTGCGGTGCGGAGATGATGGCGTCGATGACGGTATGGGCTTCGCCGGGGTCGATCGCCAGGTTGCGGATCTTCCGGACCAACCGGTCGACGGCTGCCAGGCGGGTGAAGTCGTGCGATCGGTAGTGCACCGCCTTCATGGCGGTGACCGGTGTCATCGAGGTACCGCGACGCGCGCTCACCCAGATGGTGTTATACGTCACATCAACGTCGCAGTTCTCGACGCCGTACATGCTCGCCACAAACCGCACCTGCGTTTGCGTGTCGATCGCACCGGTGCCCGAGTCGAGCAACACCGCGCCTACCTGGATCGCAAGGTCCAGAACCTCGGTCACCGCGGCATCGTCGGTGAGATCGATCGGCTGTCGGGGAGATATCGCCGGTTCGAATGGTTCGATGGTGTCGATCGTCGCTCGACGACTGCCGGCGAGGAGCCGGGGAAGTCTCGCGATATACTCACGCACGCAGTTGCCTCCTTAGCTCAGTGGTAGAGCACTCGCCTTGTAAGCGAGCGGTCGTCAGTTCAATCCTGACAGGGGGCTCCACAGAGTTCAGGGTCAACTCGCCGGTTCCGGCGGGTTGGCTCGGTGCTACAGATCAGCGCCATAGCCCGGTACATGCGATGCGCAACCACGCCCAGCGGAAAGGGCGGGGCACATCGGACGTTATGGGCGGGGAGTCTTCGGGTCGAGGAGACCGTTCAACCACAGCACGTGGTGCAGACGCTGCCGCAGTTCCTTGCTTGGCGGATCCGTATTGGGAGGCGCGACCAGCGCCTTGATCGTGAAAAGTTCGACGATGCTCTCGTCGAGTTTGATGCGCTTCTCGCGCGCTGACGGCGTCATTTGATTGGGCGCGTACGTCATGGTCGCCTGCAGCGCGTCCAGTCGCTCCCTGAGCGCGTGGATCGCGTTGTCGATCTCATCCATGAATTGGGTCACATATCCATCATCGACGATGTCCAACATCAACGTAGGCGTTATCTGCAGGATCAGCCGCGTCACGGTTGGGGCGATCGTGCTCGGATATCAGTCGGTCACGCCGGGGTACACCCGCTGCGCCATCACCGGTGCAAACCAGACCCGTGAGAGGTCGATGTCCGCATCGCGGGTGGTTTCGAATGGCACAAGATGTTCGTCGACCCCGCCCGGTGACCAGTGTTCGTGCAGGTCTTCGACGGCAAAGATGAACGGTAGCCAGTCCGTCATCTCCTCGGCGCGGGTGAAGCCGCCTGCGATCGCCCACGGCCGGTCGTCTTCGTCGTAGGCGAAGAAGTGATCACCGTAGGCCGGGCTGACGCCGTCGCCGACCAGTGCGGTCAGGACAAACCAATCGGTTGATGCCAGCACCTTGTCGGACGCGATGTCGCGGGCGAGCGTGTAGTGGTGATCAACCGAGGCCAGCGCAGCTTCTTCGTCGAAGAACACCTCGGCCTGGCTGATGTCGAGTCCGGCGCCGACCAGTGCATGGTCGGGCATCCCGAGAACAAAATAGGCGCTTTGCGGCGTGACACCAGGTCCCATGACGGCATTGTGCCAGTGCTGCCGGTCGAGTGCGGGAAACCGCGCGGGGTCACGTGACGTCGATGTCGCACCACCTAGGATTGCGTCATGTCATCAGTGCAGATCAACCGACCGGAAAACAGTCACACGCGCAGCGCGGCGATTGCTCCCGGCAGTCTTGTGTTCACAGCCGGGGCCGCGCCGCTCGACGCGGACGGGGTGACGGTCGCGCCGGGAAACGTCAGTGAACAGACCCGTCAGTGCATGGCAAACCTGGAACTCTCATTGACCGAAGCGGGCGCGTCACTGACCGATGTCGCCAAGGTCACCGTGTATGTCGCCGAGCACCTGCAGGCCGATCTGGTTGTCGCGTGGGACGTGGTGACCGAGGTCTTCGGCGACCACAAGCCGGCAGGCACCCTGCTGGGTGTCTCGGTGCTGGCATACGACGATCAGCTGGTCGAAATCGAAGCTGTGGCCGCGATCCCGGCGCCATAATCTGCTCGTTTCGCGGGCCACGCCCACCGACTCGGTGAGTGCGGTGGGCCGCCGCACCGCTCAAACTGTGAGTGGTGCGGCGACCGCGTGAACCGCCGAGGAGGGCGGGGTTACTTATGAACCGGCCAGCGGCTGGAGGCTGCGGTAGCTGTCGCCCGCCGCGTCCGTTGAATCGTCGTCGGCGCCAGTGCTTGGCGAGCTGTCGACGCCGCCATGCGTGCTGGATGATTCGTTGCCGCTGCCGGAAGGCTCGCCGGCCGCCGGAATCTCGGCCGTCTCAGGCTTCGGATGGAGCCACGACGTCACATTTTCTGCCGTATTCATCTGCGGTATCGCGATGCTCGAGGGGCTGTCGACGGGACCGGAGTTGTAGCTGACGGCAGCAGCGAGCGCTTCGTCCGTGGTTGCGGGCAACCCGTTGGGCGTGGTGTTGCCGGCCTCGACGGCCGACGTTTTCGCGGCGGCTGGTGCGTTGGTATTCGGCGGGTCGGTCACCACCGTGCTGCGCGCAGGCGAAGGCACGGGCGGCGTGAGCGCATCCGCAATCAGCTGGGGCACGCCTACCAATAGAGCGCCGAGAAAGCCGGTGCCGAACATCGTGTTGTACGGGCCGAGTACCCCGGTGAACACCTGCCCATTGAGGAAGGCATTTGTCATCGCGGCGGGAACGTTCAGCACCGCGTTCACTGCGGCGAGTGGGTCGCCGGCGTTCACTGCGTCAGCAAAGGCCTGCAGCTGATTCCCAAACGCAAGAAAGGGATCTTCGATCGCGGTGACGGCGCTGAGACCAAGTCCCATGACGACAGGTCCTAGTTGAGCGACGACATTTCCGAAGTTCAGCGCTATGGCACCCGGGATACTGAGGATATCGACCATCGGGAACAAGGGAAATGCCACGCTGGCAGCGGCGTAGACAAGCCAGTTGAACGCTTCCCCGACCTGGCCCTCTTGGAACAGGTCGGAAGCATACTGCAGGTAGAAGGGCAAAGTGTCGCTCGCCCAGGCCTCCAATCCAGTGGCCGTGTTCTGGAGCGATGTGCCGATCAGGTTGGCGTAGCCGATCTGGTTGGCGAGGATCTGGGTCAAGACTGGCGCGCCGTTACCGATGACCTGCCCGCCGAGCGCCACAGTGTTTTCGAACGTGTTTATGGCGGTGGTGGCCCACGCCGTGAGGGGGTCGGCGGTGGGGTTGAAGGCAGCGGCGAGTTGCACCCCCACCGAGGAGGTTTGAATCGCCGGCACGTGGATGTCGGGCAGCGAGGCTGCGGCGGGACTCATCGGACCGATCGCGATGACGGCGGCGCCGACCATCGATATACCAGCGGTGACATAGGGCCGAAAGAGCGTGAGTTGCACAGGATCTCCTTTGCTGAACTGCCGACGGCGCCGACCAGCGCAGAGCGTAGCTGAGAAGAACCTGAGTGTCCGACAATTGGCGATTGTGTGTGGGATGCGTGCGGCTTACTTAGTGGTCTCGCCCATAGTTCGTCGGGTAGGGCTCATCTGCTGGTCGGCGTTTGTCGGGTCGGGTTGGGTGTCGGTGTGATGAAATCGTTGGGCGAGAATATCTTTCGTTGAGCGTACAAAGAAGAAGATCTCGACCTGATTGAGCCAGGATGTGTGCACCGCGGGGTATGCACCAGGATCGCCTCGGGAACTGTGCGGCGGGCCGATCGCCATAACCTGTTCGGCGATTTTCGTGAACTCTTCTGTGCCGGTGGTGTTCTCGCAGCGACCGAACGTCGTGGCCGCTGCGCGTCGTTGGCCGCCAGGTGATGGTAGGTGTGGGCCCGAATGGATGTGTCTTCATTCGTAGGAATTGCATAGTCGTTGTCGCCCAAGGGTTCCCTCTCCCAGGTTCGTGCGTAGAGACCGAGTACCCGGCCGGCTTCGATTCGAAGTCGGGGTCGTCGACGAAGATCCAGGACCGGTGCTGCCCTCGTCCAGTGCACGGTCGTTGGCGCCGGAAAGTGCGTGATGCTGCTCGCTCTGCCATCTGTGACCTCAACTATGGCGGCTGGCTGCGGCACCTCGAATCGCTGGAGACGCGCTGATCTGATTGCATGAAGTCGTGACCCGCCCAGCGATCAGCACCGAGCAACGCCGAGCACGACTGTTGCGCCGTCATCGGCTGATCGCCGAGTCCGCGGCGTCAACTCCGGTGGAGGCCGCCGAAGCGGTTGTCGCGCTTCACGCGACCACCCCGGCGACGGTCTATCTGTCGGCATGGGCGCGCATGCCGGGCTTCGATGTCTCTGACATGGATCGGGCGCTGTATGGCGACCGAACACTGATCAAACAGCTCGCGATGCGGCGCACGCTGTTCGCGTTTCCCCGGCCCGCGCTGGCCGATGCGGTCAGTGCGGTGGGGCAGCGGGTCGCCGCCAGTGAACGCACGAACATGCTGCGGGATCTGCGCCGCAGCGACGATTTTCCCGACCCCGAAGGCTGGATCGCGAAGGCGCGGGCGGCAGTGTCCGGTGCGCTGGTCGACGGGCGGACGGCCACGTCGACCGAATTGCGCAAAGAACTGCCCGAGCTCGCCGGATCAATCTCGCACGGTGAAGGCAAGTCGTGGGCCGGCGTGGCTCAGATGGGGCCACGGGTGCTGAACCACATGAGCGCCGCCGGCGAGATCGTCCGCGGACCCAACGACGGTAACTGGATGCGTTCGCGGCCCAGGTGGACAGCGATGTCGGATTGGCTCGGCGAGCCGCTGCCGGTGGAAGATCCCGACACCGGGCACCGTGAACTGATCCGGCGATGGCTGCGTCAGTTCGGTCCCGGCACCGAAACCGACATCGTCTGGTGGTTGGGATCCACGAAAACTGCTGTGAGAAAAGCGCTCTCGGCTCTCGACGTCGTCGAGGTCGACCTCGGCGACGGATCGATCGGGTACGTCCTGCCTGACGATCTCGACGACGTGGAGGCCGCCCCGCCGACTGCACTGCTGCTGCCCGAACTCGATCCGACATTGATGGGATGGAAACAGCGGGACTGGTATCTCGGGCCGCACTCGCCGCATCTGTTCGATTCGAACGGCAATGGTGGACAAACTGTTTGGTGGGACGGACGGGTCGTGGGCGGATGGCATCAGCGGCCGGATGGGTCCATCGGTACGTATCTGTTGGAGGAGTTGAATCGCGCCGCCACAACCGCGATCGGCCGTCGGGCCGTTGAACTCGGTGACTGGCTCGGCGATCACCGACCCAAGCCCGGGTATCCGGCGCCATTTCATCGCACACTCGACGGCTGACCGGTATCGGTTGCCTTCGCAGAATCAATGTCTACCCCTCGTTAGACTCAAATGTTGTTCGAGGCGGGGGTTGAAGATGCAGGTGGGGACGATGAAATCGGAAGGAAGGTCTCGATCGGGTCGATTTGAACGTCATTCACAGGAACCTCCCAGGTTGCTGGCAGACTCTGAATAAGACGGTCAGGCAGGGTGTGAGGCATGAGTGATCAGAGTGCGCGGGTGCTGGTGGTCGACGATGAGCCGAACATTCGCGAGCTCTTGTCGGTCTCACTGAAGTTCCAGGGATTCGAGGTGCGGGCAGCGCCAGATGGACCCGGCGCTCTCGACATTGCCCGCACGTTCCGTCCGGACGCATTGATCATCGACGTGATGATGCCCGGGATGGACGGCTTCGGGCTGCTTCGTCGTCTGCGTGCCGATGGCGTGGAGGCGCCGGCGTTGTTCCTCACGGCGCGGGATTCGGTGGAGGACAAGGTCACCGGGCTCACCATCGGTGGTGACGACTATGTGACCAAGCCATTCAGTCTCGAAGAGGTTGTCGCCCGGCTGCGGGTGCTGTTGCGGCGCGGTGGATTCGGCGAGAAGCCAGAGGCCAGTTCGCGAATCAAGTTCGCCGACATCGAACTCGACGACGACACCCACGAAGTGTGGAAGAACGGCGAGCTCGTGTCGCTGTCGCCCACCGAGTTCACCCTTCTGCGCTACTTCATGATCAACGCAGGCACCGTGCTGTCGAAGCCCCGGATCCTGGATCACGTCTGGAATTACGACTTCGGCGGAGAGGTCAACGTCGTCGAGTCGTATGTGTCCTATCTGCGGCGCAAGGTCGACACCGGCGAGAAGCGGCTCATCCACACCCTGCGCGGTGTCGGATACGTGATGCGCGAGCCTCGGTGACCAGCACTCCCGAGGTCACCATCGCAGCGAGAGTTCGCCGGGGCATCCCGCTTCGGGTGTCGTTGGTGGCGCTGACGCTGGTCCTGGTCACCATGGGGCTTCTGGTGTCGGGGGTCGCGGTCACGTCGGCCATGCGGAACAACTTGATGGACCGCACCGACAGTTCATTGCGGGAGGCGGCCGCGGGGTGGGCGAGACCGCGGGCCCTGCCGCCCCCACAAATGGACCCCCAGGACGTCGAGAACGGCCGTCCGCCAACACCGTATTACGTTCAGATCCAGCGGTCCGACGGCAGCACGATGATCGTCAACGACAACGCGGCGGAGCCGGATCTGTCCGACGCCAACAGTTTTGGCACGGACCCGGTCACGGTGAAGTCGGTTGGCGACGGACCGCGATGGCGGGTTGTCGAGACGTCCTCGCCGTACGGTAGCGCCATCGTCGCGGTGGAATTGACCGACGTCGACGACACGGTGAACCGATTGATCTGGTTGCAGGTCGGTATCGGTGCCGGTGTGATCGTGGTGATCGGTGCGCTCGGATATCTGTTGGTGCGCACCAGCTTACGGCCATTGGAACGGGTGGAGCAGACGGCGCAGGCGATCGCGGCGGGGGACCTGGATCAACGAGTTCCCCCGGCGGCACCGAACACCGAGGTCGGGCGGCTCGCGGAGTCGCTCAACTCGATGCTGCATCAGATTCAGGGTGCGTTCGCCGCGACGGCGGCCTCGGAGGAGCAGGCGCGCCGTTCCGAAGAGAACATGCGCCGGTTCGTGGCCGACGCCAGCCACGAACTACGCACCCCGCTGACGTCGATCATGGGATTCGCCGAGCTGTACCGGCAAGGTGCGATGACTGACACCGAGGTACTGATGTCGCGGGTCGAGACCGAGGCCAAGCGGATGGGATTGCTGGTCGAAGACCTGTTGATGCTCGCCAGGCTCGATGCCCAGCGACCACTCGAGCGGGCGCCGGTCGATCTGTTGGCGCTGGCATCCGACGTGGTGCACAGCGCGAGAGCGGCGGCCCCCGACCGAGACATCTCGGTGGAGGTATTCGACGGACCGGGTGTTCCCGAGGTCTCCGGTGATGCTGCCAGGCTCGCGCAGGTGTTGAGCAACCTCGTCGGCAATGCCATCCTGCACACGCCCGACGACGTGTCGATCACCGTTCGGGTCGGCACCGTCGACAACGATGCGGTGTTGTCGGTGACCGACACCGGTCCGGGGCTCAGTGCGCAGGACCGGGCGCGGGTGTTCGAGCGGTTCTACCGCGCCGATTCATCGCGCCATCGCACCGACAATTCCTCGGGCAGTGGCCTTGGCCTGTCGATCGTCGCGGCGTTGGTCGCCGCGCACGGAGGCACCGTCGGTGTCGAATCAGAACCCGGAAAAGGTGCGACGTTCTGGGTGCGGATTCCGCGGGACCGGATCAGTCGCTGACGTAGGCGCCGTGACCAAGGGCGCGTAATTGCTCCCGGATCTTGTCGGCGGCGGCGTCGAGAGCCGCCGGATCGGGTTCCTTCTGTGCGTTTGCCAGGTCGAAGGTCTCCAGCTGCCAGGCGGGGAACACGTGGACGTGCAGGTGTGGAACCTCGAGTCCGGCGATCAGCAGGCCCATCCGCGGAGCGTCGAATGCCGTTTTGACGGCCAGTCCCAGCGTTTGCGCGACTGAACTGATCTTGCCGAAGAGTGCGGGATCGACACTTTCCCAGTGATCGACCTCCTGTCGCGGGACAACCAGCAGGTGCCCGTCGGTGACCGGGTTGATGGTCAGGAACGACACGACGTCGTCGTCCTTCCACACAAAGCGTCCGGGGATGTCGCCGTTGATGATCATTGTGAAAACCGATGCCATGTCTCGACCTTATCCCCGTCCGCTGGTCGCAGCGCTTGCAGGAACCTGACAGCGGCGGTGCAGCTCTGCGACAGGCTGGGATTCCACAGTGACTGGCATGAGCGCAGACACCATGGACGAGGTCCCGGCCGAGCTTGCCGCCATCGTCGTCGATCTCACACCCGCGGCACCGATGATCGACATCGTTGTCCCGGTCTACAACGAGGAAGCGGACCTGGCGTCGTGCATCCACCGGCTCACCGCACATCTGGGTGCCCACATGCCTTATCCGGCACGGATCACCATCGCCGACAACGCCAGCACCGACGGCACATTGGCGATCGCGCAGGAACTCGCCGCATCGATCGAGAACGGCCGCCGTGTGCGGGTCGTCCATCTCGATGCGAAGGGGCGTGGTCGTGCGCTCAAGTGCATCTGGCGTGACAGCGATGCCGCGGTGGTCGCCTACATGGATGTGGATCTCTCGACCGATCTGAACGCACTACTGCCGTTGGTGGCCCCGCTGGTCTCCGGACATTCCGACCTTGCGATAGGTACCCGGCTCACCCGGTCGTCGCGGGTTGTCCGCGGTGGCAAGCGGGAGTTCATCTCCCGTGGCTACAACCTGATGCTCCGCACCACCATGGGTGCGAGCTTCTCCGACGCGCAGTGCGGCTTCAAGGCTGTTCGGGCCGATGTCGCCCGCCGGCTGCTGCCGATGATCGACGACACCGGCTGGTTCTTCGATACCGAGATGCTGGTGATCGCCCAGCGGGCGGGTTTGCGGATCGCGGAGGTTCCGGTCGATTGGATCGATGATCCTCACAGCAAGGTGGACATCGTCGCGACCGCGGCGGAAGACATCAAGGGGTGTTGGCGGGTCGGCCGGGCACTCGCCTCCGGTCGGCTGCCGGTCGCCGAGCTCAGAGAAAGCCTGGGCCGCAGCGAAATCGGTCCGCAGGTGGCCGGTGTACCGCGCGGTTTGGTCGGCCAGCTGGTTCGATTTTGTCTGGTCGGCGTGGCCTCGACGATCGCCTATGCGGTGCTCTATCTCGCGCTGCATTCCATTGTCGGCGCCCAGATCTCCAACTTTCTCGCACTGCTCATCACCGCCGTGTTCAACACAGCCGCCAACCGGGCGTTCACATTTCGTGTGCGCGGTCGCGGTGGCGCCGCCAAGCATCAGCTGCAGGGCATCGCGATATTTGCACTCGGATGGGTGCTGACCGCCGGATCGTTGATACTGCTGCACCTTTGGGCGCCGGATGTCTCCAAGCACGTTGAGCTGACCGTGCTGGTGGTGGCCAACCTGATCTCCACCGTTCTTCGTTTTGTCGGGTTTCGCTTGGTATTTCGCACGTCTCATAACAACAAGGAGGTATCGGCATGACGGTGCTGATCGATCGTCCACCGGCCGAGCCGGAGCCGGCATCGCCGGAACCAGCCCCGATGTCAGCGCCCCGGCCGCGCTGGGAGTGGCCGGCATTTGCCGTACTCATGGTCGCCACCGCGGGACTGTATCTGTGGAACCTGAGTGTCAACGGGTGGGCGAACTCGTTCTACTCGGCAGCAATTCAGGCAGGATCGCAGTCGTGGAAGGCGTGGTTCTTCGGGTCCTCGGATGCGGCGAACTCGATCACGGTGGACAAACCGCCTATGTCGCTGTGGATTCCGGGGCTCTCGGTGCGACTTTTCGGTCTCAACTCGTGGGCGATCCTGGTGCCGCAGGCGTTGATGGGTGTGGCATCGGTGGCGTTGCTCTACTGGATTGTCCGTAAACGTTTTGGTCCCGTCGCCGGACTCATCGCCGGTGTCGGGTTGGCACTCACCCCGGTCGCGGTATTGATGTTCCGTTTCAACAATCCCGACGCGTTGCTGGTGCTGTTGATGATCGCCGCCGTCTGGGCGACTCTCAAGGCCATCGACGACGGCAGGATCCGGTGGATGATCCTGACGGGTGTGTTTGTCGGACTGGGGTTTCTGACCAAACAGATGCAGGTGTTCTTGGTCATCCCACCGCTGGCGTTGACCTACATCGCGTTTGGACAGAAAACCTGGATCGCCCGACTGGGGCATCTGTTCGCTGCGCTCGGAGCGATGATCGTCTCCGCGGGCTGGTGGGTTCTGGCCGTCGAATTGTGGCCGTCCGGCTCGCGCCCGTACATCGGTGGATCACAGGACAACTCGATCCTCGAACTGACCTTGGGCTACAACGGATTCGGTCGACTCAATGGCAACGAGACGGGCAGCGTCACGCCGGGGGGTGGTAGAACCGCCGGCGAGGGCGTCGGAGGATTGGCCGCCGAGGGATTCCCCGCCGAGGGATTCCCCGCTGGGGGATTCCCCGCCGGTCCCGGTGGCGGGGGTGGGGGTGGTATGTGGGGTGATACCGGCTGGACGCGCATGTTCGACGCATCGCAGGGTGGTCAGATCGCTTGGCTTATCCCGGCCGCGTTCATCGTGGGTGTCGCCGCAATCATTCTGCGCGGCAGGTCGGTACGGACCGACAGCAAACGTGCACTGCTGGTGGTCTGGGGACTGTGGCTGGTCACCACGATGGCTGTGTTCAGTTTCATGGCCGGGATCTTCCACGCCTACTACACGGTGGCGCTGGCGCCGGCGATTGCCGCACTCGTGGGTGCCGGGGCGGTTCAGTGCTGGCAGCGCCGTGATCGGCTGTGGGTGCGTCTGGTGTTGGCCGGTGCGATTCTGGCAACGGGCACAATGGCTTACGTACTCCTGGGGCGTTCACCGGACTTCGTGCCGTGGTTGCGCTATGTCGTGTTGATCGGATCGGTCGTCGCCGCGGTCGTTGTGGCATTCTCACATCTGGCGAGACCGGCACTGCGGCGTGTCGCACTCGTCGCAGCGTTTGTGGCACTGACCCTGGGATTGGTGGGTCCGGCCGCATATGCGATCGATACGGTCTCGTCCACCAGGTCGGGATCCATTCCGACTGCCGGGCCGTCGTCCGACGGCGGTTTCGGGCCGGGCGGTGGGATGCGTCGGATGACCGCAGGCACCGGCGACATGGTGCCGCCCGGGATGACCGGGCAGCAAGGCATGCCCGGCATGCCCGACGGGCGAGGCGCACCGGGCGGTCAAGGTGCGATGCCGGGACCGGGTGGCGCCACAGTTGGCCGGGCGCAGATGGGTGAGGCCGGTCAGATGGGCGGTGCCGGTAGCGGACTGCTCTCCGGATCGACGCCAACCGGCGAGATGGTTGCGACCTTGAACGAGGACGCCGACCAGTTCACCTGGGTGGCGGCCGCCATCGGCTCGAACAGCGCGTCGGGATATCAGTTGGCCACCGAGCATTCGGTGATGCCGATCGGCGGGTTCAACGGAAGTGATCCGTCGCCGACATTGACCGAGTTCCAGGTGTATGTGCACGAGGGGAAGATCCACTACTTCATCGCCGGTGGCGGCCAGATGGGGGGCGGTGGCAGCGGCACCGCGTCTGAGATCACCGAGTGGGTCGAGGCCAACTTCTCGAGCACGACGGTGGGTTCGGTAACCCTGTATGACCTCACCGAACCCGCCTGATCCACGCTCCATCATGTGCTGACCTAACATGACTGACATGCAGGGTGGCGGACCGCAGGCGGCGGTGGCGGCGGTGAACGGACTCAAACATCGGGTGACCCGCATGGTGGGCCGCGACCCCCACGAGGGTGGTCGGGCCGCCACCAACCTGGAGTTGTTCTTCGACCTCACGTTTGTGGTCGCCTTCTCGTTCGCCGGTCTGCAGGTCTCGCACTACGTGGCCGAGGGGCACTACAAGACGGCGGTGCTCGGATTCGTTTTCACCACCTTCGCCGCGATCTGGGCGTGGATCAATTTCACCTGGTTCGCCTCGGCCTTCGACACCGACGACTGGGTCTACCGCCTGACCACGATGGTGCAGATGATCGGCGTGCTGATCCTGGCGCTGGGCATCGAGCCGGTGTTCGAGTCCATCGATGCCGGCGGCGTGGTCAACAACCGCGTGATGGTCCTCGGATATGTGGTGATGCGGCTGGCGATGGTTGTGCAATGGCTTCGCGCGGCACGGGGCAGTCCGGGCTACCGTCACACCTGCGTGGTCTATGCGGTCGGCATCAGCATCGTGCAGATCGCCTGGGTGGCAGCGATATTCCTCGACACCGGCCTCTACCAGACGATGGCGGTGATCGGACTGCTCGCGGCCGCCGAGATGTGCGTTCCGGTGATCGCCGAGAAACTGGGCAACGAAGGACCCACGCCGTGGCACGCGCATCACATCGCCGAGCGGTACAGCCTGCTGGCGATCATCACCCTCGGCGAAGGCATCCTCGGGACCACCGTGGCTCTCCAAGCCGTGGTACACCTGCAGGGCTGGACGTTCGAGACCGCCGTGGTCGGTCTGGCGGGAGTGGGGATCACCTTCGGCATGTGGTGGATCTACTTCGTGGTCCCGTCCGGTCGGGCACTGCACGTGCGCCGTGGCCGGGCGTTCATCTTCGGCTACTTCCACATCCTGATCTTCATGTCCATTGCGATGATGGGTGCCGGGCTGCACGTGGCTGCGCTCTACCTCGAACACGAGGCGACGATCAGCGAGACCGCCGCGGTGGTCTCTGTGATCATCCCGGTGGGGACCTACCTTGCGTGCATCTATTCGCTCTACGGCTTCCTGCTCGGCTTCAACCGCGTCCACCTGGCCGAACTGGGCGGGATGGCGGTGATACTCGCAGTGGCGGTTGTGCTTGCCGCGGCAGGAGTTTCGGTTGGGGTCTGTCTGATTATCGTGGCCCTGGCACCGGCCCTGGCGGTTGTGGTCGACGAGACCGTGGGCAGCGAGCACAGACGTCAGGCACTGGACGTGCTGGAGGCGTAGGTATGTGCCCGGTGCGGTGGGCGGTAGGGTCAGGCACGTGCGAGTACTCGTCATCGGATCGGGCGGCCGTGAACACGCCCTCGTCCTGGGTCTGAACCGCGACCCGTCTGTCACCGACCTACATGTGGCCCCGGGTAACCCCGGCACCGCAGCGTTGGCCACCAACCATGCGGTCGATGTCGTGTCGGCCGCTGCCGTTGTGGCCCTGGCCGCATCGATCAAGGCAGACCTGGTGGTCATCGGCCCCGAGGTGCCTCTGGTACTCGGTGTTGCCGACGAGCTGCGGGCAGCCGGCATCGCCACGTTCGGCCCCGGCGCCGAAGCGGCAAAGATCGAGGGCTCCAAGGCATTTGCCAAAGATGTGATGGCGGTCGCCGGTGTGCGGACCGCACACAGCGAGATCGTGGACAACCCGGCACACCTCGACGCCGCACTGGACCGCTTCGGGCCGACCTGGGTGGTCAAGGACGATGGGTTGGCCGCAGGCAAGGGCGTGGTGGTCACCGCCGACCGCGATGCCGCCCGGATCCACGCCGCCGACCTCCTCGAGAGCGGACATCCGGTTTTGCTGGAGTCCTTCCTCGACGGTCCCGAGGTGTCGCTCTTCTGCCTGGTCGACGGTGACACCGTCGTTCCGCTGCTGCCTGCGCAGGACCACAAGCGGGTCGGCGACGGCGACGCCGGACCCAACACCGGCGGCATGGGCGCCTACACACCCTTGCCCTGGCTGCCCGATGAGATGGTCACACGGATCGTCGACGAGGTCGTCAAGCCGGTCGCGGCCGAGCTCGTGGCCCGCGGCATCCCGTTCTCGGGCCTGCTCTACGCCGGACTGGCAATCGGCGCCGACGGCCCTGCCGTTGTCGAATTCAACTGTCGCTTCGGTGATCCGGAGACCCAGGCCGTGCTCGCGTTGCTCAAGTCGCCGCTCGGTGTGGCATTGAACGCCACGGCCACCGGGATACTCGACCAGCTGCCGTCCCTGGAATGGGAAGATGGCGCCGCCGTGACCGTGGTCGTGGCCGCCGAGAACTACCCGGGACGCCCGCGTACGGGCGATCCGATCACCGGCTCCGACGCCGAAGGTGTGCTGCATGCCGGTACCGCGATTGCCGATGGTGCCGTGGTCTCCAACGGTGGCCGCGTGCTCAGCGTTGTCGGCGTCGGCGCAGATCTCGCTGCCGCCCGCGCCCAGGCCTACAGCCGGCTCGAGACCGTCAAACTGACCGGTTCACACTTCCGCACCGACATCGGACTGGCCGCCGAAGAGGGTCGCATCAGCATCTGAGAGAGTGCGTCAGTTGGCGAGATTGCGACCGAGGAAGGCGATCTGTCCGGGCAGGACACCCCGCCAGTAGCGGTTGGTGTGTCCACCCGGCGATGTCCCGAACGCCGGCGGTGGCCGCAGGCCTGCCATCCACTGGCGCGTGTAGGTGAAGAACTGGTCGCTGGATCCGCATTCGATCAACAGTGGTATCTGGGTGAACGAATCCTGTTGTCCGAAGAGGGAATTGGCTTGGTAGTCGGCGGTGCTGTCGAACGCGCGGGGTGGGAAGTTCGCGGGGTCGCCCCACAATGCTGGTGAGCTGACAGCGATCGCAGCAACGCGTGGAGCGCCGAGCATCGCACCCAGACGCAGTGCGCCGTATCCGCCCATCGACCAGCCGAACAAGCCGATGCGATCGGTGCGTAGACCCAGCTCCGGGTCGCCTTCGAGTATCGGGAGGAACTCGTCGAGCACCATCGCGCCGCCGTCGGTGCCGTCGGTCCGCGGGTGGTAGTAGCTGCGGGCGGCGTCCACGGAGGCCAGCGCAAACGGGGCGTTGCCCTGGCTTGCCCAGTCCTGCATCAGGTTCTGCATCTCGAGTCCGCCCGTGAACGCAGCGCGTTGATCGGTGTTCAGCGCGTGAAGGACCACGACAACCGGGAGTTCGCCGGTCACCCCGGCAGGCCGGGCCACCATCCAGTTCGTCTGGCGTCCGAGCATCTTCGCCGATTCGAAACTACCGGTGAAGATTTCCGCCGTGCCGACGGGGGCGGTGGCCTCCTGCGGCCGGGTCGAAGGTTGATCCGCGCGCACCGCTTGCGGGGCGACTCGCTTCTGCGCTTCGTCCGAGCATGCCGACAACAATCCGAGGGCGCCGACCGCGAGTCCGGCACCCAGCAAGGCGCGACGGCCGGTCACGGGGCCGCCGCGGGTGGGAGGGTTGCCGGTGGACCCAGGTGAGGGCGCCCGGTTCGCGGAGGTAGTCATTGCGAGACAACGGTACCTGTGAGCGGCACGTGAATGTCAGTCGATGCGGTTGATCGATCGGGACCGGGCGGGAGCAGATAGTTTCGAGGTATGCGTTCGCAATCTCAACGATCTCAAGTCGACATGTTTCACGTGATGGACGTGCAGGCCGCGATCGCTGCGCGGCGGGCCCGTGGCCTCGACGTCATCTCGCTTGCCGCCGGTCAGCCGTCGACGTCGGCCCCGGTCCCGGTCCTGGCAGCCACCAAAAAGGCGCTGGGCGAATCCTTGCTCGGCTACACCGAGTCGTTGGGGATCGCGCCGTTGCGCGAAGCGATCGCCGGCCACTACCGCGAGCGCTACGACGTTCCGGTGGAACCCGACGACGTGGTGGTGACCACCGGATCGTCAGGTGCGTTCACGCTGATCTTCCTGGCCGCGTTCGACGCCGGGGACACCGTCGCGATGGCTCGTCCCGGCTATCCCGCCTACCGAAATACATTGGCGGCATTGGGTTGTGAGGTCGTCGAACTCGATTGTGGGCCACAGACGAGGTTCCAGCCGACGGTGGCGATGCTCGAAGCGCTGGACCGGCCGCCTGCGGGTTTGATCGTCGCGAGCCCGGCCAATCCGACCGGGACGATCCTGGATCCGGCTGAATTGGCGGACCTTGCGCGCTGGTGCGACGCCCACGGCACACTGCTGATCTCGGACGAGATCTACCACGGCATCAGCTATGGCCGGGAGACATCGTGTGCCTGGAACACGTCACGGCAATCGGTCGTGATGGGATCGGTGTCGAAGTACTTCAGCATGACCGGATGGCGGCTCGGCTGGATGCTGGTGCCCGCGCCGCTGCGCCGCCCGGTCGAGCGGTTGACGGCCAATCTGACGATCTGCGCGCCTGCCATCAGTCAGTACGCGGCGGTTGCCGCATTCGGTCCGGAGTCGAAGGTCGAGCTCGATGGTCACGTGACGCGGTATGCCAGGAATCGGGAGCTTTTGCTCGGGGGGTTGGCCGATCTGGGTATCGACGACATCGCCCCGCCGGACGGAGCGTTCTACGTGTACGCCGACCTCGGTGATCGCACCGACGATTCGCTGGGCTGGTGCGAGGGAGTGCTCGAACAGACAGGAGTGGCGATGGCACCCGGGCTCGATTTCGATACCCGCCACGGAAATCGGACTGTCCGGATGAGTTTCGCAGGCGCCACAGAAGACATCGCGTTGGCACTGGAGCGCCTCGCCCCGGTGTTCTAGCGCAAATGCCGGTCTGCAGCCGGTATTTGGCCGAAATGACCCATCGTCGCGCGGCCTTTGCCACCATGGCGGGGTGAACTCCGCAGGAACTCCTAAAGGTGCGCGGCGCAGGGCGCTGCTGATCACCGCCGCGGGAGAGTTGCTATTGGAGGGTGGTTTTGACTCGGTCCGACATCGTGCGGTCGCCGATCGGGCGGGGTTGCCGCTGGCGTCGACAACCTATTACTTCGCCTGTCTCGAAGATCTGGTCGCCGAAGCCGTCGAGCATGTCTGCGACGACGACCAGACCGCGATTGCCGCGCGGAGCCGGGCGCTACCGCGGCGGCGGCGGGGTGCCGAGGCGACCGCCGAAGCGCTCGCCGAGGTGTTCGTCGGGGACAACACGCCACGGACCGCCCTGACCTGCCGGTACGAAACGGTGATCCTGTGTGCACGGATGCCGCGGCTGCACCAGATACTCGCCGACCATCGGAACCGGATCCGGAATGTCCACTTCGATGTCCTGGAGAAGTCCGGACGCAGCACCGACCTGTCCGGGATCGCGCAACTGATGGCCGTCGAGGACGGTGTGGTGATCGGGGCACTGGCCGATTCGGTCGCAGATGTTGTGTCCGCGGCGAAGTTTGCGCTGTCCGAGGTCATCGACCACGTAGCGCCGGTGACACCGGTCGCGGTGGGCTGACCTGCAGTGGCTGCGGAGGACGTTTCGCGGCGGGGCATAATGTACCGGTGTCTGATACCGAGCAAAACCTGACCAAGCCCCGCGTATCCAACGTTCTGGCCGCGCGTTACGCGTCCGCCGACCTGGTGAGGTTGTGGTCGGCCGAGTACAAGATCGTGCTGGAGCGTCAGCTCTGGGTCGCGGTCCTGAAGGCCCAGCGCGAACTCGGTATCCATGTTCCGCCTGAGGCCATCGCCGACTACGAGCGGGTGCTCGACCAGATCGATCTGGAGTCGATCTCGGAGCGCGAACGGGTCACCCGACACGATGTGAAGGCTCGGATCGAGGAGTTCAACGCGCTCGCCGGACACGAGCAGATCCACAAGGGCATGACCAGCCGCGACCTCACCGAGAACGTGGAACAGCTGCAGATCCTGCGCTCCCTCGAACACGTTCATGCCCATGGTGTGGCCACCGCGGCCCGGCTGGCCGATCGCGCCGCGGAGTACTCGTCGGTGGTGATGGCCGGACGCAGCCACAACGTCGCCGCGCAGGCGACGACGCTGGGTAAGCGTTTTGCTTCCGCCGCCGATGAGTTGCTGATCGCCCTGACCCGTCTGCGCGAGTTGATCAACCGCTACCCGCTGCGTGGCATCAAGGGCCCGATGGGCACCAGTCAGGACATGCTCGACCTTCTCGACGGCGACGTGGAGAAGCTGTCGGAGCTGGAGTCGAAAGTTGCTCAGCACCTTGGCTTTTCGAAGTCATTGACGTCGGTGGGCCAGGTTTACCCGCGCTCGCTCGACCACGATGTGGTCTCGGCGCTGGTGCAGGTGGCTGCCGGACCGTCGTCGCTGGCGCAGACCATCCGGCTGATGGCCGGGCACGAACTGGTGACCGAGGGCTTCCAGCCCGGACAGGTCGGCAGTTCGGCGATGCCGCACAAGATGAACACCCGTAGCTGTGAGCGGGTCAACGGCTTGCAGGTCATCCTGCGTGGATACGGGTCGATGGCCGCCGAACTCGCGGGCGCCCAGTGGAACGAGGGCGACGTGTTCTGCTCCGTGATCCGTCGCGTCGCGCTGCCGGATGCGTTCTTTGCCATCGACGGTCTGATGGAAACCTTCCTGACCGTTCTCGCCGAGTTCGGTGCGTACCCCGCGGTGATCTCCAAGGAACTCGACCGCTATCTGCCGTTCCTCGCCACCACCAAGGTGTTGATGGCAGCAGTGCGTGCCGGGGTCGGACGCGAGGTCGCCCATGAGGCGATCAAGGAGAACGCGGTGGCCGTGGCGCTCGCGATGCGGGAAGACGGCCGCGAGCCCGACCTGCTCGACCGGCTTGCCGCCGACGACCGTCTGCCGCTGGATCGGGCAGCACTCGACGCCGCACTCGCCGACAAGTCGGCCTTCATCGGTGCCGCCGAGCATCAGGTCGCCGAAGTGGTCGCGCAGGTCGCCGAGTTGGTCGCCCAGTACCCGGACGCCGCCGGATACGCGCCGTCGCCGATTCTCTAGTTACATCCCTGGAAACCGTCCTTTAGCAAGGCACCGAGGGCAGATCTCCCTCGGTGCCTTCTTATTTGACAGGTATCAGGGCGTTCTCGGCACAGGCGGGGCCGGCCGGCAATCAGGGGTTGACGAATCGACGGCTCGGACTACTATTCAACTCATTGGTTGATAACCAATAGGTTGAATAACCCGACAGGGTGGAAAGCCGAGGCGTGTACAAGTGGCCGATCAACTCAGCGCCGTGTTCGGAGCGCTCGCCGATCCGACGCGGCGGGCACTGCTGGAGCGACTGGCTGACGGCCCGGCAACGGTGTCCGCGCTTGCCGAACCGTTCGACATGAGCCTGGCCGCGGTATCCAAACATCTGAAGGTGCTGGAGCGGGCCGGTCTCATCTCCCGCGGGCGTGACGCCCAGTGGCGTCCGTGTTCGCTCGAAGCCAGGCCCTTGCAGCAGGCGAGTGCGTGGCTCGGCGACTACCGCCGCTTTTGGGAAGACAGCTTCGTTCGACTCGAACAGCACATCAACCGGATCACCGAGTCCGGCAACACGGAGGAGAAGTCATGACAGACACGGCAACTCGAGAGTTCACGATCATCCGCGAGTTCGCGGCCCGGCCGGAAGTGGTGTTCGACGCCTGGGTCGACAGCGACCAGGCAGCCCAGTGGATGGGCCCGGAGGGTGTGACGATGCCCCGCGATCGTATGTACGGCGAGGCCCGGCCGGGTGGTGAGTACGGAGGGGTGATGGTGCTGCCCGACGGCACCGAGCACTCGTCGAGCGGGGTTTATCAGGAGGTCGTCCGTCCGGACCGGTTGGTGTTCACGTGGGGCGATCCGACGACCCCTGGCAGCTTCTCGACCATCACGGTGAACTTTGCCGAGTCTGCACCGGGCACGACCACCATGACCTTCCATTTCCTCGCCCCCGGGCCACTGAGTCCGGACGACGGCGCCAGAGGCGGCTGGAACAGCAGCTTCAACAAGCTGGAGTCTCTGGTGGCGACGTCATGAGTACGGTCCTGGCGCAAGGTGATCCGGCGCTCCTCGAGACGGAGGTGGCGCAAGAACTGCTGCACATGGACATCCCGGCGCGGCTGGCCTACACCGCATCCGATGGCACTCCCCGGGTGCTGCCGATCAACCACTGGTGGAATGGCACCGAACTGGTGATGGCGACGTTCACGGGTGCCGCGAAAGTGCGGGCGCTGCGCCGGCGGCCGGCGGTGGCGCTGACGATCGACACCGCCGAGGAGCGGCCGCACGTCTTGCAGATCCGTGGGAAAGCCGTGGTGACCGATGTCGACGGCCTGGTGCCCGAGTACGAACTCATGATGCGTCGCGGCATGCGCGCCGAGGCCGCCGACGCGTACTTCGCCGGACTTCGGGCAGACGGCGCGACGATGCACCGGATCGCGGTGACGCCGTCCTGGGTGGGTGTACTCGACTTCGAGACCAGATTTCCCGGCGCTGCGCCCGCGGGAGTGCGAGGCGAGTCCTGACAGGTGTCAGTCGGCGCTGACGCCGTCCGCGTGGCCGAGGTTCCAATCTGGAACCGCAATATTCCGGACGAGCTTCTTGAGGGTGACGATGTCGGGGAAGCCATTGTCACGCTTGCGCTCCCAGATCAGCGTGCCGTCGACCTCGATGTGGAACACACCGCCCGTGCCTGGAATCAGCGTGACCGAACCGAGTTCGGTGCCGAAGGTGTTGAGCAGTTCGGTGGCCATCCAAGACGCCCGCAGGACCCAGTTGCACTGTGTGCAGTAGGTGATGGTGACGGCAGCTTTCGATTCAATCACCGGGTCATTGTCGCAGTCGGCCCCGGGAACAGGGTGGATGCGCCAAAGGGCGATCGGGTCCTGATGATCACATCGCCCGGGCACCTGACAACGGCGGGCGATGGTCGGGCCACTAACCTCTACAGATATGCGCCCTGCTCTGGACTCCTATGAACATCTCGCAGCCGGGAAGGTGCGGGACCTCTATTCGATCGACGAGGGCACCATGCTGATGGTCGCCTCGGACCGGATCTCGGCCTTCGACCACATCTTGTCGACGCCGATCCCCGACAAAGGTCGCATCCTGACCGCCATGAGCGTCTACTACTTCGGCGCACTGGGCGTTCCGCATCACCTCGCGGGTGGGCCGGAGGATCCCCGGATCCCGGCGGAGTTGCTCGGCCGGGCGCTGGTGGTCAAGAAGCTCGACATGTTGCCCGTCGAATGCGTCGCGCGCGGATACCTGACCGGGTCGGGACTGCTCGACTACAACGCCACCGGATCGGTCTGCGGGATCGAACTCCCCGCCGGGTTGGGGGAGTCGAGCAAACTGCCCGAACCCATCTTCACACCTGCATCCAAGGCGGACATCGGCGAGCACGATGAGAACGTCAGCTTCGATGCGGTCGTGGCCACCGTCGGCGAAGAGTTGGCGGTCCGCCTGCGGGACCTGACCCTCGACATCTACTCGCGCGGCTCGGAGTTGGCGGCGCAGCGCGGAATCATCCTGGCCGACACCAAGTTCGAGTTCGGCCTCGACGACGACGGCGCCGTGGTACTCGCCGACGAGGTGCTCACCCCGGATAGCTCGCGCTACTGGGATGCGAAGACCTACACCCCGGGCCAGGTGCAGCCGAGTTTCGACAAACAGATCGTCCGCAACTGGCTGCTGAGCCCCGAATCCGGTTGGGACCGAGCGGGCGACACACCGCCACCGGCACTGCCCGACGACATCGCGCAACGCACTCGCGCCCGCTACATCGAAGCGTACGAACGTATTTCAGGCCTGTCATTCGATGACTGGCCGAAAGGAGAGCAGTGACCGACACCTCGCAGGATTCCGAAGCCATCGTGCCGCCCGTCGCAAAACAGATTCCATTCGAGCGCACCCATCACGGTGAGACCGTGATCGACCAGTACGAGTGGTTGCGTGACAAAGAGGATCCCGAGGTCATCGCGTTCCTGGAGCAACAGAACGAGTACACCGCTGCCCAGACAGCTGAACTCGCCGATCTGCGGGCCGACATCTACTCCGAGATCAAAAGTCGCACACAGGAAACCGACATGTCGGTGCCCACACGGCGGGGCCAGTACTGGTATTACGCCCGCACCGAGGAAGGCAAGCAGTATTCGCTGAGCGCCCGGTGCCCGATCAGTGGCCCGGACGACTGGACGCCACCGGAAGTCGAGCCCGGACAGCCCGTTCCGGGTGAAGAGATCCTGCTCGACTCGAACGTCGAGGCCGAGGGCACCGACTTCTTCAGTCTGGGCGCGTTGTCGGTCAGCGAGGACGGCACGCTGCTGGCCTACAGCGTCGACAGCACCGGTGACGAGCGGTACACGATGCGGTTCAAGGACCTTCGTACCGGCGACCTGCTCGCCGATGAGATCACCGACACGGCGCCCGGTGCGCTGTGGTCGCTCGACGGCCGTCACGTTTTTTATCAGACCGTTGACGAGGCATGGCGCCCCGATACGGTCTGGCGGCACGATCTGGGTGCAGGCACCCCCGACGTCAAGGTGTTCCACGAACCGGACGAGCAGTACTGGGTGGGTATCGGCGGCACCCGCAGCGACAAGTACCTGATGATCACGGTCGGGTCGAAGATCACCTCGGAGGTCTGGGTCCTCGACGCCGGAGATCCCACCGGCGAGTTCACGGTGGTGTGGCCGCGCGAAGAGGGCGTCGAGTACGGCGTCGAACATGCCGTCATCGAAGATCAGGATCGTTTCCTGATCCTGCACAACGCAAATGCCGAGAACTTCGAATTGCTCGAGGCCCCGATCAGCGACCCCACGGCCACACGCATCCTGGTTTCACACGACACCGAGGTGCGCCTCGAGGATGTCGACGCCTTTGCCGGACAACTGGTCCTGAGTTACCGCCGTGAAGCGCTGCCGCGACTCTCGATCGCTCCACTGACAACCGGCGAACCCGTGTTCACCGAGGTCACCTTTGACGAGGAGCTGTACTCGGCCGGGCTCGGGGCCAACCCCGAGTGGGCGGCTCCACGCCTTCGCATCGGCTACACGAGTTTCATCAACCCCACCGAGATCTTCGATCTCGACGTCGCAACAGGTGAGCGGACGCTGCTCAAGCGGCAGCAGGTGCTCGGTGACTTCGATCCGGCCGACTACGAGCAACGCCGGGACTGGGCCACCGCACCTGACGGCACCAAGATCCCGTTGTCGATGATCCGCAGGCGCGGCGCTGACTCGGGGCCCGCCCCGACGCTGCTGTACGGCTACGGCTCGTACGAATCGAGCAACGACCCGGGCTTTTCGATCTCGCGGCTGTCACTGCTCGACCGCGGCGTCGTATTCGTGGTCGCTCACATTCGCGGCGGTGGTGAGATGGGACGCCACTGGTACGACAATGGCAAGACCCTGACGAAGAAGAACACATTCACCGATTTCGTCGCCGCGGCACAGCATCTCATCGACACCGGTGTGACCGACACCGATCACCTGGTGGGCGAGGGCGGCAGTGCAGGCGGACTGCTGGTCGGTGCGGTCGCCAACATGGCACCGGAACTGTTCAACGGAATCCTGGCCGTGGTGCCGTTTGTCGATCCGCTGACGTCCATCCTCGATCCGTCGCTCCCGTTGACGGTCATCGAGTGGGACGAATGGGGAAATCCTCTCGCCGACAAAGAGGTCTACGACTACATGCGGTCGTATTCGCCGTATGAGAACGTCGAAGCATTGCCGTACCCCGAGATCCTGGTGGTCACCTCGCTCAACGACACCCGGGTGCTGTTCACCGAGGCGGCCAAATGGGTTGCCCGACTTCAGGCCAACACGACCGGCGATGCCCCGATCCTGCTGAAGACGGAGATGAAGGCCGGCCACGGTGGGGTCAGCGGACGTTACAAGCAGTGGGAAGAGGTTGCTTTCGAGTACGCCTGGGTCCTGCGGCAGACCGGCGCCGTCTGACCTGCGCCACAACCTGACAAAGCAGCAGCGCCGCCCGGGAGAATCTCTCGGGCGGCGCTGCTTTTGTGGAACCGGATATCGCTAGTGCATCATCACCGGCACCGGCTGCCCTTCGGCATCGGTGGGCTTGGCGATCGGCTTGCGGGGCAAGAAGAACGCCGGAATGAAGCAGAGTGCGATCAGGACCGTGACCACGATGAAGGTGCTGGCAAAGCCATCTGCCGCCTCGCTCAGGGTCTCTGCGTCCTTGAGGTTGTTGACCAGGAGCACCGAGGTGATCGCGGTGCCGATGGAACCGGCGGCCTGCTGAACCACATTCATCAGCGTTGAACCGTCGGGAACCTGCTTGTCCGACAGTGTTGCCAACGCGGCCGACATGATCGGCATCATCGTCATACCCATACCGAGACCCTGAACGAACAGAGCGATACTCAGCAGCCAGAACGAGGTGTCCGCACCGAGGAATATGAAGAAGCCCATGCCAAGTGCGATCAGGACGATGCCACCCATGACGAGCTTGCCCGGACCCTGCCGGTCGGTCAGTTTGCCGGACATCGGCATGGTCAGCATTGCGCCCAGACCCTGTGGTGCCAGCAACAACCCGGTCATCAGAGTCGACTCGCCGCGCACACCGATGTAGTACTGCGGGAACAGCAGAGCGGCGCCGAGGAACGCGATCATGAAGAACGTCATGGTGATCACGGCCATCGAGAGCTTGCTGTTCTTGAACAGACGCAGATCGAGCAGCGGATTCTTGTGCCGCAGCGCGTGGAAGACGAACGCGATCATCAGCAACAGGCCGACGGTGGCGGTGAGCCAGACCGGGGTATCGGTGAAGGTCCCGTGTTCAGCGCTCAGTGAGATGCCGTAGAGGAACAGGGCCAGGCCTGGCGAGAGCAGGAGCAGTCCGAGGAAGTCGAATGTCGGCCGGGCCTTTTCTTCTTGCCCTGGCAGAACTGCCATCGCGTAGAAGAAGGCAACGATGCCGATCGGCACGTTGATGAGGAAGATCCAGTGCCAGCTGGCGTATTCGATCAGTGCGCCACCGATGATCGGGCCCATGATCGGGCCGAGCAGCATCGGGATACCGAGCATGGCCATCACCGAACCCACGCGGGCGGGGCCGGCCGCCTTGGTCAGGATCATCATTCCGACGGGCATCAGCATGCCGCCGCCCAGACCCTGCAGTACGCGGAACACGGTCAGGGACGTGATGTCCCAGGCCAGCGCACACAGTGCCGAACCGATGACAAAAAGCACCAGCGACGTCAGGTAGACGTTCTTGGTGCCGAATCGTGCTGCAGCCCAACTGGACAGCGGGATCACGGCGGCCAGCGCCAGGGTGTAGCCGGTGATGGTCCAGGCGGCCCCGGCCTGGTCGGTGCTGAACTCATCCTGGAATGTGTTCTGTGCCACCGACACAACGGTGGTGTCGAGGATCGCCATGATGGCGCCCAGCACCACGACCACGGCAATCTTCAGGATCGACGGATCGAGCTTTTGACTTGGCGGCGCGGCCTTGTCGGTTGAGGTCATGAAAGAGACGCTTTCTGCAAAAGGGTTGGAACACTGTTGTCTTCGCTTCGTCGGGCGCTGCCGACGCAAGTTTCTACATGGACGCCTGGTTGTCAACGCACGGAGAGGGAGCGAGGTAATCGCCGGACAACACCGGCACGAGTGCGTTGTTCAGATTGGTCCGCAGGTCGCCGGGCAGCGAGGTGACCAGGCTCCGGATCGCATCCTGCCCTCGGTCGATTGCGACGGCAACTGCTTTCTCACCGGAGTCGGTGAGGGACACCCGCTTGATGCGGCGGTCGAACTTGTCCTCACGTCGGGTGACCAACTCGAGGCCGACCAGTTTGTCGACTGCACGTCCGGCGGCCGCAAGTGACAGGCGTAGCTCGTCGGAGAGTTCGTTGACCGAGAGTGGCCGACAGTGCCGGCTGAGGATCAGCAGAGCTTTGAAATGGGTGAATCCCAGCTCGGTGTCGATGATGTCGTCCATCGCGTCGACGTCCATGGCCGCCATCAGGCGGGACATGAAATCGTGGACGGTCTTGAAGGCCTCGTCGACCTCCGCACGCTCCGAAGAGGGTTGCTCGACCACATCTGTTGTTGACACTGGCTAACGGTAATGCCAACGCAACTATTGATGCCAACGCAAGGAATGTGTGTTCCGTTACAGCGAATTGCAGATGTGAGCGCCGTCACTGAACCCTGTTGTCCGAGTGAAGACTTTGCCTACCATCCACCTCTGTGCAACCGCCTGACCATGTGCGATTGCGATAGTGATGGCTGTGACGGGACAACTGATCGTGTCCATCTCGGGCATCAGGACCGAAACGTTGGCGACGGCCGCGGCCTTCACCGAGCGGCTCGCCGCACGAGACGTACCGGTGTCGCTGCTGGTCGCCCCACGTCTGGCGGGCGGGTACCGGCTGGTCGACGACGCCGCGACCTGCGAATGGCTCCGCGAGCGACGAGCCGGCGACGACGCGATCGTGCTCCACGGATACGACCAGGCGGCGGTTCGCAGGCGGCGCGCCGAGTTCGCAGTGCTGGGAGCGCATGAGGCAGACCTGCGACTACTCGCCGCGGACCGTGTCCTCGAACGAATGGGTCTGCGCACGCGGATATTTGCCGCACCCCGATGGAACTCCTCGCCCGGTGCCCGCCAGGCGCTGCCCGGTCGCGGTTTTCGGACCGACCTGGGCCCGACCTCGATCGACGACCTGGTCACCGGTCGTCGCCTCCGGGCCCGGGTCCTCGGCATCGGCGAAGGATTCGGGACCGACCCCTGGTGGTGCAGGCTGCTGATCGCAAACACTGTGCGTGTGGCCCGCCGTGGCGGAATCGTCCGGCTCTCGGTGGCGGCCAAGCATCTGGACACTCCGATCGCGGCCAATGCGCTGATCAATTGCGTGGATCTTGCGTTGCTGCAAGGAGCTTGGCCGACGACCTACCGGATGTTGGAGCCACTCGCTGCCCGGAGCGTTGCCTGATCCGGGTCCGCCCGCCGGGAAGCCTGCGCTCAGCCGGTAGAGTTACGTCCAGCAAACCGCAGCTGAAGAGGAGTTCCGAAGTGGCTCGAGTCGTAGTGGACGTCATGCCCAAAGCCGAGATCCTGGACCCACAGGGGCAGGCCATCAGTGGCGCCCTGGGTCGACTCGGATTCGCCGGTGTCGCCGATGTCCGACAGGGCAAGCGATTCGAACTCGAGGTCGACGATTCCGTCGACGACGAGGCCCTGGACCGGATCGCCTCCGAGCTCCTGGCGAACACCGTCATCGAGGAGTACTCGGTGACCCGGGTACAGGGCGCATCGTCGTGACCGGAGCGCGGATCGGGGTCATCACGTTCCCCGGAACACTCGACGACGTCGACGCCGCCCGGGCTGTGCGCCTGGCGGGCGGCGAAGCGGTTGACCTGTGGCACGGTGACGGTGACCTCAAGGGTGTCGACGCAGTGATCGTGCCCGGTGGATTCTCGTACGGCGACTACCTGCGGGCCGGCGCCATCGCCCGATTCGCGCCAGTGATGGGTTCGCTCGTCGAGGCAGCGGGCAAGGGTATGCCGGTCCTGGGTATCTGCAACGGTTTTCAGGTGCTGTGTGAGGCCGGGCTGCTGCCAGGTGCGCTCACCCGCAACCAGGGGCTGCACTTCATGTGCCGCGACCAGTGGCTGCGCGTCGAGTCCAACACCGCGGCCTGGAGCTCCCGCTTCGAGCAGGGTGCCGAGATCTTGGTCCCCCTCAAGTCGGGCGAGGGACGTTACGTCGCGTCTGAAGCTGTGCTCGACGAGCTCGAGGGTGAGGGTCGGGTGGTCTTCCGCTACGCCGGTGACAACCCCAACGGTTCGATGCGGTCCATCGCCGGTATCTCGAGTGCCGACGGCAAGGTCGTCGGACTGATGCCACATCCCGAGCACGCGACAGAAGCATTGACCGGTCCCAGCGACGACGGTCTGGGCCTGTTCTACTCGGCCCTCGATGCCGTGCTCGCCAACGCCTGAGGCGCACATGGTGACAACGTCCGCCGATGCTGTCGGCCTCTGCAGTTTCATCGATGACTCTCCGTCGCCGTTTCATGTCTGTGAATCGGTGGCAAAGGTTCTGGAAGCAAACGACTTTCGGCAACTGAAAGAAGAGCATCAGTGGCCGTCGCAGCCGGGTCGGCACTATGTGATCCGCGGCGGATCGATTGTCGCGTGGGACAGCACAGCTCGTGGCCGCAGTTTCCGGATCGTCGGTGGACACACCGACAGCCCCAACCTGCGGGTCAAGCAGAACCCCGACCTACGGTCGGCCGGACTGCGAATGGTCGGGCTGGAGAAGTACGGCGGTGCCTGGCTCAACAGCTGGCTCGATCGTGACCTCGGGATCTCCGGACGGCTGGCCATCCGTGAGCCCGACGGTCTGCGCGAACATCTGATCCGGATCGACGAACCGATACTGCGGGTCCCGCAGCTGGCGATCCACCTCTCGGAGGATCGCGGCGGGGTGTCATTGGATCCGCAGCGCCATGTCAATGCCGTCTGGGGTGTCGGCGCCGACGGTCCGGGATTCATGGAATGGATTGCTGCACGCGCCGATGTCGCGCCGGATCAGGTCCTCGGCTGGGAACTGATGACCCACGACCTGGCCCCCAGTCGAGTCGTCGGTGTCGACGGCGATCTCGTCAGTGCACCGCGTCTGGACAATCAGGGCACCTGTTACGCCGGTACCCGCGCGCTCATCGACGCCATCGAATCCGAATCCTCAGCGGCCATCCCTGTGCTGGCGCTCTTCGATCATGAAGAGGTCGGCAGCGGTTCGGACCGTGGTGCGTCGTCGGATCTGCTCGGTACCGTGCTCGAACGAATTGTGCTGGCGGGCGGCGGTTCTCGGGAAGATTACCTGCGGTCGATGGCGATGAGTGCCTGCGCGTCGGGCGACATGGCCCACGCGACGCATCCGAACTATCCCGAGCGCCACGAGCCGGCACATCAGATCGCCATCAACGGCGGTCCGGTATTGAAGGTGAACCAGAACCTGCGTTACGCCAGCGATGCGGCAGGCGAAGCCCTGTTCGCGGTCGCGGCCGACAAGGCCGGGGTTCCGCTCCAGCGTTACGTTCACCGGGCCGATCTGCCGTGTGGTTCGACGATCGGTCCGCTGACAGCAACTCGCACCGGACTCAACACGGTCGATGTCGGGGCGCCGCAGTTGGCGATGCACAGTGCCCGTGAGGTCATGGGCAGCGCCGATGTCGGTATGTACTCCGCCGCCCTCGCCGCATTCCTCGCTCCCTGAACCCGATGATGTGCCGTTTTGGCGGCGCCCACCTGGGCTTTTGTTCGCCAAAAGGGCACATCATCGGAGTGCGGGGGCCGGGGCGGGGAGCTCAGTACTGGCCGAGGTAGAAGCGCGCGCCCTGATCGTCGAGGCATTCGGCGGAGATGGCGTAGGACTGCTGTGACGGTCCACTGACTACGGTGCCGCCGCCGTCGCGTACTCGCTGCACCGCGACCTCGATGTCGTCGACGACCCACATCGGGACCGCCACCGAACGATCCTGGCCGCCTGCGATACCGGTCATCGGATGCATGCCGTCCACCTCCCAGCCGTCGTCGACGCGCCCGGCGTTGAAGGTCCATCCCAATACTCGGCCGTAGAAGTCGCGAAGCCGTCCACTGTCCGGTGTGTACAGGGTCATGTACGTGAGCTCGCCGTGGGCGGTGGCGTGCAGTGGCGGCCGCGGATCCGGCGCCGTCGGCCGGTACACCGAAAATGCCACACCCTGGTTGTCGACGGCGTCGAGTAGCTCGCCGAATCCGAACTGCTGCACTTGGTTCGGTGTACCGCCGGCCTCGAGGATCGCGGAACGGGCGGCGTCGATGTCGTCGACTGCGTACACGCAGAGCATGGTCGGATCGCCGGGAACCGAGTAGATCCCGAGGCGATGGGACAGATTGGTGACCTGGTTGGTGGCAGCGTTGAACTCCCAGCCCAGGACCGACCCGTAAAAGGCGGCGGTGCGGTCGACGTCCGTGGTCCACAGTGAGCAGTAGCCGATGTCGCCGCGGTGGATCTGTTCGACCTTCGCCCCGGTCACCGGCCCGGTGATCATCCATCGATGTCCGAACGGGTCGACGATCACACCGGTTCGAGCGCCGTGGTTTTCGTAGGGCTCGCGCTGGACCGTCGCGCCACCGTCGCGGGCGCGGCGCATGACCGTGTCGGTGTCCAGCACCGGCAACATCAACGACACCGAAACTGCTTGTGGCTGCGGGCCTTTGAGTCCCAGGTCGGGGAACTCCCCGGCCAGGTAGATCACGCCGCCGCCGACCAGGAGTTCGGCATGCCCGATGGTGCCGTCGTCCATCATGATCGGTTCGCCCCGCAGTCGGGCGCCGAGATTCGCGACGTACCAGTCGATGGCCGCGGCCGGATCGGCGACGGTGAGGTAGGGCAGGGCCCCGGGCCGTTCCACGGTGGTGAGGATCTGCGACGAAAGGTTCTCGGCCGACGGCGCAGAGCCGATGTCGGTGCTCATGGTGACTCCTTCGGGTAGTTCGAGTCCACGCTCCAGGCGGGTACGCAGGCGACGTGAGAAGTCGGCGTCGGGTGACACCGGCACATCGGCTGTGGCCAGCACGGTGAACGGGTCAAATGGGTTCGGTCCGTTCATGACTGGCCTC
The DNA here is from genome assembly GCF_056786495.1 of Williamsia sp. Y853. Classification (NCBI taxonomy): domain Bacteria; kingdom Bacillati; phylum Actinomycetota; class Actinomycetes; order Mycobacteriales; family Nocardiaceae; genus Williamsia; species Williamsia sp. Y853. The sequence continues at coordinate 307,424 of NZ_JBXCJC010000004.1, forward strand.
CCTTCGCGATGGGCATCGTGTTGTCTGGGTAGGCCGCGCGGAACGCCCGCTTGGCCCGGGTGAGCAGCGCTTCGGTGGCCATGACCGTGCGCCCGAGCAATTCGGCGCACTGCGGAACGGTGCAGTCGTCGACGTACCGCAGCGTCAGAACGGCGCGGTGAGTGCTCGACAGCCGGGCCAGAGTGAACTCGGCGAGCATTCGGTCGAGGTGGACATCCCATTCGTCGCCGGCCGGATGGTCCGGGATCTCTTCCACCGGGGTCGGCGTGCGTTGCATCTTGCGCCAGTGGTCGGCCAGTTTGTGTCGTGCGATGCCGATGAGCCACGGGATCGACGGCTCGACGGCATCGTCGCCTCGCGCCCGGTCCATGGCGGCCAGAAACGTGTCCGAGGTGACGTCCTCCGCGACGTTCTTGTCACCGGCCCGCCGGATCAGGTACCCGTACACCGCAGGCAATGCCTCGTCGTACAGGGCGAGCAGCGCAGTACCGGCCGGCGCGGGACCGGACGGGTTGTGGGTGTTGCCACCCGCTGAGCTGCTCACATCCTCATAGTCGTCGGTAGCGGCGGTTTTCCGACGCCCAACCCGAGAACTCTTTTACGAAGGTGCGAGCAGCGAGAGTGTGGTGCCCTCCTCGAGCACGATGTATCCGTCGACCACAGCAGGCTGTCCGCCGACCACCGACCGCTGCCACGCGAGGTCTCCCGTGGTGAAGTCGTAGGCCGTGAGCTGGGAGTTGCCGCCGAAGACGATGATGTTCCCGCCCTGCCCGATGCAGCCGAGGATGTCGATGTTGGCGGATGGATCCATCGCGTCACCGCGGGGGAGCTCCCCCAATTTGTCCGCCGAGACGAGATCGAGGACCGACCGGGTGCCGTCCTTGCGGGCAAATGCGACCGTCGTACCGCAGGGCCTGGCGCCGACCTTGGACAACTCGGGGTCGGTGACCTGCCACAGCCGCGTTTTCTGTTGCGGGTCGAACGCGGCGTAGGTGCCCTGGGTCTGGAAGATCTGCTCGCTGCCTGCGCCGGTGGTGACCGGAAGAGTCGATGGACCCGAAACCAGTTGTTGTTTGTCGTTGTTCGACGTCCGGGTGCCGTCTGTGCGAAGGAACTCGACTCGCTGGGCACCGCGCTCGGTGAACTGGGCCGCGATGCCGGTCGGATAGACCACCAGATCGCATGCGCATCCGAACCTGTCGTCGCCGGTGTCCGGATCGATGAGATGCTGCGTGCCGTCCGACGCCCGCACGATGGCGACGGTGCCGTTCACCTCGACCGCTGCGGCGCCGGCAAAGGTGCGGGCCCAGATCTCTGTGCCGTCCGGCATATTGCGACTCACTTGATAGCCGGAGCTGTTGACCCGCAGAAAGTCGGGTCCGTATCCGGTGACGGCCTGGGTGTTGTCGAGATCTGAGATGGAGCCGAGTTCTCCGGTTTCCAGATCAGCGATGTAGAAGCCGTCCGGCTGATCTGCCAGACGCACCGCGCAGCCGACCTCACCTTTGTCGTTGAGCGCACAGCTCCCGAGCCCGGCATCGATCGGCTGCGCCCAGAGCCGATCTCCGTTACCGCGATCGATGGCGAGGTAGGTGGTGCCATCACCCGATGGGTAGGAGATCAGCCAGGTGTCCCGGTAGGTGCCCGCCACCAGCGGGGTGGCGCCGGAACCATACGTGCGCATGTCGCTGAGGTCGAGGCTCCAGCGCTCCTGGGGTTCGCTCGGATACGACCGGAGCGTGCCGCTTTCGTACTCGGACGTGTCCTCGGGTGGTGTGTCCATTGCCAACACCGCTCCGACCGTGACCACCATGATGATCGACAGCAGGAACACGACGAATCCGATTCCCGGCGCGGGCCGGCCTTTGAGCATGTCGCTCATCCAATCACGGGGTTCAGCTCGCCAGGGACCTGCGGTAGTCGCGGGGGCTGATACCCCGAACTCGTTTGAACGCCGCGCTCAATGCGTAGGCGCCGCTGTAGCCGACCTGCGCCGCAACGGCATCGAGCGTGAGGTCCCCGCCGGCCAGGAGGTCGGCTGCCATCGACAGGCGCCATTCGGTGAGATAGGCCATCGGCGGTTCGCCGACGAGCTCGGTGAACCGCTTGGCCAACACGGCTCGCGACACCGCGCACTGCCCCGCGAGCGCGGCGACGGTCCATGGATGTTGTGGATTGTTGTGGATCAGGGTCAGTGCCCGTCCCACCACCGGATCCGACTCGGCGGCAATCCAATTCGACCCCGACGACTCGGTGGAGGAGAACCAGGACCGCAGTGAGTCGATCAAGACCAGGTCGAGGAGTCGATCCAGCATCACCTCTTGTCCAGGGGCGTCACGCACCATCTCGGTCGCGAGGAGTCCGAGGAGCGGAGAACTGTTGTCACGCACGATGATCAGTCGGGGGAGTGCATTCAGGAGTCGGGCGGACACCTCGCCTGCCACGCCGTATGTGCCGACCAGCGACACGGATTCGCCGTCGGCACTGTTGCCCCAACTGCGGATACCGAGGCACATTTCGTCGGCCAGTTCTGCGCCGTCGTCGCTGACGCAGTGCTGGCCTTCTCCGATGATCGCGGTGGTCGCAGAACTGCCGTCGCCGAAGGTGTACGGGTGCGGGCCGCGGATGATCGCGACGTCGCCGGGACGCAGGTTCGCTAGTTCACCATCGTCGAAGGCGATGACCGCGGTCCCGGATACGGTCACCACCACTGTCAGCGGAGCCTTGTCCTCGATCCGGACAGACCACGGCGGCGACATCACCACCCGCAACAGGAACGCATCCTTCGCGCGGGGTCCGTTGAGCACACTGCCAAGCGCATCCACAAGACGATTACACATGAAATCAAGCGGATAAGCCATGGAAACGCTCGTATTGGTCGCCTGTACTGGTTCACATGACAAACACAACAACACCCCGACATCAACGTCCCATCCTGGTTGTCGGCGCAACCGGTAAAACCGGTGGGCGAGTGGCAGATCGACTCGAACGATCGGGTCTGCCGGTCCGGCGGGCAAGCCGCACATCGACCACACATTTTGATTGGACCGACCGCGGAACCTGGAAGTCCGCGCTCGAAGGTGCAGGCGCGGTCTACATCACCTACCAGCCAGATTTGATCGTGCCTGCCTCGGTCGACGACATCACCGCCTTTGTCGCCGCGGCCGGCGAGGCCGGTGTCGACCGGCTCGTCCTGTTGTCCGGGCGCGGTGAACCCGAGGCGCAGGCCTGTGAACAGATCGTCCTGCGCGCCGGCATCCCCGCAACAGTGTTGCGGTGCAGCTGGTTTGCGCAGAACTTCAGCGAGGCATTCCTCGTCGACGGTATCCGCGAAGGTGTGGTGGTGCTGCCCGTCGGACCGGTGGGTGAGCCGTTCATCGACGCCGACGACATCGCCGACGCCGCCGTCGAAGCACTGACCGGCACCGGCCACGCCGGCCATGTTTATGAGCTGACCGGCCCGCGATTGCTCAGCTTTGCCGACGCCACCGCAGAGATCGGTGAAATACTCGGCCGCGACATCGCATTCCTGACGGTTCCCGATGGCGACTATCGCGCCGCGATGCTGGCCGAAGGCATCGGCTCGGAGTACGCGGACATGGTGATGGCACTGTTCGGAACGTTGTTCGACGGCCGCAATGAATCGGTCACCGGCGGCGTCTTCGAGATCCTCGGACGCGAACCCGCAGATTTCTCCGATGTGGTGAAAAAGGCGTCCATACAAGGAGTTTGGTGATGGCGATGGTCCGGGAGTCGGTGCTGGTGCTCGGAGTGGTGACGGTGGGCCTGATGGCCGGGCTGTATTCGGCTTTCGCCTGCGCCGTGATGCCAGGTCTGCGGCGCGTCGACGACAAATCTTTCGTCGCGGTCATGCAACGGATCAACGTCGCCATCGTCAATCCGATCTTCCTGCTGGTCTTCCTCGGTGGCCTGGCTTTCACAGTGGTCGCCGCCGTGCTCTACCGCGACCACCGGCTGCTGTGGTGGATCGTGGCAGGCGCGGTCCTCTACGGATTGACGCTGATCACCACCGTCGCCTTCAACATCCCGCTCAACAATCAGATCGCCGCAGCCGGAGATCCCGATCGGATCAGCGACCTACGCGCGGTCCGGGTGGCGTTCGAGGAACCCTGGGTGCGGTGGAACATCGTCCGGGCGGTGGTGAACACCGGTGCACTGGCGGTGCTCGTCACCGGTCTGGTGACGCGATAGTCGAGTGGGTGCCGGGGTTCGAAGCCTGGTCGAGATGAGCCCTGCCCTCCGGCGCTGCGGCTGAGCGTCGCGCAGGCGTCAGTTATGCGATTGCGTCGAGATTCTCGTGATCTCGTCGACCACTGCGGAGGGATCATCCAGTGACACAAATGTTCTCGCGCCCGGAACCTCGGCGAATCGCGCTTTGGGGAACTGAGCGGCCAGACGTCGGCCGAGGGCGGGTGTGAAGCACTTGTCTGCGGTGCCCCACACGAGTGTCACCGGTTTGTCGAAGGCACCCAACCGCCCGGTCACCTCGTTCAATTCGGATGGGCGGATGTTCGAGAACAATCTCCTGATGTCACGCCGGATCTGCGCGGATTCGCGGGCCGGTGCCACCCAGCGTTCGGTGAGGTCGGGCGGGAGATCCTTCGCCAACAGGCCGAACCCCGCCGGTGAGTGGCGAATTGCCTTGGACCGCATCAGCTTCAATGCGGGGGACAGTACGCCGGGCACCTTCAAGAGCGAGAAGGTGGCATTGAAGGGAAACGGCGGGAAGGTGTCGAAGGCGTCGCAATTGGTGAGCACCAGCCGCCCGATGTCCTCGCCGTGGGCGTCCACGGTGAACTGGCACAGTGCACCCCCGGTGTCATTGCCGACGAGCGTCACATCGTCGAGGTCGAGGCCGACGATCAATTCGCGGATCAGGCCGGCAATTCCGGCGGGGCTCAAGTCCGCATCGGGTTTCATCGGAATCCGATGTGAACCGAGTGGGAGGGTTGGCAGATGACATCGGAACCCCGCAGTGGCCAGACCGGTTGCGACGTCGCGCCACAGTTCGGCGTCGACCAACGCGCCGTGGATGAACAGCACCGGCGGTAAAGGGGAGTCGTCGGGGCCGACGGATGTGTACTCGATGGTCCCGAGAGTGGTCTCGACGGTTGCCATGATGGGTATCCTTCCAGGGGATCGCCGCGCAGTCCGGGTTTATATGGGAGCGCTCTGCCGAGCCCCGCAAAGCACGCCGCGAGATGCCCTATTTCACCCGCCGGTTGATTAAGTCCACGACGATCGAATGACCTGCACCGCGTTCGCTGACGGCGTATCGCATGGCGAATACCCGCCCGAGCTGCAGTGTTGATGGATTAAAGGGTCCGAAACCGGGCCCGCCGGGGGCGTAGGCCGACACATCTGCGGTGCCGGTGACCTGCGGCCATTAGACTGAGACCAAGGCCGCTGAGGGTGACGTTTAGATGTTGCCGTCGGCATAGGCCCACCCTGGGAAGATGGACGCCTGTGGACCAGTCAGACTGGACCCGAAGCTGCAGGTCGTGCTCGACCCATTGAAACGTAAGGGAGAACAATGTTCGAACGGTTCACCGACCGCGCTCGTCGGGTTGTAGTCCTGGCTCAAGAAGAAGCGCGGATGCTCAATCACAACTACATCGGTACCGAGCACATCCTGCTGGGTCTGATCCACGAGGGCGAAGGCGTTGCCGCCAAGTCGCTCGAGTCGTTGGGGATCTCGCTCGAAGGCGTACGCAGCCAGGTCGAGGAGATCATCGGCCAGGGTCAGCAGGCACCGTCCGGTCACATTCCCTTCACTCCCCGCGCGAAGAAGGTCCTCGAGCTCTCGCTGCGTGAGGCGCTGCAGCTCGGCCACAACTACATCGGCACCGAGCACATCCTGCTCGGCCTCATCCGCGAGGGCGAGGGCGTAGCGGCCCAGGTGCTGGTCAAGCTCGGCGCCGACCTCAACCGGGTGCGCCAGCAGGTCATCCAGCTCCTCTCGGGCTACCAGGGCAAAGAGCCTCAGGAAGCCGGCACGGGCGGTCGCAGCACGGAGGCCGGTACGCCGTCGACCTCGCTTGTCCTCGATCAGTTCGGTCGCAACCTGACCGCGGCTGCTGCCGAGGGCAAACTCGACCCGGTCATCGGGCGCGAGAAGGAAATCGAACGCGTCATGCAGGTGCTGAGCCGCCGCACCAAGAACAACCCGGTGCTCATCGGTGAACCCGGCGTCGGTAAGACCGCTGTCGTCGAGGGCCTGGCCCAGGCGATCGTGAACGGCAACGTTCCCGAGACGCTCAAGGACAAGCAGCTCTACACCCTCGACCTCGGGTCGCTGGTTGCCGGTAGCCGCTACCGCGGTGACTTCGAAGAGCGCCTGAAGAAGGTTCTCAAGGAGATCAACACCCGCGGCGACATCATCCTGTTCATCGACGAGCTGCACACGCTCGTCGGCGCAGGTGCTGCCGAAGGCGCCATCGACGCCGCCAGCATCCTCAAGCCGAAGCTCGCCCGCGGTGAGCTGCAGACCATCGGTGCGACCACCCTCGACGAGTACCGCAAGTACATCGAGAAGGACGCCGCACTCGAGCGCCGGTTCCAGCCGGTGCAGGTCGGCGAGCCGAGTGTCGAGCACACCATCCAGATCCTTCGGGGTCTGCGGGACCGCTACGAGTCGCATCACCGCGTCTCCATCACCGACGGTGCACTGACGGCCGCGGCCACCCTGGCGGACCGGTACATCAACGACCGCTTCCTGCCGGACAAGGCGATCGACCTGATCGACGAGGCCGGCGCCCGGATGCGTATCCGCCGGATGACCGCACCGCCAGACCTGCGCGAGTTCGACGACCGGATCGCCGACGCCCGCAAAGAGAAGGAATCGGCGATCGACGCCCAGGACTTCGAGAAGGCCGCGAACCTGCGCGACAAGGAGAAGCAGCTCGTCACCGAGCGCGCCGAGCGTGAAAAGCAGTGGCGCAGTGGCGACATGGACATCGTTGCCGAGGTCGATGACAACGAGATCGCCGAGGTCCTCGGTAACTGGACCGGTATCCCCGTCTTCAAGCTCACCGAGGAGGAGACCACCCGTCTGCTCCGTATGGAAGACGAGCTGCACAAGCGGATCATCGGCCAGACCGAAGCGGTCAGGGCCGTCTCCAAGGCGATCCGTCGTACCCGCGCCGGTCTGAAAGACCCCAAGCGTCCGTCCGGTTCGTTCATCTTCGCCGGCCCGTCCGGTGTCGGTAAGACCGAGCTGTCCAAGGCGCTGGCGAACTTCCTGTTCGGCGAGGACGACGCGCTCATCCAGATCGACATGGGCGAGTTCCACGACCGGTTCACCGCGTCGCGGCTCTTCGGTGCCCCTCCCGGCTACGTCGGATACGAAGAGGGCGGCCAGCTCACCGAGAAGGTGCGCCGCAAGCCGTTCTCCGTCGTGCTGTTCGACGAGATCGAGAAGGCACACCAGGAGATCTACAACACGCTCCTGCAGGTGCTTGAGGACGGCCGTCTCACCGACGGTCAGGGTCGTACGGTCGACTTCAAGAACACCGTCCTGATCTTCACCTCGAACCTCGGTACGGGCGACATCTCCAAGGCCGTGGGTCTGGGCTTCTCCCAGTCCGGCGCCGAGGGCTCGAACTACGAGCGGATGAAGCAGAAGGTCAACGACGAGCTCAAGAAGCACTTCCGGCCCGAGTTCCTCAACCGTATCGACGACGTCATCGTGTTCCATCAGCTCACGAAGGACGAGATCATCAAGATGGTCGATCTGATGATCGCCCGCGTCGAGACGCAGCTGCGGAACAAGGACATGGCTCTGGAGCTGACGGACAAGGCCAAGGCCCTGCTCGCCAAGCGCGGCTTCGATCCGGTCCTGGGTGCGCGGCCACTGCGTCGCACCATCCAGCGCGAGATCGAGGATCAGCTGTCCGAGAAGATCCTGTTCAACGAGATCGGTGCAGGCGAGATCATCCTCGTCGACGTCGAGAACTGGGACGGCGAAGACGAGGGCGAAGACGCCAAGTTCACCTTCAAGGGTTCGAAGAAGCCGATCGCGCTTCCCGACACCCCGGTGGAACTGGCCAAGACCGGCGACTCCGAGAAATAGCCGATAGAAAGTAAGGGGCGCAACCACGAAAGTGGTTGCGCCCCTTCTTTTTGCAGGCACAGACAGAAGCACCCGTTCCGGTCAAAAACACACGTTGCAACAAGTGTTTTTGGCTGGAACGGGTGCTTTTGTGGCTATTGCGCTGCGGCGTCCTTGTTATCGCGGCCGGCGAGCAGGAGTGTGATCGTCAACTCCAGGCGGTTGGTGACGTCGGTGGCCGAGGCCCGGCGGGTCAGCCACTGCACCAGATTCGACATCCAGACGTCGGAGACGACGCGGGCGATCTTCAGGTCGAGATCGCCGGGTTCGCCTTCGACCATGGCATTGGCGAGCAGACGGTCGATGATCCTCGCGACCTTGTCGACCTCTGCGGAGGCCGATGCATCGGCGAACATGAATGCGCGGGTCATTGCTTCGGTCAGCAGCGGATCACGTTGCATGGCAAGGGTTATCATGTCCAGGACGTGGCGCAGACGCTCGAGTGGCGTGTCTCCGCGGAGGCGGGTCTTGTCGGCGCGGGCCTCGACGCCTTCGAACTCGCGGGCCAGGGCGGTGACGAGTAGGTGCACCTTCGAGGGGAAATACCGATAGAGGGTTCCGACGGCAACGTCGGCACGGTCGGCGACGGCGCGCATCTGCACGGCGTCGTAGCCGCCCTTTGACGCGAGGGCAAGCGTCGCGTCGAGGATGCGGCGTCTACGTTCACGCTGGGCGTTGGAGCCGAGGTCGATCTCGGTACCGACGGCAGCATCGCTGACCGAACCGCCGGTGGGATTCGGGCTTGCCATCAGTGGACGACCTCTTTCGTTTCTGCGCCCAGTGGGCCCTGGTTTCTGTGGTTGACCGTTTTTGCAGGTGGTCAACTACACATTAATCGCTGGCACCGAAAATGCGATTTGGAGGCCGCGTGCCGCAGCCCCTTTCATTCTGCTGCCTCGAACGTGCAATATTAGAACAGGTTCTACTACGCACCGACAACTCCGAGTAGTCAGGATGTCCAGGCCCATGACGATCGCTACCACTCAAGAACATACCGCTGTGGCCGATGCAATTGGTCAATGGTCCAAAAAGGTGTCGGCAATCACCTCGGTCCGGGCGGCCGAACCCGGATCCGACGTGCAGGCCGATGCCTGGCCTGCACTGTTCCCCGAACTGGCGGGTCTCGGGGTGTTCGCGGCCGCGGTACCGGAGAGCCAGGGCGGAATGGACGCGATGTTCATCGATCTCGCCGTCATGCTCGAGCAAACGGGCTACGGACTCGTCCCCGGTCCGGTAGCCGGAACGGCCATCGGTGCCCTGCTGGCAGCGGTGACAGGCGCGCCGAATGAGAACGCGTTACTCGGGCAGTTGCTGGCCGGTGAGGTCGGCGTCGCGATCGCAACGGCTGTGCTGACGGGCGGTGGCGTGGTCCTGTCGACCGAAACCGAACGCGGCGTCCTGTCGGCCGACGGTGACCTCGGACTGGTCGCCGGGTACGCAGATGGTGTCGCGCTGCTGGCGCCGGTGGACATCGCGGGAAGCCGGCGGTGGGTGCTGCTGGAACCGAAAACGCCGGGTGTGGTCGCCGACAAAGTCGAGGGCATCGACTTCTCGATGGACCTCGCTCGGGTCCGGTTCGAACAGGTCCGGATCCCCGCTCACGAGGTCCTGCACGTCTCGGATTCGTTTGTGCGGGCCACGGTCATCGCCGGGATCGCCGCTCAGGCGGCCGGAGTTGCCCGCTGGTGCCTCGACACCGCCGTCGAGTACGCCAAGGTGCGGGAACAGTTCGGCGCGCCGATCGGCAGCTTTCAGGCCGTCAAACACATCTGCGCGGAGATGCTCTGTCGCAGCGAACTGGTCGGCGCCGCGGCCTGGGACCTCGCCGAGGCCATCGACGAACTCACCGAAGCCGACAATGCCGACCGCGAGGCGGCGACGGCGCAGCTGGAGATCAGCGCCGCGGCGGCAGCGACGGTGGTCGCCGAATTGACCGTGGCGAACGCCAAGGACTGTATCCAGGTACTCGGCGGGATCGGGTTCACCTTCGAACACGATGCGCACCTCTACCTGCGTCGGGCGCTGGCCTGGCAGGCCCAGCTCGGGGGCCCGGGGCGGTGGCGCAGGCAGGTTGCCGAACTGAACCGGTCCGGGGTCCGTCGAACGTTCACGATCGATCTGGGGGACGCCGAGCGCGACCGCCCGCAGGTTCGGGAGCAGGCGGAGTCCATTGCGGCCGCGACGGATCAGCGCCTGGAGCTTGCTGCCACCGGATACCTGACGCCACATTGGCCAACGCCGTACGGACTCGGCGCCGACGCGTCGCATCAGGTGCTCATCGATTCCGAATTGGAACGAGCGGGCGTTCGTCGTCCGGACCTGGTGATCGCGGGGTGGGCGATCCCGACGATCGTCGCGCACGGCACCGACGCGCAGCGCGAACGCTTTGTGCGGGCGACGCTCGACGGCGAGTTGTTGTGGTGCCAGCTGTTTTCCGAGCCGGGGGCGGGCTCAGACCTCGCCTCGCTGCGGACCAAGGCCACGAAGGTCGACGGCGGCTGGCGGCTGCAGGGTCAGAAGGTTTGGTCGTCGCACGCGCACGATGCCGATTGGGCGATTTGCCTGGCGCGAACCAATCCTGATGTCCCCAAGCACAAGGGGATCACGTATTTCCTCGTCGACATGAAGTCGGCAGGCATTCAGACGCGGCCGCTGCGCGAGTTGACCGGCCGGTCACTGTTCAACGAGGTCTTTCTTGATGACGTGTTCGTCCCCGACGACTGTGTGGTCGGGGAGGTCGACAACGGCTGGCGCCTGGCGCGCACCACGCTGGCCAACGAGCGAGTGGCGATGGGTGGCTCGGCCCTCGGCAAGGAGATGGAAGCGCTTCTCGAGCAGATCGGTGACTCGGTGCTGACCGATGCGCAGACCGAAGGTCTCGGCGATCTCATCGTGCAGGCGCAGCTCGGGCAGGTCCTGGATCTGCGGACGGTGCTCGGGTCGATCAACGGGACGGATCCGGGGGCGGTGGCCGGTGTCCGCAAGCTGATCGGGGTTCGGCATCGGCAATCGGTGCCCGAGTTCGCGCAACAATGCCGTGGTACCGAAGGCCTGGCCTTGTCCGCGGCTGCCGACACGTTCCTGCTGAACCGGTGTCTGTCCATTGCGGGTGGCACCACCCAGATCCTGCTGACGGCCACGGCCGAGAGGCTGCTGGGTCTGCCCCGGTGAGGTGCGGCCGCAGCTTGGCGCAAGTCGAAACGGACACCGTGTTCGTCTGATACAACTAGAACAAGTTCTAATTCTTTGGAGGGGTGTAGAACGTGGATTTCACGCTGGATTCCACCGCCCAAACTGTGAGCGATGTCATGGACTCGGTGCTGGAACGGCACGAGACGGTCTGGGACGCGAATCTGACAGATCGCGGGGGGTTCGAGACAACGTTGTGGTCGGCGCTGGCCGGTGGCGGTGTTCTGGCGCTGCCATTGCCGGAGAGCCAGGGCGGCGATGACGTCGGTGTCGGTGGGCTGCTCCCCGTCGCCACCGCGTTGGGACGGTCCGCGGCCGTGACACCCGCGATCGGGACCCTGATCTCGGGGCTGGCGCCACTGGCCGCCCGGGCTCCCGACGTGGCGGTCGAACTCGGCGCCGCAGTGCAATCGGGTGGTTGGTTGGCTGCGGCCATCAACGAGCCGGGCGCGGCGATGACGGCCACACCGCACACCTCGGTGTCGGGCGGAAAGTTGACCGGGACCAAAACCGGTGTGCTGCATGCCGAGGGTGCGAGCGCCCTGCTCGTCGCCGCAGACGCGGGCGTAGCTGTCGTCGCCGGTGATGACCCGGGAGTGACCATCACCAGGACGACCTCGTCGTGCGGATGGGGCGAGTACACAGTCGAATTCGACAACGTGCCGGTCCGGACCATCGTCGAGGGCGATCCGGATTGGCTCATCGAGCACCACGCGCTCGGCATCGCCGCCTACGCCGACGGATTGGTCGCCGGTGCGATGAAGCTGACGGCCACCCACGTCACCGAGCGAGTCCAGTTCGACAAGCCCATCGGGACGTTCCAGGCCGTACAGCAGCAACTCGCCGACATCTACGTGGTGGCCCGGTCGATGACACTGGCGACCACGGCGGCCGGCTGGCGTTTATCCGAAGGTCTTGATGCGGGGCCGGATCTGGCGGTGGCCACGTACTGGCTGGCGCAGGAGGTCCCGGCCACGATGCGGACGATGGTCCACCTCCATGGCGGCATCGGTGTCGACCTCACGTACCCGTTGCACCGGTACTTCTCGATCGCCAAGGATCTCGCGCGGCTGGTGGGTGGACCCACCAGCCGCCTCGATGCACTGGCCGAGCAGGTAGAGGCAGGAGCGTAAACCCGATGTTCATCGATCTCACCCCCGAGCAGCGCAGCCTGAAAGCGGAGCTGCGCGAATACTTTTCGACGCTGGTCTCCGAGACCGATGCCGAAGTTATGCTCACCGAGCGACACGGACCCACTTACCGCAAGGTGATCCGGCAGATGGGCAAGGACGGCTGGCTCGGTGTCGGATGGCCAAAGGAATACGGTGGCCGCGGATTTGGCCACATCGAACAGCAGATCTTCGTCAACGAGGCCGCTCGCGCCGATGTCCCGTTGCCTTCGGTGACGCTGCAGACGGTTGGACCGACTCTGCAGCTCTACGGCACCGAGGAGCAGAAGCAACGGTTCTTGCCTGCGATCCTCGCCGGTGAGGTCCACTTCGCGATCGGTTACACCGAACCCGATGCCGGCACCGACCTCGCATCGCTCAAGACCACCGCGGTCCGGAGCGGCGACGAGTACATCGTCAACGGACAGAAGATCTTCACCACCGGCGGCCACGACGCCGACTTCGTGTGGCTGGCCTGCCGGACCGACAAGGACGTTGCCAAGCACAAGGGCATCTCGATCCTGATCGTCGACACCACCGACCCCGGATACAGCTGGACCCCGATCATCACCGCCGACCATGCCCATCACGTCAACGCCACGTACTACTCGGATGTGGTGGTGCCTGCCAACATGGTGGTTGGTGAGGTCAACGGCGGATGGCGGCTCATCACCACACAGCTCAACCACGAGCGCGTCATGCTCGGTCCCGCCGGACGACTCGACGGGCTCCTCGCCCGCATCACCGAGTGGGCGGAGCGCCCGGGCCCTGACGGCACCGTTCCGGCAAAGCACACGGACGTGAAACGTGCTCTGGCAGAGCTGCATGCCTACTACCGGATCAACGAGCTGCTCAACTGGCAGGTGGCAGCAGGCGGCGATTCGATCTCGATGGCCGATGCCGCGGCAACCAAGGTCTTCGCCACCGAACGGCTACAGCACGTCCACCGCTTGATCGACGAGATCCTGGGCAGGCACGGAGATTTCTCCGACCCGCAGACCGCCGCGCTCGCCGACTGGTTCGACGTCCAGGCCAAGCGCAACGTCGTGATCACCTTCGGTGGCGGTGTCAACGAGGTGATGCGCGAGATGATCGCCACCGCCGGGCTCGGTCTACCCCGCGGAAAGCGCTGAGAGGAGCCATTCCATGACAACTGTTGATACGTCGACGATCATCGCGGCCACCGACCGCGTCCGGGCTGCGGGCACCAGCGCTCCGGTGGCAGGCCGCGACCCCATCAACACAGCCATGATCAACAACTGGACCGAGGCCATCGGGGACAACAACCCGATCTACGTCGACGACGATGCCGCCCGCGCTGCGGGATACGACGGCATCGTGGCTCCTCCGGCGATGGCACAGGTGTGGACGATGCGGGGACTGACCAGGGTGCGCGCCGACGACGACCCACTCGGTCGGGTGACACAGATTCTCGACGATGCGGGCTACACGTCAGTTGTTGCGACCAACTGTGATTCGACCTACCACCGGTACACGAAGCCTGGTGAAGAGGTGACCATCGAGGCCGCCCTGACGGATGTGGTGGGGCCCAAGCAGACCGGCCTCGGCGAAGGCTGGTTCTTCACCACCAGGAACACCTGGAAGGTCGGCGACGAAGTTGTCGCCGAGATGGATTTTCGGATCCTCAAGTTCCGACCGCCCGCCAAGGATCCGGTGTCGGATAGGGATCCTGGGCCACCCGCGGCCGACAGCGCGGTGATCTCATCACTCGGTTCACCGGCCGACGATTTCGATCCGGCAAAGATGATGCGTCCCACCCCATCTCTGGACACGCTGTTCTTCTGGGACGGCGTACGCGAGCACGAGCTGCGCATCCAAAAACTCGAGGACGGATCGCTGCGGCATCCGCCGGTGCCGGCGATCTGGAAGGCCAAGGGCGAGGAGACCGACTACGTGGTCGCCTCCGGCCTGGGCAGTGTCTACAGCTACGTGGTGCACCATGCCCCGAAGGTTCCGGGCCGAAAGTTGCCGTTTGTCATCGCGCTCGTCGAACTCGACGAAGGTGTACGGCTTTTGGGCGAGCTCCGCGGGGTCGAACCCGAGCAGGTCGAGATCGGGCTTCCGGTACGTGTCGAATTCCTTGACTTCCCGGCGGTCGACGATGCCGCCGCCTGGACGCTGTATGCGTGGCAGCCCGCCGGAACAGGAGTGCAGCAATGAATGTTCCCCCCGCGGTACCCACAGTTGTCCCGCCCGCCAACCCTCCCGCAGCAGTAGTCGGTCTTGAACTGCCGACTCTCACAGTGGACGCGACACCGACCTTCGTGGTTTCGACGGCCTTGGCCACCAGGGACTTTCAGGATGTCCACCACGACCGCGACCTCGCGCACCAGAAGGGGTCGAAGGACATCTTTGTCAACATCCTCACCGACACCGGACTGGTGCAGCGGTACATCACCGACTGGGCCGGGCAGCGCGCGCAGATCCGGTCGATCAAGCTACGACTCGGTGTGCCCTGGTACGCCTACGACACCTTGACGCTCACCGGCACCGTGAGCGCGGTGGATGACGGTCTGGTGACGGTCGACGTGATCGGCAAGGACAGCCTCGGAAACCACGTGACATCGGTGGTAACACTGGTGATGGACCATACGAACGTCAGTGCACCGGCGGGAAAAAGTGAAGCGGGAGTGAGCCGATGAGCGGGTTGTCCGGCAAGGCAGCGATTGTCGGTATCGGCGCCACCGACTTCTCCAAGAACTCGGGACGCAGTGAACTGCGGCTCGCCGCCGAAGCTGTCACCGCGGCGCTTGCGGACGCCGGATTGACACCGGCAGACGTGGACGGACTGGTCTCGTTCACCATGGACACCAACACCGAGATCGCGGTCGCCCGCGCCTCGGGCATCGGTGAGTTGAAGTACTTCTCTCGCATCCACTTCGGTGGGGGAGCAGCGTGCTCCACCGTGCAGCAGGCGGCGATGGCGGTGGCGACCGGGGTTGCCGATGTGGTGGTGGCCTACCGGGCCTTCAACGAGCGGTCGGGCATGCGGTTCGGCCAGGTGAACACCTCGCTGGTCGCGCAGGACAACTCGTCGGGCACCGACAACGCCTTCAGCTATCCACATGGGCTCAGTACCCCGGCTGCGTTCGTGGCAATGGTGGCCCAGCGATACATGTACGAATATGGCGCCACCAGTGCAGATTTCGGCCAGATCGCGGTGGTGGATCGCAAGCATGCAGCGGTCAATCCCGAGGCTTTCTTCTACGGCAAACCCATCACGCTCGACGATCACCAGAACTCGCGGTACATCGCCGAGCCCCTCCATCTCCTTGATTGCTGCCAAGAATCCGATGGTGGGGTGGCGATCGTGGTGGTGTCGGCCGAGCGCGCCAAGGATCTACCGCATACGCCGGTCGTCATCGCTGGTGCTGCATCGGGCAGTGGTGAAAACCAGTACATAATGACCAGCTACTACCGCGACGACATCGCCGGACTCCCCGAGATGGGGTTGGTGGGCAGGCAGTTGTGGGAGCAGTCGGAACTTCGCCCCGACGACATGGATGTCGCGATCCTCTACGACCACTTCACGCCGTACACGTTGATGCAGCTCGAGGAGCTCGGATTTTGCGGTCGCGGTGAGGCGAAAGATCTTGTCCGCGAACCCGGTGCACTCGAAGTGGGTGGCCGGCTGCCGCTCAACACCCACGGTGGGCAACTCGGGGAGGCGTACATCCACGGGATGAACGGCATCGCCGAAGCTGTCCGACAGCTTCGTGGTGACTCGGTCAACCAGGTCGACGGCGCAGGTGCAGTGGTGGTCACCGCCGGCACCGGAGTCCCGACCAGTGGTCTTGTCCTGACCGCATAGTTCGTGCCCCCATTCTCGTCGCAAAGGAGATTTCTCAGATGGCCTTCAACCTTGCCGATGTATTCGAGACCGTCGCCGACTCGGTTCCCGACCGGATTGCGTTGACCTACGAGGGTGTTGATCACAGCTACCGCTTACTCGAACGCGAGTCGAATCAGGTGGCACACATGTTGTCGGCCGCGGGAATCGGTGCCGGCGACCATGTCTCGCTGTTCCTCAAGAACAGCCTGGAGCACGTCACCACCATCCTCGGTGTCATCAAGCTGCGTGCTGTTCCCATCAACATCAACTATCGCTACACACCGGCAGAGCTGCTCTACATCTTCGAGAACTCCGACTCGGTGGCGATAGTTGTCGAAGAACTCGAACATCAGGAGAACCTGGCACAGATCATCGGACAGATCCCGACCCTGCGGACGGTGCTGGTGATCGGGGAGGTCTCCCAAGCGCTGGCCGATGCCGCAACGGAGGCCGGTGTGAGTGTTCTTCCCTTTGCGCCGCAGGGGTATTCGGATGCGCGGGACTTCGAACCCCGGACGGGCGATGAGCTCTGGGTGCTCTACACCGGCGGCACCACCGGCTACCCCAAGGGGGTGATGTGGCGGCACGACGACTTCTTCCACAAGCCGTTGTCGGGCGGTAACCCGTACGAGGACAACAACCCACGCAAGAACCTCGGCGAAGTTGCCGCAGCGGCAAAGGAGTTCCCCGATCTGGCCTTCCTGATCGCGGCACCGCTGATGCACGGCGCGGCGTTGTATTCGCTGTTCACGTTCTTGACCCTGGGTGCGCGCCTGGTATTGATGCGGACGTTTGACCCCGAAAAAGTGGTGCGCTCCATCGAATCCGACAAGGTCAACGTGATCCTGATCGTCGGCGACGGTATGGGTTCGCCCCTTGCAGATGCGATGAACAAGCTGAAGGACGAGGTCGACATGTCGGCCCTGTTCTCGATCACCTCCGGCGGTGCGATCTGGTCGGTCGGTGTGCGAGATCGGATGGTCGCGGCGAAGCCTGATTTGTTGCTGCGCGATAACTTCGGGGCCTCGGAGTCCGGCAACGACGGTGCCTTTGAAGTTCGGGAGGACGGCACGCTGGCGATGCCGCCGTCTTCGAAGATGACAGTGCTCGACGAAAAGCTGGAGCCGATCGAACCAGGCTCCGGTGAGGTGGGGATGATCGCCCGGATCGGGAACGTGCCCCTGGGCTATTACGGGGATGAGGAGAAGTCGGCGCGAACATTCCCCACGTTGCCCGATGGCACCCGGGTGTCGGTGCTCGGCGATATGGCGCACGTCGAGGCCGACGGCACCATCGTCTTCCTCGGACGCGGTTCGCAGTGCATCAACACCGGTGGTGAGAAGGTGTTTGCCGAAGAGGTCGAGGCCTGCCTGCACGCACACCCCGCGGTCGCCGACGCACTGGTGGTCGGGGCCCCCGACGAACGTATGGGCCAGAAGGTCTCGGCCGTGGTAGCGGTCCGCCCGGACCAGACCGCGCCGACGCTCGACGAAATCCAGGAGCATTGCCGAACGATGCTGGCGGGCTACAAGATTCCCCGTCTGCTGGTGTTGGTCGACGAGATCAAGCGGACCCCGGCCGGTAAGGCCGACTACCGGTGGGCCAAGGATGCCGCACTCGGCACATCGGTTTCGGGCGCGGTGAGCAGCTGAGATAGGCCGGAGTCGTTGCGCTGCAAGCGATCAGGCAATTCCTCCGTTGGCGTACAGGGTCTGTCCGTTCACCCACCGTCCCGGACCTGCCAGGAATGCAACGACTTCTGCGATGTCCTCGGGCTCGCCCAGTCGCTCTAGCGGGGCTGCGCTTGCCAGCCGGTTGATCAGTTCGCTCGGTTTGCCCTCGAGGAACAGCGGTGTCGCGGTCGGGCCCGGTGCGACCACGTTGACGGTGATGTCGCGCCCACGTAGTTCGCGCGCGAGTATGAGGGTCAACGCCTCGACGGCCCCCTTGGTTGCGGCATACGCGGCGTAATTCGGTTGTTGCAGACGGGTTATCGAGGTGGAGAAGTTGACAAGCGCACCGCCCGGACGCAGTTTCTGGGCCGCGAGCTGGGACACGACAAACGTTCCTCTGACGTTGGTCCGGTGCATTCGGTCGAAGTCGTCGAGATTCATGTCGGCGACAGGCGCGAGCAGCATGATGCCCGCGGTGTTGACAACGATGTCGACACCACCGAACTGCTCGGCGGTCTGATCGAAGACACGCTCCATCTGGGTCTCGTCCGCAACGTCGCCGCCTGCAGTGATGGCCGTCCCACCGTTCGCGGTGATGCCGTTGGCCACCGCATCGGCTGCCGCCGCCCGTCCGGCGTAGTGGACCACCACGTTGTTTCCGTCGGCTGCGAGGCGTTCGGCGACCGCTCTTCCGATCCCGCCGGAGCCACCGAAGACGATCGCGGTGCGGGCATTGTGATTCTTGCTGACCATGGCCAACTCCCTTATAAGTGGATTAGTTGTACACAAACTAAAATGTAGACTACTTGTACATATGAGGCAAGGGGTGAGGTCAATGACGACGGACAGGTTGCCCGCCGAGAAGGACATCAAGTTGCGCGCCGGAAGAGGGCGCCGCGCCGCAGCGGAAGTGCACCAGGCTGTTCTCGCCGCGACGACGGAGCTGCTGTTCTCCGGTGGCATCAAGGCCGTGACCTTCGACAAGGTCGCAACTCACGCCGGCGTCAGCAAGATGACCTTGTACAAATGGTGGCCGTCCCCAGGGGCGCTCGCACTCGAGGCGTACTTCTCCGCCGTCGAGGTGGAGCTGGGTTTCGAGAACTCCGGCGACCTCGGCCGCGACCTCAAAGCGCAGTTGCATTCGTTCATCCACCTACTCGTCGACACCCCTCGAGGTCGCGTGATCGCAGAGTTGGTGGGACTTTCCCAATCGGATCCCGCGCTCGCCGCAACGATCGAGACGACGTACACGCGGCCGCGCCGTCAACTTGCGGTCGACCGTCTTCGGTTGGCGCAGGAGGCGGGTGTGCTTCGCGACGATATCGACCTCGAAGTCGTGGTCGACCAGTTGTGGGGCGCGGCCTACCATCGGCTGTTGCTCCCGGCGCAACCGCTGACCGTCGCCTTCGCAGACGCTCTGGTCGACAACATTCTCCGCGGCATCGGCACACCCTCCGCGCGAATCGACTGACTGCTCGGTTCGGGGGTGGGAAGTCGGGTTGAACCGTTCGACCTTGCCGTCGCGCCAGCTGGGAGGTCGTCAAAGGCGTTGTGCACGGACGCGCATCCGTGGCCTTGCTTTGTTGTTGCGGTTGCCGATTGTGCGTTCGAGGTTCGGTGGCCGTCGCGTCGGGGCTCGGCCGAGCTTGCTTGATGTCGGCGTGGATCGGATCCAATTAGCCTGTGGTGCAGCTACAATAATCGATCGGAAATCGCCGCCGCGCCGCCGGTCGGTAGCAATCAGCCCAAATCTTGGCTGTGGTGGCGAGCACTGCAATCGTTCGGCGGTGCGTCAGAGGGTCCGGCGCTGATCGACGATCGTAGAAGAATTTCAACCTGCCGTTCGGCACAAGCGTGGGAGGTGAGGATGTGTTTGTTGTTGGTGAAGTTCCGGCACCCACGCCGATACCGGAAGACCTCACCTATCTTTACTGGTGCCACACCGTTCGCGACCGTCCCTGATCATTGTGCCTAGCTGATCAGTCGAAATTCGTCTGAGTTGTTTCGTCATACTAGCGAAAGATGTTGCACACAAACAACATTGGATAGAATCAATCCTTGCGAACACGTGTTCGAGTAGGTACAGTGGAATCAATCGACCACAAGCACGACGTATCTGACGCCTTCCCCGCAGACACATCCGGTCGACCTCCCGGTTTGCTCTTGTCCTTGGAAGGTGCTGTGCTATGCGACTTCTCGAGATGGTTGACGATCTGGTCGACCTGGTCTTACCTGATGATCCAACTGCCACGCTGGGTATGGCGAAGGATCTGATAACCCTGCGCAACGCCGCCGAGCATCAACTAGCGGTGTGCGCCGCGGTGATCGACGAGTCGGGTATCGCCCGTAAGGCCGGGTCGACGACAGCAAAGTTGTTGCAGGCCAACGGTGCTGCACCGGTGTCTGCGTATCGCTGGATACGTATCGGCGCCGGTATTGCGGGCTTGGATCGTACCGCCGGCTATTCGCGGGACGGGTTTCTGTCGTCCGAGCATGTCGATGCGGTGGTCAAAGGTGTTGCGCATGTCCTCGGGCGGTCCGAGGATCCGATCACCGCTGAGCAGCAGATCGAGTTCGAACGGAAACTGTTGAACCACGCCATCTCCGGAGCACCACCGGCAGAGATCAGCGCGGCGGCCCGAACGCTGGGGAATGAGGTGGCGAAGGACACCGGCGGTCCACCGCCGGCTGAAGACCGGTCACTGAACAGCCTGGACTATGCAGTCCGTGAAGGTCGCTGTGTCGGCACGTTCGATGTGGATGCGGTGATCGGGGAAAAGTTGTTCTCCGCGTTGGACTTCTGGTCCAAAGCACGCCCCGAACCGGACGGTTCGGATGACAGTCGAAGCCCCACCCAACGCCGGGCTGATGCGCTGCACCAGTTATTGGATTGCGGCGGTGGCGAGCAAACGCTGGTGTCGGCGCCGCGAACCGAAGTGATGGTCACCGTGCCCGCCGATCATCCCGAGGCTGCCACGTTGCCGTGGATGGGTCCGATCACCGAAGCGACCGCCGCAACGTTGGCCTGCGATTCATCAATCACCTCGATCACCCTCGACGGGCAGGACGTCCCGGTCGATATGAGTCCACCGAAACGGCTGTTCAAAGGGCTTGTGCGCAAAGCGATCATCATCCGCGACACCTGCTGTGTGAAATGTGGTGCCAAGGCAGGCTGGTCGGACTGTCACCACATCATGCACTTTGTTGATGGCGGTGCCACCACCCTCGACAACGGGTGCTTGCTGTGCCGCACCTGTCACATGGCGGTTCACAACACCGGGTGGGACGTGATCATGGGCTCCGACGGACACCCGTGGATGATTCCGCCCGCCGATATCGATCCGCAGCGAAGACCACTACCGGCCTACAACAGACGAACCCTGACGCTCGCCGCCTGAACCAACTTTCCACCCCAGCGCACCCGAGATCTTGTCGGGACCGCGCACGCATCTTTGACAACTCCATAGCGTGAAAACGCTCGATGCTGCCGTCCAGACGAGCTGTGGCGGCAGCATCGAGCGGGCAAGTTCACCGACATCTCCAGACGGTGCACGCCTCTGCTGACGGGTTAGTCGTTGATTTTTGCTTCGGCTTTGGCGTCGGCACGCTCTGCGGCACCGTCGTCGATCTGTTTGGGCGTGAGGAAGACAAGGCCGATGGCCGTTGCCAGGCATACGCCGCCCAAGGCGAGGCATGAGGTGCCCATCGGTCCTTCGAAGGCCTCGATGGCGCCCTTGCTGATCCGTGCGGCGAGCTCCGGTTGGACGGGGGACAGTTGGCCCGCCACCTGAAGTGCTTCGGCAAGAGTGTTGGTGATGTGCTCGCTGATGGAGTCGGCAGCGGTCGCGGCCTCTTGTGCGCGCTCCGTTTGCCCGGCGGCTTCGAGCTGTGTGGACAGTTGTTGCATCGACGCCTCGGCGTCGGCGGCAACCGGTTCGATGTTCCGGGTATACCCGGCGGCCAACAGGCTTCCGCCGACAGCGATTCCGATCGCTGAACCGAGCTCGCGGGCGGTGTCGTTCACCGCAGATCCGACGCCCTGATTGTCGGTGGGTGTGTTGATCATGATTGCGGTGGTCGACGGCGCCGTGGCGATACCCAATCCGATTGCCAGGATGATCATTGCGACGACGATGGTCTGATAGCTGTCGAGGTTGACGGCGCCGAGATAGATCGAACCGACGCCCATCGCGGCCATGCCGAACACCAGAATGGTCCGCAGACTCGTTCGGGTGGTGAGCCAGTTTCCGATCAGCGAGAACACCATCACCAGACCGACCATCGGCATCAGGGCGACTGCGGCTTTGAGCGGTGAGTATCCGAAGACCAACTGCAACTGCTGCAGTAGCACCAGGAAGATCCCGAAGACGACAAGGAACTGCACCGTGATGCTCAGTGTGCCTGCAGAGAATGCGCGGTTGTTGAACAGACGCACGTCGAGCAGCGGTTCCGGGTTCTTCCGCTGCCAGAACCAGAATGCCGCGATGAGCAGGAGACCGCAGATCAGCGCCAGCAGCGACAGCGGGTTGAGCCAGCCGCGATGCGGTGCCTCGATGAGGCCGTAGACGAGTAGTCCGATGCCGGAGGCCGAGGTGATCGACCCGATCCAGTCGAATCGGTGCGTGGTCGAGTCCTTGGACGTCGGGATCGTGCAGGCCAGCACCGCGGTGACGGCCGCTGAGATGCCGAACGTGACGAATATGGAGTGCCAACTGAAGAACTCGAGAAGCACACCGGTCACGAAAAAGCCTGCAATGCCGCCGGATCCACCAACGCCGGCCCAGATGCTCACGGCGAGATGGCGTTTGGATTCGGGTACGCCTGCGGTGATGACCGACAGTGTCGCCGGCATGACAAATGCCGCGCCCACGCCCGTCAGTGCACGGGCGGCGATGAACTGATCGGGATTGGACACCCAGATCGGGAGCAATGAGCCGATGGTGAAGACGACGAGCCCGCCGATCAGTAC
Organism: Williamsia sp. Y853; assembly: GCF_056786495.1. Lineage (NCBI taxonomy): Bacteria > Bacillati > Actinomycetota > Actinomycetes > Mycobacteriales > Nocardiaceae > Williamsia > Williamsia sp. Y853. The sequence continues at coordinate 330,408 of NZ_JBXCJC010000004.1, forward strand.
TTCGCGGCGGCCGTACCGGTCGCCGATGGCTCCGGCTGGAAGCAAGAGGGCGGCGATGGTGAGTGTGTAGCCGTCGATCAGCCAGGTCACCTGATTGGAGTTGGCGCCGACGGCCGGGGCGATGTCGGGAATCGCGGTGTTGAGGGAAGCCATCGCGGCGATGACCAGGCTCAGTGCAGCGCAGGCGACCACGATGAGCCAGATTGCGCGGAAGCCGAGCTTATCGCGCGTCGGGGTGCCCCCAGAAGAGTCCATTTATCCAATTTAGGCGAGTGAAACGTGTTCTATCCAGCTGTTCGTGTTGTGTAATCGTTATCACTATGATCGGTGTGGCTGACGTGCATCACCTGTCACGTGTGTCACATTTGTCCCGCTGGTAACACAACATTTCGATGTTGCTGGTGACGACCGACCCAGCCGGGCTGGCCATGTTCATTAGAGAGGGAATCCAATGGCCTCAACGCATGTCAACGACACACCCGTCATCAAACTACGTATCTGGCGAGTCCTCACACTGGTGGGCTCCTTGGCCGCGATTTTCGTCGGCCTGGTTGCCATCTTCATGAGTGCCGCCTGACCCCAGTTCGAGCAGGCTTCGTCAGTCCTCGTGACGAAACGTCGTCAGCACGACATCGCCCAGCGCGGGCGCGTCGTCGCGGTCGGCCACCGTCGCCCTGATGAGGAGGCGGGATCCGTCCTCCCACACCCTGATTCGTAGCGTCTCGCCGGGAAAGACGACTCCGGCGAACTTGGCGCCGAACCGTTCGACCCGATCCACCTCACCGTCGAGCAGTGTGTCCACAACAGCGCGGCACACCGTCCCGTAGGTGCACAGGCCGTGCAAGATCGGCCTCGGGAAACCTGATTTCTCGGCAAACTCCGGATCGGAATGCAGCGGATTGCGGTCGCCGCACAGCCGGTAGAGCAAGGCCTGCTGCGGAAGTGTCTTTGCCTCGATGACGTGATCTGGTTCGCGATCGGGGTAGACGACTTTCTCGGAATTGCCCCGTTCGCCACCGAAACCGCCCTCGCCCTTGGCGAAAATCGAGGAACGTGCGGTCCACAGGGGCTCTCCCGCATCGTCGACGGTGGTGAACTCCTCGATGATCACCGCAGCCGAACCCTTGTCCTGTAGTTCGATGATCCTGACCGTGGTGGTTGCCGATCCTGATGCGGGAATGGGCTTGTGCACCAGCACTTCCTGCGAACCGTGGACGACATTTGCGAGATCGATCTCGACGCCGGGCTTGGAGACCTTCGGCGGTTCTGTGTCATGGAAATGTGCGGCCACGGTCGCGAACGTCGGCAACACCTTTGGGTGGTTGTCGTCGAAATAGCGAAGTGCTGCGCGGTCCAGCGGATCGGCGCCTGCACCCACCCCGAGGTTGTAGAGCGCGACATCCGAGGCATTCCAGCTGTAGGACTCCTTCGAGACCACCGCGCCCAGCGCGATATCCGGATCGATCGCCATCAGCTTGCCTTCTCCTTCTTCACTCGATCCTGTTGTGCATGTGCGGCGATGTCGAGAGCGGCAAGGTAGCCGAAAACCATTGCCGGACCGATGGTTGCGCCGGGGCCCGCGTAAGTGTGGCCCATCACCGGTGCGCTGGTGTTACCCGCTGCGTACAAGCCGTCGATGGCAGAGCCGTCCGTGCGAAGTGCGCGTCCGGCGGCGTCGGTGTTGATGCCGCCCTTGGTTCCGAGGTCGCCGGGCACCATCTTGACCGCGTAGAACGGACCCTTCTTGAGTGGGCCGAGGCTCGGATTCGGCTTGTTGGTGATGTCGCCGTAGTAGTGGTCGTACTTGCTGACCCCGCGACCGTAGTCGTCGTCGATGCCCTTCACCGCGAACTCGTTGAACCGCTTGGTGGTTTGGGCAAGGCCATCGGCCGGTACGCCGATCTGCTCCGCAAGTGCCTCGATGCTGTCGGCCTTGGTGATCACACCCGACTTGAACCAGTTGCCGGGCAGCGGTTGCCGTCCGGACACCGAGGCGAACATGTACCGGTTGCGGTAGGTCTGGTCGAAAACCAGCCAACACGGCAGATTCTCTCCGGGACCTTCACCCTGGCCGAACTCGCCGCCGTACATCTGGTGCACCGCTTCGACATACGGCAGTGACTCGTTCATGAATCGCTGACCGCGGTCGTTGATCATCATGCTTCCCGGTAGCGCGCGCTCCGACAGGGCGAACCAGGGGCCGCGGGGGAGCGGGATGGTCGGGCCCCACCAGGCATCTTCCATAAAGCTCACGGCTGCACCGATTTTGAGCCCCGCATTGATGCCGTCACCGGTGTTGGATTCGGCGCCTGTGGTCCATTGGGATCCGATGGGCTGACGCTGGTACTTGTGCCGCATCTCGATGTTGTGCTCGAAACCACCGCAAGCCAGCACCACACCGTGGCGGGCATGGAGCGTGCGCCTTGTTCCGTCGGATTCGACCTCGATGCCGACGACCCGGTCGCCCTCGGTCACCAGGTCGACGAGTCCGGTGTTCAGCTGCAACGGAATTCCGGCCTGTCGGACGCCGAGCAGCAATTCCGACATCAGGGCGGCGCCCATCGCGATCAGCTTCTTGCCGGTGAGTTTGGCCCAGGTGAACCGCATTCCGACCTTCATGAACCGGAGCGGGCCCTTCCAATGCCGCAGACCGGTGCTCAGCCAGCGGTAATCCGACTGCATCACCACCACGTTCAACGGGGACTTCGTGTACGGCGGGTGAAGCGTCTTGAAGTCTTTGCCGAGTTTGCGTGAATCGAAGGGCCTGGGTTCGCAGGACCGTCCATGGACGCGCCCACCCGGTGCCTCCGGATAGTAGTCCGAGTAGTTCTTGACCCATTCGAGGTCGAGCGGAGAGTGCTCCATCAGGAATTCGAGCGCTTCGGGGCCTCTATCGATGTAGGCGTCGATCCGATCTGGTGCGACCACATCTCCAACGATCGATCGGACGTAGGTGCGGGCGGCCTCGCGGTCGTCCTTCACGCCGTCGCGCTTCAGGAGTCGGTTGTCCGGAATCCACACGCCACCGCCCGAGCGGGACGTCGACCCACCCCAATAGGCGGATTTCTCGACGATGATCGTGCTCAGACCGTGTGCCGCAGCGGTGATGGCGGCGCTCATGCCTGCACCGCCGGCGCCGACAACGATCACGTCATACGTTTCGTCCCCCGGATTCGGCACGCTGCCGTCACCTCGTCCGCTTTCCGGACCACTCATGATTCGCCCCTTCGCGCATCGCCGACTTCCACCCGCAAGGTAGAACACGTTATAAACTGCCTCAAGAGGCAGGCTATACCAGCCCGGAATGGGTTGGCGAGGCCTTCAGAGGGTCAAAACCGAAACACGTTCTATTTCGCTCGAACTCCAGAAGTGAGGCAAGTGGTGACGATCTCCGACCGGCTGCGCCAGCAGATCGCCGACGATTTGGCGGACGCCGAGCTGCATGCTGCCGCCATCGATCCGCCGGCCGCGGCGTACCCGGATCTCGACGTGACCGATGCATACGAGATCCAGCTGATCAACATCCGGAAGCGGCTGGCCGCCGGTGCCACGATCGCCGGGCACAAGGTGGGCCTGGCGTCCGAGGCGATGCAAAAGATGATGGGGGTCGACGAGCCCGACTACGGACATCTGCTCGACGTGATGCAGTACCACGAGCACACGCCGATCGACGCGACGAAGTTCTGCTACCCCCGTGTCGAGGTGGAGGTGGGGTTCATCCTCGGAGAAGATCTGCCCGGCGCCGGATGCACCAATGAAGACGTGATCGCGGCGGTGGAATGGGTGGTTCCCTCCATCGAGCTCATCGACAGCCGGATCCGGGACTGGAAGATCTCCCTACCCGACACCATCGCCGACAACGCCTCCTCCTGCGGCTGGGTACTCGGTGAGCAGCGGGTTCGGATCGCAGATATCGACACCGGCAACATCGACGCCACCCTGCACCGCAACGGCGAGCTGATCGCCGAAGGCAATTCCAGTGCGGTCCTCGGGCACCCGCTCAACGCGGTGTCGTGGCTGGCCAGGAAGGTCGAGAGTTTTGGGGTCAGATTGCGCAAGGGTGATGTGATCTTGCCCGGAACCGCGACCCGTGCGATCGATATTCGTTCCGGGGATCACTTTGTTGCCGACTTTGTCGGGTTAGGAAGTGTGACTCTGGATTTCAGTTAGAAAGATGCGACATCGCCGATTGATTTTCGCCACCGACACAGTCCAACGTTAGGAGTACACGTGGCTGACAAGATCACCGCCGCAATCATCGGATCGGGCAATATCGGCACCGATCTCATGTACAAACTCGCACGCTCAGAGGTCATCTCACCCAGGTGGATGGTGGGTATCGACGCCGAGTCCGAAGGCATGAAACGGGCCGCCGACCATGGGCTGATCACGATGTCGGGAGGCGCCGACGAACTACTGGCGTCGGCCGAGAAACCGGACCTCATCTTCGAGGCCACGTCTGCGTACGTGCACCGCGAGTACGCGCCCAAGTACGAGGCCGCCGGCATCACCGCCATCGACCTGACGCCCGCGGCGGTGGGACCCGCGGTGGTGCCGCCTGCCAACCTGCGCGAGCATCTCGATGCACCGAACACGAACATGATCACCTGCGGCGGACAGGCCACCATCCCGATGGTGCACGCCGTCTCGTCGGTGGTCCCGGTGGTCTACGCGGAGATCGTCGCGTCGGTGTCGTCGAAGTCGGCAGGCCCGGGTACCCGCGCCAACATCGACGAGTTCACCAAGACCACCTCCCGCGGCATCGAGACGATAGGTGGTGCCGAACGCGGCAAGGCCATCATCATCCTCAACCCCGCCGATCCGCCGATGATCATGCGTGACACCATCTTCTGTGCCATCCCCGAAGACGCCGACATCGACGCGATCGCCGAGGCGATTCACAAGCGGGAGAAGGAGATCCAGGAGTACGTGCCGGGATATCGGCTGCTGCAGGATCCCCAGTTCGATGCGCCGAGTGTCGGCAACGGCGGGATGGCCCGCGTGTCGATCTTCGTCGAGGTCGAAGGTGCCGGCGACTTCCTGCCCCCGTACGCCGGGAACCTCGACATCATGACCGCCGCCGCCACCAAGGTCGGCGAAGAGATCGCGAAACTGAAACTGGCCGCAGCACAGAAAAAGGTAGGGGTCTGAGTAATGTTCGGTATCAACGATCCTCGCAAGTACAGCGACACCCTCGACATCCGCATCACGGACTCGTCCCTGCGTGACGGCAGCCACCACAAGCGGCACCAGTTCACCGAGCAGGAGGTCCGCGACATCGTCGGCGCCCTCGACGGCGCCGGGGTCCCGGTCATCGAGGTGACCCACGGTGATGGTCTCGGCGGTTCTTCCTTCAACTACGGTTTCTCGAAAACACCGGAGCAGCAACTGATCAAGGCCGCAGTGGAGACGGCGAAGTCCGCCAAGATCGCATTCCTGATGCTGCCTGGCCTGGGCATCAAGGACGACATCCGCGCCGCGCAGGACAACGGTGCACAGATCTGCCGGATCGCCACCCATTGCACCGAGGCCGATGTGTCGATTCAGCACTTCGGCCTCGCCCGTGAGCTCGGTCTGGAGACCGTCGGCTTCCTGATGATGTCGCACAGTCAGCCACCGGAAGTGCTTGCCAAGCAGGCACGGATCATGGCCGACGCCGGTTGCCAGTGTGTCTACGTGGTCGATTCGGCAGGGGCCCTGGTGCTCGAACAGGTGTCGGATCGGGTTTCGGCGCTGCGAGCAGAGCTCGGCGACGATGCGCAGATCGGATTCCACGGACACGAGAATCTCGACATCGCGGTGGCCAATTCAATTGCGGCCGTGAGGGCAGGCGCTCAGCAGATCGACGGTTCGGTGCGCCGTTTCGGTGCGGGCGCGGGCAACACCCCGGTGGAAGCATTTGTCGGGGTGTGCGACAAACTCGGAATCACCACCGGTATCGACTTCATGAAGATCGCGGATGCCGCGCAGGACGTCGTCCGGCCGGTCATGCCCACTGAATGCCTGGTCGATCGTCCGGCGATGATGATGGGCTATGCCGGTTGCTACAGCTCCTTCCTCAAGCACGCTGAAGGGCATGCCGACAAGTACGGCGTCAGTGCCGCCGACATCCTGATCGAGGCCGGAAGCCGCAAACTCGTGGGCGGCCAGGAAGACCAGCTGATCGATATAGCCCTGGAACTCAAGAAGAAGCAGGACGCCAACGCCGGAATCTGACCGAAGGGCGCGCTGATCAGCATTGTCGGCGGGCTTGCGGGTTACGATCTGTCCGAATTGGCGACTCCGGCGTGGGTCGGCTGCAGTGCGAGCTGATCACGAGGGCGCAGATGACGTACGACCGGACACGTGCAGATGTCGGTGGAAGGGCGTCGTCGGCGCCTCATCCTCGATCGGCCCCGGTCGAGGTGGGGCAGACGCGTGGACGCGCTGCGAAAGGCCGGCAACCGAGTGACGGTGGGTTGTTCGCGGCACGTTCGAGCGACTGGCGCCTGCGGGTTCTGGGCGTCGCGCTTGCGGCTGCCGGATCGCTGATGGTGGTCTTCAGCTTCTTCACCTGGACGGCTGCCTCGGACGATGGCCTCAGCATTTCCGTGACCGGCATGGGCTCGGTGACGCTCGAGATCTCTGACGTCCGGGCCCAGACGCTGGGCGAGGCGACCGAGGTGGCTGCCGAACTGGATAAACGGAGCAATTCGCCCGGCATCGTCACCGCAGGCCTCGGAGTGCTGCTTGTTGTGTCGGGGGCGATGTTGTTGGTCAACCGTTACCCCGGGATCGGGGCTCTGGCAGGTGCCGTGCCGGCACTGATCGGATTGTTCATGTCCCTTGAATATCTGTTCGCCCCTGGCACTGCGGTACTCGACGGCACCGGGGATGCCGGGATCGGTTTTGCCGCACTCGGACTCTGGTTGGTGACGCTCGGTGCGTCTGTGGCAGTGGTGGTGTCGTGTTCTGCCGTTGTTGTCGCGATGCGCGGCACGCGACGGCCGCTCGTGCGCAAGACATCTGACGGCGCAGACAGATCGGCTCGTCGGGACTCTACGAAATCGCCTGTGCACGCGGGTCCTCGCGCCGCCGCACCCCGCTACCGCGACGACGGATTGGCTGCTCCGCGCCCGAACCACAACTCCGGGTCGGCCGCTCCGCGTCCGAACCACAACTCCGGGTCGGCCGCTCCGCGTCCGAACAACGGCCCTCGACCGGAACCCGGCTATCGGGCCCGCCCGACAAGTTCGACAGACCGGATGGGCCGTCGTCCGTCCGAGGGCCACCTGTCGCACCCAGGGGCCGAGACGTACCGCTCGTCGCAGGCGTCCAGCCCGCGCTACCGTCCGAACCAGCGTGCGTCCCAAGATGATTCGCGAGGGTTTCCCCCGGTTCGGCACCCGGTTCCGAATGCGGGAGTCGATCGTGGGCTGCCGCCGATCCGGCGCAGTCGACAGTCACCGCCACCGCCGCCGGGTCGCCGCCCGCCCCCGGATCCCCGAGAGCCGACAACCAAGTCCTGACACCTTGCGACATTTCGGGAAATTGCATGACCCTTTAACGATCTGTCGTGGAGCGTTACGATCAGTATTCGCGTCTTCGCATATTTGTGCCCGCGAGCCGGCGGGCGGACGACAGATCAGGGGTACACCATGACGTACGGACCGCCACCCGGAAACAGCGGTGGATATCCACCCAACGAACCCGGCGGGCAGCCGAATCAGGGGCAGCCAGGGGGCTACCAACCCGGCGGGCATCAGTCGCCGCAGCAGCCGGGTCACCAGCCACCGTTTGGAGCTCCGGCGGGTCAGAAGTCCTCGACGACTGCGTTGCTGGCACCGTCGTCCAGTAACCCGACCCTGAAGTTCGCCGGTGTCGCACTGGTGGTTGCGGGCGTAGCGATGGTGGTGTTCAGCTTCTTCAGCTGGGCATCGCAGGATCTGGCCGACGGTGGGATCTCCATCACCGGAACCGGTTCGGTGTCAATCGATGCCGGTGGCAGCGATGCCAGCTCGGGCCAGATCGAAGAGGCCGAAGCCCGAGCCGAGAACGACACGAGTGCCCCGGGCCTCTACACCATGATTGTCGGTGTGCTAGTTGTCGGCGCAGGCGCTGCGCTGATCGTGAACCTATTCCCCGGGATTGCGGCGGTCGCAGGTGCCGTGCTCGGGGTGATAGCGGTAATCATGGCTTTGATCTTCATATCCGACCCGGGTACCGCTGTGATCAGCGGTAACGCCGGTGATACATCCGAAGTCAGTGCCGGATGGGGGTTGTGGCTGGTCACCGTCGGCGCATTTGTCGCGCTTGTTGTTGCCGGCCTTGCCACCTACCTCGCGCTGACCGCCAAGCCCGTCAGGTCTGAGGGCCCCGGTCATGGTCAGCCTCAGCCGGGTTACGGTCCGCCGCAGCAGCCCGGCGGATATGGTCCGCCGCCGCAACAGGGTTACGCGCCGCGGCAGCCCGGTGAATACGGTTCGCCGCAGCAGCCCGGTGGATACGGTCCGCCGCAGCAACAGGGTTACGGCCAACCGCAGCAGCCCGGCGGATACGCTCCGCCGCAACAAGGTTACGGTCAGCCGCAGAACTCCGGGCAACATCCTGCTGAGAATCCGAACCAGACTCCCGAAGGTCAGAACCCGTACCCGAATCCCGAAGGTCAGCAACCGGGACCAGACGAGCAGCAGTAACCCTTCCGAACCATCTGAAAACGCCATCCCCGCAATCAGATTGCGGGGATGGCGTTTGGTTGTCCAGGGTGGAGTCAGTAGTACCCGTCGGGGTCGACGTCGGGTGACTCCTTGGCGACGATGCCCTCGCTGACGCCGTGATCGATACTCGCGGACAGTCGTGGGCAGGTCGGGTGCATCGCCGGGTTGCCGCCCTTGGCGCGAATCGCCTCGAGTTCAGGGCATTGTTCGCGTGCCTGCGCGGTCCATTGCACGCTGGTGTGATGGGGGCTGTACTTCTTCACCAGCACGTGAGCATGGCATGTGCGGCACTCGATTTCGGTCAGGCCGCCGCGTAGGTAGTGCTCCTTGTCGCGGGACGTGTCGGCGCGGACTGCAGCCCTGCGTTCCGGATCGGTGAAATCCGGAGCTTTGGACCAGTTCGCACTCATGACCGATCGAACATCAGGTCGCCGATACCGAATCTGCGGCATCCTGGTCGGCGGCAGTTGATCCCGCCGACTCGCGCTCTGCCTTCAGTCGCAGATTCTCTTCGACTTCGAGATTCCAGTTCTCGACAGCCTTGGTGGTATCGATCTCGTACTCGTAGCGCTGGGTCATCTCTTCGGTGACATCGGCGTTGTCGACGTAGAACTGTTCGTACCAGCGGCGCAACTGGTAGACCGGACCGTCTTCTTCGACGAGCAAGGGATTGTCGATACGGCTCTTGTGTTTCCAGATCTCGACGTCCTGCAGAAAGCCGACCTCGATGCCCGCGGTGATCTTGGCAGCCATCTTGCTCGCCTGCTCGGAGGTGAGACCCTCGGGAATCTTGGCGATCACGCCGTACATCAGCACGAACGAATTGTTGTCGATCGGGTAGTGGCAGTTGGTCAGGATCGTCTCGATGGCGTAGCCGCCGTAGTACTGCACCATCGGATTCAACATGTAGGCCGGACCGTAGTACGCGGCAATGGATTCGAGCTTGGTGTCGCCGTACGCGGTCATGATGTCGACATCCGGACGGCCGTGCGAGTTCATGTACTGTGCTGCGGTCTCACCCTCGAAGACGTTCTTGAAGTAGTCCGGCAACGAGTAGTGCACGTAGAAGAAGTGCGCCATGTCGACGACGTTGTCGATGATCTCGCGGCAGTTCGAACCTTCGATGACCACCTTGTTCCAGGTCCAGCCGGTCCACTCGTCGCTGTTCAATTCGTCGAGTTCGGGAATGACGACGGCGTCTGGTGGCGGATTGCCCTCGGGGTCGTTGTAGACGAAAATCTGTCCGTTACGGATCATGCCCGGCCAGGAACGCGTCTTGGCGAGCTTGGGCGCGCGTTTTGCATAGGGCACGCCGGCGCAGCGGCCGTTGCCCTTCCATCGCCAGTCATGGAACGGGCAAGCGACATTGCCGTCCTTGATCGATCCCTGCGACAGGTCGCCGCCCATGTGCCTGCAGTATGCGTCGAGGATCTTCAGTTCACCCTCGGATACCCAGACCACCAGCTTGGTGCCGAAGACCTGAACCGAATGCGGGTTTCCGTCGTCGTAATCGGACAGCAGACCCAGGCAGTGCCAGCCCCTCGCAAAGCGGGTCGGTGGGGTTCCGGTGTCGATTTCGCGGATCGCGCCGCCATCGATGTCGGTCATCTGCTGCTCCCTCGTACTTTTGCTTGCCCACCCTGTCTGTACATCCACAGGCTTCTCGCGCTTAAGCGCAGGCGCTTAGTAGAACATGTTACAAAAAAGTGCGGTTCGATACCAGGGGAATTGGCGAAACGGTGCAGGAAAGCAAGGTAAACGCGCAGTACTCGACATAAATGAGAACGTGTTCTAGTCTCGTTTGAGTAGACGTGGAACGACAGCGAGGAGTTGCTCGATGAGTGACGGCAGGCAGGCAGGGGCAGAGGTACTGGAAAAGATCAGTGCCCTGCTACCCGAGATCGCGCAACGCGCACAAGAAGCAGAGGATCTGCGCCAGATCCCGGATGAGACGATCGCATCGCTGGTCGACATCGGCTTCTTCAAGCTGTTGCAGCCCGAACAGTGGGGTGGCTATCAGGCCGATCCTGTGACTTTCTACGAGGCTGTGCGCCGTCTCGGGTCCGCGTGTGGATCCACCGGATGGGTCGCGGGCATCATCGGAGTCCACAACTGGCATCTGGCTCTGTACCCGCAGCAGGCGCAAGAAGACGTCTGGGGTCAGGACCCTTCGGTCCGGATCTCGTCGTCGTATGCGCCGATGGGTATGGGCGAGGTCGTCGAGGGTGGCTACAAGGTCAACGGGTCCTGGGCGTGGTCGTCCGGATCGGGTCACGCCAGCTGGGTGGTGCTCGGTGGACCGGTGATCAAGAGTGGCAAGCCGGTCGACTTTGTCAGCTTCCTGATCCCGCGATCCGACTACGAGATCCGGGACGTCTGGAATGTGGTGGGACTCAAGGGCACCGGCTCGAACACGATCGACGTCAAGGATGTCTTCGTGCCGAACCACCGGATGCTCAGCTTCCGGGCGATGAGTACCGGAGCGGCCCCTGGCCTGGAGCAGAACACCGCGCCGGTCTACAAGATGCCTTGGGGAACAATCCATCCCAGTACCATTTCGGCCCCGATCGTCGGGATGGCCTACGGTGCCTATGAAGCGCACGTCGAACATCAGGGCAAGCGGGTCCGGGCCGCGTATGCAGGGGAGAAGGCCAAGGACGATCCGTTCGCCAAAGTCCGGATCGCCGAGGCGGCCAGTGATATCGACGCGGCGTGGACGCAGCTTTCGGGCAACCTTCAGGCCGAGTACAACCTACTGGTGGCCGGCGAAGATGTTCCGATGGAGTTGCGGCTGAAGGCCCGTCGCGATCAGGTGCGGGCCACCGGTCGGTCCATCGCCTCGATCGACAGGCTCTTCGAGAACTCGGGTGCGCACGCACTCGATCTCGGCACACCCATCCAGCGGTTCTGGCGCGATGCCCATGCCGGACGCGTGCACGCCGCCAACGATGCCGAAAGGGCCTATGTCGCGTTCGGAAACGGCGAGTTCGGCATCCCGATCGGCGACACGATGGTCTGATGAGCCACCCACATTCGGCAACTCTCGCACAAGGAGCAGATCGACGATGACGCAAGATTTCGGCCCCGTTCGTTCGCTGGGGTACATGCGTATCGAGGCCACGGACGTGGCCGCCTGGCGTGACTACGGACTCAAGGTCCTCGGCATGTCGGAGGGCAGCGGGCTCACCGAAGGTGCGGTGTACCTGCGGATGGACGACTTCCCGGCACGGCTGGTGATCGTACCGGGTGATCGCGACCACCTCGCCAGTTCCGGCTGGGAGTGCGCCAATGCTGCTGCATTGCAGGATGTTCGGGATCGGTTGTCGGCGGCGGGTGTGATATTCCGGGAGGCAAAGGACTTCGAACTCGCCGACCGTCAGGTGGTCGAGATGATCGTCTTCTCCGATCCGTCGGGCAACGTACTCGAAGCGTTTCATGGTGTGGCACTGCAACACCGCCGGATCGTGAGTCCGTACGGGCACAAGTTCGTCACCGGCGAACAGGGCCTGGGTCACGTGGTGCTCACCACCGACGACGACAACGCATCGCTCGAGTTCTATCGGGACGTACTCGGCTTCCGGCTGCGCGACTCGATGCGGTTGCCCGCAGAGATTGCAGGCCGTGAACCGGGTAGCCCGCCGGTGTGGCTGCGGTTCTTCGGCTGCAACCCGCGCCATCACAGCCTGGCGTTCTTGCCCTTCCCGAATGACACCGGGATCGTGCACCTGATGATCGAGGTGGAGAACACCGACGACGTGGGCTTGGCGCACGACCGGGCCCTTCGCAAGAAGGTGCCCATGTCGGCAACGCTCGGCCGTCATGTCAACGATCTGATGTACTCGTTCTACATGAAGACCCCGGGTGGTTTCGACATCGAATTCGGTTGTGAGGGGCGCCAGGTCGACGATCACGACTGGGTTGCCAGGGAGAGTACCGCCGTCAGTCTGTGGGGCCACGATTTCTCCATCGGATTCAAGAACGCCTGATATGGCTGGAGACGAAGCCGAAGGCGGAGCTCGACCTTTCGCTGGAGACGAAGCCGAAGGCGGAGCTCGATCCTTTTTGCGTCACCCGCGAGGTACCGACGATTTCGATGCGCGGCAGTTCCGGACCGCCATGGGGCAGTTCTGTACCGGCGTCACGGTGATCACCACGGTGACCGACGACGGCACACCGGTCGGTTTCGCGTGCCAGTCCTTTGCCGCGTTGTCGCTTGACCCGCCGCTGGTGCTGTTCTGTCCGATGAAGACGTCGCGCAGCTGGAAGGTCATCGAGCAGAGCAAGAAGTTCTGCGTCAATGTCCTCTCGAACAGTCAGCAGGCCGTCAGTGCCGCGTTCGGTGCGCCCGGCGACGACAAGTTCGCCGGCATCGAATGGGAGCCGTCGCCCCTGGGGCTACCGGTCATCAGGCATTCGTTGTCGTGGGTGGATTGCACACTCGACCGTGTCGACGACGGCGGCGACCACTACATCGCGATCGGGCGGGTGCAGACTTTGGGAGAAGTGCTGCAGGACAAGCCCTTGTTGTTCTACCGTGGCGGATACCTGTCCACGGAGCACCCGCGGGTCACGCCCGCGCAGGCCGAGCTGGAGAACTTCCTGACCTGGAACGGTGGCGACACCTGGTTGTAGGTGTCCGGGTTTTCTCAAAGGAGAGAGATGACACAACCTTTCGCCCCCGACGTGACGGGTCCCTTCAGGGAGGCGATCACCGAGGCCGAAAAGCTGATTGCCGGAGCCGAATTCATTCGGAATGAGCAGGATCTGGCCGAAGGGTTCGACTATCTGTCAGGCAGTATCAAGGCAAGCCTGCAGATGGCCTGGGCGCATGCGAAGAGTCATCCATTTCTGGTCACGTCCACCGGTCCCTACGCGAAGATGGGCCTCGACAATCCGGATACGCTGTACTACCACGCCAATGTGGTGCCTGATGCCGAGTATGTGATCACCGGAACGCGCGGTGACACAGTGGATCTGAGCTTCCAGGTCCTCAAGGGTGATTACACCTCGGCCAACGTTCCCGGCGGAGACGACGCTTTTGATGACCGGCGCCTGCAGATCGAGCCTGACGGTTCATTCGAATTGCGCTTCGGGCCACCGAAAGCCGATCCCGGCCCCAACTACTTTGTCCTCGGTGAGGGATCGTCGATGCTGGCGGTCCGTGAGGTGTACAACCGCTGGGATCAGCGCAAAGGGTCCATCCGGATCGAACGGGTCGACTCCGTCGGTACCGCACCGGACGAACCCGGACTGGCGCAGATCAAGCGCCGCTATGAGATCGCGGGCAAGATGTTGTTGTCGCGGATCAACACCTGGTTCAACTTTCCCAAGTGGTTTTACCTCGACCTCCCCGTCAACACGCTCACCGAGCCTCGGCTCACCCCTGGCGGACTGAGCACTCAGTTCTCATCGGTGGGACACTACGAACTCGCCGATGACGAGGCCATGCTCATCACCGTGCCGAAATCTGATGCGCCGTATCAAGGATTTCAGCTCGGCAGTATGTGGTACATCTCGCTCGACTATGTCAATCATCAGACCAGCCTGAATGCCGCGCAGGCGCAGGTCGACCCCGACGGCATGATCCGGCTTGTCGTGAGCGCGAAGAGTCCGGGTGTGGCGAATTGGATCGAGACGACCGGGCGGCAGCGGGGGATCGCGCAGTTCCGGTGGCAGCGGGTCAGCCGGACACTGACGGCTTCCGACGGTCCGTCGGTGGCGATCATCGACATCGCCGATGTGCCTGCGCATCTGCCGTATCACGAATCGAACGTCGTGACGGACGAGCAATGGCGAGAACGGATTGCAGAGCGCCAGCGAGGGTTTGGACAAAGGATGCTCGGATGACAATTTCTGGAATGGCCACTGCGGGAACCGGATTGCTGGACGGCAAGGTTGTTGTCGTGGGTGGTGTCGGACCGGGGTTGGGCCGATCGATCTGCCTGCAGGCGGCCGCGGCAGGCGCCAGGGTTGTCCTCGCAGCCCGCACGGCGTCGCGACTCGAGGAGATCGCGAACGAGATCACCGCGTCCGGTGGGGTCACCTTGCAGGTTCCGACGGACATCACCGATGATGACGCGGTCACCGGTCTCGTCGACGCGACCGTCTCCGAGTTCGGAAAAGTCGATGTGCTCGTCAACAACGCATTCGCGCTGCCATCGATGAAACCGTTGGCCCGCACCGACTTCGATCACATCCGGGCCAGCCTGGATCTGACGATCCTGGGCGGGCTGAGAATGACCAAGGCGTTCACCGACGAACTCGAGAAGACCTCGGGGTCGGTGGTGATGATCAACTCGATGGTCATCCGTCATTCCGAGCCCCGATACGGCAGCTACAAGCTGGCCAAATCGGCGCTGCTGGCGATGTCTCAGACGCTGGCCACGGAACTGGGTGACAAGGGCATCCGGGTCAACACCGTCGCACCGGGTTACATCTGGGACGACCAGCTGAAATGGTATTTCGGTGAGGTCGCGAAGAAGTACGGCATCACCCCGGAGCAGGTCTATGAGCAGACTGCGTCGAAGTCTGATCTCAAAAGGCTCCCTGAACCTGATGAGATCGCCCGGGCCGCAGTATTTTTGGCGTCCGATTGGGCCAGTGCGATCACCGGCCAGACGCTCGATGTCAATTGCGGCGAGTACCACGTGTAGGGAGTTGTTGTGACCACGAGAACTGATGTCGGAACTGTCGAAGATCTCAAGGCTTCGGCGACCAAGGCCTGTGGTCTCGATGACTTCGGTGAGGACGACTACACCGAGGCGCTCGGGGTGCTGCTCGAATCGTATGTCCGCGACGCCGGGCTGACCGAGCTCGGGAGCAAGATGAATCGGTTCTTCCTGCGCGGAGCACTGGTCGCCCGGCTGCTCAGTGAGGCATCGTGGAAGGCGAACCCGCAGTACAGCTCTGTCGTCGTGGACCGGCCGATCTTCGTGACCGGACTGCCGCGTACCGGCACCACCGCGCTGCATCGGATGCTGACCGCCGATCCGGGTCATCAGGGACTCGAGATGTGGCTCGCCGAGTTCCCGCAACCGCGACCCCCGCGCGAGGGCTGGGAGTCGAATCCGGTTTTCCAGCAGATCCAGTCGGGCCTCGAGCAGCACCACGTCGAGAATCCTGAGTTCATGGGCCTGCACTACATGAGCGCCTCCGACGTGGAGGAATGCTGGCAGTTGCTCCGGCAGACGATGAAGTCGATCTCGTATGAGTCGTTGGCATATCTGCCGACGTATTCACAATGGCTGCAGCAGCAGGACTGGATCAACGCCTACGCCAGGCACAAGAAGAACTTGCAGTTGGTCGGTGTGAACGAGCCCGAGCATCGATGGATCCTGAAGAATCCCAGCCACTTGTTCGCGCTCGACGAATTGATGGCGGTCTATCCCGACGCACTCATCATCCAGACGCACCGGCCGCCGGCGACGATCATCCCGTCGATGTGCAGTCTGGCCGACGCTGCCGGGGACGGCTGGTCGACCGTGTTCAAGGGCGAGTTGATCGGCAAGACCCAGTTGGAGTTGTGGTCGCGCGGGTTGCGCCAGTTCAACACTGCCCGCGCCAAATACGATCCGGCCCAATTCATCGATGTCGACTTCCGCGATTTCCGAACGGATCCGCTGGGAACGATGGAGAACATTTATCGGACATTCGGGCTGGACTTCAGCGATGAGGCGTCTGCAGCGATGCGAGCCCTTGACGAAGAAAGTCAGTCCGGTGACCGTCGGCCGGTGCACAAGTATTCGCTGGCGGACTACGGCCTGACCGAGGCCGAGGTCAACGCCGCTTTCGCCTGACCACACCCCTCGAACGGGCCCATTGATTCCTGAGGGTATCCATTTGTGATCCTTTGATTTGATGTTATGCGGAGCGACGTCTCCGCTTCGGGTGCTAGGTTCATTCCAGTATCCGGAGTGCCGTCTCCGCTTTTGTCTTCAGGAGAATGAATGGAAACCGCACCCGCCCGGGCGCATCATCAAGTGACTTTTGCCGTCCTCACCGTCGGAGTATCGGCTTTCGCCCTCCTGCAATCGCTGGTGATGCCGGTCCTGCCGACCGTCGAGGCGGCGTTGGGAACCAACCAGACCGATGTCACGTGGGTGCTGACGGCCTACCTGCTGTCGGCATCGATCTTCACACCGATCCTGGGTCGACTCGGTGACATGCACGGCAAGAAGCGCATGTTCGTGATCGCGATGGTCGCGTTGGCGCTCGGATCGCTCCTGGCCGCGATGGCCACTTCGTTGTCGATGATGATCCTTGCGCGGGCCATTCAGGGGATCGGCGGCGGAGTCCTGCCCCTGGCCTTCGGCATCATCCGTGACGAGTTCCCCAAAGAGAAGGTGCCCGGAGCGGTTGGTCTGATCGCTGCACTGGTGTCCGTCGGGGCCGGCATCGGTATCGTGCTGGCCGGTCCGATCGTCGACCTCCTCGGCTACCACTGGCTCTTCTGGATTCCACTGATCATCACCAGCCTCGCCGGTGTGGCGGCATTCTTCCTGATACCGGAATCGCCGATCCGGTCGGCCGGAAAGATCAACTGGTTCACCGCGTTTTTGTTGTCCGCATGGCTTGTTGCGCTTCTGCTCGCCGTGAGTCAGGCGCCCTCGTGGGGTTGGGGATCGGCGAAGGTGATCGGCATGCTGGTGGCCGCGGCCGCTGTGCTGGCCGGTTGGATCATCGCCGAATCCCGCTCATCGAATCCGCTGATCGACATGACGATGATGCGAATCCGCAGTGTGTGGGCTGCGAACCTGATTGCACTGCTGATGGGCATCGGGATGTACGCCGGACTCGGCTTCTTGCCGCAGTTCCTGCAGGCACCCAGCTCGGCAGGGTATGGATTCGGTGCGACCGTCACGGAATCGGGATTGATGTTGCTGCCCAACGCGGTTGGCATGTTTACCGTGGGGCTCTTCTCGGGCCGTCTGGCAGCTCGTTTCGGCTCCAAGAATCTTCTGATCGTCGGATCGCTGATCAGCGCGACGTCCTACTTCATGATCGCCTTTCTTCATTCGGCCGAAATCGACATCTACGTGGCGATGGCCGTCAACGGGATCGGGTTCGGGCTGGCCTTTGCGGCGATGTCGAATGTTGTTGTCGCCGCTGTGCCGCCGCACCAAACCGGCGTCGCCAGCGGAATGAATGCGAACATCCGCACCATCGGCGGATCGTTGGGCGCGGCATTCATGGCCAGCGTTGTCGCTGCGGGCGCATCGTCGGCGGGCGTCCCGACCGAATCCGGTTACACGAACGGATTTGTCATGCTGGGGATCGCAGGCGGTCTGGCGGCTGTTGCCGCGCTGTTCATCCCGGCGGTGAAGCGAAACAAGACGACCCATCTCGAAGACACTGCCGAACTCTCGCATCCCGAGCTTGCAATGGTTGCCGGCGGTACTCTGGCGGGCGACAAATCCGAGTGAGGTCCGATGTGAGTGTTCGTGAGGCATCCGGCGGTGACAAAGTGCTCAGGCGCGACGCTGCCGAGAACAGACAACGGTTGCTGGACGCGGCGGCAACCGTCTTCAGCGAACGCGGCCTCGACGCGAGCGTCGACGAGATCGCACGGGTTGCCGGAGTCGGAACCGGCACGCTATATCGCCGGTTTCCCACCAAGGATGCACTGATCAGCGAACTCGTTCGGCAGCTGTTGAGCGACCTGGTCGCGATCGCCACCAAGGCCCTCGACGTGACCGACGGCTCGGGTCTCGAACAGGTCATGTACGGGACCGGCGAGATCCAGGCATCGCACAGGGGTTGCATCTCGCGCATGTGGAACGACGACGAGACCACGGCGCTCAAGAACGAGTACCGGCGGATCGCATCGGAGCTCCTGGCATCGGCGAAAGAACACGGACGTATCCGCGAGGACGCCGCAGAGTCGGACGTGGACGTCATCTTCTGGGCGCTGCGTGGAGTCATCGAAACCACCAGGGGCGTCAGCGATACCGCGTGGCGGCGGCACCTTGCGCTTGCCATCGCCGGCCTACGTCCCGGCGCCGAGCAGATCGTCGAGCCGCCGATGGACGAGCAGCACGTTCAACGCGCCAAGGTGCGTCTACAGTCCCGCTGACCGGGCCCCTGACGACCGCTGGTCGCAAGAGCTCGGTCGGCGGTAACGGCAGAGTTCAGAGGCCGGCTGCGGTGGCCAAACGAGGTAGTGACTCATGCGGCAGACCGAAGAGTTGGGCACTGCCGTGTGCTCGCTTGAAGTAGAGATGTGCATCGTGTTCCCACGTGATGCCGATCCCGCCGTGTAGCTGGATGGTCTCGCCTGCGATGTGTGAGAACGCATCCGAGCAGTACACGCGCGCCGCGGCGGCCAGGTCGAGGGCTTCGTCGGAACCGGATGAGAGTGCATCGACAGCTGCGTATGAGATCGAATGTGCGATCTCGGTGAGCGCATACATGTCGGCCATCCGGTGCTTCAGCGCCTGGAACGATCCGATGACACGTCCGAACTGCTTGCGGGACTTGGTGTATTCCACCGTCAGATCGAGCGCTGCGCGTGAAGCACCGACCTGTTCGGCACTCAGTGCGACGTATGCGATCGCGCGCAGCCTGTCCACCAGATCAGCCGGTGTAGGAATGGCGGTCGAGTCGACGTCGTCAAAGGTGATGCTGGTCAACGGTCGAGTGGGATCCATCGTCGGGCGCGGCGAACGGCTGATGCCGTCCGCGGTGGCATCGACGACATGCAGGGTGACGACGCTGCCGCTGCGGGCCAAAACCACCAGTACGTCGGCTGTTTCACCGTCGAGTACATAGTGGGCAGTGCCGGACAAGATACCGGCGCTTGCCTCGACGCCCGGCCGATTCCATCCGTCGGCATCGGCCCAGCACAGTGCCGCGGTCTTCTCGCCGGACGCGAGGGCGGGGAGTGTGGCGGCGCAGGCGTCGGTGTCCGCACTGAGGAGCAGGGCCTGGGTGGCCAGAACCGCCGAGCCGAGCATCGGAACCGGAGACAGTGTGCGACCGAGTTCTTCGAGCACCACATGGGTCTCGGTCAGTGAGGCACCGATACCGTCGAACTCTTCGGGGATCGACAGTGCGGCGACGCCGATCTGCTCACAGAGTGTGGTCCACAGCGCCCGATCGGTTCGGCCTTCGGATTCCATCGCCGACCGTACCGCGGCGGAATCACCGCTTCGCCGGAGCAGGCTCGCTACCGAATCACGCAGTGCTGCCTGTTCTTCGGTGTCGACACCGGGGGAGTAGATGCTCATGCGGTGATCGCCTCCAGTACCCGCGCGCGATGAACGGCCGGAGTACCCCAGGCCGTGATCAGCGCTCGCGTTTTGGTGAGATACAACGACAGGTCGTGTTCCTGGGTGTAACCGATCGCGCCGAGGACCTGCAGTCCGATCCGCGAAGCGAGGTAGGCCGCTTGCCCGGCAGCAACTTTCGCCGCCGAGACATCCCGAGAGGCGAACTGCGGATCGGGAACCTGACCGTCCAGCGACAGCGCGGCACCGTGGATCAGCGGTCGGGCCATCTCCACTGCAACAGCGACATTGGCCAGGTGGTGTTTGACCGCCTGGAACGAGCCGATCTCCCGGCCGAACTGCTTGCGGGTCTTGGCATACTCGCCGGTGAGTTCGAGCATCGTATCGGCCAACCCGATCAGCTGGGCGGCAGTGGCCAGAGCGCCGAAGTCGAAGCCGCGACCGGGATCGACCGGACCGATTGCCGTATCGACGTCCACGGACGAGAGTGTGCGCGCGAGATCGACCGACGGCCTTGGGTTGCTGGCGACGCCGGTGCTGAGAATGCCGTCGCCGACCACGTAGACCTGCCCGGCGATCGCGGCATCGACCGCGTACGGCACCAGCGGAGGAAAGGCGACGGTGGCGAGTTCACCTTCGGCCAAGGCTGCCAATCGGTCGACGGCGCCGGCATCAGCCAGCAGAATCGGCACGGCAGCAATGGTTTCGGCAACGGGTCCGGGTACGGCATGGCGGCCGAGTTGCTGCGCCGCGACGACCATCTCGACGGCGCCTGCGCCGATACCACCGTGTTCGTCGCCGATGAGCAGGGCATTGACACCGGTCTCGGCCAGCTTGGACCACACGACCGCGCCGGGCTTGGTGTCGCCGTCATTCCACGAGCGGATGACGCCGGGAAGATCGGCCTTGGCCAGCATCGAGTCGATGGATGCGGCCAGGTCGTGGTGCTCTTCTTCGAGGAGGAACCTCATGTCAGCGATCTCCTCGTGGTAGTCCGAGTAAGCGTTCGGCGATCACATTGCGCTGGATCTCGTTGGTACCGGCGTAGATCGGTCCCGACAGTGAGAACAGGTATCCGTCCATCCAGGCCCCGGACGGCTGCCGCTGCGCGAGTTCGGCATCCGCGCCGAGCAGATCGAGTGCGGTCTCGTGCGTGGCGATGTCCCACTGCGACCAGAACACCTTGTTGATGGACGACTCGATCCCGAGCTGGCCACCTTCAGCGAGACGGCTCACCGTGGCGTACGTCGAGAGCTCATAGGCCCGGGCGCCGATCCAGGCATCGGCGACCTGATCGCCGTATCCGGTGCGGGCCTCGGCGTCGGTGTCGTTCCACAGAGCCAGGAGTCGGTCGGTGGTGGCAAGGAACCGGCCGGGGGAACGCAGCGACAGGCCGCGTTCGTTGGCGGCCGTGCTCATCGCCACTTTCCAGCCGTTGTTCACCGCTCCGATCACGCCGGACTCACCGGGTGATTCGGGATCATCGGGGACAAAGACGTTCTCCAGGAAGAGTTCTGCGAAACCGGGTTCACCGTCGAGCTGGTTGATCGGTCGTACCGTCACGCCCTCGGCCCGGAGGTCGAACATGAAATACGTGATCCCCTTGTGGCGCGACGAGTCCGGGTCGGACCGGAACAGCCCGAAGCCCCAGTCGGCAAAACTCGAGCGGGAACTCCAGGTCTTCTGACCGTTGAGAAGCCAGCCACCGTCGGTGCGGGTGGCAGTCGACCGTAGTGACGCGAGGTCGCTGCCGGCCTCGGGCTCACTCCAGGCCTGACCCCAGATGTCTTCGGATCGGGCCATCCGCGGCATGATCCGCGCCAGCTGATCGGGATGTGCATGCTCGAAAAGAGTTGGCGCAAGAAGGAATATGCCGTTCTGGCTGACCCGTCCGGGTGCGCCGCTGCGGTAATACTCCTCTTCGAAGATGATCCAGTGCAGCAGCGGTGCGTCGCGACCGCCGAACTCGACCGGCCAGCTCACGACTGACATCCGGGCGTCGGCCATCTGCCGTTCCCACTGCCGATGCTGCTCGAATCCTTCGGCACTGTCCATCGATGCGAGTGGTTCCGAAGGAACGTTGTCGTCGAGCCAGCCACGGACCTCGGCACGGAATTCGTCGGCTGCTGAATCGAAGAGTAGATCCATCAGGAGCTCTTCTTCTCGGCGCTGGACTTCATCGACTTGGCATCCATTCCGCCGAGCGAGTCGCCACCGGACCCTTCGGCATTGGCGCTGTGCGCGAAGTGGTGCCAGCCGAAGACCGAATCCATCGCATTGCGCAGACCCATCTGGTCTTCGCAGATGTTGACGGCCTTCTTGCTCAACGCGAGCCCGAGTTGAGGCATCTCCGAGATACGTCCGGCGATGTCGTCGACCTTGGCTTCGAGCTGATCGCGGGGGACCACGTGGTTGACCATGCCCCACTCGAGGGCTTCGGCTGCGCCGAATCGTTCCCCGGTGAACAGGATCTCCTTGGCGCGGCGCGGGCCGAGTACAAAGGCGTGGGCAAAGTACTCGACGCCGGGGATGCCCATCCGGGCCACCGGGTCGGAGAAGAAGGCGTCGTCGGAGGCGACGATGAAGTCGCAGATCCAGGCGAGCATCAACCCGCCTGCGATGCAGGCACCGTGGATCTGGGCGATCACCGGCTTGGGGATCTCCCGCCAGCGCCTGCACATCCCCATGTAGACCTCGGTCTCGCGGGCCAGTCGCTGGTCGCCACCGACGCGGTCGGTGTGGTCCCAGTAGAGGGATGCGGTGTTGGGGTATTTGACATGCACATCACGCTCGGGCGTACCGATGTCGTGGCCGGCGGAGAAGTGCTTGCCTGCTCCGCGTAGGACGATGACCTTGACGCTTGCGTCGTCGACCGCGCGCCCGAAGGCGGCGTCGAGTGAGTAGGTCATCACCGAGTTCTGGGAATTGCGGAACTCGGGTCGATTGAGGGTGATGTATGCCGTGGCGCCAACAACGTCGTAGGCCACCGGCGAGGTGTCGGGACCTAGTTCGGCGGCGCTCAGGGGGCTCGGGATCGTCACACCGGACACCCTACCTAGCAAGTGCTTGGTTGGTAAACCCCGGCTGGTGGTCATGGCCGGTTTTCACGTCCTGACCGGTGGTGATCGACGTATGCTTTGCCGACGCCTGAAGGGCTCGGGCGAGGGTCTTCGGTGGTGATGCGTTGGCAAGGTCGGAATCGTCGGACGTGAAGTGTGTTTGTGGCCATGACAAGGCTGCCCACGAGCACCTTCGATCGGGTACCGACTGTGCCCTCTGTGAGCCAGGAGGGTGTCACCGATTCAGGCGGCGCCGGTTCTGGCAGCGCAAAGAACGTCGCTGACCCGCTCCTTCGACGACTGCGCGTCGAGTCAGATGGCTCCCATTTCTCGGGCGCGCGCCACTGCTGAGGTCCGAGAATTGACGCCGAGTTTCGCGTAGATGTGGACCAGGTGCGTTTTGATGGTCGTCTCGCTGAGATACAGCGATTTGCCGATGGCCCGGTTCGACATCCCCGACTCGACGAGTCGGAGGACTTCGATCTCCCTTGGACTCAACGACGACTCGGGTTTGCGAACCCGCGTCATGAGTTTGGATGCGACGGCGGGCGACAAGACACTCTGGCCAACCGCAGCGGTCCGAACCGCAGCGAGTAGTTCAGCAGGCGGGGTGTCCTTGAGGAGATAGCCACAGGCGCCGGCTTCGATGGCGTTGAGGATGTCGCTGTCGGTGTCATAGTTGGTCACCACCAACACATGTGGCGCGTTCGGCAGCCCGCGCAGGGTTGCGGTGGCTTCGACGCCCGACGTGCCGGCACCGAATCTCAGATCCATCAGCACCAGATCGACGTCGGTGGTGGTGCAGTAGGCGATCGCGGCCTCTGCGGTGGCCACCTCACCCACGACGTCGATGTCTTCGCTGTCTTCGAGGATCGCGCGCAGACCTGCCCGCACGATCGCGTGGTCGTCGGCCAACAGCAATCGGATCATCGCGTCATCTTCACCGAGGCGATCGGAAACGAGACCGCCAGTGCGGTGTGCCCGGGCTCGGACTCCAGATCGAGTGAACCGTGAAGCTGTTCCACTCGACGCCGTATTGCATTGAGACCAAACGATTCTGACGGGTCCTGATCGAGTATCCGCACATCGAATCCGATCCCGTCGTCCACGACGTCGAGTGACACCACGTCGTCACTGTAGGTCAGCGTGACCTGGACGCGTGTCGCCTGCGCGTGCTGCACCACGTTTGCCATCGCGCTCTGAGTGATCCGCACCAGCGCCGCCTCGATCGGCATCGGTAATTGCACGGCCTCGCCTTCGACGAGGGTGTGCACGTCCAGGGTCTCCGACTGTGCTCCGGCGCAGATCCGCCGCACTGCCGACCCCAGTGACTGCCCCTCCAGCGCTGCCGGAGTGAGTTCGGCGATGAGCTGACGGGTTTCGGCGAGACTGTCGGCAGCGACCTCGCGAGCCATCTGGATTTTTTGAACCGCAGGGTGCTGCGGGTCGGCCCGTTCGGCGGCGTGTAGCAGCAATTGGATGCTGCTCAGCCCCTGCGCGACGGTGTCGTGGATGTCTTGGGCCAACCGCTCACGTTCTGCCAGCGTGCCGGAGGCGCGTTCCTGGGCGGCGAGAACTTCCCGAGTGGCGACGAGTTCGTCGATCAGTCGTTGCCGTTCCTTGGCCTCGCGATACAGCGTCCGGTAGGCCACTCCGATGACAACGGCGACGCAGGCCCCGATCACCGGACCGACCACACCGGCAACAGACCAGCCCCGATGCACCCCGGTGCTGACGATCGCGAGGGCAGTGGCCGCGGCGACCGCGAGCAGATTCCACCGCGGGGGCAGGACCCGCAGATACAGAAAGAACAGTCCGAACACGATGTAGGCGGCATCGGGTGTCAGCACGATCAGGACCAGCCACAACAGCGTCAGGATGGCGATCCACACCCCTCGTCCCCGTCGCTGCAACCGGACCACGACGCCGACGAGATACGTACCGAGGAACCCGAGCGTGAGGACGATCACCGCCACCGGATGCGGCTCGTCGAGGAGCAGCGCGCGCAGAACGACCACCATGCTCAGCGCGACGATCAGCGCATGCAGCGAGGTCTGCAGGCCCGCGAACACCGGGGTCAGGGACGAATGACGCACGTCTTCGAGCGTAAACAACCAGCACCCCTGCGCATCCATCAAAAGAAGTAGCCGCGGTCGATCGTTCGACCTGCGCGGACCGGCGCTTCCGTGCGATGGCGGCGGCGCCGACCACAGCCACGATGAGTTCAAGGCCGCAACAAGGTGGCGTCGATGAAAGGAATGCTCGTGTTCGTCGCTCTACGGGACCTGCGCGCCGCGCGCGGCAGGTTCGTGCTGATCACCCTCGTCGTCCTGATGGTGGCCGTGCTGACCAGTTTTCTCAGCGGCCTGACTGCCGGGCTACGCCATCAGAACGTATCGGCCATCGAGGCGATCACCGCTCAAACGGTGGTCTTCGCAGGCGGTGAAACGGACCCGTCTTTCGACGATTCCAGCGTGTCGACTGATCAGATCGCCGCCTGGGAACGGGCCGGTGGTGAGGTCGACCCGATCGGGATCAGTCGAGCCAAGGCAATATCTGACGGCGGATCGACGGCAACCGTGGCATTGATCGGGGCCGACGCCGGATTCACCGGCCGCACGCCGACCACACCCCACACTGTGGCTCTGAGCGAACCCGCAGCGTCAGACCTCGACGTCGGAGTCGGGGACACGGTCACGTTTGGCGGCGAGCACTTCGCCGTCGGCGCGGTCCGCGGCGACGACTGGTTCAGCCACAGCCCGGTGATCTGGATCGGTTTTGCCGAGTGGCAGGCGTTGAACCAAACCGCAGGCGCCACGGTTCTCGCGGTGTCGGGGATCTCGAACACCGACGCAGTGGACAGGGCCGCCGGAACGACATCGACAAGTGTGTCGGATTCGCTGCAGGCGATCGGTTCCTACAAATCCGAGAACATGTCCCTGACGTTGATGACCGTGATGCTTTTCGCGATCTCAGCGCTGGTGATCGGTGCGTTCTTCACGGTCTGGACCATTCAGCGGACCCCGGACATCGCGGTTCTCAAAGCCCTTGGGGCCGGCACCGGTTCACTCGTTCGCGATGCACTGGGCCAGGCGTTGATCGTCCTCGTCGTGGGGGTCGGCGCAGGACTGGCCATCACGGTGGCCGCCGGTCAGGTCATGGGCGACGCGGTCCCGTTTGTCGTCGACATGTCCACCACCGTCGTGCCGGCGGCGGCCCTCGTCGGACTCGGGTTGCTCGGCGCCGGGTTTGCGCTCCGTTTCGTGTCCACCACCGATCCACTCACTGCCCTTGGGAGTACCCGATGAACATCGCTCTCGACATCGAACATGTCACGCTCACCTTCGCTGACGGACAAAATCACCGCATCACCGCGCTCGACGACGTATCACTCCGTCTCGACCGCGGCGAGATAGCCGCCGTCACCGGTCCCTCGGGCTCAGGAAAATCGAGTCTGCTGGCTGTGGCCTCGACACTCATCCGCCCTGACCGTGGTCGCGTCTTCCTGTGCACCGACGAAAGCCGGACCGATATCACCGAGCTCTCCCCTCGAGATGCTGCGGTGGTGCGGCGCAACGAGATCGGATTCGTGTTCCAGCAGCCGAACCTGGTGTCGTCGCTGACCGCACTCGAACAGCTCGAGGTGACCGCTCATCTGGGACAGTCCCTGGTGGTACCGCGTGGTCGCCGACGGGAGACGCGGGATCGTGCGATGGAATTGCTGGACGCGGTCGGGCTGGCCGAACACCGAAACAAGAAGCCCGGGCAACTCTCCGGTGGCCAGCGTCAGCGCGTCAATCTCGCCCGAGCCCTGATGAACAACCCTGGGCTACTCGTGGTCGACGAACCCACCAGCGCCCTGGACCAAGAACGCGGCGCCGCCATCATCGACCTGATCGTGGGCGTGGTCCGCGACCACCAGGCGGCCACACTGCTGGTCACTCATGATCGAACCCACTTCGCGAAGATGGATTCGGTCTATCAGGTGGTCGACGGTGTGCTCACCGATGCATCGGTCGCGACGGATGCCGGTGCAAGTGGTGACACCCTGCTCAAGCCCTGTTGAGTCCGTGACGGATGTGCGCTTCCCCGACGTGGCCGGCGGCGCAGGTGACCGCTTTTCCGATCTGATGCAGTTCTTCGGCAGGCATCTCGCGGTCGGGCACGGCGACGATCGACGCGACCACGGCGCCGGACTCGTCGAAGATCGGGGCGCCGACGGTGACCACGGCAACCTGGCCGACCGTCTCATCTGCCAGGTAGTCGATGGTGGTCAGTTCGGTGAGAAGGCCGTCGACCCGTGACCGCAACGAGTCCGACACCGGCGAATTACGCAGAGATGCAAGGGTATCGACCATCTGTGCATGGTCGGGCGTCAATCGTTCGACCGCGTAGCCGCGATCGCGGATGGTGTCGAGGACGTCGCGTAGTCGGGCGCGGGCCTGTGCTGGTGCGGCGTCGAGCCAACGCTGGATCTCATCGGAGGGTGACCATGCGACGAACTCCCGGCAGACGGTGGGGCGCAGGGTGATGCGACGTCCGGGACGGATCCACTCAAGTCCGGGGGTGCCGACAACGTCGGTCACAGTGATCGATTCGCCGGTGCGCTCGGCCACGAAGGCCGGCATGTCGAGTGCGTCGGCCATGTCACGGGCCGCGGAGGCCGCGAGACGGCGCATCGGGAATCCGCGTTCGGCATGCCGGACAAGCGCGACGAATCCGGCACTGATGCTGAAGTTGCCGTCCTGGCGGGTCACCCAGCCGTCGTTGGTGAGCTGCGCGAGGACTGCATGGGAGGTGGCCCGCGAAAACCCCGTGCGCCGGACGATCTCGGCAAGCGGCAGGGGTGTGTCAATGCTGTCCGCCAGCACTTCGATGGTCCGCACCACACGCTGTGTCGGTGGAGAGGGTTGACCGGCGCCCTTGCCGTCACCTACCGTCAATGTCATATTGTCGGACGTTAGTGTCGAATATTCGACAAGTCAAGTTCTCGGAGCACCTTGACGAAGGGTCATCCTGATGGTGAGCACGAGGTACGAACTCTCACACCTGGCTGCGCTCGAAGCGGAGTCGGTCCACATCTTTCGCGAGGTCGCGGCCACCGCGCGGCGACCGGTGCTGCTGTTCTCCGCGGGCAAGGACTCGGTGGTGATGTTCCACCTCGCTCGCAAAGCCTTCTGGCCTGCACCGGTTCCGTTCCCGCTGATGCATGTCGACACCGGCCACAATTTCGACGAGGTGATCGACTACCGGGATCGGGTGGTCGAAGAAACCGGTGTCCGGCTGGTTGTTTCGCGCGTACAGGACGACATCGATTCCGGACGGGTGGTCGAAGCGACGGGCCCGGGCGCCAGTCGTAACCGGTTGCAGACCGCGGCGTTGCTGCGCGCCATCGGGGAGAACGCCTTCGACACGGTCTTCGGCGGGGCACGTCGTGACGAAGAGAAGGCCCGGGCCAAGGAACGGGTGTTCAGCTTCCGCGACGAATTCGGTGCCTGGGATCCGCGCGCCCAGCGGCCCGAGTTGTGGAACCTCTACAACGGTCGTCATCACAAAGGCGAGCACATCCGGATCTTTCCGCTGAGCAACTGGACCGAACTCGACATCTGGCAGTACATCGCCGCCGAGGAGATCGAGCTGCCGAGTATCTACTACTCGCATCGGCGCGACGTGGTGTCCCGAGATGGAATGCTCTTGGCCAGAACGCAATTCCTGGAATTGGGTCCGGGGGAACAAGTTCACACCGAGCAGGTGCGATTCCGGACCGTCGGCGATGCCACCTGTACCGGCTGCGTACTCAGCGATGCGGCAACGGTCCATCAGGTCATCGACGAGATCGCTGCGACCAGGCTGACCGAGCGCGGTGCGACCCGGGCCGATGACCGCATCTCTGAATCCGGCATGGAAGACCGCAAAAGGGAGGGTTATTTCTGATGACTGTCGACCATGAGGCACTCGCCGCCGGAACAGCAATCGGTGGTCGAAAGGCGTTGCTGCGCTTGGCTACCGCCGGTAGCGTCGATGACGGAAAGTCGACCCTCATCGGACGGTTGCTCTACGACTCCAAGAGCATTTTTACCGATCAGATGGAGTCCATCGAACGGACCAGCGCTGCGCGCGGTGACGAATACGCGGATCTGGCGCTACTCACCGACGGGCTGCGTGCCGAGCGTGAGCAGGGCATCACGATCGACGTCGCCTACCGCTACTTCGCAACGCCCAAGCGGAAATTCATCATCGCCGACACACCGGGACACGTGCAGTACACGCGGAACATGGTGACCGGGGCGTCCAACGCGGATGTGGCCTTGATCCTCATCGACGCTCGTAAGGGTGTTCTCGAACAGACCCGTCGCCACGCGTTCTTGTCATCGTTGCTCGGCGTTGCGCATGTGGTGCTGTGCGTGAACAAGATGGACCTGGTCGATTGGTCCGAAGACCGGTTCGCGACGATCCGCGATGAGTTCGCCGCGTTCGCCACCAAGCTCGACGTCAGCGATCTCAGTTTCATCCCGGTGTCGGCGCTCCGCGGTGACAACGTGGTCGATGCATCCACGAATATGCCCTGGTACCAGGGTGGTTCGTTGTTGTCGCACCTCGAGGACGTCCACGTCGCCTCTGACCACAACCTCATCGACGCGCGCTTTCCCGTGCAATATGTCATCCGGCCACAACTCGGCGACGGCACGGATCACCGCAGCTACGCGGGCACGATCGCCAGCGGTACTTTCAAACCCGGCGACGAGGTCGTGGCGCTGCCCGGTGGGTTCACCACCACGGTGTCGGAGATCTGGGGTCCGGGTGGTGCGAAGATCGATGAGGCATTTGCGCCGATGGCGGTCTCGATCTCGCTGGCCGACGACATCGACATCAGTCGAGGGGAGATGTTGGCCCGTCCGGGCAACCGGCCTCACGTCGGCCGCGACATCGACGCGATGGTCTGCTGGTTCTCCGAGGACACCACGTTGAAACCCGGTAACCGATACACGCTGCAGAGCGCCACACGTGAGACGAAAGCGGTCATCGGTGATCTCACGTACCGCCTCGATGTGAACTCGCTGCATCGAGACGGAAACGCGCAAGCGCTGCAGCTCAACGAGATAGGGCGGGTCTCGGTGCGCACGGCGCAACCGATGATGTTCGACGCCTATCGTCAGCATCGCGACACCGGTAGCTTCATCCTGGTGGATGAGGCGACGAACAAGACGGTCGGCGCCGGAATGATCAACGGTCCGGTGAGCCGTGATTCCCACGTGGTCTGGCACAGTTCGTCGGTCACGCGGCAGCAGCGGGCCCATCAGGGTGCCACGATCTGGCTGACGGGCCTCTCTGGTGCCGGAAAATCGTCCATAGCAGTGGAATTGGAGCGGTCCATGGTCGCCGAGGGCCGCCCTGCCTATCTGATGGATGGGGACAATCTGCGCCACGGCCTGAACTCCGACCTCGGTTTCGGTGACGATGATCGCCGGGAGAACATCCGCCGGACCGCGGAGGTCGCCGCGCTGTTCGCCGACTCCGGCGCGGTGGCCATCGTGTCGTTGATCAGTCCGTTTGCGGCCGAACGGCAGCGGGCCAAAGAGGTTCACGCGCAGCGCGGGATCCCGTTCTACGAGGTGTTCATCGATACACCCCTCGATCTGTGCGAGCAACGTGATCCCAAGGGTTTATATGCCAAGGCGCGGCGCGGTGAGGTGCCGCATTTCACCGGGATCAGCTCACCGTACGAGCGTCCGGCCGCTCCGGATGTTGTCATCACTCCTACCGACGGTGCGCCAAGGGACGTTGCCGAGTCGATTCGCCGTAACCTGGGCGTGTGACTGTGAACCCGAAGGACCTGGAGCTGGCGGGTCGGTTGGCCACGGCCGCCGGCGAGTTGTTGCTCGACCTGCGTGCCACATCGGGATTGACCGGCAAAGAGCTCGGCAACGCCGGCGATTTCCGTGCGAACGTGCTCTTGTTGAAACAGTTGGCACACGAGCGTCCCGGCGACGCGGTGCTGTCCGAGGAATCGTTCGATGATCTGGCCCGTCTCGAGGCCGACCGGGTGTGGATCATCGATCCGGTCGATGGCACCCGGGAGTACGGTACCGAGGGCCACAACGACTGGGCGGTGCATGTTGCGCTCTGGGAGGCTGGCGGAGATGAAGCCGGAGGCGGAACTCGACCATCTGGCGGAGATGAAGCCGGAGGCGGAACTCGACCATCTGGCGGCCTGACCGTGGGTGCGGTGGCGTTGCCTGCGCTCGGGGTGACGTACATCAACGACGGACTGCCCATCGCGCCCGCGGTCGGCCTGGCCAAGACGCCACGTGGGGATGTCCCGCGGGTGGTGGTCAGTGGATCGCGTCCGCCGGCTTTCTCGGAGGAGGTCGCAGCGGCCGTTGGTGGTGAGCTTCTGTCGATGGGTTCTGCCGGCGCCAAGGCTATGGCGGTGGTCCGGGGTGAGGCCGATGCGTACGTTCACGCCGGTGGCCAGTACGAGTGGGATTCGGCGGCTCCGGTGGCGGTGGCGAAGTCGCAGGGTCTGTGGTGCAGCCGGGCCGATGGGCTTGCCCTGCAATACAACCAGCGCGACGTCTACCTGCCCGACCTGGTCATCTGCCGGCCCGAGCTGGCAGAGACGATCCTCGAGGTCACCCGCCGGGGCTGAGCACTCAGCCGGGCCTGCGCTGCAGGGAGCGCAGCACGTTGTCCAGCGCCGCCTGGATGTCGGCGACCTCGATCCGCATGAGGGCATCGTCGTCGAGGTCGGTCAGATCGATCTCGCCGCTGGTCAGGCGATGCTCGCGTTCTTCCTCGGCGCTCTCCACCACGTTGCGCACAAACCGGCCGTTGCCCGCCAGGTCGATGGAGCGGCGCCCGGCTCCGGATTGGTCTGTTTGGATTTGGTGATAGAGCGGGCCGCAGGCGAACTCGAGTTCCTGCAGCGCCTCCGGGCTCAGCAGCGAATCCCGCTTCCGGGCAAGCAATTCGGCGATACCGGCCAGCTCGGTCGGAGTGTAGGAGTCGAATCGGATGCGTTTGGCGAAGCGGGACGACATGCCCTCGTTGGCGTTCAGTAGTCGATCGATCTCGGCGTCGTAGCCGGCGATGATGACCACGAGCCGGTCACGGTCGTCTTCCATTCGGGCGAGCATGGTGTCGACGGCTTCACGTCCGAACGCGTCACCGCCGGACAGGCCGCTCTGGATCATGGTGTAGGCCTCGTCGATGAACAGGACGCCGTCCATTGCCCGGTCGATCACCTCCGAGGTTTTGATCGCCGTGCTGCCGAGGTGTTCGCCGACCAGATCGCGTCGTGAAACCTGCACCACTGCATCAGTTTTGATCAATCCGAGTCCGCAGTAGATCTTCGCCACGATGCGGGCGATGGTGGTCTTGCCGGTTCCGGGTGGACCGGTGAATGCCAGGTGCAGGCTGCGAGGTCCGGTCGCGAGTCCTTTGTCGGAGCGGATCTTGGCCAGTTTTGCAGCGGACTCCAGTTTGGCGACTTGGGTTTTGACGGACTCCAGGCCGATCTGTTCGTCGAGTTCGGCCCGGGCGGTCGCCAGCAATCCCGGGTCGCCGCCGTCGGTGCCGGGGACCGGTGAGTCGGGCACAGATGTCGGATCCCACTTGTCGGTGCGCGCGTCGATCTCTTCGGCTGTGTTGATCACCAGCCGGAATCGTGGATCGGACAGGGCCTTGGCGTTGGCCGCGAACGACGGGTCGCGGGAGTAGACGGCTTCGAAGCGTTCGCGTGCCGCTGTTTCGGAGCCCTGCTCGCGCAGTGCCAGGCCGTGGGTGAACATCGCCGCGGTGGCCGCGGAGGGGATCGGGCCTTCCTGGGCGGCCTCGAGCCGCCGGACACCTTCGGCGAACAAACCCATCTGCACACACGCCGAACCGGCCATGAGATCGGCTCCGGCGTTCATGTAGGCGTCAGACCACGAGGCCGACTCGGACAGCGACGTCAGGACATCGGGCCATCGCTGGGTCTTGAAGTGCAGGCTGGCCCGCAGGTAATCGATGATGGGCGCCCGCCCGGCGACGGTGGCGGCGGCCTCGTCGAGCGCGTCTTCGGCGCCTTGATGGTCGGCGCCTGCGATGAGGGTGGCGGCGTAGGCGGTGATGGCCTCGGTCCGGTCGGCGAGTGGATAGTCGATGTACAAGCCGGTCGAGAAGCGTCCCGCCAGGGTGCGGGCGGGCAGGCCGAGTCGTCGCTGCTGCGCACCGAGAGTCGCGCGGGTCCGGTACAGCTGCAAGATCACGGCGGGGGAGTTGTCGCCGCAGGCGAGCCGTCCGAGCCAGGCGTCGGCGAGCGTCGGGTCCCATTCGG
Source organism: Williamsia sp. Y853 (assembly GCF_056786495.1). NCBI lineage: Bacteria > Bacillati > Actinomycetota > Actinomycetes > Mycobacteriales > Nocardiaceae > Williamsia > Williamsia sp. Y853. The sequence goes on from NZ_JBXCJC010000004.1 coordinate 363,706, forward strand.
TGGCCCGGGTGAATGCGAGTGTGGCCTTGTCCCGGTCGGGTGGGTACTGCTCGGTGTCGACCGGGATGCCGAGGCTGAGCACCGCGAAGTCGAACAGCCGGCGTGCTTTGGCGACGGCCGAGCGAGAGCCCGGTGTAGTTGCCCTGTCATTCATGATGACCCCCGTGTCCCCCCTCACGCGCCACCCCCGGCGCGCGAGGCACAGACTACCCGGCACCTGGCCGGTTCGGGTCTCCGAGAGCACAGAGAACTGTGCAGTTGGCCGGCCCTCGGAGACGGCGTGGTCAGCGGGCGGCGCGGCACCACCTAGACTGTTCTCGTGAGTGCAGACCTAGATACCGTTTCTGTCGCCGCCGATACCCCTGATCAGTCGCAGCCATATCGTGAGCTGGGCCTGAAGGATGATGAGTATCAGCGGATCCGCGAGATCCTTGGTCGCCGTCCGACCGCCGCCGAATTGGCGATGTACTCGGTGATGTGGTCCGAGCATTGCTCGTACAAGTCATCCAAGGTGCACCTGCGCTACTTCGGCGAGACCACGACCGACGAGATGCGGTCATCGATGCTCGCCGGGATCGGTGAGAACGCCGGCGTTGTCGACATCGGTGATGGCTGGGCGGTCACGTTCAAGGTCGAATCGCATAACCATCCGTCGTACGTCGAGCCGTATCAGGGTGCCGCGACCGGTGTCGGTGGCATCGTCCGCGACATCATGGCGATGGGTGCCCGTCCGATCGCGGTCATGGATCAGCTTCGCTTCGGTGCGGCCGATGCCCCCGACACCCGCCGGGTGGTCGACGGTGTGGTCCGCGGCGTCGGCGGTTACGGCAACTCTCTCGGCCTGCCGAACATCGGCGGCGAGACGGTCTTCGATGCGTCGTACGCGGGCAATCCGTTGGTCAACGCGCTGTGTGCCGGTGTCATGCGGGTCGAAGACCTGCATCTGGCGTTCGCGTCGGGTGCAGGCAACCGGATCATCCTGTTCGGCGCCCGGACCGGTCTCGACGGTATCGGCGGTGTGTCCGTCCTTGCGTCGGAGACGTTCGACGACAGTGCCGGTGGCCGACCGAAGAAGCTGCCTGCGGTCCAGGTGGGCGATCCGTTCACCGAGAAGGTGCTGATCGAGTGCTGCCTTGATCTCTACAAGGCCGGCATCGTCATCGGTATCCAGGATCTCGGTGGTGCCGGACTGTCTTGTGCGACCTCGGAATTGGCTGCGGCCGGCGACGGTGGCATGCACATCGAACTCGAAAAGGTGCCCATGCGGGCCACCGGCATGACCCCGGCCGAGGTCCTCTCCAGCGAGTCGCAGGAGCGGATGTGCGCGGTGGTCGCCCCTGAGAACGTCGAGGCGTTCATGGAGGTCTGCCGCAAGTGGGACGTGCTGGCCACCGATATCGGTCAGGTCACCGACGGCGAACATCTCGAGATCACCTGGCACGGCGAAACCGTGGTCGACGTACCGCCGCGCACCGTGGCACACGACGGACCGGTCTACGAGCGTCCGGTCACCCGTCCGGATTGGCAAGACGATGTGATCGCTTCGAGCACAAAAGATCTCAAGCGTCCGGTGTCGCCGGATGAGTTGCGGGCCACCCTGCTGGAGATGATCTCGTCACCGGCTCTGTGTAGTCGTCGGTTCATCACCGAGCAGTACGACCGCTACGTCCGCGGCAACACCGTGCTGGCCGAGAATGCCGATTCCGGAATGATCCGCATCGACGAATCCTCCGGTCGCGGAATCGCTTTGGCAACCGACGCCTCCGGTCGTTACACCTATCTCGATCCGTACCGCGGCGCGCAGCTGGCACTGGCCGAGGCCTACCGCAACGTCGTGGTCAGTGGCGCCACCCCCAAGGCGGTCACCAACTGCCTCAACTTCGGTTCGCCCGAGGACCCGGCCGTGATGTGGCAGTTCCAGCAGGCCGTCCGCGGATTGGCCGACGGCTGTGCGCAACTGGGCATCCCGGTCTGCGGCGGCAACGTCAGCTTCTACAACCAGACCGGCGCCACGGCGATCCTGCCCACCCCTGTGGTCGGTGTCCTGGGAGTGATCGATGATGTCCGTCGGCGGATCCCGACCGGCTTCGGAACCGAGATCGGCGAAACGCTGATCCTGTTGGGTGACACGCACGACGAGTTCGACGGATCGATCTGGTCGCAGGTCGCGCACGATCATCTCGGTGGCACGCCGCCCGCCGTCGACCTCGAGCGTGAGCGTCTGTTGGGCGAAATCCTCACCGCCGCATCGCGTGACGGTCTGGTGTCGGCAGCGCATGACCTGTCCGAGGGTGGCCTCGCGCAGACCGTGATCGAGGCCGCGCTGGCGGGTGAGACCGGATGCCGGATCGTGTTGCCCGAGGGCGCCGATCCGTTTGTCTGGCTGTTCTCCGAGTCGTCCGGCCGGGTACTGGTCGCGGTGCCGCGCTCCGAAGAGGTGCGCTTCTGCGGGATGCTCGATGCCCGGCAGATGCCGTGGACTCGCATCGGTGTCGTTGATCAGGGCAGCGACTCCGTCGAGGTCCAGGATGCCTTCACCGTGCCGCTCACCGAGTTGCGCGAGGCCTTCGAGGGAACGCTTCCCAAACTCTTCTCCTGACCCCGATGATGTGCTCTTTTGGCGGTCCCCACCTGGGGTTTTGTTCGCCAAAAGGGCACATTTTCGGTTGTGGGCAGGCTAGGGTGAACGCGTTCTAGTTCCTGCGTTCGGAGGTCTGTGGTGTCGTTGCGTGTTGTGGTGTGGTCCACCGGAACCATCGGAAAACTGGCGATAGCGGGGGTTCTGGCCCGCCCCGAGCTCGAATTGGTCGGGGTATGGGTGTCGAACCCGGACAAGGTCGGCAAGGACGTCGGCGAACTGGCCGGACTCGGCCGAGACCTCGGTATCGCGGCCACCGATGACAAAGAAGCGCTGTTGGCGCTGCGGCCCGATTGCATCGTGCACGGCGCGATGACCGACGACCGCATCATGGAAGCGATCGACGACCTCATCGGGTTCCTCGAGGCCGGGATCAATGTGGTCTCCTCCGGTCCGGTCGCCCTGGTGTACCCCGACGGTGTGCTGCCGGCAGAGCTCAACGAGCGCATCCGCAGTGCGGCCCGCGGTGGCAATGCCACCCTGCACGTCAACGGTATCGATCCGGGCTTCGCCAATGATGTTCTGCCGCTGGCGATGACGTCGCTCTCGAAGCGGATCGACGAGCTGCGCGTCGCCGAGATCGCCGACTATTCGACGTACTACCAGCCGATGACCATGACCGAGTTGTTCGGCTTCGGCAAACCGATGGACACCCAGTCGATGCTGTGGATGCCGGGAGTTCTGTCGCTGGCCTGGGGGCCGGTGGTGCGACAACTCGCGGCCGGTCTCGACGTGACCCTCGATGAGCCGCTGGTGGAGAAGATCGACCGTCGTCCGGCGGAGAACGACTACGACATCGCCTCCTGTCACATCGCCAAAGACACTATGGCCGCGGTGCGTTTCGAGGTGATCGGGACCGTGAACGGAGTGCCGCGCATCGTCCTCGAACACGTCACCCGGACACAGCGCGATGCTCAGCCCGAATGGCCGAGCCCGGGCAACGGCGATGGCTGCTACCGCATCGAGATCAAAGGCGACCCGGTGATGACTGTCGACTTTGTACACCACGGCGAGAACGGTGACCACAACGATTCCGGAATGTTGGTCACCGCAATGCGTTTGGTGAACGCGGTGGAAGCCGTGGTGGACGCGCAGCCCGGACTGCTCACCGCGATCGACCTCCCGCAGATCACCGGTCGTGGACTGGTGACCAAGGACTGAGCCGATCGCATCGATCCTCACGCACTCGAATTCCCGCCGCCCACCGGCAAGTGCCGATGGGTGGTGGGAGTTCGGCTGCGATGGGCGGTCAGGCGAAAGCTCTCGCCCGTCGCGGCACCGTGATCGGCCGGCGCCGCTGGAGTTGCCCGGTGTCGACGAGGAAGTCGGCGTAGTCGCGCATCGTTGTGGCGACAGATCTTGGTGCATAACCCAATTCGGAGCGAGCCTTCGTTCCGTCGACCACGGGCTGGGCCTCCAACGAACCAAGTGCAGCCTTGGATACGAGGTCGGAACCGAACAACTTGCAGATCGGTTCGGCCACGGGCAGGATCGCCTGCACCCAGCCCATCGGGAAGGCGTGGGCCGGACCGCGGCGCCCGGCTTCGCGAGCCACCATCCGAAAGGCCTCGATCATCTCGACCATTTCGCCGGTGAGTAGGTAGTTTTCGCCGCAGACGCCGCGTTCGCCGGCCAGGATCAGCCCGGCCGCGACATCTCGGACGTCGACCAGATCGAAGCCGCCGGTGATGAGTGCGGGAACACGACCACGCGCAGAATCACGCAGCATTCCGTTGATTCGCGAATACGGTGCATGATCGGCGGGACCGTACACCGCGGTGGGATTGCAGATGACGGCGTCGAGACCGCGGGCGATGACCCGGTGCAGTTCCTGCTCGCCTGCCCACTTGGAGCGGTCATACACCGGGAGCGCCGGATTGTCGGATCGGACCGACACCTCGTTGATCTGTCCGCCGCACAGGTATTGGTCGAACGAATGGATCGAACTGCAGTGCACCATCCGCCGGACCCCGGCAGCGAGCGCGGCCTCGGCAACATTCCGGACGCCTTCGGTGTTGATGCGCCAGGCGTTCTCGTCGTTGTGGCGCAGGGTGATGACCGCGACCAGGTGGTACACGATATCGACTCCGTCGAAAGCGGTGGTCAGGGCCGCTGGGTCGAGGATGTCGGCGCTGACCCATTCGACGCCTGCGATGTCGGGAGCTGTGGCCGGCTGTTGTCGATCGATCGCCACCACGGTGTCGCCGCGGGTGACCAACTGGTCGAGGAGATTACGACCAACAAACCCGGCAGCGCCGGTCACAGCAACTTTCATCAGGATCACTTTCGGTTGAGTGGCAACAAGTCGCCGACTTCGACATCTAGAACGTGTTCTACTTTGAGAGTAGAACACGTTCTAGATTTGAGGAAGATGGTGTCAACCGATGGCGACATACGGCCGGGATCGGATGCTTTCACTTGTTGAACGTTCGCCGGCCGCCGCTGGTGCCCACGACCGCGACGAGTGGGTCGGATTGTTCGTCGACGGTGGCGTCGTCAACGATCCGGTGGGGTCACGGATTCACTCGGGCGGCTCCGAGATCCGGCGCTTCTATGACACCTTCATCGGTCCACGGAACATCACCTTTCATCGCGACGCCGACTTCGTGGTGGAGCGCACCGTCGTTCGTGACCTCGAACTGGAAGTCGAGATGTCGCCGAAGGTGACGCTGCGGGTACCCGTCTTCATTCGGTACGACCTGTCTGAGTGCGGAGACGATCTGCGCATCACGCGGCTTGCGGCCTATTGGGAACTGCCGGGGATGATCAGGCAGTTCGCGCGCTGTGGTGTGGCCGCGGTGCCGGTCGGCGCGAGGCTGACCGCAGCATTGCTTCGGAATCAAGGTGTCCGGGGCGCAATCGGATTTGCCGAGGGGTTTCGGCGGGTCGGTGCCACGGCGAAGGCGACCGTCGGGAAGTTCCTCGACGCCGCGGCACGGGGGGATCTGGCGACCGCTCGCCGGCATCTGGATCCCACCGCGCCAGTTGTGGTGCTCGGTGGTGACGCCGTCGGCGTTGATCACGTCATGGGATCGCTCCGGGGCGTCCGGTCGCACAAGCTGCTGGCGGCAGGCAACACGGTCGCCGTCGCTCTGGTCGTCGGCGATCGGAAGGGTGTCGGCCTCTTTGTGTTTGGGGCCGATCGCGCGCGGATATCGGCCGTCGAGCTGGTGTTCGATGAGTGATCGAGGGCACTTGCGCTGACGGATTGCCGTTGCGGGCCTAAAGTCTGGTCCATGGCTGCACCGCTTTCCACACCAGGCGTCTTCGGTCCCGACGATCTCGAGGGCCTGGTCTGGTTTTATGACATGTATGGATATGCCACCCTGCGGGGTGCGTTGAGTGCGTCCGACGTCGACGCCATCGAATCGGAATGTGTTGCTGCGCAACGTGGTGTGATCGCCGGGGAAATGGATGCCCGATACGGGTCGACCATATTCCTCGATGAGGCCGCCAAAGCCGAGAAGTTTGCCAACTATGTCGAATACGTCAGCGAGGTATCGCCCGCTGTTGATTCCGCGATCACCGGTCCGGTGATGCGGCACGTCATGAACCGACTGCTCGGCCCCGATTCCTGGTTACGCGAACATGAGCAATACGGCGTTGTCTATCAGGATGCCCGTCCCGGCAAGGAATCCGGATACACCCGGATCGGATGGCATTCGGATTGGCAGTCCAGCCCCAGTCTGGACGTCTGGCCCGGTACGGCATTCACCCTGCACGTCGACGGAACCAGTCCGGCCAACGGCTTCCTGCGGGTGGTGCCGGGCAGCCATCTGTGGGACACCCCGGCTCCGTACCGCAACGTCAACGGCGTACCCGTTCCGGATACTGCCCAGGCTTCCGGCGGACGGACCAGCCGTAAGCCACCTTTCGAGATGCCGCTGGGTTTCGAGAAGATCCGCGGTGAGGTCGGGATCTACGCCGAACGCGGCGACATCATCTTCCACGACGCCTATCTCTGGCACTCCGCGGCCAGGGCCACCGACGACAACACCCAACGTCGGCATGTCCGCGGCGGCTACTTCGGCGGCACCAAACCTGCTGCGGGAGTAGAAGAGTTCATCAAGAACGCGGCACGGTAGCCAGTCGCGTCGGGGATCAGGTCGGCACGATGTTCTGATTGATCCGAAAGAGGTTGTGCGGGTCGTACTTCCGCTTGATCTCGACGAGCCGATCGTAGTTGCCGCGGTAGGCGGCCTGAACGCGCTCGCGACCTTCGTCCATCATCATGTTCACATAGCCGCCGCCTGCAGAGGTCGGGTGCAGTTCCTCCCAGTAGTTCTTGGCCCACTCTGTGATGCGTCCCAGATTGGCGGGATCGGGATCGATGCCTGCGATGACTCCGTTCCATCCGCCGTTGCGGTAGGGGAAGGCGGTTGCGTCCGCGGCGACACGCTCGGCAGCGCCGCTGATCGGATACAGGTGCATTGTCGACAGAGACGACGGGAGGGCTTCGCCGTACCGGTGGTGAAGTGAGATCGCGGTATCGGTGATCTCCTCGAAGATGTCGGCCTTCCAGTACCACTGCAAGCCCGTGGGCAGCAGGCCGTCGAACGCGCTCTGAAGCACGGGAAACGGCATCGGTGCCAGGCCGAACAGAAGCGGTGAGCCGAAGTCCCGAACAGGCGCCAAGACCTGGTCTGCCTGCTGGTGCGGCCCCGAATAACACCACACGATCCCGCAGACCTTTCGGCCCCACAGCTCCTCGGGGAAGGGTGGCCCGCCGGGCACCTCCAGGACACCGATCCAGCCGTTCAGCTCGTCGGGCAGCGTCGGGATGAGGTCGCGGTACCACCTGAAGACCTCCTCGGCATCGGCAATGTCGTAGAGGACCGGCCCACCGATGACCTCGCCGGCGTCACCCACCGGGTGAGATTGAAATGTGAACGAGGTGACCACGCCGAAGTTGCCGCCACCGCCGCGCAGCGCCCAGAACAGATCGGGTTGGCTGTCGGCGCTTGCGGTCACAAAGGACCCATCGGCCAACACAACGTCGGCGGATAGTAGATTGTCGATGGTCAGCCCGAAATGCCTTGTGAGATAACCGGTACCACCACCTAGTGTCAGTCCTGCAACTCCGGTTGTGGAGACGAAACCGGACGGTGTGGCCCTCCCGAATGCCGCGTTGGCATGATCCACGTCGCCCCAGGTGCATCCGGCGTCCACGCGTATGGTGCCTGCCTTCGGGTCGACGGTGGTAGAGCGCTGCGTGCGGAAGTCGATCACCAGGGCGTCATCCCACACGCTGAACCCGGCACCGTGGTGACCGCCGCCGCGGACCGCGATGGGGATCTGATGGCGGCGCGCAAAGTTGACGCAGGCGATCACGTCGGCGACATCCGCGACGCAGGCAACAGCCGCCGGGTGGCGGTCGATGGCCCCGTTGTAAACCTTCCGCACCTCGTCGTATTCAGGGTCCCCGGGACCGATCAGCGGACCGCGAACGGTCTGGCGTAACTCGGAGATGACGGCATCCGGGGTGGCTTCGATAGCGGACATTTGGTGCGCTCCTTCTGTACGGACTCACATGGTGGGAGACTGGGTAGTTGAACGGTACGAAGCAGCGGTGACGTGCGGGAATGCCCAATACGCCGAAGGACTTGCCCGTACGTCCACGGAGCGACTCGGTCTTTGCCGCACGTCCGGGAGAGTTGTCCGATCGTCCGGGAGTCACGCCATGGACGTCCTATCCGACGTTTTGCTCGCTGTGCGGTTGACCGGTGCGGTGTACTTCGACATCGATGCCCGTTCGCCCTTCGTTCTCGAGAGTCCGCCCACCGATGTGATCGCTGCCAAGATCGCGACGGACGCCGAACATCTGATCGCCTTCCACGTCTTGACTCTTGGTTCTTGTTGGGTCGAGACGGTCGACGAGCCCGAACCCGCGCAGTTGCTGCGGGCCGGTGAGATGGTGATCGTCTCCAGCGGCGAGGCACACCTGCTCGCATCGGCTCAAGGCCTCCGCGGGCAGCCGGACCTGTCTCGGTACTACCGGCCGTTGACTGAAGCCCTGCCGTTCGTCATCGACATCAACGGCGACACCAACGCCGATCGCTGTCGGATCGTGTGTGGCTACTTCGCCTGTGACCGGCATCCGTTCAACCCGTTGCTCGAATCGTTGCCGAGAATGGTCCACGCCCCCGTGTCGAGTCGTAGCTGGGGTTGGATGTCGCGGCTGCTCGACGCGGCCATCGAGGCGAGTGACGGTCGCAACGCCGGGCAGGAGGCGATGCTGGCGAAATTGTCGGAATTGATGTTCGTGGAAGCGCTCCGTGCACACATCGACGGGTTGACTCCGGACGCTCGCAACTGGGCGGCCGGCATTCGCGACCCCGACGTCGGTTCGGCACTGCGGCTCATCCACGGTCGGTTCGCCGAGCCGTGGACGCTCGAAGGCCTGGCCCACGAGGTGGCGATGTCCCGATCGTCGTTTGCCGATCGGTTCACCGCCTACGTGGGGGTGCCGCCGATGACCTACCTTGCCCGATGGCGGTTCCAGCTCGCTGCGCGATTGCTGCAGAACGGTTCACTCAGTGTTGCGCAGGCCGCGAATGCTGTTGGATATCAATCCGAATCGGCCTTCAACCGGGCCTTCAAACGCTCTGTCGGGGAAGCTCCGGGCGCTTGGCGACGAAAGGGCGCGGGAGATGTGGCGCTGTGCGCGGATGACTGGTCGGGCCGCAGGTCGTGGACCTCGGTTGAGTGACCAGTTACTGGCGCCGAGATTTCGTTTTACCCCATCTTGCTGGACATTTTCAATGCCGCAATCGGGTGTCTGATTTTTGATGGACCGCGCGCCGCGATAAAAAGATCAAACCGAAATGGTGGGGTTACGCGGTGCATTGCGACGAGTCGATTAGACGTAACGCAAAAGAAACCACCTGACGGCAGATTGTATGCAAGACTCACTATCGGCAACCTGCACAGCATCGTTGGGACCCCAGAGCGGGTGAAAATTGGGACTCTGGAAAGGATTTGGCATGCAAGTACGGACGCAGTGCATGCAACGCGTGGACCTGGACTCCGGTCCACTCCTCGGTGGCAGAATCTGGTCGGGGTGCATTCGTGGCGGCCTGCAACTTTAGGTGGCATCTTTTTGCAGCCATGAATATGTCGTCTATTTCTAACTGAAGACACCCGGAAACTCTTTACTGATTCTTTACTTTCGTGAAGTTGTGGAGTGGCTGATGCATGTCTGGAACCGATCTATCCGGGTGAAATTCCCCTACCCCTCAAATGTCCGCTACTGGTTAAGGAAACGGAAATGGCAAACAAGCAGCAGGTCGGCGTGAAACCTGGGGGACAGGCCGACACTGAAATCGATGTACTCGGCGAGCGTGTGATGCGAAAAGTGTCGCGCCGTTTGATCCCGTTCATCGCGGTTCTGTTCTTCATCAACTACGTGGATCGAACGAATATTGCGTTCGCAAAGTTGGAAATGAGTGCGGACCTGGGTCTCAGCGAGGCTGCCTACGGCCTCGCCGCCGGTCTGTTCTTCATCGGGTATTTCTTGTTCGAGATCCCGAGCAACCTGGCCTTGCACAAGTTCGGTGCGCGCCGATGGGTTGCCCGGATCATGGTGACCTGGGGCATCGTTGCCATGGCAATGGCCTTTGTGAACAGTGAAGGTGCGCTGTACGTCGTGCGAATCCTCCTCGGGATTGCCGAGGCGGGCTTCTATCCAGGTGTCATCTTGTACTTGACATTTTGGTTCCCGCGACGCCAGCGGGCCAAGGCGATTGGACTGTTCGCGCTCGCGGTTCCGGTATCCGCGGTGGTCGGAGCTCCGGTGTCCACGGCCATCATGCAATACAGCCATGACTTCATGGGATTCTCGGGTTGGCGCATCATGTTCCTGGTCGAGGGCGTGCCCGCGGTGATCCTGGGAATCGTGTGCTGGTTCTATCTGACCGACCGGCCTGCGGACGCGAAGTGGCTCGACACAGAAGAGCGTGAGTGGCTGACAGCAACGATGGATGCGGATGCAAAGGAAACCGAAGCCGGAAATCCGTGGACTCTCCGACGCGTCCTGACCAGTCCACTCGTACTCGGACTCGCACTCGTGGAATTCGGTGTCGGCTACGGGATTTACGCACTCAGCTTCTTTCTGCCGTCGATCATCGCCGGATTCTCGGAGACGTTCGGGACCGATTTCAACCTGTTTCAGACCGGCCTCATCACGGCCATCCCGTTCTTCTTCGGAGCGCTGGCGATGGTGTATTGGACGCGACATTCGGATCGGAAGTATGAGAGGGCGTGGCACGTCGCGGCACCGGTATTCCTTGCCGGGCTCACTGTCCCCATCGCGCTCTATCTGGGATCGCCGATCGCTGTCATGGTCGTGATCTCTCTGACCGCAATCGGAGTGTTTGCTGCCTACCCGGTCTTTTGGACGATCCCTGGCGAGTTCCTGACCGGAGTCGGAGCGGCCGCCGGAATTGCGTTGATCAACTCGCTCGCGAACCTATCCGGATTTGCTGCGCCCTACATAACCGGAGGACTCACCGACGCCACTGGCTCGGAGAACAGCGGAATGTGGGTCGCCGGCGGCGTGCTGATCTTTGCCGGCCTGACGATGGTCGGGCTCAAGGTGAGTGGGTTGCTGGATCCGGCCAAGCATGCACAATCGTTCGAGCCGGAGCCGGTGGTCACCCGGTAGCGGACAGCGTGGCCCGGACGTGACAGAAGGTCGCGTGCAGGTTCACCGGGTGCGGCCGGGCAGACCGAGGGGTGTCACAGATCCCAGGTGTGCACGGCCGCACCATCGTGCATGCGTTCGATGTACTCACTGAGCATGCCGCTCAGTGCAACGTCGCGGCTGTCGCCGGCCTCTTCCCTGGCTGCCACACACGCACGTTGCCACACCGAACCGGTTTGCCCGGTGACCGCGCGGCCCTCGATGATGGCCAGGTATCGGTCGCGGACGTCGGCCGCGACACCGAATGCCTGCAAACCTTCTTCCGCGAGTGGCAGCAACCGGCGCAACACCAACTCATCGGGTTGTACCCATCCGACTGTCGGCCAATACAGTTGGCAATCCATACCGTCGCGCGCTGCGGTGTGGAGATTCTCTGCTGCTGCATTGAACGTCATCTGTGACCAGATCGGACGATCGGCGTCGACGAGTCCGCGCAGGGCCCCGTAGTAGAACGCTGTATTTGCCATGACGTCGAGTACGGTCGGTCCGGCAGGCAGGACACGATTTTCGATGCGCAGATGCGCCTGCCCGTCGACGACGTCGTAGACCGGTCGATTCCACCGGTACACGGTTCCGTTGTGCATTCGGAGTTCGGTCAGTTCAGGTATCTCACCGGCTTCCAACTGTGCCAGCGGGTCGTCGTCCGACACCACCGGTAGCAAGGCTGGAAAGTACCGGGTGTTCTCCTCGAAAAGGTCGAATATGGTTGTGATCCAACGTTCTCCGAACCAGACCCGCGGCCGGACTCCCTGGTTGATGAGCTCTTGTGGGCGGGTGTCGGTGGCCTGTTCGAAAACCGGGATGCGGCTCTCGTGCCACAGGGCCTTGCCGGCCAGGAACGGCGAGTTGCCTGCGAGTGCCACCTGCACCCCGGACAGCACCTGAGCGGCATTCCAATGGTCGGCGAAGCTCTCGGGGGCAACACGCAGATGCAATTGCAGCGACGTGCACGCGGCCTCGGGCAGGATCGAATCGATCGATGTCTGCAGACGGTCGGGACGGTCGCCGGGCACCAGTGGCACACCGGTGATGTCGAGTTCGATGTCCTCGCCGCGGGCAGCAAAGATCTGCTGGTTCAACAGGTCATAGCGTGGGTTCGCCGAAATCCACTGATGCGCAAAGTGCTCTTGCCGCAGGGTTGGCAGCATGCCGATCATCACCAGATGGTTATCGGTGGTCGCGGCCTTGGCCTCGGCCTGATTGAGCGAATCGCGCAGGCTTGATTCGAGCGAGACGGTGTCGGCGCCGACGAAGGGTCTCGGTGCCACATTGATCTCGATGTTGAACTGGCCCAACTCGGTCTGGTAGTCGGGATCGGCGATCGCTTCGAGCACCGTTGCGTTCGACATCGCCGGATTCATCGCACGGTCAACAAGATTGAGTTCGACTTCCATGCCGAGCAACGGTTCGGGCGGATTACCCTGGTCGGTGAACAGTCCGTCCGCGAGCATGCGGGCGACCGCCTCCGTACAGTTTCCGACCTGCTGACGAAACCGTCGTCTGTCCTCGCGGCTGAATTCGCGCTTGCCGACATCCGTGCCCATCGTCCCATCGTGCCACGGAATGCCGGGTGCACGTGGATGTCCGGTCGCGGGTGGACGTCAGCCGCCGAGTACTGTCTCGAGGCGCTGGGCACAGATGTCGGCGAGATCGATACCGTCGAGTTCGAGTTTCGTGTTGAGCCTGATCAGGGGAACGGCCAGAAGTAGCGCAGCGGTGACATCGTTGAACAGCATATTTGTCGGCCGCGTTCCGGTGAGTCGCTCGTATCGTTCGAATGTCGCTTCGCGTGACGGCGTTCCGCTCACCGAACTGTGGTTCTCCAGCGGACTGCTGACCCAATCGGTTAGAAACATCCATGCGAGGTCGGCACCCGGGTCTCCCAGGTAGGCGATCTCCCAATCGAGGGCAGCGACAGGATGGTGGTCGGTGTTGGCGTAGAGGACGTTCGACATCCGGGAATCGCCCCAGCACAACGTGACTCGAGAAGGTTCGTACAGATGGTTGTCGGCCCAATCGAGTGCCTGCGCCAAGCCTGGATGTAGGGGACCGCCGTCGCCTGCCCAATTGAGCGCGTATCTCAGGAAGTTGACCAAACGCTGCGGTGGCGTCGTGCCGAACTTGCTGAGATCCAGGAAACCCAGGCGCCTTTCGGTGGTGTCGATCTGGTGGACCCGGGCGATCAGGTCGACGCATCCGTTCCATAGCCGTGCCCGGCCCACATCGTCGGTGTCGGCAAAGATGCCCTGTTGGTGGTATGCGGGTACGTCACTGACGGTGACGACGTCATCGATGCGGTCCATGACGAAGTAGGGCGTGCCCAAATCGATTCCCTCTGCGTCGATCCACCGCATTCTCGGTACCGGGACCGCGGAATCGGCGAGTCGTTCCATCACCAGGTATTGCCGCCGGAGATCGAAGTCCGGCAGGACCGCGAAGTCGGGTGGTCGCCGGAACACCAGTCCCTGCGATTCCGGTTGTGCGGTCGCTGTCGGTTCAATGTCAACGTCAACCAGATCGAACAGGTACGTCTCGGTGGAAAAACCCTGTTCGGCGGCTCTCCAGTTGGCGATGGTCGCGCGATTGGCGGACGGAAACCTGTGTCGTAGTACGGCTTCGAGTGCAGCCGGGAGCTCATCGGCCGACAACCGTGACGGCAACACCGGCGTCACCAGCCCGTGTATCCGTAGCGCGGATAGGCGCCCATGAAGACCATCTCGACCAATCCGTGCCCGACCTTGCCATCCATCCGGACCTCGCACAAAGTCTCGCTGAGCATCCGAACGGGCGCCAACGCCTCTGCGTCGTTGGTGTTCACCGTGAAACCGTCGAGGAAGTCGTCACCGCGGTAGTAGCCGCTGGCGTAGCCGTTGTAGTGGTCGTAACCGGCCAGCCCGGGCCAGAAGTCGGTCATCGGGCGCACCTCGATGGTGCTGGTCGAACGGTCTCCACGGACGATCGTGAACGTTCCACCGGACACAACGCGCGCATCATCACGGAACTTGAGGTCGTGCTCGACATCGATGATCGCCTCGTGTGGGCGCCCGGAATCGATGGGGTAGAGCAGTTCACCCTCGAACTGCCATCTCGACCCGTCGCTGTTCTCGCGCTGCGCGAAATGCACCAGCTCGTCGTCGAATTGGAAGATCCCCATGTAGTAGAGGACACCTTCGGGCAGATCGGTGGGCTGGAGTTCGGTGCCATCGGGGAGGCCGCCGCCCCCGCCTCTGCGGATCCCCCACGAGTGGTCACGGCCGAACCACCAGCGCTGCGGATCGATTTCGATGCGCTCACCGTCGATGTCGATCCAGCCTTCGACCAGACCGTTCTGATAGAACCGGCGGGCGTCCTCCGAGACGCGCCCGCGGACCCGATGAAACGCGGCGGTCTGCTCGTAGGCGTCGAATTGTCCGGTCATGCTCAAATCCAGGCTCAATCCCTGGCTGTTAGGGGAGATCTGAGTTCGCACCCGGCGCAACGGTTCTTGGATTGTGTAGGTGTATGGGCCGATCGTGTATTCCCCGAGTCCGCCGGTCTGGGGATTGAGTGTGGTGGACATTCGGATCACCTTGGCCGGGCCGTTGCGTTTGGTGATCATCGCATAGGCATCGGTCACGTTGCGGTTGGGGTAGCGGGCCATTCCGGTCATCACATTGATGTCGCCGGATTTGTCGAATCCGTACATCACAACGCGTTCCACCCAGCGCAGATCACTCTGCGATACGTGGTCGAACGTGGTCGGCAATTGGTGAGCCAAGATCTCGTCGTTGGGTGTCAACACGGCGCAGTCTCCTTCTTCGGGGCGACCTCTGGGGGCGACGGACAATACGTTAGGGCATGGAACGTAATTGAATGGTCGTTTTGCGGTACTTTCATCGGGTGACCACTTCTGCCCAGCCGCAACCCGGTCGTCCACGTGATCCTCAGAAGGACGTCGATGTCCTTCAGGCCGCGCGGGATCTACTGGTCGAGGGCGGCTTTCAGGCGGCGACGATTACCGCGATCGCCCGGCGCTCGGGGGTGGGGGCGCCGACCATCTACCGCCGGTGGGCACGCCGGGAGGCGCTGATCGAGGACGCCGCATTCGGCACGGCCGAATCGGGTGTGGTCCCACAGGCCACCGGTGACCTGTGGGACGACCTGCGGACCTGGGCATTGCTGTTCTTGCAGCATTTCGCAAATCCCGTTGCGCGAGCGGCGATTCCGGGTCTCATGCTGGCCTACCAGCATGAGGAGGATCTCTACGAGCGTCTCGTCAACCGATCTGAGCGCGACGTCCGGATCATGATGCGGGATCTACTGCGCGGCGACCTACCCGAGATGCCCGCGAAGGCGCTGGAGAAGCGGGCCGACGCGGTCTTCGATCTCCTTGTTGCGACAACGGCCATCCGAGCGTTGACGGTTGGTCTGACCGGGCAGGAGGCGTTCTGTGACCGGACTGCGGACGCGCTCACGGCGTTGGCCTACTCGACCTGGAAGCCGCGGACCCGGCGTCGCCGAACCTAGGGCCCGGTACCTCGCCTTCGGCTCAGGCCAACGTCTCGGTCAACTTGCCGTCCGCCAGTTGCCAGCGCCGCGTGGCCCGGACGGTGGCCAGCATTCGCCGGTCGTGGGTCACCAACAGGACTGTGCCGGAAAAGGATTCAACCGCCTGCTCCAGCTGCTCGATGGCAGGTAGGTCCAGGTGGTTGGTGGGTTCGTCGAGCACGAGCAAGTTGACACCGCGTGCCTGCAGCAGGGCCAGCGCTGCGCGCGTCCGTTCACCTGGTGACAGCGAGTCGGCTGGGCGGGTGACGTGATGACCCTTCAATCCGAACTTGGCCAGCAAGGTTCGGATGTCCGCATCGGTCTGATCGGGGACCTGGGCGCCGAACGCCTCGGCAAGTGCGGTGTCGCCGGTGAACAATCCCCGAGCCTGATCGACCTCGCCGATCTGCACCCCCGAGCCCAGCGACGCCGAACCCGAGTCGGGTGCCTGCCCGCCGAGGAGCAACGACAGCAGCGTCGACTTTCCGGATCCGTTGGCGCCGGTGATGACAATCCGATCGCCGGCGTCGACCTGGGTGCTGATCGGACCCAGCGTGAACTCGCCACGGGTGAGCGTCGCTTCGTTGAGGGTGGCGACGACGGTGCCCGAACGAGGCGCGGCCGCGATTTCCATGCGGAGCTCCCACTCCTTGCGGGGCTCTGCGACCTCTTCGAGCCGTTCGATGCGACGTTGGGTCTGCCTGGCCTTCGACGCCTGCTTCTCGGTTGATTCCAGCCGCAGGCCCTTGCCGACCTTGTCGTTGTCCTTGGATTTGCGCCGCGCATTGCGGACACCGTGTTCCATCCAATTACGTTGCATCTGAGCGCGATCGGTCAGCGCGTCTTTGGTGTCGGAATACTGGTCGTATGCTTCGCGGGCGTGGCGACGGGCGACTTCACGTTCGACCAGAAAGGCTTCATAGCCACCGGAATACACCGACACCTGCTGCTGGGCGAGGTCGAGCTCGACGATGCCGGTGACCGTGCGTGCCAGGAACTCGCGATCATGACTGACGACGACCATCGGCGTCCGCGAGCTCGACACGAAGTCCTCGAGTTGCGCGAGGCCGTCGAGGTCGAGGTCGTTGGTCGGTTCATCGAGCAGGAGAATGTCGTAGCGCGACAGCAGAAGTGCGGCCAGCCCTGCCCGCGCCACCTGACCACCGGACAACGCCGACATCGGCAGATCGAGGTCGACGGTCAGACCCAGGTCTGCCGCGACCTGATCGGC
The DNA here is from genome assembly GCF_056786495.1 of Williamsia sp. Y853. Taxonomy (NCBI): domain Bacteria; kingdom Bacillati; phylum Actinomycetota; class Actinomycetes; order Mycobacteriales; family Nocardiaceae; genus Williamsia; species Williamsia sp. Y853. Next base: position 380,803 of record NZ_JBXCJC010000004.1, read on the forward strand.
CCGTTCGTCGAAGTCGGCCCCGCCCAGGTGCAGCCAGCGGTCCAGCGCAGGGGAGTAGAGGTCGTCGCCGCCCTCGCCCAAGGCTTCGGCCGCGGCGTCCATCGCCGACTGTGCCTGTGCGACGCCCGTCCGTCGAGCGAGGAACTGGCAGACTTTCTCGCCCGGCGTCGGTTCCGCTTCCTGCGCGAGGTAGCCGACCTCGGCGTCCGGCGGGCTCAACGTGATGGTGCCGTCGAAGTCGGCTGATCCGACTCCGGCGAGCAGCGTCAGCAGCGTTGATTTGCCGGCGCCATTCGCGCCGACCAGACCGAAGACGTCGCCGTCGGCCACCGTGAGGTCGAGATCGGAGAACAACGTTCGTTCGCCGTGACCGGCTGTGAGTCCGGTGGTGTGCAGGGTGGCGCTGATGGTGGTGACGCTCCTTCGAAATGCAGGTTCTCTTCACGAGGGTAGTCGGTGCGTCATTGCAGACCCGCAACGCCGTGGGCGGTCGGTCAACGGACTCGGCGGTGCTGGCAATTTCGACATCGAGCTCACCTTCCTAGGCCAGGACGTGCGCATGTGTATTGGCTCAGTTGGCTACGATCTCGCCGATGCCCGTGGTGCGAATGTTCTCGATGTTCTCTGGGGTGTAGTTTTTGGCGTTGAGGACCACGAAGTATTGGAAGACTTGAACACCGTTTTTGATGCTCGCGTTCAGATCGACGATGAGGCCGGTCGGACCGATTCCGGATCCGAGATTTTGCTTTTCTTTCTTATCTTCGCGAGCGTTGGCTGCTATTTCCGTCCAGGAGTCGACATTTGCGGGGAGTATTCCCCAGCGGGCGGAGATTTCGGCGAGTTCCTGTCGCGCATCTTCAGGACTACTGAACGATCTCCAGAAGGTTATGTAGTTGAACTGCCCGTCGCGAGAATTCGCTACCCAAATAGTTTGGGTGCGGACGGTTTCTTCGGCGTCGGGTCCGACCAGCGTCAGTTCGATGTCGGGTCTTCCTGCGCCGCCGATGATCACGTCTCGTTTGTGCTCGGCCGGAAGTCCTACCTCTGCATTGGTTATTGTGTGGTCTCGAAGGTCAAAGCGCGTGAGCCGGCTGTCTCGGATTTGCTTGACGCCGGCGGTCGAGAGGAGTGAAAATCCAGGCTGTCCCGGGAGTTTCGGCTCCAACGAAATTGCTTTCGCTTCCTGATCGACTTTCGTGATTGTGCAGGCGGACAGCAGGCAGATGAGGGCGGTCACCATTGCTATGGCACATCGTTGGCTGGTTTTGATCGGCATGTCGTTGGTCGTCTGTGTGTGCAGGTCAGCTCACGGGGCGAGTGCTGATGCCGGTGGTTCGGATGCTGTCGATGTTTTCCGGGTTGTAAGTGCGTGGGCTGAGGTTGACGTAGTACTGAAATACCTGGACGCCGTTTTTGATGCTGGCGTTCATGTCGATGATGAGTCCGGTGGGTCCGATTCCGGAGCCCAAGCTCCTTTTTTCTTTGTCTTCGCCGGCCTTGCTCGCGATGCTTGTCCACATCTCCACGTTTTCGGGGAGGATTCCCCAGCGTGCGGTGACTTGCGCGAGTTCTTGTTGTGCGGCTTCGGGGGTGTCGAAGGAGCGCCAGAAGATGAGGTCTTCGAACTGTTCGCCGCCGTAGTGGGTGATCCAGATGGTTTTGGTGGTGACGGTGTCTTGGGCGTCGGGGCCGAGGAAGGTGAGTTCGATGTCGGGTTTTCCTGCGCCGCCGATGATCACGTCTTTGTTGTAGTCGGCAGGGAGTCCGGCGTCTGTGTTGGTGAGGGTGAGGTCGCGGAAATCGAAACGCGCGCGCCGGCTGTCCTTGATCTGCTGTACGCCCTCGTCGGTAAGCAACGAGAACTCAAGGGGGCCAGGGGAGTCTGACGTGGATGTCACGGGGTTCTCCTTGTTGTCGGCGGTGGCTGTGCATGCGGCCAACAATCCGATGACTGTCACCAAAATTACTAGGACTTGCGCTGATTTCACCAATGGGGATCAAACTTCCAGTCCGTGAGCAACCTGCTGAGGATGCCGCCCATTTGGTTATCGAGTCGTTGCTCGTCGACTCGGGCATCAAAATCGGAGCCGACAATCCGGCGGGCTTCATTCGGATCTTCCGCGAGTAGACGCTGATATGCAGGCAGAGTGTCCTCCGTGATGAGTCGCCACCGTTGATTCTCGTCGGCAATATTTCCTTCTGGGAATGGCGTTTGCACAGTCACCGCACCGGGGATGTATCTCCTGTTTTCCAATTCAAAGTCGTGTGGATACAACTCAGGGTAGGCATGAGCCCCGGGTATGGATGGTGTGCCTACGGTGGTCAACATCCACGTCATTGCCTCGCCCGTCACGGGATGGTTCCGCATTTCCTCATAGTCGTCAGCGATGATGTCGAACTGTTCGCGATGAAGTAGCTGGGTATTTCCGCTGGCGATGAGCGCAGAATTGTCTTGTGTGACCCCGTCGTCTATCTGATGCCACGCACGACCTGTGTCAGGGTCGATGAGGGCTGCGCGCCGCATCCGGTCGATTTCTGCGGTCCCGCCGTGGAGGTATGCCTCGTGCATGGGGGCTTGATCCTCGAAGATCTCCTTCTGCATGCTCAGGAACTTCTGCTCGTAGTAGGCGATCTCCGGATCGCTCAGGGCCGCGAGAGCTTTGGTCATCGGTGCGATTTCTGATGGGAGTGCTGCGCCGGCGGGGCCTTGGATGCCTTTCGCGATGTCACGCATCGTTGCCAAATCGTAAAAGCCTCCGGCGAATGACGGGCCGATCATGTTGGCCATCCCCGCCCACTGCAGCTCGGGATGATCGAGGAAGAGCTGACCGTAGTACTCGTAGACCTTGGTGATCGTCTCGGTGTTGTATTCGGTGCCCTTCGACGGATCCCATTGCGATGGATCGATTCCAGCCTCTTCTAGTGACTCTCGCAGCCAATAGTTCTGGAGAAACTCTCCATAGCCCTCTTTTGGAACCAAGCCGGCATCAAACGCCGTGTCCAGGACCGGCTTTGCCGCATCCGGGTGGTTCTTCACCCATTCCTGGAACCGTGGGTCGTCCAAAACGGTCTTGGCCTGCTCGGGCGTCAAGCCCACCAAAGACGGTGGAGCGTAGTCGCGGCCCGCCGTCACATCGCCCTTCGTGGCGTCCACTTCATCGTTGGCGCCGTCGAGTGCAAAAGCCACCGCATCGTCTTCATCGGCGAGTTGTTGCAAGGCTGCATCGATGGCTTCTTGAAATGCCTTCCGATCCTCGTCCTGCTTGTCGAGCTCGTCGGCTGTATACGGCCCCGCGATGCCGTACGCGCCGACTTTCCAGTCGTCGCTGACCTCGAAGTTGCTCAGCACTGCGGCAGTGACGTTGGGGAGCGCATTGTCGCGGACCGATTGCAGCCGGGTCGCGCCGGATCGGAGTGCTTCGATCACCTTGTCTGTTGTATCGGCTACGCGAATACCGAGCCGATGGTCTTTTTCGGCTTTCTGCCACGCCGCTTCGGCGGTGTGCCCATCCGACGACTGGTATTGGTTCAGAGCTACCGAACGCGCGGAGTCCAGTTTGGACTCGAAGTCGATGTTGGACGTCTCAAGGCTTGTTGCAGCGTCGCTCAACAATGAGGGCTGCCATTTCCTGACGCCGCTGACGGTGTAGGTCACTGCAGCCGCAGCGCTTTGAACGTGGTTGCCGAGTTCACTTCAGTGTTGTCGAAGGTTTCAGTGGCCGCGACCGAGGCATCGGCATACGCGCACAATCGGGTCGCCACCGCGCTGTACGCGGTATCCACCGCAGATCCGCTACGCGCCGCGGTGACACCGGCTTTCGAACCGGGCAACGACTCCGCGATGCCTGTGGTGGAGGCTGAGGCGTCGATGGTGTTGATCTCGGCGCCGAGTGCGCGATAGCGGCCGGCATCAGTGCGGGTCGCCGCAGTATCTGTTTCGAACAATGGCATCGGATGTCCCCCCATACGAGCACCCCCCGGTGACCGCGTCTGCTCACCGTATATCCCGATTTGGACGGCGCGGGAGAGTCCGCGGTTCCGTGCGGCGGTGAGTGGGTGCCACGATGTGTTTGTGGCACCTCATAAGTCGGTAGACCCGGCCGCAATGCGAACAGCCGTCAAAACCGTGGCGCCGTGGCTGCGTGACCCCGAAGCCGTCGAGCCGACGAGGAAAGAGATCGCCGACGCTGTCCGGATGACCGCGCGAACCCTCGCCCAACTCGCGCCGGGTGGCTCGGTAGAGGTGCGGGTGCCGCCGTTCGTGGCGGTCCAGTGCATCGAAGGACTTCGCCACACGCGCGGCACCCCACCGAACGTTGTCGAGACCGATCCCCGCACCTGGTTGCTGCTGGCAACCGGTCAACTGGATCTCTCAGGCGCGCTTGCGGACGGCAGGGTTTCCGCGTCCGGAAGCCGCGCAACCGAGATCGTTCATTGGCTGCCATTGCTGCGCGTGTGACATCGACACCCGTCCCGTGCGGGCAACGACACGCCGTAGCGATTCGCAATGGTGAATCTCGTGCCCGTAGACTCGCTCGTACGCCCTCCACCAGCCCACCAACGGGAGTGCCAGTGACCGAGCTGTCGATAAACAGCAAGAATCTGCTCGATGCCGACCAGCCAGAGAACGAACCGCGTGAGGAATGCGGTGTTTTCGGTGTCTGGGCACCTGGTGAGGATGTGGCAAAACTCACTTATTACGGCCTATATGCCTTGCAGCACAGGGGACAAGAGGCCGCCGGCATCGCGACGGCCGACGGATCCCAAGTACTTGTCTTCAAAGACCTCGGTCTGGTGTCCCAGGTATTCGATGAGCAGACGCTCGGCGCCATGCAGGGCCACGTTGCAATCGGGCATTGCCGATACAGCACCACGGGGTCGACCACGTGGGAGAACTCGCAGCCGATTTTCCGGACCACCGCTGCCGGCACCGGTGTTGCGTTGGGACACAACGGAAACCTCGTCAACACCGCCGACCTGGCCAGTAAGGCACGCGATCTCGGCTTGATGGGTTCTCGTCGGGCCGGTGGCGCGACCTCGGATTCCGACGTGGTGGGCGCCTTGCTCGCCCACGGCGCTGCGGACGCAACCCTCGAGCAGGCCGCGATGGAATTGCTGCCGACGCTGCGCGGAGCCTTCTGTCTCACCTTCATGGATGAGCACACCCTGTACGCCGCGCGCGATCCGCACGGCGTGCGCCCGCTGTGTCTGGGACGCCTCGATCGCGGCTGGGTGGTGGCGTCCGAAACCGCCGCCCTCGACATCGTCGGTGCCTCCTACGTCCGCGAGATCGAACCCGGTGAACTCCTGGCCATCGACGCCGATGGCGTCCGGAGCAGTCGTTTCGCCGAGGCCACGCCCAAAGGCTGTGTCTTCGAGTTCGTGTACCTGGCCCGTCCCGACAGCGTGATCAGTGGCCGGTCGGTGCACACCACCCGGGTCGAAATCGGTCGTCGCCTCGCCCGTGAGTTCCCGGCCGATGGCGACCTGGTGATCCCGGTTCCGGAATCAGGTACCCCGGCGGCGGTTGGATACGCCCAGGAATCGGGTATCCCGTACGGCCAGGGTCTGATGAAGAACGCCTATGTCGGCCGGACATTCATCCAGCCCTCGCAGACCATTCGCCAGCTGGGTATCCGGCTGAAGCTCAATCCCCTCAAAGAGGTCATCCGCGGCAAGCGCCTGGTTGTGGTGGACGATTCGATCGTCCGCGGCAACACCCAGCGCGCGCTCGTCCGGATGCTCCGGGAGGCAGGAGCCGCCGAGGTTCACGTGCGGATCGCGTCGAGCCCGGTGCGCTGGCCTTGCTTCTATGGCATCGACTTCGCGTCTCCGGCCGAACTGATCGCCAACGGCACCGACTCCGAAGAGCATCTGGTCGAAGGTGTTCGCCAGGCGATCGGTGCGGACTCACTCGCGTACATCAGCACCGAAGAGATGATCGCGGCCACCGAGCAACCTGCCTCGAATCTGTGTGCCGCCTGCTTCGACGGCAAGTACCCGATCGAATTGCCGCGCGAGACATCGATGGGTAAGGCGGTCCTCGAGACCATGCTCAAGAAGACGGCAACCGATCAGGAAGTCATCGCAGACAACGACAACGCCAGCGCTGTCCGACGTCCGTGAGAGCTGGGCAACCAGCGCAAACTGTGCTGGTTGACCAGTTCGACATCGCGTGTCATCAGGATCGGCGAAGATCGGCTGCGGGTACATGCATGTCCGTACCCGCAGATTTCGAACCGCCCATCAGTAGTGGCTTGACGACGCTCGGGTAGCGTGAAGCCGGATTATTCACCGCCCCGGCAGGATTTTCCTGCCAACCTTTCGAGAACGGGAACCTGACGCAAGATGACCGACAACGAGCCCGGCGGCGCCTCTTACGCTGCGGCGGGAGTGGACATCGACGCCGGCGAGCGGGCAGTGCAGCTGTTCGCCCCGCATGCCAAGCGCACCCTGCGTCCCGAAGTCATGGGTGGCCTCGGCGGATTCGCCGGACTGTTCAAACTCAAGGACTACCGCGAACCGGTGCTGGCATCGTCCACCGACGGCGTTGGCACCAAGATCGCAGTCGCTCAGGCGATGGGCAAGCACGACACAGTGGGACGCGATCTGGTCGCCATGGTCGTCGACGACCTGGTGGTCTGTGGCGCCGAACCGCTGTTCCTGCAGGACTACATCGCGGTCGGCAAAGTCGTGCCAGAAGTGGTGGCAGAACTGGTGAAGGGCATCGCCGACGGCTGTGTCGAAGCCGGCTGCGCCCTGCTCGGTGGCGAGACGGCTGAGCATCCAGGCCTGATGGGCGAGTCGGACTACGATTTGTCTGCCACCGGCGTTGGCATCGTCGAGGCCGACTCCGTGCTGTCCCCGGACCGTGTTCGGCCCGGCGACGTTGTCATCGCGATGGGTAGCTCGGGTCTGCACTCCAACGGCTACTCGCTGGCCCGCAAGGTCTTGCTCGAGTGGGGCCACATGGATCTCGGCGGTCATGTCGAGGAGTTCGAACGGACCCTCGGTGAGGAACTGCTCGAGCCGACGCGCATCTACGCCAAGGACTGCCTCGCGCTTGCCGCCGAAACCGATGTACGTACGTTCTCGCACGTCACCGGTGGTGGCTTGGCAGAGAACCTCGCCCGCGTCATCCCCGGCGGTCTGGTGGCCGAACTGGACCGCGGTACGTGGTCACCGGCACCGATCTTCCAGATGATCGCCCAGCGTGGCCGCGTGGAACGCGCCGAGATGGAACGCACCTTCAACATGGGTGTCGGAATGGTCGCGGTCGTTGCACCCGAAGACACTGATCGGGCGCTGGCGGTACTGACCGCACGACACCTGGATTGCTGGGTGCTCGGCTCGATCAAGAAGTCTCATTCGACCAAGACAGAGCAGGTCAAGAGCGCAAAGAACGGGATCGCAGAACTGATGGGCGTACACCCGCGGTTCTGAATGCGCCTGAAAACGAAGAGGTTCGGTCGACGTTCGCGTCGACCGAACCTTTTTTGTATTCAGGCGGGAGTTCGTATCCGGACCTGATCGGGGATGTCGTCGGCGAGGGAGCAGTGTCGGCTCAAACGTCGCCTGGGTGGGGATATGCCAACAGCCCGCCTGAGGTCTAGCGCTTCAGGGGGCTGTCGAAAAAGGTATCGGGTCCCGATTCAAACCGGGCCCACGACGGCCATCAGGCCCGCCGCCACCCTTCTTCATCGGACCACCGATCATCAGTGATCCCATCGTTCGGATCAACTGATTCGCTGCCCGACAGCTCTCGCTGCAAGCTGTCGAAGTCGGTGTTCGGTGAGCTGTACTTCAGTTCACGAGCAACCTTGGTCTGCTTCGCCTTCGCCCGGCCGCGGCCCATTGGGGACCCCCTCGCGCAATGAAGGGGCGGCCAAACGTGTGGCGGCCCCATTCTGTGTTTACAAATATGGTCGTGGAAGTCAGTCTACCGTGCCCGAAGGGGTGATGCGGACCAGCTCGTCCGCCGGTCGCGAAAATTAACAAACAGGGCACCGGATTTCAGGTCGGGAATCGACTGACCGGCCGCGTCGCGGTCACCTCTTTGCCAGCCGGTGCCAGCGGTTCGCGTCCCGGACCACTTTCGGCGGAAGATCGTTGATCGCGAGCAGTTTCTTCAGCGAATCGGTATCGGGCCCGGTGATCAGATGGCGCACCAGCACGCCGTGGTCTGGCCGTGAGACGACAGTGACCCGATCCCCGGCCCGGACCTGGCCGCCCTCGACGACACGGAGATAACAACCCACATCTGCCCGTGCGTAGAAACGCTTGATCCAGTGGTCTTCCTGCGCCCAATCAGCGAATGTGCGGCACGGAGTGCGGGCAATGGTCACCTCGAGCAGCAGGCGCTCACCGACCTGCCACTGCTCGCCGATGGTGGCGTCGGTGGTCGCGATCCCGGAGATGCGCAGGTTCTCACCGAACCATCCGTAGGGGAGTTCACGCCCTAGTTCGCCGGCCCATCGCCGAGCTTCGTCGTCGCCGTATGCGTACACCGCCTGATCGATTCCGCCGTGGTATTTGGTGTCGCAGACATGGTCGATGGTGAGGCCGAACTCGTCGACGTCGACGGGGCCCTCGACTGCTCGCTTGTCGATCGCACTGTGTCCGACTTCACCGGCGAGGGCATGTTCTTCGTGCACGGCGCAGACAGCGAGCACCGTGCCCTTCGCCAGGCTCAACGGCCCTTCAACTTGTCTGCCCGGGGCCTGGCCAAGGTGCTGCGCACGCTGACTACCGGCCCTTCAACTTGTCGATGGCAGCACGTCCGGCTTGGACGCGGTCATCAGCCGACACCGACGACGGGTCGATTGCGGCACTGGCGCCGTTGATGTCGAGCTGGGTGTCGGCCGGTACGCCGCGTTTGATGAGGGCCAAGGCGATCGGGCCGTACTCGAAGTGGTCGACGACGGTGCCGACACGGCCAACGGCGCGGCCCCCGACAGTGACCGGATCACCAGTGGCCGGTCGGTGCTCGGCGCTGCCGTCGAGGTGCAGCAACACCATCTGTCGTGGCGGCTTGCCGAGGTTGTGCACCCGGGCGACCGTCTCCTGGCCCCGGTAGCAACCCTTGTTCAGGTGAACCGCACCCAACTCGTCTGGTGAGCCGATCCAATTGACCTCGTGCGGGATCGTGCGTTCGTCGCTGTCGATCCCCAGACGGGGACGCAATGCAGGCACGCGCAGCGCCTCGTACGTCCACATCCCGGCTGGACGCGCGCCGACCGCGGTCAGGCTCTTCCACCATGCGATGAGCTGGTCGGCGGGGATGACCAGATCGATCGATTCGACCGACGCGTGATCACCCAGGGCGGGCATCACCCGCCAGAAACCGCCGTCGGGCAACTTTCCGGCGTCATAAACCGTTGCCGCACTTGGAATCTGTAGTAGCTGCGCGATCGCCCCGGTGCGGGTGGCAGGTCCGAGCAGCGTCAGTACCGCCATATCGGGGCGGGGAGCAACCTCGACCTTCGCCCAGAAGACCATCTTCTGCAAGAAACCGGCCAGCGGCTCGGACCGCGATGGCTCGGTGTCGATCCAGGTCGTCCCATCGAGTTCGGTCAGTACGAAGTGGTCCTCAACCCTGCCGTTGCCGTCCAGACTCAGGTTTTCGGCACTGCGACCGTCCGCGAGATCGGTGACGAATTGGCTCGAGATCGTGTTGAGCCAACTCAGGCGCTCGTCCCCGGTCAGTGCGATCACACCGCGGTGGGAACGGTCGATGACGGCCGCGGAAGTGGTGGCGGCACGCTGCTCACCGAACGGGTCACCGAAATGCCAGGCCACGGCTTCATCCGGCGTATTTTCCAGGCCGCCGACGGCTCCTGAGGGGCGCAATGATTCCAACAGTTCAGTCACCTTCCCAATGGTACGAGTGTGGTCGCTACCCTTGCCGCTATGGCTCAACCAATTCTGGTGACTGTTGACGGTGCTGTTCTCGACCCGGACGTGCCGATCCTGCATGCCGACGACCTCGCCGCCGTGCGCGGCGACGGTGTTTTCGAGACGCTGCTGGTGCGTGACGGCACGGCCCGCTGCGTCGAACTACACCTGCAGCGGCTCTCGCGCAGTGCGAAGGCGCTCGATCTGCCCGCCCCGGACGAAGAGCAGTGGGCCGAAGCAGTCGCCACCGGCGCCCGCGTCTGGACCGAGGCGAACGACGCGGCAGAGGGGCTGATGCGGCTGGTCTACTCGCGTGGACGTGAATCGGCACCGGTGGATGCGGTGGCGGCCAAAACGGGCAGCCAGACCGGATTGACGCGTGATGGTGGTGGCGCCACCGAGTACCTGACCGTCGGGCCGGTGGCCGAGCGGGCGTCGAAGGTGCGTGAACACGGGGTCAAGGTGATCACCGCTTCCCGTGGCTACTCCGTTGACCTCGCAGCCGCGGCGCCCTGGCAGCTGTTGGGTGCCAAGACGTTGAGTTACGCCACCAACATGGCGGCCCTGCGCTACGCCGCCGATCAGGGCGCCGATGACGTCATCTACACCAGCAGCGAGGGACTCGTACTCGAAAGTCCCCGCTCGACCGTGATCGTGGTCAACGGCAAGACGTTGACCACTCCGCCGGCGGAATCCGGCATTTTGGAAGGCACCACCCAGCAGGCGTTGTTCGCACAGGCCGAAAAAGAGGGGTGGGAAACCAAGATCGCGCCATTGAGTCCGGCCGATCTTGTGTGCGCCGAGGCGGTCTGGTTGGTATCGAGCATCACGCTCGCCACCAGGGTCACAGAACTGAACGGCTACACGATGGTGACGCCGGATCACCCGGAAGACTTTTCCGCGCTGGTCGACCGCGCCGTCGAGTAAGGCCCGCCGAAGTGTCGCGGCGTCGCCTGTTCTGGGGGACGCCGCCTTTTCGCGTTTATTTCCCTTTTCGCGTTTATCTCATTGACGGCGCGCGGCGCCTGTCGGTGCTCTATTTTTTAGTTATGCATACCGTCGCCATGAACAGGCGATCGAGGTGTCGCGGTGTAGAGCAGCACGGCCCGGGTCGAGGGTCCCGGCCGGTGCGGGCCCTTGTGCCCCATTCTGTCGAAAGTGGCCATCAGCACAGCAAATATGCGCTAAACGCCTTGTTCGGCTTCGGTTCAGAGGCGTAATCTGCAGCTACTACCGACCGTAGTAGACCTCCGGCGATTGAGAAAACATGGACGCACTCGACGTCTCCCGATGGCAGTTCGGCATCACCACCGTTTACCACTTCATCCTGGTCCCGCTGACGATCGGGCTGGCGCCGATGGTGGCGATCATGCAGACCGTTTGGGTGGTGACAGGCAAGGAACAGTGGCTTCGGGCCACCAAATTCTTCGGCAAGATCCTGCTGATCAACTTTGCACTGGGCGTGGCCACCGGCATCGTTCAGGAGTTCCAGTTCGGGATGAACTGGAGCGAGTACAGCCGATTCGTCGGGGATGTTTTCGGCGGACCATTGGCGCTGGAAGGCCTCGTGGCGTTCTTCCTGGAGTCGACGTTCCTGGGCCTGTGGATCTTTGGCTGGGACCGGCTGCCGAAAAAAGTGCACCTCATGACGATCTGGATGGTCGCGATCGGTGTCAACGCGTCGGCCTGGTTCATCGTCGCGGCAAACTCGTGGATGCAACATCCGGTGGGTGCGCAGTGGAATGAGGAAAAGCAGCGTCCGGAGCTGAAGAGCTTGTGGGACGTGATGACCAACAGCACCACACTGGCTGCCTTCCCACACACGATCGCGGGATCGTTCCTCACTGCGGGCACGTTGGTCGCCGCCATCGGAATCTGGTGGATGGTCCGAAACATGCGACGGGCCAAGAAGCTTCGCGAGAGTGTGCCGGTCGGTGTGAGCTCCGGTGAGGGAACGGTTGCGGTCGCGGACGATCCTGAGCCGTCGATGCACGGCAAGACCGCTGACCAACTCGAGCACGATGCGCGAACCCTGTACCGCCCGGTGACGCGCCTGGCGTTGTGGATCATGATCGTCAGTGGTGTGGCCCTGGCCATCACCGGTGACCAGCAGGCAAAGCTGATGTTCGAGCAACAGCCCATGAAGATGGCATCGGCGGAATCGTTGTGTACCACCGAAACCGGGGCAGGTTTCTCGATTCTGGCAATCGGGACGCAGAACAACTGTGAATCGGTGACACACCTCATCGAGATTCCCAACATGCTCTCGTTCCTGGCCGACAACAACTTCAACTCGACGTTGCAGGGTGTGGAGGAACTGCAAGCCGAGCACGTTGCCAACTTCGGTCCCGGCAACTACAAGCCCAATCTGTTTGTCACATACTGGGCATTCCGGGCAATGATGGGCTGGGCGCTCGGGTCGGCGGCTCTGGCGGTGCTGGGGCTGTGGTTCATGCGCCGCGGCCGAATACCGGATTCGAAGAAGTTTGCCACCTTTGCCATCTGGATGATCCCGACTCCCTTCCTGGCCAACAGTTCGGGGTGGATCTTCACCGAAATGGGCAGGCAGCCTTGGATGGTGGTGCCCAACCCGGCAAATCAGGGTGACACCAACGGGCTCGAGAGCATCCATCTGACGGTTCAAGAAGGGGTGAGCCAACATTCGGGTTACCTGGTCCTGGCCAGCCTGCTCATCTTCACGTTGCTGTACGGCGCACTCGGTGTCATCTGGTTCGTGCTGATCCGCAAGTACACCAGGGAAGGGCCGACCCCTGCCGATGCCGGCCCGCCGATCAACGGTCCGGGTGATGGCCCGGAGGGGCCCGAGTCGGACGACCGGCCGGAATCCGATGAACCCAAGCAACTGTCGTTCGCGTACTGAGGACTGAGGTAGATCAATGAGTCTGGCAGAGTTCTGGTTTTGCTTGGTGGGCTTTCTGTTCCTCGGATACTTCGTACTCGAGGGGTTCGACTTCGGTGTCGGCATGCTGTTGCCCTTCCTCGGCCGCCCGAAGAACGGCATACCCGGCGATACCCGTCGCCGAGCGATGATCAACACGATCGGACCGGTGTGGGATGGCAATGAGGTCTGGCTGATCACCGGTGGCGGCGCGCTGTTCGCGGCCTTTCCGAACTGGTACGCAACGATGTTCACCACTTTTTACATACCGCTGTTCCTGATCTTGTTCGGTCTGATCGTCCGCGTCGTGGCCATCGAATGGCGCGGAAAGATCGACGACCCGCGCTGGCGTTGGTGGGCCGACTTCGGCATCGGTCTGGGGTCGTGGTTGCCTGCGATCCTGTGGGGCGTCGCATTTGCAAACCTGGTGCGCGGTTTGCCGATCGACGGTGACGAACAGTTCACCGGTAACTTCTTCGACCTGCTCTCCCCATACGCTCTGCTCGGTGGTGTGGCCACGGCAATGCTGTTCGCCACCCATGGTGCGGTGTTCCTGGCCCTCAAGACGGCTGGTGACCTGCAACGAGAATCGATGAAGACGGCGTTCGCGCTTGCCGTCCCCACCACGGCTGTTGCTGCTGTCTGGGGTCTGTGGACGCAGATCGCCTACGGCCAGGGCTGGACGTGGATCGCGCTGGGGGTGGCGGCAGTGGCGATCATCGCCGCGACCGGGTTGGCGTATCTGCGACGTGAGGGTTGGGCCTTTGTCGCCACCTGCTTTGCGATCGCCGGCGTCGTGGTCCTGATCCTCGGGTCGATGTTCCCCAACGTGATTCCGTCTACGCTCGATCCGGCCTTCGACATGACAGTCGAAGGCAGCGCGTCGAGCCATCACACGCTGGTGGTGATGACCTGGGCCGCGGCCATCTTCACCCCGTTGGTGCTGTGTTATCAGGGCTGGACGTATTGGGTGTTCCGCCAGCGCATTTCCACGAGTCAGATTCCGCCGTCGATCGGCCTGCCCTTGCGCCGACCGAAAGTGGTCGAGCAGTCGAAGTGACCTCGGCGACACCGGCGGCATCCGGCCCGCCGATTGATCCACGGCTGTGGCGCTATTCGCGGACCTCGCGCCGGTATTTGATCCTGACGGTGCTGATGACGATCACACAGGTGATTTGCGTGATCGTCACCGCCGCGATGGTTGCGTCGATCCTGTCCGAGCTGATCGTGTCGCCGGATCGGCGCAGTCTGGACGCCCAGGCCTGGCACCTGTGGACGTTGGGCGGGGCCATCGCGGTACGGGTGATGGCGGTGTACATCCACGACCGATACGCGCACCGGGCCAGTGCCGGGGTGATCGCGGACCTGCGCCGAGAAGCGCTTGCTGCGGTATCGGATCCGGCCCGGACCCCGCCCCGTGAACGCCTGGCGCGGCGCAATCGGCTCGCCACGATCCTCACGCAGGGACTCGAAGCTCTGGGCCCGTATCTGACGGGATACATTCCAGCGCTGCTGCTCTCGGTGGTGGCGATCCCGGTGCTGGTGGTCGTGATGGCGATGGCCGATCTGACCTCTGCCGTCATCGTCGTGATCACATTGCCTCTGATCCCGATCTTCATGATCTTGATCGGTCGCCTGACGCGGGATCGAACCGCTGATCGGCTTACGGCGATGAGCCGCTTGTCCTCTCAGCTTCTCGACCTGATCGCGGGGATACCGACCTTGCGTGCGTTGGGGCGCGAGCGGGAGCCGGCCGCCCGGGTCGGCGAACTCGGGCAGGCGCATCGACGCAGTACGATGCAGGCGTTGCGGGTGGCGTTCCTGTCGGGTGCGGTGCTGGAGTTCCTCGCGACGTTGTCGGTGGCGTTGGTGGCGGTCAGCATCGGCCTGCGTCTGGTGCACGGCGAGATGGGCCTCTACGGAGGTGTGCTCGCGTTGATCCTTGCGCCCGAGGTGTACCTGCCGCTGCGGACGGCCGGTGCACAGTTCCACAATTCGGAGGCCGGAACAGCCAGTGCACGTGAAGTATTCGAGATCATCGAGGGTGGGGCCACCCAACGTTCGGTGGGAAGCCGAACGGTGGCTGTCGCCGGAGCCAAGATCGTCGTGGCCGGTCTGGGTGTGCACGGCCGCGACGGCTGGGCGCCGCACGATCTTTCCGCGACCATCACGCCCGGTCACCTGACAGTGCTGACCGGCCCGAACGGGGCCGGGAAATCGACGGTACTGTCGGCCATCCTGGGCCTGCAGTCACCGCAGGAGGGTTCAGTCCTGATCGGCGATGTGCCGGTCACCGAACTCGATCAGCAGGCGTTGTGGGAGCAGGTGGCCTGGCTGCCCCAACATCCGGTCCTGGTGCCGGGCACAGTCGCGGAGAACTTCGCGATGACAGGTCCGGTAGGGGACAGCGAGCGCGATTTCGGTTGCCGGGCCAGCGGATTCGACTCCGTGCTGGCCGGTCTCCCTGACGGCTGGCAAACGATCCTGGGCAGTGGTGGAGTGGGACTGTCCGCCGGACAGCGACAACGTCTGGCACTGGCCCGGGTACTCGCCTCGCCTGCGCCGCTCTTGCTGCTCGACGAGCCCACCACCCACCTCGATGCCGATGCAGAGTTGGCGGTGGCGCGCGCGTTGCAGTCGCGGGCTGTGGCAGGCGATACCGTCATCGTGGTCGCCCATCGTCCGGCGATGCTGGCCGTTGCCGACGACATAGTCGAAGTCACCGGGGTGACCTATGCCGAACACTGACAACATATCTGCTCATCGAGGCCTTCGCGGCGATCCGCTCTGGCGGGCGCTGGGCCTACTGGGTCTGCGCGGCCGTCCGGTGGCCAGGTCGTTGCTTCTCGGAATCCTGGGAGCGGGCAGCGCCCTGGCCCTGGCCGCCCTGTCCGCGTGGTTGATCACCCGGGCCTGGCAGATGCCGCCGGTGCTGTACCTGTCGGTGGCTGTGACATCGGTTCGGGCACTGGGTATCTCCCGAGGCCTGTTCCGGTACCTCGAACGGCTCGCCACCCACGACCTGGCATTTGATGCGATGTCGACGGCGCGCAGTCGACTCTATCTGGCACTGGCCGGGGGCCCGGCCGGGTATTCGGTGGGGCTGCGGCGCGGAGAGTTGTTGTCGCGGACGGGGACTGACGTCGACGAGATCGGCAATGCGCTCATCCGCGCGATCATCCCGATCGGGGTGTCGGTCGTGGTGTCCGGTGCGGCGGTGGCGATCATGGCGATCGTGTCGCTGTGGGCGGCGCTGGTACTGGCGGTCGCATTGGTGGTCAGCGGTGTGATTGCGCCGTGGCTGGCGGTCCGCGGCGCCCAGAGCGCAGCGCGGGCCGAGGCCGCAGCCCAGACGCGCAACGCAGGCGCGATCATGACCCTGCTCGACCATGCCGCAGAACTGGCGGTTGCCGGGCGGCGTCAGGTGCTGCTCGACGAGGCCCGAACCGCCGAGACCGATGCTGCCGATGCCGGTGATCGTGGTGCCAGGCAAGGTGCCTGGGCCGGTGCCGCGGTTCCGCTGGCGGTCGGGGTGTCGGTACTGGCCGCGGCTCTGGTCGGGATCGGACTGGCTGATGGGGCATCCCCGATGGCGCTCGGTGTGCTGATCCTGCTGCCGCTGAGCGCATTCGAATCGACCGGGCCGATGACCGAGGCGGCGCTGCAGCTTCAGAAGAGCCGAAACTCTGCTCGCCGGATCATGTCGATGGTCGACCGGGCCGACGATTTCGAGCAGCCGGCGCCGACGGTGACTACGGGCACGGACCCGAACGCAGTGGTGGCCAGTGGTCTGCGCTGGGGTTGGCCGGGTGGCGAGGTCTTCGGTGGCGACAACGGGATCGACCTCGACATCGAACCGGGGTCACGGATCGCGATTGTCGGACCGAGCGGGTGTGGGAAGTCGTCGTTGCTCCTCACCCTGGCCGGCCTGTTGACGCCGGTGGCGGGTACGGTCACCCGGCCCGACGACAACGTCGTCCGCTACTTTGCCGAGGACGGTCACATCTTCACGACCAGCGTCCGCGAGAATCTGCTGGTCTCGCGCGGTGATGCCTCCGATGCCCTGATCATCGACACGATCAATCGGGTCGGGCTCGGTGATTGGGTGGCCGGACTCCCTGCGGGAGTCGACACTCCGCTGGATGCCGGTGCGGACTCGATCAGCGGAGGTCAGCGTCGGCGTTTGCTGCTCGCACGCGCGCTGATCAACGAAGCGCCGATACTTTTGCTCGATGAGCCGGGGGAGAACCTGGACCGCGCCGATTCTGATCGATTGCAGTCCGAACTGCTCGACGCATCCACGACAGCGTTGGTCGAGCCGGACCGGGCGGTCGTGGTGGTGACCCATCGCCTCCCGGCCCGTCACCATGCCGATCTGGTGTTGACCCTCCCCGAGGTTTCGCCGACAGAAAATACTGTTGCCGAGTCGCGGTACCGGGAGTAGCTTCGTCGGTACACGAGGAAGGAGGTGGTCTGAAATTGATTTCTAGGACACGTGAGGTGACCATCAGCTAGCCGGCCGATTGGTGGATTACCTTGTACCCCAATTGGTATGGAGAGAAATCCACGTTGGTCACCGGACCCCCGCACCCCCGGCCTCGTCCTGGTCGGATACCCGCTGCTCAGTGGGTGGTGCGGGGGTCTGCCCGTTTTTTCGCGGGTTGGGAGGCCGGGTCCACGCATCGCGATCAGGACTGGCGGTCGGCTGCCTCGCGGGCCGCGACGATGTGCCGGCTGTTCGTCTCTGACCACAGCCGAAGGGCGTCCACCGGGCCCATCAACGAGACGCCGAGTTCGGTCAATTCGTACTCCACCCGCGGTGGGATCTCTGGGTAGACCGTGCGCAGGACCAGTCCGTCGTGCTCCAGGCCGCGCAGGGTCTGCGTCAGCACTTTCGGGGTCACCACGCCGATCATCTCGCGGAGTGCGGTGAATCGAATCGGCCCGTTACGCAGGGCGATCAGGACGAGCAAGGTCCATCTTTCGCCGAGTCGCTCGACGACCATGCGGCTCGGACAGGATGGTTTGAGGACGTCACCGTGGAGGGGACGCAACGGAGCTCGGCGAACCTCGTCTGGCGGGAACTCAAGGGCGGCATGGCCGGTGGGCTGGATGCTTTCCATCAGGTAAGTATGGCACGTTGAAGTCACCGGTATCTGGCAGATAGTGTCCTGATCACAGGCCATTTATCCACTGTGAAAGGTGAGACATGACAATTCTGCTGACCGGGGCGACCGGCTATATCGGGGGAGCGGTTCTCGACGAGTTCATCGCACGGGGCACGGCAGTGACGGCGCTGGTGCGCTCGGAGGAGGCTGCCGAGACCGTGCGGGATCGAGGTGCCGACGCGCTGGTCGTCGACCTCTTCGATGTTGCTGCGGTGCGCCGTCTACTTGCCGACGCCGACGGAGCCGTCCACACGGCGAGCCCGGGTGACGCCACCAGCAGCGCACTCGACTCGGCGGTCATCGATGCCGTGACAACTGCGTTCGACGGGACGGGCAAACCGTATGTCCACACCAGTGGCATGTGGCTGTGGGGATCGAATACCGGGTTTGTGGACGATTCTCCGCTCGATCCGCCCGCCATCGTCGCGTGGCGGGTGGAGCAGGAAGACCGGCTGCTCGAGTCGTCGGTGGCGGCCACGATCGTTGCTCCGGGAATCGTGTACGGCGACGGTGGTGGAATCCCGAACCTCGTCGTCGATGCACCAGGTGTCGGGTCCGGGCAGGTATCACTCATCGGTGACGGTTCTGCACACTGGGGACTGGTTCACGTCCGTGATCTTGCGCAGCTGTATGTGCTTGCACTGCAGAGCAACCCGGGAGGGAGAGTGATCGGTGTCAGTAGTACGGCATCGGTGGTCGATCTTCACGAGGCCGCACACCCCGGAGCAGAATTGATCCCCGCGACCGTGGAAGACACGCGATCACGCCTGGGTGCCGCGTTCGCAGACGCGTTACTGATGGATCAGGTGGTTGGCGAGTCGTTGCGCGCCTACGCCCTGGGTTGGCAGCCGAACCGAGATGGGCTGCACGAGGAGTTGGCTGCGGGCTATCGCGCCGCCTCCGTCATTCACCCGACGTAGCGGCGCAGTTTCGCGGACGCCCGGGGAACCAGGTCACCGTCGCTGTCCATGCGTTCCTCGACGTACGCGAGGTCGCCGTCTTCTACGAGACCGTAGAGACGCTTGGCACCGCCGGCCTGGTGACCCGACGCGGACTTGATCACCACGTCGGTGGCCAGCTCCCAGCTCGTCTGGTTCAACGGGGTGCCGTAGAAGAGTTCGATCCATCCCTCGGCATGGGTGAGGAGAAGTTCGATGACATCGTCTGCGCCGATGCGCCAGAAGCCGGATTCGCGGAGGTCGGGTGTGACCTCATCGCTGTCCTCTGCGATGACCCATGAGCGGGACTCCCAGCTGAGGTAGTTCTGGCCGTCGTGGCTGATGATCACCTGCTGGCCGAAACGGTAGTCGCCGGTTTCGGGGTGATTACCTTCCCCTTCACCACGCCAGACCCCGACCAACGGCAACAACGCCAGCAAGCCCGGATGGAGATCCGGACCCTGGCGAAGGTTGGCGGTGTCGTCGGGCAGCGGCAGGTCAGGCAGCGACGGGATGTTCCTGCTGCCGGTTTCCTGAGCCTTGATGGCGGCCTGATTGACCGCCTCGTTGCCAGAACGGGTCACGATTCGTCTGTGACCAGCCGGTAGAGCACGTAAA
This sequence comes from Williamsia sp. Y853, assembly GCF_056786495.1. NCBI lineage: Bacteria > Bacillati > Actinomycetota > Actinomycetes > Mycobacteriales > Nocardiaceae > Williamsia > Williamsia sp. Y853. The sequence goes on from NZ_JBXCJC010000004.1 coordinate 400,320, forward strand.
GGCCGAACCAGACGATCAGAACGCTCGCCAGTACCAACAACGCTTCGAAGAAGATGACCACCTGAGTATTCTAGCGTCCGCCCGGATCGCGTTGCGTGTGGGGATTCCCTCACTTTTGCCGAGCCGTCATGGCGTCTGATCGAGGGAGGACCGGGAGAGCAGACAGGGGTGCTTCCTCTCTGGACGCACGAAGGCCCGGTCCACCTCGAAAGGTGAACCGGGCCTTCGTCAGAGCCGAGGCTCTTACTTGCTGACGGTCACGTTCTGCTCGTGCACGCCGGCACCTTCGGGCTTCACGATGACGTCGCCGTTACCGGTGGACGACAGCGCGCGCAGCGTCCAGGTTCCGGGGGCGGCGAAGAAGCGGAAGTCGCCGGTACCGCTGGCGACGACCTCGGCGGTGAACTCGCCGGTTCCATCAAGCAGACGCACGAATGCGCCGGCCACCGGGTTGCCGTCGGTGTCGAGCACCTGGCCGGTCAACACGGTCTCTTTTTCGGTATCGACACCGGCGGGCAGATTCTGTCCCTGTTTAGGCGCAGCACACATGATTACTTGTTCTCTCCCAGCTCGATCGGGGCGCCGACAAGTGAGCCGTATTCGACCCAGCTGCCGTCGTAGTTCTTGACATTCTTCTTACCGAGGATCTGATCGAGCACAAACCAGGTGTGGCTTGAGCGCTCGCCGATACGGCAGTAAGCGATGGTTTCCTTGCTCTCGTCGAATCCCTTGTCGGCGTACAGCTTTGCCAGGTCTTCGTCCGACTTGAAGGTGCCGTCCTCGTTGGCGGTGGTGCTCCACGGGATGTTGATGGCTCCGGGGATGTGGCCCTTCTGCTGAGCCTGCTCCTGCGGGAGGTGAGCCGGCGCGAGGATCTTGCCGGAGAACTCATCGGGGCTACGCACGTCGACGAGGTTCTTGCTGCCGATGGCGTTGATGACCTCGTCGCGGAAGGCGCGAATGCTGGTGTCGGGCTCTTCGGCCTTGTAGGTCGCGGCCGACAGGGTGACCTCGTCCTTCGACAGCTCGCGGCCGTCGAGTTCCCACTTCTTGCGGCCGCCGTCGATCAGCTTGACGTCCTTGTGGCCGTACAGCTTGAAGTACCAGTACGCGTACGCGGCGAACCAGTTGTTGTTGCCGCCGTAGAGGACAACGGTGTCGTCGTTCGAAACGCCCTTGGCCGACAGGAGTTCGGAGAACTGCTCCCGGTTCAGGAAGTCGCGACGGACGCCGTCCTGCAGGTCCTTGCGCCAGTCCAGGCGAATGGCGCCTTCGATGTGGCCGCCTTCGTAGGCCGAGGTGTCTTCGTCGACCTCGATGAAAACGGTCTTGTCGGCCTTCAGGTTCTGCTCAGCCCAATCAGCGCTGACCAGGACATCGGAGCGAGCCATGGTTTTCCTTTCGTAGAGGGGTATTGCGTTCAGGTGTTGTTCGGTGATCGAAAGAGATCGGGACGTGCGGGTGACGTGAGGTGATCGCCTTGGAACAGCGCAGAGCTGTCCAGGAGGCGCACCGGCATACGGGGCACAGAGAAATACTGTGAAAAGCCCGTCGACTACCGGCTCAGACAGCAACAGTTGGCGATACGACAGAAGTCGATCGCCCGGCGACGTGTGAGCATCAACTCACGGCCCAGTTGCATGAGCGCCAGACTACCGCAGGCATGCAACCCACTTTGGTCCAGCTCCGCTTCGCTCCGTGTCCAGTCAATGGCCCAGCTCCGCTTCGCTCCGTGTCCGGGTTTTCAAGACCCATGCCAGAAGTCATCTGCGGTCACCACCAGCGGTTTCGGATCGGCGGTGAGAACTACGTCACTGCCCTCGGTTGCCGCCGACGATGCAGGCAGCGACCACGGAAGCGGGAGAACGGGCAGTGTCCGAGAGAACTGTGACAACACGTCGGGCAGCTGCTGCGGCGAGACATCTGAGTCGACGTGGTCCGCGGAGCCCGAGTAGATACCGGTTGCGTCGATCCGCAAAGCGCCACCGCTGATCGACAGATCGGCGGAAACACTGACTTTCTGGTGGTCGGTACCCCGAATGTGACCGACATTACCCACTTTTGGCAAACTGATCGTCGCGGTCAGAATGATGCCCGAGTCGGCAGAAAGGATGCCGTCGCCGGGTCCGCCTCCGCCGGCCTTGTCCTCGGGTGCAGGTGTTGTGACGGTGAGGTCGTCGAGACCCAGGAAACGGCCAAGGTTCACCGAATCGATCTTCAGTGAGCCGCTCACCTTGTCGGCCCGCAGCTGTGTCTGTTTCCCGATCAGCCAGGCGCCGCCGACCCGTTCGACGCCGGACAGGTTGGAGCGGAGGTCCCCGCGCCGGCCATTTCCCAGGTCAGTGCCCCTGGCGGTGATACCGATCCGGTCGTAATCGTTGCTAGCGGCGGCTGCGATAAAGGGGAAACCGGTGATCGTGACCTCGGGGTCGAACTCCAATTCGGAGGCTGTTCGCAGAGCCTGGGAATAGTGGTGCTCCGCGTAGGCGGCGGTGGCGAAGTCGATGCCGACCGCAGCGAGGACGACGATGAGCACGCCGACCAGCAGTTTGCGCACCTAAACCCTTCTTTACGTGGACTTTGGGCCCTTGGTCACCGTGGCTGACCGTCGCTGTTCATTCGCCAACAAGGGACTTGTTAACGGGCTGAGACCGATATGGCGCTATTCTGACATCTGTCTCGCACACGTTGGTAAGGCAGCGTACATAAATACGTACCTTCGAGATCGGAGTGGTTTGTGGATCTCTTGTTACTGACAGCCGATCCCACCCCTGAGTCTGTACTGCCGTCGTTGTCACTGCTGGCTCATACCGTCCGCGTAGCGCCCACCGAGGTGTCGTCGCTGATGGAAGCTGGAAATGCAGACGTAGCCATCGTCGATGCGCGTTCTGATCTGGCAGCCGCGCGCGGTCTGTGCCGGCTACTGGGGAGTACGGGCTCATCGGTGCCCGTCGTTGCTGTATTGACCGAGGGCGGCCTGGTGGCCGTGAACTCGGAGTGGGGTCTTGACGACTTCCTGTTGCCGGCCACTGGTCCGGCCGAATTGGACGCGCGACTTCGTCTGCTTGTGGTTCGCAGTCGTGGCGTCACCGCAGAAGAAGCCAGTGGCAAGGTCACTCTCGGTGATCTGGTCATCGACGAGGGCACGTACACCGCGCGGTTGCGGGGACGCCCCCTCGATCTGACATACAAAGAGTTCGAGTTGCTGAAGTACCTCGCGCAGAACGCCGGCCGGGTGTTCACCCGTGCACAGTTGCTGCAGGAGGTGTGGGGCTACGACTTCTTCGGTGGCACCCGCACCGTCGACGTACATGTCCGACGACTCCGCGCAAAGCTCGGCGCCGAGTACGAGGCACTGATCGGAACCGTGCGCAACGTCGGATACAAGGCCGTGCGGCCAAGCCGTGGCGGACGAACATCGGATACGAACGGAACTGTCACGGACGGAACAGAATTGGATGGCCTTGTCGAAACCGATGAGGTCGAGTTCCCGGACGCGGAGTTCAGTTCCAGCACCAATGGGAGCTGAATCGGGCAGCCCGGAGTTCACCGGGCGAATCAAGGAGATTCTCGACGCCGCGACGGCCGTTGACGGCGTCGCGCCGTTGGGGGAGCAGGCCGTCAACGGTGTCGGCCGTCCCGGCGTCGTAGAGGTCACCGTCAGCGACGACGACCAGATCGTCGGGTACGCCAACGTGACTCCGGCGCGCGGTGACGAACTGGCGGTGATCGAATTGGTGGTCGATCCGGACCACCGACGCAAGGGTCACGGCAGGACACTGCTGGGCGAGACGCGTAAGCGCGTCACCGGTGATGTCCGGGTCTGGGCGCACGGCGATCTGCCTGCCGCGCGGGCCCTGGCCGCGGCTTCCGGGCTGACTGCGCGACGCCAATTACTGCAGTTGCGCCGGCCACTGCCGAATCCCGCCTTGCCGGAACTGGTCGTCCCCGATGATGTGGTGCTCCGAACATATGCCGGACCCTCCGACGATGCAGAGATCATTCGCGTCAACAATGTGGCGTTCGCCTGGCATCCGGAACAGGGCGGCTGGGGATCGCAGCAGATCGAAGAACGTACAAGCGCGGCATGGTTCGATCCGGCCGGGCTGTTCCTGGCCTTCGACGCGGCAGACCCGCACCGGTTACTCGGGTTCCACTGGACCAAGATTCACACCCCGTCGCTGGGCGAGGTCTACATCGTCGGCGTCGATGTCGCGGCGCAAGGCCGTGGTCTCGGCCGCCTCCTGACCCTCGCCGGTCTGCACTACCTTGCTGAGCAGGGAGTCGACGAAGTCGAGCTCTACGTCGAGGGCGACAACACCGCCGCTCTGAACACCTACAGCAAGCTCGGATTCGAGCAATACGCGATCGATGTGGCCTACGGCTGACCGACCATCAGGTGTCCGGCGGACATCAGATCGTCGTAGAGGTGGCATGTAGGTGAACATTGGGTGGACACCTCTGGTTTCCCCTGCGAGAGCGCCGTCTAGGGGGCGATGTTGTATTCATCTGCGGTTCACCACACGTAGGTAATCCAGACATGACGGACCTCTAGCTTTCAACAGGTGACGCATTGAGCGTCGGGTGACGGCTCGAATCGCGAGATGTCACGGAAAGTCCATGGAGGAGTCTTCGGTGAGAATGAAGTCAAGTGCTGCGCTCGTCAGTGCGGCTGCGGTTACTGCTCTGGTGCTGTCTGCGTGTAGCAGCGAAGAGAGCGGTGGCACCGTCAGCGGTGAAGGATCAACCGCGCAGCAGAAGGCGATGGAACACTTCCAGGTTGTGGTCGCCGACAATGGCGGCGTCGTGCTGAATTACACCGGTTCGGGTTCAGGTGACGGTGTTGCCAAGTTCTTGAGCAGCGACGTCGACTTCGCCGGTTCGGACTCGCCACTGAAGGGCGAGGAGATCGCCGAGGCGAAGACCCGCTGCGCCGGCAACGACGCATGGCACATCCCGATGGTGGCCGGTCCGGTCGCGATCGCTTACAACCTGCCCGGGGTCGATGGTCTTGTCCTCAACCCGGCCGTGCTGGCGGGCATCTTCGACTCGAAGATCACCACCTGGAACGCGCCCGAGATCGCAGCTCTGAACCCGGGCGTTGAACTGCCCGCCACCGCCATCGTGCCGGTGCACCGCAGCGACAGCTCGGGCACCACAGACAACTTCCAGCGTTTTCTGCAGAACTCGGCGCCGCAGGCCTGGCCGTACGAGCACGACAAGGCCTTCCAGGGTCAGGGTGGTTCGGGTGCGGCCAAGTCGACAGGTGTCGGTGACACCGTCAAGAAGACTCCCGGCTCGGTCACCTACGTCGAGTGGGGATTCGCCGAGGAGAACGGTCTGGGTATCGCGCAGGTCGACTTCGGTGTCGGTGCCACGGAGCTGAACGGTGATACCTCGGCCAAGGCGCTCGACGCGGTCGAGTTCAAGGACCCGGCGTCCAAGGACCTGATCGTCGACACCGACGCGTTGTACGGGCTGAAGGAGGAGGGCGCATACCCGCTGCTGCTGACGCCGTACTCGATCGTCTGCTCCGCAGGCTACGAAGGTGACGTCTCGAAGACCCTCAAAGATGCGTTCACCACCATTCTGAGCGATGGCCAAGAGGGACTGGCAGAGTTGGGCTACACCCCCCTGCCCGAAGAATACAAATCCAAGCTGCAGTCGACCATCGACGCACTGGCCTGATCGAGTAGGCGAGGGTGACCGTAAAGAAAAAGCGGTAGAAGGCGATGACAGAGACTGACGATACGACGAGGGCGAAAGGGCTTATGAGCTCCTCGACGACTCAACCCGGTACCACCACCGGTGGAGGCGGGACAACAGAACCGGCCGGGTCGCAGATCAAGTCCGGCGGTTCGGCGATTCGACTGGGAGACCGGATTTTCCGGACCCTTTCGGTCGGATCCGGCATCTTCATCTCGGTGATCATCGGATTGATCGCACTCTTCCTGGTGATCCAGGCGGTCCCCTCGATGCTCGACAACGAGGCGAACTTCTTCACCTACTCGGGCCCGTGGAGTACCGATCCCGGGAACATGAAGTTCGGCATCCTGGGCCTGCTCTACGCGACGTTGGTGGTGTCGATCATCGCGTTGCTGCTGGCGATGCCGATCGCACTGGGTATCTCGATATTCCTGACCGAGTACGCACCAAAGCGGCTGGTGAGTCCGATCGCCTACGTGATCGATCTGCTCGCCGCAGTGCCGTCGATCGTCTACGGCCTGTGGGGCATCTTGGTCCTGGGGCCCGCACTCGTGCCACTCAACGAATGGCTCGTGGGCAACCTCGGTTTCATGCCGCTCTTCCAGGAACCATCTCAGGTGACCAACATGTCGACCGGCGGAACGATGCTCACCGCAGGCATCGTCCTGGCTGTGATGATTTTGCCGATCATCACTTCGGTGACCCGAGAGGTGTTCGTGCAGACACCGGCTGGGCATCGTGAGGCGGCGCTGGCGCTGGGCGCGACCAAGTTCGAGGTCGTCCGGGTGGCGGTGATCCCGTTCGGATTCTCCGGGTACATCAGCGGATCGATGCTCGGCCTGGGACGTGCCCTCGGCGAAACAATGGCGCTCCTGCTCATCATCTCGACGGCGGGCCCGATCGACTTCAACCTCATGGAGAGCGGCGAAACGTTCGCGACGAAGATCGCCAACAATGCCGCCGAGTTCGATTCACCGTCGAAGACCGGTGCCTACATCGCCGCCGGCCTCGCGCTGTTCGTGCTGACGTTCATCGTGAACTCTGCGGCACGGGCCGTCATCAGCGGAAAGAAGGCCAAGTGACATGACAACTCTCGACACGAGCACTGCACCGGTCAAGCGCACACCCTCGGGCTTCACACCGGTCAAACGAAGTCGCAAGATCGGCGACAAGGGTGCCGCGATCATGGTCACGGCCGCCGTCGTCATCGCCATGATCCCGTTGGCATGGTTGGTCTGGACGCTGATCTCCCGCGGATTGTCGACCATTCTCGACGCCGAGTGGTGGCAGAAGTCGGAACTGCGGGGCGGAGCGCTCAACGCGATCATCGGCACGCTTCAACAGACTGCGCTGGCCGCGGTCATCGCGATCCCCATCGGCATCTTCGTGGCGATCTACCTGGTGGAGTACGGCAACAATTCGGTGCTCGCCCGGATCACCACCTTCATGGTCGACATCCTCTCGGGTGTGCCGTCCATCGTGGCCGCGCTGTTCATCTACGCGGTGTGGCGCACCACGTTCGGGCTGCCGCGTTCGGGATTTGTGGTCGCGCTGGCGTTGGTGTTGCTGATGGCACCGATCGTGGTCCGGGCGACCGAGGAAATGCTCAAGGTCGTCCCGCAGGATCTGCGGGAGGCGTCGTACGCCCTCGGCGTGCCCAAGTGGAAGACGATCGCGCTGATCGTACTTCCCACAGCACTGTCGGGCATCGTCACCGGCGTGATGCTGGCGATAGCGCGCGTGATGGGTGAATCGGCGCCGGTCCTGATCCTGGTCGGCTCGACAAAGGTGATCAACACCAACCCATTTGAAGGTAACCAGCAGTCGCTGCCTTTGATGATGGTGCAGCAATACAACAACGGTCCCGGCGCCTTCGACACGGTGTGGGGCGCGGCGTTGACCCTGGTGATCCTGGTGGCGATCGTGTACTTCGGCGCCAAGCTGGTCTCCAAGGTGTTCTCGCCCAAGAAGTTTTGATGTCACAGCAGTTCTGATGATCACAGAGATTCTGACGCGACGCCCACCCCCCGACGCCCGCCGGCTCCAGTAGCGAACGAAAGTACAGATTCATGGCAAAGCGCCTCGATATCAAAGACCTGAACATCTATTACAGCGCCTTCCACGCGGTAAAGGACGTGAGCCTGGAAGTGCCGCCACGCTGCATCACCGCCTTCATCGGTCCGTCCGGTTGTGGCAAATCGACGGTGCTTCGCACGCTCAACCGCATGCATGAGGTCACCCCGGGTGCCCGCGTCGAGGGCAAGGTGTTGCTCGACGGCGAGGACATCTACAGCAAAAACATCGACCCGGTGTCGGTGCGTTCCACCATCGGCATGGTGTTCCAGCGGCCGAACCCGTTCCCGACGATGTCCATCAAGGACAACGTGGTCGCCGGCCTTCGCCTGCAGGGCTTGCGGGACAAGAAGAAGCTCGACGAGGTCGCCGAGCGCAGCCTGCGCGGTGCGAACCTCTGGGAAGAGGTCAAGGACCGTCTCGACAAGCCCGGTGGCAGCCTCTCCGGCGGTCAGCAGCAGCGTCTGTGCATCGCCCGCGCCATCGCGGTCTCGCCTGAGGTGCTGTTGATGGACGAGCCCTGCTCAGCTCTCGACCCGATCTCGACGCTGGCCATCGAAGAGCTGATCAACGAGCTCAAGAAGGACTTCACCATCGTCATCGTCACCCACAACATGCAGCAGGCTGCCCGTGTCAGTGACCAGACGGCGTTCTTCAACCTGGCCGGTGTCGGTCAACCGGGACAACTGATCGAGGTCAGCGATACGGAGACGATGTTCTCCAACCCCGCGCAACGGGCCACGGAAGACTACATCTCCGGTCGATTCGGCTAGTCCGAACGATTGTCGCCTGGCCCCGAACGGGTGAAAATCCGGCGGCATGGGTGATGATGGGGGAGTGACGGTCAAACATCCGGTCAGCGTGCTGCCTGGTCGTGGCATCGCTCTCCGGCGCGGACCGTCGCTGCTGCTCATCGATGCCGATCCGATGAAAAGCAGTGCGACACTGACTGATCTTGCGCGGATCGCCACAGAACAGCCGTCCGAGTCCGGGACGCAGGAAAGTTCTCGACTGCGGTCACTGACCAAGTGGTTGCTGGCCAACGAAGACAACAGTCCCGACTTCGCGGTCATCTCGACCGATTCCCGCGGCGGGCTCGAGGTATTCGTCTACGGCGGCGCGACCGCGCGGATGTACGTCACCGAACTCGCGTCCCCAGAGGTGGTGCGCGGGGCCGACTCCGGGTTCCTGGTCCAGCGCAGTTATCCCAGCAGCCTCTATGCGGTCGCCGTCACCATCGACGAGACGGACCCGCTCTCCGGCGGTCCCATCGGAGCCTCCGGGATCGCGCCGTCGCACATCTTTTCCCTGGAGAAGGGTGCAGCCCCGGGAGCCGGGATGATCCTGTGGCCGTCCGCGTCGCCGTCCACCGACAGTGCGGTCTACATGATCCCGCAGACCTCGCCGGTGGCCGATGCACCGGAGTCCACGCCGCTCATGGTCGGTGCCACCGACAGCGACGCCGAAATACGTTTGGCACCACCGATGTTGTCCGTTCGGCTCGACGATCACGAAGAGGTGACGCAGAGCGCCCGGAGTCCGCTCCCCATCGTCGGCGGCCCGCGTAAACCCGCCGGGTTCCGTCAAGGTGTTGCCGAACCGACGCTGGTCCCACCCCAGGATGTGTTGGATTCGGCGCTGTCATCGGCGCCGACCGACGTGGCCAACCGCCCTGTCAAAGTCGCCAACTCGAGAGTGCCTGCACGCGAGCAGAAGCTGCAGATCCACGGATTGCTCTGTGTCAACGGGCATATCAACGATCCGCGCCTCCCGGTCTGCACGCGCTGCGGTATCAGGATCGACCGGCACACAGGCGCGTTGGTGCAAGGACCGCGACCGCCCTTGGGGCTGTTGGTGATCGACGACGGTTCCACCTACGTCGTGGCCGGAGATCTGTTGATCGGCCGTGACCCCGAACCGATGGTCGCCGGCCGCGGTGGGGTGGCCGCCGGCGGGATCGGGCCTTTGGACCCGATCCGGATAAACGACACCTCCGGTTCGATGTCGCGCGCGCATTGTGAACTGCGCCTTGTGGATTGGGAGGTTCGCGTGATCGATGCCGGTTCGGTCAACGGCACCCATGTGCGACATCCCCGAGCTCCCGGCTGGATCACGTTGCGACGTGGGCAAGAAGCTGTGCTCTACCCGGGATCGCAGTTGCGGGTGGGTAGCCGATCGCTGCTGTTCGAGTCTCCACATGGGAGGGTGAGCGATGTACGTTGATCCGCCGTCGGGATCCGGTGAACGTAGACCGCCCGCCGCGATTGCCGACTACCAGATCGTCCGGTCCCTCGGCGCGGGCAGTCACGGGATCTCGTACCTCGCGGTGACGCCGGAGCGGCTCTCACTTGGTATTGAACATGTTGTGCTGAAGGTCTTTTCGAACCCGGTGGGCGAAGATGCATTTCACCGCGGCGTCCGTGAACTCCGAACATTCTCCGAAGTCCGTTCGGCGTACCTGCTTCGGTTGTACGAGGCAGCATTGGGCGATCAGTTCATGTACTCCATGGACTACCTGGCGGGCGGATCGATGGCTGCGCCCGCCATGCCACTGCAACGCGAACAGGCGTTGGCGGTACTCGAAGGCGCCGCACGGGGGGCTCACGACTTGCACGAGGCGGGTCTGGTCCACGGTGACATCAAGCCCGCCAATGTGATGATCGGCGGCGATCAGGACAGGCCGGCAGGTGTGCTCAGTGCGCTGGGCCTGGCACGGGTGATCACAGCGGCGACCGCGGTCAGCGGCGTCGGATCATCGGCGACGCTCGAGTTCGCGGATCCCGATATGCTGGTCGGCCAAGCGCCCTCGCGGGCAACGGATCTGTGGGCGCTGGGAGCGACGATTCATCGGACGCTGACCGGTGAGGGGCTCTATGGCGAGCTGCCGGACATGCAACCGCTGGTGGCAATCCGGACAGTGCAGTCGACCAAGCCCGAACTCAGCGCTGCGCTCTCAGCTGCCGAACGGGATCTGGTGTCGGAATGCCTTGCACCGCATAGTGACCGATTCCGGACCGCGGCCGAACTCGGCGATCGTATCGCCGAGATCGCCGCGGACAGCCGATGAGTGCCGGGGGTCAGACCTCGGAGAACTGCTCCGGTGTCTGACCGGTTGCCTGGAAGACCACGCGACGGCCGATGAGGACTGCGTGATCTGAGAAGCGCTCGTAGTAACGGCCGAGCAGCGTGACATCGACGGCGGCGGCCACGCCGTACGGCCAGTCACGATCCATCAGAACGGTGAACAGATGCCGGTGCAGATCATCCATGGCATCGTCATCGTCCTGCAGTTTCAGTGCGTCTTCCGGGTTCTGGGTGTTGAGAACCTCTCGAGCACTCGATGCCATGGCGACGGCCAGGCGGCCCATCTCGGCGAAGTAGCCGTTGACTTCCTCCGGGAGAGCCTTGGCCGGATGACGTCGGCGGGCCACCTTCGCGACGTGCAACGCCAACGCGCCCATCCGCTCGATGTCGGCGACAATCTGAAATCCGCTGACGATCGCCCGCAGGTCGCCGGCCACCGGCGCCTGCAGTGCAAGGATGGCGAAGGCCCGTTCCTCGGCTGTGGTCGACAGGGTCGTCAGCCGTTCGTGGGCGCCGATGACCTCTTCGGCCACGGCCAGATCAGCCTGTAGCAAGGCTTGGGTGGACCGCTCCATCGCGATCCCCGCCAACTCACACATCTGTCCCAGAACTCCGTTGAGTTCTGCCATCTGCTCAATGTACGCACTACGCATATCCCCACCGTACTGCCACAAGCAGGGCAAATGGTTGTCAGGTGGTGAACTGCAAATGAACGGCAGCCGTGTACTGGGGCTCGGATCCGATCATCACGCGCAGGTGGTGTCACCCGCGTTGGTGACCGTGAGGTCGTTGGGGAGTTCGTCGGGATTGGACTCCCGTGGCAACTCTCGGACCCTGACCTGCGTACCTTCGGCCGGGGCGTCGTTCAAGGTGCCGGAGAAGTCGCTGCCCAGAATGACCTCGACGCCCGAGCTGACCGTTGAATCCGCCTGGATCGTGGCACCGGGGATCATCTGGGCGACCGTCGCCGCGGATCCCTGTTGACCCGGGCCGTACCGGACCACGGTGTCGGTGCGGTTTTCCGAGGCATCGGCGACGCCGTAGATCTCAAAGCCGTAGTTGGCCAAGTCGTTGGCGGTTTCGGCGGCGATCCCGCTGGTGCCGGTGCCGTTGAGTACGCGCAGTGAAACCGAGTACGGCGAGAGAGCGGTGACCGTCACCTCCGCAGGCTTGGGCGCAGTTGTCGTCGGGCCGGGCGTCGGTGTGCCGGATTCGGGGGTTTCGGTCTTCTCCCCGGGGAGCGGCAGGTCGTTGATGATCGCGTTGAAGATCGCGTCGATGTCGTCCAGTCGTGGGATCTCGTTGCCAGACCCGTCCTCTGCGGTACCCGAGGTCGGCACGGTCAGGAAGGTCACTCGGCCGGCATCGAGCCCCTGCATCGACTGTCCGAGCTCCACCAGGTTGTCGGTGTTGACCTGGTCGACATAGCTGTACTTGATGAAGGTGTCGATAATGCCGTTCAGCGTGCTCGGGTTCGTCAGGACCTGGCTGGACAGTGCTCCACGCAGCAGCGACGACATGAACAGCTGCTGCCGTTTGATCCGTCCGTAGTCGCCGTTGCCCTCGGTTTCGATGTTGCGGGCCCGTACGTAGTCCAGGGCTTTGGAGCCCTTCAGGGTCTTCGTGCCGGGCTTGGCGAGGATGGTGCCGAGTTCGTAGTCCTTCAGAGGTGTTGTCGAGCAGACCTCGACGCCGCCGATCTTGTTGACCACCTGCTCGAACCCGTAGAAGTCCATGGCGATGAAGTGGTTGATGTTCAGGCCGGTCATGGAGGTGAGGGTGTCGACCAGGCACTTCGGGCCGCCGTCGCCGTACACGCTGTTGAGTTTCACGCCGGTTGCCGATGGGATGTCGTCGTCGGTGTATTTGCCGTCGTCGTTGTTCCAGTCTGCACATTCGGGCCGGTCGACCTGCAGGTCGCGGGGAAACGACACTGCCACAACACGACTGCGGTCGGCCGGGATGTTCACCATGATCACGGTGTCCGAGCGGGCGCTGCCCTCGAAATCCTCGCTGTCCCCGGCGCCGACGGTGCCGTTCTGCCCGGCTCGCGTGTCGGTGCCGACGATCAGGTAGGTCTCGTCGCCGTTCTGCAGCTGTTTGTCGCGAATCTGGTCGTTGTCGGGATTCACCGCGTCGACGGTATTCCAGCCGCTGTCCTTGACCTTCTGATAGCCCCACACCGCGCCCGTACCGAGCAGCGCCAACACGCAGGCGAGTGCGATGAGGACACGGCCACCCACGGTGGCACGGTGCATGAGCTGTTTGTGGTCGCGGACTTCGGGTGGTGTGGCGCGCCGACGTGGGGCCGCCGCGGGACCGGAGCTCACTGCTCGCGGCGCCCTGGCCACGGTGTCTTCGGTGGACAGTTCCGGAATCTGCGCCGCAGCGCTGATCGGCGGGATGTATTTGTTGACCGTGGCGTCGGAAGTGGCGGGTATGACCTCGGTGTTAGCGTCGGCCTCGACGAACGTGGGTTCTCCGGCTCCGACGATTTGTTCGGTCGGCGCATCGGCCGGGCTCACGCGCCGGAGACGGCGAGGCGTGGAGGCAGAGCTGGGCGGCGCAGGGCTCTGCGGGGCATCGCCGGAATCCGTGCCGGAATCCGTGTCCTCGGACCTGGCCGCTGCATTCATCCGATTGAGCAGCTCGCGGACGGTCAACCGATTGCGGTCGCCCTCGATCAGCTCGCGGCTGGTCGGCTCCCGCAGCACCTCGTCAGAGGGTGCACCGAGCTGACGGCGAATCTCATCGCGGCGTTCCGCGGACGCACGTGCCCGGAGTTCGTCGTCGCTCACCCATGTTCCTTCAGCCATCTGGGCGCCGGGCTGTATCTCAGGCCCGTCTGAACGTTCAGCGGGCACGGCGCCGTTTCGATGATACTGACCAAAACGGGCGCATCCCTATGTGAGGGATGAGAATGTGCGGTGTGGAGCGCCAAGATGCGACAGCATGAATCTGAAGTTCGCGAACGGTACCGCGGCGGTGGGGCTGATTCAGCCGCCCGAATGCATGACCTCGGCCCCTGCCGGGACCGCTTCGTCGTCGGGATCGTCGAGCCAGCCCTCGGGGAGTGCCACCGCCGATGGTGACCCCTGGCGGCCACGCGGACCGTGTGCGTCGTCGGGGAACGGCACGTCAGCGGGCAATTGTCCGACGAGGTCGGCCAGCTGAGTGACGGTTTCGACCAACGCCATCTCGCGGCGGAGTTCCGAACCCACGGGGAACCCGCGGAGGTACCAGGCGACATGCTTGCGGATCTCACGCATGCCTTTGAACTCACCGTGATGGTCGGCGAGGAGTTGGCCGTGCCGGACAATGATCTGCGCCACTTCGCCGAGATTTGGGGCGGCTGGGGCTGGAGTGCCGTTCAATTCGGCACTCAATTCGGCGAACAACCACGGGCGGCCGAGGCAGCCGCGGCCGATGACCACGCCGTCACAGCCGGTTTCGTACATCATCCGGGTGGCGTCAGTGGGTTCGAAGATGTCGCCGTTGCCGAGTACGGGAACATCGGTGACGTGTTCCTTGAGGCGTGCGATCTGGTTCCAGTCGGCAGTGCCGGAGTAGCGCTGTGACGCGGTACGTGCGTGTAGCGCAACAGCTTTCGCGCCCTCGGCGGCCGCGATACGTCCGGCGTCCAGGTGGGTGTGGTGGTCTTCGTCGATGCCGACCCGGAACTTGACCGTGACCGGGACGTCGGTGCCCTCGGTGGCGCGGACCGCCGCGGCAACGATGTTCGCGAACAGTCGGCGCTTGTACGGAATCGCCGAACCGCCACCCTTGCGGGTGACCTTGGGGACCGGGCAGCCGAAGTTCATGTCGATGTGGTCGGCGAGATTCTCGTCGACAATCATCTTCGCGGCAGCGTATGTGTACTCGGGATCAACCGTGTACAACTGCATTGACCTGGGGTTTTCCTCCGGACCGAAGGTGGTCATGTGCATCGTGACCGGATGCCGTTCGACCAGCGCGCGGGCGGTCACCATCTCGCAGACGTAGAGTCCGGCGACGGTGCCCGTGCGCGCGAGTTCGAGTTCGCGGCACAAGGTCCGGAAGGCAACATTGGTCACCCCGGCCATCGGGGCCAGGACCACCGGGCTGGACAGCTCGATGGACCCGATCCGCAGGGCGGGAGACGGAGGCGTAGCCGGAGCTCGACCCGTGGTCGGGGTGGTGACGGTGTCTGGCAGTAGCGCGGTCAGTTCAGTGATTTTCTGTTTAGGAAGCGGCAGCGGCTTTTTCGCGCTTGGCGGCTTCGCGCGCCAGCGAACGATCACGCATTTCTTCGAACTTGAGGGTGTCGGCTTCGAGCTTCTCGAGGAAGGCCCCGAGATCCTCGCGGAGCTTCTGGCCCTCGGGTCCGAAGTCGTCGCGCTCGAAGATGTTCCACTTGCGCAGGACGGGCTGGACAACCTCTTCGAGGTGCTGACGCAGGTCATAGATGCCGTGCTTGGCCATCAGGACACCGTTGCGGCGGAAGTTGGGCATGCCGGCGCCGGGCATCTGGAAGTTGGACACGATCTCGTAGATCGCCTTCATCGCCTGATCCGGGACCAGATCGAGGGCTGCACCGCAGATGTTGCGGTAGAAGACCATGTGCAGGTTCTCGTCAGCGGCGATGCGCTGCAGCATCCGATCGGCGATGGGGTCGTTGCAGGCCTTGCCGGTGTTGCGGTGCGAGACGCGGGTGGCAAGTTCCTGGAAGGTCACGTATGCGACCGACCGGAGGATGCCTGCTGCCTCTTCGCCCAATTCGTCGGCGCGGTCGCCGGCGGCCTGTAGCGGCGAATAGCCGTTGGTCATGTGGATCATGCGGGCCTCTTCGAGGGCCACGGGATCGACACCGCGGGTGACCACGAGGTAGTCACGCATCACGATGCCGTGCCGGTTCTCTTCCGCGGTCCAACGGCCGACCCAGTGGCCCCACGCGTCGTCCATCGAGAAGTTCTCGGCGATCTCGCGGTGGTAGGACGGCAGGTTGTCCTCGGTCAGCAGGTTGGTGACCATGGCGGCCTTGGCAACCTCGTTGAGCTGCGACTGCTCGGGATCCCAGTCGACGCCACCGAGCGCGGCGAAGTTCTGGCCGTCGTCCCACGGCACGTAGTCGTGGGGATGCCAATCCCTGGTCGTGCGCAGGTGGCGGTTGACGTTTTCTTCGGCCGCCGGTGACAGTTCCTTCAGTAGCTCAAGTTGGGTCAACTCGCGTGCCATCAGATATTCCTCCAGGAAGGGCTAGGCTGTAAGGCTTCAGGGTACGGGATCGTGATGCCGTCACCCAAGTTGTTGCGCGGCGCGCTCGGCCAGTAAAAGCGGCGCCACACCAGCTGTTATCAGTACCTCAGGGGCGTCGTGCCCGCGCAAGTCAGTGTTACCTGACATTGTGGGATTGTGGTGCAGCTAACGCGGGGCTTCAGACATATTTACCGAACTTGATGAGCCATTCAGAAGCCTCTTCGGTGAGATTTCCCAGCTCCTGCGCCCTATTGCACCAGGCTTTGGCCGCCTGGGCAAACTCTGCGGGGTTGTATACGTCTTCTTCTTTTGCCCATAGGCCGTCGCCGCCGTACGTCAGGATCGTGATGTTCGTGGCCGTGATGACGCTGCCGTCGCCGGGGTCACGCATGGGGTTGTCGATCTCACAGATCACCCGGCCGGTGTCGGGATCGATCACGTGCCACAACGAGATGTATCCGACCATGTGATTCCCGGGGAAGCGTCCCATCGTCTTGTTGACCCACGCCCGGATCTCCTCGCGTCCTTTGAACGTGCCCAGCGCGTGTTCGACATAGTCGGCGTCCTCGGTGAACTGGTCGGCCCACCGATTCCAGTCGCCAGTGACCGCGACCGCGTCGTTGACCGCCTTGAACTTGCTGAACTCCGACTCGAGTTCAGCCTTGGTGAACTGCCCCATCTGCTCTGTCTCCCCTGGTCGTCAAAGGTGTCCGCCTGCTGCCGCTCAGGCGAGGTGGACGGTGATCGTCGCATCGATCCGTTTGATCCGGCACTGGTCGTCGAAGGCGAATGTTTCGTCGACGGTGGCTCCGGCGAGGTCGACACCGGCGAAGCCGTAGTCGAGGTCGTACACCGATCGCACCAGATTGCCGTGCTGGCGCCACGTCGCGTTCCTGATTCCGGTGATGCCGCCGTACTGCAGGTGGGCAGCAAGTTCGGCTTTCATGAACGACCCGGAGAAGCCGGTCTGCAGTCCGTTCTCGAATCGGATGACGTCCTCCGCCAGTGGTACGTCGTAGGCGAGTCGTGGATCGGCAAGCGCGGCAACGTACGTCTGTGCCCCGACGCGTTGCGCGTCGGCCGTGCAGGTTGTGCTCTGATCGCCGGCCATGGCGGGTGTCGGCGTCGTCAGCAGCGCAGCCCCGATCAATGCAGCGCCGACGAGGAACCGGGATCCGGCAGATTTCATGAGAGTAAGCGTATGTGCTCAATCCGCTGGGCGGGGAATTTCTTCGTGATCGATCAGACGGACTAATCGCTGTTCGAGTCCTGGTGTGCCATCGGCGGCTGTCGATAGTATCGACCGCATCTCGCCGCCGGCGGGTGACGAGAAAGGTCGAGTGGCTATGAGTGTGGCGATCGGGTCTCACATCGGTGGCTATCAGATCCTCGAGTTGATCGGCCGTGGCGGAATGGGTGAGGTCTACAAGGCCCAGCACCCGCGACTTCCGCGCGCCGACGCGATCAAACTTCTCAACAGCACCTACGGCGGCGACCCGGACACCCGTGCACGGTTCGAGCGCGAGGCAGACCTGGTCGCGCCGCTGAGTCATCCGAACCTGGTGAATGTGCTCGATCGTGGCACGCACGAGGGCCAGTTGTGGATCGCGATGGAGTTCGTGCCCGGCACGGATGCGGCCCAAATGCTGTCGGGCGGACCGCTTCACCCGCGTCTGGCGGTCACGATCATCGCGAAGGTCGCCGACGGTCTCGACTACGCGCATCGCAAAGGACTTCTCCATCGCGACGTCAAACCCGGCAACATCCTGATCACGCCCGGTTCCGATCCGATGAATCCGGACGCGGTGAAACTCACGGATTTCGGGATCGCGCGGATGGCGCAGGAAACCGACAGCAGCCTGACCTCGGTCGGTATGACGGTGGGAACGCTGCGGTACAGCGCGCCCGAGCAGGTAGGTGGGGAGGAGATCGATCACCGCGCCGATATCTACGCGCTGGGTTGCAGCCTCTACGAACTCCTCACGGCCACAGCGCCGTTCGATGCCCCGACGAGTCAGGGGCTGATGGCTGCGCACATGTTCAACCCGCCGCCCAATCCGGCGGCTGCCAATCCCGCGGTCCCGGCGGCCATGGCTGCGGTGATCGCCCGGGCGATGGCCAAAAAGCCCGCCGACCGATTCAACTCCGGACGAGAACTCGCCGAGGCTGCGCAAGAGGCATTGCAGGGCGGCGGGGCTCAACAGAGCACCCGGGCACAACATGCTTTTGCGCCGATCCCGGGGAATGTGGTTCTGCCGCAACCAGGTCCGTCCCATGCGGGTCATCATGGCCCGGCGCCCGCGACGGCCGCGATCACCTATCCACCGTCGGCGAATCTGGTTCGGCCCCAGTCGAATCCGTACCAATCAAATCCCGGTCATTCCGGTGGTGGCACGGGGTACCAGGGCGGCCCGCCGGTCGGCGGACATTCGTCGCCATCGAGTCCGCAGGTGCCGAGCGGGCAGTATCCGAATTACAGCCAGACCACACCGCCACCGGGAGGTCCGCCGGGTGTGGGCTTCGTCCCCTTTGGTGCGGCCTCCGGGGGGCCGGGGCACAAGCCGCCGTGGTTCAAGCGTGCTCCGGTGATGGCAGGCCCGATCGTGGCTCTCGCTGTGGTTGTCGGAGTTGTTGTGGGGCTGTTGATGTTCGGTGGTGGCGATGCGCTTGCCACGCCGGGACAACCCACCGCAGAAGTCGGTGAGACCGCGGTGGACATCAGCTGGCCTGCCGTCGACGGCGCTTCCGAATACGCGCTGCGCCAAGGAGAAACAGTCATCTACGTCGGTAGTGATCCCCGGTATTCGCAGCCGGTGCCACTACCGGGTGCATACACGTATTCGGTGTCGGCCCGTTCCGGCGACCGCGATGCCTCCCCATATGGTCCGGCCAGTGGGGAAGTCGTGGTGACGCAGCGCTGGCATGGGGTCGAGGAGCTGGCGGCGGCCTTCGGAGACATCGTGGGTCCGAGCCCGCTGTCGACCGACACCGTCACCGGGGAGGCGTGCTGGGGTGGTGTCGGATCGGTCGACGCCGATGTTCCCAAAACCGGCACCATCCTGTGTCATTCCACCGAAGGTGAGTACTCGGTGCGGTTGCGGGAGTTCGAATCCAAGCAGGCGCGGGATGATTACCTCAACAGCCTGGACCTTCAGACGGCCACGGTCACCACCGACAAGGGTGTACGCGGGTTGCTCTACCAGGGTGACGGACCGAAGAGCGACTGGGCGGGCACGTTGCTCTTCGCTTTCGACGACCCCGATCTCGAGAAGTACGACGTTTCGGTGGTCATGGACAACGGCAAGAATGCCGATGCCGCGGCCGTACTCGATGAGCTCCCGCTGTGAAGCGCTGGGCGTGGCCACTGGTGGTGGTCGGTGCGGTCGTGGCGCTGGTGGTCGCAATGGCGGTCACCTATTTTGTCCGGGGCGCAGGAGATGTCGCGGAGCCGTCCAGCATCAAGGCCGCCCAGGAAGGTGGCGTGGTGAAGGTGACATGGTCTGCGGATTCCGATGCCGAGTCGTTCTTGCTGAGTCGGGGCACCGAGGTTGTGTACACGGGTTCGGATCGTGAGTTCACCGACGCCTCCGCCGTCGCTCCGGAAGGTTCGACAACGGTCGAGTATTCGGTCCGAGCGGTCGACGACAAGGGCCGGCTGTCAGAACCCAGCGCCGGAGCCACCGTCGAGGTCGGAGCCGGGTGGGGTTTGCTTGCGCAACCTGCGGCGGAACTCGCCGAACTGCTTCCTGCCGCTCCGTCTGAGGAAGGCTGGAACGCGATGATGTGCGAGACCAGGTTCGATGCCCTTCCTCCCGAAGAGGGGACCGACCGTGACGGCTCGGGTGAACTGTTCATCAAGGGTGGCTTCCGATGTGCCCTGGAGGTCGACGGCACCGAGTACGACCTCTGGACGGACTTCTATGTCAGCCCGGAGCAGCTCGAGTCGCGGATGACGGAGATCCGTGGCTGGACCGATGTCCGCAGCACCACCTGGCAAGGGGGTCGAGCCGTGGTGGGTGACCCTGTCGGAGAGACCAAGTGGATCGGGTTGACGGTCGACTCTCATCCCGGCGTCTATATCGAACTCGGCGCGGTGGACACCGGGACCACGGTGGACGAACTCACTGCATTGGCCAACAGCCTGCCTGTCATCAACTGACGCCAGAATCGGCAAATCCCCCCTTCGCCGGACCTCTCGGCGGTACTGTCCGCGACAGCACAATGTGGTGCGTCCGGAGGGGGACACGTGTCGCGGGATGAAATCGTTCGCGCTTTGAGTCGGGTTGCGGTGACGATGACGATGGTGTTGGCCGGCTTGGCTGTGGCCGGTCCGGCCGTCGCGACAGCACCGCCTGGCTACAACGACCTCACCGATGTCTGGCCGACCGCGGTTGCGCCGGCCTCGTGTCGCGAGGGCGACCGGGTGGAGACGGGGATCCAGGGCGAAGTCCCGCTGGCCGACCGCAAGTCGGGGCGCAGCACCCAGGGCTACAACTGCAACCTCGATCTGATCGGGCAGTATCAGGGGCAGGGCGCCGGCATCGTCAGCGCCACCTACAAGAACTGTTCGTACACCGGGTCGACATTTCCGGCAAGCTTCCTCGGACCAAATCCGGGGGTGCAAGTCATTGACGCGTCAGATCCGCGAACCCCGAAACTCTCCGCGGTGCTCACCGAACCAGCCATGGTGGGTGGCACGTGGGAGTCGTTGAAGGTCAACCAGAAACGCGGTCTCCTGGTCGGGACCGGGGTCGGGATTCTCGAGGGCGGCGGCTACATCTCGGTCTACGACATTTCCGGCGATTGCGCCCACCCGCGACTGCTGAACACCGGCGCAGGCTCCCAATTGAGCATGCCGATGCCGATCACCACCCACGAGGGCGACTTCTCGCCGGACGGAAACACCTACTGGGCATCCGGTATCGCTCCGGGGTATCTCAGTGCCGTCGACCTCACCGATCCTCGTAACCCGATGATCGTCTGGTCGGGGATCACCGGAGTCGAAGCCCACGGCATGGGATTCTCGCCCGATGGCAACACCCTATATTTGGCGAACCTGTTCGGACTGACGGTCATCGACGTCACCGATGTTCAGAACCGCAAGCCCAGAACCATTGTGCCCCAGCTGATGCCGCATCTCGGAGAGAAGTACTGGGCCGATGGTCAGGTCACGCAGCACAACATCTACGCGACGTATGACGGCCGGCCATTTCTCTTCTCGGTCGACGAGGCCGGTTCGGGCGGCGTCAAATTGTTCGACGCGAGCAACTCGGCAAATCTCACGCAGCGCAACGCCATCAAGCTGGCGATCAACCTGCCCGAGAATGCGAACCGCTGGGCGCAGAGTACGGCCGGCAACGGGGTCTTCGGCTACGACGCGCACTACTGCGCCATCGATCGCCGGGTCGATCCGACTGCCATGGCCTGTGGCTGGATTCAGTCGGGCATCCGGGTCTTCGACATCAGAGATCCTGATCATTTCCGAGAGATCGCGTACTTCAACCCTCCGGCACAGCGTGGCAAGGTCGGGCAGCTCACCAATTCGAGTCATGCGTTGTTCGGTTCGGTCGAGTTGCCGGCAATTCTCGGCACGCTCGCGGTGGCCCGCGCAGTGCTGCAGGGGGAAGCGCGCGCAGATGGGATCATCAGCGATCAGAACCGGTTGGCAGGCGGCGACCTCTCGGCCGATTGGTGTCTGTCACCCCCGGAGTTCCACGGCGACCAACTGTGGGTGACGTGCATGGACAATGGGTTCATGACCTTGCAGCTGGATCCCTCGGTGTACCCGCCGCGGTGACCGAATCAACCCTTCGTCGCTGGTGGTGGCCCGCCTCGGCTCTGGTGATCACCTTGATCATCGGACTGGGTATCGGGCTGGCCATCAGCCCCGATAACGACACCGCGCAGCCACAGACGGAAGCTACCGCGGTGGATATCGGTTTTGCCCAGGACATGTCGGCGCATCACCAGCAGGCGATCATGATGACCGACATGATGTCGGTCGACAGTTCGCCGGATGTACGTGGCCTGGTGAATCAGCTCAAGGCCGCCCAGTGGCGCGAGATCGGCCAGATGACCGGATGGCTGCAGATGCTCGATGCGCCGTTGCAGAGTGATCAGACGATGAGCTGGATGAAGCCGGAAGACCATGGCCACATGGGGACGGCCCAGGCGGCGCCCGATGGAACGGCCCCGGCCGGGCATGACGATTCCACTGCGACAGCCATGCCGGGTACCGCCAATGGCGACGAGCTCACAGCGTTGCACGACGCCGCGGGCGTAGAGGCGGAGATCCTGTTCCTGCAGTTGATGATCCGTCATCATCAGGGCGGGATCGACATGGCGGCCCACGCCAGCCAGGAGGCCGGGGATCCCGCGATCCGGCGGGCTGCGACAGCCATGGTCAAAGAGCAGTCCGAAGAGATCGGCGTGATGACGGTGATGCTCAACCAGCGCGGCGGACAAGCGCTGCCGTACCCGTCCTGATCGTCGAGCGGGCCGAAAGTGCCGTCGAACGGGCCCATGTGTCGCTCAATCGAAGGTTCAGGCAGGCTCTTTCGGGTTCTCCTCGTCCTCTTCGTCGTGGTCGGGGTCAAGCGGATCGACTCCGTCGACACCTTCGAGGACGGTCAGTTCCTGCTCGGCGGACGCGACGAACTCCTTGGCTTCTTCTTTGATCTTGCGCACCCAGTCGGACATCGTTTGCCTCTCTGATCGGTCGAGGTATCTGATCGAGACCCGAGAACAGCGTACGTCCCGCATGTGTACGGCGAGCGGGGTCAGGGGATGAGGATCCCGGTCTGCTGATCCCACACGCTCATCAGCTCGGCGAGGATGTCGACGGCCATGCCGAGTCCGCCGAGGTGGCTTTCCCCGGTCATGGTGACGAGTTTCGCGTCGGCCAGCAATCCCACCACGTGCTCGCCATGTGCGTGCGGGATGATGTGGTCGCGATCGCCGTGCCACCATCGCACCGGTCCGGTTATATCGCTGACCAAGAAGCCCCAATCACGGCAGAACACAACAACATCGGCGAACGGTGCTTCCATTTGTTTGCGGCCGCCGTTGAGTAGGTCGTCGAGGAACATGGCCTTGAATTCGGGACGCTGCAGCAGTTCGCGGTCGGCGGCGGGGGAGAAGCGACCGTAGAGTCCGATGGCGGGTTCGGCCACCGGGCGGGCCACACGGAGAAATGAGCTCAGCACCCGACCGATCGGCATCCCCAGCGTCGGGAGCAGCGGCGCGAGCAGCTTGCCGAACTCCATCGCACCGCCGTCGATCGCCTCCGGACCCTGGGTCGGCGCGACCCCGCCGAGGATGCCGGTGACCACCACCCGCTCGGGTATCGCGTCGGCGACGGCCAGCGCGTACGGGCCACCGCCGGACAGTCCGATCACGGCAAAGCGTCCGATACCCAGGATGTCGGCAATCGTCGAGACGTCGTCGGCGAACGCATGGACGGACCCGTAACGGTGCGGGGTCGACGATCCGACGCCGGGACGGTCGAGGCCGATGATCCGGATGTTCTCGCTTTCGGCGTATCTCCGGGCTTCGATCGGGATCTGTCGCCGGGCACCGGGTGTGCCGTGCAACCAGAAGACGGCCCGGCCGGTGGCGGCACCGAACTCGGCGATACCGATGCGCCGACCTTCACCGACAGCGACGTTGCCCTCGAGCTTGGGCCGTTCGACATCGATCACGCACCCAGGATCGCACTCGATCCGTGCGGGTGGGGGCGAATTCTCGACCGTAGGTCGGGCAGTCCTTCAGCCGACGGTCTCTGTTGTGGACAGACTCAGCTTTCCGCGCTCCAATGTGGGGCGCTGATGAGTGACCTTCAGAAGGACGATGGCGCACACGGTGGCCGAGATCGCGCTGATGATGCCGCCGAGGATCAGCGGCATGCGCGGGTCTGTGATCTCTGCCAGCCAGCCGAGTAGCGGACTTCCGATGGGTGTTCCGCCGAGGAAGCAGAGCATGTAGATGCCCATCACGCGACCACGCATGTCCGAATCGACCGACAGTTGCATGATGTTCATCGCGGCCGTGCTGAAGGCGATGTTGGCAACGCCGACCGGGATCAACATCAAGGCCACCAACGTGAACGTGGGCATGAACCCGACGACGACTTCGAGGATCCCGAAGGCGATCGCTCCGGCAAAGAACTGTCGCAGACGGACGGGTTTGGTACGTCGTGCCGCGACCAGAGCGCCGGCCAGGGTGCCGACCGCGAGCATCGTCGCCAGCAATCCGTAGCCGCCCGCGTTGCCTTCGAAGGTGTTGGCGGTGAGCAGTGACAGGGACAGCGGGAAGTTCAGGCCGAACGTGGAAACCATGAAGATGGTCGCCAGTATCACCATGAGGTGGCGATGTCTGCGGACGTAACGAACGCCGCTGCGGATCGAGCGATCGGTGACCGAACGCGCACCGCGCACCAGTTCACTGCTGCGCATCGCCACGAGTGCGGCCAGAACTGCCACCGAACTGGCGGCGTTGATCAGGAACACCGGACCGGTGCCGAAGAGTGTGATCAACAGCCCGGCGAGCGCGGGGCCGGTGATGCGGGCCGTGTTGAACGTCAGCGAGCTCAGTGCGACCGCGTTGGGCAGCTGTTCGGGGCCGACCATCTCGATGGTGAACGACTGCCGGACCGGGGCATCCATCGCCGAGATGCATCCGAGCGCGAAAGCCAGCACGTAGACGATCGGCAGGGTTGCGGCCCCGCTGACATCGATCACACCCAGGATCAGCGCGCATAGTGCCATCGCGACCTGGGTGCCGATGAGAAGCTTGCGCTTGTCGAACCTGTCGGCGAGGGCACCGGCGGGAAGGGACAGTACGGCGGTGGGGCCGAACTGCAGGGCCATCACGATGCCCACCGCGACCCCGCTGCCGCCGGAGAGTTCGAGGACCAGCCAGTCCTGTGCGATGCGCTGCATCCAGGTGCCGGTCAGCGAGACGACCTGGCCACTTGCCCAGAGCCGATAGTTGCGGACCCCGAGTGACGAGAACATCGCAGGCAGCGTTCGCGAACGCGCCCGGGTCATCTCTCGTCTCTCATGCACCACACCACGTTAGTTGCACAGAACCAACTAAATAAAACTCTCGCCCGCTGCCAACCCCATCACGCCGGCGAACGGCAACTCAGCCGATCAGGTTCTCGATCGGTTCCTTCGCGAAGTAGAGGACGAAGATCGCGGCCACGAACCAGAGCAGCGGGTGGATGGTGCGCACCTTGCCGCGGGCGGTCGCGAGGACCACCCAGGAGATGAATCCGACGCCGATGCCGTTGGCGATCGAGTAGGTGAACGGCATGACCACGATCGTCAGGAAACACGGCAACGCGTATTCGAAGCGGGTCAGGTCGATGTCGCGCACCTGCGAGATCATCATCGCGCCGACCACCACGAGGGCCGGGGCCGCGGCTTCGAGCGGAACCATCGAGTACAGCGGCGTGAAGAACATGGCGATCAGGAACAGCACGCCGGTGACCACGTTGGCCAGTCCGGTGCGGGCACCCTCGGCAATACCGGAGGCGGATTCGACGAACACCGTGTTGGAAGATGCTGATCCGATACCACCGGCGATGGCACCGGTGCCCTCGACGACCAGCGCTTTACCGATGTTGGGCAGGTTTCCGTCCTCGTCGGCCAGGTCGGCTTCCTTGCCGAGCCCGGTCATCGTCCCCATGGCGTCGAAGAAGTTCGACAGAACCAACGCGAACACCAGGACGGAGGCGGACAGCACGCCGATGCGGGTGAAGGCGCCGAAAACGTCGACGTCACCGACCAGGCTCAGATTGGGCACATCGCCGATGGAACTGGGGATCTCCGGGATGTTGAGGCTCCATCCCTTGGGGTCGGTCATCGTCGAGTCGAGATCGGCGATCTGCTCGATGATCATCGCCAGGACGGTGGTGGCAACGATTCCGATGAGCAGGCCGCCGCGGACCTTGCGGACCACCAGAACCCCCATGAGCAGGATCCCGAATACGAACAGGAGGGCGGGCCAGGTGGCGACCGAGTTGTTGATGCCCAGGCTCACCGGCACGGTGGTGCCTGCGGCATCGGGGATACGTTGGACGAATCCGGCGTCGACGAAGCCGATGAAGGCGATGAACGCGCCGATACCGGCCGCGATCGCGGCCTTGAGCTCACTGGGGATCGCCCGGAAGACCGCACTCCGGAAACCGGTGACCGCCAGCAGGACGATGATGATGCCGTCGACCACCACCAGTCCCATGGCCTCGGGCCAGGTGACCTGCGGGGCAATGGACACCGCGAGCAGGCTGTTGATGCCGAGGCCGGCGGCAATCGCGAACGGATAGTTGGCGACAAGTCCGAAGACGATCGACATGATGCCGGCAACCAGTGCTGTGACAGCGGCCACTTGGGCCAGGGGGAGGACGTTGCCCAGGACGTCGGCATTCCTCGAGTTGCCGGGAACGCCGCCGATGATGATCGGGTTGAGCACCACGATGTATGCCATCGTGAAGAACGTCACCAAACCGCCACGGATCTCGCGGGAGAGGGTTGAATTGCGTTGGCTGATCTTGAAATACCGGTCGATCGCCGACACCGGTTCTTTCTGTTCGGTGTCGCTGCTCTCGATTGCCATCCCTCGTGCCCATCCCGGTTGACCGACAGTGGCCGAACCGATTCGTTCGAGATCGTACAAAGGATGCGTTGTATGACACAAACCGCTGGGCCTGGCGGTTTCCGTGCCAACTGGTGCGGCGATGCGCGGGGTCGACGCGTTGGTGTTTACAACGTGAGATGACAGGGAATCTCCACGTATACGACCCACCGCGCGAGCCTTGGTGGTGGTCGACCAACCGCAGATCGACGAGGAGCCCGAATAATGGTCGCAGCGCAGCCACTGCCGACAGTTCGTACCGACAACACCAACGATCCGGTGATCGACGTGGCAACGGTTTACGACTCCATCCGCGTACCGGCTGGTGTGTATGCACCTCAGGATGATTCGCGACTGCTGCTGACGGCGCTGGCCGAGCGGAACCTCGTCGCGGGGCGGCGGGTGCTGGATCTCTGTTCGGGCAGTGGCGTGCTTGCCATCGGAGCCGCCGTGCTGGGTGCCGGTCATGTCTCGGCCTTCGACATCTCCGCGCCCGCGGTCGCCTGTGCCCTCGACAACGCAACCGCGTTCGGTGTGGAGGTCGACGCGCGCCAGGGATCGCTACCGGAAGCGCTCGCGCACGGACCGTACGACGTGGTCTTGTCCAACCCGCCTTATGTACCGGACAGCAACGCGCTGCCCGGGAAAGTGGGGCTTACCCGCGCCTGGCATGGTGGCCGCGACGGTCGTTCGCTGCTCGACCCGTTGTGCATCGTCGCCCCGGATCTGTTGGCCGACGAGGGCACACTTCTGTTGGTGCAATCCGAGTTCGCCGATGTCGAACGTTCCGTGACGATGTTGCGTGCAGGCGGATTGAATGCGCGTGTTGTCGAACGTCTGCAGATTCCGTTCGGACCGGTGATGAACACGAATGCGCGGTGGCTCGAAACGGTGGGAATGCTGGAGCCGGGCCATCGTTTTGAAGAACTGTGTGTGATTCGCGCGGACAAGCCGGGCTCGGACGCATGACCTCACCGGTCGATCGGCGGGTGGTCCGGGTGGTGGCCGGAGGCCCGCTCATGGTGGAGGGACCGGTGAGTATCGAGATGCCCGATGGCCGGGTGGTCGAGTCGGACCGGTTCATGGTGGCCATCTGTGCATGCAAGCGCAGCAAGAACTTTCCGCTGTGCGACACCAGCCACCGACGGAAAAGCTCAGCGAATAAAGCGGATTGAAACCTCGGTCCTCAACCGGTTGGGTTGAGGAGCGAGGTCCGGCCGTCGGTCCAGCAAGCCATCAGATGATCGGCGAGTTTGTCTTCCAGGTACAGGAACGCCTTGACGCCGAACACGACGTCGGATTCAATGTCGGGTTCGCGGGCCAGTAGGTCGCCGATCACGTCGTGCCGGACGACTTGTTCGTGCATGGCGTCGGCCTCGACGTGTTCGCGATAGAAGTGCACGCAGGCATCGGGGGCATCAAGGCGTTCGAGCGCGTGTACCAGTCGCTGCGACCCTGGCGGCGAGGTGATTTCGGTGGCCGCGAAGTGTCCGACTGTTGCTCCCCGCCGGTTGCGGTGCAGTCCGAACATAGACATCACGTTCACCAGGGCCAGGGATTCACCAGGCACCTGTTCGATGTAGGCGAGGTAGTCGGAGTTCAGGTCGGCGGCTTCGAGCAGATCGGCGAACAGCTTCTGGTGCACGTGTTCTCCGCGACCACCGCCGTATTCGTCGAACTCGATGGCGACAAACGATGCTTTGGCCTGCCCGGTCAGGCGCGGGATCGCAAACGCGTGCGGGTCGGCTTCCTTCAGGTGATAGATCGAACGATGGATGAAGTACTCGCGCATCTGATCCCAGGTGCCCTGCTCCTTGAGGAACCACGACGGACCGCTGCCGTGTGCCGGTTCGGTCAGTAGTGCGCTGATTGCGTCACCGGCACTGCCGGTGAGATCGATGTCGGCGACCAGTGCGGCGGAGAAGCGGCGCTCGAGTTCGGCCCGGAGCCGCAGCAGGTCGGGATTCCATTCCCAGTCATCGTCGACGTCTGTGAACCCGCGGTAGTGCAGCTCGTAGCAGACGTACAGGGCCAGTTGCAGGTCCAGGCCGTAAGGGTCGCTGTCGCCGGTGTCGACCGACAAATTGGTGCCTGCCGACGACGAGGCCGGACAGGTCAGCGCAGCGATGACCGTCGACGACAACGGACCGCAGGCTCGGGGCAAGGTCCGCGCGATGGAACCCACAGATGTAGTCACTTGGTACTCCTACCCGAGGTCGGGATGTGGGAAACCTGATCGGAGCTGGTGAGACCATTGTCTCCCGCATCTCAGCGCCATGCGAACACCGGCTGCTCCAATTGGTCGACGCGGGTGTGGCGACCGCCGAGAACAACCTCGGCGAACTGGTACATCACCGCTCCGGTCGGGGCATGGATCAGCGATCCGAGCAACGGCATCTGGACCACCGGGCGGTCCGATTCCGGGATGGTGACGAACCGCGGTTCGACCTGCAGGTCGTTCATCGGGATGAAGAACAGGTGGGCGACTTCTCCGGGATTCGGCGTGGTCTCGCGGTCGGGTCCGGCCCAGCAGACGATGGGGGTGATGATGTATCCCGACCTGGTCACATAGTCGTCGAGCCGGCCGAGGACATCCGCGCGATCGACTTCGACGCCGAGTTCCTCATGTAGTTCACGTAGCGCGGCGGTGGCGTAGTCCTCACCCGGGTCGATGCGACCACCGGGCAGCGCGAACTGGCCTGGATGTTCCCGCATCTTCGACGGACGTTTGGTGAGCCAGATGCCGTATTCGCCGTCACGACTGGTCACCGCGAGCACCACGGCTGCTGCCCGGGTGCCGTCGAGTTCGGCGGAGTTGTGGTCGAAGTTCTCCAGCGTGGCGACGATGTTTGCGCGGATCGCTTCGGGATCGCCGGTCTCCCAGAATCTCGAACCCGGAGCCTTCGGTGTTTCGCCGTCCATGTTCCCTACTGTGCCGCATCGGCGACGGGCAGTGGGAGGGCGAGGTGGGAAAGCCCCTCGATGTCGCCTGACGTGCGGTCGGATCGGAGTAGGTTGGCGTCATGACTGATGCTGCTGTGTCGACAATTGATGTGGGCCCCCGCAAGGTCGCACGCCAGGTTGTGGTGAATGCGCCTGCGGCCGAGGTTTTTGCACTAGTGGCCAATCCACACCGGCATCCCGAACTCGACGGGTCGGGCACGGTGCGCGACATCCCGGTCAAGGGGCCGGACAGGCTCAGCGAGGGCGCCAGATTCAGCGTCGGGATGAAGCAGTACGGATTCCCGTACAAGATCACCTCGAGAGTGACCGCGTTCGAGGACGACAAGCTGGTCGAATGGCAGCATCCGCTCGGTCACCGCTGGCGCTGGGAACTGCAGCAGATATCGCCGACCACCACCAAGGTCACCGAGACCTTCGACTATTCGACCGCGAAATCGCCGAAGATGCTCGAGGTCATGGGGTTCGACAAGAAGAACGGTGACGGGATCAGCGCGACGCTACGGGCATTGGCTGCGCGGTTCGCCTGAGTCGAATCCCCGGACAAACGTCACGGGGACTCGTCGGACGCCCCGGCTTCTTCGTATCTTTTGTGGAGCCGAGCCCGAATGTCGTCGGGCGTATATGAGTTTCGCTGGCGGACATCTCGGCCGACCAACACCCCACCGGCGGCCACCCCGACAACGCCCGCGAGTCCGATCCATTTCCACGCACTGTGCACCCGTCGAACAATAGCCGTCGAACAATCGTTGCGCCGGTGATAACCGCTGCGTCGCGCCGGTGATGCCTGCGGCGTTTAGTCTTTCGGGTGTGCATCCGAACAGGACCGAGGCGATCACCCTCGACAAGGCGCTCGAGTCCACCCGTACCGGGGACGTATGGCTGTTTCGTGGCAGGTCTGGGCCCGACCGGGCGATCCAGGCTCTGACCAACAGCCCGGTCAACCATGTGGCGATGGCGGTTGTGCTCGACGACCTGCCGCCGTTGATGTGGCATGCCGAACTCGGCAACAAGCTGACCGACATGTGGACGGGGACGAATCATCGCGGTGTCCAGCTCAATGACGCGCGTGAGGCGGCGCTGCAGTGGATGGACAAATATGGCCAGCGCTGCTGGATTCGCCAGATCACGCCGTATGCGGGTCGGCAGCAGGAGGATCTGCTGCTCAAGGTGATTGCCCGCATGGACGGCACCGCGTTTCCGACGACCGCCAAACTCGCCGGCCGGTGGTTCAAGGGGCGGGTACCCACGGCCGCCGACCTCACCAGGGGTGTGCCGGTGCTGGACAAAACGGTGCGTAAGCGGATCAGCAAACGTAGAGAATCCGAAGACAAGACCGGCCTTGAGACCGCATATTGTGCCGAGGTCGTCGCGATGACCTACGAGGCGATGGGATTACTCGAGACCGACAAGCGCTCGAATTGGTTTGACCCTGGCCGGTTCTGGAGCGGCGATACGTTGCCGATGGCCCCGGGATATGAGCTCGGAGCAGAAATCGCCGTCGAAAAATAGTTGGCAGGCCTCAACGCCGTTGAGCGTGCTTCGTCGGACTCGAATGCTCCCCTGAAGGGCTCACCCGGTGGTGGACGAAGCACGCTCGGTGGCGTCAATCTGGCTGTTTCGCAACCAGGACTGTCGTCTGTGGGTCGGGGGCGAGGACGGCCAGAATCACTTTGGCGCAAACCCCCCACCCCGTCTGTGTCGGCATCGAACTTCCGCTCCCGCAGGGTTTTGATTCTGACACAGAAGATCAAAATTGACGTCATTTTTCGCAAAACGACAAACGAAATTCTCACTTCGAAGAAGTGGACTCGTCGACTTTGCCCCCGATGAATCAGGGCCGCGCGTGGATTATCGCCGCGAGCCGCCCGCCCATTCAAGAAGTCGCGGCAAAGGCCAAGTGGTGACTATGCGGTCGGGATCGATTCCGAGGCTTTCTGCGCGCTCGCAGCCGAGTGCCTTGAAGTCGAGCTGACCGGGCGCGTGGGCATCTGAATCGATGGCAAACAGGCAACCGAGGTCCATGGCAATCCGGATGAGATCGTCGGGTGGGTCGACACGCTCGGGTCGTGAGTTGATCTCGACTGCGGTTCCCGACTCGGCGCAGGCCTCGAATACTTTGTGGGCGTCGAACTTTGACTGCGCGCGTTTGCCGCGACCTCCGGTCACCAAGCGACCGGTGCAATGTCCCAGGACGTTCACGTATGGGTTGTGGGCGGCGGCCACCATCCGCCGTGTCATCGGCCCGGAATCCATGGCCAGCTTGGAATGCACTGAGGCCGTGACGATGTCGAGCTGGTCGAGCATGGTGTCGGTCTGATCCAGTGAACCTTCGTCGAGGATGTCGACCTCGATGCCGCGGAGCAGCCGAAACCGATCGCCCAGTGCGCTGTTCATCTTGTCGACGACACGGATCTGTTCGGTCAGGCGCTCGGCGGACAGTCCGTTGGCCACGGTGAGGCGAGGGGAGTGGTCGGTCAGGGCCAACCAGCTGTGCTCGAGTTCGATTGCGGCCAGGACCACTTCGTCGATGGGCGATCCGCCGTCGCTCCAGTCGGAATGGCAGTGCAGATCGCCACGAGCCGACGCGTAGAGATCGTCGCCACCGGATGCCAGGGATGCAACTGCATTCTCCTGCAAGGTCTTCAGATAGTCGGGTAGTTCTCCGTTGACTGCCTGGGTGATCACCGTGGCAGTGGATTTCCCGATGCCGGGAAGATCGGTCAATCGGCCGCCCGTCACCAGCGTGCGCAATTCGTCCGGCGCCAGTTTCTGGACGACTTTCAGCGCCTTGCGGAATGCCTCGACGCGGTAGGTCCCCTCGCGGGCTCGTTCGAGCAGGAATGCGATGCGGCGCAATGCCTCCGCGGCACCGATCGGTGCGCTCAATGGTTCGACTGATCTCACTGGGTGAGTTTATCGCCGACCTTAGGCGTCTGGTCGGGAGTTGGCTGGTCCTCGTCCTGATGCATCCCGTCGAGTCGTGGAATCCACTCGAGCCACGTCGGGAACCACCAATTGGCCTTGCCCAGGATCTCCATTGTCGAGGGCACCAACAACAGTCGGACAATACTGGCATCGATGAGAACGGCCACGGCCAGGCCGACGCCCAGGATCTTCAGACTGCGGTCGGGCAGGAATGCCAGCGACATGAACACGCAGATCATGATCAGCGCCGCGCAGGTGATCACCCGGGCTGTGCTCGCGAGACCTTCGGCGACCGACGTGGTGGGATTGCCGGTGTGTACGTAGCGTTCCTTGATTCGTGAGACCAGGAAGACCTCGTAGTCCATCGACAGTCCGATCGCGGTGACGAACAGCATCATCGGAACCCAGCTGTCGATCGGCCCAGGCCGGCCGACACCGAAGATCTCCGCACCCCAACCCCATTGGAAGATGGCAACGATCACGCCGTAGGCCGCGCCGAGCGACAGGACGTTGACGATCACGGCTTTGACCGGGACGACAATCGACCGGAACGCCAGCACGAGTAGAACGAATGCTGCTGCCAGCACCGCAGCGATGGTCCAGGGAAGCAGATCCAGGGTGATCTCGGCGTAGTCGATGGATCCGGCGCTCTGGCCGGTGATCTGGACATTGACGTCCGAATCGGATCCAAGCGCGTTGGGGATGGTTTTGTCACGCAGGCGCTCCACAAGCTCTGTGGTGGCCTCGTCCTGTGGGCCGCTGGCCGGGTTCACCGAAATGATCGAGATCTCCCGTCCGTCGGTTTGTCCCACCGGAAACGCTTGGTCCACACCATTTTCCGCAACATCGGGATCGGCGGCGATGGCGGTGCGCAAAGCCTCCAGTTCGGACTGCGGATTGCTGCCTGCCGGGTAGTCGGCGACCACGATCAGCGGCCCGTTGGCACCCACGCCGAAGCCTTCGGTGACGTAGTCGTAGGCGACGCGGGTGGTGGCACTGGTGTTTCGGTTACCGGCATCGGAAAATCCGAGCCGAAGCTGGAACGCCGGAATCGACAAGACGATGAGGATGAGCAACGCGACCGAGACGCCAACCCACGGCATCGCCTGAATACGGGCACTCCACCTCTTCGCCCACACGCCTTCCAGCGCTTTGTCGGGGTCTTTGCCCCTACGTTTACGGAGCCAATGCAACGAGAGCCGGTTGATGCGTGTGCCGATGACAGCGAGCAGTGCAGGTAGTAGGGACACCGAGGCGATGAGGGTGCCCAGCACGCCGGCAATGGCCGCGAAGGTCAGGGCTGGGCCGATGTCCCCTCCGGAGATGAGGATGCCGCACATTGCGATGATCACGGTGCCGCCTGCGAACAGCACGGATCGGCCGGCGCGGAGCATCGCGATGGTCACGGCGTCGTTGACATCGAGTCCGTCGTGGATTCCGGATCGGAAGCGGGTGACGATGAGCAACGCGTAGTCGATACCGACGCCGATACCGATGATCAAGGTCAATGAGATGGCGAAGTTCGGGACATCCATGAAGTTCTGCACCAGGATCAGAACGGATGCGCCGATGCCGACGCCGAACAGCGCCGACAGGATCGGAAGTCCCGCTGCGACAACGGATCCGAATGCGACAAGCAAAATGAGCAACGCGAGGAATACGCCGACTGCCTCGGCTGTACCGTTCGGGGGTGCGTCGTCGAAGCGTGGATCGCTGAATTCGACGTCGACACCGGCTATTTGGTTGTCTTCGGCGATTGTCTTGATGTCGTCGATCCGGTCTTGCACCTCGGCGTCGGTTCCGGTGCCGACGTCAAGTGGGGCCACTGCGATTCGGCCGTCGGCCGAGATCTGCGACTGGGGTCCATAGGGGTCGGTGACGCTGACCTCGGGGGAACTGGCGGTGATCTCCTCCACCAGCGTGGAGACCGCGGCCTCGACTTCTGGGTTTCGTACTCCGCCGTTGACGTCGGGTGCGGCAATCACTATCTGTGTCGCATTTGCCTGTTTCTCTTGGCCTGCTTGCTCCAGAAGCTCAGCGGCCCGGCCGGATTCGGTGCGGGTGTCCGAGGTGAAGGATGTGGTGGTTGGTCCGGCCCACATCGAGGCGGCGAAGATCGCGCCGATCAGGACAACCACCCAGCTTCCGATGAT
Organism: Williamsia sp. Y853; assembly: GCF_056786495.1. Taxonomy (NCBI): domain Bacteria; kingdom Bacillati; phylum Actinomycetota; class Actinomycetes; order Mycobacteriales; family Nocardiaceae; genus Williamsia; species Williamsia sp. Y853. The sequence continues at coordinate 435,095 of NZ_JBXCJC010000004.1, forward strand.
CAGCCAGCGGCGGCGAATGATGAATGCGGTATAACGGTCCATGGCGGCCTCCGGGGCTGCGGCAGATGGGACGGTTTACATCGACGTTCTCCATCTTGAACCAAAATGGAGCGTCGATCTATAAGGGATGACCCTGAGGTTCCAAGAAATTCATCGCCGACGCGCCACAGTGCCCCGGATTTCTCCGTATGTGCTCTCTTCAGAGCTGTAGAGGTCTGCTTTTTCAGCTGTCGCCGGGGATCGCGACGTGAAAGCCCCCGGGCAGCGGTGAGATGTGTAGGCGGGTCAACTTCGATCGGCTGATCTGCCAGCCGTCGCCGGTGCGGGTGTATTCCTCGTGGTAGTGACCGGACCCCGTAAGGCCCTTTTCCGGGTTGCCGCCTGCGTGTAGTTCGTCTGCCATCGCCCAGATCGCGTGTGCGGTGGTCGGGGAGTCGATGGTGATCTCCGGGGTGTGGCCGTGGTGCACCGTGGTGATGCCCTCGAGTGAGGCGGAGACCCGGTCTGCGATGGTGTCGGCGCCGGTGATCGTCCAAGCGCCGGAATCCAAGACGGCGTCGGGTGTGAACACCGCGGTGAACCCGGCCCAGTCTTTGGTATCGAGCATCCGGAAATAGCGAGCCTTCAACTGCCGAATCTCCTCCATGGCAAGGAGTTTGAACAGGGTGTCCTGATCGAGCGACGCTTCGGTTTCCGGAAATGACATGGACTCGACGCTATCGAATGCGCAGGGACTGCGTGGCCGATCGGGAAACTCGAAAGGAAGCGGCACTAAGGGGATTCGAACCCCTGCCCCTATGCGCGGATGGCGCGCAGCACGAGCCGGACGGCGTGGGCCACCACCGCGTCGAGATCGTCGCCGAGGTTTCCCACGAGCCAGTCCTGGGCGAGTTCGGCCATGGCGCCGGTGTACATCGAGGCGCCGACCCGAGCGGCGACCGGGCTGGAGTCGGGATGCGATTGCCCGCTTTCGGCGAGGACGACGTCGCGCAGCATGTCCTGGGTGAGCGCCCGCCGTGAGATGAGTACCGGATTGGCCCGGGCGTCGGTGAACAGGACCCGGCCCCGGCGGGGGTCGGCGGAGCTGAAACCGAGCACCGCCCGGATACCGGCAGCGGTCCGGTCGCGGACCGAGTCGGCGGCGTTCTCGATCGCATGCTCGACGGTTACGCCGAGACCTGCGGCCACGTGGTCGTACACCGCGCCGAGGAGGTCGTTGGTGTCGGTGAAGCTTTCGTAGAAGTAGCGGGTGTTCAGGCCGCATTCGCGGCAGACGGAACGGACCGAGAGAGCAGCTTCACCGCCCGCGCCGAACAGGGTGAATCCGGCTTCGACGAGGAGTGATCGCCGCTCGGTGCGGCGATCATTCAGCGGAACACCGGCCCAGCGGGTGGGGGTCGACATGACCGCAGCATACGTCCGGCGGGACCACTATTTCGAACTTCTGGTCACAGGTGTCACCAAACACTATTCTGGTCACATACGTATCCACACGTGGGAGGGGATGCTCGATGTTGCCACCGTTGCCTCATCAAATTGCTGGTCAGTGGATCAATCACCGTTTCGACCGCGATATTCGCAGTCACTATTTCCGGGGAATGGAGTTCGGCGGTCCGGAAGGCGATCCGGGATGGTTCGGGCCCGACAGCGCGGTGTGGCACGTCCACTCGCATACCCCGGCCCTGATCTTCGGGTTGCAGTGCGCGTCTTATCTCGAGCGCCTCGACCCGAGCATCTTCTGGATGGGAATGCATCATTCGCGGCTGGTCGGGAAGGACGAGTCGGGCCTGCCCACCGGGCAGCTCGACCCCGCCGGCCTCTCGGTGCGGTTGGGCCATTCGGTGGCGTTCTTCATCGGAACCGCCTATGGCTCCACGGAAACCGCCGAGCGGCTGGCGCGGACCGTCCGGTCGATGCACCACACCATCAAGGGAACCCGGCCCGACGGATTGCCCTATGACGCCGACGATCCAGAGTGGTTGCGCTGGAACTACGCAACCGTGGTCTGGGGTATCGCGACCGCGCACGAGATCTATCACCCGCGGCCGTTGCGCGGCAAAGCACTCGACCGGTACTACGGCGAGTTCGTGCGGGTGGGCCACGCCCTCGGTGGCGACGATCTGCCGACCACCAAGGCCGAGACGCTGGACCTTCTGAAGTCCTATGTGCCGAAACTTGGTCTGACCCACGGCAACGCGATGGCCACCGGGAACAACCTGACCGACCCGATGCAGGGCGCCGTCGACTGGGCCATCCGCGACACCATGCCGAGCTGGGCGGCTCAACTCGTCATGTACAAGCCGCCGAACGTTCTGGAGCGCACCGCGCGCCGGACCGCGGTATGGACGTCCCTCAACGGTTTGTACGCGGCAATGGGCTCGACGCCGGAGTTCGAGGAAGCCAAGGCCCGGGTGGCCGAGGGTACAACGGTTCCCCACACCGAATCGACCTACGTCCTCGGCACCGATCCGGCGCTGGATCGCACGACGGTGGAGGCCGAACTCGTCTGAGCGGTCAGCCGATCGTCAGTCGACGTCCTGGAGTCCGACGGTCGGCAGGAAGTAGCAGGTGCCGCTCGAATGGGTGACCGACCCGACGACAAGGGACAACACCATGCCCTGGCCGGTTTTGACCACTGCTGCCCTTGATCCCGCCTGGGGGAATCGGTTCAGGACGGTCTCCGCCGCAGCCACCGCGGCACGGGCCGCGACCTGTTGCGGTGCAGGGAGCTTGGCGACCTGGTTCTTGATCGGCGTCAGGATTGCGCCGGACAGGCTGCCCATCGGGACAAATCCACCCTGCATTGTATTGACGTTGAACCAACCCACATTCATGCCGGATTTGTTCGCACTGTCGTTGGCGATGCCTGCCGGGAAGAATCCGTAGAGAACTTCGCCCCTCTTGACGGCATTGAAGTCAAAAGGCCTTGTCGGATCGGCGGAATTCTGAAGGGCGAGATATCCGAGTCCAGGGGTGTATGGCCCCGACATCGCGCCGGCGACTGCCGGCACAACCCCGAGGGGTGTGCCGGGTGCCTGTGAGCAGTTGACGGCGGCGGTCGGCCACAAGAAGGGGGCGAAGCCGAGCCTGCTGAGCTGCCTGTTGGCTGATTCGAGCTGCGCGACGAGGTCATTGGACAGTGCCGCCGGGGTTGCCTCGATGGCCGCCAATGGGTTCGGTCCCGGTGCCGGGTCGGCCTGTGCCACCGGCGTCGCCGCGAGTGTGAAGGCCACTGCAACTGCGGTTCCGACTGTCATCAACCGCTTCAAACCCGTACGCATCAAGGAAACCCCGATCTGTTTGTAATTTGCGAGCCCAAAAGAGGAGACCATAAAACTATTTCAAGTACGTGAATTACCGCGAAGCGGTGAAACTGCATTCAATCAAATTCCGTGAAGGTTCTCGGATCGGGTACCCGGTTCGGCGGCACCTGCGCGCGTAGGGCAGACCTGCGTGGGGAGTCCCGACCCGCCGAGTCCATGCCCCGTTTTCGTCTCCGGCGGGTCCGTCTGTAAACTCCGTAGCGCACTGAAACCGGTGGTTCCAGAGCATGCCCCTTTAGCTCAGTTGGTAGAGCTACGGACTTTTAATCCGCAGGTCGACGGTTCGAGCCCGTCAGGGGGCACCACGTTCACCCGGGCAACCCTCGCGGGCTGATGCCCTCGAGGGTCAGGGTGAGCAGACGACGTGCTTCGGCACTGGGATCCGGATGATGCTCGGTGGCCAGCGCGAGGCCCGTGACGAGCGTGATCAGGTCTCCGAGAGTGATTTCGGGCCCCACGGTCCCTGCCTGTATTGCTCGTTGCAGCAGTGGGCCTGCTGAACCCGATAGTTTTGCGCCGCAGGCATCGACATGGTCTTGATCGTCTATGGCACCTCCCGCCAGCAGATCGGCCACCCCGCGCGCCGATGTCGCGTAATCGGTGAGCGCACCCAACCAGTCGAGTAGTGCCGCGCGCGCGTCGGGCGCATCGGTTAGTGCCGATGCCCGGGTGCACAAGGCCTCGGTCCGTTCGGCGAACACTGCCTCCAGCAACGCCTGCTTACTCGGGAAGTGGCGGCGTACGGTCGCCGAACCGACACCTGCAGTCCGGGCGATCTGTTCCATCGACGCGTCGGCACCATGCGCGGCAACCTCTTCTTCGGCGACAGCCAGGATCCGTGTGTAGTTGCGCCGCGCGTCGGCACGTTGAACGGTCATCGATCATCTCCGGGGTTGCTAAGTGGCGGGGGCCGCCGTTAGTCTATCGGAAGCTAATTGGCGGGCCCCGCCACTTATTCGTCAACTGACTCCTAGGGGAACCCATGACCACTGAAACCGCACCCGTACTGGTCGCCGGTGCCACCGGCCGCCAGGGCGGCGCAGCTGTCCGTGCTCTGCTCGCGGCAGGTACGCCGGTACGGGCCCTGGTTCGCGATCCCGGGACAGATCGCGCGAAAGTTGTTGCCGCACTGGGTGCCGAGCTCGCGATCGGCGACCTCGACGATCGTGAATCGCTGACTCGCGCCGCACAAGGGGCGCGCGCAGTCTTCTCGATTCAGATGCCGGACATCGCCGGGCGTGCATTCGAAGGCGAATTGGCGCAGGGGATCAATCTCATCGAAGCCGCGAAATCGGCAGGTGTGCAACAGTTCATCTATACCGCTGTCTCCGGGATCGTGAACTACACCGACAGCCCCGGCTGGCCGAAGGTCGCTGGGCGGTCCTGGAGCCTGTCCTGGGCACGAAATCGGCCATCCAGGAACACGTCCGGACAGCAGGGTTCGCGCACTGGACGCTGATCAATCCCAGCACCTTCATGGAGAACTTCCTGCCCTCCGAGGCGTACATGTTGCCCCGCGGAGTCGAGGGTGGCCTGGTGAGTCTGCTCAAGCCCAAGACTCAGGTGTCTCTGGTGGCGGTCGACGACATCGGTGCCGCGGTCGCCGCCATTGTCGCCGAGCCGGCGAGGTTTCACGAGGTCGAACTGGAGCTGGCGAGTGACTTCCTGTCGATGACGGAGATCGCCGAAACCCTCTCTCGTCACCTGGGATCCGAGTTCACTGCCCCCGACATGACCCTGGAGGAGGCCACGGCCGCCGGGATGCCGCCGATGGGCATCGGACTCGACTGGATGAATGTTGCCGTCCAGCCGGCCCGGCCACACTTTGCCCGCGCCCTCGGAATCTCCGTCACGCCATTCGACGACTGGGCCCGGGAACATCTGCGTGAAGCCGTCTGAGAAGCCCTCTGCTATAACATGACTCGACTCGAGTCGATGCCCTGTTGATGTCAGGCCGGGGTCGGGGTTTCGTGTCTGATCTCCTGTGCGGCCGCGCGTGATTCGCTGATGGTCAGGTCGTTTTCCAACGTCGTCACCGCTTCGACCACTTCACGCCGCAGGAACTGCAGCATTGACGTCACCTCCGGGCTCGCATCGAATTCGCGTTGAAACGCGGTGAGACTCGCGTTGAGCTTTCGTGCCGTCGGGGGGAGATCCAGGCGTTCGATCATGGCTGGTCCTGAGCTTCGTAGTGGTGCAGCAGGCCCGACAGCGTGGCGTTGTGGTCTACCAGGGTTTTCGTCCAGACCTCGTTGGCGCTTGCCATGGAGACGCCGGCCGCCAACAGGACGATGGGGTGCGAGTCCGGATCGGTGATCGTGGTTCGCGAGTGACGTGCCCGCCGAAGAGACCGGCAGGCAACGACGTCGCCGATGGCGAGGGCTGGAGCATTGGAGGTGCACGGGTAGAACAGGATGTCCCATTCGGACAGTAGGTCGCCTGGCACCAGGTCGGGGTCTTGTTCTCGGATGCCGGTGACCACTGGCAATGCCTCGGTCGTGTGCCCGGGACGACATAGCTGATAGGCATCCAGGTCGGGGAAAAGGCGATTGTGTGCGGCGTCGGTATCTGCTCGGACGGAAATCGTAGAGCTCATGGCGATCAGCCTGATTCGGCTACGAGTCGAAGATGACCAACGGGACTCCGCGAGCTACGAGGTTCGACTGACTCCAGCTTACGCGCGCGAAAGCACCCAGAGATGGGAATTGTGGTTGAAAATAGGGCTTGATCAGGTGATTTGGGAATTACTGCAACTGTGTCATATTCTGATTCAGCTCCCAAACGGAGAACACCGGCCCCCTTCGTCTAGCGGCCTAGGACGCCGCCCTTTCAAGGCGGTAGCGCGGGTTCGAATCCCGTAGGGGGTACGCAATGCCATCGTGCGCAGATGGCAAAGCATGCATGGCCCTGTAGCGCAGTTGGTTAGCGCGCCGCCCTGTCACGGCGGAGGTCGCGGGTTCGAGTCCCGTCAGGGTCGCAAGAAATTTCGACTAGGTATCCAGGTTCGCCCGGATATCGTTCGGCCAGGTAGCTCAGTTGGTACGAGCGTCCGCCTGAAAAGCGGAAGGTCGTCGGTTCGATCCCGACTCTGGCCACCACTAGTTTTCCCAGCTCACAGGCTTAGCGCCTTCAGTCCGGTCCTCCGCGAGGATCGGATTTCTTTGTTCCATGGGTCCGATCGGCCCGTGTGCAGCAACGTATTTCGGCTACTGCTGGGCGAGTTTGCTGATGTCCTCCCATTGCGACCATTCCGCCAGGCGACGTTCGTAGATGCCCTGGACGATGCCGAGGGCTTGGCCGCCGAAGACGACGCGTAGCGGGGGCTCTGGACTGTCCACGACTCGCAGAAGTGCGTCAGCGGCGCGCTCAGGGGATCCCGAGACCTGGCTTCCGCGTCGTGCGGCGGCGGCGGCGCGCAGCGGCTCGTACTGGGGCAGGGGAGCGGAATGACGAGACGATGCGCCTGCCCAGTCCGTTTCGTATCCACCCGGTTCGACGATGGTGACCTTGATGCCGAATGGTGCGACCTCCAGGGCAAGAGACTCGGAAATGGCCTCCAGCGCCCACTTCGACGCGTGGTACGCCCCGAGATTGGCGAACGCGCCGATCCCACCGAGACTGGAGATCTGGATGATGCGCCCGCGTCCCTGGTCCCGCATGATCGGGATCGCCGCCTGAGAGGTCCACAGGGCGCCGAAGAGGTTGGTCTCCAGCTGTGAGCGAAGATCGGATTCGGACAGCTCCTCGACGGTACCGAAGTGCCCATATCCGGCGTTGTTGACCAGAACGTCCAGTGTTCCAAGTTGTTCCGCAGCCTGAGCGACCACAGCCCGGGCCCGGTCGCGGTCCGTGACGTCGAGGGTGTCGATGTACAGCTGATCCGGATAGATGTCGCGCAGGTCGTCGAGATCGGATGCGTTCCGCACGGTGGCGGCGACGAGGTCGCCACGCTCGAGCGCTGCGGTTGCGTAGGCTCGTCCGAGGCCTCGGCTCGCGCCCGTGATGAGCCAACGGGTGGTGGATTGTTCGTGTGTTCTTGTCATGTGTTCCAGCGTCGCGCGACGGGCGGCGCTGTGGAACGCCGCTCCCTTCCTGGGTGCGCCGCACCCAGTGACGAACATGCGGCACTAGCATCGGCGGGATGCCATCGTCGCTGGGCGAATTCCTTGCCCTTCACCGTTCCCGAGTGCAGCCGACCGACGTCGGCCTGAACAGCAACGACCGGCGCAGGGTGCCCGGTCTTCGTCGCGAAGAGGTGGCGCTGCTCGCCGATGTCAGCGTCGACTACTACATGCGGCTCGAGCAAGGCCGTGAACTGTCGCCATCGGCTCAGGTTGCGCGCTCGATCGGTCGCGCACTGCTGCTGGACGAGCACGGCTTGACCCACCTGTACCGCCTGGCCGGGCTCACGCCTCCTCGCGCGACGCCCACTGCCGGAATCGTCGAACCCGAGTTGACCGCGCTCATCGACGAATGGCCGCAGCATCCGGCGATAATTCTTGGTCACGCGTTCGACGTCATCGCGACCAATGCGCTGGGGGAGAAGCTGTTCATGGGTTTTCCCGGCACGCGCAATCTTTTGGAATCGGTGTTCTGCGATCCCGTTGTTCGCGCGTTGTATGCGGATTGGGCTGCGGTGGCCGCGAGCACGGTTGCGGGGTTTCGATTGTTGGAGACGGCGCAGCCCGACGATCCGCGGGTCTGTGAGGTGCGGGACGGACTACTGGCCTCCGACACCGAGTTCGCCGCCATGTGGACGGATCACGAGGTGCGCGGACGTCGCCTGAAGACCAAGGGGTTTCGGCATCCGGTCGTCGGCGACCTCGAACTACACATCCAGACCTTCGATGTGCGCTCGGCACCCGGCCAAGAACTCGTGATCTATCGCGCGGAGCCGAATTCGCCGGCCGCGGCCGCGCTGGAGAAGCTCAAGGACCATGGTCACTGATCGTTGTCAGTGGTATCTGGCCACCCAATGGTCGACGCCACATTCACCGTCGGAAACCAGAATCTCTAACGCGTAGGGCTCGGGGGAGTCATCGTTTCGACAGTCTGTACGGCCATCCGCGCAATTGTTTCAAGCTCTTCGGCGGTTGACCCAGCACGATCCATGACTGCAAGTGCTTGGTTGGTGCTGACCACGAACAGGGCGACATTGTCGGCGATCAGCTCGTCGACGAAAGAACCAGAGATCGCCGCTCGGATGCGCCCACGCTGGCGCCCGAGCAGTTCCTTGACGTGATCACGGTTCGCTTCATCGAGAGTCGGTGCGGCCGCAGCGGATAGAGCGACCAAGCATCCGCCGGGCATCGTCGGTTCGGCGATGCGCGCCAAGATGACGTCGAAGAACGCGCTCACTGCGGCGGCCGGATTGTCGGGATGAGCGTTCAGGGCAGCGTCGTACTGCTCACCGAAGGTGTCAGCGTAACGGTCCAGGGACAGTCGGAACAGCTCTTGCTTACCTCCGAATGCTCCGTAGAGAGAGCCTTTGCCGAGGCCCGTTGCAGCACCGATGAGGTCGAGAGATGTCTCGGCGTACCCGCGTTCCCAGAACACGGTCATCACCTGGTCGAGTGCCTGGTCGACGTCGAACTGTTTTCGTCCCGCCATTTCGATTCCTTTCATTCACCTACGATCATACCGCCAAATTTGACCGATCGTTCCAACTATGTTGGACTGATTGGACCAAGATGGTGTTGCGGATTCGAATTCCGTGGCAGGAGAGGCTGATCCGGTGACTGTGCAGGATGACAAGCCGATCGTGTTGGGGATGACGCGGCGGCGGACGATCGGGTTCTGGCTCGTGGTGGCCATTTACGGTCTGGTGATGATGGGCGGCACCGTGCCGATTCCGCTCTATCAGTTCTGGGCGCCGGAGATGCATTTCGGATCGTTTGCGACAACGCTGATCTTCGCCGCCTACGCCTTCGGCGTGGTCATCGCACTACTTGTCCTGGCGTCGTTATCCGACCGGCTCGGCCGCCGCCCCGTGCTTGTGGCGGCGCTGGTTGTCCTGGGCGTGAGTACCGTGATCTTCCTCGCCGCAACAACTTTGACCCATCTCGTGGTGGCTCGATTCGTATTCGGCTTGGCCGCTGGGGTGATCACGGCAACCGCGACCGCTGCCCTCGGCGAGCTTGCCGGGCGGGACCGCGCACACCTCGCCGCCGCGATGGCCACCGTGGCGAACATGGGTGGGCTCGGATTGGGGGTCCTTGGATCGGGACTTCTCGCACAGCTGCTCAACGATCCCGTGCACCTGGTGTTCTGGCTATATCTCGGCGGGCTCGGGATCTCTGTCCTGGCCGCGTTCGCCATTCCCGAGACGGTCAACCGCCGCCCGGGTACTCGACTTCACCTCCGTAGTCCTGCTGTTCCCAGCGGACCGGAGCGTGGCACCTTTGTTCGCCTAGCGTTCCTGGTCTTCGCTGCCTTCGCGGTGAACGGCCTGTTCTCGTCCCTCGTTCCGTCGTTCTTGACGGGACAGCTGGGAATCGGCAATGGTGCTGTTGTCGCGGCGGTCGTCAGCATCGTGTTCTTTGCGGCACTGGTCGTGCAGTTCGTCCCGCATCCGCCATGGCTTGCGGATCGGTTCGCCGGACCGTCTGCTCTGGTTGTCGGCGTCAGTGTCTTCGAAGTCGGACTTCTGGGGAACTGGCTGGCCGTGTTTGTCGCCGGGACCGTCGTCGCGGGCGTGGGCGTGGGGCTGATCTTCGGGCGAGGTATCGAAATCACGCAGCGCCTCGCCGATCCCGACCGTCGTGCCGATCTGGTCGCGACCTATTTCCTGGCCGCCTATCTCGGGACAACGATTCCCACTCTCGCGCTCGGCAAGTTCGACCAGCTCTTCGGGGTCACAGTCTCGACTCTCCTCTTGGTCGTGGTGATTGTGACTGTCGTCGGCGCATCAACAATGTCGTTCCGGCGGGATGTCGAACCATCCCGCGCCGGCACGTCCAATTCGAAATCAGGAGTCCAATCATGAAGGCTGTCAATGTCACTCGCGCAGGGAGTGCATCCACCGTCCCGAACTTGCCTGCCGGCTTCGCGGAACGATTCTCCAGTTCCATCATCGACACCGGCCGAGTTGGGCTGCACGCGGTCACCGGCGGCAATGGGCCGGCGCTACTGCTTGTCGCAGGGTGGCCTCAAACCTGGTACGCCTGGCGTCATGTGATGCCGGCGTTGGCCGACAGGTTCAGCATCGTTGTTGCTGACCCGCGCGGGATCGGGCTGTCGGACAAACCCGAGGGCGGCTACGACACCGCAAGTCTGGCTCGCGACATGGTCGGCTTGATGGCAGCGCTCGGACACTCCAGGTTCTCCATGGTCGGCCACGACCTCGGCGTGTGGACGGGCTATGCGCTGGCTGCAGATCACCCGGGCGTGCTGGATCGGTTGGTCGTCGCGGAAGCGGCGATCCCCGGGCTGACTCCGTCGGCTCCGATCTTCAGCGACTCGTCTGTCAACGAAAAGCTGTGGCATTTCGCCTTCAACCGTCTACCGGCGTTGAACGAAATCCTCGTCCGGGGACATGAATACGACTTCTTTGCCGAGCAATTCCGCACCAAGGCCGCGACGCCGTCGGCGATCCCGGACTACGCAATCCGCGAGTACGTCGACGCGATAACCCGAGATCCAGTCGGCCTACATACCAGCTTCGAGTTTTACCGCGCTCTCGATACGACGATCACGCAGAACAGGATTCGCCAACAGCAGCGCCTCACCCTGCCCGTTCTCGCCATCGGTGGAGCCCTGGGGTGGGGTGAAGGCGTTGGCGTCACGATGCAAGTCGGGGCCGATGACGTCACCACCAGGGTCATCTCAGACGCCGGACACTATCTGTTCGAGGAGAACCCGTCGGCGGCGATTGAATTGCTTCTCGAGTTCCTCTGAACTGGGAAACCGTCACCGGGTACGCAGGGAGTGTCGGGCCGAGCATGCAGCGACGGGAAACAAAACCAATTTGCCTTCAGCGATTGCCATGTGCGGCGCTGAAACGAGAGACTGTTTTTGGAGTGTATTTCGGCGAGCTCGGTGCTCGACATCACTCTGTACGGGTGAGGACAGGCGTAGCCGGGCTGTGCAGTCTGGGTCTGTGGTCAACCGACTGCATCAACGCCGGAAGCGAGAACATGATGGGCAAGAACGACGAAACATTCATTTACATCGCTACATATTCGAGCGAGGCCGCGGCCCAAAGCGACTACGAGGCGGTCAAAGAGCTGCATGCGGGAGGTCTGGTCGGCTCGTATGACGCAGCTGTCGTCACGAAGGACGCCAACGGCAAAGTGCACGCAAACAAGGATGAAACAGCGACTCGCCACGGTGCATGGGGAGGGATTGCCGCCGGCGCGGTGCTGGGTGTGATCTTTCCGCCTTCTGTCCTCGCGACGGCGGCCCTCGGTGGCGTTGTCGGGGGTGTGAGTGGGCACCTTGCCAAAGGCATGTCACGGAAAGACGTGAAACATCTCGGCGATTTCATCGACCCCGGTCAGGCGGGACTCGTCGTAGTTGGTGAAAGCAAGGTCAAGGAAGCAATTCAAAAGGCCGTGAAGCAAGCCGAGAAGGATATTGCCGAAGAACTCGGCATCGACCCGAAAGACGTTGATCACGTCCTTCAGGACGCTCTGAAGGACTTGTAGGTCCCCGCGTTCCAGTAGGCGGGCGCGCCGGCAGGTTGTCGGGTTATGGGGAAGTGGTGGCTGCGAGTGATTCGCTGATCTTCTGCGCCCACTCGGCGATCTCGGCCGACGAGCGATTGTCGCCATCGGCAGCATGAACCATGGACGCAACGAACCGCTCGGCCCGAGTGAGGGTTGACCGGTCGAGTTTGCCGCCGAACGTGTGGTGGTCTTCGGCCCATTCGACGCGCTCCCATGGCGACTCGGGGACGGCTTTGTCGTCGGTGGCCACCGGCCCACTCGAGAACAACCACACCGGGATTGCCTGCAGGGTTTCAGCTTCGCGATCGACGAGTTTGCGTGCATTCTTGAGCCAACGACCCATGTAGACGGCGCTGCCGAGGACCAGGGCGTCGTACACCGCGAGGTCATCGACTTCGTCGACATCTCGCACCTCGACGTTGGCTTCGATGCCGAGCTCCTTCAGACTTGCGGAGATCTGGGCACCGAGCTGATTGCCGATTTCCCGGGTTGCTCCGTGCCGGCTTGCGGTTGCCACCAAGATCTCGAGCACGATGCCGTCAGTGCCGCGGGGTGAGGCGGATGATGGGGAGTTCGCGGTCGGTCTTCTCCTGATAACCCGCGAATTGTGGTGCGCTGGCGGTGATGTCGTTCCAGGCATTCTCTCGTTCGGCGCCGTGCAGTTGGTCTGCCTTGACTTCGATCGTACGGTTGTCGAGTTCGATACGAATCTTGTCCGGATGGGCCTTGATGTTGTAGTACCAGCCCGGATTCCCGGTCGCGCCTGCCGCCGACGCCACGATCAGCCAGCTGCCCTCGGGCCCAGGAAACCAGTTGACCGGGTTGGAGCGCTCCTGTCCGGTCTTGGCGCCGATCGTGTGCAGGACGAGTGCTTTATGTCCTCTGAAGTCGCCCCCGCGGCGGATCCGTTTGGCCATCACCTTGTTGACCAGCCGGAACAGGGGGCCGGATGGCTTGCTGCCACCACGAGTGCCTGCGCGTGTTTCAAAGCTCATGGGTCGCTTCCTTCATGTTGTTTGATTTATGAAACGTCATGGAGATTCGATGACATTGATTGTCGCGCTCCTGGCGACGCCGTGGTCAGGGTTCGGCAGATGGAGCGAAGTACTCTGTCTGTCGAGCAAACGGATCAATCGCATGCGCGCAGCGGCGGCCCGGGTCGAGGGATGGACAAAACAAGTGGCGTATCTCCGGATCAACGGAATGGACCTGTATTCGGAGGTCGACGGCCGGGGTAGTCCGGTACTGCTTCTGCACGGTGGCTACTGCTCGCTCGAGTCGCTACGGGCGCAGTCCGATGCCCTGGTACCGGACCATCAGGTGTTCGCCTACGAGCGTCCCGGTCACGGTCGATCGGCCGATATCGACGAGGACTACAACTACGCCCGCGGTGTCGCCGACACACTGGAGTACCTGGACGCTCAGGGCCTGGACTCGGTGGACGTGATCGGCTACAGCGACGGAGCGATCATCGGTCTGTTGCTTGCGATCGATCACCCGGAGCGGATCCGGTCGTTGGTCTCGATCAGCGCGAACCTGGACCCCTCCGCGTTCACGGATTCGGCCGAGACCGTCGGTGCTCCCGTCCTCGACTCGCCGGTAGAGGCTGCGGACAAGGGCGCTGACGAGCCCGATGTCGAGCGGATGCACTACGAGCGGCTGTCTCCAGACGGACCTGCGCACGCAGACATCGTGTTGGCCAAGCTGTTTCGCCTCTGGACCGCGGAGCCCAAGATCGCACCGGCCGACCTCGCCGGGGTCACCGCACGCACATTGGTGATGTCGGGGGACCGCGACACCATCCGCCCGGACCACAGCTTGTTGATTGCTTCATCGATTCCGGGCGCACAGCTGTGCATCGTGCCCGGAACAACCCACAATCTGGTTGCCGAACGCCCCGAACTGATCAGCTTCCTCATCAAAGGATTTCTGCAGCAAGAGAATTGATCAGCAGCAGCGGGGCACCAAGCTAGTCGCGTGAGCGGCTGAGCAGCCAAACGAAATAGGGTGCACCGACCAAGGCGATCATGAGTCCGGCCGGCACCTGGGCGGGCGCGATGAGTGTCCGGCCGAGGATGTCGGCGACACACACGAGCAGTGCGCCGAGCATCATCGAGACCGGGATGACACGTCCGTGCCGGGAGCCGACGATGCCGCGAGCGAGATGTGGTGCGACGAGGCCGACGAAGCCGACGACACCGACCGCGATGACGCTGAGGGCAGCCAGTAATGCCGCGATCGCGAGCAGGATCAGGCGGGTGCGTTCGAGCCGGATGCCGAGAACGCGGGGGGTGTCCTCATCGATGGCAATGATGTCGAGCTGGTGTCGCATCCCGTACAGCACCGGTACCGCGAGAACGAGGGCTATTGCGATCGGTATGACATCGGGGATCGTGCGCCCATAGGTCGTACCTGACAGCCAGGTGAAGATGCGGGGGGTGTCCCACGGATTGGCGCGCAGGAGAAGGAACGTGGTCACGGCGCTGATGCCGTAGCTGCAACCGATCCCGATCAGCACGAAGCGGTCGGGCAGGAGTCCACCGCGCCAGGCCAGCAGGGCGATGAACGCGAACGTCGCCATCCCAACGACGACTGCCATGACGATGATTGCCTGGCGCCCGCCACCACCGGCGGATGTCACCACGCTCACCGCGCCCAATCCGGCACCGGCCGTGATGCCAAGAATCCCGGGTTCGGCCAACGGATTGCGCACTGTGCCTTGCACAACGCAGCCCGCCAAAGCGAGCGCTGCGCCGGCGAGTACAGCGGCGGCCACGCGCGGGAACCGTTCGTCGAGGGCTCGTCCGACGAGGTCGGGTGCAGTGCCTTGAAGCCAGAGTGCGAGGTCGCCGGTACGGAGCCACAGGCTTCCGGCGAGTAGATCGACGATGATGGCCACGACCAGCAACACCGCCGCGATGATCACGGCGATGACAAACCGGCGACGGGAGCGGATACCGATCCGTTGCGCAGGCGGCTGCCTGGTCGATCCCGAATCCCGAAGTCGCAGTGCGAGGATCACGATCAGCACCGCGCCCAGCAGTGCGGTGGGAATGCCGGTGGGAATCGAGGTGGCGGCCTGGGCGCCCATCACCGCACGCAGCGAGGCGTCGGCGAGCAGGATCAGCAACGCCCCGAGCAATCCCGAGACCGGTACGAGGAAGATATGCCGGCGCAGCGTGTGCACGCGTCCGGCGATCAGGCGGGCCAGCACGGGGGCGGCGAGTCCGAGAAAGGCGATCGGTCCGGCCAAGGTCACCGAGATGGCGGTCAGCAGTACGGCGCAGATCACCGCGATGACGCGGGTGGACTGGATCGGTACGCCCACCGCTGATGCGGCGTCGTCACCCAGACCGAGTACATCGAGTCGGCGCGAGAGTAGTAGTGCCGCGCAGAACACCACGATGATGATCGGGGCCGCGCGAACGAATGCGTCGATGTTCAGCTGAGCGAGCGATCCACTGCCCCAAGCGAACAGGCCGGTGGTGTTCTCCTTGAACAGGATGAGCAGCATCGCGGTCAACGCGTCGAGTGCCATCGCAATCGCTGCGCCTGCGAGGATGAGCCGTGTGGTTCCGGTGCCCGCCGCGCGACCGGAAAGTCCCAGGACCACGGCCGCCGCGGCGATGCCCCCGAGGAATGCGACGCCACTCGAAGCCCACAGCGGCACGGAGAGGCCGAGCGCGGCGACCAGCGTGAGTGCGAAATACGATCCGGCGGTGACGGCGAGTGTGTCGGGGGAGGCCAGGACGTTGCGGGTGATCGACTGCAGCAGGGCTCCGGCCACGCCGAGGGCGAAACCTACTGCGACACCGGCAAATAGGCGAGGCAGCCGCGATCCGGTCAGTACGTCCCGGACCGGTACGCCGCCGACGTTGTCTTCTGCTCCGCCGAGAAGGCGCAACAGATCCCACATCCCGACACCGGATGTTCCCTGCGTGAGGTGCCACATCCCGACCAGGACAACCGCGCCGAGAAGCGTGGCCAGCACAGCCACTCCGCCGGCGCCGCGGCGAACGCCGACACCGGGTAGCGACTGCTGCCCGGTGTCGGCGTCACGCGTGGCGATCAAGCGGCGGTGAGGACGTCGACGTAGGCGTCTACTGCCTGCTGGCATGAGAGCGGGCCACCGGCGCCCCAGACTCCCGGCGGGAAGGGATACGCGCGTCCCTGCGCGGCGGCGGGCAGCGACGTCCAGATGGGGCTCTTCTCCAGCTCGGTGACATAGCTCTCGGCTTCGTCGTCGGTCGAGTAGAAGAGGTTGGCGTTGCCGACGGCGGTCAGGCCCTCGATGTCGGTCTGGGCGAGTCCGTATGCGGGATCCACTCCACCGCTGCCGTACACCTCGTTGATCTCGTTCGTCCAGGCCGAAGTCATTCCGAGCTGTTCGCCGAGCGCGGTGAACAGCGCCCCGTCACCGTAAGGGCGGATGATCACGTTTGCGCCTTCGATCCATCCATCGAAGAACAGGAAGTCCCGCGTGGGGAGGTCGACATTCGCGACCTTTGTCTTCGCTGCCGCGAGATGTTCATCGAACTGCTGCAGTACCTGGTCGGCCCGGTCGGTGCGGCCGGTGGCCTCGCCGATCATCGAGAACACGTTTTTCATGTTCCCGATCGGGTCTGCACCATTGGCCCCCAGTGTGGCGAGCACGGGTACGCCGCGTGCTTCCAGCTGGGCGATGATCTCGTCGTCGGCGCTGAATGCCTCGATGATGATGAGGTCGGGGTTCGTGGCGTACAGCGTGTCGAAGTCGGGCTCTTCCCGGGTGCCGATATCGGCGACGCCGGCGGGGAGCTCTTCGGCACTGACATATGTGCTGTAGCCCTCGGCGTCGGAGACCGCGACAGGCGTGACGCACAAGGTGAGTGCATCTTCGATCTGCTGCCACTCCAGCACCGCCACTCGCTTCGCGGGCTCGTCGAGTTCGACCGTGCGGCCGACACCGTCGGTCAACGAGACCGGGCCCGTGGACGTTGTCGTCGTGTCGTCATTGCAACTTTGCGAAGGCGGCGGCGCCACGGCGCTGCTGTCGGCCTTGTCTGCACTGGTGGTGCCACAGGCGCCGACGGCCAGCGCGGCGGCGAAAGCCAATGACGCGGTGGCGATTCGATTGAAGCGGGTCACGAAAGGTCCTCTCGAGTACGGATCGAACGGGAATGAGTGGCATCGACCGAGATCCGGGCGGGGTGCCGTCCGACGGGGTCGATGCGAAGTCGGTTCGTGCGGGGGTCGACGTCGACCTCGACATCGATCTCGTAGACATCGCTGATGTTTCGCGCGGTGAGAACCTCGAGCGGGGAACCTGTCGAGTGAATTCGTCCGGAGGACAACAGGATCAGGGTGTCCGCGACGCGCGACGCGTGGTCGAGGTCGTGGAGGACGATCCCGACGGCAGCGCCGTGCTCCTCGGCGAGATCGCGGACCAGGTCGAGAGTCTCGATTTGGTACCGCAGGTCAAGGTGATTCGTGGGTTCGTCGAGGAGGATGACCCCGGTGTCCTGGGCGACGCAGGCGGCCAGCCAAACACGTTGCACCTCACCACCGGACAGCTCTCCGGCGGCACGGTCGGCCATCTCACGCACTCCGGTGGCACTCATCGCGTGGTCGATGGCGCGGCGATCCTCGGCGGACAACCCCGCAAAGCCGCGGCGGTACGGGTGACGTCCGAACGCCACCACTTCGCTCACGGACAGGCCTTGCGGTGCGGGCCGTGATTGGGAGAACAGGGTGACTTCTCGGGCGAACTCCCGTGCGCTGAGTAGTGACGCAGCCCGCTCAGGCCGGCCGTCGACGCCGCCGAGTCGTACCTGCCCTTCGTCGATCCGATGCAGGCGAGCCAATGACCGCAGCAGAGTGGACTTGCCGCTCCCGTTGGGTCCCACGAGGGCGGTGATGCGGCCGGGTTGCAGGGCGATCGAGACGTCGTGGACCACTGCGGTCTTGCCGTACCTCAAGGTCAATGCGTCGCCGACCAGAGCGGGTGCGCTCGTTGTCGCGTCTGGACGCGCAGCATCTGTGGAGGTCATGGAGTCAGCTCTGAGTCGAAGTGGCGGAGCACGTCACTTTCGGGGGCGTCGATCAACCACCAGCAGGTCCGCACGTGTTCAGCAGAGGTTAGGCAACCCTTGCATAAGGGACTATAGGGGTGGATGGGCTTGTCTGCAATACAGACATTGAGACAACCGATACGGGATTCAGGACATCTGGCGAGGTTCCGGTAGCGTCCCGACGAAGGTGCCCGGGGTCGTTCCCATGACTCGCCGGAAGGCGTCGATGAAGGTGCTGGGCTGTGCGTAGCCCAGCAGTTCGGAGGTGGTCTGGACCGCGCAGCCTTCAGTCAGCAAGGTCAGCGCCTGGTGAACTCGCAGCACCTGTCGCCACTGTGCGAACGGCAGTCCCGTGGTGCTGCGAAACACTCGTGTGATCGTGCGCTCGCTGATGCCCAGGGTGCGCGCCCATTCGTCCAATGCGCGGTCGTCCGCAGGGTTTTCGAGTAGTGCCCTTGCGATCGCGTCGATCCTGGCATCGCCCGGCAGTTGTAGTGTGAGTTGATGTTTCGACGGCTCGAGTACGTCGAACACGACCGCCTCGGCCCTGGCCCTGGCGGTGCCATCGAGATCGGTGCGCCCCAGATGGGCGAGTAGGGACTCCAGCACCGGAGTCATTTCGATGGTGGTCGGTCCTTCGAACGCAACGGGTGTCTGATGGGGAGCGAAATACGCGTCAGAGAACTGCGCATTCGCTGTCAGCCTTCCCGCGTGGACCGTCCCGGCCGGTAGCCACAGCGCGTATCCATCCGAGACGGTGAACACGCGTTTGTCGATGATCGCCGTCAGCGTTCCCTTGCGCACCCACACCAGCTCGTGCGTGGGGTGCGAGTGCGGCTCGTACTCCAACGGCACACCGGCCGTTTCCGACTCGGCAAAGATGACGAACGACAGCGGTGTGCTGTCGGTCACCGCTGTGGACCGGCGGACCACAGTGCCCCGCTCGCGGCGCCACGACCCGACGCCCGCGTGATCACGAGTGGGCGAGGCCATGTCGATGACGATACTTCAGCCCCGGGCGCATCTGCCGACGGCGTCGAGTACCTCGGATGCCGTCCAGGAGCGCCGCTGACCCTGGAGTCTTCGCAGGTCGAGGGCTCGATTTCTCGCATTCGGCTGCGTGTCATATGCTGATTCAGCTCCCAAAGGAGAACACCGGCCCCCTTCGTCTAGCGGCCTAGGACGCCGCCCTTTCAAGGCGGTAGCGCGGGTTCGAATCCCGTAGGGGGTACGCATTGCCATCGTTCGCGATGGCAGAGCAAGCATGGCCCTGTAGCGCAGTTGGTTAGCGCGCCGCCCTGTCACGGCGGAGGTCGCGGGTTCGAGTCCCGTCAGGGTCGCTTAGATTTCCGGCTTGCCGGAGGGTCGCAAGCGATTGCGACTGACATTCAGGTTCGCCTGGGTGTCGTTCGGCCAGGTAGCTCAGTTGGTACGAGCGTCCGCCTGAAAAGCGGAAGGTCGTCGGTTCGATCCCGACTCTGGCCACCATCTATTTGTACAGTTCAGGGCGTATTGACGCCTATCTTGCCTACAGCGACCGGGCTCCCGACCTTCAGGCTGCTGACTATGTGGTCGTGCAAGTTCCCGCCAGAGGGTAGGGAGCGAAGGAGTGGGCCGCAGTTGTCGTCGCAGGCGGTGGCGGCTGAGTCTTCACGCCACGGGACCAGCTCGCGTGCAAGCCTTTCGGTGATCACCACACGGCGATCGATCGAATCGCGGCCCACCGGAAGGTGGAGTGGAAGATCCTGATCCGAGCAGTCCAGTGAGAGATAGGGCCCTGGCCTGCATTTCTGCAAGCCAGAGCCCTATCGGTGTCCTCGTTGGCAACGCCTGGCGCGGTTACGAACTCAACTGATCTTTCTGGTTGATCGTCTCGCGCCGGGCCTGCCCGACCGGATCAGTTGACGCTCACTCCGCGGTTGTTCAGCCACACCTCGGGGTCGATCTTGGAGCCGTCTTGCGCCCACACTTCGTAGTGCAGATGCGGGCCGGTGGATTGTCCGCGGTTGCCGACGGTGGCGATCTGTTCGCCGGCGCGTACCTGCTGACCGGGTGTCACAAAGCTTTCGTCGACGTGTCCGAAGACGCCGATGGTGCCGTCGTCTTGCTGGACCCGAACCCACTGTCCGAAACCGTCAGCGGGGCCGGACTCGAGAACTGTTCCGTCGGTGACCGCGTAGACCGGGGTGCCGATGTCGTTGGCGATGTCCAGGCCGTAGTGGGTGGTGCCCCATCGAGCGCCGTAGCCCGAGGTGACCGTGCCCGAGGCCGGCGATGCGGTGGCCCCTGCGCCCGGTTCGAACAGGTTCGGCGGTAGTAGGTCGCGAACGAGGTCGTCGAGTGGTGCAGGCAGCGTCACGTCCGAGGGCAGCGACGACAATGCGGGGTGCGCGGCCAGCGGTGAGATGGCCTCGAGGTTGATCGGGGTGGGCGCAGGCTGTGCGGCGGCCTGGGCGGCTCCGCCGACTGTCAGACCGATTGCGCCGGCCACGGCCACGAACGCGCCTGCTGTTGCCGTTGCCGGAATGACGCTACTTCTGGCGGTCCGGTGCTGACCCCCTCGGCTGGTGCGTGATGCGCAGTCCATGAGCGCCATGGTGGCGGGCAGGGACGGGGCCTGGGCATTCAGTCGGTGTCGAGCCACAAATATGTCCGTTTCGTAATAGGTAACTTTTTGGTATCAGCGAGGACACGGAAAGGTTACTACGCCTAGCTTTGTTTGTCGCAGGCGGGCGGCGTGAAGCGGAACACGTGCCCGGCGGTGTTCGGCGCCCAGGTACGTGGATCCTCCGCATAGAGGCTTGTGAAACCGAGTAGCGCAGTACTCGTGTGTGCAGTCGAACCAGGTGGAACCGTCGTCTCTACGACGCAGACGATTGGGGTTGGAGGTGATCAATATGGCGTCCACCACCGAAATCCGGGAACGCAACCGGAAGGTTCTCTCCCGCGGTGTTGCGACCTGCGCGGCGGTTGCCTGGGCGGCAGTCCTGATTGCGTACGGTGACGATGCGGCCACGCCGCCTCGAGACTCTCCGCCGCCCGCAGCAATCAGCTCGGGCGCAACAGGCAATGGGCAGGGCCCCGGCATGCATGCGTTGCAAGCCGGGGCCCTTCCTATCTTTTGATGCGAAGGAGTCAGTCGGTCAGCCACATTTCTTCGGGCAGTGGTGATCCGAGTCCGTACATGACGATGCCTTGCACGTTGGGTCCGGCGATCACCGAGGGTGTCGACCGGACAAAGAACACGCCGGGAACTACTTCGGCGATGCGCTCCTGCACGATGTCGTAGGCCGCTTTACGCTCCTCGACGGTGGTGCCGACCCGACCGGCGTCGAGCGCTGCATCGAGCTGGGGGTCACTGATTCCGCTCATGTTGCCCTTGGACTGGGAATGGAAGCTGGTCCACAGTTCGGTGTCGGGATCCAGGACATTTGCCGACGTGACCACCATCTGGAAGTCCCGCCCGGCAACGACGGCGCCGATCGCGCTGGAGTCGAGGGCATTGATCCCGACTTTGACGTTGTCGAAGGCGCTCAGCTGGGCCTGCACGGCCTCGCCGGTCTGTTTGTTCTCGGTGGTCGAGAACGAGGTGAAGTCGAACGAGACGGGCTTGCCTTCGGCGGCGAGTTCATCGAACAGGGCCTGTGCTTCGGTTTTGTTGTTCTCTGACAACTGGATATCGCTGTAGAACGGGGAAACCTCGGGGAACAGCGTCGTCGGCACCACGCCCGCGCCGTTGTAGACGACGGTGTTAATGGTGTTGAGATCCAAGGCCAAGGACACGGCCTTGCGAGCCCTCTCGTCGTCGAATGGTGCGCGCCGGGTGTTCATCGCCATGTAGTAGCCACCGCCGGCATCGACGAGTTCGTTCTTCAGCCCGGCACCCTCGGCCTTTTGCAGGTTCGCGGCGTTCGATTCCGAGGCGAGGTCGACAGCGTTGCTCATGACAGCGTTGTAGCGCTGAGCGGCGTCAGGAACGAACTGAATCGTGAGTGTGTCGAGGTACGGCTTGGGTGCGTCCCAATAGCCCGGGTTCTTCGTGAGTGCAATTTCGTCCTGACGGGTCCAACTGGTCAGAGTGAACGGGCCGGCTCCGATCGGTGCCTTGTCGAACTCCTGCTTTCCCTTCTGCAGAGCGGTCGGGGATGCGATCCAGTTCAGGGTGCTGGTGACGACCGCTTGGGCGAAGTGCGAATTCGGCGTGACCATCGAGACTTTCAACGTCGTCGGGTCGATCACCTCGGTTCCGGCGATCTGTGGGCTGACCTTGCTCGCTCCCGCCCCCAGCGCCGGGTCACGCATGCGCTCCCAGTTGAACTTGACCGCTTCCGCATCGAGCGGAGTCCCATCGGTGAACATCAGGCCCGGCCGAAGTTTCATCGTGTAGGTGCTGCCGCCGTCGGTGGTCGAGAAGTCCTCGGCCATCTTGTATTCGATGTCGAGCGAATCGGGGGTGTTGATCATCAAGGTCCCGTAGAGCGCATTGCCGAGCTCGGGCTGAGTGGCCCATACATTTCCCAGTGCCGCCGGATCCAGGGTGCGTGGCTCGCTGACCTGGATGATGCGCCCGGCACCGCCGGCCACCGGATCCCCGACGTCCGCAGACGACCCGCCGGGGGAGGAGGACGAACCGCAGGCGGTCAGTAGGAGGGTGGCAGAACACACCGCAGCGATTGCCGCGGTGAGTAGACGTCTTTGTCGAATCATCGTCGACCTTTCAGTGAATTGACTTGTGGGCGAACCGAAGTAGATAGCAAGGTGAGAGTGGACTTGCCGGTCATCGACTGATGATCACATCGGTTCCCGATGCGGGCCTGCGAGTTGACCGCCGTCGACAACGAGAGATGTGCCGGTGCAGTAGGAGCTCTCGTCGGAGGCGAAGAACAAGACGGCGTTGGCGACGTCTTCCGGTTTGCCGAACCGGGCGATCGGCTGCTTCTGCACCGCCGACTCGAGGCGAGCGCGCACCTTGCCGGTGTTCTTGAGGACCATCGGCGTCTCGATGAACCCGGGATGGACCGAATTGACCCGCACGCCAAGTGGACCGCCCTCGAACGCCACAGTTCGGGTGAGGCCCGTGACCGCAAACTTCGACGCGGCGTACGTCGTCATCCCCGCTACGCCAACGAGCCCGTCGATCGAGGAGATGTTGACGATCGACCCACCTCCGCTTTCGGCCATGATGGGCAGGGCAGCACGCGTGCCCATCCACACCGAGGAGACATTCAACTCGAGGATTGCTTGATGACCCTCGTACACTTCGTCGACGATGTTGCCGACGCCGCGACCGCCACCGGCGTTGTTCACGAGCACGTCCAGCGGCGCGAATTGCTCGCTAGTCACCCGCAGTAGCTGATCCCAATCGTCCTGCGAGGTGACATCGGCGTGCACGAAGAGTGCCTGCGGCCCCAGCTCATCAGTGACCGTCTTTCCCAGTTCGTCATTGACGTCAGCGATCACGACTCGTGCACCTTCACGCAGGAATCGACGTGCGGTCTGCGCTCCGATGCCGCTGGCACCGCCTGTCACCACTGCGACCTTGCCTTCAAGCCTTGCACCCATGAATCTGGTCCTCTTCTTCCGCTATCGCGGATCACTTTGTTCCGCAGGCATATTCGCTCCGCGGATGCGGGGTGCCTGTTGTCGATTTCGTCTTGTGGCCGATGGCAGCTACGCCATGAATGAACCACCGTTGATCCGCACCACTTGGCCGGTGATGAAAGAGCCCGCCCCAGAGGCGAGTTGCAGCGCAGACAGCGCGATGTCGCGGGTGGTGCCGACCACTCCGAGCGGCGACGCCGTGGTCATCATCGTGATGTATTTCTCTCGCTTGTCGTCATCGATGGAACCGTCGGCATCGGTCCAGTGCTGATTGGTCATACCCGTCTCGACCCATCCCGGAGCGATGGCGTTGACGCGGATGCCTGCCGATCCCAACTCCAGTGCGAAGGTGCGGGTCAATTGCGCAACGCCGCCTTTCGAGATCGCGTAGGTGATCCGTCCGGGGCTGGACCGGTCGAGGATGGCCGAGGTGAGATTGATGATGCTCCCACCGGCCGACATCACCCGACCCGCTGCCTGGCATGCGAAGAACGTGCCGCCGACATTGATGCGAAGTACTTTCTCGAGTTCCTCGGGTGTCACCTCGAGTGCGTTTCGCATGATCATGATGCCGGCCGCGTTGACCAGGATGTCCAGCCGACCATGCTGGGCGACAACATCATCGACCGTTCTGGACACCGCAACAGGATCGGAGACGTCCAGGTGACGAGTGTCGATAGACAGGCCTTCGTTCCCGGCCCGCGAACGCGTCTGCGCCAGACCGGATTCGTCAATGTCCGTGGCGATCACACGCGCACCTGCCGATGCCAGCACGATCGCCGTCTCCTGGCCGATGCCACTGCCCCCGCCGGTGATGAGCGCGACTTTGTCGGTCACGAGAAAAGCGTCGGTCACAGCCGGGATATGGCTGTCGGTCATATGTGCTCCGTTCTGGTTCCGCGGCCGGTGATCGCAGACGCTCTGGCGGTCGAGCTAGGACGACGCATTCGAGAACGCGGCATTGCGGCCGATCTGGTCCTCGGTCATGCGCCAGGGACTCTGGATCACTGCGCCACCGTCGACGACCAGTGTCTGACCGGTCATCTTCGCGGAGAGGCCGGAGGCGAGGAACAGGACGGTATCGGCGATGTCGCGGCCGCGGGGCGGTGCGAGTGCATTGACGACATCCTCACCGAATGGGATCTCCGGGAGATCCCAGTTGCCGCCGCCGACGTTGCCGGGTGCGATCGAGTTGACCCGTACGCCGTGCTTGCCGTATTCATCGGCGAACGTCTTCACGAGCGAGACGACGCCGGCCTTGGCCGCCCCATATCCGGCATGGAAGCGGGACGAACCGATTCCGTCGACCGAGGTGATGGCGATGAGTGAGCCGCCCTTCTCATTCAGGATCAAGTGCGGGATAGCAGCTTTGAACACATAGAAGACCTGCGTGAGATTGAGGAGGATCTGCGCGTCCCAGTCTTCATCCGGGATGTCGGCGGCCTTGCTCCACATTGCGCCACCGACGATGTCGACGCATACGTCCAGTCCGCCCATCTGTGCCGCCGCCTCGTCGACCGCGCGCCGAGCCTCCCCGGAGTCGAGCACGTCGGCAACGATCGCGAATGCCTTGCCGCCCTCGGCTGTTATCTCCCGGACGGTCTGTTCGGCGCGTTCGGCATCCTTGTCGACACAGGCGACGGTGGCACCGGCCCTGGCGAGTTGCAACGCGGAACCGCGCCCGTTCCCGGCGCGCATGGGAATGAAGCCTGCGCCGACGACGATGGCGCGGGCCCCATCCAGTCCTAGATCGATCATGTTGTGTTCTCGGCTTTCTCTCGGGTGGTCAGTGCAGGGGACGTCGGGGTTGTGATGCGTCGCGGGGAGCGTCAGGCCACGGTCTCGAGTTCGTCGGTTCCGTCAGCATCCGAAGAGCCCTGTGCCACAGTGGAAAACGTGAAATCTGCTCGATTGAGATGCAGAAGCCGCGTTGCGAGCTCGAGTCCGGACATCGGGGTGCTCGTACCCAACCGCCCGTGCTCGTTGACGTAGTAGTTCCGCTTCGGGTTCGCGGCAGGATCGAGCCAGATGAGTTTGCTCGCCTCGTCGTCGATCGCATTGTTGTACTCCCAGAAGGCCTCGTCGGTGACCTCGGCGCAAGTGTTCCCGTCTTCTACGACGGCGACGATCACCCTGGCGATGTAACCCACCCACGACTCCATCCACGCGGGGAGCCCGCCGACGCCGATGCCGCCACCGGTTGCCGGCTGCGCGTTGGGGCCATAGAGCACGAACAGGTTCGGGAACTCGGGGATCGCGAGGCCCAGGTATGCCCGCGGACCTCCCGGCAGATTCCATCGATCTTCGATACTGACGCCGCCGCGTCCGCGGAAGTCGATCGGCCACAGCCATTTCGTCACCTCGAAGCCAACCGCGCTGAGCGCCATGTCGATTCGTCTCTCGGTGCCGTCGACGGTGACGATCCCATGCTCGGTGAACTTTTCGATGCCGTCGGTCACCAGTTCCACGTTGTCCCGGGTGAGCGATCGGTACCAGCCGTTGTCCACCACCGGACGGCGCGCCGCGGGCGTGTAGTCGGGTATGAGCTTTTCGACGAGGTCGGCGCGGTCATCGACCTGGGATCGGATGTACTGGGTCAGATTTGTCCGGAGCCGATCGTTGCTCTTGCTGAAAATGCCACCGGCAGCGCGCCATTCGGGATCCGGCTGGATCGTGTCGCGGGGATTGTTGGGTTTGAGTGCCGTGGTGCGGGCCCAGTTCCAGTAGTGCGGAATGTTGTCGAGAATCCACCGCATTTCCGGGCTCACGGTTTCGCCGTATCCTTCGCGGGGCGCGATCCATTGGGGGGTTCGCTGGAACACGTGAACCTGCTCGGCGTCCTCGGCGATCCGGGACAGAATCTGGACGCCGGTGGAACCGTTGCCGATGATCGCGACCGATTTGCCCTTCGCGCTGTGCTCGTCGGTCCACTCCGTCGTATGGATGACTTCGCCGGTGAACTCCTCGATACCCTCGGTGTCGAGCCTCTTCGGAGTCGAGAACAGCCCCGTCGCAGTCACGACGAAATTGCTGGTCACGTTCTCGGCCAAGCCATTTCGGTCGGACACCCGTAGCGACCACATCGATGACGACTCATCGAATTCGGCTGCCTGCACCTCGTGCTCGAACCTGATGTTCTGGAATACGTTGTATGACTTCGCGACCATCTCGAGATAGCCGCGCACCTCGGGTTGCCGCGCGAATTGTTCGGTCCACGGATGGTTTTTCACGAAACTGTATTCGTACGTGGTGCTCGCCGTGTCGACGCGCGCATCCGGGTAGGTGTTGATGGCCCAGGTACCCCCGACATCTGGTCGCCGCTCGTAGAGCACGTACGAGATGCCGAGTTGCTCGAGTTGGACGGCCATCGCGATTCCACACAGGCCCGCGCCGACGATGACAACGGTGAAATCATCGGCGCGGTCTGGGCGCTGCTCGGTCCACTTGGTGAAAAGCGGGAACTTCTCGACCGCGGGCATGGTCCGCGCCACCGCGAACTCTGCGTCTGTGAGCTCGTGACCCAGAGCGAGTTCCATCATCGCGCGGAGTTCATCTTCGTCGAGTTCTCGCGGGATGTACGTGGCGGCGTTGTTGGACACGAACTCTTCCGCTTTGCGGAACAGGTCCGCCCGCGATTCCTCGGCAATCGTCATCTCGAACGCGGCGCCGCTGCGGATCGGCACCAGCTCGAGCTTCATTGCCGCGAGCTCTTGATCGCCGGTGGCGTGCAGCAGCGCCAATCGCAGGGCGTGCAGATTCGAACTTTCCAAAGCTTTTCGCATGAAGACTTCGTTCAGCATTTCCCACCTTTTTTCATCATTTCGAAAAGTGTTTCGGAACTTGGTGGATTACGCTAGCCTGAGGCGAACATCACGTCAACGATTTGGTCACAGAAGGAGTTGGATGTCCCTCTCGGCGCGGCGCGCACTGCAAGTACTGGATTTTCTGACGGTGAATGAGCGCGGCACCTTCACGCTGAGCGAGCTCTCGAAGGCATTGGACGTGAGTCCGGGCTCGATGTTTGCGGTGCTCAAGGCCATGGGCGATGGGGGCTACGTGTCGCGGCACCCTCGCCACAAGACGTACACACTCGGCCCCGCGGTGCTGGCTGCCGGGCACGCGGCAGCGGGCGCCAACCCGGTTATCGAACTGGCGCGCAAGGAGTTGGCAGCTTTGGCGGCGTCCACCGGCCACGAGTGCTCGGGCACCGTCATGGTCGGCAGGGACATCCTCTGCATGGCCGTCGAAGGCAAGCCGACGGGGCGAGCGCTCGAACTCGCTCCGGGACAGCGGATACCACTGCAGCCCCCGTTCGGGCAGCCCTTCATGGCATGGATGGCACCGGCCGAGTTGCGCGAGCGGATCTTGGAAATGCCTGGAGATCTGCACGAACGTGTGGCCGACTATCTCCAGTCGTACGGTCCAGCGGTACGGCAACGGGGCTACACGGTGGGGCTGGACGATCCGAACCCGGTACGGCGCTCACTGACCCATGACCTCGCCGAACGCCCGAACGATCTCGCTCTACGCGAGGCGCTGCTCGAACAGTTCTTTGACGACCAACCGAACTATGCGGTTTTGGAGGTCGATCCGGATGTCGAATACACCGTCGGGAACATCGCGGCGCCGGTCTTCGACCCCGATGGCCGGGTTGTCTTCTGTCTCACCCTGCTTCACATCGGCAAGCTCGTAGGCAAAGAGATCGCGACGGCAGCACAGCCCGTCATCGCTTCGGCGCAGCTGTTGACGAGGCAGATCGGCGGTCGCGCACCGACCCATGACTGGAATGAAGCTCTCTGAAAGGGAGGCGATGACCGAAACAGATTTTGCTGCAGCCGATCCGGACGTCACCGTCGAGATCGAACAACTCGACTTCGCGGGTGTACCGGTGCTGCGGATCCGGCCGCGCGGCGCGAGTACCGACACCGCGCTGCTTCATTTCCACGGAGGCGGCTACCGCAAAGGGTCCCCGCAGATGTTCTCCGAGAGCGTGTCCCGGATCGCGGTCGCCTGCAAGACCCAGGTGTTCTCCGTGGGCTATCGCCTCTCGACCGTGAGTGCTTTCCCCGCCGCGGTGGACGATGCACTGACCGCCTACCGGTCGATCATCGAGCAGATCGGGCCCGAACGTCTGGTGCTATGGGGGGATTCCGCGGGAGGTGGGTTGGCCGCGGCGCTGTTGCTACGGATACGGCAACTCGAGATCTCCGCTCCTGCCGGCGCATTCCTGTTCTCACCCTGGGCCGACCTGCGGAATACTGCCGCGAGTTTTGCCGAGAATGCCGCAACCGACGCCCGCTTCTCACACGATCAGGCGTCCGAAGCCGCAGCGAGCTACCTGGCCGGGACCCCGGCAACGGATCCGTTGGTCTCGCCGGTACTCGGAGATTGGGCGGGTCAACCGCGAATCATCGTGCAGGTCAGCGATTCCGAGGTGCTCCGAGACGACTCGTTGCTCCTGTGTCGCATCGCTGCCGAAGCCGGGGTCGATGTGCGTCTGAAGGTGCATGAAGGGGAACCGCACATCTGGAACCTCTCGTATCCGTCAACCCCCGGTTCAAACCTCGCGATCGGATACATGGTCGAGCAACTCGCAGAGCTGCTCGATCCGATCGCACACACCTGAGTCCAACTCGCCGCATCAAGCCAGAGACACACTTCAGATCGTGAAAGGAACTGTTAAGCAGATGGATTCGACGATCAGCGAAATTCCGGTTCGGCACCTCCCCGACCACCTGAGAGCGCATTACGAGGCGATGGGGTGGTGGACGGACGAGTCGCTCGGAGAAATTCTCGGGAAGGGTTTGAACGACTCTGCGGGGGTTCACTTCCGGATTCATTCGAAAGTGCGGCCGTACTCGGGAACATTGGCCGACGTCGAACTGGTTGCCCGTCGGCTGGCAGCAGGCCTGCGGTCCCGCGGCGTGCGAGCAGGGGATGTCATCGCCTTTCAACTCCCGAACTGGATGGAGGCCGCGGCCACGTTCTGGGCATCGTCGTTGCTCGGTGCAGTGGTCGTTCCGATCGTGCATTTCTATGGCCCAAAGGAATTGGGTTTCATACTCGAGCGCGCCAAGCCGCGCGTGTTCATCACTGCCGAGCGGTTCGGGCGTCTGACCTACGCTCCGGAAGTCAGTGCGGCAGTTCCGATTGTGGGTGTGGTCGGCCTGAACTTCGACGACCTGCTCGATGACCTTCCGATGGCGGGCGCACTCGACGTCGACCCGACCAACCCGGCATTGATTGCGTACACCTCGGGGACGACGCGTGATCCGAAGGGTGTCATCCACACTCATCAGACACTGGCATTCGAGACCCGGCAACTACTGGCGAACTATCAAGCGGACCGCGGCAGGCAACTCACCGCGCTCCCGGTCGGCCACTTCATCGGCATGTTGGGGGCTTTCCTGATCCCGGTGCTCGAGGGGACCCCTGTCGACCTCTGCGACGAGTGGGATCCGACCAGGGTGATCGCCCTGATGGACTCCGATGGTGTCGCGATCGGTGGCGGACCGACGTACTTCGTGACCAGCCTGCTGGATCACCCCGACTTCACCCCGGACCATCTGCATTACCTCAAATACATCGGACTCGGCGGATCGACGGTTCCTGCCGCGGTCACCCGGCGTCTTTCTGACCTGGGCATCATCGTCACCCGGTCATACGGGAGTACCGAACATCCCTCGATCACCGGGTCGGTCACGACGGCTCCCGAGGACAAGCGCCTGCTGACGGACGGCAATCCGAAGCTGGGCGTGGAGATCAGGTTGGGGCAGGACGGTGAAATCCTCAGTCGCGGACCGGATCTGTGTCTGGGCTATACGGACCAGGAACTGACGGCACAGGCGTTCGACGAGGATGGCTGGTACCGCACCGGTGATATCGGGGTGATCGACGACGATGGCTATCTGACGATCACAGATCGTAAGTCCGACATCATTATTCGCGGTGGCGAGAATGTGAGTGCTGCGCAGGTCGAGGACGTTTTGCTTGAAATGTCCGCGATTGCGGAAGCCGTGGTCGTCGCGGCGCCGGACGAGCGATTCGGGGAACGCACTGCCGCCGTTGTGCGGGTCAAACCCGGGCAGGTGATGCCGACGCTCTCCGAGGTTCAACAGCATTTCGCGGACGTCGGCACCGCCAGACAGAAATGGCCGGAAGAGCTCCATGAGGTGGAAGACTTTCCGCGGACGGCATCCGGCAAGGTCCAGAAACACCACGTGCGTCGACAGATCGCCGACCTCCGTATCGAGGGTGCCAGATGACATAAACAAGGCCCGAGCACCGCGGCCTGTCGGAGGTGACAGGCCGCGTCGCATACTGCGGCATTTGAATATGTTGTGGTAGCGCCTATTTGGCGCGCCAATTTTAGATGTCGGATCGGCATCATCCTTTCGGGATTGTGAATCTTCCACAATTCGCGTGCTGGTAAGCCGCGGCTGTTCATTTCTCGTGCGAATTTGTGTTTTGCTCTCGCCGGCAGTAGCTCCTGAGAAAAGTCCGATTTGGGTATTGCCATTGAGAGGACCGTTCTTCTATTGTGAGAACACAGTCGCTGTCAATGCGGCGTTTGTCACAAGAAACCAGTGAAAGCGCTCAGGGTCACACATGCCATGGTGCGCAGTCCGTTCCGCGTAATCAACATAAATCGGCATGTCACAAGCTCCTTCAGCCCCTCGCTCAGGACGAAAGTTGACTATTCATGCTTCGCACAATTGCGACGCGTCTCGCGCGCAGCATTGCTGTGGTCCTATTGGTGACCATTGCGGTGGTGAGTTTGCTGAGTTTGGCCCCCGGTTCTGCATCGCAGGTCATTCTTGGTGATAATGCGACCCCCGAAGCTGTTGCGGAAATGGATGCGCAGTTGGGGCTTGACAGGCCCGTTTGGTCGCAGTATTTGGACTGGCTGGGTAATGCGGTGACCGGGGACCTCGGTACCTCGCCGTTGACCAATCAGTCCGTCACCGAGGCGATCTTCGAGCGACTGCCGGTGACGTTGGAGCTGGCAGCGTTGGGCCTGTTGATCGCTTTGGTGGTCTCGATCGTGATGGGTGTGATCTCGGCGTCGCGGCCGGGGTCGGCCCTCGATCGCGGCATCAACGCGCTCTCGGCGGTCTTCTTGTCGGTGCCGGCGTTCATTGCCGGCCCGATCCTCATCTACTTCTTCGCGATCCAGCTGCAGATATTCCCGGTCCTTGGTTGGTCCGATATCAGTGACGGACTGGGTTTGAATCTGCAGAGCGCGCTGTTGCCTGCGATCGCGATCGCACTGACCGAGATCGCCTCCTTCCACCGGTTACTGCGCACCGACCTGATCGGCACTCTCGGCGAGGACTACATCGCCGCGGCTCGCGCGAAAGGGATGTCGGGCACCTACGTCATGTTCCGGCACGCCTTCCGGCCGTCGTCGTTTTCGTTGATCACTCTGGCCGGCATCAATCTGGGCCGTTTGATCGGTGGCACCGTGATCGTCGAAACCCTCTTCGGGCTACCAGGTTTGGGGCAATTGATCGCCGCATCCATCACCACGCGCGACTTGATCATGGTGCAGGGCATCGTGGTGTTCGTCGCCGTCGTCTACGTCTCCATCAACACCATCGTCGACCTCAGTTATGGACTGATCGACCCACGCGTCCGGAAGGTGGCGGCCACAGCATGACCGACATGATCACCAAAGAACCCCTCCCCACCGCCGGTCCGCACACCCCTACGACACCGGCACTGGTGGTCCCCGCGGTCCGCAAACCCCGCTCATTTCTGGTGTACCTGTCGGTGGGCTGGCTGGTCGCACTGATCCTGGCCGCGCTGTTCGCCAACCTGCTCCCCATCGCCCCTTACGACATCCCCGTTGGCGCACCCCGACTGAATCCGGCCTTCGGATCACTCGATCTGCTCCTGGGGACCGACAACTTCGGACGGTCCGAGCTGTCCCGAATCATCTACGGCGCCCGTGTCTCGCTGGTCGTGGGAACCGTTGCCGGACTGGTCGGATTCATCATCGGATCGCTGGTCGGATTGGTGGGTGGCTACTTCGGTCGCCACCTCGACAACGGCATCTCACTGCTGGCCGATGCCATGCTCGCCTTCCCGCCCCTGATCCTGCTGCTGGCACTGGCCTCGATCTTCGAACCCAGCGTCACGACCATGCTCGCCGGTCTGACCCTGGTCGTCATCCCCGCGTTCATCCGCCTGTCCCGCGCCAACACGATGGCCTGGTCATCGCGAGAGTTCGTCCGTGCCGCAAGGAATATGGGCGCCGGACACTCTCGGATCCTGTTCAAAGAGATCCTGCCCAACGTCATCGCGCCACTGGCCTCCTATCTGCCCATCGTGATGGCAGCCCTGATCGTGGCCGAAGGCTCCCTGAGCTTCCTCGGACTGGGCATCCCCCCACCCACGCCCAGTTGGGGCGGAATGATCAGTGACGGCAAAGACGCGCTCGCGACGTCGCCGCACCTGGTCTTCGTCCCGGCGCTGGCCATCTTCTTCACCGTCTTCGCCCTCAATCAGCTCGGCGACCACCTCCGCATGAAGTTCGACAAGACAATCCAGCACTGAGACATGATCGAGCCCAGGAAGAGTGACCATGAGCGTTGAGTCCGAGATGGAACGGCCCGGCAACCCTTCAGATCTCGCGAAAGGCAAGCGTGGCGGGCCGCTGCTCGAGGTGAACAATCTTCGGGCGTACATCGGTACCGCTCGCGGGACGGTTCGGGCTGTCGACGATGTGTCCCTCACGCTTGACACCGGTCAGGCACTTGGGGTCGTGGGGGAGTCCGGCTCGGGCAAGTCGGTGATGGCCCGGGCCATCATGGGGCTGATGCCGCCGCGCTCTGCACGCTCGGGTGAAGTGACCTTTCAGGGCCGGGATCTGCTGGCCCTGAACAAGAAAGAGACGCTGGAGATCTGGGGGAAGCAGATCGCCATGGTCTTCCAGGACCCGGGTCGTTCCCTCAATCCGGTGGTGCGGGTGGAGCGTCAACTCACCGAAGGGATGCGCAAGCACCTCGGGGTCAGTCGTTCCGAAGCGAGCAGCCGGGCACTGAAACTCCTTCAGGAAGTGGGGGTTCCCGATCCGGAACGGCGGCTGAAGAACTATCCGCATGAAATGTCGGGCGGGATGCGTCAGCGGGTGATGATCGCGATCGCGCTGGCGTGTGAGCCGGACCTGCTGATCGCCGACGAGCCGACGACCGCGCTTGATGTGACCATCCAGCGCCAGATCCTGGACCTGCTGCGGCGGGTGCAACGCGAACGCGACATGGGCATGATGCTGATCAGCCACGACCTCGCCGTCGTCGCCGGACGCACCGATCGGGTGTCGGTCATGTATGCAGGCCGCCTCGCCGAAGTCGGTTCCACCCGTGAGGTGTTCGAGGCGCCGATGCATCGCTACACCCACGCGCTGCTGGGTGCCACACCGACGATCGACCATGCCCGGCATGCGCCCTTGCGGGTGATCTCGGGCTCGTTGCCCGACCCCACCGTGCCACCGCCCGGATGCCGGTTCGCGCCGCGATGCGAACACGTCCAATCCGACTGCGTCACACCGGGCCCGACGCTGCAGTCAGCCGGCGGCGATCACCAGGTGGCGTGTCTGCACCCGGTGCTGCCGCAGCCCATCAAAACCCTCGAACTGTCCGGAAGGTAGAACTCATGGCTGGCAGCGGCACCGCGCATCTACGCGGCGAT
Source organism: Williamsia sp. Y853 (assembly GCF_056786495.1). Classification (NCBI taxonomy): domain Bacteria; kingdom Bacillati; phylum Actinomycetota; class Actinomycetes; order Mycobacteriales; family Nocardiaceae; genus Williamsia; species Williamsia sp. Y853. The sequence continues at coordinate 469,427 of NZ_JBXCJC010000004.1, forward strand.
CAGGCACTCCTGCGCGTCGAAGACCTCGTCGTGGAATATCCCACCAGCGCCGGCACCGTGCAGGCGGTCTCCAAGATCAGCTTCGATGTGCTGCCCGGCGAAACCCTGGGCATCGTCGGGGAATCCGGTTGCGGCAAATCGACCACCGGCCGGGCGGTCCTGCGCCTGGACCGGGTCACCGCGGGCCGGATCCGGTTCGGGAATGATTGGATCGAAAAGGCCGACGAAAAGGCCATGCGGGTGCTGCGGCGTGACATGCAGATGATTTTTCAAGACCCGGTCAGTTCCCTGAATCCGCGCCGATCCGTCAAAGACATCGTCGTGGAAGGGATGGCCGTGGCGGGCGCTCCGAAAGCTGACCGCGCCACCACCTCGGCCAAGGTCCTCGATTCGGTGGGTCTTTCCCCGGAACGCTATTCGGACGTCCTCCCACGTGCGCTCTCCGGCGGCCAAGCCCAACGCGTGGCCATCGCCCGCGCTCTGGCGCTGAACCCGCGACTGTTGATCTGCGACGAACCCGTCTCCGCACTCGATGTATCGGTGCAAGCCCAAATCCTCAATCTCATCGAAGAACTCAAAGCGGAGTTCGACCTCACCGTGGTGTTCATCGCCCACGACCTCGGCGTCGTGCGCACCGTCAGCGACAACGTCATGGTGATGTATCTGGGCAAGGTCTGCGAGTTCGGCGACTCGGTCCAGGTGTACGACAACCCCGCTCACCCCTACACCCGCGCACTGCTGGACTCGGTGCCACTGACCGACCCCGACAAGGGATTCGCCGGACCGGCGCTCGAAGGCGACGTACCCTCACCCCTGGCCCCGCCGACCGGATGCCGTTTCCGCACTCGCTGCCCCAACGCCCAAGATCTCTGCGCCACAACGGAACCCGAAGTCAGGGAGATTCAATCCGGGCAGTTCGCCGCTTGTCACTTCCCGCTCGAACCAACGCCCGAGAGCAACGAAGAAAGGTCCGCCAAAAGACTTGTGGGTTAGTGCTACGCGGCAACGGGTCCCTGACAGTGCAGCAGAAGTTGCCGGACGTCGGTGTCGTCAGCGGGCTTTGAGTACGCCGTCGACAACACCGATCATGTTCTCACCAAACATTTTCCGCGAGAAACCCTCGGCCCACGTGCGGATCTTCTCTGAGTCGAAATCGGTCGGATCGAACGCCTGCATGGCGTGGGCGAGGCCGCTGACCACCTGTTCGTCGTCACCGGTGGGAACAAGAACCCCGGTCTCGCCCGGGATGACCGTGTCGAGCGCGCCCCCCTCGCCCAAAGCGATCACCGGCGTCCCGGTGGCCATCGCCTCGACCGGAACGATGCCGAAGTCCTCGACACCGGGCATTATCAGAGCTCGTGCGCGCCGGTAGAGTGCCAGCAGTTGATCGTGGGGGAGTCTCCCGGCAAAGATCGTGTCGGCGGCAGCCAGCTCTTTGCAGACGTCCATCCATCGGCCATCACCTACGACGACGAGTCGTTTACCGGCCCGCCGCGCGGCCATGATCGCGAGATCCGGCCGTTTGTAGGGGACCAGACGACCGGCGAGCAGGAAGAAGTCCTCCCGCTCGATCGAGTGATCAGGCGTGAAACCGTTTGTGTCCACGGGTGGATGCACCACCACTGCGTCCCGGCCCCACCAACGGTGAATTCTGTCGGCGACCTCGGTCGAGTTCGCGACGATCTGCGTGAGCCGGTCCACGGCTCTCAACTCGTCGCGCCGCGCCACCCGCGCCAGTCCTGCGAGCACGACCGCACCGGCGGCGCCCCCGGCTTCTTGCGCGCGAAAGGCAGGATCCCAAGCCCAGCGCGCCGGACTGTGTACGTATGCGATCACCGGGGCGTCGGTGGCGAAGGCGACCTGCGTGGCAAAGGCGTGATGGCTCACCACCACCGCATCTACCGGACCCAGTTTCATGCCGCGAAAGGCTCTTGGCAGCAACGGCATCAACGGGGCGTAAGAAGACTTCCCCAGCAGGCGGTAAGCGCCGTCAACCCAAGTCGTGACCGGAGGGGACGACAGGCCTGCCGGTATGCCCGCCGGACGGGCAAGTGGAACGTGGACGGCGGCGTGCGGCCACGTCACGGACATCTGCTCGACGACGTGTTCAGAACCGGCGATCTCCGTGAATCGCTCGTGGACTATTGCCAACCGGGGATCGGTCATGATTGTTTCGGGAGTCCGCGACAGGTGGCAATCACTCGGCATACGTCCATTTCATCCGGGGAACCGGCCAATTGAGAATTGCGGATATCCACGCAAAGTCGCCCTTCGCTTGCCGAGAAATGCTGCTGAAGAACTTCCGCTGCCCCAGCAGATAGTCAGTTCGTTCGTGCCCGAAGATATCATTTTATATTGGGGGTCGTCGTGTCACCACACGAACAAACGTTTCCGTCGAATTGTCAAACCTGCGACAATGAATTCGTGGACACTTCCCGCGCCGCTCAGGCGAGCAGCGACAGCGTGCTACCCGTTGACGTGTTGTTCGATGCCCGGCATATCCGTCAGAGCGGTATCGGCACTTACATCAGGACCCAGATCCCGTTTCTCGAACAGGTACTCAACGATCGTAGATTGAGTCTGGCCATACTCGCCGATCGAAACGCGATACCTGTGATCAGCGCAAACACGCGCGTGGTTCTCTCGGATCCTGCCGATGCCCGGATGTATTCGACGCAGGAACAACGTGCGTGGGGTCGCGCATTGTCATTGACGCGTCCCCAGGCACTATGGGTTCCGCACTATCCTTTTCCTCTTGCTCTTTTGTCTCCACGTCGTCGAAACGTCCGATTTTTTTCTACGGTGCACGACACCCTCCATATCGAAGACAACAAGTTGAGCGACCAGAATCTGGCCAAGAACGCGTACGCACGAACAATGCTGCGACTCAGCGCACGGCGGGCGGAAACAATTTTCACGCCGTCCCAGGCGACCGCGCGTTCCATGGCCGCGATCGCCCCTTCGGCCGAGATGCTCGTGACTCCCATCGCAGTCGACGATATTTGGTTTTCTCCGCCCGAACCTGCACCGTCACCGATTCAGCCGCCGTATGTGTTGTATGTCGGGAACATCAAGCGGCACAAGAACCTGCCGGTGCTTCTCGATGCGTTTGCGGCGATATCGGATTCGGTTCCGCACAAACTGGTGATAGCCGGTGGCGATGAGTCGCTCAGAACGCTCGACGAGCGAGTCAACCGGCTCGTGGACAGCCTGGGTGACCGGGTGCAGCTGACGGGCCGACTTCCCTTCGACCGGTTGCGCGCACTGGTGGCGCGCGCGGACTTGCTGGTGATGCCATCGCTGTACGAGGGTGCCGGCCTCCCGCCGCTGGAGGCAATGGCATCGAATACCGCTGTCCTGTCGTCGAACATCCCGGTCCTGGTGGAAACGTGTGGTCACGGCGCCGAGTATTTCGACCCGCATGACGCTGCGGCGTTGGCGCTGCTCATGAAGAAGTACTGCAATGACGACGCCGCCAGGGCATTGTTGAGTGATCGTGGGCAGCTGCATGTCAAGCAGCGCCAGTCGGAGATTTCGTCGCCGGTGACGGCCGAGACGATTTGTTCGGTATTGAAGAGGAGATCCATTGCCTGACAGGTCGCCGGCGCTATCGCGTCGTAGTTTTCTCGGTGTGCTCCCGGCAGCGTTGGTGCTCACCTCGTGTTCCGCCGCCTTGCCCGTATCCACCCACGGCGTTCGCCTCGTCGCCGACGACGGCGAGATCCGCGATGTCCGCGCTTTCGGCGCCGTGGGTGATGGCTTACACGATGATTCCGTTGCCATCCGCAATGCCGTCGCCGCGTTGAGGGCTGGAGACATCTTACGTTTCCCGGCTGGCCGGTATCGCTTCGCGGAGCGTAATCCGACAGGCGCCGCGGCGATCTCGATAGCCGGGATCTCCGACGTTTCCATCGACTTCGACGCAGGCGCCGAACTGCTGATGGACAATCTCGACGCCAACGGTGCCGGCACGAGCCACGGCATCGTGTTGCGCGGCCCGTTGGAGCGCGTAACCCTGCAGAACGTGACGGTGCGATGGGCAACGCAGCCGGCGCAGCGGTCCATGGGCGACGGTATCCGGGTCGTGGGCTACCCATCGGAAACGTCCGCCGTCCCCAGTGGTTGGACCGGCTCCAACGGTCCGGCGAGCGAGGTGAGCCTGCTGAACTGCAGAGTGGAGTCGAGCCCGCAGGCGGGTGTGATCATGATGGGCGTTTCCGACATCAGTGTCGACGGCCTCCACGTCGAGAACACGATGGCCGACGGACTTCACTTCAACGCTTGCCGCCGCGGAAGCATCGAACGCTTTTCAGCGACCAATACTGGTGACGACGGTCTGGCCCTGGTGACCTATCACACCGCGGAGAACCAGTTCGACAATGCTTCCGAGACCTTCTCGTTCCCCGCTCTGACCGGGTGGTCGAATGCCGACTTCAGCATCTCCGATGTGGTCGTGACGGGCGGTGCGGCGAACGGGATGCGTCTGGCCGGTGTCAACCGGTCGACGATCACCGGGGTAACGGTCAGTGGCAAGACGAATGGTGCAGGTGTCATGGTCGATTCGGCCGCGGCTGACTCAAATGCCGGGTGGCGCTACGTGGCATCGCGAGGAGTGAGCCTCACTGGGCTCTCCATTGAGAACTCGCAGATGGGGTTGCACGTACTCGCAAGACCGAACGGGTCAACCGGCGACGCGTTCAGCCGTTTCGACCTCGACATCTCGGGGGTCACCGTATCCGATTGCCGTAGTTGGTCCGTTCTCATGGAATCAGTCGCAGCACAACCGGTCACCGGTGTCCGACTGGCGGATTGTTCCGTGACCGACACAGAGATCGCCCAGGGCACCGGGGCCGTCGGGTTGCAGACCGCGCAGGGCATCTCATTGGGAACCGTCTCCGTAACGAGCACGAAGCCGGGGCTGGCGTTCTCTGCTCACAACTCACCGGACTTCGAGATCGACCAGCTCAGCGTGACGGTGACCGGCCCTCCGATCAGTTCCGAAGGTGGCGGACCATTCGTCCAGTTCCTCGGCTCGTCCGGGACGGTGTCGACCGCGGAATTGGTCTGGACGCAAGCGCCTTCGGGGTGGCTGCCGATCTTGATCTATAGCGACCGGTGCGTCGGTGGGTCACCCGGCAACACCGAGGTGACCATCGGCGCCGTGACCACCAACCCGCCGAAGGGAGAGCCGATCTTCGTGGCCTGCCGATGACGAACCCGATGTCCCACCGGCCCTTGGTCAGACGATTGTTTTGACGGGACGGGACGCAGGTGCCAGCAGATGAGTACCTGACAATCGTTTGCCTCGTTTGCGCACGCTGCGGACCAGTGGCCTCGGAAAGTCATTGAGCACAACGCCGCACATGCGGACTCCGGCCAATGACAAGCGCTCGAGGGCAGCACTCAGCTCTGCATACCTGGTGTGGTCGGACCGCGCCACCAGCAGGATGCCGTCGGCCCAACGTCCCAGCACGAGCGCATCGGATCGGGTACCCAGCGGTGCGGTGTCCACGATGATGTAGTCGGCGCGAGTGGCGAGATCTGCCAGTCCGGTGCGCATCCGACCGGTGCCGATCAGCTCGGACCAACCGGCCGCCGCGGGACCGCTTGAGATGAGCGAGAGTTTCGAATATCTACTCGCAGAGACATATCGGCCGATGTCACCATCACCCTGAAGGTAGGTGGACAACCCGGCCGGTGCGGCCTGGTCCCCGGAGCCCTCGGTGTCTGGTGGGGCCGCGTCGACGTATACGACCTCGTTTCCGCTCTCTGCGAGAGCGACTGCGAGGTTCACCGCGACCGCTGTCTTGCCGTCACCGCTGACCGCGCTTGAAACGACGATGGTTCGGCAATCGCCCCGGCCGGGTTCGTGGTCGGCGATCACGGCGCGAAGCCGGCGGAATGCTTCGGCCGCAGGACTGTTGCTTTGATAGTCGACGAGACCGGATTCCAGAGCCTTGTCGGCAGGAATGCCTGCCGACACCGGCCCGGACAGAAACTTGCCGAGTGCGCCCGCATCCTGAACTCTTCGGCTCACCTGTGTCCGCAGATACGCGTAGAGCAAGCCCACCAGCAGTCCCGCGACCACGCCGAGTGCGGTGTTGCGCACATACTTCGGGCCGCCCTCGGCGTCGTCGGACAGAGCCGGGCTGATCACGGACAACCGCACCGGGTCGGCGTCCACCGTCGCCGGCTGTTCGGGCGTAGAGGTGATCCCGTCCACCGTGGCCGGCTGTTCGGGCGTAGAGGTGATCCCGTCCACCGTCGCCGGCTGTTCGGGCGCAGAGGTGATCCCGTCCAGCGACGAGACGGTGCCCGGAAGCGCTTGTGCCAGGCCGTTGGCAAGCTCTGCGGACGTGTCCGCGTCGTCCGCACGGACCGTCACCGTCAGGATCGCGCTTCCGACGTTGGCGCTGGCCGTGGTCATTTCACGCACATCGGAGATCGACATCGCCAGTCCCGTGTTTTCAAGCGCGGTTTCGATGACCAGGTCAGAGGTCAGCAATTTCGTGTACGCCTCGGTCCGCTGACGACTCATACCATCGGTGTCACCGAAGTGGGGCGTCTGGTAGATCACCGCCGACGACTCGTAGCTCGGCGACTGCGCAGTGGTCAGGACCGCGCCCAGGAGCCCGCCGACCAACGCTCCCAGTAGTAAGACGATCCAGCGATTGCGGACCGCGGCAACCGCGGACCGTAGCCATTCGCTGCCCGCATTGCCCGGTCGATATGCAGTACCCGCAAAGTTGCTAGTCAAGTGACTTCACATTTCCTCTCGGAACCATGCGTTCCAGCTTTCCGATGGACGGTCCCCGTGCCGCCAAGAACACGCAAGCAAGCGTCAGCAGGACGAGGAAAAGGGTAATTCCCTGGGTCAACAATTGAATACGCCACACTTCGGCAAAGCAGTAGGCAATAACCCCGGCCGATCCGGCAACCACTGGTCCGTATGTCAGGAACCGCCCGAAGACGTAACCGGCCAGCGGAAACAGCAGAAGCGTGTAAAGCCATCCCCACGCTCCAAAATCTGCGTAGGTATCGGCGAATTCGGAGTTGGTCGTGAAGTTCGGCGCAAATGAGACAGTGAATTCGTACGAGTCGCCGCCCAGTGATTCCTTGGCCCTGACCTCGTGCGCCGGGACCAGGAAGCTGGGCAGCGCAGCCGCCGCCGAGTCGACCGGGGCCCCGGGGTTGTCGAAGGATCCGCGCATGACCGCATCTGCCACTCCAATGGACACCTGTGCAGGCACGGCAAGGTAGGCGCCGGACTGGTAGAGGTTCATCGCGATCGGATTCGACACACCCGCATCGCGGTAATAGTTGCCGTTCCGGATGAAGTTGAGTGCGGTGAGGAGCGTGAACATGATCGCAACCGCGACGAACAGCTGCCAAGGCCGTACCGATTTACGGTCGGCACCGGCAGGTTCGCGGGGAACCGCGGTCTGCAAGACGACGTACACCACGACCGCCATCAGCAGCGATAGGCGAGACGCAATCATCGAGTTCGCCACCAGGAGTAAGACTGCGAACAGCATGAATCCGGGGTGCAGCACCTTTTTTCGCCACAGGTAGACGCTGATGGGTGCCGCCAGGATGGTCGCATACCGAAGCGTCGCCATACCGGCCGAATCCGGTAGCGCCTCCGTGAACGTATTGCCGGTCTGGGTGGTCAAAGCGTCGCTGATCGATGTCGCGGCGGCGATTCGGGAGTACGCATACCCGACGCCGATCGCGGACACCGCGAGGATGAGGAAAAAGTACCGCCGCTCGAACGTCGGACCGGTGGTGCGCTCGACGAATTCCGGTGTCGGCGTTGTCCCGAGCCCCAGTCGCCAACCTACTGTCGCCAGGACAACGACAGCTCCGTACCAGACAGCCAGCAACGTCACGCCGGGAACGGTGAACGGGGCCGGTTGAAGAAATCCGCGCAGGTCCATCCATGAGCCCGCCGGGCATCCCCCGGCCGAACACCAGCCGATCAAGGACGCCCACGCAATGAACGACCCGAGGACCGGGATGAGGATTACAACGGCCGGCGCGAGCCACCATGTCGGTGCATTGCTACGCGGCAAACTCTCCGCGGCCGATTTCGGCAGAAAATCAAACTGCATGTTGATGGCGGGGTGTGATTGCGCAACAATTCTGCGGCCGGGCGGGACCGAAATATCGACCGGTGGAAAAGGATGTCGCACAACCCATCGCTGAGTCCTCTCCATCACAAACAAAAGTGGCTCGATCTCAGCGAGCACGGTAGCCAATCCGTGACATAGAGTACTACAGGTGGAGCGTACATTCCGGTGCAGAAGTGCAGTAGGGAACTGGCCACCCGGAATTGTATCGACCCGATTGAATGCCGAAGCGAAGAGTATTCGATCGCCGCGTCGCGGGGCGGTCATTGACATCCATTTCGAAGAATTCATGGACGTGACCGGCGAGGCCGACGTGTGGTGACACGAATACGGTCAGTGGTTGACGGGAAGCGCGTCGAGCCGCTGGTGCAAATCGCCGCCGGGCTGGCACTCAACGCTTTCCCGGCAATTTTCATCGCAGTATTCGCGCGCGTCGCGCCCATCGACCAACAGGGCCGCCTGGCTGTTTCGCTGGCGATCGGAACCTACGTGGCCCAGCTACTGTCGGCGTTCGTCGTCGAGTCCCGCCTTGCCACCCCAGAGGCAGACCACAAGATATCGATGCCCTGGTGGATGGTGTTGCTGAGCCTTGTGTCCGGGACCCTTCTCATCGTGAGTCCACCGGTACCGCCAACGGTCATCACGCTGATCGGTGTGCTGGGACTGTCGTCGGGATTGCTGATGGCCCGCACGATCGGAGTCGTGCGGGGCAGTTGGAAGCTCGAATCTGTTGCCGCCTCAGTCCTCATGGTTGGCTGTCTGAGCGCCTTGATCCTTGCCGTGCACGAGAACTCCAACTGTATAAGGGTTCTGGCCGCGGGTGCTCTGCTGGCCATCCTCATCAGGTGTTGGCCACTGCCGGACCGGCGGGAAACGGGTCTACCGCCTGACCTGACCAGAGCTGCGTGGGTTACCGGCGAAACCGCGACAGTTGGCATGGTGCAACCAGCATTGGCGTCGTTCATCCTGGCGATTCTCGGCCCGTCGGCAGCTGTTGGTTTCCGGGTTGTCTCAACCATTTCGGGAATTCTTGAACCGATCCTCGCCTATGGCCGCGTGCGCCAACTCGCCCATGGGCACAAGGGTGAGGTGGCAGGCGTCGCGTTGATCCTTGTTGCCGGCACGGCTGCGATCTTCGGCAGTGCGTACCTGGGACTGTGGAGCTTGATCTTCGGTCCCGCCTGGAGCAGCTCGCTGTATGTCGGTCTGGCAATCGCATGCATGTGGAAGGTGTGCATGCTGATCACGACCATTCCGTTTGCCGCGCTGCGACGGGCGGGGCAAACGAAGATGGTCTTCTGGCTCAGAGCTGCGAACACCGCTCTCTACGTTGTGCTGGGACTGGCCTTCTTGTTCGGTTTTCACTCCAGCACTGCGGTATTCGTGTCGTTTGTCATCACCGAGGTACTCATGTTCGTGCCGTATCACGTGGCCGCTTCAATGTTGGCGCCGGAGTACCAATCGGTCTTCGTGAACAGGAAGCGAGCTCACAGACTCGCATCCGAGAAGGCATGAAGACTGTGCGCCAGAATCATTCGGCCCGTTTGAGCACTGCGAGCACGGTCAGCAGCAGTATCTTGATGTCCAGCCACAGCGACCAGTTCTCGATGTAGTAGTTGTCCCATTCGGCGCGGTCCGCGATGGATGTCTGCCCGCGCAGGCCGTTGACCTGGGCCCACCCCGTGACGCCGGCCTTGACCCGGTGCCGCTCGCCGTAGCGGCGGATCTGCGCCTCGAAAAGGGTTACGAATTCGGGACGTTCGGGTCGAGGTCCGACCAGGCTCATGTCACCCCGAAGGACATTGAGCAGCTGGGGGAGTTCGTCCATCGACGTCGACCGCATGAGCTTTCCGATCCGTGTCCGTCGATCGACACCCTCGACTCCGCCCGGTGCGTTGCCGACTTTCGGAACATACGCAGGCGTGGCGGGATCGGGCAGCCGCATCGACCGGAACTTGAGGCAGCCGAAGACCTGCCCGTCACGCCCCACCCGTTGCTGAGCGAAGAAGATCGGCCCGGGAGAACTCAACCGCACCAACGCTACGAGCAACAGGAAGATGGGTGAGATCGCCAGCAGGATAAGCCCCGCGGTGACGCGGTCGCTGATGTGTTTGGCGCGAAATTGCCACCCGCGTGGATTGGTGTGGGGCACAGACAGCAGCGGCATACCGCCGATGTGGTCGACGACGCTCTTCGAGCCGATCACCTCGTACATGCGGGGCACCACCCACACCCGTAATCCGTGGCGGTGCGCGATGCGGACCGCTGCCGTCAGCATCTCCCAGCGAACGTTTGTGAATGCCACGACGAGACGTTCGGCCTGAGTGCTGGCAATGGCGTCTTCCAGCTGGTCAACAGTGCCCAGGTATGGCACTTGGTCGGTGTCGAGCCTTTGGTCACCGCGGGTGAGGGTTTCGGCCGACAGCACGCCGACGGGGTTCATCCCGTGTTCCGGAGCCGCGATCATTCGATCGATGACGTGCTGGGTGACCGGCCCGGACCCGATGACCAGCGTGGGGGACACCAGATGGGAGTGCCGTTGCAATCGGCGTTGGACCAACACACGAACAAGGCGCCCGACCGGTATGAGAATGCTGGCGCACACCCACAACTTCGTCACGGCTATCCCGGGCCGATCGGTGATCCCGAAAATGACCAGGTTGCACAGCAAGAGCATCGTCGCGATCGCGGCAGAGGAGAGGATTCCATAGAACTCGTCGAGGAATCGGCGGTTGAGTGAGCGGTGATATAACGATCGCAACCCCATCACGATCACGACGACAGGAACAAAAAGCGCGAGCCACCACAAAGGTGGGTGGGGTGAATCCGACGTGAGCACCCACCACCAGGCGAGTCCGACCGCGATCGACGCAGACAACACATCTATGGAAATTGTGGTGATGGTGCTCAACGGATCGGTCCGAATGAGTTCGCCGAATGTTCTTCGAGAAGTCGGAGAAATACGCGGGGGGCCACTGGGGCTGGTCGATGGTTCGACCTCCAGTAATTGTGGCAATTCCCACTCCATTCACGACGAGCCAGTTCACCGATAAAATTGGCGCACTCACAATTAATCACACTCTATCTGTGCCGTCGCAATCCGCGCTCGGTTCGAGCGCGGATCATTGGTCTCAGTCGACCTTCGAATTAATATCGGGTGCTGAGATTTTAATGATCGAAAATGACGTTTCGGACTACGTCGGCAAGGTCGCTCATTATCTGAATCTCGCCGCTCGACCAATGATGCGGATCGGTGTCCCAGGCGCAGAGCGTACCTACCGCCTGACCCGCGTCGTCGATGATCGGAATGCCGATGTATGCGCCGACCGCACCGCTTCGGGCGGACGAATGGTCCCCGAGTACCGGATGGTCGGCGATGTCGTCGATGATGAGTGGGGCTCCGCTGGCCACCGCGTACACGCAGAGCGAATCGGTGAGGGGATACGTCCGTCGGTCTCCGATGTCACCTGAGCGGGAGGCGATCGCGGCGTGTACCTGCTCGACGTCGGTGATGATGTTCAGCGCGGCATACGGGATCCCGATTGCCTCGATGGTCAGGCCGACAATCTGATCGACCGCCGGATGAGGTCCCGGCTCGAGTAGTCCGGTGTCGTGAGCCGCGCGCAGCCGTTCGCTGTCGCCGAGCACCGACCAGAGTGGGGATTGCGCACCCCCGTCGGGCGAACGTAGACCTTCGAGAACGGCAAGAAGAGCAGGATCGGCATATGCACCGGTGACGGCTGAGAAATGGTCGCGAGGGGCGCGTTCGGATCGGTCAGGGGAATCCGCGATCGTCTCTTGTCGTTCACCCACTCCGTGGTCGCTCGAATTGGCAGAACTTTTTGCGTCCGTCGAGCGCAGTGGATCCATTTCTCATCTTTCGTGAAGCGGTAGCACGCTTTTGTACTACCGCGATCGGCCTGTCGAGTACACATTTGGTGCCGCCACTGTGCCTGCCAGACCATCGATAACCCGGTCGGCCAGGGAGGGCTGACTCCGAGTATGCCGTGAGGATGCATTTCGCGACCATTGCGAGGATGACGTTTCGCGACGGCTATTTCAGATTTGACGATAATTGGCATGGATGCCACAACAGAAATCCACTCCACCTAAAGCGATCCGCTCCACCCATAGCGAACCGCTCCAGTTGCGTCGTGCTGCAACTGGAGCGGATTCGTGGAAGTGGAGCGGATCAGTGAACCGTGGTTCAGGCCTGCGCGGAACTCAGAGCCTCGTTGAAGGTTTTGCTCGGGCGCATCACAGCAGTTGCCGCCTCGGCGTCCGGCAGGTAGTAGCCGCCGATGTCGACGGGCTTGCCCTGGGCGTCATTGAGCTCTTTCACGATGGAGTCTTCGTTCTTCGCCAACGTATCTGCCAGCGCGGCAAAGTGTTTCCGCAGTTCCTCGTCCTCGGTCTGGTTGGCCAGCTCTTGCGCCCAGTACATGGCGAGATAGAACTGGCTGCCCCGGTTGTCGAGTTCACCGGTGGTGCGTGAAGGACCCTTGTTGGTCTCCAGCAACTTGCCGGTCGCCGCGTCCAGCGTCTTGGCCAGAATCACTGCCCTGGCGTCGCCGGTCTTTTTGCCGAGGTCTTCCAAACTGACGGCGAGAGCAAGGAATTCGCCGAGCGAATCCCAGCGCAGATGGTTCTCTTCCAGCAACTGCTTGACATGCTTGGGAGCCGAACCGCCTGCGCCTGTCTCGTACAAGCCGCCACCGGCCATCAACGGCACGATCGAGAGCATCTTGGCGCTGGTGCCGAGTTCGAGGATGGGGAACAGGTCCGTGAGGTAGTCACGAAGGATGTTGCCGGTCGCGGAGATGGTGTCCAGGCCGCGGACCACTCGCTCGAGGGTGTACCGCATGGCGCGGACCTGAGACATGATCTGGATGTCGAGGCCCTCTGTGTCGTGATCTTTGAGGTACGTCTTGACCTTCTTGATCAGCTCGTTCTCGTGCGGGCGGTACGGATCGAGCCAGAAGATGACCGGCATCCCGGAATCGCGGGTGCGCGACACGGCCAGCTTGACCCAGTCGCGGATCGGGGCGTCCTTGACGATGCACAGACGGAAGATGTCGCCGGCCTCTACGTTCTGCGACAGCAGGACCTCACCGGTGGCCAGGTCGGTGATGTTGGCGACGCCGTCCTCGGAGATCTCGAAGGTCTTGTCGTGTGAGCCGTACTCCTCGGCCTTCTGTGCCATCAGGCCGACGTTGGGGACAGTGCCCATGGTGGTCGGGTCGAATTGGCCGTTGGTCTTGCAGAAGTTGACCATCTCTTGGTAAATCCGGGAGAAGGTGGACTCCGGGTTGACGGCCTTGGTGTCCTTGGGGCGACCATCGGCGCCCCACATCTTGCCGCCTGCCCGGATCATCGCGGGCATGGACGCATCGACGATGACGTCGCTGGGCGAATGGAAGTTGGAGATACCCCGTGCCGAATCCACCATGGCGAGTTCCGGCCGGTGCTCGTGGCACTTGTGCAGATCCTCGATGATCTCGTCACGCTTCGAGGCGGGCAGCGACTCGATCTTGCTGTACAGATCCGACAGGCCGTTGTTTACGTTGACGCCCAGCTCGTCGAACAGGTCGCCGTGCTTGGCGAATGCGTCCTTGTAGAAGACCCGCACGGCGTGCCCGAAGACGATCGGGTGCGAGACCCGCATCATCGTCGCCTTCACGTGGAGCGAGAACATGACGCCCGTCTTGTAGGCGTCCTCCATCTGCTCCTCGTAGAACTCGATCAGGGCCTTCTTGCTCATGAACATGCTGTCGATGACGTCGCCGTCGGTCAGGGAGACCTTGGGCTTGAGGACGATCGTCTTGCCGCTCTTGGTCAGCAGTTCCATCTTCACGTCGCGGTCGCCGTCGACGGTCATCGACTTCTCGCCGTGGTAGAAATCGCCTTCGCGCATGTGCGCCACGTGGGTCCGCGAGGCCATCGACCACTCGGTCATGCTGTGCGGATGCTTGCGGGCGAATTCTTTGACGGCCTTCGGTGCGCGGCGGTCCGAGTTACCCTCGCGGAGAACCGGATTCACTGCGCTTCCGAGGCACTTGGTGTAGCGATCCCGAACCTTGGCTTCTTCTTCGGTCTTCGGGTTGCCCGGGTAGTCGGGGAGTTTGTAGCCCTTTGCCTGGAGTTCCTTGATGGCCTCGACCAGCTGCGGTACCGAGGCGCTGATGTTCGGCAGTTTGATGATGTTGGTCTCGGGCAGTTGTGTCAGACGGCCCAGTTCGGCGAGGTTGTCCGGCACCCGCTGATCGTCCGTCAGGTAATCGGGGAACTCGGCAAGGATGCGGCTCGCAACCGAGATGTCACTCGACTCGATGTTGATGTCGGCCGCATCGGCAAACGCACGTACAACCGGGAGGAATGCGTGTGTCGCAAGCATCGGCGCCTCGTCCGTCAGTGTGTAGATGATGGTCGGCTGCTTTGCGTTCATATTCGCCTTCGTCTCCAGTTTCGTCGCGTCATGCATCGGTCCGTCTACCCCCGTGTCCGTAATCTTAGGACCCGAGGCCCCTGTGAGCGCGGACACCTCGGAAGCACTCTATAGTTGCGGCCACAATTGCGGACCGTAACTGTCCTATATGGGTCATAACGTGGGCACTGTTCACATCAGTTCCCGAAAGGACTCGATCATGGCAGGCACCTACACCTCCGTCGCTCTCACTGTCCCCGTCACCGGCGAAAAAGCGGACATTTTGACGCTTCTCTCCGACCAGCGGGCCCTGCTGAAAGTCACGGCACGCAACCTCACCGACGCTCAGGCCCGCACACGGACGACTGTCAGCGAACTCACCATCGGCGGTCTGATCAAGCACCTCGCCATAGGCGAACGTGGACACGCGCAGACGATCCGGGAGCGCGACGAGAACGCTGAGTTCGACATGAGCCAGCTCGCCGACGTGTACACGCTCCGGGACGACGAAACGCTCGAGTACTGGATCAACGAATACGACAGCGCCGCCGCCGGCTACGACCGCGTCATCGCCGAGGTGGCGAGCCTCGACGAGTTGATCCCGCAACCGACGGCACCCTGGCAGCCCGAGCGGGAGTGGGCGTCCGTCCGCACAATGGTGCTGCATCTGCTTCGCGAGACGGCGCATCACTGCGGGCACGCCGACATCATCCGTGAGGCTCTCGACGGACAGAGCACCATGGCTGCCATCTCGGAGGGTTCGGACTGGGCCGGTCTTCCGGCCGAGTGAGCCGCCGTCACGGGGCGGTGCGTTGCAGCTTTCGGAAGGCGCTGCGGTGGAACACGATCGGTGCGACGTCGTCGAATACGGTGAGTCCGTTGACCGACAGCAGGACGATCGCGTGGTCACCGGCCGGAATCTCATCGACCACGCAGGTGTCGAGCCAGATGCTGGTGCCGTCGATGAAAACCGCTCCTGCTTCGCTGGTTTCGGTCACCAGACCGGCGAAACGATCACCGGTCTTGGCGGCCAACAGGCGCGCCGTCGCGTCGTGTGCCTCGCCGAGCACGCTGATACCCAGATGCGATGAGCCGCGCATCTTCGGCCAGGTGGTCGAGCTGTTCTGCACACAGAACGCCACCAGTGGTGGGTCGAGTGACACGGGCACAAAGGTGCTCGCCGCCAAACCTGTCCGCTCGCCGTCGACCATCGAGCAGATCGCGATCACGCCACTCGGGAAGTGTCCGAAGGCATCCCGCAGTACTCGTTCGTCGGTGTGGGTCGGTGTCACGGCCGATGCCGTTCGAGCGGAATCGGCCTTCGTGTCCGCCACGATGGTGACCTGCATGCGATATGCCTCTTTCTGTCAGTTACTTGATTCCGGATCGCCATCGGCCTTGAGATTCTGTGGATGGCATCGAGGTCGGACGAGGATGCGTTCTGGCGGCGACGGGAGGGGGACTGTTGCATCTAAGCAGCCGAGGGCCGGGTGGCGCAGGGCCTGGTTTGGGGCCGGTTGTACCCGCTCAGAAGCGCGAACGCCACGTCCTCACCTGGCGAAACGTGCCCAACACGGAATGCTCACATGGAGGCAACCTCGAAGCGCCTGCGTGCCTATCAGGTGTCGGGCAGGCTGCGTTCTCGCACGGCGTTGAACGTGACGGTGACACGGTCGTTGCGATGTCGGCCGTAGGTCACCAGGAGCACGCGACCGTCGTCGTCGAACAGGGTTGATTCGAGAAAGAGCAGCGGTGTGCTCTCCGGCACGCCCAGGATGGTCGCGACACCGGCATCGGCGGCGACGGCCGAGACCGCGCGAGCCGCCGATGCGATGGACCTCTGTTGTCCCATCTCGATGTACGCGTACACGTCGCCGGCCGCGATTGTCTCGTCGATGACATCTGCGGCCACCAGGGGGAGCAGGTAGGTGCGCAGTTCCACGGGTGTGCCATCAGCAGACTCGACGCGCTCGAAGACGGCCAGACGCGTTGCATCAGCAGGCAGGTCCAGACTCGTTCTCAGGGTGTCCGGGATCGACTCGAGAACGCTCAGTCCCAGGAGAGCGGAATCGAGGCGTGCGTAGCGCCCCGCGATCTCCGAGCCGTCCAACAACCTGTCGAATCTGTACCGACTCGGGATCATGCCGGGGAAACTGCCGGTTCCGACTTGACGCCGAATGCGTCCCTCGTCGGCCAGTAGGTGCAAGGCTTCGCGGACGGTGTTTCGCGATGCGCCATGACCTTTCGAGAGGGCGGACTCGTCAGGTAGTCGTGTCACTTGATCGGGTTGGTGCTCGAGTGTGCCGCTGAGGATGTCCCGTAGGCGACGTGCTTCCTCACGCCGACGCTCACCGGTGCGAACCCGGAGGGCATGGCTGGTGACGCTCCGAGGGAACTTTCCGTACTCCACACCTGTACATCTACGGAACTGGTGTTGCTGCAACGAAACGGTGAGGTTACCAACACGGACCGCCGGGTGTGGCAAGGACTTACCAACCCGTGTCGGGGTGGCGAAGCCGGATTGGTCGACTGTGGTTGCGGCCGCGTGAGCTGCGCGAAGACGTCGGGTTTGATGCCGGATGCCCGGCGAAACGCGAGTGTTACGGCCCCGCGACCGACGGGCAATCTGATGAGAACACCATCTCCCATAGCAAGATCGCATCGCGTGTCCAGAGATGTGTTCACCGACTATGCATGTGCGGCTCTGTCCGCTCAGGAGGAATGCCCCGTGATTTGTACGCGTCCAACAGTCAGGACTTTTGGAGTCACTGCAGCCGTCGCAGCCACGTTGATGGTGGCCGCCTGTGGCGGGAGTTCATCGGATTCGGGAAGCTCGGCCGATCCCAACGCGCCGATTTCCGTGAAGGTCAGCAGCCTCAATCTCTGCGATGAGCGCTACCTCTACTGGGGCGTCGAGAAGGGAGTCTTTGCCGAACACGGGCTCGACGTCACCGTTGTGCCGGGAGTCGGTGGGGCGCCGGGGATCGCGGCGTTGCAGCCCGGTGAGGTGAATCTCGCGTTCACCGACCCGTTCAGCATCTTCCGTGCCGAGGCGCAGGGAATCGATCTGACTGTTGTCAGTGCCGCGTATACAAGCGCTCAGCCACCCGCGCCGCAGGCCGGTGGTGTCGCGGTGAAGAAGGGGTCGGACATCAAGGGCGCCGCCGATCTCGAGGGCAAGAAGGTTGCCGTCAACGAACTCGCAGGCATCAATCAGATCATGATCGAGAACTGGGTGCGTGAGGCCGATGGCGATCCGTCGAAGGTCGAGTTCGTCGCACTGCCCTTTCCCGAGCTCGGGCCGGCAGTCGTGTCGGGTCGAGTCGATGCAGGTCAGCTTCCGGCCTCGGCTCTCGCCATGAATTCCGGCACCCTGGACTCCATCGGCAACGCGTTCACGTCCGCGAATGGTGGCTACGCGATCTATGCGACGTATACGGGCATGACCGACTGGATCAAGGATCATCCGGGCGTGGAGGACAAGTGGCTTGCGGCGATGAACGAGTCGATTGAGCAGATTCACGACCCGGCGAACGAGGCGGAGTCCTTCGAGATCGCCAGTGCCGTCTGCAAGACGCCCGCCGCCACATTGTTGGAACTGCCCGGGAACACCATCACCTCGTCCGTCGACATGGCGGTCCTCGAGGACATGGCCCAGATGGCACTGAAGTCCGATCAGCTCGAGAGCATGCCCGACCTCGAATCCCTGGTGGCTCCAGGTGTCCAGGTCGGCTGAGTTCGGCTGACTCCGACTCCCGAAGACAGAGATGGCCCCCGGAGGAATCCGGGGGCCATCGCTGTTTGCCGCCTGATCACCCGGCCCCGCCGGTGGTCGTGGCCCCAGAGGTGTTGGTAGGGGCAGGCATTCGACGGTCTCTCATCGTGGTCGTGGTGGTGGGCAATTTGATCCGGGCCGACCGCGGCGAAAGCACATCGGGAACGGTTATCTTGGTTGACACGACGGTATCGCGCATTACAAGATGAACTATGTGGTGGGCGGAGAGTGGCGCGGCATGACGCAGATGAAAGAAGAAGCGTTGGTCGTGGTGCCCGCGGCCGCCCGCAAACCCCGATACCGATGGGTTGTGCTGGCCGCAGGTGTTTTTGCCCAGGCTTCGGCAGCGTCGGTGCTGCAGGGCATGCCCAGCCTGTCGCCCGTGTTGCGATCGCAGTTCTCCCTGTCGCTCACCGCGCTGGGATTCGTGTTGGCCGCGAGCACGATCGGGCTGATGTTGTTTCTCGTGCCGTGGGGCTTTCTCGCCGATCGGATCGGTGAACGATGGGTCATGACGGTCGGTCTCGTGCTCGGCGCCTGCGGCCTGATCGGCGCCGCCCTCTCGACATCGATGTGGGCGCTGATGGTGTCGATGGCGCTGGCCGGGGCCTCATGTGCAAGCGTGAACGCCGCCAGTGGGCGTGCGGTCATCCTGTGGTTCCCGCGCTCCGAACGCGGACTTGCGATGGGTGTGCGGCAGACCGCGATCCCCCTCGGCGCGGCCGTGGCGGCAGTGACGCTGCCTGCGGCGGCCAGGGCATGGGGACTCAGTGGTGCGCTATTCCTCGCGTCGGCTGTCTGTGGCGTCGGTGCGGTCGTGGTGCTCGTGTTCATCCGCGAACCCGACGGGCCGGTGGAAGCGGAGGGGCGGACGCGCGAGTCCGATGTTCACGCGGGCAGCACCCGCGTCCTCGTGCAACTCTGCGTCGTTTCGTTTCTTCTTGTCGTGCCGCAACTGACGGTCGTGGGATTTCTGGTGGTCTATCTGGTTGATGGGCACGCGATGTCGGCGATCGCGGCCGCCGGAGTGCTCGCACTCGTCCAACTCGGTGGGGGCGCGGCACGTATCGGACTTGGTGCGTGGTCGGATCGCAAGGGGGTGCGTCTGGCCCCGTTGCAGCACGTAGCGGTGGTGACCAGCGTGCTGTTTGCGCTCGCCGTCGTCGGGGAGATGATCGGCGGGGCCGTCGCGGTCATCGTGCTGGTATGCGCCGGTCTGTCGTCGATCAGCTGGAACGGCCTCGCGTTCACGGCGATCGGGGAGTTGGCCGGACCCACGAGGATCGGGCTGTTGCTGGGGGTGCAGAACACCGCCGTCGCGGCGGGGATGGCGATCACCCCGCCGCTGATGGGGGTGATCGTCGAGACGACGTCGTGGCCATTCGCCTTCGCGTGCGTCGCCTGCGTCGCGGCGGTCGCCGCCGCGGTGTTGAAACGGATCAGAATTGCCACCCGGTCGACGCCGACGGGTTGAACCTCGCTGCTGCGATTCGTCGTGGGATCAACGGGCGGCGTGATGAACAGCGTGCTCGAACACCCCGGATGGACAGATCCGCCCCTGCAGGCAGCCCGCGAAAGGTTACCGGCAGGGGCGGATCTGCTTCCTGTTCTAGATCCAGGCGGGGAAGTCGGCCTTGCGGATCAGGCAATGCACGCCCTTGACGTCGTCCACGACCTGGCTGACCACGAAATCGCCTGCGGCACTGAGGTACAGATAGGCGATGGACTCCGGGACGGAGGCGACCTGGCTGAGCAGCCGGATCGCCTCGCGGATGCACTTTTTCATGGCTTCGTTGAGGTCTTGATCCAACCCCATGGTGATCCAGTGGGTGGGGCTCTCGCCGAACGGGCCGTCGATGGCCCCGGTGGCGGGATAGGCCTGCGCCGCAGAGAGAACCGTCAGCCGAACGGTCGTACGCAGCGACGCCTCGAGCGCGGTCAACGAGACCTCGCCGTTGCCCTGCGCGAAGTGCGGGTCGCCCATGTAATAACCGGCGCCGTCCACCTGGACCGGTAGGTACATCGTCGACCCCAGTCCCAGGTCGCGGACGTCCAGATTGCCGCCGTGTGCCCCGGGTGGGATGGTGTTCAGGGCGACATCGGTGTTGGCGGTGAGTCCGGACAGGCCCATGAATGGGCTGAGCGGGAACGTGATTCGTCGTTTGTCACCCCACCTCATCGTTGCGGTGAACTCGTCGATGTCCGCAGTGCAAAACTGGCTGATGATCGGTACGGGCTCACCGGTCTCATCGCTGACCGGCCGTTCGCCGGCCAATGCGCCCAGTCCGTGACGGCTCGAGACGACGCCGTAGGGCACACGGGGTGTGAGGTCGAGGTACTCGACCTTGAGGATGTCGCCGGGCTTTGCGCCGTCGATGTGAATCGGTCCGGTGACAACGTGTGGGCCGTCCGGCCCCCTGGTGTGCACCACGTCGGATGCGGCCAGTTCGACGAGGTCTTCGAGGACATCTCCCGCCGATACACCGTGGGAGCCGAAGTATGACAGTGGATCTCGTCCCTGATCTTCCATCAGGCCCTCGTGGGAGATGGTGTCGATGGTGACGGTCTCGCCGGAGGCGATGGTGAGAACGGGTTCACGATCCGGAGTCGGCAGCCGTCCCCACGACACCGTCTTGGGGGACGCGGCCACGTAGTGATCGCCGAGACGTTCCCCGGAGTGTGGTTGCAAGATGGGCATGGAGGATGAACCTTTCGAGCGGGGAGATGAGGGTGAGGGTCGGGTGTCTGGGGGTGGGGCACGAGCTTCTCGCCCCAACATGGACGTTAGTGACCGATCACTGCCCTTAGGTTACGTACGTGTTGCATTACGAGACGTTGTCCCACATCGCTTGACGGTCAGTCTTAGGGCTCTTACCCTTTTCGTATCCGCTGGCGAACGGTGGTCACACGTGGGCGCCAACGGCTTCCACGCATACGAAAGGCAAGGTCCGTGTCCGAACCAGGCATCAACCGCCGTCGGGGGCCCGCAGGCGCAGCATTTGTGCGCCTCGCGGTCCCCGACATGGCCGCCACCATCGAGTTCCTCGAATACCATGTCGGCCTTGCCGTCGAAGGCCATGACGACACCCATGCCTACCTTCGGGTCGGCCTGGAGCACCACAGTATCGAATTGATCTCCGATCCGTCGCTGACCGAGTTCCGTTACGACGGTGTGGGTTTCCACGTCGCCGATGAAGATCTCGCGGATCTTCGGCGCCGGGTTGCCGATTCGGGGCATGAGGTCTTGCCATTGACCGATGGGACAAAAGGGCTGTGCCAGGAAGGTTTTGCGGTTCGTGACCCCAACGGCACTCTGGTGGAGTTGTTCACGGGCCTCCTCGAATATGCGGAGGAGCCGTGGCCGGACCTGCGGCCGCAGCGGCTGGTCCATCCGTTCATCGTGACCGACAAGTACGAGCAGACCCTGGCCTTCTACCTCGATGTCCTCGGGTTCATGCCGTCTGACTATGTCGAGGACTTCACGGCGTTTCTGCGGTGTGAAGACCGCTATCACCACAGCCTGGCCATACGTCGCAGTACGAAGTTCGCACTGGAGCACCTGTGCTTCATCATGGGCGACATGGACGGTGTGATGCGGCGCCGTGCGCGAGCCCAGTACAAAGGCGTGAAGATTCTCGGCGACGTGGTGAACCACTCGGCGTCGACCTCGATCGCGTTCTATCTGTTCGACGAAAAGCACGGGCCCCGTTACGAACTCTGTGACGGACACCGCATCTTCTCCGCGGAGGAACATGAGACGCACCGTCCGCGTCGTCTCAAACGAGATCCGCGAAATATCGACATCTGGCGTGCGGAGGCCGATGACCGGACCTGGGCACACTGACCCTGACGACACCGACCCGACAGGCATCGACAGCCTGCTCGGGGCGATCGGTGTTCTCACCGGAGCGCCGACACCGCGGGGTGATGAGCGGCAAACCGCGTATGCGCTCGCCCGGTGGGCCTGCCGACGCTGGCCGGCCTTGGCGTTCACGGTGGACGAGATCGGTAGTGGCGGCGCAAACCTGGTGTGCTGCACGAGAGTTGCGTCGCGCGACGATCTGCTTGTCTACTCCCACCTCGACACGTCCCTGACGGGGATCGGCTCAGCCGATCACGACGTCACCGGGTCCTGGGCAGACGCACAGGTGGGCTTCACCCGGCGAGGAGATGCCGTGTCGGCGTTCGGTCTCGGGGTGGCGCGCGGTCCGGCGGCAGCGGCGCTGGTCGGATTCGCCAGTGCTGCAACATTGTTGTCGACGTCCGCACCCCGCTCCCTTCGACTGGTGCTTGCCGGTGGCGGAACACATGAGAACACGCTTGGTGAGCGTCCCGGTCCTGCCGATGCGGTCTACAGCGGTCTGAAGGACCATCTCGAGGCCTACCCACCACCTGGCGCCGCGATTGTCGCGAAATGTGGTCCGCCGGGAGTGCTGTGGGAGGAACCCGGCGCGGGATATCTGCGTATCCGGGTTTCGGGTCAGCGGGGGGCGGTGCTGAGCCGGGACCGTGCACATCCACCCGGTGGCCTCCCCGTTCACATCGGCGCGATATGCGCCACATTCGAGGACTGGCGCCACCGGCTGACGCGCAGTGGCCACCGCGATGGTCAGATCGGGCGTGAGGCGGGGATCGGCGCGATCAGGGCGGGGTCGGTTCGCAAACCCGATCTGCTGCCGTCCCATGTCGACCTCTACGTGTACCTGGTCACCCTGTCCGGCGATGTCGTCGCCGACCTGGCCGCCGATCTCTGTTCGGCAATGGACCGGGCCTTCGCGGGCAGTCCCCTCGAGGGCTGCACTGTCGCAGTGGAGCTGACGACGCCGCAGGATGCCGGTGTCACGCCACAAGATTCTGTGTTCGTGAACACTGCCCGCGCAGTATGGCAGAGTCACCACGGAAGACGTGCCCCTGACGTGACCGGTTGGACCGGATCCACAGACGGTGCGTTGCTCCGCGAGGCCGGTGTCGAAACCGTCCGGACAGGGCCGGTTAGTGTGGCGGACGACAACGATGCCGATCGCGACGTGCTGCGAGTCAGCGAACTGATGCGCTTTGCGCATATTTACGCCGACATCGGTGGCAGATGGGCGGCTGGAGAGAAGAGGTGACGGTGGTGGCCAAGACACCGGAAGAAAAGGGTGCGCCAGTCATCCAGGCGGTCGAACGTGCTGCTGTCATCCTGTCTGCCTTCACCCCGGCTCGTCCGCGGTTGTCGCTGAACGAGATAACCGCGGCGCTGGGCACCAGTAAGGCGACGGCGCACCGCTACACCAAGGCGCTGCGCGAGGTGAACCTACTCCGTTACGACCCCAACGAAACGGTGTATTCGCTTGGCCCCCAGGTGCTCACGTTGGCGGCCGCGGCCCGATCCGGGCTACCGGTGATCAAGCTTGCAGAACCGCTGATGGAGCAGCTCCTCCGGGAGGTCCAGGAGACGGTTGTGCTCAGTGTGTGGGACGGCGAAAGCCCTATCGTGGTCGCCTCCAACGACAACACCGATCATGTGGCGCGCGTCGCCGTGCGCCTCGGTGCCAGGCTGTCGCCGACCGCGTCCGCGCAAGGGCGGGTGTTCTGCGCCTACCTCCCCGACGAGGAGGTCCCGATGCTGCGCCGCGAAATCCAGTCCGATCCCGAGTTCGCCGCCGAACTGGTACGCATTCGTGAGAGTGGCGTCTCGGTCAAATCTCCTGTTGTCAACGGACTTCGCACGTTGGCCGCCCCGGTGTTCCAGGCCGATCACGTTGTTGCGGCACTCGCGGTGGTGGCGACGTCGGTCGCAACCGATGAACAGGTTCAGCGAAATATCGACGCGCTTCGCAGCAGCGCCGAGCGTCTGTCGGCGGCCCTCGGCAACGGATGACATGCGTCGGGCACACCTACTGTCCGGGGTGTTGTGTGTCCGCTGACCGACGCAGATTGTTACGACGGCGATACGAACTGTCTGTCATATTGCGAGATGGTATCCCGCATTGACGTAGACGTGGTTCGCGACTTAGCCTCCCAGTAGCGCCATGCTCCGGCCCGCATTCGGGCAGCAGCCGTGGTCACGCCGGTCGACATCGGCATCCAGGGAGAGGAATCATGTGCGGTATCGAATCGCGGAATCCGCCGGCGATCCAGTGGGAGCGGACGTGGGCGGTCATGGCGGATGAACCCGCGGTGACGGTGCCGATCCCGGTGCCGGAACCGGAAGCCAAGGCCCTACCGGCCATTCAGGCAGTCGAGCGAGCCGCAACGATCCTCGCGGCGTTCACCCCCCAGCGTCCGCGGATGAGCCTGGGTGAGATCACCGTGGTGCTCAATACCAGCAAGGCGACCGCGCATCGCTACACCAAGGCGCTGCGGGACGCGAACCTCATTCGATTCGATGACGGTGAATCCATGTACTCATTGGGGCCACATGTCATGACGCTCGCGGCAGCGGCCCGCGCGGGTCTGCCAGTCATCAAGAGTGCCGAAGTCCATATGGAAAAACTCCTCGCCGAGGTCCGGGAGACGGTGGTCCTGAGCGTCTGGGATGGGGAGAGTCCAATTGTGGTGGCCACCAACGACAATACCGAGCAGGTGGCACGGGTGACGGTCCGCGTCGGTGCACGGCTTTCCCCGACGGCCTCGGCGCAGGGAAGGGTTTTCTGTGCGTTTCTTCCCGAATCCGACGCTGCGATGGCGCGCACGGAACTTCGCACCAATCCGGAATTCGCTGACGAGCTCCAACGCATCCGTTCCACCTACGTCTCGGTGAAATCGCCAGTGGTCAACGGTTTTCGGACGTTGTCGGCCCCGGTGTTCGCCGGTGACCGGATCGTGGCGGCCCTGGCAGTGGTTGCCACGTCTGTGTCGGTCAGCGGAGACATCGACCGGCATATCACCGCCCTCAAGAGCGCCGCGGAGGCTCTGTCCTCCGAGCTCGGACCGGGCTGACTGCGGTGGACGCGTGTATTTCTGGTCGGATCGGCAGGTTACGGGTGTGAAACACGCTGGTAAATCTTGGGATTGGGAACCTCGGCGAATTGACAGCGCAGTCACGCCTTGGTCGAATTGTCGCGTAGTGCGAGACAACGTCTCGCACTGAACTCACATACAAATCGAGAGTGCAGCCCATGATCACGACGACGTCGCAACAAGAGCTTGCGTCGCACGCGAAGCCCTCCACGGGTATCCGAGCTGTCGCAAGCGTGCGCAAGGTGATGATGAATCCGGATCGGGCTCGTGCCGTCGGCCTGGGTGCCCTTGGAATCGTCACGTTGTTGCTGGCGTGGACGGTGGCCGTTGCACTGGAACTCGTGCCGTCGAGTTCCCTGCCGTATCCCTGGGCGGTAGCCGCCGCTCTGCCCGACCTGTTGACCGACAGCGAGTTCCTGTCGAGCCTGGGCGACACGATGTGGGCGTGGCTTGCCGGGTTGGTGCTCAGCTCGGTCACCGCCATTGCGGTCGGACTGCTCATCAGCACGATTCCGTGGCTCACGCTCCCCGCTACATTGGCGGTCAACGTGTTTCGCTCGATACCGGCGACGGCTCTGATCCCGGTGGTGATCCTGATCTTCGGACTCGGCCTGGACATGAAGGTGTCCGTCGCGGTGTATGCGACGTTCTGGATCGTCCTGATCAACACGATGTATGGGGTTGCATCCACGGAACCGATGCGAAAAGATGCCGCCCGATCCATGCAGTGGGGCTGGCTCCGGACACACACCTACGTCACCTTGCCCAGCGCGCTCCCGTCCATCGTCATCGGGCTGCGTATCGCCTCCGGTGTTGCGCTGGTCGTGGTCATCAGCGCCGAATTACTCGGCGCGAAGTCCGGTTTGGGGACCTTGATGGTCCAGTATCAGCAAGCGCTGAGGATTGACGTGGTGTACGCGATGCTGCTGGTGATCGGTGTCATCGGAATGACCGTCTACACAGTTCTCGTGCGAATCGAGAAGACTTCGATGAAGTGGGTGCACATTGTCTAGCGTCACCGAGTTGCGGCCTGAAGTTGTTGCGGCGCAGCCCCCGGTCGTCCAGCGGAAGTCCCGGACCACCTTCGCCGCTGCTCGTCGGATCCTGACGCCGATCGGGGCGCTGTGGTTGCTCGTGGCACTGCTCATCGCCTGGGAAGTATTCGCTCAGACCTCGCCGACGGTGTTCTTTCCGCCGTTGAGTGATGTTCTTGTGCAGTTCCGCAAGGACTGGCTGTCGAGCGATCCGTCGATGTTGTTCCTCTCCAGCGACTTCTACGACACCGTTCCGGTCAGTCTCGGACGGCTCGCTGCGGGATGGGGACTGGCCGCGGTTGTCGGAGTCGTGTTCGGCATGGCACTGGGTCGCAGCCCGATCCTGGCCGGGATGTACAACCCGATCGTGCGCTTCTTCATGTCGTTGCCGAACGCCGCGTTATTGCCGATCGTGTTCCAGATCTTCGGTCCCAACAGCTCGATGAACATCTTCCTGATCTTCTTCGGCACGGTGTGGCTGATCGTGGTCAACACCGCAGACGGAGTCGCGGGCGTTGATCCGCAATGGATTCGAAGTGCTCGTAGCATGCAGCTCGGGAAACTGGACCTCTATCGCCGCGTGCTGCTCCCGGCGGCGATGCCCCAGATCATGGCCGGGCTACGGGTGAGTATCGGCATCGGGCTCATCTTGATGATCATCTCGGAACTGTATGCGACGACCGCGGGTCTGGGCTACAACGTCATGGTCTATCAGCAGACCTTTCAGTACCGGCAGATGTGGTCCGCATTCTTACTGATCGCGGTGCTGGGTGTCGCGCTGAACGCCATCATGACCACCGTCGAGAAGCGAGTCCTGCGGTGGCAGCGCCGAAGCTCGCTACGCGATCTGTAGACCAACCCACAACGCACGCAGGGAGAGCCATGAAGCTTCGTATCGAAGGGGTCACCAAGACCTATGGTGAGCGTTTGGCGCTTGCCTCCACCACGGTCGCGATCGGCGAACAGGAGTTCGTCTCGATCGTCGGACCGTCGGGATGTGGCAAGTCGACGCTGCTGATGATGATGGCCGGCTTGCTGTCACCGACCAGCGGGCAGGTGATGCTCGGCGACCAACAGGTCGACGGTCCTCCCTTCGGTCTGTCGGTCGTGTTCCAGGACTACAGCCGGTCGCTGTTCCCCTGGATGACCGTTCGAAAGAACCTGGTCATGGCCGCGGCCGCGTACAAGCTGCCGAAATCGGAAGTGGCCCAACGGGTCGAACATGCGTTGACCTCGGTGGGGCTGCCAGGACAAGGCGACATGTACCCCTGGCAGATGTCGGGCGGTATGCAGCAACGCGTTGCGATCGCACGGGCGCTGGTCGTCGAACCCAAGGTGATGTTGATGGACGAACCCTTCGCCGCCGTCGACGCGCAGACCAGAGCGGACCTCGAAGACCTGGTGCTGAAGGTCCGCGACGAGTACAAGGTGACCATCGCCTTTGTCACCCATGACATCGATGAGGCGGTCTACCTCGGGGATCGGGTGCTGGTTCTGGCGGCACACCCGGGTCATCTGGTCGCAGACATCCCGGTGGATCTCGGGCATGTCCGAGATCAGGTGACCACCAAGCTGAAACCGCGATTCGCCGAATTGCGTACCGAGGTCTTCCAGCTCGTGATGCGGCCGACCGAAGCGGTCGTGGCCTGACGTTGTCCGCAAGGCAACCGATGAGTGGCGCAAGTACTCGGGTCTGACCGCAAATGCCTGGACACAGGCCCATTGGTAGCCCGCAGGATGGCGTAACCACTTGCGTTGCAGCGCTTTACACCATGGCAACACCGCTGGTCTTTACTTTGGGTATGAGTTCAGGAGACCAGTCGAGTGCGAACGGGAAGCCGCGGATCGCGGTGTTCTCGGGCCCGCGAGCAACCATTCAGAACAGCGGCGTGCTGAGGACAAGCGATTCCGTGCGCCGTGACCGTGGCCTGCCGGGTCAGGGCGTCGGCTTCGACACGATTCGCTCGCAGCGGCTCGCGGCCGCCGCGACGGTATATGTCGAAGCCCTCTCGGCCCATCCGTTGGAACGTGATGCTGCCGAATCCCACGTATCTCCGGACGGTTTCGTCGATCCGGTGACCGGTGACTTCAGCACAACTTCGGGCGTCGACGGGATCCCCGTGTACCGGGTCACCGTCCGGCCTTCCGATGGCCCGTATCTGCTGCCCTATGCCGGACGCCAATCCGACGGCCGCCCGTGGGACACGGGGTTCACCTCGACAGGGGAGCCTCGCCAACAGTTCTATCCCGATGCGTCGCAGATCTTCTCCGAGATCGACCGCTTCGGGATCGACGAGTTCGGGTACAACAACCTGCTCAGCGATGTCGCGGACTTCGACTTCGTGCGCGCTGCTCCTTCGGGCGGCTACACCAAGGGGCTACCCGCGGCGGCACGTACCGACATCGGTGACGGCGACATCTCACCCGAGGTGCTGGGCGAAGACTATTTTCCTTACAAGCCGACTCGGCACGAACCCGCTCTGCCCACGCTGGCGCGGCTGACCAATTCGGTCGCCCAGACGCTCGGCGCGGGCGGCTACGACGGCGCCATCTGGCTGGAGGGAAGTCCCACGGCGGAGGAGACGCTGTATTGGTTGAACCTGCTGATCGATACCGGGAATCCGATCGTGGGCAACGCCTCTCAGTATCCACACGGGGTCATCGGTAACGACGGTGACCACAACCTGATCCAGTCGACGAAGTACATCGCCTCACGCGTGTGGGCCGATGAGGCCGGTTCGGACCGAGTGGGTGTCGTCATGGTGCAGAACGGCCAGATCTTCACCTCGCGTGAGGTGCAGAAGGCCGATGCACGTCCAGGCGGCTATATCGCCACCGGTGGGCATGGAGGCATCGTGGGCAATACCGTCTGGGATCCCGTGCTGTCCTTCATTCCGGTTGCGCGGCACACGCACACATCCGCGGTGCGCCTGACCCAGCTTCCCGATTCCGTCCAAGGCGTTGCTTCTGTCGATGGATCCACTGTCCTGGTCGATGTTTCGATCAAGGACGGTGAAGGAAACCTACTCGAGTCGGCCCTACCCAAGGTCACCATCAACCGATATGCCAACTTCGGCGCCGACGATTTCTCGGACTCCGTCGACGGTGAGGTCGAGGTACTGGCCCGGATCGAGGCGAATCTCGCGCGGTACCCGCTGTCCGGGATCATCGCCGAAGGATCGTCGCCGTACGGGGGACTGTACGAATCACTGCTTGCGGCGATGAAACTCGCAGTCTATTCGGGCATCCCGGTTGTCGCGGTGGGTCGTGGCGGTGGAGGTTACGTCTCGCGGTACGGCGGGCAGGGCGGATTGTTCGTCACTGCAGGCAATCTCACCGCGACCAAGGCGCGCATGCTGTTGATGGCATGTCTGCTGAAGTTCGGATGCGTGCCCCCGGCAGTCGATCCGCAGGCGCCGACCGACGAGGAGATCGACGCGATCCGGGTGAAAGTGCGCGCGTACCAAGCTGTCTTCGACACACATTGAACCAACGGAAATCGCACGGAAGAAGCTGACAATGAAGTATGGAGTTTTCCTCCCCGTGGGCAACAACGGCTGGGTGCTGTCGCGAGACGCACCGCAGTACATGCCCACCTATGACCTGAATCGCCGCATCGTCGCCAAGGCAGAAGAACTTGATTTCGCCTTCGCTTTGTCGATGCTGAAATACCGCGGGTTCGGTGGTGCAACATCTCACTGGGACAACACAGTTGATCCGTTGGCGCTGACGGCGGCGCTGTGCGCCGTCACCTCGACCATCAAGCTCTACGCAACGGTGTCGCCGTTGACCATCAATCCACTCGTGGCCGCCAAGACCGCGGCGACGCTCGACGATGTGTCCGGCGGCCGTTTCGGACTCAATCTGGTCGCCGGCTGGAACCAGACGGAGTACCAGCAGATGGGTGCGTGGCCGGGCGACGACTACTACAACGTGCGCTACGACTGGCTCTCCGAGTTCACCCACATCGCGAAGACGCTGTGGGCCGAGGGTGCGGCAACGTATCGCGGCGAATACTTCCAGGTCGATGACGCCCAGTGCCTACCGAAACCCGCAGGCCATATCGACCTCGTCTCGGCCGGTTCTTCGCCCCGCGGAAGACGTTTCGTCGCCGAGTATGCCGACTATCACTTCGGTGCCGGGTCGACGCCGGAAGCGGTGCTGCGATCGAACACAGCGTTGGCGCAGGCGTGCCGCGACTCCGGAAGGAACCCCACCGCGATCGCCAACGCAACGCTGGTCATTGCCGACACGGACGCCGAGGCCGACCGGATCGTGAGTCGCTACGTGGCGGGAGCCGATCACGAAGCATTGGCCGCGATGGTGGCCGAGTATTCCAGGGATACCGCCACCACCGGGTCGAGCGCAGCAGTCGCGCAGCGTCACCGGACCGACATCAGCCCCTTCTACGGCGCCGCTCCGCTGACCGGATCGGCGCAAACCATCGCCGATCGGCTCAACGAACTTGCCGCAGTCCCCGGCACTTCGGGAATCATGCTCACCTTTGACGATTTTCTTGAAGGTATGGAGCGCTTCGGTCGCGACGTCGTCCCGTTGCTCGACCACCCGGTGACACCTTCGGAGACATCCGTCCCTTCGACTTTTCCCGCCGCCTGAGGTCGGCTTCCCATGTCCTACGAAATGAGCCTGGCGCTCGACATGTCCTTTGCACATCACCAAGGCCGCTGGCGGCTGCCGGGATCGTGGGCAGGTGCCACATTCCCGGATCTGAAGATGTACCAGGAAGTCGCGATGATGGCCGAACGCGGTTGTCTGGACATGATCTTCTTCGGCGACGGCACCGGCATTCCGTCGACCTACGGCGGGTCGATCGACGCAGCGGTGCACTGGGGGGTCGGCTGGCCCAGGCAGGACATGAGTCCCTTCATCGCCGCACTCGCGCAGGGTACGACGGGTCTGGGGTTCGGTCTGACATATTCCTCGACCTTCATGCACCCGTTCTACGTCGCGCGGTTGCTGAACTCGCTCGATCACATCACCTCCGGCCGAATAGCTTTCAATGTGGTGACCTCTTCGCGGGGCGCAGATGCCGCCAACTACGGCTTCAAAGAGTTGGCTGACCACGACGCGCGGTACCGCCGGATGGAAGAGTTCATCGACGTCTGCCAGGCGTTGTGGCGCAGTGTCGGCCCCGACGCGTTCGTCTGGGACGAGGTCACCGGGCAGGTGGCCGATGCCTCGATGGTGGCGCCCATCGATCATGTGGGCGAGTTCTTCGACGTCGTGGGACCGTTGAACACCGTCCCGAGCCCACAGGGTGCACCGGTGCTGATTCAGGCCGGCGGCTCACCCCGGGGTATCGACGCGTCCTCGAAGTTCGCCGATGTCGTCTTCGGTGGGGCCTGGGACCCGGGTCAGCGCATCAACCACCGGACCGAACTCGACGCCGCTCTGGTCCGTAGTGGCCGCGACCCGAAGAAGGTCGGAATCCTCTGGGACATCCAGGTGATCGTCGCCCGGGACCGGTCCGAGGCGCTGGCGCGGCGCGAGATGCTGCGGGATGTCCTGCCCCGCGACGGGGCTGCGGCGTTCATGTCTCATCAGACCGGTCTCGACCTCGCGGCGCTGCCCGAGACCTTCACCCTCGGTGATCTGCAGGCGGAGGCCAAGGCCCGCAATGCAAGTCCGATGGCCTTCCGGGACCTCTTCGCGAAGTACGACGAAAATCACGAGATGACCCGGACCGAACTCATCGACAACGGCTGGCGCGAGGCCACCGGTTACGACCACACGGTGGTCGGGACCCCGAGCGAGGTCGCCGATTATCTGGAGGAGAGCTTCGAAGCCACGGGCAGTCGTGGCGGCTTCATGATCTCGCACCCACAATCGACCCCCGGGGACGTCGTCGACGTCGTGGGCCTCCTGGTTCCGGAGCTACAGAGGCGCGGCCGATTCCGCAAGTCGTACGCAGGCGCGACTCTGCGGGAGAACCTGGGGCTGGAGGCATTCGGCTAGCATTGAGCGCAGCCGTCGGTGGCCACATTCGCACCGACAACATGCGACCTGGGAGGGATGCGGTGACGGATCACGGTATCGGAGAATGAGTTCGCCTCCGTCTTTCCGGCCGCCGCGCTTTCGTCAGGACCGCGTCAACAGCAATCTGCTGCGGCTCGAGGGCAATCGGCGCCAAGATGAGGTGCGTCGTCTCCGCGATCTGATCTCGGCAATCGTTGTCACCCGGCTCGGTTCGGCCGCTCGATTGCCCGCCGACGAGGACATCGCGCGTGCCTTTCATTCCTCGCGCAACTGTGTCCGCCTGGCGTTGCAGACACTCGTTGCGGAGAAACGCCTGCACCGTTCGGTGGGAGCCGGTACGTACACCACAAACGTCCATCGGCGCAGTCGGTTCGACCTTCTGATCGATTCGGCTGCCGGGGGTGTGAACGACGATCGAAACGGGATTCGGATCATCGGCTGGAAGGTCTCTTCCGACATACCGGGACCGTTGGCCGAGGTCTTTCCACCCGATGCCACATCGGTGGCGATTTTCGAACGGCTGAGTATCGGCGATGGTGTGCCCAGGCAGCTGCGGACCTACTATCTGGCGCTGCGCCCGAATGACGAATTCACTCGCGACGATGCAATCGACGATCTGTACCAGATTCTCGAAAATCGGTTCGGCTACGGAACTTTGACCGCTGATCGCCGCATTTCGGCCGTCGCGGCAGGTGAGTCCGCCGCAGCGCTGCTCGAGGTCGACACCACAACCCCGATCCTGTACATGGACACCACGGTCTTCGATGAACGAGGACACACCGTGCTGGTTTCCCATGCGCGCTATCGAAGCGACATGGTGACTGTTGCCCTCGATCCTCCACGAGGCTGAACGGCGTAACACGGCATCGGGTGTCGTCACACGCTGCTCGAGGCGGTCGGATACAGCGGCCAAGGGGCGAAACATCGTGGACATAGCCGGGACTCACAACCGAAACGCGTCATTGATGGCATTGCATCAACGACCGCGCACTCGCCGTGGTCGGATCTCCCACATCGCGTAAGGATCCTCATGAACGACGCTTCCTCCCGCCACTACGGCAGACAGATCGGTGCCGGTTTCGCCGCATCCCTGATGGCCGCTGTGCTCGTCGCCTGCGGGTCGGACTCATCGCCGGCCCCTGCTGCCGAATCGGCGGACGGAGTTCGCTCGGTGTCCGTGACGACACTTGGACTGTGCAACGAGATGCCGGTGTACTGGGCGCAGGAGAAGGGCATCTTCACCGAACACGGACTCGACGTGGAATTGGTTCGGGCCCAGGGTGGCGCGGCAGGTTTGTCCGCGTTGCAGAGCGGTGAGGTGGACCTTGCGTTCACGAACCCGTTCTCGACGATGCGTGCGCTCGACCAGGGGATCGACCTGGCCTGGATCGCAACCGCCTACGAGACGCCGACCGATTCGGCGAACAAGGCCAATGCCGTTGCTGTGAAGAAAGACTCGAAGTACACCGACGCCAAGTCGCTGGAAGGGACCAAGATCGGAGTCAACGAGGTCGCCGGGATCAATCAGATCATCACCAGCGAATGGATGCGGGCGGGCGGCGCCGATCCGTCCACGGTGGATTTTGTCGCGCTGCCCTTCGCGGACCTGGGGCCCGCGGTGGCGACCGGCCGAATCGATGCTGCCCAGATCACCGAACAGAACATGCTCCCCGAGTTGAAATCACTCGGTAACCCCTATGTCGTGGCGGGTGCGGGCCAGCCGCTTGTCTTTGCCGGGTATGTGGCCAAAGGTGATGCCGCCCAGAGTGATCCCGAGAGTTTCAAAGAATTCCAGGCAGCGCTTATCGAGGCTTCGGAACAGATCGAGCTCCCGGCAAACCAGGACGAGCGCTACGCGATCCAGGCGCAGGCATGCAAGCAGGACGCCACTGTGCTCAAGTCTCTGACAGAGCCGCCCTATGCGGCCGCGGTGAACATTGCGGCACTCGACCGGATGGCCGAGATGATGAAAGACGAGAACATCTTGGACGATCCGGCCGATGCATCGAGCTACGTGCCCGACTTCGTGGTCACCTCGTAAGTCGCAGTGAAGAAGACACTCACCGTCGACGGTGCCGAGTTGGTCGTGGACATCGCCCCCGCGGATACGCTGCTGCGTGTCCTCCGCGCGCACGGCCACACCGCACCCAAGGCTGCGTGTGGCCGGGGGGAGTGCGGGGCCTGCACCGTCTTCGTCGGTTCGAAAGCCGTGCTGTCCTGCGTCAGCCTCGCCGCCGTGGTCACCGAGCCGGTGACCACGGCGGCAGGCCTCGGCGAAGGTGATCGCGACCTCCGTGAAGCATTCGCGGACCATGCGGGATTCCAATGTGGCTTCTGTACGCCGGGGCAGGTTGTCGCAGCGGCGGCTCTGCTGCGTGAGCTGGCCGAACCCGGGCGCAAAGACATCGTCACGGCCATGGCCGGGAACATCTGCCGTTGCACCGGATACGTTCAGATCATCGATGCAGTCGAGTCAGTCGCGCAGCGGAGAGGGGCGCAGCGGTGACTTCCGTGGGACGGCGTGTCCGCGCGCTTGATTGGGATGAGAAGACCTCCGGCACAGCGCTATATGCAGGAGATATGCATCCCGAGGGGATGCTGTACGCCAAGATTCTGCGGTCGACGACGGCCAGTGCGCGGATCGAGCATGTCGACCTCAGTGGCGCGTTGGCGTCGCCCGACGTGGTTGCAGTTGTCGACTCCCGAGATCTACCACCGAATGCACGCTATCTGCACAGCGGTGGCACGTTCTCCGACCGCACACCGTTTGCGGTGGGGGAGATCCGATTTCACGGCCAG
Organism: Williamsia sp. Y853; assembly: GCF_056786495.1. Lineage (NCBI taxonomy): Bacteria > Bacillati > Actinomycetota > Actinomycetes > Mycobacteriales > Nocardiaceae > Williamsia > Williamsia sp. Y853. Next base: position 504,530 of record NZ_JBXCJC010000004.1, read on the forward strand.
GAAATCGCCGCAGTCGCAGCGAAGACGCCGGAAGCCGCCGAGAAGGCCCTGCGCCAGATCGTGGTGCGGTACCGGAGACGACCGGCAGCGCTGACTGTCGCCGCCGCACTGGCAAAATCTGCCCATCGCATCCACCGACGATCGTCGGGCTCGAACGTGGCTGTCGAATCGGAAGGAGCCTGGGGCGACCCGGGTCTCGGTAGGCGCAACAGTGCACATCGCGCGGGCGGAGTCTTCGTCTATCCCCGTGTGTCACATGCCTGTATGGAACCGAATACGACACTGGCCTGGTGGCACGACGACCGACTGGAACTGTGGACCTCGACCCAGGCGGCGCACTTCGTGATCCATGAACTCGCACAACTGCTCGAGCTCCGCCCCGATCAGATCGTCTGTCGGGACGTCGCAGTCGGTGGAAGCTTCGGTTCCAAATCCAAGGTCAGTGAGCACGAGGTCATCGCGGCACTGCTGTCGATACGCACCGGAGCGCCGGTGATGGTGGAGTTCTCACGGGTCGAGGAGTTGGCTTACACCAAACCGCGCCATGGTTTCCGGAACGAGATGACCGTCCACGCAGATGCCGATGGTCGAATCTGCCTGCTGGAAGCAGATATCGACGTCGACAATGGCGCGTACAACCACTACGGGCCATCTGTGATGAGTGCCGGCATCAAGGTGCTCGGGTCGATGTACCGGCCTGATGCTGCGATCTGGCGTGCGCGACTCGTCGACACCAATCTCACTCCCGGTGGTCAGTTCCGGGGATATGGGCAACCGCAGACCGCACTGGCCGTCGAGTCGTTGGTCGACGAGTTGGCCCAGAAGTGCCGGATCGACCCGATCGAGTTCCGTCGGCTCAACGCGGGCCTGCCGAATACGCGCGCTCTGGCCGGTGCGCGCATCGGATCGAATCGACTCGTCGAATGCCTCGACGCGGTGCGCGATGGGATCGGCTGGGCAGAGAAGAAGTCTGCGAAGGTGCCCTACCGTGGAGTGGGCGTTGCGGCCGGAATGCACGGTAGTGGCTCGTACGCCTACCCCGGCGGCAATGTCAGTGCGGCGGCGGTGGAGGCTTCTGAAACCGGGCGCATCACAGTCAAATTCGGTGGCAGTGATGCCGGAACCGGGCAGCGCACGATCCTCGGACAGCTCGCCGCGGACATTCTTGGCGTACCTCTCGACCTGGTTGATGTCGTGATGACCGACTGGGATGAGGCGCCTCCGGAGATGGGCGCCTGGAGTTCACGCGGAACGCACATGGGTGGGCACGCGGTGGTCAAGGCCGCGAGGGCATTGCGTGATCGCCTCGAAGAGCTGGGTCGCACCGGGTCAGGAGATTTCGCAGACCTGATCGTGCATGCACCGGAGAGTAGTGCCGGGGTGTTGCGCGTCGAGGCGGAATATCTCGAAGAGAAGATGGAGCCCTACTGGACCGGTCTGGACCGGCCGAACATCTCGGCGAGTTACGCGTTCGCGGCGCACGCGGTGGAGATCGAGATCGACCCCGACTCAGGTGAATTGAAGATCATCGAGTATGTTGCCGCGCACGACGTGGGACGCGCGATCAATCCGGCGCTCGTCGATGGCCAGATCATCGGCGGTGTCGTTCAGGGGCTCGGAGCCGTGGTGGGGGAGCATCTCATCTACGAGGGTGGGCGAACGGTCAATACGAGCTACCTCAACTACCCCGTCCCGCGATCGACCACCGCCCCCGAGATCCGTTCGATCCTGATCGAAGGGCCAGAGCCGGCGGGTCCGTTCGATGCAAAGAGCGTGGCCGAGATGGCAATCGTGCCAGTGGCACCCGCGGTCCTCAACGCTGTGTACGACGCCATCGGGATCCGGTTCCGGTCCCTTCCGTTGACACCTGACGTCCTGCTCGCCGCGCTGCGCGACAGCGGCGCCGTTGCGGTCCCGGCCACCCGGCACTTTCACCTGGCCCGCAGGCCGTCCCGGTGGCAGATCGAGGCCTTTCGGCGACTGTATCCCCTTGGTCTGCATCATCTTCTCGACCGATACGGAACGCGCTGGGCACGCCGACCCGGGACCAGGGAGGTCGAGGTGGTGGCTTCTCCGACCCGTGTCGACGAAGCGGTGACGATGCTCGCCGACGAACCTGCCGGAGCCGCCGTGCTCGTCGGTGGGGCAACGGATGTCCTTGTTCAGCAGCAACAGTTGTTGATCGCCCCACGGGTGTTGATCAGTACCGCGAACGTGACCGCGATGCGCCGGATAGTCCACGACGTGGACGGGGCGTACACGATCGGCGGCGCCGTCACCCTGATCGAACTCGCCGACTGGGCCCGAGGACCGATGCCGGTGATCGCCGAAGCCGTCGACTCCATCGCGTCCGCCCAGATCCGCGCCGTTGCCACAGTGGGTGGGAACCTCTCACAGGCCAAGAGATGCTGGTACTTCCGCAACGGGTTCGATTGTTACAAGCGCGGCGGCGTCACGTGTCCGTGTTATGCCGTCGACGGCGATCATCGGTTCCACCACGCGGCACTCGGTGGGCACCGCTGTCAGGCCGTGACACCGTCGGATCTTGCGACCGTGTTCTCCGGTTTGGGCGCTCGGATCCAGGTCACCGGCCCCGGTCGGTCCCGGACGGTCAGCATCGGCGAACTCTATTCCGGGCCTGGCGAACTCAGTCTCCTGCCGGACGAGATGATCGAATCGGTCACCGTGCCGTCACAGGCGGGTGTGGCCAGGTCCGTCTTCGAGAAGATCCGGCTCTACGACGGCGACTTTGCGATGTTGTCGCTGATCTTGTCCGCCCACGTCGGTGATGGTGGCCAGTGGTCGGGGCTCAGACTGTGTTTCGGTGCACTGGCACCCACTCCATGGCATCCCACTGCGGTCGAATCCGCGTTCCGGGACGTACGACCGACCGAAGGAGAACTGGTGAAGGCGCTCGACTTCGAACTGGCGCATCGCGCACATCCGTTACCGGGTAACGAGTGGAAGATGCAGGCCGCGATAGGCCTGACCCGCAAGGCATACCGCCGATGGAGTGAAACCCGTTGAGCACCTCAACGCAGACCGGACCGATCACGCGGAGTCTGGTACGGGCCGGGGTGACGGTCTCGGCCGCACTGCCCGACAGTTGGCTCGGCCCCCTGATCGCCGAGGTCGAGGAAGAAGAGAGCATTCGCCACGTGTCCGTCGTCAGAGAGGACGATGGTGTGGGTATCTGCGCGGGTGCCTCGTTGATGGGCGCGCGGTCGGTCCTGTTGTGCCAGAACGCCGGATTACTTCTGGCCACCAATGCCCTTGCGGGCTACGGCCTCCACCATCAGATTCCGTTCGTGGTCATCGCCGCCGACCGTGGCGCCGCCGGTGACAACTTCTACTATCAGGCCTACAAGCATTCGGTCACCTACGGTGTCATGTCCGCGGTGGGCCTGCGCGTTCACCAGGTGCAGTCCTCGTCGGACAGCGAGATCTTCGAGACTGCCTTCGACGAAGCAGAAATGACGCAGCGTCCCGTGGTCTTGCTGTGCACAAAACGAGTGCTGGCGGGGTTCTGAAGAATGAAGCGATCATCGGTGGCACGTGCGCTCGACCACGCGCTCCACAAAGACGCCGTGGTCTTCGCGAGCCTCGGAACGGCAGGCCGGGCCTGGCGTGATCAGGGCGCGAGTCAGCTCACGTACTACGCGTCCGACCCGATGGGAACCGCGCCTGCCCTGGCACTCGGGGCTGCCGTGAGTCGGCCGCACCTACATTTCGTCTTGTTGGAAGGCGATGGTGACCTGGCGATGAACCTCGGGGTTTTGCTCACCATCGCAAACACGGCTCCGCCGAACCTCCACATCGTCGTCTTCAACAACGGACGGTACGAAACGGGTGGTGGCCAACCGCTCGGCACGCACGCAACGGCGGATTTTGCTGCGATCGGACGCGGCGCCGGACTGCGCAGCGTCCAACTGATCGCTGCGGAGACAACCGAGGAACAGCTGAGAATCTTCTTTGCCGAGTTCTTGTCCTGTCCCGGTCCGGGCCTTGCCGTTGTCGAGGTGGCCCCGGAGCCGTCGCCCTATGGCGGACCGGGACAACACTCAGGAGTCCAGTGCCGCACGCTGTTTCAAGAAGCCCTGGCTGCTCGCGACGCCGACGAGAATCCTACGGGTGCCCCGGGTGCGATCCTCGACAGCTGATGGCACGTTCAGTGGCCTGAATCCAGGTGAGCGCTTCACCTGGACGGCCGAACGAACCTCGGATTCAGAGTCGAAGTGCAGTTTGAACGAGTTCGGCGACAGCTCGCGACCGGCTGTGTGGTGGCCAGGCGATGACCGTGGTGATTTTCGGCGCGTCCACAATCGGTACGGCGACGAGGTCATCGTGTAGTTGCGTCCTACAGGAGTCAGGCGCCACCATCAGAGTTCGGCCAAGGGCTATGAGCTGCAGAACTTGGGCGTGGCTGTGGACTTGGGGGCCCGGGCCCTCTGCATAGGTGCCGTCTGATCTGGGCCAGCGAGGCATGGGTAGCTCGGGTACGTCGGCCAGATCACGGAGGTGCAGGTCGGATCGAGTGGTGAGGCGATGGCCGGCCGGAAGCACCGCGATCTGATCTTCGGTGACAAGTTCCTCGGTATCGAAACCTGTTGTGTCGTCGAAAGGTTGGTGCAGTATGGCGACGTCGGCGCGACCGTTGCGTAGTAGTTGTGCTTGCTCGCCGGGCGCGCACAGAACCACATCGACGCGAATCGATCCGGGTTCAGCGGCGTAGGCGTGCAGTAGCTTCGTCAGCAGTTCGCTCGATGCTCCTGCTTTGGAAGCCAGGATCACTTCGGCTTGGCCGGCGCCTACCAGGGCTGCGCGACGAGCGCGGTGTTCGGCGGCCTCCATCGCATCCAGCGCCACCCGACCTTCGCGCAGCAATACGGTGCCGGCGTCGGTCAGGGACACCTCTCGGCTGTTGCGCCGCAACAACTCTGCGCCCAGTCGCCGCTCGAGTAGGCTGATCGCTCTGGACAGGGGTGGCTGAGCCATACCCAAGCGCTGCGCCGCCCGGCCGAAATGTAGTTCTTCGGCGACAGCGACGAAGTACCGCAGCTCTCGTGATTCCACGGCAACAGCGTACTCACAGCGGCCAGTTCCGATACCTTGCGGGTATCGCTTGTGACCTGAACAGTCTTGGACGGATCTGATCGACCGGACGCATGATCGATGGCATGAGCGAAACGAAGATCGTCCTGGTGACGGGCGCAAACAAGGGCATCGGTTACGAGATCGCGGCGGGTATGGGTGCGCTGGGTTGGAGTGTCGGTGTGGGAGCCCGGGACCAGACACGACGGGAGCAGTCGGTGGCCCGACTTCGAGAAGCGGGCATCGACGCCTTCGGTGTCCCATTGGACGTCACCGACGACCGCAGTGTTGCTGCGGCCGCTGGTCTGATAGGTGAGCGAGCAGGCCGTCTGGACGCTTTGGTGAACAACGCGGGCATCACCGGCGTCGGTCCGCAACAGCCGACCACTGTCGATCCGGCTCTCGTCCGTGCGGTCGTCGAGACCAACGTCATCGGCGTCATTCGGGTCACCAACGCCATGCTGCCGTTGCTGCGTCGATCACCGTCGCCACGAATCGTGAACATGTCCAGCAGCGTGGGCTCGTTGACCCGGCAATCTGGTCCCGGCAGCGAAACAACAACCGGTCCGGTTGCGGTGGCCTATGCACCCTCGAAAACCTTCCTGAATGCGGTGACCCTGCAATACGCCCAGGAACTGGCAGACACCAACATCCTGATCAACTGTGCTTGCCCAGGGTTTGTCGCCACCGACCTCAATGGCTTCCGCGGCGTCCGCAGTCCGACAGAAGGCGCCAAGACCGCGATCGCCCTGGCCACTCTTGCGGACGACGGTCCGACAGGGGGCTTCTTCGAGGACGCCGGGGTCGTTCCCTGGTGATCGTCGCAGATCTCATTCTCAGTTCGAGCCCGCGTCACCGTGGGTACTTGCGTCCACGAAACAGGAAGAGTTCATGAACATCGCAATACTGGGCACTGGCAAAGTCGGATCCGCACTCGGCGCACGACTGGCTTCCGCCGGCCACCACGTCGTCTACGGGTCACGGACACCTTCGGGGCAAGCCGGAACCGTCAGCCAACAGAACGCTGTTGCCCCAGCTGATGTGGTGATCACCGCGATCCCCGGCACCGCCGTACTCGCCACGTTGCAGGACATCGGGGCGGATGTCTTGCGCGACAAGATCGTGCTGGACCCGTCAGCCGCTTTCACCTCGCAGATGACGATGGCGTATCCAGGCGACAGCGTGGCCCGACAGGTACAGGCCCGGTTCCCGCAGCTCCGCGTCGTGAAAACCCTCAACACGATGAACTCCACCATCATGGTCGATCCACTGGCCTCCCTACCCCGGGCGTCCGTCTTCGTCAGCGGCGATGACAGCACCGCCAAGACTGTGGTCGCCGGTTTGCTGGCCGACCTGGGATGGCCCGACGAGAGCATTCTCGATCTGGGCGGTGTCGACACTGCGTTGGCGACCGAGCACCTTGCCCCGATGTTCTTCGCGCTCGCCGGTGCCTTGCAGACCGCCACATTCAACATCACCGTCTCGCGGTGACATGATCTGCCAGGCCACGGTTCCCGTCCGGCGCCACAGTCTGGACTTGCTAAATCATTTGGGCTGCCGACGTGTCCAGGACCTCAGCGAGTAAGTGCATCGCCGAGGTGACGGCGAGTGCTCGAACATTTGCGCGGTCACCCGGGAGTTGTTGTGTCCGTGTCACCGTCGGCTTACCCGCGACCGCGATGGCGAAGCAGACGGTACCCACCGGTTTGAGATCGGTTCCGCCGCCGGGGCCTGCGATCCCGCTCGTGGACACCGCGACATCGGCTCTGAACCGGCCCAATGCGCCCTCGGCCATCTGTGCGGCAACCTGTTCGCTGACGGCTCCGTGCTGGGTGATCAATTCCGATGGCACATCGAGCAGACCGGTCTTGATCGCGTTGTCGTAGGCCACCACTGCGCCGACGACGTATGCCGACGATCCGGGTCGGTCGGTCAGCCGCGCGGCGACCAAGCCGCCTGTGCATGATTCGGCGGTGGCGATCCGATGCCCGGCAAGTCTTTCCGCGATCTGGTCGTCGATGGTCGAACCGTCCGTCGAAAAAATCCGTGCGCCATGATGTTCCGTGACGATCGATGACAACTCGGCGTAGGCGGCAGTCGACGAATCAGGGTAGCGGGTCACCATTTCGAGCTCTCCGAGTCGCAGGCAAGTGGTGATCTCGAGGGTTTCGAATCCGGCCAGATCTTGTTCTGCGGCGCGCAATGTCGCGGCAAGATCGGCTTCGGAGAGGCCATAAGCCCGAATGATGGACTCCTGCAACACTGATCGGTCGGCGATTGCCTCCACAACCGCAGACGTTTTCAGCGCCGCAGGCCACATCGCCTGCAGTTCAAGCGGTGGGCCGGGGAGCACCAGGATGGCAGGTGACCCGGTTGCCCCGATCGCCATGCCCGGCGCGGTGCCGGTCGGCGGAATCGACTGTGCACCTTGCGGAACCATCGCCTGTTTACGGATACCTGCTTGCAACGGCGCAGGATCGGGATCGGAGGACAGGCGTCCGCGCCACCGCTTGATGATTCCGCCGATGTGTTCCTCGAGGTCGGTATCGAGAAGCAGTTCACGACCGCAGAACGCCGCGACCGTCGCGACGGTCAGGTCGTCGGCGGTCGGTCCGAGACCTCCGGTTGTGATGATGAGATCGACGTGTTGATCGGCCAGGAACTGCAGTTGAGCCGTCAGGTCGTCGGGTCGGTCGCCGCATACCGTGATGTGCGCGATGTCGACGCCGAGCTCGAGGAGCTGTTGAGCCACCCAGGGGCCGTTCTGATCGGTGATCCGACCGGTGAGAACTTCGGTTCCGGTCACGATCACGCCTGCCCGCACTGTCATGTACCCGAGCTTAGTGGGCCAGTGGGCATCCTTCTGGTCGCGGACCTGAAACCGTCGAATAGGAGGGTGTCCAGGGAGATCTACCCTTGCAGGACTCGTGTTTGCCCGCTTCAGGTTGGCAGGTCAGGGAATGAGGCGTAGATCGACATATTGTCCCAGTTGTCGCAATAGCCCGAATATCAATAGGTGAGACCGTCGGCGAACTCACTTCGCGGCGGCGTGGTGGTTCAAGAATGGTGGAAAGTCTACCGCAGCAACTATTTTGGGCCTCCAACTATCCATCGATGACGGGTATCTCCGAGTCTGGAATATACCGATTGTCGTACGCCAAGGGGAACTACGTTCGGCAATTCGGGAATAAATGGAGTAAATGCTGCCTGAATGTGACAAAATTGGCACATTCTTCCGGGCGGTCTGGATTTTGCTGGCGGTCTGGATTTCGGCAATGGCGACAAGGAGTTCCCATGAGCCCGATGAATTGGATTCATGGTCGGTGGTACACCAGCTCACGCTCGGCTTTCTTCGGTGTCGTTGCGTTCGTGGCATTGCTGGTCGCAGCACTCGTGGTGCCGGTGACCATCGAATCATCCACCGGGACAGCGACCGCGGCGCCACTGCCCGCGGAGGATCCGTTCTACGCGTACACCGGACCGTTGGATGCGGTGGCGCCGGGGACCGTGCTCCGCACCCGCGACATCACCTTCGCGGCAGGCGAACTCAGGACGCCGATCGCGGGTACGCAGGCGCTGTACCGGACCACCGATCAGCAAGGTGCCCCGGTGACGACCGTGACCACGGTATTCCGGCCGATCACACCAACCGCAGATACCCGGATCGTCTCCTTCCACACCGCATACGACGCCCTCGGCTCGCAGTGCGACCCGTCGTACACCCTGCAGGGCAACAACCCCAGTCAACTGTCGCTGGCCGGACAGTCGGTGATCGCGGGCTATCTGACTGCCGGTTACCACGTCAGCGTCCCCGATTACGAAGGTCAACGGTTGGAATGGACCGTGGGGCGTCAATCCGGATACGCCGCACTCGATGGCGTCCGGGCGGCCGAAGCCGTCCTGCGCCTGCCCTCGTCCACGCCGGTCGGACTTGTCGGATACTCGGGCGGGTCGGTCCCGACCGAGTGGGGCGCCGAGGTTGCACCCACCTACGCGCCCGACCTGAACATCGTGGCTGCGGCGGGCGGCGGTCTGCCCGTCGACCTGGCGCACAATTTGCCCTACGTGAGTGGGAGCCAGAACTGGTCGGGCGTCATCCCGGCGTTGGTGGTGGCGTACAACCGGACTTACGATCTCAACCCCTCGTCGTTTCTGTCTTCCTACGGCGCCGAGATCGTCAAGCGTGTCCAGGACCAGTGCATCGACCAGTTCGTCGCGGCCTATCCCGGACTCACCGACGCCCAGATGGTCGCCCCGCCCCTTACTTCGCTGCTGCAGGTACCCCAGGTGGTCCGTGCCATCAACGACAACATCATGGGCACCGCCGGAACCCCTGATGTGCCCCTGTTCCTGGCCGTCGGCCAAATCGATGAAACCGGTGACCAGGTCATGATCACCCGAGACGTCCAGGCTCTGGCCCACACGTATTGCGGTCGGGGAGTGCCGGTCAACTACACGCGGTACGCCGGACTGAGCCACGGCCAGGCGTACGTCCCGTTCCAGGCGGAAGCGGCCCGCTTCCTCGATCAGCATTTCGCCGGGGCAGCCCCTCCGGACAACTGCTCCTCGATCCCCCCTGGCAACTCTCTGGCACCGCTGCCCATTCCTGCAGGCTAGGTATTCACGCCCTCACCTTGCGGCGTGATGCGTGTGCAAAACAGCACGTGAACTGCTGATTCTTTCTGTGACCGTTGACACACAAGTGTAGTGAATGTACATTCATTCACTATGAACACTCAATCACTCAATGGGGATTCTCCGACGTACGAGGACATCATTTACGAGGTCGACGGCCGCACCGCCGTCATCACGATCAACCGTCCGAGCCGCTACAACGCCTTCCGTGGCAAGACTGTCGAGGAGTTGATCGGCGCGTTCCGCAAGGCGTGGGCTGACAACGGCATCGCGGCGATCATCTTGACCGGGACCGGGGAGAAGGCCTTCTGCACCGGCGGTGACGTCAAGCAACGTGCGGAAACCGGGGACTACGGCCCCACCGAGAGCGGCATGTTCGAGATCGGCAACCTTCACAAGCTGATCCGGGACGTCCCCAAGCCGGTGATCGCGGCTGTCAACGGTGTGGCGATCGGCGGTGGCCACGTGCTCCACGTGCTCTGCGATCTGTCGATCGCCTCCGAGACCGCGAAGTTCGGGCAGGCCGGACCCAGGGTCGGGTCCTTCGATGCGGGTTTCGGCTCGGCATTCCTGGCCCGGGTCGTCGGCGAGAAACGCGCACGGGAGATGTGGTACCTGTGCCGGCAGTACGACGCCGCGACGGCCGAACGCTGGGGTCTGGTGAACTTCGTTGTCCCCGCCGACCAGCTGCTCGACGAGGCGAAGGCCATCGCCGCCGAGATCGGTGAGAAGAGCCCGACTGCGCTGCGATTCCTCAAGCAGAGCTTCAACGCCGACACCGATCATCAAGCCGGTCTGAGCAACCTCGCGATGTCTGCCCTCGATCTGTTCACCCATTCACCCGAGGGGCTCGAAGGCGCCCACGCCTTCGCCGAGAAACGGACCCCCGACTTCGGCAAGTACGTCGGAAGCTGAGAGGACAACCATGAGTACCAAGACAATCGCCGTGGTCACCGGCGCAGGGTCGGGCATCGGCAAGGCCATCACGCTCGCGATGGCCGACCAGGGTATCGCCGTCGCCGCCGCCGATCTGGATCTCGAAGCCGCCAAGCGGACCGCCGAGCACAGCGATCTGATCACCCCGATGGGTGTGGACATCGCAGATCGGTCGCAGGTGGATGCCCTCCGCGCCCAGGTCAACGCCGAGCTGGGGATTCCCACGATCCTGGTGAACGCGGCAGGCTGGGATCGCACGGATCAATTCCTCAACGCCTCAACGGAATTCGCTGAGAAGGTGGTCGCCATCAACTATCTCGGACCCGTGCACATGTGCAGTGCCTTCCTGCCCGGAATGGTTCAGGTGGCAACCGACAATCCCGATCACCCGGGCGGCCGGGTCATCAACCTGGCGTCCGATGCCGGTCGTGTCGGTAGCTCAGGCGAGGCCATCTATGCCGGAGCCAAAGGCGGTGTCATCGCATTGAGCAAATCGCTGGCCCGGGAGATGGCCCGGCATCGCATCACCGTCAACTGTGTCTGCCCGGGGCCGACCGACACCCCGTTGTTCCAGGCGCAAGCAGAGAAGCTCAAAGATGCTCTGGTCCGGGCGATTCCGTTCCGACGGTTGGCCCGGCCCGACGAGGTCGCCGCGCCAGTCCTGTTCTTCTCCTCGTCCGCCGCGTCATTCATCACCGGACAGGTGATCAGTGTCAGCGGCGGCCTGACCATGGCGGGATAGCACCATGAGTGATGCCGGCACACCCGTAGAGTACGACGCCCACGCCTATAGGGCGTATTTCGAAACCGAGTTCACCTATCTCAACGGTTTTCGACGCAACGTCCATCGTTACGCTGACCGCGTCGCGATGATCGACCCGGTCACCGGGGCGCAGTGGACCTACGCCGAGTTGGGCGACCGGGTGGACCGCATCGCGACCGCGCTGGTTGCGGCCGGGGTGCGCCCCGGTGATGTTGTTGCCTACCAACTGTTCAACGGCCCGGAGTTCGCGCAGCTCTATCTCGCCACCCAAGCCGCCGGGGCGGTCGGGTCGCCGCTGAACTATCGTCTGGCGGCCGGTGAAACGGCCACGATCATCGACATCAGCAGGCCCCGTGTCTTCATTTACGACGTGGACCTGTCGGCCATGGTGGCCGACGCACTCCAGCGCGCCGCCCACGTGCCCGAACTGCTGGTGGCAGTCGGTGCGGGAGAGCCGGTCGTCGGGCGTACCTCGATCAGGTTCGATGACTTCACCACAGGTCCCGCCGATCCGCCGACCGTCACCCGCGGCGTCTTCGATGAGACCTCCCGTCTCTACACGTCCGGTACCACCGGCATGCCGAAAGCCGTGCCGCTCAACAGTGCCATCGAGATCTTCAGCGCACACGACGTCATCATGCATTTTCCGCTGGCGCCAGAAGATCGCACCCTCAACATGACACCCTGGTTCCATCGCGGCGGATTGTATTGTGCGGGACCGAATCCGACGTTCTATCTCGGTTCATCGCTGGTGCCGCAACGCACATTCGATGCCGATCTCACTCTCGATTACGTCGAGGAGTTCGGATTGACCTTCCTCATCGGGGCACCAACCAACCTCGGAATGCTCGCGAAGGCACAGCAGGACCGACCCCGAGACCTGTCGTCCCTGCGTGGCATCGTCACGATGGGCGCGCCACTCGAACGAGACGCGGCACTGCTCTACCAGCGGGTGCTCACGCCCCGGATCTTCAACGGATACGGCAGCACCGAAGGCTTCTGGAACACCTTCCTGCGTCCGGCTGACCTGCCGGCCATGGCGGGCACGGCCGGTCGGGCATGTATCGACGACGACGTCGCCGTGGTGAAGATCCTCGATGACGGCTCACTCGCCGGACCGGATCAGACGGTCGCACGCGATGGCTCCGAGGTCGGGGAGATCATCGTGCGGTCGCCGAAAAGTGCGATGGCCTATTACAAATCACCCGAGCAGGAAGCGGCGAAGTATTCGGGCAGTTGGCTGCACATCGGTGACCTGGCGACCTGGGACAAAAATGAGTTCGTCACCATCGTCGGGCGCAAAGACGACATGCTGATCTCCGGCGGCGAGAACGTCCACCCCGTGCAGATCGAAGAGGCGCTGAACGGCCACCCCGGCGTCACGGATTGCCTTGTGGTCGGGGTACCGGATGACCGTTGGGGCCAGGTCGTGGTCGCCTACGTGGTCACATCCGATCCGGCACTCGGCGTCGACGAACTCGACCGATACTGTCGCGATCACCCCATGTTGTCGACCTTCAAACGTCCCCGCGCTTACCGCCTCGTCGAATCCTTGCCACTGTCGGCGACCGGTAAGAAGCTTCACTACAAAGCGGCTGAGGCCGCACGCACCGATATGGCCGACGGCCACTTTCACCGCCCGACGCCCGAAACACAAGGAGCCGGATCTTGAATACCAGAACTGCACCGACTTTCGACCGCACCGACCTCTTGGGTCTGGATCTGTCGTACTCCGACGACGAACTCGCTGTTCGGGACAGCGTCCGAGGATTTTTGAACGAGCACGTCGCACCGAACATCGCCGAATGGTTTGAGCAGGGCGGCATTCCACATGCGCGTGAACTCTTCAAAGAGTTCGGATCACTCGGTGTCCTCGGAATGCATCTCGAGGGTTATGGCTGTGGCGGATCGACCTCGGTCCACTATGGCCTGGCGAGTCTCGAACTGGAAGCCTGCGACTCCGGTATCCGATCGATGGTGTCGGTGCAGGGATCTCTCGCGATGTTCTCGATCTGGAACAACGGAAGCGAAGAGCAGAAGCAGCAATGGTTGCCGCAGATGGCCGAAGGCAACATCATCGGCTGCTTCGGACTCACCGAACCGGATGCCGGATCGGATCCGTCTGCGATGAAGACCCGGGCACGTAAGGACGGCTCGGACTGGATCCTGGACGGCAGCAAGATGTGGATCACCAACTCGCCGATCGCCGATGTGGCGGTGGTGTGGGCTCAGACCGACGACGGGCAGGGGGAGAGCGGGATTCGTGGTTTCATCGTGCCGACCGACACTCCGGGGGTGAGTACCCCGGAGATCAAACACAAACTGTCACTTCGTGCCTCGGCCACCGGAGAGATCGTTCTCGACAACGTCCGTCTACCCGAATCTGCGTTGATGCCCAGCACGGATCTGCGTGGCGGCGGGGGTGTCAAGGCCCCGCTCAGCAGCCTCACCGAGGCCCGCTTCGGGATCATCTGGGGATCGATGGGCGCAGCACGGTCAGCTTTTGAGGCCGCACTGGACTATTCGACGCAGCGCACGCAGTTCGGCAGACCGATCGCCGGATTCCAGATGACGCAGGGCAAGCTCGCCGACATGGCCGTCGAACTGCACAAAGGCCAGCTCCTGGCCCTACACCTGGGCCGGCTCAAGGACAGTGTCGGCCTGCGTCCCGATCAGGTCAGCTTCGGCAAACTCAACAACACCCGCGAAGCGATCAAGATCTGCCGCACGGCACGAACGATACTGGGCGGCAATGGCATATCCCTCGAATATCCGGTCATCAGACACATGGTGAACCTTGAATCGGTGCTCACATATGAAGGCACCCCCGAGATGCACCAGCTGGTCCTCGGGCAGGCCCTCACCGGTCAGAACGCATTCCGTTGACACGCGGCGAAGGAGTACCGACATGAGCGCACTGACACACGACGTCGAACACCTGGACTTCCGTGATGCCGTCGCCGGTTTCGTGGCCGAACGCATCGTCCCCGCCCATGAGAAGTGGGAAGAGGACAAGATGCTTGATCGTTCCCTGTTCACGGACGCGGGTCAACAAGGGCTCCTAGGGTTTACGGTCGCCGAAGAGTACGGCGGTCCCGGCGTTGATGACTTCCGGTACAACGCGATTGTCATCGATGAGACGGCCCGCACCGGAGCGGCCTCCGAAGCGATCGCGTTCTCCTTGCAGAACGACGTGGTGCTGCCGTACCTCACCGATATGACCACCGCCGAGCAGAAAGCACGGTGGCTGCCCGGGGTCGTCACCGGCGACACCGTACTGGGCATCGCCATGACCGAGCCGGGTACCGGCAGTGATCTGACCGGTATCAGCACCTCGGCTGTGCGAGACGGCGACCACTACGTCGTGAACGGTGCGAAGACATTCATCTCGAACGGACAGAACGGAAATCTGTTCGTCGTCGCCGTGCGAACATCTCCGGATCGTCACAAGGGGTTGTCGTTGCTCGTCGTCGACGCCGAGACCCCGGGATTCACACGTGGCCGCAATCTCGACAAGATCGGATTACACGCCCAGGACACCTCCGAACTCGCCTTCACGGATATGCGGGTGCCGGCGACGAACCTGCTCGGTGAAGAAGGGCAGGGTTTCTACCAACTGGTGCACAACCTTCCGCAGGAGCGGCTGTCACTCGCGGTGGGTGCGGTCGCGGCGGCGGAGGGTGTGTTCGCCCGGACTCTCGAGTACGTGCGCGAGCGGTCCGCGTTCGGCCGGCCCGTCTCGGGATTTCAGAACACACAGTTCGTCATGGCCGAACTGTCGACCGAGATCGACATCGCCCGAACCTATCTCGACGACTGCATCGCCGCACACGTGAAGGGGGAGCTCAGCGCCACCCGCGCGGCGAAACTCAAGTGGTGGACCACCGAATTGCAGGTGCGTACCGCGGACCGCTGCCTGCAACTGCACGGCGGTTACGGTTACATGCGGGAATACCCGGTGGCACGGGCTTTTGTCGATGCCCGGATACAGACCATCTACGGCGGCACCACCGAGATCATGAAGACGATCATCGCCAAAGATCTGCAGATGTGACAATCCGCTACGGTGATGAATCAATTCGCATCAGGTGGAAGAGGAGGACCGCATGGCCAAGTCAGACGCGCAGTTGACTGTCGACGAGGCAGTCCGTGCGGTACGGGTCTCGTCCCGGCGGCGCCAGGTGCTCGATGCGGCGGTGACCGTGATGCAGCGCACCGGCTTTCACCAGATGTCGATGCAGGCACTGGCCGACGAGGCCGAGGTGAGCGTGGGCCTGATCTACAAGTACTTCGGCAACAAAGAAGACATCCTGCTGGCCACGATCGTCGACATTCTGGAGACCTTCCGCGACCAGCTCAAGCCCGCGATGGACAGTGCCGGTGACGACCCGGTTGACCGGTTGGTAGCCGGATTCGCTCGGTACACCACCATCGTCGACGAGAATCGCGATGCCGTGATCCTCACATACCGCGAGAGCCGAACCCTGGATGCGGCCGGCCGCGAACAGATCAAGGACCTGGAGGTCGAGACCTCCGCACCGATGCGCGGTGCCATCGAGACCGGCATCGAACTCGGTTTGATGAAGCCCGTCGATGTCGACCTGGTGGTCTTCGATCTGATGATGCTGGCGCATGGCTGGGCTCTGAAGCACTGGCATTTCGCACCGAAGTTCACGGTTGACAGCTACATCCGGGCTCAGCTGCAACATGAGCTGTCCGCACTGATCGTCCCTGCGGTGCTCGACGCCTATCTGGAGAAACTCGCCGGCTCTGATCGTGACTGACGTGCCTGAGTGCACACGGGTGGTCCGCTTTTAGGCCTTGTCGCGTGACGAGTCGGGATCAAGGGCATCTTTCACCTTGCCCATGAGACCCTTTTCGGTACCGAGTGCAGCCTCACGTGGTGTCCCGAGCGAGCCATCGTAAGTGGCGTAGAGCTTGGGATCTGGTGCCGGCGCTTGGCCTTTGCCGCCCAGTGGCTGCGGATCCGTGAGAATCCCCATGTTGCGCCTACCGTCCGGGGCCACTCCGTTCGCCCAGCCACCTTCGGCCGAGTGCACACCGTCGGAGAGATGCCAGAGGTTCTCGGCGTGTTCGGAGTATTCCTCGTCCAGCAACGCGTTCGGTGCGATGGTCTCCTCGAGACCGTCGGCCTTGAGCTCTTCGATCCCGGCGAGCCAGAGGTTTTGATGGTGGGTGTCTCGGGCGAGGTTGAACTTCAACATGTTCTTCACGCCGGGGTCGTCGGTCATGTGGTACAGGCGAGCTGTCTGCAAACGGCCCTGGGCCTCCGCAGTGACGTTCGCACGGAAGTCTGCGAGGAGATTGCCGCTGGCGATGATGTAACGGCCGTTCCACGGGACCCCGTTGCTGTCGGCGAGGAGGGCACCTCCGCCGGCAACGATGGCCTGCTGCGGATCCATTCCACCGAGCACAGCTGCGGTCACCGGATCTCCCCCGGCGGCCTTGCTCGACTCGGTTGCCGGGGCGCCCTCCAGAAGTCGGGCCACCATCGTTGCGATCATCTCGACGTGACCGATCTCTTCGGTCGCGATGTCCATGATCATGTCTTTGTACTTGCCGGGCATCCGGCAGTTCCATCCTTGGAACAGATACTGCATGGTGACGGTCATTTCACCGAACGCGCCGCCGAGTAGCTCCTGTAGCTTTCGGGCGTAGACGGGGTCGGGAGTCTCCGGCTTGACATCGAATTGCAGGTAGTCGGTGTGACGAAACATATTGGAATCCAGTCGTTTATGGAAATCGCAGGTGTTCGACCTTCCGTGGCAGGGCATGCCGTGAGGTGGCAACCGCCGAGGCAAACGGGTCCAATGGAGTGAAAAGGTTGCAACCCAAGTTGTTTCGGCAACTGATGCCGCGGCGACATACATCGGTATCTGCCTGCGGAGAGTGCTTGTCATCCCAGATCACCGGCACCGCATTCGAGCCGTGAATCTGCCGTATATCTGGCAATCAGAAAAGGTGAATGAATCGCGCCAAGTCCGGTGTCTTGGGATGGCGTAGCCGGTTCATGCAGGCCGGGTGAGGCCATGCACTCCGATTGCGTCGGTTACGAGACGGCGGCTCGCCGGGCCACCTCGGCCGCAAGCAGCCATCGCGTCGTTGACGCTGCGGTGCATGTTCAGCGTCTTGTCGAGTCCGAGTGCCGTGATGGGGCGGGCTGTCGCGCGGCCGGCGGCCACCACGGCAAATCGTCCGCCCGCGGTCTCGGTTCGTCGGCGTCCGTAGTCGAGCGCGGTGAGGCCGGCGGCGCCGAGGAAGTCGGTCATCGTCATGTCGATGACCAGGCTTTTTGCACCCGAGGCGAGGGCCTCGTCGATGGTCTGACTCAGCTGATCGCCCGTCAACAAGTCGAGGTCGCCGCGCACACTCAGGACAAAAAGGTCGTGGCAAGCGATCGTGGAAATAGAGAATTGGCCACACGCGGATGTAGCCGCACTGGAATATTCGGCGAATTCGAATTCTGACTTCACAATCGCTCCCTGAACACGATATGGGAAGCGCAGGCATGAGGGTACCGCCGGCGCAGAGCACGGCTAGTCATTTAACCTGGACCAATAGTTGCAGTCATCGACCGGCTTTGCAACCCCTCAGGTCGTCCCGCCGCCGGCCGAGATTCGGTGTGGGCTGAAAGAATGTGGGGTGCAGGGTAATTCGTCACCAGGGACGTCAGTCCAGGACGGAAAGGTCCGCGCGTCGTTTGCGGCCACCAGCGGACGGCCTTGCCGACATCGAGGCGCCGATACCGGTCGAGTGAGAGCAGGCCCCGGTCAGCTTCGGTGGGTCGACGGATCGTCGCCGCGGGTCAGCGGGGTCATGTGTTCGATTCGGCCGGCCAGTCCGGCGATGGTCCGGCTACCCGCCGCCGCTGTTGACGCGAGGGCCGAGTCGCTGCGCACGTGTCCGTCGAGGCGATCGCGCGCACGATCGAGAATCGTCAATGGAAGTGCCGCAACGGCGTTGCCCGGAGGTCGGCGGGCGACCACCGGGTGGGGGCGGGTCGGCGCGATACGGCGGCGGATGTATGGCCACAAGATTGCTTCCTCCGCGAACGCATGAGGGAAAACCAGGCGGCACAACGAGTTCGGCAATTCTCCCCGTTGGCGTCCCCGTGTGTCCCGCGGAGCATCGGCACGTTGGCCACCCGTATCGTGCGTATACTGATCCGCGAGTCGGTGGAAGAAGCCCGCCGTGAGCGTTGGACAGAAACGGTGAGTTGGATGGACGCCGAAGTGCACACGACCATTGCCGAACTGGTGCGAGACATGCACAAACTGTCGTCGGCGCAGGACGATGTCGATGCCTTGATCGGCTCGATCTCCTCGGGCGCGGTGACTCATGTGCCGGGGGCGCAATTCGCAGGCGTGCTGTTGGTCCGGAAGAAGAAAGAGTTCGAATCGCTCGGGGTCACGGATCCGGTGGTGGAACAACTCGATCAGATTCAGAAGCAGGTGGGAGAAGGTCCCTGCCTCGAAGCTGCGTGGGAGCAGCCGACGGTTTGGATGAACAACTTCTATGACGAGCAGCGGTTTCCTGCGTTCGCCGCGCGAGCAATAAGCGAAACTGCCGCCAGGTCAAGTCTGTCATTTCAACTGTTCACCCATGAAGGTGCCATGGGCGCGCTGAATCTGTTCTCCGAGGAGGTGAACGCGTTCACCCGGGAGTCTGAAGAAGTGGGTTTCGTCTACGCCACCCACACCGCGCTGGCCATGTTCAGGGCGCGCCAACAGGTGCAGTTCAACAGTGCGCTCGCGAGTCGTGACCTCATCGGGCAGGCCAAAGGCATGATCATGGAGCGGTTTTCCGTCGATGCGGTGCAGGCATTCGAACTGTTACGCAAGCTGTCTCAGGACAGCAACGTGCCACTTGCAGAGGTGGCGCGGAAACTGGTGGAGACCGGATAGTCGCCTCGAGCGAGCCTCGCCTTCTTCTATCTGGTGAACAGATCGATGGTCTTGCGCGCCAGGAAGCGACGCGGGAGCCCTTTGACGCCGTCGGCAGAGAGTGCGGCCCGCCCCGCGTTACGTCCGCACGCACCGTGCACTCCACCGCCTGGATGGGCCGAGGCGCTTCCGAGATACAAGCGCTCCACAGGCGTCTCCGCCCGTCCCAGCCCTGGTGTCGGCCGGAAGATCAGCTGTTGATGCAGCTGGGACGTACCGCCGTTGACGGCGCCGGCGTGAAGGTTGGCGTCGGCGGCCGTCAAGTCGGCCGGGGTCTGTACGTGTCGGCCGACGAGCAGGTCCCCGAATCCCGGAGCATGAGCCTCCATCACCGCGTCCATCCGCGTGGCGAGTTGCAGCGCGGCGGAATCATCGTCAATGCCTCTCGGTAGATGCGAATAGGCCCAGGCACTTTCGGTCCCGGCTGGTGATCGTGTCGGGTCGGCGGTCGTCATCTGCCCGACGAGCAAGAACGGATGTGCGGGGACCACCCCGGTGTTGATGTCGGTCATCCAACGCATCAAACCGTGCCTGTCTGCTCCGACGTGGACGGTTCCGGCCCGGCCCAGGTTCTTCGAGTTCCACGGAATGGGCTCGCGCACCGCGTAATTCACCTTGACGACCGGTGCATCCCATTCGAAGTTCTCGAGGTCGTCGAGGACCCGCACGGGGACATCGTCCTTAGGCAGAAGATTCTTGTAGAGGTTGGGCGCGGAGGTGTTCGCGATGATGGCCCGTTTGGCCTTCCATGACGTCCCGTCCGCTGTTCGCACTGCGCGAGCTCGGCCCGAGTTGGTCTCGATGCTGGTGACCGGAGAATTGCAGACGATCTGCACTCCTACCGATTCGCACCGACGCACCAGTGCCTCCGTCAGCGCACCCGCCCCGCCGACCGGGACCGGAAAGCCGGTGTCCTGGGCGAGCATGGTCAGCAGGTAACCCATGACTCCGCTGCCCGGCGCGTCGAGCGGCACGTCGGCGTGCATCGCGTTACCGAGCATCGGCAAACGCGCATGTTCACTGTGAAACAACTCGGTGACCATTCGATTGGCCGGCAGCAGCAGAAACCGCGCGAGCCGAGTCGAATCACCGATACCCAGCCTGCGGAGAATGGACAGGGGGCCGCGCAGGGGCGGAAACGGGCCGAACAAGGTCTCGAGCAGTGCCGGTTTCAGCAATTGCCATTGCTCGGTCAGCGCCAGCCATGTGCGGCCGTCCCGTTCGTCGTACCGGGCGAACTGGGCAGCGTTCTCGGCGGGGTCCCGGTGGATGATCACCGCGTTGTCATCGTCGGGGTGACTGGGATGCCCGTACGGATCCGGCGCGTGACTCCATCGGAGACCGTGCGAGTCGAGATCGAGTCCGCGAAACGCCGGTGACACTGCCGCCAGAGGGTGAAACGCGCTGAACAGGTCGCTCTCGTAGCCAGAGGTCAGCTCTGCGCTCCGTACCGCCCCTCCCGGTTCGGGCTGGGCCTCGAGCACGGTGACATCCCATCCGGCGTCGGCGAGCGTGGCAGCGGCGACAAGACCGTTGTGGCCACCACCGATGACAACCGCGTCAGAGACCATCAGATGCCTCGGGACAGCGGCCGACAGCAGGGCGTTGTGTTCTGCATGTCTATGGGTAGCCCTCCACCGAGCGCCTGAAACCTGCGACCGGCGGATCCGACGTGGCGACCGCGGTGGACGTGGCGGACGCCCGAGCAGTGCTCGCGGAGACCGACGTGCATGTGGCCGTGCGTCCAGGGCCGTCCTGGACGCGGTCAGGAGACCATCTGAACGATGATTCCGATCGCAGCGGCAAGAAAGAGGATCGCTATCAGGACCACAACGATGATCGTGGCCACTCCGGTCGGCGGGAAATGCCGCGAGGTGCGGGGCTCGGAAGCGGACAGCCCGGACGTCTGCGCGGCATCCGGTGGTGTGGCGCCGGGCTCGACCCCGTGGGCGCCCTCCAATCCAGGCAAGTTCTCCGGATCCGTCCCGCGGTCGTGCGCGTTACTCATGTGAATACTTCGGTGAGGCGCTGGTCTTCTTGGTCATGATTGGTGCTCCTGTCGTTGTACGGGTAAATCGGCGCCATTCGCTGCTCTCCGGCGGGGTACCCAGAACGGACGCATCGGAACCCGCGTGCTGATCGGCGCCGTGTTGCTTTTACGAGATGCTGCGGATTATCCTTGTTGGACGGTTCACCACCCAGCCGCACAATCGACATTGGTCGTCATCCGGGCTTTCGAAATGTCGTGGTCATTCTTTCCCCGGTCGTTCGAAAATCGGTTACCCCGCATGCCCAAATAATTGCTTTGTTCGTCGACGGCAGATCATTTATCTGCGCAACGACGAGCGAGTACGGGTGCTGCGGTCAGAGGAGTGGAAATGTTCTCTCGCAGAATCTTTGACAATGACAACGCTGGAGCCGCGGTTCCGGACGTGAGGATTTCGGACCCGGAGATCTGGGACGATCTCGGTGCGAAGCGCGGGTCGACGCTCGCGCTGGTGGCGGCGTT
Organism: Williamsia sp. Y853; assembly: GCF_056786495.1. Classification (NCBI taxonomy): domain Bacteria; kingdom Bacillati; phylum Actinomycetota; class Actinomycetes; order Mycobacteriales; family Nocardiaceae; genus Williamsia; species Williamsia sp. Y853. Next base: position 526,428 of record NZ_JBXCJC010000004.1, read on the forward strand.
CGCGCTCGCGCTGGGTGGCGTGGTCTTGGTGGTCGGATTGGTTGTCAGTGCGACACTGACCGCGGTGTTGTGCGCGGTCATGGCCATTTGTGTCGTTGGACTGGCCGTGGTGATGGTGTGAGTATGCCCCGCCTGCACGTGCAGTTGATCCCGCGATTCCGGTGGATGGCGCGGCGGTGCAACCCCTGACTGTCGCCGCTCGCGGCGTTTACCCGATTCGGTAATGGGTACTTTTCGCGGCAGATGAGTTGTTCAAGAGAACTTCGCGCCAGGGTGATGCACTAGGAGGAGCGATTGATGCCTAGAAATACACCGATTCAGCGTGAAGTCGGCAAGATGCATGCCGCGGGCTGGGCGGGCTTTCTATGCGTCCTGGCCACCGTCGCGTCTATTTGTGTGGCCCTGGTTTTTTGGGCCAATGGATCGGCGATCGGAGCGATTATCGCCGCGGTTGCCGCGGTTCTATTCGCCGGCGCCGTTTTTACATTGTTCTCATCGAGCAGAAAAAAGGGCCGGAATTCCGTGTTACAAAGTCGGATGGCCAGACTTCGCCGCGCTCGCTATCGAAGTGCCTACCGGTCGTCAGACGACGAATGACAAGTTCGGCCCGGCTCAGCGGTGGATTCGATCGTGCCGATGGCTGGGACGGGGCATTCCCCACGCCCGAGAGCGTGGGGAATGCCCATGGGGCTCAGCCCACCACGCTGCTGCTGTCATCCAGCGATGGCGCCATCAGTGCTGTGGCGCAGGCGGGGCACATGGCCATGTCTGCGGTGATTGCCCATCCGCTGGTGTACCCGGCGTGAACTTCGGCGAGGTGGTCGGTGATGTACGGCATCTTCAGATTCCGTCCACAGGTGTCGCAACTCCAGCTCATGAGTGCCCTTCTTCGGCGTCGGGATCCGGCGCGTCGGTACTCGAGGCAATGACGCCACGAGTGTTGGTGTGGCGGGCTGGGACTTCAACCGGACCGTATAGGGGTGTATCCAGTCCCGGAGTTCTTCAAACATAGCTCTGATGAGGGGCACCATCGAGGGAGATGCACTTCTTCTCGCGGGCGCAGTCGTCACCGGATATTCGGCGCACTACTCGGCAGCAACTGAACCAGGGCACCGTCAAGCGGCAGTGGCCACTCCTGCTCGAACACATTCAAAATGGGTTGCTCAATCCGAATGGGATTGTCACCCAACGCATCCCACTCGAACGCAGCGGCGAGACCTATCACGTCTTCTCGTTGAAGCTGGATGATTGCATCAAACCGGTCATCACCGTCGGAGAAGGCTGGAGCGTCGCACGCGGCATTGCTCGGACAGTATCTCGACGCCCATAAAAGGTACCGGCTTGTGCGGTGGCCGGTCCGAGCCGGCGGGCGCCGATGTCACGTTTTGGACCGTGGGTTGCGTCTCATGGATACAGACGAGAGAAAGGACGCCAGTCATGTCAGAGATAGTGATACTCGGTGCCGGTTACGCAGGAATGGCCACGGCCATCGGAGTCGCCCGGCGTGCCCGAGGAGGTTCGTGGGCATCCGGTCCGACCCATGTCACCTTGGTGAACCCACGCACGAGATTCACCGAGCGGTTGCGCATGCATCAGGTGGCAGCCGGTGAGGAGCTGGAGTTCTACGACATCGAAGAGATGCTGGACGGAACCGGTATCGACTTCCGGTGTGGGTGGGTCGACGAGATCGATCCGGAAGGCCAGTCGGTTCGGCTCGGTGACACGTCCCGCATTCGTTACGACATCCTGGTCTGCGCGCTCGGTAGTGTCGCAGCCCCAGCGATTCCGGGCGTGGCGCAACATGCGTACACCTTGGACGATGTCCAAAGCGCCGCGCGGCTTGCCGACCGAATCGAGGGCATCGTGGATGGTGGTGCAGTGGTGGTTGCAGGCGGCGGTTTGACCGGTGTCGAGGCCGCGGCCGAACTGGCCGAACAGCATCCCCACCTCGATGTGACGCTGCTGAGCCGCCGGCCGCCGGCATCGCAGATGGGGTCCAGGGGCCAGGAATACGTGGCGGATTCCCTGGCTCGCCTCGGCGTGACCGTGCGCGATGGCGTCGATATCGCCAAAGTGTTGCCTGACGGCGTCGATCTCGTCGGCGGTGAGCAGGTAGCTGCCGATGCGGTGTTGTGGACCGCGGGCGTCAAAGCTCCGGACGTGGTGGCCACGGCGGGATTCGCCGTCGATGACGCAGGCCGGATCGTGACCGACACGACGTTACGATCGCTGTCCCACCCGAACGTGTACGCGGTGGGCGACGTGGCGGCCATCCGTCAGAACTACGGCATCATCCACGGCACCTGTCAGAGCGGGATCCCGTCGGGAACACACGCCGCAGCGTCGATTGTCCGCGAGCTCAAAGGTGAAGAGCCCAAGCCATTTCGGTTCGCGTACATGCATCAACCACTCAGCCTCGGCAGGTCCGATGCTGTTGTCCAGTTCACCCGACCCGACGATTCGCCGAATCGGTATGTGCTCACAGGTAGATCGGCCACCATGTACAAGGAGACGGTGAGTAGCAGTCCCTGGAAGGCATTCGGCGTGATGAAGAATTTTCCAGGCGCGATTCCGTGGCGACACGGGGGCAGCGCGACGACGGCGAGATGACGTGAGTAGTGGATGCGCAACAGATCTTTGACGACAACCGCGGTCTGCTGTTCTCAGCCGCCTACCGGGTCCTCGGCACCGCAGTAGATGCCGAGGACGCGGTGCAGGACACCTGGTTCAAGTGGTCGCGGGTCGACATGGAACAGGTGGCCGAACCCAAGTCCTATCTTGTCCGGATGGTCTGTAATGTCGCGTTGGACCGGCTCCGCTCCTCTCAACGTCGACGCGAGGTTTATGTCGGCCCGTGGTTGCCCGAGCCGATCCTGACCGACCTTGATCAACCCGGTGATCAAGGTTCGCAGGCTGAATCGGTGTCGGTCGCGATGCTGGTGGTCCTGGAGAGCCTCAGCCCGTTGGAGCGGGCGATCTTTGTGCTCAAAGAGGTATTCGGCTTCAGCTATACCGAAATCGCCACCACGCTCGAGCGAACGGAAAGTGCTGTGCGCCAGACAGGTCGGCGTGCCAGAGCGCACGTGCAGGCCCGACGCCCACGGTTCGACGTGGGGCCACGCCACAGCCGCGAAGTGGTCGATCGGTTTCTCGCCGCGGCAGGCGGCGGCGACATCAACGCATTGATGGAGCTCCTCGCTCCAGAGGTGACCTTGTGGACCGACGGTGGAGGCAAGGTTCGACAGGCGCGGCGGCCCATCTTTGGCGCCACTGCGGTATCGGCCTGGCTGGCCGGGGTGTCGCAGCGACCCTACGAGGGCGTCGACATTGCCGACATGGCTTTCACCGTGACCGAAATCAATGGTGCCCTGGGGGTTTTGATCACCGGGGCCGCGCGGGTGATCGGCACCTTCACGTTCACGATGAACTCCGATGGTCAGATAGCGGAGATCCACAATGTTGCCAATCCCGCGAAACTGGGAGCTGTGCGGGGTGGTCGGCGACAGTCACTCGGAACTGATCTGCACTGACACAGACGTAACGAGTTCATAAGACCCGACGCGTGGTCTGTTTGTGAACGCACCGAGGTCCGGGTGTCGTCAGATCCCTGGAGTGGAGACGGGGGCCAGGAGTAGTCCCTCCCAGGCGTCGATCGCATCGGTCAGGTCCTCGGTAGTGGGGACAGTCCCGCTTCGCCCGAGGTTCGCGAGGTGCCGAACCATGCTCGTGAAGACGAGCTCCAGACGCAGGTCGACGACCGCGGGAGGCAGGTGATCGACGGACGCCCGCAGTGACTCGGCAACGACGCGACCGCTTTCGTTGAGCGATGCGTCGATTGCCATGAAGTGTTCTCCGATCAGCCCGGCAGTCGTCAGCTGGTCAAGGACGCCGACATATCTGTTGCCCTCACCAAGTGTGTTGGCAAGAGGCTTCACGGTCGCCCACAGCACTGCCCGGGTCGAGGGTGCCTCCTCGTCGCGGTACAACGTCGCCACGACGGCGTTGCGGTCGGCATTGATCGACGGCAGCCGGTACTCGAAGATGGCCTGCAGGAGATCGGCCTTGGATCCGAAGTGGTAACTGATCGCCGAGGCATTGTGTTGCCCGGCCGCCTGGCGAATATCGTTGAGGGACACTGCGGCATAGCCTCGTTCGGCGAACAACCGTTCGGCGCTCTCGATCAAACGCGTTCTGGTTGCCTCTCCCGAGGCATACCGCCCTTTGTTGGTTGCCACAGGGTCAAACCTAGCCTTGCGCCGGTCTGATTCGAAACCACATGCCCGCCCCATAGCAACTCTGAACCGGCAAATCAAGAGATGGACGCAAGCAAAATCTATACGGCGTCAATTTAATGACCCCGCATTAGATTCACATTCAGATGGCATCGGCCATCGACGAACATCGGCGCGATTCAAGGAGATCCATGACGACTCTCGAGACCAAACCATCACTGTCGGTGCACCCGATAGCGGGAATGATCGGTGCCGAGATCCACGGCGCGGCAGTCGGAAACCTTGATGACGCGCAGGTGGAGTGGATCAAGAAGGAGCTGTACCGGCACGGTGTTCTGTTCTTTCCCGCGCAAGGTCTCGATCCCGATGTCCACACCGCATTTGCGAAACACTTCGGACCGATCGAATACCCCCACGTGCATCTGGAGAACCTCGGCGAAGAAGGTCATCCCGAGATCTCGGTGATCTCCACCGAGAACGAAAATGCGTACCAGGCGAATCAGTGGCATACCGATGTGTCGTGGAAACCGAAGCCATCACGGTTCAGCGTCCTGCATATGCAGCAGCTGCCTGCGTTCGGCGGCGACACCATGTGGTCGAGTCAGATCGCCGCCTACGAGGCGCTGTCGGAACCCATCCGGCAGCTGCTTCTCGGCCTGAGCGCCTCGCACCGCTTTCCGAGCACGCCTGCTCAGCCGACGGATACTCGGCATCCAGTGGTCATCCGGCACCCGCAGACCGGCAAACTGTCGCTGTTCGTGAACAACCTGTTCACCCCGGACATCAACGGTCTGTCGAAGTCCGAGAGCGACGCGCTCGTCAATCTCCTCAGGGCAGAGTCGATACGGCCCGAGTTCACGTGCCGCCGACGCTGGCAGGTCGGCGATATCGCGATCTGGGACAACCATTTTGTCCAGCACAACGCCATCTACGACTACGGCGACGGCGACCGCCGCATCCACCGCATCGAGGTGGCGCCGGAGGTGCCGATTCCCGCCGCCGGCTGAGTTGTCACCCCCTGCAGTTGCCCATTCAGACCAATCATTCTGTCCCTCTCAGCTCCTGAAAGACGTAAACCCATGCGCTCGTCTATTTCAACGACTGCCGTCAATCGACGCGGCTTCTTACGTGGAGCCGGACTCACAGCCTTTGCAGTCCTGGGCGCCGGGTCTTTGGCCGCTTGTTCCTCTGCGGTCGGTGAGCAGCGCGGAGCCGGGGATGCCTCGGCCGAGCCGGTACGTGGCGGCAGCCTGAAAGTCGGCGTGTCCGACGACATCAATCCACCGTTGCTGTTGACGGGCGGAAGCCTGGCCGGAACTCTCATGCTGGGCCTGGTCTTCGAGACGTTGACCCGGTATCCCGTCGATTCCATCGAACCTCAACCGCTGCTGGCGAGGTCCTGGGAGCAATCGCCGGACGGTTTGACGTACACGGTGCACCTGCGAGATGACGTCTACTTCCACAGCGGCAGACAGTTCACCGCGAAAGACGCCGAGTTCTCGTTGCGTACCTACACCGACCCCAAATTCTCGGCACAGCTCCGCAGCACCGCCGCGACGATCACCGGATACGACACCAGTGATCCCCAGACTTTGGTTCTGACGCTGGCACACCCGGTCGGGAACCTGTTCGATGTCTTCGACCTCGCTCCGATCTTCGACAGCGAAACATTCGCTGCGCTGCAGAACGGTGAAACATTCATCGGTACCGGGCCATTCGTGCTCAGCTCGCGAACCCCCAACAGCCAGATCACGTTCGAGCGCAACGCGAAGTATCGCGTACCGGATCGACCGTACCTCGACCGGGTCGAAGCACTGATCATTCCCGACGCGCAGGGCCGGCTCAGTGCACTCAAGTCGGGGCGGGTCGACTACACCGGTGAGCTGGGCGGCCGGGATGCACAAACGCTCCGTGACACCGACGGTTTCGACGTCACCAGTTTGGAAGGTGCAGAAACACAGACGTATCTCGGGGTCAATGTCACCGCGCCTGCGCTCGCTGATGTCCGGGTTCGGCAAGCCCTGGCATACGCGATTGATCGTGATCGCATCGTCACCGAGGTGCTCCGCGACTCGGGCTATGCCGTCAACCTTCCGTGGCCGAAACACTCGGTGGCCTACGACGAGGCGAAAAATTCCACGTACACAAGGGATGTCGCCAAGGCCAAGTCGCTGATCGCAGAGGTGGGTGAGCTGCCGACGATTCCGCTGACGTATCGTGGCGGCGGCGGCGACTTCGAGGCCATCGCACAGATCGTGCAGGCCAATCTCGCCGACGTGGGAATCACCGTGGAACTCGATCCGGTCGAACAATCAGTTTTCCTCAAGACGCTGATCGCCGCCGAGTTCGAGGGTCTGTGGCTCTATGCCCACACCTTTGCCCAGTTTGTGCCGTCCACACTCACGGTCAGTGCGTACCCGTTCAACGCTGCCCACAACGCATCTCGGTACTCGTCACCCGAGTACACCGAAGCCGCTGCCGCCGCGTGGGAAACCCGCGACGGGGTCGACGGAACGGCGGTCGAACACTACGCGCAGATCAGTGATCTGCTGCTGCGCGACGTGTTCCTCGTCGAAATCGCCGTGCAGGTCCCGCAACCCGCCGCTGCCACGCGGGTGCACGACCTCGCCTGGACCAAATCCAGGCAGACCCTGCTGACCGACGCGTACGTTGCCTGAGAGATCGGACGACACATGATCCGCTATCTGATCGGACGCCTGCCCTCCGCGCTGGTGGTCCTGTTCCTGGCGTCCTTGCTGATCTTCTTCACCATGCGACTGGTGCCGGGTGACCCGGCCGTGGTGTTGGCCGGACCAGACGCCACCCCGGAGTCGATCGACTCGATTCGGCATTCACTCGGACTCGACAAATCCATTTTCGCGCAATACTTTTCATGGATCGGTGATGTCCTGACCTTCGATCTGGGACGGTCGTATGTGCTGGGTGGTGAGATCGCTGATCTGGTCCTCGCCGGCCTCGGGAACACAGCGGTCCTGGCCGGAACCGCGCTTCTCCTCGCCGTCATCATGAGTCTGGCGTTGAGCATCGCGGTGGTCGCCTGGCCGAATCGATGGCTGACCGCGACGGTGAACACCATCAACACCGTCTCCGTTGCCCTCCCGAACTTCGTCACGGGTGTGTTGTTCGTGTTGGTCTTTGCGGTGATCTTTCCGGTATTGCCATCGGGTGGTGTTCCACCGGAGGGATTTTGGGCGCAACCGGATATCACGGTTCAGTACCTGCTGATGCCAGCGGTATGTCTGGCACTGCCGGTGGCCGCATCGCTGACCAGATTTCTGAGCGAGTCGCTGCGTACCGAGATGGGCCAGCAGTATGTGATCACCGCGCGCGCCGCCGGTGTGTCGCGGTGGAATCTGGTGACCCGCACAGCGCTACGCAACGCCGTACCGACCATGCTCACCGTGGTCGGCATCCAGACCGGTCACCTGCTGGGCGGTGCGGTGCTGGTTGAGGCGATCTTCGCCTGGCCGGGCATCGGTCAGCTCATCGAGCAGGGCATCGGGCGGCGTGACTATCCGGTGGTGCAGGTGCTGCTGTTGCTATCGGTCACGATCTTCGTGCTCATCCAGTTGTTCACCGACATCCTGCACGCCTATCTCGACCCACGGATCCGTATCGGAGGACAGGCATGAGCGTCATCGAGACAGAACCCGGGCTCGATGGCCACACCGCCGATTCCGCCAACGGCGTTCGGCGTCGCAATCCGATGCTCGGAGCGCTGCTGTCCGGTCAAGGACTCGTCGGAGTCATCATCCTGAGCGTGATCGTTGCTGCCGGTGTGCTGGCGCCGTGGCTCACCTCGTTCTCGCCGAACGAACAGATCGAAGGCGCGAACCTGTTGGGGCCGAGTGCCGATCACTGGTTCGGCACCGACGAGGTGAATCGTGACGTGTTCACCCGAACTCTGTACGGCATCCGCACCAACGTGCTGATCATCATGGTCGCGGTTCCACTCGGCGCTGTTCTGGGCGCACTGTTCGGACTGTTGTCGAGTCTGAACACGGTGGCCGACGTGGTGACGCAGCGGGTGTTCGATGTGATCCTTGCTTTCCCGCTGTTGATCCTGGCCATCACACTCGTCGCGATCACCGGACCCGGTGTGTGGCCGGTGGTGGCGGTGATCGTGGCAGCTGAGATCCCTATCTTCGGGCGGCTTCTGCGAACGACGCTGTTGAAGGTGCGTGAGCTGCCATATGTGGAGGCGGCCGAGGTGATCGGGGCCGGCCGTTGGTGGGTGCTGCGCAAACATGTTCTTCCCAATGCCGCAGAGCCGTTGGGTGTGCAACTGGCACTGTCGATGTCGGCCGCTGTGTTCGCCGAAAGCGCCATGAGCTTTCTCGGTATCGGAGTGCGGCCGCCGAACCCTTCTCTGGGATCGATCATCGCCGCATCGGTGCCGAACCTCGACACCAACCCGGCCTACGCCGTTGGTCCCCTGATCGTCGTGTCGGCGATGGTCCTGAGCTTCCTCCTCATCGCCCAGGGATTGAACCATGCCCGCCGAATCTGAGCGCCAGTCGCGGACCGAAGGATTGATCATGACCACCTCACACACGCCCACCCTGTTGTCGATCCACGACCTCGTCATCAGGTTCGGCGACGCCGACAGCGGGGTGACCCCCGTGGTCGATCACGTCAGTCTGAGTGTGGAACGCGGCGAAATCGTGGCGTTGGTCGGCGAATCCGGTTCGGGCAAGTCGATGACCGCCCGTGCCGCACTCGGCTTGCTCCCGCAGGGCGCACAGGCGCACGGTTCCATCGTCTTGGCCGGCGACCAGGTGATCGGCGCAACGGAACGCTCTCTCAACCAGTGGCGGGGAACCCGCGCCGCGATGGTCTTCCAGGAACCACAGACCGCGCTCAATCCGGTCCGCAAAGTGGGATGGCAAATTGCGCAGGCCCTTCGGGCACACGGCAAGGTGCCCCGAAGCGCGGCCCGGGCCCGAGCGGTGGAACTGCTGCGGATGGTCGAGATCCCCGAGCCCGAGGTTCGGGTGGACTGGTATCCGCACCAACTGTCGGGCGGTCAGAAGCAGCGGGTTGTCATCGCCTTGGCGCTCTCTGGCGAACCGGCACTGTTGATCGCGGACGAACCGACCACCGCGCTCGATGTGACCGTGCAGGAAGAAATACTGGCACTGCTGCGACGGCTGCGCGATCGGTCCGGGACCGCCATTCTCCTGATCACACACAATATGGGCGTCGTGGCAGACATCGCGGACCGCGTTGTGGTCCTCAAACGCGGTCAGATCGTTGAAGAAAGTTCTGTGACAAACCTTTTCGCGACGCCTCGTCACGAGTACACCAAGGCGCTGCTGGCCGCGGTCCCCAGGCTCCCCGAAGCCGGTGAGGTTGCCGAATCCATCACACCGATCGCCGACACTGACGCCGTGTTGTCACTGCGCACAGTGTCCGTGGTCTTCCCGGCCAGGCACGGCAACCCCGAGTTCCGGGCAGTGGACGATGTCTCCCTCGATCTGCACCCCGGAGAGGTTCTGGGCCTGGTCGGTGAATCCGGCTCAGGCAAAACGACTTTGGGACGGGCTGCACTCGGCATCACTTCCGTCACGGCCGGTGAGGTGCTACTCGATGGCCGGGACCTGGCAAAGTTGTCCGGTTCGGAGCTGCGCAGGAGTCGCCGGGGTATGGCGCTGGTACATCAAGACCCCGCCGCATCACTGGATCCGCGTCGCTCGGTGGGTGCCAGTATCGGCGAACCACTCGAGGTTCATCGCGTGGCCTCGGGTCCGAAATTGACTGCACGGGTGGGTGACCTGCTCGACTCTGTGAAGCTGCCGAGATCCTATGCGCAACGCAGGCCCGGTGAGCTCTCCGGTGGTCAGCGCCAACGCGTTGCCCTCGCGCGGGCGTTGGCACTGGCACCCCGGTTGCTCGTGGCCGACGAACCCACGAGCGCGCTCGACGTGTCCGTCCAAGCCGAGATACTCGAGTTGTTCGCCGAACTCCGCGCAGAGCACGGATTCGCGTGCTTGTTCATCAGCCACGATCTCGCCGTTGTCCATCAGGTGTCTGATCGGGTGGCGGTGATGCGGGGAGGTGAAATCGTGGAACTGGGCAGGGCCGAGCAGGTTTTCGGCAACCCCACGCACGGATACACGCGTCAGTTGGTTGCTGCTGTCCCAATTCCTGACCCTGTCCGGCAACGCGAACGTCGTGCCGAGATCATCGTTTCCACGCCCCTCGCAGCCGCGATCTGAGAGATGTCCGACCAGCCCTATCTTTCGAAACCTTCTGTCCAGCAAGGAAAGGAATAGTCATGACCGCAGTAGCCGAGTTCGATCGGACCACCGCAGGTATCAGTGCCGAGGAGATCTATGCAGCCGGTGGGATCACCGTCCACAAGGTGGGTGAACACATCGGTGCCCGGATCGAGGGCGTTCACCTCTCAGGCGATCTCTCCGCAGAGACCGCGTTGGCGATCCGGTATGCACTCGCGACCAACAGTGTCGTGTTCTTCCGGGGGCAGGATCATCTCGATGACGCCTTGCAGTACGAGTTCGCGGGCACCCTGGGCCTCCAGACCACCACGCATCCCACTCTGACCTCGGCCGAGAACAAGATGTTGATCATCGATGGCGCGGCCAGCAGCTGGCACACCGACGTCACGTTCATCGACCGGATCCCGAAGGCGTCGATCCTTCGCGCCACCACCATTCCCGAATACGGCGGTGCGACCACTTGGGCGTCGACCACAGCGGCCTACAACCAGCTCCCGGAATCGCTGGTGCATCTGGTCGAGAACCTGCGTGCCGTCCACACCAATGCGTACGACTACGCCGAGGCCTCCCAGAACATCAAAGTGCCCGCCGACGGTGCCGCCAACTACGGCAACTTCACCCGTGAGATCTACGAAACCGAGCATCCGGTGGTCCGCGTGCATCCCGAAACAGGGGAGAAGACGCTGCTGCTCGGACATTTCGTCAAGGAGTTCGTCGGCCTCAAGCCATCAGAGACCACCGCGCTCTTCCAGTTGCTGCAGGCTCGGATCACCAAGCTCGAGAACACCGTTCGTTGGGCATGGGAGCCGGGCGACCTGGCGATCTGGGACAACCGTTCCACGCAGCACTACGGGATCTCCGATTACGGCAACCAGGCCCGCAGTGTGCACCGGGTAACCCTTGCCGGCGATCTCCCCGTCGATGTCCACGGCAACACCAGCCGCGTCATCAAGGGCGACGCATCGCACTTCTCGGTCATCGAGGACACGCAGCGCTTGCCGGGGTTTGCCGTCCGCTGACGCCGACGTCGGGTGGATGGTCTCGGTGACCGGTGGTCCAGGTCCCTCCAAAGGGCGCCCGGGGTGTGATTGGGAATCGGGTGGGTGGGTATACGCGCTCTGCACGGTTCAGAAGCGGTAGCCGGCGGTTGTTGTCGCGCAGGTGCGTGCACCCAGCGCGTCAACGACTTCTCCGATACAACCCAGACTTCGAAGAAAGCAGAGTGGACATGCCTCCTTCACCCCGTCCGGATCAATCATCACCCGCGCCGGTCGGCCCGACCGGTGCCTCGGACACCCGCGCACAGCAGGGCGAATTTCTCACCACCGCCCAGGGGCTGCGGTTACCCGATACGCATCATTCGCTCAAGGCCGGAGAGCGCGGGCCCACCCTCCTCGAAGACTTCCATCTGCGCGAGAAGATCACGCATTTCGACCATGAGCGCATCCCAGAGCGGGTCGTACACGCCCGGGGCGCGGCCGCGCACGGAACTTTTCAGTCTTACGGCACTGCCAAATCGGTGACGAAGGCGGGCTTCCTCGCTGAAAAGAATCGTAAAACGGACGTCTTCGTACGCTTCTCGACAGTGTTGGGATCGCGTGGCTCGGCGGACACCGTACGCGACACCCGTGGATTCGCCACCAAGTTCTACACCGAAGAAGGCACCTTCGACCTCGTCGCGAACAACATCCCCGTCTTCTTCATCCAGGACGGCATCAAGTTCCCGGACGTCATCCACGCCGGTAAGCCCCAACCCGACATCGAGTTGCCGCAGGCGCAGTCGGCCCATGATGGGTTCTGGGACTTCGTGTCCCTGCACACCGAGGCCACCCACCACGTCATGTGGAACATGAGTGACCGCGGTATTCCGCGCTCGTACCGGACCATGGAGGGTTTCGGCGTCCATACCTTCCGGCTGGTTGCCGCGGATGGCACCACCAGCCTGGTGAAGTTCCACTGGAAGCCCGTGGCCGGTGTGCATTCGCTGGTGTGGGAAGAAGCGCAGATCGCAGCAGGCGTCGACCCCGACTTCCATCGGCGCGACATGGCCGACGGCATCAAGGCCGGGGCGCCCCTCGAATACGAGCTCGGCATCCAGGTGATGCCCGACGACGGCACCGAGACGTTCGAGGGTATCGATCTGCTCGACCCCACCAAACTGGTGCCGGAAGAGCTCGCACCGGTGCAGTTGATCGGAAAACTGACACTCGACGCGAATCCGACCAACTTCTTCGCCGAAACCGAACAGGTCGCCTTCCACACCGGCCACCTCGTTCCGGGTATCGAGGTCACCAACGATCCGTTGATGCAGGCGCGACTGTTCTCATACCTCGACACTCAGCTCACCCGGCTCGGAGGACCAAACTTCGCGCAGCTGCCGATCAACCGTCCGCACGCTCCGGTCAACGACATGCACCGAGACGGTTTCCATCAAACCGCCGTCCACACCGGACTCGCGCCATACCGCGACAACAGCATCGACGACGATGAACCGGTGTTTGCCGGGGATGAAGATCGTGGCTATGTCCAGACCGAGCGGGTCATCGAAGGCCGGGCCGTACGTGCCAATCCGGTGTCGTTCGACGACCATTTCACGCAACCGGCGATGTTCTATCGCAGTCTGACCCCGATCGAACAGGACCATATCGTCGAGGCCTTCACGTTTGAACTGGGCAAGGTGTTCGAGCAGTCCATCAAGGAACGTGAGCTGCAGGTGCTGGCGAACGTCGACACCGACCTCTGCGAACGTGTCGCTGCCGGGCTGGGTCTGCCTGCGCCCAAGGGCGAACCGGTCCCCGACGTCATCACCTCCCCGGCCCTGTCGCAGGTGATCGTCGAGCCCGGTCCGATCGCGGGACGCAAGATCGGTGTCATCGCAGATCAGAACTCTGACCTGAGCGGAATCGACAAACTGCGCAGCGCGGCCGAAGGCAAAGGCGCGACCGTGCACGTCATCGCGCCGGTCGGCGGCGTGCTCGGCAAGGCGGCGCGAAAGCAGATCGTCGAGCGGACATTCCTGACGGTCCGGTCCATCGAGTTCGACGCGCTGGTCGTTGCTGCAGGCACTACGCCTTCTGACAACATCAAGCTGGTCCTCCTGCTGCAGGAGGCGTTCCGACACTGCAAGGCGATCGGAGCCTGGGGTGACGGCGCCGCGATACTCGAGGCTGCAGGCATCGCGCTGGATGATCCTGGTGTGGTGGTGGGTGATTCGGCAGTCAAGGCGTTCAACGAGTCACTCTTGGCCGCGCTGGGTCTGCACCGTGCATGGGATCGTGCCCCTGCTGTCATGAATTCTGCAGTGCCGCCCTCTGTTCCGGATCGACCGGAAAAGAAGCGGCAAGCGAAGAAGAAGTAGTCCCGGAGGCGTCAGGGCTCGATCAGCATTGCGGCCATATCGTCGAGTTGAAAGTACTCGGCCACGGCCGTGGCTGATCGAGCCCCTCCGTGTGGGTCGGCCCCCGCAGCGAGCAGTGCCCGCACCACGACTTCACTCCGGCGAAAGACCGCTGATCCCAACGCAGTTTGGCCATTGTCGTTGACGCGTTCGACGTCTGCGTCGGCTGCGAGCAGAACTCGGACAGCCTCGATGTGGCCGTAGTAGGACGCCAAAATCAACAACGTGTCGCCGCGGTCGTTGGTCAGATTCACCGGACCGCCGATGTCGAGAAATGACTGCAGCGCCGCGTGGTCACCCTGTCGTGCCCAATCGAAGGCGCTCTGGAAGAGTTCGAGTTCTTGCTCCGTGAGATTCACACTGACCTCCTGGTTGTTGGGCATGCCGCGAGTACCCAACGGCGCGGCAATCGACACCAGATGTCCGGATCGGCCACGACCTGACGGTCTGTCAGTTCAGGGCGGCAGCCAGTCGACGCCACTGCTCGCGGGGATAGGCGGCCGGATCGGCGTCGAGGACCTGCACGCATACGTGGTCGGCGCCGGCGGCGTGGTGTTCCCGGACTCTTCCGAGGATTGCGTTCTCGTCACCCCAGACAATGATCGAGTCGAACACCCGGTCGCTGACGGTGTCGAGGTCTTCTTGGGTGAATCCCGACCGCAGGAGGTTGTTGGCGTAGTTCGGGAGTTTCAGGTAGTTGCCTAGCCATTCGGTGCCGATGATCCGGGCCTGATCGCGATCTGTGGTCAGGATGGCGGTCTGCTCGGGAAGGAGCAGTGGTCCGGCGCCGAGTGCTTCTCGGGCCTGCGCGGTGAACTCCGGTGTGACCAGGTACGGGTGGGATCCGCTGGCGCGAGTCGCGGAGAGGTGCAGCATCTTCGGTCCCAGGGCCGCGAGTACTCGCCGGTCGACGGGCACGGGCTGTTCGGTGGCATCGATGGCATCGAGATATGCCTTGGTCGCAGCCAGTGGCTTCTTGTAACGTCCGGGTTCGCCGGCGTCGACGAGCGGTGCGTGACTGACACCGATACCGAGCAGGAGACGATCGCCGTACTCGGTGACCAGACGGTGGTAGTTGGCGGCCACATCCGCCGGCTCGTGCATCCAGAGGTTGAGGATGCCGGTGGCCACCACGGCTGACTTGGTTGCCTGTAAGAGGTTGCCGACCGAGTCGAATACCGGGCCGCCGACGTCGGGGAACCAGAGCGCGGTGTATCCCAGCTCTTCCAGTTCAGACGCGGCCTCTGCTGATTCGGCGGGATCGCCGTAACGCAACTGTGAACTCCATATGCCTACCCCGGTGAGCTGCATGACTGTCTCCTCGTCCGACACCCCAGGCGCCGTCGGTGTTATTGGTGGCTGTTGTTCACGCTATCCGAACGCGCGGGTGATGCGGCGCGGGGTCCTGAAGTCGTCCGTCGCCGGCGGATACTGGGGCGCGTGCGCAACAAGAAGGCAAAACGCCCGCGAACCTCTGTGCGAGCCTGCTTCACCAGGCGTTTCGGTGACCTCCGCGGGCACCTCGACGCAGGTTCGCTGCGAGATGTCTTCACAACCAGGAAGCGAGCGCTGACGATCGGTGAGATCGACTATGCGCGTGATGTTTTCGCGGACAGCGTCGATTATGCGGTGGTTCGCATCACGCGCGGCAGCATATTTGCGATCGGTTCGCCGGTCACCCTGGGTGCGACGATTCACCTCAAGGCGGCGTGGGGACTTTTTGACGGAGACGGGTTGGAACTGACCAGGCGAGGCAGGCACACACTCATCCACGAGATGGCACACGTCTGGCAATACCAGAACGGCGGATTGGCTTACATTCCGCGGAGTTTGACCGCCCAGTTGCGTGCGGCGCTGCGTGGCGGTGGCCGTGGGGACGCATACAACTGGCGCGCCGCGCACAACGAGCAACGCCCGTGGTCGAAGTGGAATCCGGAACAGCAGGCAGCAGCAGTGGAGGACTACAACAAGCTGCTGCGCAAGACGAACGGACAGACGGCGACGCCCACTGAGGTCGCGGACCTCGCCGTACTGACCGGTTACCTCCATTACGTGTGGAGGCGCGAGGGCGCGCCGAGCTTGCGGTGAAGGGGCACACGCGCGATGTGATCAGTTATTGAGGATCTTCGCCTTTTCGGCCTCGAACTCGGCCTCGGTGAGGACTCCCTGGGCCTTGAGTTCGCCGAGTTGCTGGAGGGCGCCGATCCGGTCGACAGGAGGTGCAGCGGGCGGAGCCGGCGGCGGCGCATATTGCTGTTGTTGCGGCGCCTGCGGTTGGGCCTGTTCGGCCCAGCGCTGACCTTGGCGTCGGGAGACCCGGTTGGACACCGAGGTTGCGGTACCGGCGATGACGGCAGTGCGGGCGACCCCGCGAAGTAGTCCGGGCATGCGTGGCTCCTTGGGCTTTCGTTTTCAGAGTTCCAGTGCGTCGAGGGACGCGAGGATGGCTTGAGTCGGGACCCGTCCGGAGGCAACCAATTGTGCTCCGTTGTGTCGCAACTTGGAGGCGAAGGGTGCGGCCCAATGGTTTTCGTAGATCAGTACGGCGCCTGAACATCCCGGTTGTAAGACCGAGGCAGCCTCGTCGAGGTCGGTGCGGTCGATGAGTCCGGATGTCGCCTCGGCAAACAGGGTCACGTCGAAGTCTCCGATCAGCCCGAAGTCCTCGATGGCCACGCCGCTCACCGACCCGTCGAGTTCTTTGCGGACGAACGTCAGATCCAGCACCCGGATCACATCGCGTTCCACTAGGTCGACGAGCAGCGGAAGCGCTGAGCCGTCGGGATTGCGGTCGGCAGGGAACTCGATCACCAGATAGTCAACTGGGCCGAGGTCGTCGAAATCGAGTTCGGTCATGGTCGGGTCTCCGTTCGGAGTTCGTCAGTGCGCAGGGGAGTTGTGCAGAGACGATTTTGCGCGGGCGCAGACGGTAAGTCCTCACCCGTTCCGGATGAAATTGCCGGGAGGCGAAGGTCCACACCGGCGCCGGTGTACCGGTTTGTGCCGATGGGTTTCTTACGCGCAAGTCTGCGGGATCGGTGGAGGACGGTGCTTCTGGTGAAAGAGGATGTACTGCACTGAGTTTCCGCCTTCAGCCGAGAAATCTACGCGCCAGGAGGTGCTGTCGAACTTCTGCCGCTGCCGGTACTGGCGCGGATCGTCTTCCGACAGTCGTGTCTGCCGGGCCTGACCTTCGCAATCTATGCCATGCTTTCTCGCTATGCAGGAAAGATTCCTTCGCCTGGTCAACCGCACGCCGTTCGGTGGTGGCAATTCCTTGACGCGCGAGCAGATGGCGAGCCGGATCAGCGCCTATATCTACGGCAACATCCTGGTGCTGGCGGCGCTGATACCGGTCACGGAGTCGCACGACAAGTTCGGCATCGCGGTCATCGTCGGTGCGGCCGTCACGACCTTCATTGCACACTATTTCGCCGAACTCGTCGGCCGGTCTGTTCGCGAACATACCGTTGCCACCCGCGAGGCGCGGATGGCGGAGCTGCGCGACAGCCTGCCGATTCTGGTCGCCGCGGTGATTCCGAGTCTGATCCTCGCGCTCGCAGTGGTGGGTCTGTTCGAACCCAGGACCGCACAACTGATCGCTGAGCTGTTCATGGTTCTGCGCATCGCGACGATGAGTTACGTGATCGTGCGGATTCGTAAGGAGAAGGTGACCTCGAAAACACACTGGACCGCGATTGGTCTCGGGACGTTGGCCACGGTGATTGTTGCGTTGAAGCTCGTATTCGGGCACTGACCCAAGCCCTGTTCGTGTTGGTGGCGACCCAACTCGCGAAGCACACGCACGACTCCCCGGTGAGGACAGGTAGCGGACTACTCGTGCCAAGGCGGGCCACGAACTGGTGCGATCAACTATGGTCGCTACCAGTGGGTGTTGCGGTTCGGGTCAGAGCTGCTGAGCCCACGGTATCGGCCGATCTGTTCATCTGAACCGGAGGTCTCTCGATGCTTGTCTCCAGCCTTTTCGGTGGCGATCCGTTGTTGGAGGCGATTGCCGCCGACGGACCTCAGCGCATCTCGACCACCACGAACCGGACTGATCCAGCTGTTGCGAGGGTGCAACTGGCGCTGCTGGATTGGGATCAGGGTGCATTGCCCCGATCCGGCTCGGATGGTGTTTACGGGAGTGAGACGTCGGCCGCTATCCACCGGTTCAAACGTGACGAATTGCTGGTGCCCGATGGGCAGATCATCGACGATGTCGGGCCGCGAACGGTCCGCAGACTCGACGAGATCAGGTCGCTGGCCGAGAGTCTGATACCTCCGCCGCCGGCTCCATCGGTCCGTCTGGATGCCTGGAACCTGTCGGCGACCAACGTCTGCCATCCGATACTCGCCGCCTACGCAAGGGCGGTGGGGGTACTCAAGCTCAACAACGGTCCCGACCCTCGAAAATGGTGGTCACACCACACGCAGGTGCACGGCATGACGCCGGACCCGGGCGACGGATTGCGCAATCAGTGTCAGCACTTCTCATGGTTCTTCTTGCCATGGCACCGCATCTACCTCGATCGGTTCGAAGCGATCTGTCAAGAGATCATCGCAACGGATCTGCTGACCCCTATCGATGTCCGGCAGTCATGGGCACTGCCGTACTGGGACTACGACCGGACTGACAGCAACGCGTTGCCGCCGATCTTCCGGATGTCGCAGTTGGCCGGGCAGCCCAACCCATTGTTCGAACCAGAACGCGCACCGCGGATCAACGACCTGGTCAACCCGAAGGTGTTGCTGCCGACAGAGACCACGGCCCGCGGTTGGTTTGCGCAGAGGCGATTCGCGGCACCGTCGCCTCAACCGAGTTTCGGTGGGCCGGTGACGGGCTTCCACCATCTCAATGAATCGGGTGCTGCTGTCGCAGGCAGTGTGGAGGGCACGCCACACGGCACGGTGCACGTCGCCGTGGGTGGAGCTGCCGGAAAGATGAGCGACTTCGACCAGGCTGCGGGAGACCCGATCTTCTGGCTGCACCATGCCAACATCGACCGATTGTGGGAGGTGTGGCGGGCGAGTTCAGGCTCAGGAGCGGATGAATCCGCGTCGGCCTTCCTGGATCAAGAGTT
The DNA here is from genome assembly GCF_056786495.1 of Williamsia sp. Y853. Taxonomy (NCBI): domain Bacteria; kingdom Bacillati; phylum Actinomycetota; class Actinomycetes; order Mycobacteriales; family Nocardiaceae; genus Williamsia; species Williamsia sp. Y853. Next base: position 545,401 of record NZ_JBXCJC010000004.1, read on the forward strand.
CGCCTTCGCCGATGTTGGGGGTGGTGCGCAGAACGTTGCCGTCAGCAATGTGGTCGATCCGAGTCCGCGCCCGCACACCTATGAAGACCTGTCGATTCCGGCTTCGGCCGGTGTGTCACCCCGCGAGGAGGAGTTGGTTGTGTCTGAACACGTTCCACCGCAACGTATCGGCGCCGTCGACCAGCCGCTGGTCCTCTCCAACGGGGTGTCGCAGGCGGTCGACGTGGCCATCCCTGATCTCGACGTTGCCCGGGTGAGCGGGACCGGTCGGGTGCTGCTGTCGGTCGAACACTTCGTTGCCGAGCATCCGCCCACCACGACGTTTGGCGTCTACATAGCTTCGGGGCCTGACCCGGAGGACATCTGGGTCGGCAATCTACCGTTGTTCGGTCTCACCGAATCCATGCGGGCCGACGGTGAACACGGACTGAGCTTCACCTTCGACATCACCGACACCGTTCAGTCGTTGGTGGCGACCGGAGGGTGGGATCCGTCCAGTTTGGCGTTGCGCTTTGCGCCGGTCGGTGAAATCGACGAAGACAGTGTCGGCGTCGGTGAGGTCGAGGTCGGTTCGGTCAGCATCCTGTTCGGATGACCCGATGGTGCACATGGTGAGCACCCGTGATGTCGCGGTCCTCCGGGCTCGGCCGGAGTGGTCGGTGGTCGCCATTGCCCTGGCCGCATGGGCTGCGTGGTGCTTTCTCATGTGGCCGTCCTCAGGGGCGCAGGGCCACGCTGAACATGCAGGAGCCCAGGCGTTTTCGATCGGTCTGGCGATCAGTTCCGGGTGTATGTGGTTGCTGATGGCCGCAGCCATGATGTTGCCGTCGACCATCCCGTCCGCGCGTTACGTGGCGTTTGCCAGCCGGAATCGACACCGGCAGCGTGCAATCGGGATGTTTGTTGTGGGTTATCTTGCCGTCTGGTCGGCCTTCGGATTGCTCGTCCTTCCGGTGACGTTGCCGGCCGTGGAGTATCGATGGGTTGGGGTCGTTGCTCTGACCCTCGCCGGACTCTACGAACTCACACCACTCAAACGCATCGCGCTGCAGAGGTGTCACCGGACCCGGCCGATTCGGTTCGCAGGCCCGGCAGTGGACCGTTCGTGCCTGAGATTCGGTGTGTACCAAGGTAAGACATGTATCGAGTCTTGTGGCCCGGCGATGATCGCCGTGGTGTTGCTCGGTCATCCGTTGGTGATCAGCCTGGTTGTGGGTACGTTCCTCTTTCTCGAACGTATTGTCGCGCGCCCTGATCACCTGCGATGTTTTGCGGGATATGTGGCCATCTTCTTCCCGACCGCGATACTGCTGACTTTGGGGTAGCGGCGGAGGTGCGGTCTCAGCGTTGTGGTGCGAGGCCTCGCAGGAGCGAATCGATGACATCGATGATCAGCTGATCATCTAGGGGATCGATGGTCTTGTTGTTGGCCATTACTGCGATGCCCTGCAGCGTCGCAAAGAACAGGGTTCCGACGGTCTGTGCTCCGTCGACCAGTTCACCCTGTGCTTGACCGCGATCGATCATGGCCGCCACCGGCGCAAAACTGGCTGCGCGCGCGTGCCGCAGCTCGTCTGAAACCTCGCCCCTCCGATAGCTCGACATCAAGTCGACCAAAGCGGGGCTGTCGGTGGCAAACCGGACAAACGCCACCGCAACGTCATGCATCGTGGACACGAATGTCCGGTTGTCGGGTGCGGCCGCGGAATCGAGCGCGGTCCCGAGCCGGTGAAAACCCTCGAGCGCAAGGGATTCCAGCAATGCCGCCTTGTCGTCGAAGTGGCGTCGGGGTGCGCCGTGGCTCACCCCGACCGCCCGCGCGAGTTCGCGTAACGACAGCGCTTCGATTCCTGAAGTTCGAAGTATCTCTTCGGCTTCAACAATGAGAGCTGAACGCAGATCGCCGTGATGGTAGGCCTTATCCATGTTGCAGACCTTACCAATCCGAACCAATGTTGTCATTGGCAACATTGGTTGGCTCGGTCCTAGTGCTCCCCGCAATCAGCAAGGAAGGGCATCCCCTTGGTGGGCTACCGGACTATCCGGAAGTTTCTCCTATCACCCTGGATCCCGCGACGAGCAGGTTGGCCGAGCTACGCCGGAGTTCCCGCAGGAAAGGCGCCGATCTTGACCGTCGGCGGCTACGACATACCGGCGCACATGTTTGAGTCGTTGGAGGTTGAGATCGACAGTGACATAAAGGATCTTCTGAAGATAACGGGCACTGACCAAACATCGCCACGGACATCTCTCGACGGGGCAAACATCTGGGTAACGGTCCGAAAACTGCTACGCCGTCCTACAATACAGTCGTATGCTGTACATCTGTACAGGCACGGATCGGGAGGACGATTCCCTCCCGAATCCCGGTCGATCACGCGAAATTGGAAGGTGGCGTAAGGCTTTGGAGAACGTGGAAGATATCATCGGAAACTACACCGGGCTCTCCCGAAAGGTGCTCGACTACGGCTTGATCGTGAAGGGCATCGTTGACAATACGCAGGGGACCGAGGTCTCGGAAGAGAGCCTTGCGCCCCTGGCCGAACTGCTTGCGGTCGATGATTTTGAACGGGTCGGCAACTTCAAAGAGGTGATGACCTGGCCCGAGTACCGAACGTTCTTCAGCAACTGGGCGCCAACCGCGAACTGGGAATGTTCATTCAAGAGGATCACGGAGAAGGGAAATATCGTCTTCCTCGAACTTGAAGAGCGGGCAATTTTTGACGACTTCACCAATGTGGTCAATTCACTGTCGGTGTATGAGTTCAATGACGAAGGCAAGATCTGGCATGTGGACATCTACCTTCAGATGGCGATGCCCGACCCCGAGAAGCTCAATCTGGCAGCGAGTTACGAAGGATTTGAGGTCTCAGAGTGATGGCCCGAGTTCGGATCTGACCCCAGATCGACGCCGAGGTGTAGGACCGTTCGGGTCCTGCACCTCGGCATTTTTGTGTTGTGTCCGTGAACTGATCGGCCCCGCCGAGCGATGATTGTGGGCCTCTGGGGAACCGGACAAACAATGACGCTGCACCTCGAACTCGAGATGCAGCGTCATCGTCTTGGTGGGGAGGGCTCCGGAGAATTGCCGCCAGCGGGTGGTCTAGTTGACGTCGTCCATCGACTTGCCGACATCGGCCAGAGTCATCGGTGTACCGAAGTCGGTTGTGTTCTCGAAAACCGGTATGTTGCAGCGGTATAGGCCTTGGTCCGGCTGGAAATCGGCAGCGACCCATCCCTGTGTTGTTGATTTCTGAACATTGAAACACGGTGAGGGGGGCGTAGTTTGGGCGAGATTTTGTGAGGTGTGCAGACCGCCACCTGTCCATGCGGTCTGCTGCGTCGCAGCTTCCAGAACGCAGGTACGGGTGAGTTCGGCACCGCAGCTCGCGGCCGATTTCGCGAACAGCAGCCACGAGGAGAACGCACGGATCGAAGGGAGGGTGATCTGAGCGTCGGGCGCGTATTTCTCGTACAGTGCGGTGAGATCTGCGACTGCCTGAACTGTGTCACCGCTGTCGACCGGGGCATTTCCGCCGAGGTCCAAGAAGTTGTTCTGGGACTCTGCTGATTCTCCCGCGAGTTCGATGAACTCACTGCCGTACGCGCTGTTGTTGGTGTCGATCCAGTCCAGCTTGTAGTCCATGTCTGTCAGTGCTGCTTCCAGCTTCGGCAACTGCCGGAACTCGCCGTAGAAGATCAGACCGCGGACACCTTTGCTCTTGATCGACTGGGCGTAGGGGGTCCAATCGGCAACTCCCATTGCGGGATATACGTCGTTGTAGATGAAGGTGGCACCGGCCGCTTCGGTGGACTCGACGGCCTGTTGCCCAAGGAGTTTGGTGACCGGCGAATCGCCGTTGATGATGCCGACGGCATTGGCCGATTCCGGGTAGGTCCCCAGGAGCCAGGACCGGAACTGGAAGTAGGGGTCATACCCCGTGGTCTGACTGGGGTCGGCGCTGATCTCGAGATCTGCGCCCAGCGCGTTGAGTTGAGCTACTTGTGCAACAAAGCTCGGGAGGGCGCATTTGAGTCGTTCTTCGACCCCGAGGCCGTCGAGTCCTGATCCGCCGCCCACCAGAGCGAAGTCGTCTCGGCAGGCGGTGACCATTTGTTTGCGTACGTCCATGAGATTTGTATCCCTGGTATTGGCAACGAGTTTCCGGCCGTTGATGCCTCCGAGACCGTTGCACCAGGACGTGAACACCTTCGCGGTATCGACGAATTCTGGGTTCTTCGTGAACCCGACGTCCGTGAACACGCCGAGCTGGATCTCGTCGGCTGTCACACCCTGGGAGCTGGAACCGGCTTCGCCTGAGCCGGATTGGCAGATTCTGTCGAGATCGCCGAAGGAGTCGAGCTTGGTGTCGGCACTTGCGCTGCCGCCGGTTGTCGCTGAATCCTCGCTACCGCTACCGCGGTCGCTGCAACCTGCTATCAACAACGTTGTTGTCAGTGCCAATATGAGCACGTGAACGGATTTCATCGGGCATCCTAGGGGGTATCTGGCTGTTCGGAGTGTGGGCTAGGTATTGGACTGCAATGACATGGCAATCGCTTGGCGGGGACACGCGGCCACAGCTTTTCGAAGGGATTCCCGGTGTTCGAGGCCCGGCGTCTCATCGAGGACGGTCACGATGTCATCGTCGTCGAGTTCGAAAAGCTCGGGCGCGAGGTCGATGCACAACGAGTGCCCCTCGCACGCCTGCACATCGACGCGAACCCGCAATCGTTGGTCGGTCACATATACCAGCCTCCGTTGACGTTGATCTGTTGGCCGGTGATGTAGCCGGCATCTTCTGAGCACAAGAACTGGCACGCTGCGGCGATGTCATTGCCGGTGCCGGCTCTCTTGACCAGTGTCATGGCGGCCAGGTCTTCGACCGGGGGCAGTTTGCCCGCGGCTTCGGCGTTTCGGGCGAGTGGAGTGTCTACCAGCGACGGTGGAATTGTGTTGACCGTGATGCCGTTTCCTGCATACTCGTAAGCCAGCGCCTTTGTCAGTGCGATGACTCCGCCTTTGGAGGCCACGTAGTCGGCGCGACTTGGCGCTCCGGTCTGCGCGGCAGTTGAAGAAATCGTCACGATTCGACCCCATCCGGTTTCGACCATGTCGGCAATCACGGCCTGAATGCTGTGGAACGTCCCGTTGAGGTTGACGTCGAGGGTGTGCTTCCACTGTTCCACGCTGATCTCGGTGAACGGTTCGAAGGATGTGATGCCGGCGCTGGTGACCATGACCTGGATCGCGCCGAATTCCGTTCGGACCGCGGCGATCGCGGAGTCGACGGCCTGGCGGTCGCAGACGTCGACGTGATGCCCGCTGACCTGGAGTCCATCGGCCTGCATGGCGGTGACATGGGTGTCGAGCGCCACTTTCTGGACGTCCAGTGCTGCGACTTTGTACCCATTGCGAGCCAGCCGTTCAGTGATGGCCAGACCGATGCCCGAGGCTCCTCCGGTGACTACGGCAACTTTGTTCATAGGAGTCTTCTTTCCGAGTGGTGGTGGTCGTTTCAGGAGAAGGTGAGATGAAGGTTGCTCAGGCCGCGAATGATGTACGTGGGGTCGTACTCGTAGCGGCGGTCGCCGGCGGGCCCATGATGGGAGTCGGAAAGCGAAATATCTGTGGTGCGTTCGAGGAGTCGCTCAATGGTGACCCGCCCCTCGGCGCGAGCGAGCGGACCGCCCGGACAAGAATGTGCTCCACGACCAAAAGCGATGTGTTCCTTGACGTTATAGCGATCGATCTGGCATTCGCCGGGTTCGTCGAACTGACGCTCATCGCGATTGGCCGCGCCCGGATGGATCATGATCGTCGTCCCCGCCGGGATGTCGACACCACCGATGGTGGTCGAATGGCGGGCGAGTCGAAAGTCACTCATGGTCGGGCTCTCCAGGCGGAGTGTTTCTTCGATGAACGCGGGTATGTCACCGCGTTCGGCTCGAAGATGATTCTGAATCGCTCTGTCCTGTGCGAGGATTCGTAACGCGGAGCTGATCATCCGTGCCGAGGTGTCCTGACCTGCCCCGAAGAGGAAGGTCGCCATGCGAACGATCGCGTTCACCGGGGGAATTGAACCGTCGGGGTACGTCGCTTGCGCGAGTTGCGTCAAAACGTCCTCGTGTGGTCGGGCGCGCCGGTCTTCAACGTACGCTGTGAACTTCTTGAACATGTACTCGAGAGGGTTTTCCGTCAAAGCAGAATCATCGCCGACCGTGCCAATGGTGCTACCCGCCAGCGCATTACGGAAATCTTCACGATCGTCTTCGGGGACTCCGAGAAGGTCGGCGATGACCAGGGTGGTGAAGGGCTTGCCGTAGTCGGCGATGAACTCGCACGCACCGCGGTCGATGAAGGAATCGATGCAGGCGTCGGCGATCTCGGCCATCGCCGACTCGTTCTCTCGTAGCCTGGTCGGGGTCATGAGGCGTTTGAGCAGGGTGCGTTCGGATTGGTGGGTTTCACCATCCATGGTGACGAGGAATTCTGCCATCGGCCACTGATTTCGGTTCTGTTCGATCGCCTCGGTGATGTCATCGACATCAGGGGATACATGTAGGGGTGGGAAAGGGCCACCGACTGCGTTGCACGAGGAGAAGGTCGCTTGATCCCGATAAACTTCCACTGCCTCGGCATACCCCGTCACAGCCATGACCCCGGGGTGCGGCACCGATTGCACCGGGCACTTCGCCCGCATTGCGTCAAAGTACTCGTACGGGTCGACCGCCAACGTCTGGTCGGTGAAGAAGTCGGCACTCGAGACGTCGACCGCGGCGGCAGACGGTACTCCAAGGCCTTTCGCCGAACCCACCGTGGAGTCTGGAAAAGGCTGTTGTTCAACGTTGTTCATGATTCCTCTTTCGTCGCGCGGTTGCCGTGCCGGCGAATTCGGGGCGGCAGCCCCGGGGTCGTATCGGGTTGCCTCAGTTCACGAAGACCCGGATGATTGGAGTCGCAATACAGTCGTACAGCGGGAACCATACACTTGTATAGTCGTCGCTGACGGGTCTTTGTGAAGAACTGGCGAAATTTCGGATCACCGACGAGTGTGCCGACGGGTGTCGTGGATTTGCCGCGCTATGCGCTATCGGGCTTCATGGCGCAGCACAGAACCGCTACCTTTACGCTGAGCGGTTCTTCGCGGCCGATACCAGGCGCCGCGGACGCACTCATTCCTTGCGGGCGGTCGCTTTCCGCAACGCATGCTTCTCCAGCTCGGCTTCGGCGAGTAGGAGCTTGAGTGATCTGTTTTCGGCGCGAAGTTGCTCGATTTCCGGATCGGCACTGTCAGCTGGGGCTACGGAGGTGCGCGGCTGGTCGCCATCGGGCGGTTCGAGAGCGTTGACGTATGCCTCGAACGTCTCGATGAGTTCGTCGTGCGAGGTCGCGATTCCGACGCCCTTCTCGAGATTCAGCATCTTCGGGATGTTGGACATCAGCAGCACAAGCGCACCGGTGGAGAGTTCTTGGTTCATCGCCGAGCTGGAGATCAGCCGATCCGCCAGGGCGTCGAGTTGGATGCTGCGAAGTCTCTCTGACACGACAGCGAGCTCAGCACCGACGGACTCGCGGTGGTTTCCAAGAGCCATGAACTCGGTCATGAGCGGCCCGCTGGCCTCTTCCCAGCTGTAGTCCCAGATGGCGCGAAGTGGTTGGTTGGGGTGTGCCTCGAGTGCTTTCGTCAAACGATCGAGATTCTGTTCGGTACGTCGCTGTATCGCGGCGACGAAGACGGAATCAATTGTTGGAAAGTAATATTGGACAAGGCCGGGGGTTGCGTTCGCTTTGGCGGCCAGTGCGCGATACGTGACTCGCGGATAACCCTCTTCCAGCATCAGGCGTTCGACGCAGTCGAGCAGAGCGTCTCGAGTCTTCGACATCTCGACGCCGGTGCGCCGGGACGCTGCAGACATGTGAAACCCCCTGTTGTGCTGCAGGATCCCATTCGGATTTCGGGCCTTGCTGTGCAAGTATGCCGCATCAGTGACCCAACTGTCAGTACCGCGTCGATGCCGGCCTGGCCGCCCGGGTTGGTGTCGCCGAGCCGGAATTTTCAATTGTTCTTGATTTGAACCCCGCGAGCCCTGTACGACTGTATTGTTCGACCGACCACGTCGGTGCGATCTCGGTATCCCGATAGGACGCTGGTGGAAGGAAACCTACCGATGGCACGTATTGAACCCCTGCCGCCCAAAGAGTGGTCGACCGAGATGCGCGATGCGTTGAAAGCGATGACTCCACCGTCGGCGCGTTATGTGGTCCAGACCCGATCTGACCGGCCCAAAGGAAAGAACACGATGGGCACGCTCGCGCATCATCCCGCGCTCGCCCGGGCCTGGTTCACCTTCAACGGACACATCCTGATGTCGACAACTCTGACAGCCCGGCAACGTGAACTGTTGGTGATGAGGGTTGCAGTTCTTCGCAATTCGGCCTATCAGTGGGCGCAACACGTCTACATGGCGCATGACGCCGGTATCGACGACGAGGAGATCTCCCGGATTGGCTGGGGGCCATCCGCGCCGTTCTGGTCTGACTCGGACGCGACTCTGTTACGCGCCGTCGACGAACTGGTCCTCGATGGCAAGATCGGCCCGGAAACCTGGGAGGCACTCGCCGGCGACCTTGATACCCAGCAGATTCTCGATGTCATCTTCACGGTTGGGGCTTATGAGGTGACTTCCTGGATGTTCAATTCAGTGGGGGTGGAACTCGACGACGACATAGTGGAGATGCGAGCGAAGACCGGGAACCGGCAACCCGTCGAGTAGCGCCGTCTCGCGGAGACCGATTGAGTGCCAACCACTCTTCTCTCCGTCACGCCACAGGTTTTCTGATGGTGATCACATGCCGGTGATGTTGCGGCGGTTCCCGAGCGGCATCTGGGATTCCAGTCGACCCGACATCAATCCGTGTTGGCTGGCAACGGCGGCCACTAGTTTCCGGCGGACTCGCGCGCTTCGCGCTCTTCGTGGTTTCGGACGAGTTCGCGGAAGCCTATCGGGTCCCAGCCGGGCTTCGGCTGCACGCCCCATTCGTCTTCGGCGGTCTGTTGGCCGGCGCCTTCGGGTGGTCCGAACAGCGGGTATGGATATTCACACTCGAGGGTGTCGTCGGAGTACCGGACCTTCAGCATCTCGCTGCAGATCTCTTGGAACGACAGCGTGGGGTAGCCGTACCAGATCGCCAGTGCCGGAACGGTGAACGCACCTTCGATGACGAGGGCGAAGAGGCAGACGAACACCCCGCGCTTGATGAACCTGTGCATGCGGGCATACGGGGGTGTTGTACCCAGTGGCAGTTCGTCGTCGGGTGACTCGTCCACCGATGGAGATTTAGGTGACTCTGCGGACATGATGTCCTCCTTTGCCGGTTGGACGGCGATCAGTCGGTGAAGATCTCTCGATTCACCGTGTGTAGGTAGGGGATCGCCAGAAATGGGGTGATGTAGAAGATGTCGTACAACCACCAGCCGATCACCGGGAGCACCACGCCCGAGTAACGCACATCGGCGTACATCGTCATGTTGAACGTGTAACCGATCCAGATGACCACGCCGAACCAGCAGGTGACGATCATCCACTGGTGGCCCCAGCGCTTCATCTGCAGGAAGGCGATGCCGGCCGCGATGCGCATCGGGAAGACGGTGAGCATCAGGGCCACCTCCCAACCCTTTTCGCCCGGACCGCCCGCGCCGCCGATCCACAGTTCGTTGTAGTGCCAGAAGTAGCCCGCGTCGAACATGTTTCCCCAGGCGGTGAGGATCACGCGGTTGATCAGGGTGTGGTTCGCGATGAGGTCCAGCGCCCAGCCGAGGCTGTTGAGCGCGGCGTCGAGGATCACCAGGTAGCCGATGAGTGTGACGAGGATGGGCCGGACCGACAGGCCTTCGAGTCCCGCCCGGCGCTGGAGCCACACGCCGCGCAGGAAGATGGGCAGGCCGACGATTCCGAGGACCAACGTTCCCATCAGCAGCGTCCCGATGGTGAGCCACCAGTCGGCTTCGCGTTGTGCGCGGCGCGAGTCGTCCTGGTGTTCGTCGTAGGAGGCGGAGGTGTTGCCGGCGCTCTTGTCACGCCGTAGGTTGATCGAAGGGAGATTCATGGCCTGCCTACCAATCCCGAGCGGTGTACATGTAGAGCTGGATCAAGAATTGCGACAGCAGGAAGCCGTACGCGAAGATCTGGAAGACGATCAGCGCCCGTTTGCGCCGCCTGTCCTGTTCGTTCACGAGCCGCTCCCTTCGATCAATGTGTCTGTGAGTCTTGGTATTCGGTGGCCTGCAGACTTGCTGCGGCGACTTCTCTCAAGCCGCTGCTGATGGCACCGTCGGTACTCAGTGGTGCCAGGATCGAAGCTTCGGCGGCCTGCATCTCGGACGCGCCCGCGGCGATGAGTCTCGCGGCGGTCACCAGCACACGCGTCGACGGTGGTTCGAAGTGGTACACCTCGTCTGCCTCGCGGATACTGATGGCGCAGTGGACAAGTCGGTTGGCCACGGCAATGTCTATGCCGGCTTCGGCGACCAGGACGGCGGCTTCGCGGTCGGGCGGGAGATAGTGCATCGGCAGGGTCACAAACCGTTGCCGGAAAGAGGGTTTGAGCTCCTTGAGCGAGCTACGGTATGCCGGATTGTAGGAACAGACGACCATGAACGACTGCGGTGCTCGGACGACTTCATTGGCGCGATCGAGATACAGGGCCCGGCGGTGGTCGGTCAGCGAATGCAGGATCGCGAGCGAATCGTGGCGGGCTTCCACCACTTCGTCGAGGTAGCAGATCGCACCCTCCTTCACCGCGCGGGTGAGGGGGCCGTCGGTCCACCGGACGTCTCCGCCGGTGACCATGAACCGCCCGACGAGGTCAGAGCTGGTGAGATCATCGTGGCAGCTGATGGTGACGACGGCAGTGCCCAACAGTTCGCCCATGTGCTCTACGAACCGGGTCTTCCCGCAACCGGTGGGGCCGGTCAGCATCACCGGAAGCTGCTGGTTGAAAGCCCGCTCGAACATCTCGATTTCGTTGCCGGTGGGGAGGTAGAGGTCGGTGGTCAAGGTCTTTGTGCTCCAATTGTTCAGACGCTGAGGAGTTCTCGGTGGACATGAGCCAGCACGCGGGGTAGTTGTTCGACCTGCCGGATTCGCTGAGACCGTCGGGATCCGAAGACCTCGGGTAGCGGGTCGACACGGGCCGGACCGACGCCGATGTAGTAGACCGATATCCCGGCGTCGTCGGCCTCTTCGAGTGCGTGGGCGACGTCGGCCCAGGCGTATCGCCCCTCGTAGCCCTCGTCGGATATCAGTCCGTCGCCGATGACGATGAGCAGTCGCCGTTCACAGGGCTGGGCCAGCAGGCGGCTTGTCAGGTGCCGAATAGGGGCGCCGAGCCGGGTGTACCCACCGGTTGCCAGGCCGGAACCACTCGGAACGACCAGATGTGTGTCGTCGAAGTCCTTGAGGCAGTTCACCTCCACCCGGTGGCGGGTGTTGCCGCTGAAGACAAACACTCCGTGACGTTCTCGGGTGAGCATCATCGCGCGTGAAAGTGCGTCAGCGCAGGCCAGTTCCAGCTCGAAGACTTCGCCGCGGCGGATGCCGAGTGAGGAGCTGCCATCGAGGAGCAGGGCAGTGGTCACGTCCCGCGACATGGGTAACAGCTCCCGGAACACCCGGGGTTCAGCGGCTTCTCCGGTGATCAGGTCGATGTGGTGGTTGACGTACGAGTCGACGTCGAGATCGGATCCGTCCTCCAGACGGCTCTTGATCGATCGGTGTGTGTGTTCGGCGAACCACTGCCGCAGATCTGTCGACACAGGTGGACCCGGCCTGCCGGTGCCCCGATGCTTTCGTTCCAACACCGCAACATGGTCGATGAGGAAGCTCTCACGCCATGCGTTCCACTCGGGGTAGGGGATGCCCGCCCGCTGGTCCGGCCGGATCTCGATGTCTTCGTCCTCGGGCCGGCTCGGTGGCGGGAGGTTCGAATTACGTATTCCGCCTTCACCTCCGACCGGGATGGACAACAGGCGCTGGGCGTCGCTGCGGGGAGAAGTCCACGGCATCCGGCTGTACGCCCGCTTGATCGCGGTAGCCAGGCCGCGGCCTGGCGGGGCCTGCAGTGTTAGTTGTCCGAGAAGCGGGTGCGGGTCGATTCTCTCGCGGGAACTGGCCATCATGTCCGCATGCCGGAGCATGTCGGGGGCGTCGAAGCCGCTGTCCGCAACCGGAAGCCCGGTCAGAATGCGATCGAGTTCCGGTATCAGGCCGGGCCAGTGATCGGCGATCCAGCGCAGTGCGACCCCCGCCTCGACGATGGTCAGAGCCGCCAGCCCACGAGGCGAGAGTTCGTGCAGTGGGTAGCGTCCGATGTCGTCTTTGGATGGCGAACACTGCAGTGCAACACCGCAGGTCAATGTTCGTGTTGTCCAATCCGTCGAGATCGGCGGATAGGGCACCTGGACGATGTTCTGGAGGCGGTTGAGTCCGAACGTTCGATGCTCGCCCGTCATCAGTCGAGCACCGCTCCGGCGTCGCTCCGAGAAGGCGGCGGCAGTCAGGCCGCAGCTGCGCTCGAGGGTGAGCGCAGTCGGGATCGGTGTCCCGTTCATCGTGAAACACTCACGTTGCCAGCGATGTTCGCCCTGCCGGCGCCGGTCATCAGAACGTACCGATGTTCTTCATGACCCAATACCAGAACGCGATCACGGCACCCATCGCGCTCCAAGCGACCACCAGTCGCAGAATGTCCAGCCACATATCCAGGACCCCATCTCGATCTCGGCGGATATGTCAGTTCTAGACCCATTCACTGACTGATGTCAATGAAATCTGTCAATGACTTCAGTCGGCAAAATTAGACACAGTGCGCATCCCTCATCGCGGGCGCCGCAGTTTTTGCACCGTGATCGACCGCCCTGTCGGCGCGAAACATTTACTTCCTGAGCATTATTCGACTTGCTCGGGATTGTCGATATCCGGCTCGTCGGGGTGCTCAAGCCCGCTTCTGGTCAGTTCCGACCGGGTCTTGACCAACGCTGTTTGGCGGTCGGCAAGGACTTTCTCCCAGGCCGCTGCGAAGGTTTCGTTGACGTGCTGGGCACGGTTGACCCGCGGTTTTCGTTCCGGATCCACCGACGATGGTGGTATCCACCCGACCCTGCCCTTGTCGGGCCCCTCGGTGATCATGATCGTCTGCCACTGACCCGGGCCGTCTCCGACGAGTTTGTGGTGTGGCGGGCACGCCGATCCCATCAGATCGATGTCGGTCAGACCACCGTTGATCCAGGCAATCAGGTGATGGATCTCCACCCACGCCGCCGGATTGGTGCACCCGGGGTGCGAGCAACCGCGGTCGCGGGCGAACAACGCCAACCGCTGACCCTTCTGCGCGGTGCGTTTGGCCCGGGCGAAATACAGCACCTCGGCGCTGTGGTTGGCGAACACCGCCAAGTATTTGTCGGAACGCGCTGCCAGGTGCAGTGCCTCTTTGACCGGAATGTCCACGCCGGAGGCAGTTTTTGCGATGCCGGCACAATTCTCGAGTTGTTGTTTGGTCATCGTGATGATCAGCTGCGCCGGCAAACCCCGATGGGACTTGCCGAGCAGGTTGCACTCCAAAATCGTTTTCAAAATCGCTTTGAGCGCGTCGTGGCGTTGTTGGCCCATCGAGCGGGTGTCACGCTCGGCGGCAGCCTTGATCAGCTCTGCATCTTGTTTCGGGTCATCGCTGGCCCCGGTCGGCGAGTTCGGGTCGGCCGGGTTGTTCATGCCCGGGGCGGCCCAGACATCCATCACCGTCGTGAACAACGCCAACGTTTCCGGATCCAGGGTGCCGGAGATCTTGGCCATCAAGTCCACACCCTGATTACCCAAACTCACCGAACGTTTACGGGCCCGATCCGAATCATCGGTCAGCCGGCCATCGGGATCGACCCGGGCCAGCACCTGACGGCCCGACGCCGCCAACTGAGTCGAATCCTGGCCGACGGCCTCTTCGGTCATCCAATGATCAACCACGTCATACACCGCCGAATCCGACGCTGACGGGATGTGTTTACGAACATCTAGCATCACATCCATATGTGCTGCGCCGATCAACCCTTGGGACCAGGCCTGTTCGGCGGCAGGACATTTCGGTGCCAGCTCTTCACCCTGCATCGTATGGAATCGGCCGACTGCATCCAGACCGCGGATCCTGGACATGGTTTGGCCTTTGGTCAACCGCAACTCGCCGCGGACAAAGCCAAAGAACGACGAATATCCGGCCTTCGAATACGACGAGCGGTCCGAGGCCACCAATAGGTGCCGTAGCCCGGTGAACTCGAGCTTACGAACGATCCGTTCATGCACCCGCACAAGCTCATTGACCTCGGCATCCGACATATCCGACGACGAACAATCATTGATATCGGCAAGCAGCAACTCCAGCTCGAGGTACTTTCGCACCAACACCGGAACCGAAGAAGTACCAACCGGAACCTCATCAAACGGATCGTCAGTCATCATGCCCCCCAGCACATCTGATCGAAATCTTTCAACCAACATACCCCGGGATACACAATGTGTCGAATGTTTGTTCGAGTAATGGTTTTCGGATCTGTTCGAAGTAAAACCCTTGTGGGGCAACGTGTTGCGTACGCCTCGGATACGCAGGGCACCCCACTTCAGGGTCACTGGTGTCTTCGCCGAGTGCGTCGGGTAATCCTGCTGACGGTCAGCGGGGTTCGAGGCCTCGCATGACGCTGGCCACGTATTGATCGAGAACATGTGGATCTTGAGGACCTTCGTGGCTGACGGTCAGGTAGGCATAGAGGCCGAGGAAGAAGAAGAGCGCACTGTGCGCGGGGTCGACGTCGGCGTAGATCTCACCGCGATCGCGGGCCTGTTCGATCTGGGTGATGACGAGTTCGATGACGGACAGGCCTTTGGCGGGGGCGGGATCGGGCTGGGGGCGGGTGGGGGAGAAATACAGGGCCAGGACATCCCGGAACAGGTTCTTTCCGAGCCTGCGCTTTGCTGATTTTGTCAGGCGGACGGTCTCCGAGAGCACCTCGGCCAAATCGGGCGACTTGGCGATGAATCGCTCGAGATCCCTTGCAGCTCTGGCTACCTCGGCGTTCTCGATCTCGATGAGGACGTGCTCTTTGCTGGGGAAATGGAAGTAGAACGTGCCGCGTGCGACACCTACTGCGGTCACGATGGCACCGACATCGGCGTCGGCCACGCCAGTTCGTTTGAATTCGGCCACCGCGGCATCGAAGATCCGTCGACGTGTCTCGAGGCGCTGTGCCGCACGCCCATTCGGCTTGGCTGGAATCCGCGGTCCGAGTTCCTTCTCCGCAGCGTTGCCGTGACCCGTCATCTGTCCGAGTCTAGGTTGCGATCACGCGGTTGCGGTTGTTCTCCACCGTGAACGCGATCGTGGTGGTGGCCTGATCGGTGCTCTCAGCGGGTGGGGTCTTCGTAGCGGGCGAGACGGTTGTGTAGTTGGCGGAGTGTTTCTTCTACCTCGTCTAGGAAGCTGTCGACGTCGTCTTCGTTGTAGCCGCGTTTGCCCAGCGGGGGCTTGCGGAATGCGACCTTGTGGACGTCCGACGCGGTGACCAATGGGTGAGGTGAATTATCCGTGGTGTGCATTTCGCCGTCCTCCTGGGCTTGCCCGGCACAGATTGATATCGAGCATAACGGCTTTGCCATCGCGAACATAGGGTGCTGTTCTACGCCGCGGGCCTCAGACCCGGGTTCTTCAGACTGATTGCCATGGGTGGCTCTTCGGGAAAAGTGCGCCGTTCATGGGTCAACCGACCGCTCGGTGTCAGATGAGCGTCGACCAGTACCACCAGAAATGCTGTCCGATCAGGCCGGCGATCACGAGAATCCACACCACCGGAATCAGGGAATGGATGCTCAATGCCCCGTTGAGGATCTTCCGGGCAACACCGCCCGCGATGTAGTCGTCGGCATTGCGCAGGCTCACGTAGCAGAACGCGACAATGGTCACGACCCAGACAACCATGCAATACGGGCACAACGCGTCGATGCGGTAGAGGCTCTGGAATATCAACCAATGTATGAAGACGATGCCGGCGGTCAGTCCGACCTGCATGCCGAGCATGATCAGCGCAGAAGGTTTGCGTCCCATCATGACGGCGATCGCCAGCAGTGCCGAGAACCCGACGAGTCCGATCAGCGAGTTCGGAAAGCCGAAGAGCGCCGCCTGGGACGTGTCCATGATCGAGCCGCAGTTCAATACCGGGCTGATATCGCAACTGGTCACATAGTCCGGGTTCGCCGCCAGTTCGAACTTCTCGACGGTCAAGGTGAACGATGCCGCCAGACCGATGGCGCCGCAGATGCCCAGGATCCAGGGGAGCAGTCGAGGAAAGAGGACCGGTGGTGCGTCGTCGGTGCTGTCCTGGGTGGAAGTGTCTGTCGCCGTCACTGCCACATCGCCTTGCCGTTCATGCCACGAATCTACCCGCGAGGGTTCAGGCGACTGCTTCCTCGCCGATCAGCGTGGTCCGATGCATGAGCCGGCGTGAAGTGGCGGTGTAAGGGATCGCCCGATGGAGCATGCCGGTGTTGTCCCATAAGACCAGATCGCCGCGATGCCAGTGATGGCGCAAAGAGAAACGCGGCTGCGTGGACCATTCGAGCAGACGGCTGATCAGTGCTCGACCTTCCTCGGGTGGCAGGCCGACGACCTCACCCGCGGTGGCGCCGATCAGCAGGGACTTGCGTCCGGTCTGGCGTGTCCACACCAACGGGTGGACTCGGGTGGGAACCCGGGCCCACGCAGCCCGCTGCTTGTCTGTGGGGTCCGGATTGGCCAGCAGTTGCGCCGTGCTGAAGCTGTGGACCACCCGCAGGTCGGCGACCAGGGCCTTGTCCTCATCGGACAGGGCGTCATAGGCGGCGTAGGTGTTGGCGAACTCCGTGTCTCCGCCTTCGGCAGAGACCTCGAGTGCCGTCAGCAGGGTGCCCAATTGTGGGATGGCATCGGTGGCGCCGTCGATATGCCAGTGGAATGTGCCGGTGTTGTACGAGGCCAGGACTGTCTCCGCGGGATCGAGGCTGATCGCTGAAACCTCTGGATGGGTTTCTTGACCGCCCAGCCCGGGGATCACCACCTCGCCGAGTAGGCGGCTCAGTGCCACCAGGTCGTCGTCACTGATGTGACACTCCCGGAACAGCACCATTCCGTGCCGCTCCAGTGCCGACCGGCACCACTGGGCTGCGTCGGCACTGGCAAGCCGGGGGCCGGGTACGCCGCTGACCTCGATACCGATCGAGGGTGTGATCGGGGTGGCGGTGTCGAACATGGGCGCTCCTCAAAGTATCCGGATGGCAGATGCAATACAGTCGTATAGTCTCTTCAAGATCACCATACATTCGAAAGACAGGTTGGCAACGCGATGCGAATTGGATTGACCGGCGGCGCTTCTTCGACCGACAAGATCGTCCAGCAGGCCGAGCGTGCGGAGGCCGACGGATTCACCTCGCTCTGGTACGCCAGTACGGTCGCGGGTGATCCACTCGCCGCACTTGCGGTGGCGGGTAGGGCCACCTCATCGATCGAGCTGGGAACTGCCGTCTTGCAGACCTATCCGGTGCACCCATTGCTCCAGGCCAACCGTGTTGCCGCGGTTGCCGAGGCGATGGGACGGCCCGGCTTCACGCTCGGTTTGGGTCCTTCCCACGGGCCCCTCATCGAAGATGTATATGGGCTGTCGTACGAGCGGCCCGGCCGCAACACCGAGGAATACATCCAGATCATCACCGCGCTGCTGCACGGCGAGGACGTCGATTTCCACGGACAGGACTGGACCACCAAGAGTGCCGGCCGGATGACAGCGGTCAAACATCAGGTGCCAGTGCTTCTTTCCGCCATGTCGCCCCGGATGCTGCGGGTGGCAGGACAATTCGCTGACGGCACCGTCCTGTGGATGGCTTCGGCGAAGGTCATCGAATCACAGATCACCCCTGCCATTCACGCCGCGGCCGCGCAGGCGGGCCGTCCGACTCCCCGGATCGTGGCGGGATTGCCGGTGGCAGTGCATGACGACGTCGACGAGGCGCGCGCCGCGGTTGCCGCGACGTCGGGCATGTATGCCGGAATGCCCAACTACCAGCGCGTCATCAGCGCCGGGGGCGCAACCGATGCAGCTGATATCGCCATCGTCGGCAACGAAGAATCGGTGCGCCTACAGCTGCAGAACCTCATCGATGCGGGCGCAACCGATGTCTGGGCGGCGATCACCCCGGTGGGTTCCGATCCTCGTGGGTCGATGCGGCGCAGCCGTGACCTGCTCCGCGACCTGGCCGCTGCCGGGTAGCGTTTCACTTCAACGGCCCGCAGACGTGTGTCGAGGAGGAGATGAAACGTGACTTACACCGCCGATGCGGAACGCCACCTCGACCACAGTGATCACGAGGGCGACGGCGATCAGACTGCGCAAGCGGTTGCGGCCGTGCGACGGGCCACGGTGGCACTGACGGGCGCTGATCGCGGTGCGGCGGATCTCTCGGAGATCGCCCGCCGGATCCACGCCCTCGCCGATGACCTCGAGACCCGCGCGCCGTCGCCACACGATCGGATACAGGCGATGGAGCGCGAGGGTAGGGGGTCGCTCTACAGCCCGGTGGTGGGTGCGCACAACGCGATCGCTGCACCCACCGACTTGGGGGCGACCGACGATGGCGCCAACGGAGTGGTGACGTTTTCGGTCGCCTACGAGCGCGCGCCCGGTGTGGTCCACGAGGGCGCCCTAGCGATGATTCTCGATGTGGCACTGGCCAACGCAAACGCGGTGGCCGGAGCCGCGGGGATGACGGCGCAACTCAACATTCGGTTCCACCGGCCGGTTCCGTCCGGGCGGGAGCTGACGATCAGATCGCGACATGAACGCGTCGACGGCCGGAAGGCCTACTCGAGCGCAGAGATCTGGCTGAATGACGAACTGTGCGTGAACGCCGATGGGTTGTTCATCGCCTCGAGAAAGCGGATGCCACATGCGAACTGACGGTGTAGAACAGTCCGATGGCATCGGGGTAGAACAGTCCGATGGCATCGAGTCGGCGGCCGCGGGGTTGCGACGACTCACCGATCTGCTCCTTCGGGTCGACGCCGAGGACCCGGGGCTGCAGGCGGTGACCGAAGAACTCGACCGGATCTCGCGGCTGATCGACGACTGCGCCGGGGTGACCGGCGATCGGGATCCGGTGTCGGGTAGGGGGAATGCGCTCGCGCCGCCACTTGACATGGACGTCGACGACGACGGAAACGTCTCGGCGACTGGTCTTCTCGGGCTGCAATATCAGGGACCGAAAGCGTTGGTGCACGGTGGCATGTCAGCGCTGATGCTCAGTCATGTCCTGGCAGCGGCCGGCATGGTGGAGGGAGAACCGGCGGTGGTGCAGGAGTTGTCGGTGCGTTATCACCGGCCGACCCCATTGCTCACGGAGCTGCACATCTCGGCGGAGCGAACCGATCCGTCCGGGCGGCAGGTGCAAGGGACAATCGTTTCCGATGGCGTCACCACCGTGTCGGCCGAAGCGCGGCTCGCGCCGTCGCCGCACTAGACGCCCGACCGGCCTTTGGACTCATGCGTGTGGCGCGAGTGGAGGATCTGCGCCGGCCAGCTACCGGAGTTGATCAGCTGGGCAATCTCATCATGGATGATGTTGCCGATTCGGATGGCCAATCCGCGGGGCAACTCGAGCCGGCCGGTGGACGCCATGATGAGCTTTTGACTGACGGTGGGCTCTGTCAATGGAGCCCAACGAATCCGTCCTGATTCGATCTCTGCGGTGCACGCGGACATCGGCAGGATGCCGTAGGCAGTTCCGGCCCGGATGAGACTTTTCGCGACTTGCAGTGAGTCGGTGGCAAACCGGGACTGCAATTGGATCTGGAGTCGCAGTGCTGCGTTCTCGATGGTGCTGGCGAGGCCGGTTGGGGTACTGGGCATCACCAGCGGAAGCTCGGCTATGTCGATGAAACGCATTGGCCGATCTGGAGTGAGATCGCTTGTCGCCCCGCCCATGACGACAAGGTCTTCGATCAGTAAGTCGCTGGCGAACAAGCGATCATCAGGTATCGGGTTGATGATGGCGGTGTCGAGTGTTCCCTTCAGCAGGCTCTCGATGAGAAGGTCGGTATTCGCGGCTGTGATATCAAAAGTCATTTTCGGGAACGCCGACGCGAGGCTGCCGAGTAGTGGTTTGGCCAACAGGTCCACGGTCGTCTCCAGGAGGCCGAGACGAAATCCCCGTTCGAGTCGTGCAAGTGGCGAGCCGGCATACTGGACGGCGAGCTCGAGCTGGCGCAGTGGCGCGGCCGTACTTGCTCGGAGCTGTTCGCCTTCCTCCGTCAACTCCATGCCGCGTGACGTGCGGCGAAACAGCGTTACACCGAGTTCTTCCTCCAGACGGTGGATTTGACGACTCAGGGCAGGCTGGGCGATCCCAAGGACACTTGCCGCACGCGTCATCGACCCCTCGTCGGCGATGCGCAGGAAGTACTTGAGGCGATGGGTATCCATAACGATCCCAGTCTGCCACCTAGGTCGAAACCGGATGGCTCTTCGGTTGCCGGGGAACCCCGTCGGCGTCGCGGATGGCATCCAGGATTGTCGGAGCGAGCTCGAGCCGGCAGATCACGAGGTCCGGCAGATACACATCACTCTGGTTGTAGCGCAGTGGCTCACCGTCGATCCTGCTGCACCACAATCCCTGTGATCTGGCCACGGCGACCGGGGCGGCCGAATCCCACTCGTACTGACCGCCGGCGTGCACATATGCATCCGCCTCGCCACGGACGACCGCCATCGCCTTCGCCCCGGCCGAACCCATCGGCAACAATTCGCCGCTCAGCGCCGAGGTCACTGCCTCCGCGAATGCCGGTGGCCGCGAACCACTGACGACGATGCGTGGAATCGATCCGCGTGGTGTTGCCGCCAGTCCGGTTGCAGGTTCGACCGCGGCACCGTCATTGACGTAGGTGACCGACAGTGCGGGCAATGCAACGGCACCGCTGGTCAGACCGCCCCCGTCACCTCGTCCATTGCGCTCCCACAGCGCCACATGAACCGCCCAATCGCTGCGGCCGAGTCCGTATTCCTTGGTCCCGTCCACCGGGTCGATGATCCAGACCCGAGAGGCGTCGAGTCGGCCCAGATCGTCGGATGATTCCTCCGACAGGACCGCATCGTCGGGCCGCAGCCGCGCGAGTTCCTTCAGGAGGAACTCATTCGACCGGAAATCGCCGGCCCTGCCGAGATCCTTGCCGGCGAGGCCGGATGTGGCCCGTAGTTCCAGCAAGAGGTCACCGGCGGCAGCGGCCAACTCGCCGGCGAGCGCGGTGTCCGCATCATCGAAGCTCACGGCTCACATTCCCAGGTCGCGGCGGATTGCTTCGGCGACGCGCGGCAGGGGACTGTCGCTGGGCGTGATGACGATATCGGCCGCGGTTGGAGGCTCGTACGGTGAGCTGATCCCGGTGAACTGGGGAATCTCACCTGTGCGGGCCTTGGCATAGAGGCCCTTGGGGTCACGCTCCTCGCAGACCTCGAGTGGCGTGTCGACAAAGATCTCGTAGAACGGGATCCCGCGCTGCGCGTGGATCTCTCTGGCCCGCTGTCGTTCTGCTGCAAAGGGACTGATCAACGAGACGATCGCCACCGAACCGGAATCGGCGAAAAGCGCGGCAATCTCTGCGGTGCGGCGAATGTTCTCGCGGCGGTCGTCGTCGCTGAAGCCCAGGTCGGAGTTGAGACCGTGCCGGAGATTGTCGCCGTCCATCAGATAGGCGGGACGTCCCTCAGCGACCAGGGACCGCTCGAGTTCTGCTGCAATAGAGGACTTTCCGGAACCGGAAAGTCCCGTCATCCAGATGGTGGCACCCGTGGTGGCGCGCTGCTCGCGTGTGACCGATGAGCTGTGCCAGACAACGTGCGAGTCTTTGCTGGCCGGGCCGTTGATCATCCCGGCGCCCACTGTTTTGTTGGTGGCCTCGTCGATCAGGATGAAGCTGCCGGTGTGACGGTGCTGCTGATAGGCATCGAACATCAGCGG
The DNA here is from genome assembly GCF_056786495.1 of Williamsia sp. Y853. Classification (NCBI taxonomy): domain Bacteria; kingdom Bacillati; phylum Actinomycetota; class Actinomycetes; order Mycobacteriales; family Nocardiaceae; genus Williamsia; species Williamsia sp. Y853. The sequence continues at coordinate 567,481 of NZ_JBXCJC010000004.1, forward strand.
TTGCTGTGTGCGGAGTGTGATTCGGCCGATCTCATTGAGCTGTAATGCTTCCGGGGCCTCGTCGCGGTGCAGGGAGTTCACGTCGAGCCGGTAGGTCAGTGTGCTGATGACAGCTTTCGACTCACGGGTCGAGCTCTGGATCGTATAGCGGTTCCCGGGTGCCAGGGTGGTGTCGTCGGAGAACCAGCAGACCATGGCGTCGATGTCGCGGCCGACGTGTGGGCGGTTGCCCGGCCGGGCCAGCATCTCACCGCGAGTGATGTCGATTTCGTCGGCCAATGAGATCGAGACGGCCATCGATGTGAACGCCTCGTCGACCTTGGCCCCGCCAGGACCCCAGATTTCCGACACCGTGGTGGTGAAACCGCTTGGCAGCACAACAACTTCGTCACCGGGCTTGAAGGTTCCACTGGCGATGGTCCCGGCGTAACTGCGGTGGTCGGAGCCATCGGAGACCTGCGGGCGGATGACGTACTGCACGGGCATGCGCGCGTCGATCAGGTTTTTGTCCGACGAGATGTGGACGTCTTCGAGGTGACCGAGGAGCGAGGTGCCGGTGTACCAGGGCATGTGCTGCGAGGCATCGACAACGTTGTCGCCGAGGAGAGCTGACACCGGTATGAAGCTGAGGTCGTGGACGTTGAGCTTGCCGGCGAAAGCGCTGAACTCGTCGCGGATCTCGATGAAACGTTGTTCGGACCAGTCGACCAAGTCCATCTTGTTCACACAGAGCACCAGATGGGCGATGCCCAACAGGGATGACAGAAACGCGTGCCGTCGAGTCTGCTCGAGGACGCCCTTGCGGGCGTCGATGAGGATCAGGGCGACATCCGCAGTGGAGGCGCCGGTCACCATGTTTCGGGTGTATTGAACGTGCCCCGGTGTGTCGGCGATGATGAACTTGCGTCGGGGCGTGGCGAAGTAGCGGTAGGCGACGTCGATCGTGATGCCCTGTTCGCGCTCGGCACGCAGTCCGTCGGTGAGCAGAGCGAGGTTGGCGTACTCGTCTCCGCGCTCGGCGCTGGTCCGTTCGATGGACTCCATCTGGTCGGTGAAGATGCTCTTGGAGTCGTAGAGCAGCCTTCCGATGAGTGTGGACTTGCCGTCGTCGACGCTGCCCGCGGTTGCCAGGCGGAGCATCTGCTTTCCAGTCTGCATTGGACCTTTGGCCTCGGTGGTGGTGGAGGATTCGGTGGCGGGGTGTGCAAGAGCCATCAGAAGTAGCCTTCCTTCTTGCGGTCTTCCATCCCTGACTCGGAGATCCGGTCGTCGGCGCGGGTGGCGCCGCGCTCGGTGATCCGGGTCGAGGAGACCTCGTCGATCACCTGATGCACGGTGACGGCATCGCTGAGCACACATCCGGTGCACGTCGCATCGCCAACCGTCCGGAACCGAACTGTCTCGGTGATCACTTCTTCCCCTGGTGCCAACTCCACGAAACGGGTTTTGGCCAGCAGCATTCCGTCGCGAGGAACGACCTCTCGCCGGTGCGAGTAATAGATGCTGGGCAGTTCGATCTCTTCGGAGGCGATGTACTGCCAGATGTCGAGTTCGGTCCAGTTGCTCAAGGGGAAGATGCGGATGTGCTCACCCTTGTGGTGTCGTCCGTTGTAGAGATTCCACAACTCTGGACGCTGTGCGCGTGGATCCCAGGCGCCGAACTCGTCGCGGAAGCTGAACACCCGTTCCTTGGCGCGGGCCTTTTCCTCGTCGCGCCGGGCGCCACCGAAGACGGTGTCGAACTTGTTCTCTTGTATGCCGCGGAGCAGCGCGGCGGTCTGCAGTCGGTTGCGGCTGGCGCCCGGTCCGGTCTGTTCGACCACCCGTCCTGCGTCGATGTCGTCCTGGACACTCGAAACGATCAGCCGGACACCGGTTTTCTCGACAACGCGATCGCGGTACTCGATGACCTCGTCGAAGTTGTGGCCGGTGTCGACATGCATGAGCGGGAACGGGATCGGTGCCGGCCAGAAAGCCTTGCGTGCCAGGTGGAACATCACCACCGAGTCCTTGCCTGCAGAGAACAGCAGCACCGGGCGTTGTGCAGTGGCGGCCACCTCGCGGAAAATGTAGACCGACTCCGCTTCGAGCGCGGCCAGGTGTGAGAGTTCGTAGCGTGTGTTCAGCATTGATGTGGCCTTCCGGAGGACATGTCCGACGATGTGGTCACGAGTCCTGCTCGATCTTGTCGAGTGGGTTCGAGCGCTCCATCATTCCCACTGTTTCCTCGTCGTCCCACCGATAGCGCACACCGGATTGGTGCACAGCGGGGAAGGCGGGATTCTCGGCCTTGAGCGCATTTGTCGAGTAGGCGTTGTCCTTGTGGAAGACATCGTGAGCGCCGAACAGGACCTCGCCCGCGATGGTCACGGTCTCGGTGTCGGTCTCGAGGACCAGTGTGGCGTCGTCTCCCTTGGGGACAAGACGGGTCAGCCAGGGAGCCTTCACGATTCGCGCCGGAATGAGATCTCCGTCGCCCTTGTAGATGAAGCCTTCGGCGAAAGTGTCCTGTCCGTCGTCGCGCGGAGGATAGGCGATGTAGCCAAAAGCCTTGCCGCTCGGGAAAACAGCGGACTGCCAGCAATGACCCCAGAATCCGGCAAGGTTCCGGACGCCCTGACGTCTGATTCTCAGTCCGCAGCCGGTGAAGGTGTGGTCCTCGGCCCCGTCGATGCTGACCCGGCCGGTCGCCCGGAACAACTGCTCGTAGCGAGCGCCACCCATCATGCCCGAGAACGCGCCGTCCTTCAGCTTTTCCTGGGCGTCTTTGCCCATGGTGCCCTGGATCCACGGTGGCACAGCCATCTTCGCTTCGACATGGAAGCTGACGTTGACGACCGGACCGTCGGTCTCACCTTTGATGAGCCCGGCCGAGGTGGTCTGTACGGCCTTACCGTCGTATGTCATTGTCCAGGTGTCGAACTCGTCGACACAGTGGAACTTCAATCCGCCGGCGCCCAGCACGGTGGGCTTGCCTTCCGGTCCGATGGGTGAGGCGGCGGGTTCGGTGGCACGCAGTCGGTACACGCGACCATCCGGATAGGTGACATTCACCTGCAGGTCGTGGGTATCCCAGTTAGAGGAAACGGCTTCCACGCCGATGCGAGGTAGTCCCACCTCGCCGCGGTCATCGACCACCCAGAAACTCACCGAGTCCCGCATTTCCGGATCTTCGGGCCGCTCGGCGAAGACGTGGTCGCGAGTTAGATCAAGGCCGCCGGTCAGATCAATCGTCATCGTTTCTCTCACTTCACATTTGGGTTGGTATGGCTGGTCCACCGCTGGGCGTTCTCGCTGTACTCGGCAAACAGTGGGCGGACCGTGTCGAGGTCGATGCCGAACTCGGCCGGGTCAGCGTGTGAACTCGGCTCACGCTCGCCTGCCGCCTTCTCCCACCAACTGCGCATCTGCGACTCGAACTGTGCGCTGACGGGGGTTCCGAGCCAGCGGTACAGACCCTGGACCTCGCCGACCGGATCGCTTTGCATCGCCCGGAAGTCGATGTCGTAGAAGCGGTCATCGGCGCCGTCGCGGCGGAACTGCATGGCGCGTTGGATACCCAACGACCAATGGTCGACGTTGAGCTTGCCGATGTATGGCTTGTCGATCGTGTCGGTGAACCTCGTGATGATGTCGGCGTACAGATCGGCGACCGACAAGATGACGTCGGTCGGATCCCGATGGGTCATGACGTAGCGGGCATCGGGAAACGCCTTGTCCAGAGCGTTCAGGACCAGGATGTGCGACGGGCATTTGAGTCGCCACTCGCGGGTGGGCTCACCCCACTGCATCAGCTTCATCACTCTGCGCTGGTACTCGAACGTGGACGTGAGATCTGCCTTGGTCACAAACCATTCCGAGTACGTCGGAATCTGGGCCAGGGACTGGAAGAAGTGGGTTTTGAAGTCCAACGCCATGATTTCGTGGCATTCCATGGGGCCGTGGGTCTCGCTCGGGACGTGATGCCGTGACCCGAGCATCTCGCCGATGCCCGTTGGGATACGCGGATCAACCCCGACAACAGTCGACGTCGGCGGGCAGGGCTGTGACGACTCCCAGCGCCTGATGTACCGCACATCGGGGTCCTGCGAGAGCAAACTCGACAACGCCGATGAACCGGTGCGCGGCAGTCCGATCCCGATCAGGGGGGTGACGATCGAGACCTCGTCGATCTCGGGGTGACGGGCATACCAGTCTTCGACCTGCAACCGTTGGCTGAGATATCCGACGATGCGGTCGCGCATGAACACTTCACCGGTCGCGTTCAAGTTGGCCTCGTCGCGAAGCGATGCCGTCAGTATTTCGAGACCTTCGCGGAAAGAGTCATCACCGAAGTCGGTGAGTCCGGTGCTTGTGGTAGCCGCGTCCATGACATCGGCGATGGCGCCCATCGTGACCTCCGGGGTTGAAATCAGTTGATTAGCAAGGGATGTAGTCGATCGAAGGTCAGTTCATGAACTGTCCGCCTGCGACATCGATGGTCTGGCCGCACATGTAGTTGGCGGCGTCCGTGGCCAGGTACGCAACCATGTTGGCCACTTCCTCCGGCAGTGCGCCGCGACCGAGTTGGACGTAGTTCTCGAGTGCTTCGGCGATGGAGTCGCGGGCGGCGTAGTCCTGATCGCTTTGTGGATTAAGGAAGCGCTCCACGAGATCAGGTTTGATCATGATTCCGGGGGCGACTGCCAGCACGTTGACACCGCGCGGCGCCATCTCGTGAGCGAGGTTGCGGGTGAAGCCGATGACACCGGCTTTGGCCGAGTTGTAGACAACAAGCCCACGGTGCTGCATGCGTCCACCGACGGCGCCGATGTTGATGATTTTGCCTGAACCCTGCGGGAGGAGGTATTCGAGCGCGGCGTGCGCGCCGTACATCATCATGGTCAGGCTGCCCAGCATTGTTTTGTCGATGTCTTCCTTCGTGTGCTTCTCGAAGGGGCCGGCCACCGCCATGACCGGGTTGTTCACCATGATGTCGAGGCCGCCGAGGCGGTCATGACTTTCTTTGACGCCCTGGTGGACCTGATCCCAATCTGACATATCGGCGAGAACGGGTATCGCTTTTACACCCCAGCGTTCCTCGATTTCCTTGGCACGACGTTCGACCTTCTCGAAGGTCCGGCCGACCAGTGCAATATCGGCGCCGAGGCCGGCGAGGCGGTTGGCAATCGCCTGGCCCAAACCGTCGCCGCCAGCACCGATGACAATCGCCTTTTTGCCGGTCAGGTCCATTTGTTCGGTGACGCGCATGCCAACGATGTGGTTGGGCATGCGATCAAAACCCATCGCTTCTGTCCAGTTCTTGTCTTCAACACTCACTGAAAACTCCCGTCACATTCGCGCAATATTGTGGTGCGCGGCACACCGTTTGTTCGGATGCTTCGAGACTATGGGTGCGGCAACTGCAGTTTCCAATACCAATTTCGGCGCCGAGCCATAACAATTCGTTATGGCTCCGACGTGGGTCTGGCAGTCGAAGCTTGGTTCAACAACTAAAAGCGGCCAGGGCTCCTGTGGAGCACCTGGCCGCAGTCGGCGAGCGGGTAATTGCTATTCGATCAATCCTGGACGCCCGAAATCTCTTTCGCCTTCTCGGCGAAATCAGCGAAGCTGGTGCCGGACTTTTCACGCGTGCTCCACGCGCGGGTCTGCACGTCATGTCCCTCGGCGGCCTTGCGTAGCGCACCGACCGTGGCCTGCTCCTTGGGAACGTCCTTGAAGGGATCGAACGAGTACCACTTCATCGCGTTCTCGTGGGTCATCTTGTTGATCTCATTGTCGGTGACGTTGTACTTGTCGAACACGCCCTCGAGCTCTTCCGGCGCGTTCGGCCACATCGAATCGCTGTGCGGATAGTCCATCTCCCAACAGATGTTGTCGATACCGATTTCGTTTCGTAGCTGCACGCCGACGGGATCGGAGATGAAGCAGGTCAGGAAATGGTCCCTGAACACTTCCGAGGGAAGCTTGCCCTTGAAGTCCTGGTTGGTCCACGTCGAGTGCATCTCATAGGTGCGATCGACCCGCTCGAGGAAGTACGGGATCCACCCGGTGCCGCCCTCGGACAGGGCGATCTTCAGGTCGGGGAATTCCTTGATCGGTGTGGACCACAGGAGGTCGGCCGCGGCCTGCACGATGTTCATCGGTTGCAGCGTGATCAGCACGTCCATCGGGCTGTCGGGCGAGGGGATCGAGAGTCGTCCGGATGAGCCGATGTGCACGTTCATCACGGTGTTGGTGTCGACGAGCGCCTTCCACAGTGGGTTCCAGTAGTCACTGTGAAAGCTGGGATAGCCCAGCGCCGAGGGGTTTTCGGTGAAGGTCAGCGAGTGCACGCCCTTTTTTGAGACCCGACGTACTTCTTGGGCGCAGAGCTCGGCATCCCAGATCGGTGGCAAGGCCATCGGGATGAATCGCCCCGGATGGGCGCCGCACCATTCGTCGATGTGCCAATCGTTGTAGGCCTGCACCAGAGCCAGGGAGAAGTCGGCGTCGTCGGTGGCGAACAGTCGGGCTGCGAAACCGGGGAACGACGGGAAGTTCATGGTGGCGAGTACGCCGCCGGCATTCATGTCCTTTACCCGCTCGGCCGCGTCGTAACAACCGGGCCGGATCTCGTCGAGACCCTGTGGTTCCAATCCGTACTCTTCCTTCGGTCGCCCGGCAACCGCATTGAGCGCGACGTTGGGGATGACGGTGTCGCGGAACTGCCAGGTGTCGCTGCCGTCGGGGTTGTGGACGAGACGGGGTGCGTCTGCCTTGTATTTGGCGGGCAGATGATTGTCGAACATGTCAGGTGGCTCGATGATGTGGTCGTCGATACTGATCAGGATCATGTCGTCTTTGTTCACAGCTATGCCTTCCGCTGGGGCCGGCCGTCGAGAGCCGGCGCATATTGTACGAATGTATGGCAGGTGGGGGCTCTATGTGGGCGAATTTTTCGAATCGGCCGACGGGAGTAGGTGGGTGGGTATTCTTTGTGAGCGCAGTCCGAAAAGCGCTCTGCGCCAACGCCCAGCCAGGCTGAAGTCGATCGGCCGACATCGGAACGATCCGCGCCCGGATTCCGAGAAGCGTTATATACGAGAGTATTTCGCGAAGTTGGAGGAACACGATGCGTATTGGGTTCATAGGTCTCGGGAGTCAGGGCGCGCCGATGGCTCGGCGGATCGTGGAAGCGGGCTACGACACGACACTGTGGGCGCGCCGGTCGGCGTCGCTGGAATCCTTTGCGGACACAGAAGCAAGAGTCGCGGACAGCCCGGCTGAGCTGGCGGCAGCCAGCGATCTGGTCTGCCTCTGCGTGGTCGACGATGCAGATGTTCGGCAAATCGTGACCGGTGAACTCGGAGTACTCGCCGGCCTGGCACCGGGAGGTGTGATCGCAATCCACAGCACCATCGCGCCCGACACCTGTCGCGATCTGGCTGGGAAGGCAGCGGCGCAAGGGGTTGTGGTGCTCGATGCGCCGGTCAGTGGTGGTGGCCCTGCGGCCGTGGCGGGCAACCTCCTGGTCATGGTCGGTGGCGAAGCGGAGACCGTCGAACGGTGCCGGCCCGTGTTCTCCACATACGGCGAGCCGGTTGTCCATCTCGGTGCACTGGGGTCGGGCCAGGTGACCAAACTCCTCAACAACGTTGTCTTTGCCGCCAACCTGGGCATCGTCGTCGATGCGTTGGCCCTGGGTGGGTCCTTGGGGGTGGATCCCGATCGTCTCGGCGAGGTGATCTCCAAGGGGTCGGCGAACAGCTATGCACTTGGCGCCATTGCCGCATCCGGCGGAACGATCGACGCGATCGCCTCCATCGCGGGGACGCTACTGCAGAAGGATGCGCGACTGATCGCGAGCCTGGCCGACGACGCCGGGGCCAAGTCGGCGGCGGTGCTGGCCGCCGCCGACTCGACGCTGGAGGCGATGGGCCACCCACGCTGATCGCGCGTCGACGGCGCGTCAATCGTGGATGCGTGCCGACTCTTTGCGTTCGGTCACCGGTCTGGCCAGCTCTTGGTCGACGCAGATCCGCTGCAACTTCTCCAGAGTCTCGTCCAGGCCCGCGCCGACTCGAGAGCCCGGAGTGAAAGTTGCCGGCAGGTACCGCATGCCTTGGATGACCCCGATGGTTTCGTAGTGGACCGTCCCTTCGGGAACGCAGCGATAGTCCGGGATCCGGTCGAGCACCGCGCTCATCATCGACTTGAACACGGTGCGTGCAAGATTGGAACCGATACACCGGTGCATGCCGATGCCGAAGCTGAAGTGGCGATTGCCGCTTCGGTCCAGTACGAGGTCATTCGGGTCGTGGAAGATGTCCGGATCGCGGTTGGCCATGGCCCACGACAACCAGAGTCGGTCTCCCTCCTTGAGCTGCCTGCCGTCGAGTTCCATGTCTGCCGCGATGGTTCGTCCGTCGCCGGGGGCGGGCGTATAGAAGCGCAAGAACTCCTCGGTTGCCGGATCGAGTAGGTCTTCTCGTTCACGACTGAGTAGTTCGCGCTCATCGGGATTCTCCGACAACCACTCCAGCGCATGCGCCGTCAACGCTGTGGTGGTGTCGAACCCGCCGCCGATGAGAAGGTTCAACATCCCGAGCAGTTCCATGTCGGCCGCGGGCTCGCCATCGATCCGGAGCCCGGCCAAAGCGTTGATGATCCCGGGACGAGGACTCTCGCGGATCTCTGCAAGGTTGGAGAACAGATCCATGCCCATGGCCATGTACAGATCCAGTACCCGTGGGGCGTCCGGTGATTCGGGTGCGGTGTAGACCGCCGCGTGGGCCGGTTCGTTGTATATTTCCCACTTCTGCAGCGGAATACCCAGCATTGCCAGTGTGACCACGGCAGGGACGATGTTGGCCAGATCCTCGACGAAGTCGATGTGGCCGGTTTCGATCTTCTCGTCCAGGCAGGCGCGCACCACGTCGTCGATGAACGGTTCCCACCGTTTGATCGCGGCGGGTGAGAGGTAGGGATTGAGTGCGCCGCGATAGATCTTGTGCTCGGGATCGTCCATCTCCAACAGGCCGCCCCGGATGCTGACCTCCATCAGCTTGGGGATCGAAACACCTCGGTAGCCACGACGTTCACCGTTCACGTCGTGATCGGCAGAGACATCCGCGCTGCGGGCGAGTTCGAAGACTGCCCTGTTGTCGGCAGCGACCCAATGCCCGTTGTAGGTATCGCTCCACGCGAGGGGGCACTTGCTCTGCATCTCCTCGGTGATATCGGTGAACCGTTCGCGGTATTCCGTTGTGTGTCGATCGAAGTGGAAGCGGGGCGACTTCCGGTCGTTGTCGCTGCCGTGGTCAACGCTCATGACTCATCTCCTAGCCGTCAGCCGGTTGTGAACCGATCCCTCAGAGTTTGAAGTCGTACCACTTGAGGTACCCGCCGCCGTCGATTCGCAGCTGCATGCCGGTCATGTACCTCGATTCGTCGGAGGCCAGGAACAACACGGCGTTGGTGATGTCCTCGGGCTCGACGTACGGAATCGGCATTGCCTGCATCACCGCAAATCCGGGCTCGGCATCGGCGCGCGTGGGATGTTCGAGATCGGGACGGAAAGCCTTGTACATCGGTTCGCTCTGGAGCATGTCGGTGTTGCAGTTGGTGGGGTGCACGACATTGGCGCGAATGTTGCGGGGGGCCATGTGCAGGGCGACCATGTGCATGAAATGCGTCAGTTGCCGTTTGGCCAATGCGTATGCGGCACCGCCGAGTTCCTGCCCTGGGGCATCGGTTTTGCTCACATCCATCAGGGCGGCGGTCGAACCGGTGGCGATGAGTGATGCGCCCGCTTGCAGATGTGGCAGTGCCGCCTGCACGGCATTGATCACACCGAGCAGATTGGTGTCGATGGTGTCGATCCATGCGTTGATGCCGGGTTCGCCGGTCATTGCGGCGATTCCGGCATTGGCGATGACCACGTCGACCTTGCCGAACTCGGCGAGACCTTGGTCCAGCGCCGCGACCATCTGGGCACGCTCTCGAACATCGGCCTGGACCGTGACGATACGTCGATCATGCTTTTCGACCAGCCGGGCGGTCTCGGCGAGATCTTCTGGTGTGGCAAGGGGATAGTTGACGGTGCTGAGGTTTTCGCACAGGTCGACTGCGATGATGTCGGCACCTTCTTCGGCAAGCCGCACCGCATGGCTGCGACCCTGGCCGCGTGCGGCTCCGGTGATGAATGCGACCTTGCCTTGAACACGTCCCATAGTTGTTCCTTCCAAAGGGTTCTGATCGACGATGAATTTCAAGTGTTCGAAAGATGTGCTGTCGTAACGTTTCTGGGTTCTATCCCGACATCACCGCGCCTCCGTTGACCGCGATGACCTGCCCCGTGATGTAGCCGGCGGCGTCGGAGCACAGGAACGCGCATGTTGCGCCGATGTCGTCGCCGCTCCCGACCCGCCCCGACGGGATCACCCGGGAGATGTACTTGGCCTCGGGGAGATGCTTGGCATCCTGCGCGGCCCGCAACATCGGGGTGTCGATGGTGAACGGGGGAACCGTGTTGACGGTGATTCCTTTGGCGGCGTACTCCAGGGCCAACGTCTTCGTGAACGCGATGACACCACCTTTGGTGGCCGAATAGTGGCCTTGGCGAAGCGCGCCGGTTTGCCCGGCCGCCGACGAGATCGTCACGATCCGGCCCCAACCGGCGTCCACCATGTCGCCTATCGCAGCCTGCGCGCAGAGGAAGGTGCCGGTGAGATTGACGGCGATGTACCGATTCCATTCGTCGAGGGTGATGTCTTCGAACGGGGTGAATCCGGAGACACCCGCGCTGGTCACCAGGATCTCGACAGGGCCGAGTTGGCTCCGGGCGGTATCGAATGCGGCGTTGACGGATGCTTGGTCCGCGACGTCCACGGCCACCGCCAACGCCTTGGACCCCGCTGCCCGCACGTCGGCGGCCACCCGCTCTGCGGCGCCGGTGTCGGTGTCGAGTACTGCCACCTGGTGACCCTGCCGCCCCAGATGGTGGCAGATCGATTCGCCCAAGCCCGATCCACCGCCGGTTACCACGGCTACGCGTCCGGACGGATCACTTTGCGCGGCATCTGTATTCATCGAACCTCCCGCTCATTGCTATACGGACGTACAGCATTCACATGTGTATAGCACAGGGAGAATGCGGAGCAGGTGGAAACGGTGACTCTCCTGGGGACTGTGCGTGGCCTGCGGTTGTGTCGGACTACCGTGACGTGCATAGCCAACACGGAAGAACCGAGGTGCTGACATGACCGTCCCCGATACCACCACCGCCCTGTCGAACTTTCTCGACGGCATCCTCACCGGCAGCCTCGAGGTGATCGACCTGACCACGCCGCTGAGCAATTCGACCCCGGCGCTGCGCCTGCCCGAGCCGTTCGCGAACCTCATCGACTTCAGCCTCGAAGAGGTCAGCGCCTACAACGAACCCGGCCCGTTCTGGCGTCACAACAACATCCATACGGGTGAGCACATCGGCACCCATCTCGACGCACCGGTGCATTGGATCACCGGTCGCGACGGCGACGACGTATCGCAGATCCCGGTGCAGCGACTCATCGGGCCGGCCGCCGTCATCGACCTGACCACGAAGGTCGCCGACAACCCCGATTACCTCCTGAGCATCGCCGACGTCGAGGAGTGGGAAGCGGCCAACGGACCGCTCGCAGCGGGCGCGTGGCTGCTGCTGCGCACCGGCTGGGAGTCGCGGGGCGGATCCGAGGAGGAATTCCTCAACGCCGACGACACCGGCTCTCACACACCGGGTGTGGCGGCCGACTGCGCGCGCTGGCTGGCCACCGAGCGCGAGATCACCGGCATCGGCGTGGAGACCGTCGGGGTGGACGCCGGCCTCGCGGGCGGTTTCGAACCCGCCTTCCCGGTACACAACTACTTCCTCGGCAACGACAAATACGGCATCACCTCACTGCGCAACCTCGGTCGACTCCCCACAACCGGCGCCCTGCTGGTGGTCAGCCCACTGCCCATCGTCGGCGGGACCGGTAGCCCGTCCCGCGTCCTGGCCGTCGTCGTCGGAGCGGGTGCGTGAGCACCTACGGACCCACCGTTGCCGACGTCGTCGGACGCGTCCTGGCCGACCTCGGTGTCGGGCACGTGTTCGGGGTGGTCGGTAGCGGCAACTTTGTGATGACCAATGCGCTGCGTGCCGGGGGTGTGCCGTTTACCGCGGCCCGTCACGAAGGTGGGGCGGCGACGATGGCCGACGCGTACTCGCGGATGTCGTCACGGGTGGGAGTCGTGTCGCTGCACCAGGGTTGCGGCCTCACCAACGCGATGACCGGTATCACCGAGGCCGCCAAGAGCCGGACCCCGATGATCGTCCTGACCGCCGACAGTCCCGCGGCGGCGTTGCGCTCCAACTTTCGCATCGACCAGGACGCGCTGGTCACCAGCGTCGGCGCGATCAGTGATCGCGTGTATTCGGCGCAGACCGTCGTCGCAGATGTCACCCGTGCCTACCGGTGCGCGGTCGCCCAACGGCGCACCGTCGTCCTCAATGTCTCCATCGACATCGCAGCGCAGCGTGCCGGTGTGGAGGGCCCGATCGGGATCACGGTCGAAGAGCCGCGGGTGCGGCCCAACACCGATGCGGTCGCCCGGCTCGTCGACGCCATTCGCGGCTCGAAGCGGCCGGTGTTCGTCGCCGGTCGAGGCGCCCGCGACGCCGGCCGGCAGATCGCCGAACTCGCTTCGGCAAGTGGCGCTTTGGTCGCGACATCGGCGGTCGCCAACGGACTCTTCGCCGACGACGCCTTCTCCCTCGGCATCTCCGGCGGGTTCTCGTCGCCGACCACCGCCGAGTTGATCTCGGGCGCCGACCTCATCGTCGGCTGGGGATGCGCCCTCAACATGTGGACGATGCGGCACGGCCGATTGATCGGAACCGAGACCATCGTCGTCCAGGTCGACGACGATGTCGATGCGATCGGCGCGCACCGACCGGTCGGTTTCGGGGTCATCGGCGATTGTGCGCTGACCGCCACCGACGTTCTCGCGGAATTGTGGGGTGTGGAGCCGGAAGGGGCCAAGCGCTACCGGACTGCTGTGGTGCGGGCAAAGATTGCGGAATCGGCTCGCTGGCAGGATGTTCCGGTCGATGACTCGTCCAGCACCGATCGCATCGACTCACGTGCGCTGACCATCGCACTCGACGAGATCCTGCCAACGGAGCGGATCGTATCCATTGATTCCGGCAACTTCATGGGTTACCCGTCCACCCATCTGTCCGTCCCCGACCACCATGGCTTCTGCTTCACCCAGGCATATCAATCGATCGGACTCGGGCTGTACACCGCGATCGGGGCTGGAATCGCACAACCCGACCGGCTCGGTGTCCTCGGTGCGGGCGACGGTGGATTTCTCATGGGTATCTCCGAAATCGACACCGCGGTACGCCTGCGTCTGCCGTTGGTCGCAATCGTCTACAACGACTCCGCCTACGGCGCAGAGGTGCACCACTTCGATGACGCCGACCACGAGACGGTGACCTTCCCCGAAACCGATATCGCTGCCATCGCACGGGGTTTCGGTGCTGACGGGGTCACTGTGCGCACCGTCGATGATCTGGACGAAGTGCGCACCTGGGTGGAGGGCTATCGCGCGGCAGGCGCTGCCCGACCCCTCGTGATCGACGCGAAGGTCACAGGCGACGGCGGATCCTGGTGGCTGGCCGAGGCGTTCGCGGGCCATTGACCCGGCCCGGCGCTGTTCACCGGTGCCCATCGACGTGTATGTGGCACAGGGAGAATGCCGGGCACGTGAGAATGGTGATGGCCGAGCCCGTTGCGGTGAGCGACTGTGGCGGCGAGAGTACCGTGCGCCACATGAATTTCCAGATGTTCATCGGCCGATGATCGCCGGCATCGAATCCCAGCCGCGCACGGTGGAGCTGCGGGCTCGTCGAGCTTGAGCCAGGTCGATGTCCCACTCCGGGAACCGGTTCAGGACCTCTTCGAGTGCAACGCGGCCTTCGAGACGAGCGAGTGGGGCGCCGAGGCAGAAGTGCGCACCCTTGGCAAAGCTCAAGAGCGAACCGGGTTGCCGGTGGATGTCGAATCGGTCCGGGTTGTCGAAGGTGCGTTCGTCGCGGTTTGCCGAGGCCAGCATGAGCAGCAACGCGCTGCCGGCCGGAACCGTCTGTCCGTGGAGTTCAACATCTTCGGTCACGTATCGGGCGACGTGGGGTCCCGGGGGCTCGAAGCGAAGGAGTTCATCGATGGCGCCCGGGATGAGGGAGTGGTCCTGGGCCAGCTCCTTGCGCTGATCGGGGTGCTCGGCCAGCACCTTGCCCATCCAGCCGAACAGTCGACCGGTTGTCTCGACCCCGGCGCCTGCGATGACGGCCAGGAAGATGAGAAGTTCGTCCTTCCGGAGCCTCCGGGTGGCGCCGGTGTCGTCTTCGAACTCCACGCTCAGCAATTCGGTGATGAGGTCGTCGGAAGGGTTCTTGATCCGCCAGTCGACGTAGTCGGTGAACATGTCACCGTCGAAGTAGTGGTCCTTCTTCACCGGTAGCGGCTCGCCGGGTTTGTTGCGCAACACGCGGTTTGCCTCGGCGCGCACACTCGGCTGGTCCGCATCGGGGATACCGACGAGCATCCCGATGGTTCGCATCGGCAGTTCCGCGCCCAGGTCGAGTACGAAGTCGAAGCGATCGGCGCCGACCAGGGGGTCGAGGCAGGCGTTGCAGAATGCGCGGACCTTGTCCTCGATCATCTTCATCTTCCGGGGTGTGAAAGCCCGGCCCACGATCTTGCGATGAATGGTGTGCAGGGGTGGGTCCTCGTTGATGAACACACCTGGCGGCATCACCGGGTCGGCCTTGACCACTTCGAGGATGTCGCCCTTTGCAGAACTGAACCGCTGCGGATCCCGCAACGTCGCGTCGATGTCGGCGTACCGGCTCAGGCCCCAGAAGTCGTGTCGTTCGTTGTAGTAGAGAGGCGACTCATCGCGCAGTCGTCGGTAGGTCGGATAAGGATCGATATCGATCTCGACATTCCACGGGTCGTAATACACATCGCTCACGAAACACTCCTTGATTTGGGTTTCGTGAGCGAGCATAGATCAACTGCTATACGCTCGTACAGCGAACGGTCCTACTTCGTCGGAACTGCTGTTGCATCGTCGAATTCGACTGGAGCACGTGTGGTTTCGGCTGTTGGACGCTCAGTATGGCAGCGCATCGAACAAAGGGGCAGTGAAATGAATGATCGATTCTCACTCGAAGGGCGCGTCGCGCTGGTGACAGGTGGTGGTACCGGTATCGGGCGCGGTGCCGCGCTGGTACTTGCCGAACATGGCGCGGATGTTGTGCTCGCCGGCCGTCGCCCTGATCCGCTGGAGTCGACAGCGAAGGAGATCGACGCGCTGGGACGCCGCGCGCTGGCGGTACCGGCGGATGTCAGTACCGCGACCGGATGTCAGGAGCTCGTGGATCGGACGGTGGCCGAGTTCGGTCGGGTGGACATCCTGGTCAACAGTGCCGGTGGTGCGCAGACGAAGTCGATCAAGAGGTGGACCGAGGAGGAGTTCGGTGACGTCTTTGCCCTCAACCTGGGCAGCGTCTGGAATCTGTCGCGGGCGGCTTCTGTTCACATGATCGAGCAGGGCAAAGGGGCGATCGTCAACATCTCGTCGGGGGCGAGCCTGCTGTCGATGCCGCAGGCAGCACCCTATGCCGCAGCGAAAGCGGCGGTCAACAACCTGACCGGCTCGATGGCAGCGGCATGGGCAGGCAAGGGAATTCGTGTCAACGCCATCGCGGTCGGCGCGGTCCGAGCGCCGACACTGACCGATGAGCTCGCGAAATACAACCTCGACCCGGACTCGGTGGCGGGGACCAATGGGCTCGGCCGGCTGGGTGAACCAGATGAAATCGGTTACGGCGTTTTGTTTTTCGCCTCCGATGCAGCAAGCTTCTGTTCGGGTCAAACGCTGTACATGCATGGTGCGCCCGGGCCTGCAGGCGTCTAGGTCCCGTGGGAGTCCGGGGCCGCGGGTCAGCTGCGGGTACGAGTCGACCGTTTCCGGGGGCGCGGTGACTTCGGCGGTTCGATCGAGTCGATGAATGTCTCGAAGGACGCCACGACATCTGCGTGGGCGTCGGTGATGCCCACACCCTTTTCGAGGTTCAGCAATTTCGGAATGCCGGAGATCAGGACCGTGAGACCTCCAGGGGAGAGCGGCAAGTCTGCGGTGCCGGTGGTGGCGGAGTCTGCAGCCAAGGTGTCGAGCTGGATCTGGCGTATCTGCGCGGTGACCTGGGCGATCTCGGCGCCGATTTTCGGACGGTGGTTGCCAAGTGCCATGAACTCGGTGACCAGTGCCCCCTTGGCTTCGGCCCAGCTGAACTCCCACATGACGTGCAGTGGCTCGTCGGGGCGGGCCTTCAGTGCTGCAGTGAGGCGCTGGGCGTTCTCCTCGGTGCGCCGGCGAAGGGCGGCGAGGAAGATGTCGTCGAGAGTGGGGAAGTAGTACTGGACGAGGCTCGGTGTCACGCCGGCCTTCGCCGCCAGCACCCGGTACGTGACGCTCGGATAACCGTCGGTGACCATGATCTTCTCGACGGTGTCGAGTATTACGTCCCTGGTCTTCGACGTTTCTGCGCCTACGCGCCGAGCCGATGGTGGCATGTTCGGAGTTCCTTACTTCGTTGAGTCTTGTTCATTTTCGCACCCGTCGCCCGCTGTACGACTGTATAGTGGCTGTGGGCTTGGTCGCAGCCGATTGGGGCCGAGTACCCGTAACAGGTCCGCACACGCGGAGAAGCATTGCGAAACGGAGAGACATGTCGACGCTCGAAACCACTCTGGAGCAGTTGCAGGCAGATGTTCTGTACCTCAAGGATCGGGCCGCGATCCTGGACTGCATCGCGCGACACGCGCGCGGATGCGATCGTCATGACGTCGACCTGATCACCGCGGCCTATCACCAGGATGCGGTCGACGAACACGGAAACGCGTCCAATCAGGGCCCCGAGTACGGGGAGTGGGCAAACAAGGTACATGCCGAGACGTCGAAGGTTCACACGCACAACATCACAACGCACTCGTGTGAGATCGACGGCGACACCGCGCATGCCGAGAGTTATGTCCTTGTGGTCCTGGTCGGGCTTGACGGAAAGACCGCGCAGTTCATCAGTGGTCGTTACCTCGACCGACTGGAGCGCCGAGACGGAGAGTGGCGCATCGCAATTCGTCGTTCGACGGTGGAGGCGATGTTCCTTGGTGATGCGCGTGTGCTCGGATCGTCCTTTTTTGTCGAGAAGGGCTACCTCGTGGGTACGCGTGATCGAACCGACCTATCCTATGAACGTCCACTGGAAATGGACATTCCGGCCCCAGCGCGGTGGTGATCGGAGTACCGTAACCGGCGATGCTGCCATGCGATCGGTAACCCATGGCACCCGGACATGTTCTGCTGCAGGGAGATAACGATGACGGACGTTCAGGTCGAAACCGGATTGCTTGCCGGTGATCAACGGATGCTGATCGATGGGAAGTTGGAGTACACCGCAAGTGGTGCACTTTTCGACGTGATCCATCCGGGGTCCGAGCAGGTGGCAGGCCAGGCGACGGATGGCACCGTCGCGGACATGGAGCGGGCCGTTGGTGCTGCACGTCGGGCATTTGACGAAACCGACTGGTCCCGGGATGTGGAATTCCGGTACCACTGTCTCACGCAGCTTCACGAGGCGCTCGAACGCAACAAAGAACGGATCCGCCGGATCGTGGTGACCGAGGTGGGTTGCCCGATCGGCATGACCGGCAGCCAGGTCGATGCCCCGATCGCCGAGGTCAAGCACTGGGCCGAGTACGGCCGAGCGTTCAACTACCTCGAGGACACCGGTGTCCACGAGACGGTGATGGGGCAGGCGCGGCATCTGATCCACTACGATCCCGTGGGTGTTGTCGGTGCGATCACGCCGTGGAATGTGCCGTTCTACCTGAACATCGCCGAGTCCGTGGCGCCGCTCATGGCCGGGAACACCGTGGTACTCAAGCCCGCTCAGTGGACACCGTGGTCCGGCAGCGAGCTGGGACGGATCGTCGCCGAGGAGACCGACATCCCGGCCGGGGTGTTCAATGTGGTGGTCTCCAACGCCAATGAGGTGGGTGCGGCGCTGTCGGCCGACCCGAGGGTCGACATGATCACGTTCACCGGGTCCACGGCCACCGGGCGGGCGATTCTCGCCGCCGGCGCCGCGACGGTGAAGAAATCAGTGATGGAACTGGGTGGCAAGTCCGCTCATATCGTCTGTGACGACGCCGATCTCACCGCTTGTCTGCCGATGGCGGCGGTGATGGCATGCGCGATGTCGGGACAGAGTTGCATCCTGCCCAGCCGTATTCTGTTGCCGCGTAGCCGATACGAAGAGGGGCTGGCGATACTGGCGGCAACGATGCAGAACATACCGATCGGTGACCCCTGGCAAGAGGGCATCATGCACGGCCCGCAGATCAGTGAAACCCAACGGAACAAAGTCCTCGGGCTGATCAAGTCGGGTATCGATTCCGGAGCCAGGGTGATCACCGGCGGTGGCATCCCGGAGAACCTACAGACCGGGTACTACGTCGAGCCAACACTGCTCGCCGATGTCGATCCCGATTCGCAAGTGGCGCAGGAGGAGATCTTCGGCCCGGTTCTGACCGTGATCCCGTATGACACCGACGACGAGGCAATTGCCATCGCCAACAACTCGATCTACGGATTGTCGGGTGAGGTCAGCAGTGCCGACAACGACAGGGCATTACGAATTGCCCAGCGGTTGCGAACCGGCAGTGTCACCGTCAACAGCAAATCGTTCTTCGGGATCACCAGCCCGTTCGGCGGTACCAAGCAAAGTGGCCTCGGTCGTCGCAACGGTGACTTCGGCTTCAAGGAGTACCTCGAGGTCAAGACCATCGGTCAGCCTGTGTAGGACCAGGCCGCCAATCGGCTCGTTTGGAGGTTCGGTAATCACAGGAAGCAGGGAGTGCGATGGGAACGGCAAACAACTGGGGGCGCTGGGGCGCCGATGACGAGCGTGGAGCGCTCAATTTGCTCACCCCGGATGTTGTCAAGAACGCCCTGAGTGTGCCGACAACGGGCAAGGTCTATTCGCTGGGTATACCGATCCACCGATCCGGAACTCCGATTTTCGAGTTTCGCGGCGCGCCGCAGCGTCTGACACTCGGGGGGCAGGGTGATGAAGCCTTTCATCGCTCGGTTGGCGGAGTCGAGGGTGTGGGTGCCAACGAGGACATGCTTGTGATGGCGGCGCACACCGCCACCCATCTCGATGCTCTCGGGCATATATTTGAGGACCGAAAGTTCTACAACGGCTTCTCTGCGGACGACGTCTCACCGATGATCGGCGCGCCGCGATGCGGTATCGACAAGATCGGCACCATAGTCGGCCGTGGGGTGCTTGTGGATGTGGCGGCAACTCTCGGAGTCACCGCACTCGAGCCCGGGCACGTCATCACGGTGGCCGAGTTCGAGCAGGCGTTGTCGAGTCAGTCCGTCGAACTTCGTTCGGGCGACATCGTATTGATTCGTACCGGTTGGCTCGAGGGTTACATGAATCCAGATGGTGGATTCGACATTCATCCACAGCCCGGTATCGGCCTCGAGTTGGCGAATCATCTTGCCGCGTTGGATGTGTCAGTGGTCGGGGCGGACAATTCGGCGGTAGAGGCGTTGCCGTTCGACCAGGGGATCTACCTGGGATCGCATCTTGTTCTGCTGGTGCGCCATGGAATACACCTGGTGGAACATGTTGCGCTGCAGGAGTTGTCGCAGGATCGGTGCTACGAGTTCCTGCTCACCATCGCGCCACTGAACGTCCCCGGAGCGACAGGCAGTCCCGTGACGCCCATCGCGATCGGGTAATCCGCCTCCGCAAACGAGCCGGAAATACGAAGACGAGCCACAAATACCGAATATGTGGCTCGTCTTCGTAGAACTGGCTCGTATGGGAGGTGGTTGGGATCGGCAGCGTTCAGTAGTCCACGGCGTCTCGAATGATGGGGCAGGTCATGCAGTGCCCACCACCGCGACCCCGGCCGAGTTCGGCTCCGACGATGGTGATGACCTCGACCCCGGCTTTACGGAGCAGTGTGTTGGTCAACGTGTTGCGGTCGTATGTGAAGACCACACCGGGTTCCAGTGCGACCGCATTGTTGCCGCTGTCCCATTGCTGTCGTTCGGATTGGTAGACGTCGCCGCCGGTTTCGATGACGTGCAAAGACTTCAGATTGAGAGCTTTCGCGACGACGTCGACAAATGCCGCACCCTCGTTGTCGATGACATGAACGCCCGGCGCGGTATCCGAGGGCACGAGGGTGAAGGTGTGCACCGCATTCATGATCGTGGGATAGAGCGTTACGATATCGCGGTCGGCGAAGGTGAAGACGGTGTCGAGATGCATCGCCGCCCGCAGTTTGGGCATACCTGCCACGATGATCCGTTCGGCGGCACCTTGGGCAAACAATGCCGCGGCGACCTGTGTGATCGCCTGCCGCGACGTACGTTCACTCATCCCCATCAGAACGACACCGTTACCAACCGGCATGATGTCGCCACCCTCGAATGTTGCCTGGCCCCACTCGGTGTCAGGATCACCCCACCACACGGTGGAACCGACGAAGTCGGGATGGAAGTCGTAGATCGCCTTGTAGATGAGTGTTTCGTCTTTGCGGGCCGGCCAGTAGAGGGGATTGAGGGTCACCCCTCCGTACAACCAGCAGGTGGTATCCCTCGTGTACAGAGTGTTTGGTAGCGGTGGCATCAAATAGTCACGGGGACCGGCCGATTCGCGGGCCAGACTGACGTACCCGGAGCGGAAGTCGTCGGGTAGGTCCGCGGTGGACAGGCCGCCGATCAGTACTTCGGCAAGGTGCCGGGGCTCAAGGGTTTCCAGGTACCCGCGGGTGTCGTCGACCAGACCGAGCCCGACTCGGTTGGGAACGATCTTTCTGTCCAGCAACCAATCTCGGGCACCGGGGGTGCGCATCGTCTCGGCCAGCGCGTCGTGCAACTCGACCACATCGACACCGCGCCCGGTGAGCTTGTTGACGAAGTCGGCGTGGTCGCGCTGCGCGTTTTCCACCCACATCACGTCGTCGAACAACAGGTCGTCGCTGTTCGTGGGAGTCAGGCGGCGGTGTGCGAGGCCTGGGGCGCACACCATCACCTTGCGAAGGCGGCCGACTTCGGAATGAACGCCGTACGTGGTGGCGGGCGAGGAACCTGAACTGCTGGTCATCGTTGTCCTTTCGCGCTGGGTCGAGCAAACTGATCACTGGCCGGATGCAGGTCAGATGGTGATGTATCCCATTGCCAGGCCGATGATTCCGGCGATGGCTCCGGTGAAGAGCACGCCGCAGAGAACCATCTCTGGGAGTGTGAAGGTGCGCTCACCGGCCTCGCGGCGAGACTTGATGTAGAGAGCTGTGCCCGGCGCGTAAACGATGCACGAGAGCAGCAGGAACTCGGGGCCGGCGGCGACGATGAGGAACAGGGTGTAGATGGTTGCCAGGACCGCGATGATCAGCGGCCGCTTTTCGATTGTGGCGCCGGGTTTTCGGTCGATCGCGATCTTGAGTGCGTAGGCCGCCGCGAGGAAATAGGGGATCAGCGACAAGCTTGTACACAGGTCGAGTAAGAAGTTGAGCGCGTCGTCGGAGAACAGCACCACAACAATCAGCGCCTGCACCATCACAGACGTGAGCAACAACGCTGCGATCGGTGCTCCGGCACCATTCTTGCGGCGCAGAAAGCGCGGCATGTCCTGATCCTCGGCGGGTATGAACAGCACCTCGGCAGCCATCAGGGTCCACGCGAGATATGCGCCGAGAACGGAGACCACCACACCGACGCTGATGAATGCGCTGCCCCAGTCGCCGACGATGTCTGCGAGGAGTGGTGCCATCGAGGGTTGGCGCAGGTCGGCGATCTCCTCGCGGGGCAACACACCGTACGACAGCAGAGTCACTGATGCGAAGACGCACAGGACGCTGACAAATCCCAACACCGTTGCCCGGCCGACGTCTTCGCGTCGGCGGGCGTATCGTGAATAGACGCTGGCGCCTTCGATGCCGAGAAACACGAATACCGTGATCACCATGGTGTCCTTGACCTGTTCGACCACCGCGGACACCGAGAACTCGTCAGTACCCCAGAAGTTGTCGTAGAAGACACCGGTGTCCAGGGCGAGGGCGGCCAGCACGATGAACACCAGGATCGGCACAATTTTTGCAACGGTGACGATGCGGTTGATGACCGCTGCATCCTTCACCCCACGCGCTATCAGCGCCGCAAACACCCAGATCCCGATTGTCGACAACACCGCGGCGAGGACGGTGTCACCTTTACCCAGCGCCGGCCAGGCCTGGCCGATCGTGGTCATGATGAACACCCAGTAGAAGGCGTTGCCCGCACAGGCACTCGCCCAGTACCCGAACCCGGAATTGAATCCGACGTAGTCGCCGAATCCGGCCTTGGCGTAGGAGAACACACCCGCGTTGAGGTCCGGTTTTCGAACCGCGAGATGCTGGAAAACCAGTGCCAGGGTCAACATTCCGGCTCCGGCGATGATCCATGCGATGATCGCGGCCAACGCTCCGGCGGAACCACCGAACCGGGCGGGCAGCGAGAACACCCCGGCGCCGATCATCGACCCCACGACCATTGCGGTCAGGGTGGGAAGACTCATTCGCGATGAACTTGTGGCAACTTCTTCACTGGTGGTGGCCATACGCCCATTTCCCATGCGCCGGGCATGTGCCATTTGTTGAACGCCATCCTTGAAAATAAACGATAGCCGTTCCGGCGTGAATGTGAAGCGCAACTAAGCGAATCCACCTTTATGCTGCGATTAAGGCTCTGACCGTTAACCTCTCGTTTGCGAACGGCGAGGGGAAAGGGTCAGATCTTGAAGCGGCCGGCGAACCCGCGCAACGGCATGTCGGCGCTGGTGAGAATGCCGGGCTTGGCATCGACGACACTTCTGATCGCGTTGAGTGCCGGAAGCCCGGTGACGGTCATGCCGATTGATGCGAAGTCTTCCGGATTGTCCAGTTTGACACCGGGTTTGGGGAAGATCATGTGTTTGCTGTAGATGTTCGGGTCGCCCGAGATCTGGGTGATGTAGCAGCCCTTGATGTCCCAGGACGGACTGGTGTACGGGGTCATCTGCCATTCGAGGTGCGATTCGATGCGGGGTACCCCGTCGACCAGACCCTGGTACTTGATGTAGTTGGCGCCCAACGAACCCTTGGGTAGTTGATACCAGCCGAGGTCGATGTCCTTGGTGCAGGCGCCGAGTTCGTAGGAGAACGTCACGTCGTCGAGTTCGAGGCCGAAGCAGTCGGCCATCAGGTACACGCTGTCGGCGAAGACGCGGGTGTATTTCTCGAGGGAGCCCGGGATGCTCGGGTCATCGACCGAGACACCGTAACCGACCTCTTTCCAGGTGTCGACCGAGTGGTGGCAGGAGACGTCCACCGATTCGATCACGGTGACGTTCTCGATCTCCGACACATCGGCGCTGTGTGCCACCGCGAGGATCTGGTTGAGACCGGGATTCATCCCGGTGCCGTAGAACGTCGAACCCCCACGCAGACAGGCATCCTGCAAAACCTCGGATACTTTTCGGCCCGACGGGTGTGGGTGGTTCTGGTTGCGATGGTGCCCGGTGATCCAGTCTGCGGTCGTGACGATGTTGATCCCGGCTTCGAGGACCTTTTCATAAAGCGCTTCGTCGGGGAAGACCCCGTGGAAGGTGAGTACGTCCGGCCGGGCAGCGAGTATCTCCTCGACGGTTCCGGTGGCAGTCACCCCGTTGGGGTCGAGCCCGGCGAGCTCGCCTGCATCGCGCCCGATCTTCTCCGGTGTGTAGCAGTGCAATCCGACCAATTCGAGATCTGGATGGTTGCCGATGCGCTTGATCATCTCGGTGCCGACGTTGCCCGTCGCCACCTGGAATACGCGGATGCGGTCGGCCTCTGTGGTGCTCATCGGTGAAGTCCTTTCGTCGGGTAGAACTGCGTGGCCCATTGCCGCAATTGCGTGAAGCCCTCGTATTCGCCCCGGGACAGGGCTGGTGGGTCGGAGTAGCGCTGATGTGACCAGATGTTGATGTCGGCGACAAACTGCTCGATGACCGCATCGGCGAGAAACTTTGCCCCGGACGGGATCTCGGTGCGTTGGTCGTTCGGCTTCCGGCCGATCCAGACGCTGAAACGAATGTCTGAGGTGAGTTCGTCGACGGGTGTCACGGCGGTGAGTGTGCGATTGTCGATCATGCCCCAGCTTTTTGTGGCGGCGACCCCCAGTCCGGCATTGATCGCCTGTACTCCGCTGTTGACGTCTTCTGCCTTGGTGTTCTCGTCGAAGGCGATGGTGAAGTCGACATAGGACGTCGGCTCGCGAAAGTCGTGCCGGGTGATGTCGGGCATGAACGGGACCTTGTGGACGAACTTGAAGTGTGCGAAGTCCACCCCGTTCTCCATGACGTACTGCGGATGCAACTCCAAGTCGGGCCGATAGAGCGTTGCCTGCGGATACGACGGGTAATAGTCTGCGGCAGTGCAGTTGTCGTCGAATCCCGCCAGGACGTCGGGTACATCGAAATATGGTTCGGCACCGTCGACGTCGTGCCAGATGAAGATCGATTCGTTGAGTTCGGCCACCGGATAGGTTCGGATGCGGCGACCCTTGTTCGGGTGCTTCTCGTAGGGGATGCAGACGTTGCGGCCCTGGCTGTTCCACTCCCACCCATGGAATGGGCAGACGATGCGATCGCCTTCGACATGTCCGCCGTAGCCGAGGTGCGCGCCGAGATGCTCACAGTAGGCGTCCATCACGGAGACTTCGCCGGTGGCGGATCGCCACGCGACCATCTCGGTGTCGAAGTACTTCATCCGGTGGACTTCGCCGACCCCGATCTCGGCAGCCCATGCCACCTGGAACCAGCCGGTGGGTTTCATCGACAGTGGCGTTCTGGCCATCTGGCATCCCTTCGTCCGACGGTGACCGACTCGATCTGTCCAGAATCGTAGTGGGGTCTGTGAAAAAAGAACAGAGGCTTCGGTGAAACTCGGTTTCGCGCGTGCAGCAGATAGAGTTGCCCACGTGAGCGAATCGGGCGTGGTCGGCAGGCGCAGCAACAAACGCGGCCTGGCCACCCGAGAATCGATGTTGGACACCGCATTACGGACGCTGGCGACCGGCGACCCGGCGGCGGTGTCAGGCAATCGGATCGCCAAGGAAATCGGTGCGACCTGGGGTGCGGTCAAATATCAGTTCGGCGACATCGACGGACTGTGGGCGGCGGTTCTGCAACGTATCGCGGACCGTCGGGGCGATCTTCCGGTCAGTGCGCCCGCCGACGCGTCACTGCAGGTACGGGTCGGCGCCATCGTCGACAACATGTACGAGGGTCTGACCGTCGGTGACTCCCGGGCGATCGAGAACCTGCGGGCCGCGCTGCCGCGTGACCGCGCCGAGCTCGAACGCCTGTTTCCGCGCACCGCCGCAGAATTCGAATCGTGGGGTCAGGCCTGGCTGGACACGTGCCGTCGGGCCTTTGCCGGCCTGGACGTGGATCTCGACCGGGTTGCCGAGGTGGCCGCGTTCATCCCCGGCGCGATGCGCGGGATCGTGTCGGAGAAACAGCTCGGCACATACACAGATCTCGACCTTGCGCGGCGCGGGATCACCAACGCGATCGTCGCCTACCTGCAGCCCCGGTGATGTGATTCCGCGGTGACCTACTGAAGGATCGCTCGTTCGACATTGGTCAGTTCGTCGAGAACCGTTTGCAGTGCCGGATTGGGATCGTCGGTGCGCCAGGCGGCCCGCAGATCGACATCGGGTACGGGATCGGCGACGGGGATGAAGACGACCTGGGGATCGTTGACATTTCTGGCCACCGAAGCCAGCGTCAGATGGACGCCGACCTCGGCACTGACCAGCGCCAGGGCGGTCTGAGTGTCGGGGGCGATCTGTGCGATGGCGACAACAAATCCACCTTCGTGGGCCAGGCGGCGCAGCCGATCCGGTAGGACCGATCCCTCGTGTGGCGGCAACGAGATGAAGTTGTCCTGCGCCAGCGCGGCGATCGAGACCTGACGAGCTGTTGACAGCCGGTGCGTGTCGGGTACCGCCACCACCAAGGAATCGATCATGACCACGCGCACGGACACCTCGGCCGGGATGACATCCCACCGCCCGAAGTTGATGTCGGTCTCGCCACCGAGCAGCTTTGTCATCGATGGCTGAGCGAAGTTCTGGCTGGAGAGCTCCAGCGCGATACCCGGACGGCGGGAGCGCACCTCCCGGGCCAGCCGAGCGACGAGTCGATGGGTCGAGACGCCGGCAAAGGCGATCCGGACCAGGCCGACATCTCCGCTGTCGGCGCCGCGCACCGCATCGCTCGCGCGCCGAACCGCGTCGAGGACCTCGGTCGCCGGCTCGATCAGTGCCCGACCGCTGACGGTCAGCTTCACCGAACGGGTGTTGCGCTCGAACAGGGTGGTCCCGAGGTCCCGTTCGAGCCCTTTGATGATCCGGCTCAGTGGTGGCTGCGCCATGTCGAGACGGGCGGCGGCTCGTCCGAAGTGGAGCTCGTCCGCAACAGCGAGGAACGCGCGCAGTTGTGCCACGTCCATGAGATGGGTCCCTCTCGTCGATTATTGCGATAGCCGTATTACAGAAGCCCGGATTGGGTATTGGACCGATCATAATAATGGCGCAATAGTGTTGGAATGGACACGCTCAATCCGGACGTACCCGACGACGTCTTCGCTGACATCCTCAAGCAGGTCAACCAGTTCGTGCGGACTCGTGTGGTGCCGCGTGAGCTCGAGATCATGAACACCGACACGATCCCCGACGACCTGCGCACCCAGGTGGCGCAGATGGGTCTTTTCGGTTACGCGATACCCCAGGAGTGGGGCGGCCTCGGGCTCAATCTGATCCAAGACGTCGAACTGGCAATGGAATTGGGCTACACCTCGTTGTCCCTCCGATCGATGTTCGGGACCAATAACGGGATCGCCGGTCAGGTGCTGGTCGGCTTCGGTACGGATGAGCAACGTGCACAGTGGTTGCCGGGCATAGCTTCTGGAGACGTGGTCGCGTCCTTCGCGCTCACCGAACCCGGTGCGGGTTCCAATCCGGCCGGACTGAAGACCACCGCCAGGGTCGATGGTGACGGATGGATCATCGATGGTGGCAAGCGGTACATCACCAACGCGCCGAACGCGCATCTGTTTGTTGTCTTCGCACGCATCTCACCGGCACCGGAGACCGGCAACGGCATCGCGGTCTTCCTTGTTCCGGCCTCCGCGCAGGGTGTCGAGATCGGTCCGAAGGACGCGAAGATGGGACAAGAAGGTGCTGCCACCGCAGAGGTGCGCTTCAGCGGGGTTCGGGTGGGGCAGGAAACGCTTGTCGGGGGAGACGGCGACGTCGGATACCGCGCTGCGATGACATCGCTCGCACGTGGTCGGGTGCACATCGCCGCCCTGGCGGTCGGTCAGGCCCAGCGGGCGCTCGACGAGTCGGTTGCGTATGCGGCGACCGCAACCCAGGGTGGTGCCGCGATCGGGGATTTCCAACTGGTGCAGGCGATGCTGGCCGACCAGTACACCGGCGTCATGGCCGGACGCGCCATCGTGCGTGATGCGGCGCGGGCCTGGGTCGAAGGAACCGACCGCCGCATCGCGCCCTCGGCGGCAAAGCTGTTCTGCACAGAGATGGTCGGCAAGGTGGCCGATCTCGCGGTTCAGGTACACGGCGGCGCCGGATATATGCGGGACGTGCCGGTGGAACGGATCTACCGGGACGTCCGGGTGCTTCGGTTGTATGAGGGGACCAGCGAGATCCAGCGCCTCGTCATCGGCGGTGGCCTGATCCGGGCCGAGAAGAAGAAGCTGTCATGACACTGCCGCTCGAGGGATTCACCGTGGTGTCCGTCGAGCAGGCGGTGGCGGCCCCGCTTGCCACCCGCAACCTCGCTGGGAATCACCCCGAGTCGGCGCAGTAGCGCCGCATCGTCAGGCACAACAGTTCAACACCGAAAGGACATCATGCTCGCCAACAAAACCGCCGTCGTCACCGGAGGAGCCCAGGGGATAGGGCTGGCCATCGCTCGCATCTTCGCCGACAACGGCGCCCGGATCGTGATCGGCGATCTCGACGAGGGCAAGGCCAAGGAAGCCGCCGCCTCACTGTCGGCCGACGCGATCGGCGTGCGCGCCAACGTGACGTCCGCCGATGATGTAGCGGCCCTGCTCGCGGCCGCAACCGATACCTTCGGTTCTCTGGATGTGATGGTCAACAACGCAGGCATCACCCGCGACGCCACCATGCGCAAGATGACCGAGCAGCAGTTCGACGACGTGATCGACGTCCATCTCAAGGGTTGCTGGATCGGCACCCGACTCGCCTCTGGCATCATGCGGGAAAACGGCGGCGGCTCGATCATCAACATGTCGTCGATCTCGGGCAAGGTCGGGATGCTCGGACAGACGAACTATTCGGCAGCCAAAGCCGGGATCGTGGGTCTGAGCAAGGCGGCCGCCAAAGAGGTTGCCCACCTTGGTGTTCGAATCAACGTCATTGCGCCCGGACTCATCCGCACCGCCATGACCGAGGCCATGCCGCAGAAAGCATGGGATTCGAAGATGACAGAGATCCCGATGGGACGAGCCGGTGAACCGGACGAGATCGCCTCGGTGGCACTGTTCTACGCCTCATCGATGTCGTCTTATATGACTGGAACAGTGGCGGAAGTGACCGGCGGACGCCACATCTGAGTTCAGTCAGAGGCGCCGGGGCTCGCTTCGTGGTGCCGCAGGCCGTGGGTTCGGCGGCGTTCCTTCATCTCGGCCTCGTAGACATGGCGACGCCCCGCCTGCAGCTCTTCCCGGACGCGGCGTTCGTGTTCACGGAACACTGACCAGTAGGTGTCGTCGAAGTCTTCGACGATCTGGAATGTCCACTGTCCCTCGATGACATTTCGGCCGACCAGGTCTTTGCCGAGCCGGTCCGCGATCTCACCGTGTCCGGCTGCGCGCAGATCGTCGACGGCGTCGCCGAGTAACAGGTCGGTGTGACCCATCAACTGGTGGAACGAGTACAGATGCCCACGGGCGCGCTCGAGGAATTCCAACGCCTCGGAGACTTTCCCGACAGCGGCGATGGTGGCGTCGTCGACATCTTCCGGGCGTTGGTGGATCGGCGAGGGATTTCCACTGGCTTCGGACACCGCTGCCGAGTACCCCGCACCCTCTGACATCAATCCTGTGACGTGCGGTCGACGATCACCGGTGATCGGTGAGGCGAGACTGACGGTTCTGCGTCTCATGGGACATCACCTCGACCCACCACGAGTCGAGGGGGCTCGGCTCGGGCCAACGGACGTCCGGTCGACTCCACAACTCCACCACCTCGTCCACGGTGGCATGTAGATCGAGTACCTGTTCGAGCTGCAGGGCAATGATCGGGCGGGATGTCGAGGGCCGCGCTGTCACCACCGCGAACATCGCCCCGGCTGTCTCCGCGCGCTCCCGGGCCTGCTCGAGGGCCTTCAATCCTGCTGACGCCAGGAATGTGGTCTGGGTCAGATCGACGAGAAGGTTGGTTGTTCGCTCGCGGAAGGCGCCCTCGAGGGCCTGTCGGACAAGGTCGATCGTCAACAGGTCGATGTCTCCGCACACAGCCAGAACGGTGATGTTCCCCTGTCGCGATGACGAGATCGTCAGGGGTTCGGACGCCGTTTCCGGGGTGGTCGCGAATGTGGTGTGGTTATACATGGACAACATTGCCCCTCGCCATGGATGGGAGCGCAGGCAGACCGAAAGACTGCCTACGCGATACGTGGCTAGTCCTTAACCTTCCTACATCGTGGCAGTCATCACACCGGTTCGCAACCCTGGCCGCGCCACCACTCGTCGTATGGGGTGACCGCGAGATGCCTTTTGTGTCGCGTGCGCAGGTACGCGGACTCGATGACCGAAGCGGCCTCTTCCGACACGTGCTGACCCTGCAAGTAGCGGTCGATGTCTGCGTACGTGACACCGAGGGCCTCTTCATCGGCGAGAGCCGGGCGGTCGTCCTCGAGGTCCGCGGTCGGGATCTTCTCCCACGTCCGCTCCGGTGCGCCGAGCTCTTGAAGGAGCTGCGCTCCTTGGCTTTTGGTGAGACCGGCGAGTGGATTGATATCACTTCCGCCGTCGCCGTATTTCGTGAAGAATCCGGTGACGGCTTCAGCAGCGTGATCGGTTCCGACCACCAGCAGTCCGAGCTCGCCGGCTATCGCGTATTGGGCGACCATGCGCTCGCGGGCCTTGATGTTGCCCCGGACGAAATCGGTCAGGCGTTCGAGTCCGAGCGCACGCGCCGCGGCCGTCGCGGCGGCGTCGGTGCTGTCGGCGATGTTCAGGGCCACCGTCCGAGACGGCTTGATGAAGTCCAGTGCCAGGTCCACGTCGGACTCGTCGGCCTGGCGCCCGTAGGGCAACCGGACCCCGACGAACTCCGCTTTGTGACCGGCGGATGCCAACCTGTCGACGGCGAGTTGACTCAGTCGACCGGCGAGTGTGCTGTCCTGCCCGCCACTGATGCCGAGGATGAACCCGGCACTACCCGCCGCACCAGCGTATTCGACGAGAAAATCGACTCGACGGTCGATTTCAGTTGCCGCATCGATGTGCGGGGATACGTGCAGCTCGGTGCGAATTCTTTCGGCCAGTCCGCTCACACTCTCTCCTCATCTCCCGGCGACGCGCAGTTCAGATGGCGGCAACCGAATAGGCGTGCCGCAGCAGCAGCTCGAGGGAACGCTCGACCACGGCGGCGAGGATCTCGGGTGGCGAGCCGTCGAAGATCTCCTGAGTTGCGGTGGTCAGGCCCGGTTCGGCGATGCCGAACCAGACGGTGCCCGGAGCCACGTCTTCCTGTGTCTCGGGTCCGGCCTCGCCGGTGACCGACAGGGCCAGGTCGGCTCTCATCAGGTTCGCGGTGGTCTCGGCCATGGTGATGGCCGAGGTTTTGCTCACCACAGGACCGGGAGGAACTTTGAGCAGCGAGTGCTTCACCCGTTTGTGGTAGGCCACGATGCCACCGAGGTACCAGTCACCCGCCGAGGGTGCCTGACCCAGAGTCGCCGCGATGTTGCCTGCCGTGAGCGATTCGGCGGTCGCGATCTTCAACCCGTGGCGAGATACCAGACCTGCGAGTTCCTCGGCCAGGGCGCGCACCCTGTCGTCGGAGTCCTGTCTGTCGTTCGGATTGACTGACATGGCAGATCAGGAGGCGCCGTTTTCGGCGAGCATCGTCAGACGGTGCAGACATTCCTCGAGCCGCGGAGCGACCGCGAGTCGTTGGATGCTGTCCGGAATCATCTGAAGGGGTCCGGAGTTGACGGTCTCGTCCATCGTGATCCGGGACCCGTCGCCGTCTTTCTCCACGTGAATCCGCACTTCGGCCGAACCGATCGGCAATGCGCGTGCGTTCAATACGAGGAGGCCGGCGGACGACTCCACCGATTCCGTCTTGTCGTCGATCAGGGCCGGCCACAATCCCACCGAGTGCGCAATCGTCGAACCGGCCTGCGGCCACTGCGGATCAACATTGCGGATCCGCGAGGTGCCGACCACCCACGAGCTGTACAACCAGCCATTCGACAATATCGACCAGACCTGCGCTGGTGTTGCGGATGTCGTGCGTTCGACCTGAATCATGGGTGTGGTCCTTCTTTCTATGTAAGTCGTTCCGGAGCAGGGATTTTCAGCCGGGCAGGGTTTCGCCGCCGATTGGCGCCAGTACTTCGCCGCTGTAGTAGGACGACATGGTCTCCGACGCGAAGAACACATAGGACGGTGCGATTTCGTCTGGTTGCGCGGCGCGGCCGTACGGTGTCTGCTTGCCGAAATCTTCGACTTTGTCAGCGGGCATCGTTGCCGGTATCAGGGGAGTCCACACCGGTCCCGGAGAAACACAGTTCACCCGGATCCCGCGCGCGAGCAGGCTCTGTGCCAGCGAGTAGGTGAGGGCGATGACAGCGCCCTTGGTTGCGGAGTAGTCGATCAGCGTCTTGTTGCCGCGCAGTCCGTTGATGGAACCGGTGTTGATGATGGAGGATCCCGGATCGAGGTACGGCAGTGCCGCCCTCGTCACATGGAAGAAGCTGTGGATGTTGACGTCGAACGTGCGCTGCCATTGCTCCGGCGTGAGCTCGGCGAAGTCGTCGACAACCGCTTGAAAGGCGACGTTGTTGACAACGATGTCGAGGGTTCCGAGTTCGGCGGCCGCGCGGTCGACCACATCTGTGCAATGCCCGGGGGCGGCGAGGTCGCCGGGAAAGAGGTGACAACTGCGGCCGGCCTCCCGGACCTTGGTCCGCGTGTATTCGGCGTCTTCTGTTTCCGAGAGGTAGGCGATGGCGACGTCGGCGCCCTCTTTGGCGAAGGCGATCGCCACCGCCCGGCCGATACCGGAGTCGCCGCCGGTGATCAGCGCCTTCTTGCCCTCCAGGAGGCCGCGACCGACATAGGACGCCATTTCATCATGTGGCTTGTCCTTCATATCGCCGGTGCTACCGGGATATGGAATGGTCTGGCGTGGATGCTCGCTCATAGGCTGCGGAATACCCCGCGAACGATGGCTAAAACATCAGCGGCGCATGGTCTCCGCGGTCGCGGCAGTCGGCTCTTCCCGGGCCCCGGTCAGTCTCCTGGCCAGTGCCGCTGCGGCGGCGGTGACACGAGGGCCCGCCTGGTCCGCATCGATTTCTCGGACCGTGATGATGCCGACGCTGGCCTCCAGGCCTTCGACGCCCAGGACCGGCGCTGCCAGACCCAGCGCACCCGACTGCAATTCACCGCTGGTGACGACATAGGCCTCGGTGGACGCGCTCCTGCCGAGCAGGATCGCCTTGCCTGCCGCCCCCTGTGTGAGGGGGTGGCGGGCTCCGATCCGGTACCCGACATGCAGGTCCGTCCACGTGGGTTCGACGACAACCAGTGCCAGGGCATCGCCGCCATCGGCGATGGTGAGGTGCGTCGTGCAACCCAGGTCCTCTGCGAGTTCACGGAGAACCGGTGTTGCGGCATCGCGCAACACCGGTTTCACCGCGGTCGCCAGGGACAGCGCGCCCAGCCCGACGCTGAGCCGACCATCGGCACGTCGTTGCACCAGAGCGTGTTGCTCGAGCGTGCTGATCAGGCGGTGCACGATGGTGCGATTGATTCCCAGTTCCGCCGCCAGGGCCGACATGGTCAACCCGCCGGGATGCGCGGCGAGCGTGCGAAGTGCCCGCAAACCACGGTCGAGGGTCTGGGCGGTTTCGGCGGGCATGCGGTGCAGCTTAAGCCACGCCGCGTACGCGGTCAGCGCTCATCGATGATCCGGCCGGTCACTTCACCGAGTGCGATACGGCCACCGAGTGTTCCTTCAGCGGTGTACCGCAACGTCACGGTATCGCCGTCTTCGAGTGCGAGGCGTTCGTCGTCGCCGACAGCAAACGGGTTGCGCCATCCCCAACTGAGCTCGAGGAACGAACCGCGTTGGCCGGGTTCGGCGCCGGAGATGGTGCCTGATCCCCACAGGTCGCCCGGGCGGATCGACGCACCGTTGACGGTCATGTGGGCAAGCATCTGCGCAGCGCCCCAGTACATCGACCGATAGGTGGGCATGGTGACGACGTGGCCGTTCACGACGACCTCGACGTCGATGTCCAGGCCGGCGGGCCCGTCGACCGCCAGGTAGTCGAGCACCTTCGGATTGCCTTCGGAACCGTCTTGTCCGGGCAGTTCGCACCATGCCGCTGATAGTGCAGCCAGCGGCGTGACCCAGTGAGAGATGCTGGTGGCAAAGGACTTTCCGAGGAACGGGCCGAGCGGAACGTATTCCCACGCCTGGATGTCACGTGCCGACCAGTCGTTGAGGCCGACGACGCCGAACGTGTGCTCGGCGAACTCCGCGGTGGTGACCGGATCGCCGAGGTCGGTGCCGGTCCCCACCACGAATCCGAGTTCGGCCTCGATGTCGAGGCGTGCACTCGGGCCGAATACGGGCTCGGTCGCGTCGGCGGGCTTCCGTTGTCCCTTGGGGCGCAGGATGTCTGTGCCGGAGGGAACCACGGTTCCGGCCCGGCCGTGGTAACCGACCGGCAGGTGCTTCCAGTTGGGGAGCAACGGGGCCTGGTCGGGACGGAAGATCTTGCCCACGTTCGATGCGTGATCTGCCGAGGCGTAGAAGTCGACGTAGTCGCCCACCTCGAACGGCATATACATGGTCACATCGGCCAGCGGGACCAGATGCGGGACGACCACCTCGCGATGTGCGGGGTTCGTCAGCAGTTCGATCAGCCACACCCGCACCGCATCCCAGGAGCCCTTGCCCAGTGACATGAACGAATTGAGCGTGCCTGCCTCGAATGCCGCTGCGACATCGAGACCCGCGTCAGCGGCCAACGGTGCGAGATCGAGTACGTGGTCACCGATGCGGACACCAACCCGGCGTGTTCCCGGGTTCGCGGTGCGATCGAAGATTCCGTAGGGCAGGTTGTCGACATCGAACAGTGAACCGGCGGCTCCGTCGACCCAGGTGATGGTGTTGCTCATTGTGGTCCTTCCAACAGTTCGAGAGTGAGGAGATCTTCCAAAGGCTCGATCACACTGCAGCTTCCGTGTGACACGAACCGGCGTCGTACGGCCGGGACATCGATGGACTCGACGCGCTTGGCCAACTCTGCCGAGTTCTCTTCGGCGAGCAGGGCAGTGATCTGTTCGATGTCCGCGCCTTCGGCGGCAGCGTCCGTCGCCAGCATGACGTTTAGGAATCCGTGATGGACGAAACCGTCATCGGCGGTGTGCCGCACCGCATTGTGCAGTCCTGCAGTGCATTTGAAAGCGACTCCGCGACTGCACGCGGCGACGATCCATGAAGCAAGTGTCTGTGGTGAGGGGAACAAGTCGGCAGTTACGCCACCGGTTCGGAACTTGAGCAGCAACCCGCGTTCACCTGCCACACTCACCGCGTCCAGCCATCCGTCGGTGGCATCGGACTGTGGCATTTCGACGTAGACCGGAGTGCCGGAGGTCAGCAGGCCATCAGCCTGTGCGATGTCACGCACGGCGGCAACTCGTCGGACGCCGCCGGACAGGTCGTCCGGGTCGCGGAGGGCAACCTCGACCGCAACAACGGAAACATTCACCGTCCGCGCGGTGGAAAGCGCCTTGTGGAGGGCATCGGGTCCACCACCGACGACCAGTGACACCGGCAGTTCCGTGGGCGAATCGATGTCCCCGACGGCGGCTCCGGAGACGACGAAGCTCGAAACCAATGGCGCATACCACTGTTCGCGACGGCGCACGTGAAACGCGGTCACCGCATCGGGGAGTGGACTGTTGCCCGGCGGGAAGATCGCCGCGTCATCGATGAGTCCTGCCCACTCCGCGGGCACACCGTGGGTCGAACCAGGGGTAGCTGTGCTGGATGTTGACATGGCTTGTACCGTATCGCACATCCCCAAATAGCGAACACTGGTATCCGATATTCGAACACTCTCCAGCTCATGACGTGTTCGGACCAACCAAAAGAAGGAGTCGATCGTGGCCTTCTATCAGGCAGTGGGCGACATGCCCCGCAAACGCCACACTCAGCACCGCCAGCCCGATGGGACTCTGTATCGAGAAGAGTTGATGGGTGAGGAAGGCTTCTCGTCCGATTCTTCTCTGCTGTACCACCGCGGCGTTCCAGCCGCGATCGTCGACTCGAAGGTGTGGGAGTGGACCGATCAGCGTCTGACCCCCAATCATCCACTCAAGCCCCGGCACCTGCAGCTGCACGCATTGTTCGCAGCGGGCAACACCGCTGATGCGGTCACCGACCGTCGGTTGATCCTTGGTAACAGTGACGTGCGGATCGCCTATGTCGTCACCGGCACCGAACCGTCTGTCTACTACCGCAATTCGATCGGCGACGAATGCGTCTACGTCGAGCGCGGAACCGGTGTCCTCGAGACGGTCTTCGGTAAGCTGCCGTACCGCGCAGGGGATTACGTCATCGTGCCGCGTGCGACGACGCACCGGTGGCTGCCTGCGGAGTCGTCGGCCCTGTATGCGGTCGAGGCGAACTCGCACATCACCCCACCCGCGCGTTACCTGTCGAAATACGGCCAGTTCCTCGAGCATGCGCCGTTCTGTGAACGCGATTTCGTGGTCCCGTGTGAGCCGCTCCTGGTCGAGGGCAGCGACGTGGAGGTGTTCGTGAAACACCGTGCCGGAGGCGAAATCCTGGGCACTGTCATGACTTACGACACGCACCCCTTCGATGTGGTCGGCTGGGACGGCTGTCTTTACCCGTACACGTTCAACATCGAGGACTTCGAACCGATCACCGGCCGGGTTCACCAGCCGCCGCCGGTCCACCAGGTCTTCGAGGCCCACAACTTCGTGGTGTGTAACTTCGTGCCGCGCAAGGTCGACTACCACCCGTTGGCGATTCCGGTGCCCTACTACCACTCGAATGTCGACTCCGATGAGGTGATGTTCTACGTCGCCGGAGACTATGAGGCACGTAAGGGTACGAACATCGGTCTGGGCTCGATCTCGCTGCATCCGGGCGGGCATGCCCACGGACCGCAGCCCTCGGCGACCGAGGCCTCGCTGGGCGCGGAGGTTTTCGAGGAGCTGGCCGTCATGGTCGACACCTTCGCCCCGCTCGATCTGGGCGAGGGCGGACTGGCCGTCGAGGACGACACCTATGCGTGGAGCTGGGCCGGCCGCTCGCTGTGATCGTGATGCCGCCGGACCGGCGCGTGCGAGCTTCAGCTCAACGCGCGCCCGAGTTCGGCGGCGCCGGCGAGTACCGCGGGCGCGGCCCGGTCGGCCGCAGTCGACTCGAAGACCGAAACCCCGATACTCATCGGGGTCCTTCGGCGTGCCCGCACGATGGCGGAGACACCGTGCACCGAGGAGATCACCTCGGAGAAACTCACCGCGTATCCACGCTCGCGGGCACTGGTGACATCAGGCCGTTCGTCGCTGCGAGGGGGACCGGCCGCCAGTAGCGCCAATCCCGCGGATCCGCGGTCGATGGGGCTCAGATGCCCGGCCCGAAAGGCGATGTGCATCGGCGCATGGCGCGGCTCGACGACAAAGATGGCCCGCACGTGATCGGGTCCTTCCTGCATGGCCAGGTGCGCGGTGGCACCAGTCGCATCTGCGAGTTCCTGTAAAACCGGCACGGCCAGTGCCCTCAGGTCTCGTTCCACCGGTTCGGCGAGTGGTACCAGCCCCGCCCCGGGAAAGAATCTCTTCGATGAATCGTCGCGCCGAACCAGTCGGTGCGCTTCGAGCGTGCGCATCATGCGATGGGCGACGGTGCGATGCACCCCGATGGTCTCGGCCACCTGCGTGACGGTCAGCCCGTCTGCCGATGCGCAGACCGCTGCCAGTGCGCTCAGGCCCGCATGCAGCGTTTTCGACATCCCGGCGTCGAGTTTGGCATCGCCGGTCACCACCTGATCTTCAGGTTTCGAATCCGTTGTCGTCATGTGTTCGTACCGACCTTTCCCTAACGCTGCGCGCCACCAGACTTGACGTATGCAATGTGACCTGAATAACCTCGCGTTCGGTTATAGATCACTGCGTGCGATTATCGCACACCGAATCGAGAGTTGGCCAATGTCCGCGCACACTGCTGCAGATGGCACCCTGAGCGAGTCGAGCTCTGAAGGCGACCTTGACGCCGTATATCCGCAGGTGGTCCGCGCTTACGCACGTCAGGCCCGCCTGATCGACACCGGTGCGGCGAGTGCCTGGGCGTCGACCTTCACCGCGGACGGCGTCTTCGAGTCGCCGTCGTACCCGGCTCCGGTGCAGGGCCGCGCGCAGCTGGAGGCGTTTGCTCGCCGTTTTGCCGAGCAAGGCCGTGCCGGCGGTGTGGTCAGCCGGCATGTGATCACCAACGTCGACGTCACACCCGGTGTCGATGCCGATCACGTCGTTGGCCACACATACCTGCAGATCGTGGCCACGCCGAAGGGCCAAGAGAGCTCGCTGGTGCGGTTGACGACCACCGTCGACCAACTGGTCCGGGCCTCGTCCGGCCAGTGGCTGGTGGAGCACCGCCAGGTGTTCCGCGACGACTAGTCGCCTCCGGACGCGTCATGCGACGTCCCCGAAAACATGTTTGTCGTTCCAATCCGTAAGAGAGAGAAGACCCGATGACTTCGACCACTTCTGATGCCAACAATTCCGAGAACGGACATCCCGGGCGGGTGCAAGCAACGCCGATGGTTGTCAGCCATCCGGATCTGGCAGGCAAGGTCGCCGTGGTGACCGGTGCGGCACAGGGCATGGGCGCCCGCTTCGCCGCAGCACTGGTCCGGCGCGGGGTCAACGTGGTCGGCGCCGACATCAACGGCGAGCAGATGGCTCGCACGGCCGACGACCTCAACGCCGAGGTCGCCGATGTCGAGAACGCCGGACGCGTCGTGGCGGCGTCGGTGGACGTCCGCGATCCGGAAGCGCAGCGGGCGCTGGCCCAGCGCGCCGTCGAGGAGTTCGGCGCCGTCGATCTGTGGATCAACAACGCCGGCATCTTCCCCGAGGCCCCGGCCGCCGAGATCCCGCCGTCGCAG
The DNA here is from genome assembly GCF_056786495.1 of Williamsia sp. Y853. Taxonomy (NCBI): domain Bacteria; kingdom Bacillati; phylum Actinomycetota; class Actinomycetes; order Mycobacteriales; family Nocardiaceae; genus Williamsia; species Williamsia sp. Y853. Next base: position 606,140 of record NZ_JBXCJC010000004.1, read on the forward strand.
ATGCAGGCTTCGCTGTCGATCAACGTCGAGGGCGTCCTCTACGGCGCGCAGGCCGCTGCAGCGGTGATGGCTCCCGGTGGTGCGATCGTCAACATGGCATCGGTCGCCGCGGTTCGGGTCCGCCGTGGCCGCGCCGCCTACTGCTCCGCCAAGGCCGCAGTCGCTCACCTGACCGAGTGCCTGGCCGTCGAGTTCGGTGACCTCGGTATCCGCGTCAACGCGATCGCCCCCGGCTTCATCGACACCGAGATGACCCGGTGGGTCCAGGACGACGCACCGGCTCTGGCCAAGACACTGGACATCATCCCGCTGCACCGCATCGCATCGCCGGAAGAGGTTGTCGGCCCGATGCTGTTCCTGCTCTCGGACAGCGCCCGGTACGTGACCGGTCACATCCTGGCCGTCGACGGCGGATCCCGCCATGTCTGACCCCGACGATGTCCGCAAGGTCGTCCTGATCACCGGTGCTGCCGGTGGGATGGGCGCGGGCCATGCCCGGACGCTGGCCGCCGATGGCTGGCACGTGGCGGTCGGCGACATCGCGGACACCGCCCCGATCGTGGAAGAGATCGTCGCTGCCGGGGGATCGGCCACCGGCCATCGCCTCGACGTCACCGATCCCGCCAGTTGGGCCCAGGTGATCAGCGAGATCACGACATCGTGTGGCGCCCTTCACGGCCTGGTGAACAACGCCGGGATCTCCCGGCGCCGACGGTTCATGGACACCACGGCGTCGACCTGGCGATCGGTGATGGCGATCAACCTCGACGGCCCGTTCTACGGGATTCAGGCCGCGGCACCGCTGATGCGTGATTCCGGAGGCGGCTCGATCATCAACATCTCGTCCATCTCAGGACAGATCGGCTACTTCTCACCGTCGTACTCCACCTCGAAGTGGGGTCTTCGCGGCCTGACCAAGTCCGCCGCAGGCGAGCTGGCAGCATGGGGTATCCGCGTCAACTCGGTTCATCCCGGACTGGTGGAGACACCCTTGCTGGCCGGTGCCGATTCATTTGTGACAAGCGCGGTGGCCAGTGTGCCCGCCGGCCGGATGGCGCAGCCGTCGGAGATCACGAGTGTTGTGCAATTCCTCCTCGGCGAGGGGTCGTCGTACATGACCGGATCCGAGATGACGGTCGACGGTGGACTGGTCTCCAACGGGACGTATCACCGGATTCTCGAAGAGATGGACGGAGAGCTGTCATGAGTGAACGCGACTACGACGTCGTGGTGATCGGAGGCGGCGGTGCCGGTCTCGCGGCCGCGGTGTCCGCTGCCGAACGTGGCGCATCGGTGATCCTCTTCGAGTCCGAGGGTGAGCTCGGTGGATCCACGCAGCTGTCGGCCGGGATGTTCACGGCCGCACAGACCAGCGTTCAGAAAGAGCTCGGCATCGAAGACACTGTTGAACGGTTCTTCCAGCACTACATGGACCTGAACCAGTGGCTCCTCAAACCTGGTCTGGTGCGGCGCTTTTGCGAACTCGCCGGACCCACGCTCGAGTGGATGCTGCATCTAGGTGTCGAGGTGCCCGCCCAGATCTCGGGCAACGCCCACACTCCGGGCCTGACCCGTGCGGGCGTCGAAGACGTGTGGCGTGCGCACGTCCCCAAGGACCAGGGCTACGGCTTGGTGCAAGTTCTCGACAAGGCACGCAAGGCCCACAAGATCGACGCCGTCATGCACACCCGCGTCGAGCAGCTCCGCTCTGCCGATGGCCGGGTGACCGGCGTCGTCGTCGACGGTGTCGAACTCGATGCAGGCGCCGTGGTTGTCGCATCCGGTGGGTTGTCGCAGAACAAGGCGCTCGTCGATCGCTGGTTCCCGCACGCCAACCGGGCCGGTGACTCCTTGTTCGTCGTCGCTGCTCCCGGTTCCCGCGGCGATCACATCGGATACGCCGAACAGGTGTCGGCGTCGATTGCCGGTGACGGCTGGGGCCTGTTGCTGCCGACCGCCGAGTTCGTCGGCTATCACCATTGGCAGGCGGGATTCCCGCCGCGGTCGCGCCTGCACATCAACGGTGCGGGACATCGGTTCATGGACGAAGATGCCTCCTACGCCGTGTCCGGTGGCCTGATCGACACCCAGATCGATCGCTATGGGCTGCCGGTGTGGATGGTCTTCGATGAAGCTGCCCGGCGTGCACTTCCGCCCGGTTACATCGACTGGACACCGGAGCTCGTCGAGGACCATGTCCGCGCGGGTTCGGTTCTGGCTGCGCAAACCCTGGCCGAACTGGCCACCAAGGTCAATGTTCCGGCGGAAGCGTTGCAGGCCACAGTCTCTCGATGGAACGACCAGCTCCCGAACGGGACCGACGTCGACTTCGAACGCGATCGGTCGCTGGCGGCCAAGGGCGTCACGGGTGGAGTCACTCCGATCGCGCAGGCGCCGTACTACGCCACCCGAATCGTGCCCGCCGAATTGGTGTGTACCCACGCGGGTCTGGAGATCGATGTCAGGGCTGCCGTTCTCGACACCAAGGGCAACCCGATCGAAGGCCTGTTCGCAGCGGGCGAAGCCGGTGGAGGAATCCTCGGCAATCGCTACGTCGGTGGCGGCAATGCCGTCGCCAATGCTCTGACCATGGGCCGGCTCGCCGGCCAATCCGCGGCATCGGCGGCTCGATGAAAACCAGCCAGTCACTGCCGCAACCGAATTCCACCAGGCGCCATTACAAGGAGACGTCATGAGTATCAACACCTCCGCGGTCGACCAATCCGCGGTTCTGTCCAAGGTGTCGCGATCGATTCTGCCGATCACGTTCCTTCTCTACATGTTCAATTACATGGACCGGTCGAACATCAGCTACGCGCAGCTGTCGATGTCGGAGGACCTGGGCATCAGCCTGGCGACCTACGGCACCGTCGCGGCGATCTTCTTCGTCGCCTACGTGGTCCTGGAGATCCCCAGCAACATCGTCATGAAGAAGGTGGGTGCGCGAATCTGGCTGGCGCGCATCGCCATCTCGTGGGGCATCGTCACCATGGCCACCGGGTTCGTGCAGAACACGGCTCAGCTGTACATCGCGCGCATCGTGCTCGGCATCGCCGAAGCCGGTCTCTTCCCCGGGCTGCTGCTGTACTTGACCTTCTGGTTCCGTAATCAGGACCGCGGCCGCGGTATCGCCCGGATGTCGTTGGCGCAGCCGGTCGCCCTGATCATCGGCTCACTGACCGCCGGGTGGATTCTCGACCACGTGGAGTGGTTCGGGCTCTCGTCCTGGCGATGGATCTTCATCCTGCAGGGCCTTCCGCCGGTACTGATCGGAATCTGGGTCCTGTTCTATCTCGCCGATCGACCGAGCAAGGCCAAATGGCTGAACAAGGACGAGGCGAAGTGGCTCGAGGATGAGATCAGTAAGGACTACAACGCCGAGGACGACGAGACGGCGCACATCGATCTCACGGTGATCAAGAACCCGAAGGTTCTCTACCTCGCGGTCATCAACCTGCTGTATGCCGTTGGCCTGTACGGGATGACGTTCTTCCTGCCGCAGATCGTCAAGCAGCTGAACCCGGATTACTCGTCCACGAACATCGGTGTCTACGGCTCGATCCCGTACATCTTCGGTGCGATTGCGATGCTCCTCATCGCTCGGTATTCCGATCTGATGGGAAATCGCAAGGTCGTCGTGATGGGGACGCTGGTCGTCGCGGTCGCCGGACTGGTCATCACCATGGCCACCCGTGACCACGCCAACGTGGCGATGTTCGGTCTGGTTCTGCTCGCCGTCGGTGTCTTCGGTTACCTCGGCCCGTTCTGGGCCCTGGCCAGCGAGGCTCTGCCGCGGGCGCAGACGGCGGTCGGTCTGGCAGTGATCAACTGCATCGCGGCCGCAGGCGGGTTCTTCGGTCCGTTCATCATCGGCAAGACTTCCAAGGCCGACGACGTCACCTTCGGACTGTTGTTCCCCGCGGTGTGTATGGCCATCGCGGTGGTCATGCTGATCTGGGTCAAATCAGACGACTCCACAAAGGTCTCTGATGACGCGGATTCGGTTGTGGTGAAATCCAACTGAGGTAACAACCCGCATCGAACGAATCGACCGGCCGTACGCGTGACCCGCGTGCGGCCGGTCGTTTGTGGTTTGTGCTGTCCGCGTGCCTGCGGGTGACCTCAGAGATTACGTACCCGCATGCAGACGGTGTCGTAGATCGTCAGCAGATCGGCGTCGGGCAGGTCCGGGTCGCAGGCGTTCACCCACTCGTCGAACGCACACTGCACGGACAGCTGTGCGATCTCGAGGATCATCCGGATGCGCGAACGTGTTGTCGCCGGGCATTGCTGGTCCAGCAGCGACAACCAGCGTTGTGTGTTCTCCGCGCAGCGGCCGATACAGACCTTGCTCAGCGTCGGGTTTGCGCAGACCAGCTTCCGAATGCGCAGGGACGTCGCGGCGACTTCGCTCTGCTCGTGCCGAAAGCCTGTGATGGCACCGCGGAATGCCTCTTCGATGTCGGCCAGCGACAAGGTGGACAGCGATTCGTCTGTGGCTTTGGCCGCCTCGATACAGGTCTGGAGGGCGACATCGAAACCGTGGATGTCACCGAGGATGCAATCCTCTTTGGTCGCGAAGTATCGAAAATAGGTTCGGGACGAGATGCCGGCAACGCGAGCGATTTCGTCCACCGTCGTCTCGTCGAAGCCGTGCCGCTCGAACAGATCGAGCGCTGCCTTTTGAATCTCGATCCGCGTCTCGTTGCGGCGCCGGGTCCGGAGATCGAGCGTTGCGCCCGGAAAAGAGGTTGACATGACCTCAACTCTATGTCACCCGATGCCAAAGTGGCAGTCACTGACACATGGATATATGCTGCGAAAGTTCTTCAGCGGCTACCCGAGTGGATGTGATCGTGACCGAGAGTGTGAATGTCGGCGTCAGAGCCGATAGGCGTGACGAAAGTCCGGCCGGCAGTGTTCTTCTGATCTCGTTGCTTCTTGTCGCGGCATTTGTGGTGATCCTCAATGAGACCATCCTGGGTGTCGCGTTGCCGACGCTGATGAAGGATCTCGACATCACCGCGGCCACCGCGCAATGGCTGACAAGCGGCTTCCTGTTGACGATGGCGATCCTGATCCCCACCACGGGTTTCATCCTGCAGCGGTTCAGCATCCGCTGGGTGTACGTCGCGGCGATGTCGTCGTTTACGCTGGGAACGCTTATCGCCGCGGTGGCGCCCGGCTTCGAGGTCTTGATGGTTGCCCGGGTGATCCAGGCCGTCGGTACCGCATTGATGATCCCGCTACTGATGACCACCATCCTCAATGTCGTGCCAGAGCATTCACGCGGTCGCATGATGGGACTGGTCTCCGTCGTGATCTCGGTGGCCCCGGCCATCGGGCCCACCGTGTCCGGTCTGATCCTCGAATCGCTCAGCTGGCGTGCGATGTTCTGGATCGTGTTGCCGGTGGCGGCCGTTGTGCTGATCTTGGGCGGCATCCTCGTGCGCGACGTCGCCGAGCGGCAGCCGTCGCACCTCGACGTCATCTCGATCCCGCTCTCTGCCCTGGGCTTCGGCGGAATCGTGTACGGGCTCAGCAGTATCGGTGAGTCGTCGGCAGGCCACACTCCCGTGCCGCCATGGATTCCGCTGGTGATCGGCGTCGCCTCACTGGGACTCTTCGTGGTCCGACAGATGAAGCTTGTCGAACGCGGCCGGGCTCTGCTGGATCTGCGGACCTTCAAGATCGCGCAGTTCAGGCTCGCGGCGTTGCTGATGGGTGGGCTGATGCTCACGCTGTTCGGTGCACTGATCCTGCTGCCGCTGTACTTGCAGAACGTCCTCGACAAGAGCGTCCTGACAACAGGATTGGTCCTGCTGCCGGGTGGCTTGGTGATGGGACTGCTGGGGCCAGGTGTGGGCGCGCTCTTCGATCGTTGGGGTGCAAGGCCATTGGTGCTGCCCGGCACGATCGCCATGAGCGTCGGCACGTGGCTGCTCGCCACGCTCGACGCCGATTCCGAGCTCTACACGGTCATCATCGCGCATGTGATCTTGAGTGCCGGCATCGCATTCGCCCTCACGCCGTTGATGACGTCCGCGCTGGGTTCGCTGCCACGCGAGTTGTATTCACACGGCAGTGCAACGATCAGCACGATCCAGCAGGTTGCCGGTGCGGCAGGTACCGCCCTGTTCATCACCTTGATGACACGGGGAATCACGGCGTCTACGGACGACGGCAACTCCGCGATCATCGCGAACTCCGACGGAACACACCTCGCCTTCGTCGTCGGTGGCGTCATCTCGGTTGTCCTCGTTCTCGCGGCAACGCTGGTGCGATCGAACGACAAGCCGGTCGGTGCCGGGGTCACCGCAACGTAGTGTCGCGAGTCGAAAGTTTCTTGCTTGTCTCCGGTGGGGCGATGGGTGGCTGGCAAGGCGGAGGAGGAAGGCATAGCGGAGCTATACCGACCGACGACAACGCCGCCAGGCGCCGATCGAACGACGGAGACTGCAAAAGAACTTTTGACTCGGGGCACTAGATGCTCGTGCGGTCGTACAGATCGAGATGCGCTGCCACGGCACCGTTGGAACGACGTTGCGAAGGAATCGTTTCAACGCCGATCCGGTGTCGCAATGTGCATGAAACACGGCAAGTGCAGCCTTGCTCGCATGGACTTTGGCGTCTTCATCCCCATCGGCAACAACGGCTGGCTCATCAGTGAGGCTGCACCGCAGTACAAACCGAGTTTCGAACTGAACAAGGAGATCGTGCAGAAGGCCGAGGCGGCCGGGTTCGACTTCGCCCTGTCGATGATCAAGTTCCGGGGATTCGGTGGCAAGACCGAGTTCTGGGACCACAATCTCGAATCGTTCACCCTGATGGCAGGCCTGGCCGCCGTCACCGAGAAGATCAAGCTCTACGCGTCGACCGGCATCCTGGCCCTGCCACCCGCGCTGGTTGCGCGGATGGCATCGACCATCGATTCGATTGCCCCGGGACGCTTCGGGATCAACATCGTCTCGGGTTGGGCTCCGGCCGAGTACACCCAGATGGGTCTGTGGCCGGGTGATGAGCACTTCGGCAACCGCTACGACCGCGCCACCGAATATGTGCAGGTCATCCGGGAGCTACAGGACACCGGCGTCAGCAATCACGTCGGTGAGTTCTATCAGATGGAAGATTGTCGACTCTCGCCGCGACCGGCGGGTGGGACGGTGCCGATCGTTGCCGCCGGGCAGTCCGCACGCGGCATGAAGTTCGCCGCCGAGCATGCCGATTACAACTTCGTACTCGGCTCCGGCGTCAACACTCCGACTGCGTTCGAGCCCACCGTTTCCGCAATGGTTGCGGCGGCGGCGGAATCGGGCCGCGATGTGGGGGCGCTGGCACTGTTCATGGTGATTGCCGATGAGACGGATGAGGCAGCGCAGGCGAAGTGGGATGACTACAACGCGAACGCCGACGCCGATGCACTGAGCTTCATGGTCGAACAGACCGAGACCGACAAGACCGCAGGCGAAGGTTCGACGGCCAAAACGATCTCGCTGCCCGAGGGCGCCGTGAATCTCAACATGGGGACGATTGTCGGATCGTTCGAGACCTGCGCGAAGATGCTCGATGAGGTTGCCGCGATCAACGGAGTCAAGGGCATCATGCTGGTTTTTGACGATTTCGTCGCAGGTGTCGAGAACTTCGGAAGCAGGATCCAGCCGCTGCTGCAGTGCCGCAAGGACGTTGTCGGCGTCGCGTCGTGAGTTGGCAGGATGACCACGAAGACAGTTACGCGACAGGCGGTTTCGATGGCCACCTGGAGCCCGGGACCCGCCCGGCGCTGCTGATCGTCGACCCGGCGCGCGCCTACGTCGATCCGGACTGCGGCCTGTTCATCGGCGAACCCGCAACAGCCGTCGTCGACGCGATGCGTTCTCTACTGGCCGCGGCACGCGCCGCCCGGATCCCGGTGGTCGTGACCGAGGTGGTTCTGCGGCCGGACCTCGCAGACGCCGGAGTGTTCGGCCGTAAGGTGCCGTCTTTGAAAGCCTTCACCCCTCAGAACCCTTTCGGTGAGTTCGTCGAAGGGCTCGAACCGGCCGCCGACGAGCTTCGCCTGACCAAGCAGTACCCGAGCGCCTACTTCGGCACGCCGTTGGCGGCATACCTGACCTCGTTGCAGGTCGATACGGTGCTCATCGCCGGATTCTCGACCAGCGGATGCGTACGCGCCTCCACCTTGGACACCATGCAGTACGGGTTCGTGCCGATCGTGGTCGCCGATGCGGCAGGTGACCGGGTACGGGCCATCCACGAGGCCAATCTCTTCGACATCGGGGCGAAGATGGGCGAGGTGTGGTCGCTACGGCGTGCCGAAGACTATCTGTCGGCGATAGCTCGGATCAGCTTGTGACAGAAGGACCCAGAGCGTATGTGTCGGCAAAAGCCTGGCTCGGTGGGATCACGGCAACCGGGACTGCTCCGGTGTTGCTGGTGGACGCGCCGGCCGTCATCGGGGTGATCGCAGATGAATCGTCGCAGAATATTCGGTGAACTGTCCTCTCGATCAGATTGAGTACGAACATGTCTCGGTACATTGGGGCCAGTGATCTCACGCGGGCGGATGAATCAGTCCGTGGTGTTTCGGGCTGTTGTCGCCACGATCGTCCTCACAGCTCTGGCGATTGCCGCGTATCTGGTTCCCATCCCGTCGATAGAAAGTCTTCGTGATTGGGCCGACTCCTTCGGATTCGCATTCACCGCACTGTTTTTCCTCGGCTACGGGGTCATCACGATCTTCCCTGCGCCGAGGTCGGCATTCAGTGTGTCCGCCGGGCTGCTGTTCGGTCCGGTGACCGGATTTGTCGGTTCGATGCTGGCGACAACGTTCGCGGCCATCGTGGCCTTTGTCCTCGTCCGCCGCTATGGACGCGAACGGATCAAGCCCTATCTACGGTCTCCGGTGGCCCGCTCGATAGAACAGCGGATGGAGCGCCGCGGGTGGCTTGCCGTCGGGTCGCTCCGGATGATCGTGCCGTTTCCGTTCACCGCCACCAACTACATCGCGGCACTGTCGTCGATCAGGTTCGTTCCCTACCTGGTGGCCACCATTGTCGGGGTCATGCCCGCCACGGCCGCAGTGGTCATCGTCGGCGATGCGCTGGCCGGTGATGGGAGCGCGGGGATGATCGCACTGTCGGCGGGGTTGTTCGCGCTGGGTATCGTCGGGTTGGTGGTCGATGCGCGACTGGGTGTTCCGCAGGCCGCTGCCACGGACGGGCCGACCCTCACCGACGATGCCCGATGAGTGGGCCTGGTCAGCGTTGCCCGTCGGCCCGAATCGCCGCACCCGCCGCTGCCGTACTGCTGGCTTCTTCTTCGAGTTTCCGCAGATAGGGAATGACCTCGTCGCGGATCGCGGTGTTGTAGGCCTCCGGTTGCTGCTTCGGGTTGGCGTGCCCGGTACTGGGCATTCGCACCACAAACAATCGCCCGGAAGGTCCGCCGGTCGTATCGAAGAGGACCTTCTGCGAGTAGTCGACGTCGACAACGGGATCGTCGGTGGCGAAGTCCGGGCGCAGGAAGATGATCGCCGGGAACGGACGATCGCCGGCTTCCTTGCTGATGGTGGCAAGGTCATCTGAGGCGCCGGAAGCCGCGATGGCAAGAAATTGGGATTGGATCAGCCCGTTGCTGGCGGCGTCGGTGTTGAAGATCTTGGTTCTCAGCACGTCGCGGATGGTCTCGCCCAAAGCCAGCGGGTCGAGGAGTGGGTGCCGTGCGGAGTCCGTCAACAGGTACTGATCCTTGCGCGCCACCGTCTCGACAACGAGACGCAGACCGCGGCTTTCCCTGGCTCCGGGGAGCCAGCCCATCCACCGGAGTAGGTCTTCGCCGGCATCACGGCTACGTGGTCGGACCGCGTGGAGATTCACCGGTGTGCAGTCGAGTATGAGCGCGAGCAGCGTGACCTCGCTGTCATGGAAGATGTGCGTGCCCACCTCGATTGCGATGATGCCACCCATGCTGTGCCCGACCAGCACGATCTTGTCGATGCCCATCGACTGCGCGTAGGCGACGACGATACGACTGATGACGGCGGTGTCCAGACCCTCGTTGTCGTATTGCACCGCCCACACCTGTCCGATATCGGCCAGGGCCGGGAGTGCGCGCGCAGTGCCACTGGCATCGAGGTTTCCCAGGCCGACCATGTCGACCACGGCGGTGTCATCGTTGGCAGGATCTGCCGCGTCGTAGATGAAATGGATCTGAGGTTGTGTCTGCGCCAGCCGCTGCCGTTCAGGGGCAACGTCGAGAGCCCAGTACTGGGAACACAGGATCAACAGCGCCAACAGAACAAATCCGCTTCGCATCAGGAAACGCCGGAGTCCGCCGAAATGAATCCAATTGTGGCCCAGTCGGGTTGATCGCAGCGCTTCCTTGCGCCGCTCATCGCTCCAGTCGGCGACCGGATGATGTGACCCGCCGAGACCTCGTGTCATCCTCCCCAGCGTAGCGACGTTTCCCCACTCTGAACCGGTTGTGGACCGGTGTGTGATTCCATGGAATACATGGAATTCGGAATCTCGACATTTGTCACCGACGAGGGCATTCGACCCGATGTGCTGGGCAAGGCGCTCGAAGAACGCGGATTCGATTCGTTGTTCCTGGCCGAACACTCGCATATCCCGGTGAACCGCGAATCGCCCTATCCGGGCGGCGGCGACCTGCCCAGGGTGTACTACCGGACGCTGGATCCGTTCCTGGCGCTGACCGCTGCAGCCGGCGTCACCACCCGGTTGCTGCTGGGAACCGGCATTGCGTTGCTTCCACAACGAGACCTGATCCACACCGCGAAACAGGTTGCGACGCTTGACCTGCTCTCTGGAGGACGGGCCGCATTCGGCGTAGGTGTCGGCTGGAACCGGGAGGAGATGCGGAACCACGGAACCGACCCGCGGACCCGTGGTGCATTGATCAATGAGCAACTTGCCGCGATGAAGGCCATCTGGACGCAGGACGAGGCAGAGTTTCACGGGGAACACATCGATTTCGATCCGATCTACTGCTGGCCGAAGCCGGTCCAATCGCCGCATCCGCCCATCTACATCGGTGGTGAGAGTCCCGCAGCGCTGGCTCGGCTGGTCGAGTTCGGTGACGCCTGGCTTCCTCGAGCCCACACCAGTTCGGAGGAGCTCATCCGGGTGCGTGCGGTGTTGGCAGAGCGCGGGCGCCCGGACATCCCGTTCACGATCTTCGCGGCCGGATCGTCAACCGAAGAACTCGACGGCTACGCGCGTGCCGACGTCGAACGCGTGACGTTCCTGCTGAAAACGGCGCCGCAGGTGGAGACGCTGCGTCAGCTCGACCAGTTGGCCGCCGCGGCCGAACCGTATCGCTGATCCGATGGATCCCGATGTCGCGCGGGCTGCTCTCGAAGCCGATCGGTCCGAGACCACCGACCTGATCAAACAGATGTCGGCCAGGCTCGCTTCCGTTGTCGATGCGGCAGCCGAGGGAACCGCTGACGACGAGCACGATCCCGAGGGTTCGACATTGGCGTTCGAACGGGGACAACTCGTCGCCCAGATCGAGCGATCCGAGATCAGGGTGGCGGAAATCGACATCGCTCTCGAACGGATTGCGCAGGGTACGTACGGCCTCTGCGAACGCTGCGGCGCGCAGATCGGGGCGGCCCGGCTCGAAGTACTTCCGGCGACGCGCCTGTGTATCAATTGCGCGACGTCGAGGGATCAGTCCAGGCGCTGGTGAGAACCGAGAACGAGGAGTTGATGTCGTGAGTACATTCCAGAAGGTCGCTGCCGCGGTCAACAAGGTGGTGGTGCCCGCTGTCGCGGCCCCTGGCCTGAGCAAACTGACCGGTGGATCGATGGTGGTGATCAGCTACACCGGACGCAGATCGGGAAAATCGGTTCGGCTGCCGGTGAGTTACAGACGCACCGGCAACGAAGTGCTCATCAGGGTGGGGATGCCCGACAAGAAGAACTGGTGGCGCAACTTCCTCGGCGAAGGTGGCCCGATCACGCTGGCACTGCCGGACGGTGATCGGACAGGGCATGCGGTCGCCCGCCGCAGTGACTCGGGCGCGGTCAGCGTGACCGTGAACCTGGACGAGTCATCCACAACCTGAGTAAACGCTCCACATCTACGAAGACGCTCCACATGTTTGTGGAGCGTCTTCGTACATGTGGAGCGTTTGCGGGTGGGGGATGGGGGTCGGATCAGGCGACGTAGTCGGCCATGACGTCGGCGAGGGCCTCGGCGCCGCGGTGGCAGTCGATTTCCTCGGCGAACTCGTGCGGGGAGTGTGAGACGCCGGTGGGGTTGCGCACGAACAACATCGCCGTCGGCACCTTCGCCGACAGGACCCCGGCATCGTGGCCTGCGGCGGTGGGGAGCACCGGGATGTCTCCGAGGTGACCGAGGGCATTTTGCAGGCGATTGCGGATGTCGTCGGGGAACTCGACGATCGGGGAGATCGACTCGGCGACGATGTTCAGGTCGATGCCGTCGCGCTCGGCGTGGGCGCGGGCCTCGGCCGAGATCGTCTCGACCAGCGCGGTCAGCGTCGGTTCATCCGCGGCGCGGGCATCGAGCCAGGCCATCACCTCGGACGGGATCGCGTTGGCGCCGTTGGGCAATACCCGCGCCTTGCCGAAGGTGGCCACCGCGTCGTGCACCGCGGCGGCCCCGCGCGCGGTGTGGACCGACGAAGCGAAGGCGAGCATCGGATCGCGGCGGTCGACGAGGCGGGTGGCACCGGCATGGTTGGCCTCGCCGGTGAAATCGAACAACCAGCGACCGTGGGGCCAGATCGACGACGCGACCGCGATCGGCTGATCGACCAGGTCGAGTCCGCGCCCCTGCTCGACATGTAGTTCGACGTATACGCCGACACGGTCGACGAGGGTGGGGTCGGTACCCAGATGCGCTGGATTGCGTCCCGACGACGTGAGCGCTTCGGCGAGGGAGATTCCCTGGGCATCACGCAGTTTCAGCGCGCGCTGCGGTGTGCGCGCACCGGTGCTGAGTTGGGAGCCCACGCAGGCGACACCGAAGCGCGCACCTTCCTCGTCCGAGAAGGCGGTGATGGCAATCGGTTTCGCCGGGGTGATGCCGCGGTCGCGGACGATGTCGATGGCAGCGAACGCCGAGACCACACCCAGCGGGCCGTCGTAGGCGCCGCCATCGGGTACTGAATCCAGGTGCGAGCCGGTGACGAATGCGTCGCGGGGATCGCCGACCCATCCCTCCGGCAACCACCATGCCCAGAGGTTTCCGTTGTGGTCTTCTTCCACGGACATGCCACGGGCCGATGCTTCGCCGGTGAACCACTCGCGCAATGTCATGTCGGCGTCGTTCCAGGCGAAGCGCCGGTAACCGCCGGTGGTTGCACGACCGACATCGAGTATCGACGCCCACATGGAGTCGAAGGTCTTCATCTCTTCCCAATCATTCGGAATAGTTATCGGGGTAGGCCGTGACCGCCAGGAACCGGATCGGCAAGCGAGTCAGTTCTTTTGGTCCGTGGATACCCTCGCCGTCGAGGAGGAGTGAATCCCCGGCGCGCAGCGTGTAGTCGGAATTGTCATGGCTGTAAACCATTTCGCCCTCGAGCATGTGTAACAGTTCGGTGCCCGGATGCTGGAAGCGCGGACTGATCGTGGTGTCCGACAGCAGCGTCACCACCACGGACTCGAGGCGCCGATGCTGACCGCGCAACGCCCCGAGGAGTTCGTAGTGATGTCCGGCCCGGGTCCCACGCCCGACGATCTCCGCGCCGGTACCCGCCCTGGTGAACACCGATTCGCGCTGCGTCTTCTCACCGCGGAACAGCGAGGTGACCGGAACATCCAGTGCCGTCGCCAGTTTGGAGAGGGTCCCGAGACTGCAGGATGCCTGCGCGTTCTCGATCTTCGAGAGCATCGACTTGGAGATACCGGTGCGGGTGGCCATCTCGCTCACCGAGAGCCCGGCGGTGATGCGTAACCGCCGGGTTTGCGACCCGATGACTGCTTCGAGCGAGTCGGGATCGAAGCCACCGTGGTCGACCTCGCGCGCGGTGGTGTCCTCGACCACCGCACGCGCCGGTGACACCGGGGTGACCAAGGTCAGTACCTGCCCGGGATCCAGGTGGTGCCGGCCAGCGGAACCCGTGCCATCGCCGAAGCCTCGACGGTCAGGGCCACCAGATCCTCCGGTTCGAGGTTGCGCAGATGCGACTTGCCGCACGCGCGGGCCAGCGTCTGGGCCTCCATGGTCAGGACACGCAGGTAGTTGGCCAACCGGCGCCCACCCTCGACGGGATCGAGGTTCGCCGACAGCTCCGGATCCTGGGTGGTGATGCCCGCGGGATCGCGACCTGCCTGGAAATCGTCGTAGAACCCGGCGTCGGATCCCAGTGCCCGGTACTGATCGGCGTAGCGAGGACTGTTGTCGCCCAATGCGATCAGTGCTGCGGTACCGATGGCGACGGCGTCTGCACCGAGAGCCATCGCCTTTGCGACGTCGGCGCCGCTGCGGATTCCACCGGAGACGATGAGCTGGACCTTGCGGTGCACATCCATCTCCTGCAACGCCTGGACCGCTTGCGGGATGGCAGCGAGGGTCGGGATGCCGACGTGCTCGATGAACACGTCCTGGGTGGCTGCGGTGCCGCCCTGCATACCGTCGACGACCACCACGTCGGCTCCGGCCTTGACAGCCAGTTTGACGTCGTAATAGGTGCGGGTCGCGCCGACCTTGATGTAGATGGGCTTTTCCCAGTTGGTGATCTCGCGGAGCTCGATGATCTTGATCGCGAGGTCGTCGGGGCCGGTCCAGTCGGGATGTCGGCAGGCGCTGCGCTGGTCGACACCCATGGGCAGGGTCCGCATCCCGGCAACGCGTTCGGTGATCTTCTGGCCGAGCAGCATCCCGCCGCCTCCTGGCTTGGCGCCCTGACCGAGGACGATCTCGATGGCGTCGGCCTTGCGCAGGTCATCGGGATTCATGCCGTATCGCGATGGAAGGTACTGGTAGACAAGGTTCTTCGACTGACCGCGCTCTTCCGGCGTCATGCCGCCGTCGCCGGTGGTCGTCGAGGTCCCGACTTCACTGGCGCCGCGGCCGAGTGCCTCTTTGGCCTGGCCCGAAAGGGCGCCAAAGCTCATACCCGCGATGGTGATCGGAATGTCGAGGTGCAGTGGGAACTTGGCATGGGTGTCACCGAGAACCACATCGGTGTCGCACTTCTCGCGGTAACCCTCGAGCGGGTAGCGGGACATCGAGGCGCCGAGGAACAGCAGATCGTCGAAGTGCGGGAGTTTGCGTTTGGCACCCCAGCCGCGGATGTCATAGATGCCGGTTTCTGCTGCTCGCTGGATCTCGGCGATCACACCGCGATCGAAGGTTGCCGATTCACGCAGGGTCGGGTTGTGGGTCATGAAGTCGTCTCCTGGAACATCGAGATGTCAATACGCACGGGGCGTTAGTACGCGGCCGCGTTGTCGACGTGGAAGTTGTAGAGCCGGCGGGCCGAACCGTAGCGGGTGAAATCGGCCGGGTCCGCATCGATCCCGGCGGCGCCGAGCAGTTCGGCGAGCTCGGCGAGGTGCTCGTCGCGCATCTCTTTCTTGATGCAGTCGGCACCGAGGGAGGCGACTGTGCCCCGGACGTAGATCCGGGCCTCGTAGAGCGAATCACCCAGGGCCTCGCCGGCATCACCGCAGACCACCAGACGCCCGGCCTGACCCATGAATGCGCTCATGTGCCCGATGTTGCCGCCGACCACGATGTCGACACCCTTCATCGAGATACCGCACCGGGCTGCTGCGTTGCCGTCGATGACCAGCAGGCCACCGTGCGCGGTGGCGCCTGCCGACTGCGATGCATCTCCGTGGACCCGCACAGTGCCCGACATCATGTTCTCGGCGAGGCCGACTCCGGCGTTGCCGTTGATCGTGACGGTGGCCTGTTGGTTCATCCCGGCGCAGTAGTAGCCGACGTGACCGTCGATGGTGACGTCGATGTCCTTGTCGAGCCCGCACGCCAGGGCGTGCGCACCCTGCGGCGCGGTGATGACGGACTGCTTCGGGGCCTGTGTCGACTGCAGGGTTTCGTTGACGGCCCGGACCGTTGTCGAGAGCAGGTCGAAGGCCGCGACCTCGGTGGCGTCGGTGGTGGTCGGGGTGTCGGTCACTGACGGTGCCATACGTACACCTCTTCTGGTTCGGGTTCGAAAATGCGGGCGGATTCGACGCCGGGCAGTCCTGCCAGGGCGCGGTACTCGGAGGCCATCGCCACCCACCGGTCGGTTTCGGCGATGACGGCGGGCTTGCAGGAGATCGCGTCGCGGACAACGGCAAAGGAGTCGCTGTCCGACACGAGCAGTGTGTAGAAGCCGTCGAACCGCTCGTTGAGCATCAACAAGGCCTTCTCCAGGTCGACACCTTCGGCCAGTTGCTTGGCCACGTATCGGGCGCCGACCTCCGTGTCGTTCTCGCTGTCGAAGACCACGCCGTGGCGCTCGAGATCGTGCTTGATCGACATGTGGTTGGAGAACGAACCGTTGTGCACCAGGCACTGGTCCGGGCCCACCGAGAACGGGTGCGAACCGGTTGCGGTGACCGCGGATTCGGTGGCCATCCTGGTGTGGGCAACGCCCTGCCACCCCGACGCGTCGGGTAGTCCGAAACGGTGTGCGAGCTCGGTGGGGTTGCCCATGCCCTTGAGGACGGTGACGTCACTGCCGAAGCCGATGATCAGGGCGGTCGGCGCGACGGCACGGACCGCGGCGACGAGTTCTTCCGACGGCACCGGTGCATGGACCACAGTGGTGGGGTCGAGGTCGATGACGGTTGCTTCCACACTGATCGCTGCGGTCAGCGCTGCGGCGAGTTCGCCTGCCGGCAGCGGACTCTCGAGAAGCGAGACGGTCGCGTGACCCTCGGGTGACCAGATGGGGTCGCCGTAGATGGACATGCCGGCCGAGTCGGGGCCGCGGTCGCACATCGCATCGAGCATGCCGGTCAGCAGTGTGCCCAGTTGGGGATACAGTGCCCGGTCACGTAGGTGCAAGCCCACGATTCCACACATGTCGAACTCCTGTTCTGAAAGTGGGTGGTGGTCAGAAGGCGGTGAGGTATTGATCGATCTCCCAGGCGGAAACCGTGTTGTGCCAGGCGAAGAACTCTTCGCGTTTGCGCTGGGCGAAGTACTCGCTGACACCGGGGCCCGCGACGTCGAGGGCCGCGGTCAGGACGTCGTCTTTGTCGAGTGCGTCCATCGCGTGCAGCAACGTCATGGGCAGCATTTCACTGGGGCTGTCACCGCTGCCCGGCGAACCGGGGTCGAGATTGCGGCGGACGCCGTCGAGTCCGGCTGCGATGGCCCCGGCCGCAGCCAGGTACGGGTTGGCGCTGCCGTCGCCGCCGCGGAGTTCGACGCGATTGTGGTCGGGCACGCGCAGATAGTGGGTGCGGTCGTTGCCGCCGTAGGTGGCGTAGCGGGGTGACCAGGTGGCACCGCTGCTGGTCGTGGTGGCGCCGGTTCGCTTGTACGAGTTGACGGTCGGTGCGATGACGGCTTGCAGGGCACAGGCATGCTCGAGGATGCCTGCGATGAACGCGTAGGCGGTGGACGACAGTCCCAGGCCTTTGTCGTCGTCGGCGTCCGGGAAGACGGCTCCGTTCTCATTCCACAGTGACAGATGCATGTGCATCCCGGATCCGGTGCGGTCGGTGAACGGCTTCGGCATGAATGTGGCCTGCATGCCCCGCTTTTCGGCAATGACTGACAGTAGGTAACGGGCGGTGATGACCCGGTCGGCGGTGATCATGGCGTCCGCGTAGTCGAAGTTCTGCTCGAACTGACCGTTGGCGTCCTCGTGGTCGTTGGCGTAGTTGCCCCAGCCGAGCGCGTTCATCGCACTGGAGATCTCGGTGAGGTGGTCGTACATGCGTGTCACGTCGCGGGCGTCATAACACGGTTGGCGACTGGAATCCGATGTGTCGGCGGTGGTCAACTCGCCTGACTCACCCCTGTTGACAAGGAAGTACTCGATCTCGGCGCCGACATTGACGGTGAAGCCGAGGTTTGCCGCCTGGCGCAAGGTCTCCTTGAGGATGATGCGCGGCGCATACGGCCACGGCTTGCCCTCGACGTGGGGATCACAATGCACGAGAGCCAAACCTGGCTGCACAAAGGGGATCGGGGTGAACGACGACGCGTCGGGCATCGCAACCAGATCGGGATCTTTGGGTTCCTGACCCATCATCCCGGCGGCGTAGCCGGCAAAACCGACGCCGTCCTGTTCCAGCTGGCGGACGGCCTGCGCCGGAACGAGTTTGGCACAGGGCTTTCCGGACAGCGTGACGAACAACGCCAGGATGAACGTGGTGCCGGTGGCGTGGACAATCTCTGTCAAGGTCGGTTCGGCAGCGGGAACCGTGGGTGTGAAGGCTTCGGCGGCGTCGATGGCCATGGCAGGCTCCTGGTCGGGGACGGTCGATGGAATAGAGGTGGTGGTCATCGCATCTCACCTGCACCTTCATAAGGATTCAGGCTCAGAAGTAGATCGTTCTCTGCGAAACGGCTGTACCGGAAGTCGCGCGGATCCACGTTCGGCAAGGTGGTGGTCCCGGTGGCGAGGAGGTCGGCGACGAGTTCGCCGACGGCGGGGGAGATCTTGAATCCGTGACCGGAGAATCCGGTCGCCAGGAAGAGACCGTCGACCGGAGAAGGTCCGATGATCGGGTTGTAATCGGGTGTCACGTCGTACGCGCCCACGTACGAGCTCGTGATCCGCGGATCGGGCATGTCAGGCAGCCTGCTGTCGAGCTTCATGATCGTCTTCTCGACGGTGCTCTCATCGGCGCGGTTCACGAAGTTGTCGGGGTCGATGTACTGCGGTGTCTGGTGATCGGAGTTACCAACGAGCAGTTCGCCATTCGGTTCCCGGCAGATGTACTGCAGGCCTGCCAGGTAGGCCTCACCGCGTCCACCGAGTGGTTCGTAGGCAAATGCGGCAAAGTCGTCGAGGTGCAGGCCGGGCCAGAGATCAGCCATGGTGTCGTGCCCGATGAAGTCGACGTCGATGCCCAAACCTTGCATCATCGCTACGTTCGCCTTGAGCGGGACGAGGTTGTTCTCGCCGACGCCGACCACGTAGCCACACTGGCGGAAGGCCATGTCGTCGCCGAAGAGTTCGGTTGCGCGGGTGAAGATGTCGACGCTGTACCACGACATCGCCGCCAGTGACGGGGTGCCGTAGTGACAGCGCACGACACCGCTGGACTTGCCGGTCATCCCCGAGCAAAGGGTGTCGCGTTCGAGGACAAGGACTTCGGTCTCGCCGCGGTTGGCGAGCGACCAGGCGATGGCAAGTCCTTCGAGTCCGCCACCCACGATCACGTACTTCGCAGTTTCTGTCACAGTCGACTTTCTGGTGGGTAACCGGTGAAGTTCTTCTGGCTCGCGTTCTCTGACTGGTGTTTCGTAGTATGACTCGACGTTGTATGACAGGAAACAGTTCCGATATGACGAACTTGTTTCCGACTGATCAACCCAGCGTGACAAAGTTGGTGGTCCGGGCGCGAAGTTTGTGTTCGCCCAGCGTCTTGCGCGGTGCGGCACGGTCAGCGAATTAACACCGCTGCAATCGGCAATGTGGTTTCCTCTCAATACCCACAGTTTCATGAGCGCGCTCAGTTTGAGTCGCGTTGACCCGGGAGGACCACATGACCACCACAGATTCCGACAAAGTTGCCCCATTCCGGGTCACCTCCCAGTTCTGGGAAGGCCTGCCGCAGATGCCGATCAGTGAGTATCCGGGAACCGAAGGATTCATCGACGACGTCTATGCCAACCCGGAAGGGTCGGAGATGTCGGCCGGCTACTTCGAACTCAAGAACACTGACGCGCCGCTCGACTACTACTACGCGTACGACGAGATGAAGGTTGTGCTCGAAGGGACGTTTCGGCTCGAGAATCTTGAGACCGGTCAGGTGGACCACGCCGGACCGAAGGACGCGATCTTCTTTCCGAAGGGTTCGCGGATCAGGTTCACCACCCCCGACCGGGCGTTGGCGTTCTTCGTCGGCCATCGCTCGTTCGCGCCGTAGCGATGGCGGTGTCGATGGCCTCGACCAGCGTGCCGCGCTGGTCGGCGCAGACCCTCTCCGGCATCGAGTTCGACGTGCATGCCACGCATCACCTGATCTTTGCCGTCGGACCAGACGCGTTAACCCACATCGACGACCATGCCGCGGTGTTGCCGGAGTGCGCGGCGATCGTTGATGTGGCTGGATCAGCGAATAGCGATGCGCTGATGGCCGATGAACTTGCCGCGGCTCGGGTCGGCTGGCGATTTGTGGTCGTCGGTTCCGGGGCTGCGGTGATGCGACTCCGTGCGCTCATTGTGGCGGCAGGCGCGATCGACGCCGAGATCGTCATCGTCCATCTCGGTGAGGCGGACGGATTTGCCGCTGTTGAACGCGACGTCTTCTGTTCCCATTGCCACACCGTCACCCCGACGATGTCTCGCATCGACGAAACGATGGTCTGCTCCGGCTGCGGTGTCGAGTTGGTTGTCTATCACCACTTCTCGCGTCGGCGCGCGGCCTATCTGGGCTTCCGCCCGGATTCCGAAGAACTCACGGAAGGGAGAACACAGGATGACCATGTCGGCGGCCACACCTCCCGATGTCGGTGTCGGTGACCTGCTCGTGGAGGTCACCCGGGTGCGTATGCTGTGCGACGGCATCTGCGAATTAACGTTTGTCGCGGCGAATGGCGATGCGCTGCCGTCATTTTCGCCAGGCGCCCATATCGGTGTGCAATGGCAACCCGGTACCCGTAACTCGTACTCCCTGACCGGCCCTTCGATCGATCCCGTTGAATATTCGATCTGCGTGCGCCGCGATGATTCCGGCCACGGCGGCTCGGTGTGGCTGCATGGTCTCGGGATCGGAGACCAGGTCGTCATCTCCCTGCCCCGCAGTGCTTTTGCACCGATCGCGACAGCGCGCCACCACCTGCTGATCGCCGGCGGCATCGGTGTGACGCCGATTCTGTCCCACGTCCGGGCGGCCGCGGCGTGGAACCGCTCGTTCGAGGTGATCTATACCCACCGGCCCGGATTCGGGGCGCTGGCCGACGAGATGCGGACGCTGTCCGGTGGTCGGCTGACTGTCGTCGACACCGCGGATGCCTTCTGGGAGCACCTGAGGCCGCGATTGTCCGACTCGCCACTGGGGACCCACGTCTACACCTGCGGGCCACGCCCGTTGATCGACAGTGTTGCGGGCGCCGCGCTCTCCGCCGGTTGGCCGGCCGCCCGAGTTCACTCAGAGCAGTTCGTGGTCGACGTCGCTGCCGATGGCAAACCCTTTGCCGCACGTCTGGGCCGTACCGGCGTCCTGGTCCCGGTCGGATCTGAGGTATCGCTGCTCGAGGCGCTGTTGGAACGTGGTGTGGCGGTGCCCAATCTGTGTCGCCAAGGGGTGTGTGGTGAGTGCCGGTTGCCGGTGCGCTCCGGCCCGATCGATCACCGGGACTCGTATCTGACCGACGACGAGCGCGCCGCAGGCGAGGCGATGATGCCGTGTGTTTCGCGTGCGCTCGGTGACCACCTGGAGCTGGACCTCTGATGACGACCACCGGAACATTCACCATCGGCGATGTCGAGAACTATCCGTTTCCATTCCCTTGGGACCAATACCGGTACGGCGCCAATGTCGAACCGGCGGGCGGGCGCAAGGAAACCGCGGCAGGCGGTTGGGGTGGGAGCCTGGTCGTCATCGACAGGCACTATCGCGCTGAACTCGACGAGCGGGTGCGCATACTTGCCGCGGATCCCTCGCGCGCGCAATGTCTACCGCATATGGTTCCCGCGGCCTGGGACGCGATGCTGACCGTCATGCACGAGCTTGCCGACAGCCACCCCGAGCACATGGCGCTCGAACGGCTGCGGGGAAACGAGCATCCGACGTACCGCTGGCGCAACGGACTTCTCGACATCGACGACACCTTCGTCTTCGGTGACCTGAGCAGTCTGCCCGCACCGCCGCTGACGTATATCTTCGGCCAGGTCCAGGAAGACGTGGTGTTGCTCGACCAACGCGAAGAGCAGATGTGGGGCGACGCCGGTGTTGTGACGTTTGCTGCAGACTGGTCCTTCGGGTTCGACGTGGGGATGAGTTTCCTGCAGATCCATGGTCCGGTGCCGCGTCTGCATTCTGAGAAGATCGCCACGCGCGCCCACGAGTTCATCAAACGACTGCAACCGGGGCAGAGCTATCGCCGGACCAACTGGACGCTCACCGTGGACGGCAAGCTCGACACATCCACCGAGACCTATCCCGAATGGGGCAGGGATCGAAGAACTTTGGCGGACGGTCCCCTCGAAGAGGTGGGGGAGCGTTTGTTCTTGCGAACCGAGGTGCAGCATCTGATCCGACTGCCGCAGAGCAATGCGGTCATGTTCCTGATCCGGACGTATCTCCTGCCGTTCACGGCGATTGCGACGATTCCCGAGTGGGCTGATCGCCTCTACCGGGTACTCGAAGACCTGCCGCTGGATATGGCCGACTACAAGGGCGTATCCCGCACCCGCGGTGCGGGATTGCGGTGGCTCAGTGTGTATGGCGGCGTGGTTCCGTGACATTCACGATCAAGAAAGCGCTGTGTTGCAACAGCTTCCAAGACAGTTGGCAAGATTTTGCGTTACACGACTGCAACAGCTGGTCGCAGGGACGCAACACAACAGTGGTCCACTGAACGGCAGTTGGTCCACCAGCGGTAGACATCGTTCCCTCCGGCGCTTGGGCGTCGAGGATGAAACTTTTGAGGTGAAAACATATGGATGAAGCGATCGCGGCCGCCGACACCGCGTGGGTGCTGGCAGCCTTCGCAGCCGTCAGCCTGATGGTGCCCGGTCTGGCAATGTTCTACGGCGGCATGGTCAGTGCCAAGAACACGCTGAACATGGCGATGATGACCTTCGGTGCATTCGCCGTGGTCGGCATCCTGTGGGTGCTGTTCGGATACTCGTCGGTACTGGGCAACTCGCTCGGTGACGCCGGGATCCTGGGTGATCCGTTCGAGGCATTCGGTCTGCAGTCGCTGCTGGCGGAGCCCGCCTCGCCCGGGCTCCCGCCTGCTCTCGTCGCCGCGTTCCAGTTGCTGTTCGCAGCCATCACCGTTGCCCTGATCTCCGGTGCGGTGGCCGACCGGATGAAGTTCGGCGCCTGGATGGTGTTCGCCGGAATCTGGGCCGTCCTGGTCTACTTCCCGGTGGCTCACTGGGTGTTCGCCTTCGATTCGGCAGACGGATCCGTCATCGGTGGCTGGATCGCCAACGATCTGATGGCGGTCGACTTCGCCGGTGGTACCGCGGTACATGTCAACGCCGGCGTCGCTGCGCTCGCACTGGTCCTGGTTCTCGGCAAACGCAAAGTGTTCCCGGCGGCTCCACGCCCGCACAGCCTGCCACTGACCATGCTCGGTGCCGGCATCCTGTTCTTCGGGTGGTTCGGGTTCAACGGTGGTTCGGCGCTTGCGGCCGGTAACAGTGCATCGGTTGTAGTCCTGAACACTGTCGCCGCCGCCGCTGCCGGCATCTGCGCATGGTTGGCCGTCGAGAAAGTGCGTGAAGGTCGCGCGACCTCGCTGGGCGCCAGCTCGGGTCTGATCGCGGCGCTGGTCGGTATCACCCCGGCCTGTGGCGCAGTATCGCCGATGGGTGCACTCCTCGTGGGCGCGGTCGCCGGTGCGGCCTGCTGCCTGGCGGTGTCGATCAAATACCGCCTCGGATATGACGATTCGCTGGACGTTGTCGGAATCCACATGGTGGGCGGCATCCTCGGCACCATCATGATCGGCCTGATCGCCGACCCCGATGCTCCCAACGGTGTCAGCGGTTTGTTCTACGGCGGCGGTGTCGACCTGTTGTGGCGGCAGACGGTCGCGGTGCTCGCGGTGGTTGTGTACTGCTTCGTGGTCACCTGGCTCATCGCCAAGGCGCTGGACAAGACCATGGGTCTGCGCGTCCACGAGGACTCCGAAGACGAAGGCCTGGACGTCTCTGTGCACGGCGAGTCGGCATACGTGATGGAGCACGCGCCGATGGGCGGAGCGCCGGCGAAAGAAGCCGATGCGGTGGTGGCCGCGGAGGCGATGACCGGTGCCGCGGCGGAGGAGAAGGCTCCTACGGCAACTTGACGACCGTTGCTCAAACCCCCTTTCGGCGACAGTCGGAAGGGGGTTTGTTCGTGGGAGAGACACGCGCAAAAGGTTTCATTTCAGGAAACGCCGTCGGCTAGGATGGGTTCCCATGGCAGGTCAAAGTGCACATGTCGTCCGCGACACCGGCGATCCGGCTCCAGTGCAGCGTGAGGTTGCCGCGGACGCACCCACCGGTAACGACCTGGAAGCGGCCATCGCCGCCCAGGTGCGAACCCTTCGGAAGGCCACCGGTCTGTCCGTGGGTGACATGGCCGACCGGGTCGGTATCTCCAAAGCGATGCTCTCGAAGATCGAGAACGCTCAAACATCCTGCAGTTTATCGACTTTGGCGCGTCTGGCTGCGGGCCTGGATGTCCCGGTGACCTCACTGTTCCGGGGTGCAGACACCAAGCGGGAAGCCGTGTTCGTCGAATCCGGCCACGGCGCGGTCATCGTCGGGCGTGGGACCAGGGTGGGACATCACTACGAACTGCTCGGTGCACTCCGAGGCCAGCACAAACGTCTCGAGCCGGTGCTGGTGACCCTGACGGATGCCAGCGAGGTGTTTCCTCGCTTTCAACATGCCGGGACCGAACTGCTCTACATGCTCGAAGGTGTCATGGTCTACGGACATGGCGATGCCGAATACACCTTGCGGCCGGGGGATTCGCTGCTGCTGGACGGCGAGGGGATCCACGGGCCAAATGATTTGGTGCGTTTGCCGATCCGATTCCTCGCGGTGACGGCTTATCCCGACAACCACGAAGACTGACGGTGGACGACGTTCGAGGGGATCGCCGGAGTTCGGTCGCGGCGAAGCTGAAATCGGCGCCGGAAGCGGTCGTGGTCCGCGTCCGGCGGATGCCCGGTGGTTCTCTGATATTGCAGTTGGTCTCCGATCTCGCTCGCAGCGAAATCGCGGATCGGTCGATGACCCTTGCGGGCCAGGCATTCACATCGATCCTCCCGGTGATGATCGTGCTGTCGACCCTGCGCGGCAGCGGAAGCATTGACCACGCACTCGGCGGTTACGGGCTCTCGGCCGCAGACCTGGCCTTGACGTCGGGTGACACGGGTGAATCCGCGGTGACGTTCGGTGTCATCGGCGCGCTCATGACGGTGATCAGTGCGACGTCCTTCTCGCGTGCCCTCGATCGGATGTATGCCCGGGTGTGGGGTACTCCGAAGCTGACCTTCAGCAAGTGGTGGCGGTGGGTCGTTGTCGTCCTTGCGATCACCTTGGGGGTGGCGGTCCAGGGCCTCATCTCGAATCTTGGTGATATCGGCTGGATCTTCGGCTTGATCGGTCTGGGTCTGGAAATCTTTGCCGACCTCGCATTTTGGACGCTGCTCTGGTTCTGGGTCTGTCGCATGCTCACCGAGGGTCGGGTGAACATCCGGTGCAGCCTTCTGACCGGCATGATCTCCGCGATCGGATTGACGGCGCTGTCTTTCGGCTCCCAGGTCGCACTCGGGCCGATCCTGGACAGCGCGACGGGACAATTCGGCATCCTGGGTGTCATCTTCACCATCATCAGCTGGTTGTTCGTGTTCTCGGCGATCCTGGTCGCCGCGGCGGTCATCGTCCACGCCCTGGCATCGGATTCGGGACGGATCGGACACTTTTTGCGGACTCCAGAGGTGATCGATGCGCAGGTCGGGGATCGTTCGGCTGCCTGAGGCACGTATCGGACCAGGTCACAGCGTCCAGCAAACTCACAGGTTGGGTGCAGCTTCCAGTCATGTGCAGTGGGTCTACTGGATCAGAAGAATTTGATCTGGCTCGGTTTTTGCAAGGGAGAAGTGATGGGTAAGCGCCGGTTTTTCGGACAAGGACCAGAGGGTGAGGTCCATGAGCACGACTTGGGCCTGGCACACGACATGCAGAAGATGATGTCGCGGCGAGGTGCGCTGGCACTCTTCGGTGCGGCCGGGGCGGCAACGCTGGTGGCCTGCGGAACCTCATCGTCGGATTCGAAAACCTCTACTGCGGCGGGTTCGTCGTCGGCCGGTGGTACATCGACCACCGGGGTGGCGAATGCGATCGGCGAGTGTGTTGACGCGGCGCCGCAGGAGACTGCCGGACCGTACCCGGGTGACGGATCGAACGGGCCCAACGTCCTGATCGAGTCGGGCATCGTGCGCGAGGACATCACGACCAGCTTCGGCAGCATGTCGGGCACGGCCGAGGGTGTGCCGGTCACGATCACCATCGCATTGCAGGACCTGACCAAGGACTGCAACCCGGGAGAAGGCATGGCCGTCTACATCTGGCACTGCGACCGGGATGGCGAGTACTCGCTGTACGGATCCAAGGTTGCCGATCAGAACTACCTGCGCGGTGTGCAGGTGGCCGGTGCCGACGGAACGGTGTCGTTCACGTCGATCTATCCCGCGTGTTATTCGGGACGCTGGCCGCACATCCATTTCGAGGTTTACGACTCCCTCGAAGTGGCTGTTGCCGGTAGTGATGCCCGGTTGACCTCGCAGATCGCGCTTCCGGAAGACGTGAGCAAGACGGTCTACGCCACCGCCGGATATGAGAAGAGCGTCACCAATCTCGCGGCGATCAGCCTGGACAAGGACAACGTCTTCGGTGACGGCTGGGATGCCGAGCTGGCGACCGCAGAAGGCAGCGTCGCGGACGGCTACAAGATCTCGATCACCGTCGGTGTCGCCGAGAAGTCGGCGAATTCGCAGGCTGCGCCTCCCGGAGGCGGTGGAGGCCCAGGCAGTCAAGGTGGCCCCGGCGGACCGGGCGGAACGCCCCCGGAGGGGATGACACCACCGGACGGCATGACACCGCCCGACGGCATGACACCGCCCGACGGCATGACACGGCCTGAAGGTATGCCGGATATGCCGGCTACGGGCAGCACCGAGGCCACCAGCACGTAGGGCGCGTCTGCCCGACCAAGAGCACCCGGATACGCCGAAGGGCGTTCGGGTGCTCTCACCTTTTCGAGGCTCTCATAGGCTGCCGCGATGGAACCTTGCCAGTGACTTGGTGACGTCGGTTGCGACCACCGCGTGTCCGGCCATCGTGAGGTGAATGAGGTCCGCGCTCAGCCAATTTTGCCGGGTCCTGGCCGGATGGTCCCAAAATTCGGTGAGGATCGCATCGTGGTGTGCGGCCACTCGGCGCACGATGTCGGCGAAAGCCATGAAGTTGGGGCGCAGCACGCGTAGGCGACCGGTGAAGGCGTCGGCCAGGGTGAACATCGACAGCCTGGCCCCGCCTGCGGTCGCGGCGGTGCAAAGATTGTCGAGGTCGCGTTCCACTGCGAGCAGGTCGGCGTCGCGAAGGAACAGATCGTTGCCGCCGCCGGAAACGTGCACCAGATCCGGTTGGAAGTCGAGGGCGGGGCGCACCTGTTCGGCATGGACCTGACCGATGGTGGCGCCGATCTTCCCGGTGTTGAGATAGGCGAGATCTGGATGTACCGACCTCATGGTCGCCGCCACCCGGTCGGCCCACGGCACATCGGCGTACCCGGGCCACGGATCGCCGGTGCCCGCGGCGATCGAATCGCCGATGACCGCGAACCGGCGCCACGGCGTTCCTGCCAGCATCTCGTGGGCTGCATCGGGGGTCAGCAACATCGGATCGTCCACCTCCGCGTGGTTGTCGATGTCGCGAATGTCATTGTGGCTCATCGGGTCTCTCCTGATGGTTGGGCGGGAATCGTCGACGCGCAGGCCGCGGCCGCCAGAGCGATTCCGGCGCACACGGCGAACATGGTGTGGAAGGTGGACAGCTGGCCGCCTGGGTTGGCAGCGAAGACGGCGGCGAGGATCGCGATCCCCAGCGCTCCGCCGGTTTGTCGCGCGGTCAGGTTCATGCCGATGCCCGTTGCAAACTGCTGTGGCGGAACCGAGCTCACGGCCGCGGTCCCGAGCACCGTGAGGATCAGCCCGATACCGCCGCCCCCGAGGATCCCGGCGGGTACCCATGCCTGCCAGAAGGCGGGCTCAGTGCCCCATACGTCGGTGGACATATACAGGGCGGATGCCGCGAACATGAGCGCACCCGTAACACCCAGCGCGCGTTGCCGATTCACGGGTGCCCGGCCTGCCGTCACTGCGGTGACCATGGAGGCGACCGCCCCGATGGTCATCGCCCCAGCCGATTCCAACACCGAGTATTGCCAGACCGCGTCGAGCCACAGGGGGCCTGCCAGTAGCCACGCGAACATCGTGGCACCGAACGTGAACGAGGTCATGTTGGTCAGCGCATAGCGGCGGCTGCGCCACAACTCCACGGCGATGGCGGGGCTCCGGTGGCGGCGCGACCGCAAGAGCGCCACTATCAGTAGCGCCGCTCCGATTCCGCCGCACAGCAGCGTTTGCCACGAATCCCATTCCCACCGCCCGCCTTCGGTGACTGCCGCGACTACGGCGGCAATACCCAACGCCGTTGCGGCCGTACCGATCCAGTCCGGCAGCCCGTGTTCACGCCCGGGTATGTCGGCGGCGATGACGGACAGGCCGAGCCCGATGAGGATCGCGGCGATCGGGACGTTGACGATGAAAACCGAACGCCACCCGAACCATTCGACGAGGGTGCCGCCGATCGCGGGTCCGACCGCCGCGGCAAACCCGCCGGAGGCGGTCCATGCCGCGATCGCGACTGCTATCCGCTGCGGCGCGGTGACACTGAGCACCAGTCCGAGCCCGGCCGGGATCATCAACGATGCGGTCGCGCCCTGCACGAACCGGCAGGCGATGAGCCACTCGGCGGTGGGGGCGAGTGCGCACAGCAGCGAGGTGAGCGCAAAACCGGCCAATGCGTACAGGAATACGCGACGTCGGCCAAGGACGTCGGCGAACCGGCCCGCCGGGGTGAGCAACGCCGCGAATGCGACCGCATAGCCGCTGACCACCCAGGTGAGGGTGGTCGTTGGCGTGGCGGTGAGGTCGCGGGCGATGGCGGGAAAGGCGATGTTGACGACCGACAGGTCGAGGAATGCTACGAAGGCGGCGCCACAGGCGACAAGCAGCGACAGCCGGGCTGATCGGGTTGCGGATCTGGAGGGTGGCGGGACGGTGCCCGGCTCGGAAACCTCGGTCATGGGATTCCCTCTCGGAGTATTGGAGGACGGGGATCTGGATCAAGAAACAATACGGACGATCGTGCGTATTTATAAAAAGTACGACCGATCGTTCGACTTTGCAAGCCCTAGATGTGACCATGGAGGGGTGGCTGAGCTGATGCAAACTTCCGACCAGCGGCTGATCAAAGGCGCGCGGGCCCGTGCGACGATCGCGCGTCACGCCGCCGACGTGGCCTCTGTCGAAGGCCTTACGGGGCTGAGCCTCGGCAAGCTGGCCGGCGATCTGGGGCTGAGTAAAAGTGGTGTCGCCACCCTGTTCGGCAGCAAGGAGAATCTGCAGGTCGCCGCGGTGCAGGCGGCTCGTGAGGTGTTCATCGAGCACGTCGTGAAACCGGCGTTCGTAGAGCCGGGCGGGATGCCGCGGCTGCGGAGGCTCGTCGACAACTGGTTCGACTATGTCGGTGCGCCGGTCCTGCCGGGTGGTTGTTTCCGAGTCGCCGCCACCGTGGAATTCGACAGCCGAACCGGTCCGGTCCGCGACGCCATCGATGCCGACCGCCTCGATTGGTTCGCTTTGCTGGAAAAGGAGATTCGACGCGCCCAGGCCCAAGGCCATCTCGCCGGGCGCGACGCGCACGCTGTGGCCTTTCAGTTGGACGCCATCGTGGCCGCCGCCAACGTCGGGGCCCGCATGGGTGACGAGACGGCGATACCGACCGCGCGATCGATCACCGAAGGCCTGCTCGGGCCGACTGTGTAGCGCGAGAACCGTGGAACGCCCCTACCGGTAACGGTGCTCTACCGTCGCCTTTGCGGTAAACAGTGCGGTACGGTCAACTCGACACGCCGGGCGATGGTCTGATCGTCAAGCTCTTTCCGTGATCTGGCGCGCCGATTTTCCCGAATAGTGATCTTGACCTCAATTGATCAGGCATGCTATTCAAGTGCTCAGCACTGCAAGGCGAGTGCTCAGCAATTCGCGGAGGACGGACCACGGCCCAGGGGGTTCGGAGTCTTCCGCGAACGTGAATGGCACCGGCCAGTCATGCACTACGAGGGAGGCGTATTTCGTGAGTGACTTCGATTCGATCGACTATTTTACGGACCAGTCGATAATTCCTGACCCGAATCCGTACTTGGACCATCTGCGGTCGAAGTGTCCGGTGCTGGTCGAACCCCATCACGGCGTGGTGGCGGTGACCGGTCACGACGAGGCGCTCGCCGTGTTCCGTGACACCGAGAACTTCTCGTCGTGCATCGCGGTCGGCGGACCTTTCCCGGACCTGCCGTTCACCCCCGAGGGCGACGACATCAGCGATCTCATCGCAGCGCATCGCCCCGAGATGATCATGCACGAGCACATGGTCACGATGGACAATCCGGAGCACAAGCTGTCCCGCGGACTACTGAACCGCTTGTTCACACCGCGCCGCATCAAGGAAAACGAAGAGTTCATGTGGCGGCTTGCCGACACCCAGCTCGACGAGTTCGTCAAGTCCGGCAGTACCGAGATCTTGAAGGACTATGCAAAACCCTTCGCGCTGTTGGTCATTGCTGATCTCCTCGGTGTGCCGGAGGAGGATCACGATGAGTTCCGTAACCGGCTGGGTTCGCCGCGTCCGGGTGCTGTGGTCGGAGCGCTCGACAAGGATGTGCTCGAGCAGAATCCGCTGGAATGGCTGGACTCGAAGTTCAGCAAATACATCGAGGACCGGCGGAACGAGCCCCGCGGCGACGTGCTGACCGCGCTCGCCGAGGCCAAGTATCCGGACGGATCGACCCCCGAGGTCATCGACGTGGTGCGGTCGGCGACGTTCGTGTTCGCGGCCGGCCAGGAGACCACCGTCAAGTTGCTCAGTGCCGGACTCCGGTTCCTCGCCGAAGATCCCGAGTTGCAGCAGCGCATCAGGGATGACCGTGAGCTCATCCCGAATTTCATCGAAGAAACCCTCCGGTTGGAAGGCCCGGTCAAGTCGACGTTCCGACTGGCCAAGAAGACCACCAAGGTAGGCGAACTGGACGTCAAGGCCGGTACCACCGTGATGCTCTGTGTCGGTGCGATCAACCGTGACCCGTCACGTTTCGACGACCCACACGCGCTGGACCTCGATCGCCATAACGTCAAGGAGCAGATGGCATTTGGCCGTGGAATCCATTCCTGCCCGGGCGGCCCGCTGGCAAAGGTCGAAGGCGTGGTGTCGTTCAACAGGTTCTTCGATCGGATGGGTGACATCAGGATCAACGAGGAGAAGCACGGCCCCGTCGGCGCGCGTGTCTTCAACTACGAACCGACCTATATCCTGCGTGGTCTGACCGAGTTGTACCTCGACTTCACCCCGATCGCCTGAGCCTGCGATGACTGATCTCAAGAACGACGGCACCGTGAGCCGGGTCGCCGTCATCACCGGTGGGGCCTCGGGTATCGGGCTGTCGGTGGCGCAGCATCTGGCCGCGGCCGGACATCGCATCGCGATCTTCGACCAGAATCGCGACGAGGCCCACAAGGCGGCCGAAGATCTGAGGGCCGGTGGGGCCGAGGCGATGTCGGCGGAGGTGGACGTCACCGACCGCGCCGCGATCGACACCGCGCTCGGTCAGGTTCGGGACGCATTCGGTCCCGTTCAGATCCTGGTGACCAGTGCCGGCATCGAAGCGCAGTTGCCCTTCACCGACATCACGGCGCAGGGGTGGGAACGCATGCTCGCAGTGAATCTCACCGGGACGTTCAACGCGGCGCAGGCGGTCATACCGGATATGACCGCAGCCGGCTGGGGACGGATCGTCACGATCTCGTCGTCCAGTGCGCAGGGCGGCGCACCGCAACGGGCGCATTATGTTGCGTCGAAGGGTGGCGTGATCGCCCTGACCAAGGCACTGGCGTACGAGTATTCACCAGAGGGGATCACGGTCAACACCATTCCGCCGTCGATCATCGACACCCCGATGGCTCAGCAGGGAGTCCAGAACGGGTACATCCCGGCGATCAGCGATCTCGCAGCGATGACGCCGGTCCGGCGGGCGGGTCTGCCGGACGATGTCGGTGCGGCAGCGGCGTTCCTGTGCAGCGAGCAGGCCGGTTTCATCACCGGACAGAGCATCGGGGTCAACGGCGGCTGGTACATCTGACCGCAGTTTTTTTCCAAAGGCGGGGGGAATCCGCTCGATCATGACACATCAATATCGACGACAGCCAATACTCGATACTTGTCGCCTCGAGATCGCAATCGGTGAAAGCCACAACACCGCTTGCGATCCGGGGGATCAAGGGGGGAAGCGCGAATGCTGAGTGAACCTACGTCGACCGCCGTGAACAATCGGGTCCACGCCAGCGCAGCCGAGAGTTGTTGATGGCCATCCTCGATCAGCCGTCGGCCACCGGGTCCAAGGACATGGCGCGCCGCGAGCGGGATACCAAACCCGATGACCGGGCACCGCAGCGGTCCGCTGTCGGTGAGATCACCGGATGGATGCGCGGCTATGTCCGTCGGCATCCGGTCGCCTCATTGGAAACCGTTGGCGGCCAATGTGTATTGGGACTTCGGGCAATCCAGTACCTGTTCATGGACATCGTGCGCTTGCGGTTCCCGTTTGTAGAGTTCGTTCGGCAGTCCGCTTTCATGGCGTCGGCGTCAGCCATGCCGACGGTGTTCGTGGCCGTCCCGATCGGCATGACGTTGTCGATCCAGTTCGCCCTGTTGGCAGGGCAGGTGGGTGCGACGTCGATGGCAGGCGCGGCAAGCGGTCTCGCGGTCATCCGGCAGGGTGCGCCGATGGTCGCCGCATTACTGATGGCGTCGGCCGCCGGGTCGGCGATCTGCGCCGATCTCGGATCCAGGAAGATCCGGGACGAGATCG
Organism: Williamsia sp. Y853; assembly: GCF_056786495.1. NCBI lineage: Bacteria > Bacillati > Actinomycetota > Actinomycetes > Mycobacteriales > Nocardiaceae > Williamsia > Williamsia sp. Y853. The sequence continues at coordinate 639,214 of NZ_JBXCJC010000004.1, forward strand.
ACGCGATGGAGGTGATGGGCCTCTCGGTGATCCAGCGACTGGTGGTGCCGCGCCTGGCGGCAGCGATTCTGGTCGGCGTGTGCCTGACCGGTGTCGTCTGCTTTGTCGGGTTCTTCTCGGGCTATCTGTTCAACACCTTTGTGCAGAACGGAACCCCAGGTACATTCGTCTCCACCTTCGCCTCGTTCGCGACGGTCGGCGACTTCTACCTGACGATGATCAAGGCTGTGGTGTTCGGTGCGATCGTGGCAATTGTGGCCTGCCACAAGGGGTTGAACACCCGGGGTGGGCCGGCGGGCGTCGCGAATGCGGTCAACGCGACGGTGGTCGCCTCGATCATCCTGCTGATGGTGGTCAACGTCGGCTTCACGCAGCTGTACGTACTGCTGTTCCCGCGGACGGGTTTCTAGATGGCGTCCAAGTACTATCCCCCCGGAACACGCCCCTTCGTCAAAGCGGCCAATGCGCAGGGTGTCCTGGTCATGCGCCTCGGTCACATGGTGGCGTTCCTGGCCCGGGCCCTCGTGTCGATCCCGTTGACGTTGCGCCACTATCGCAAGGAGTTCCTGCGGATCCTGTCCGATGTGACCTGGGGTAACGGATCGATTGTTGTCGGCGGCGGAACTGCCGGTGTCATCATCGTCCTCGGGGCAGCGGCGGGCGCGCTGGTGGCGATCGAGGGATATCAGGCGTTGCATCTGCTCGGCCTGGAGCCGGCAACCGGGATGGTCGCATCGACTGCCGTCACCAGGGAACTGGCGCCGATCATGGCCTCTTTGGCCTTTGCCGCACAGGCGGGTTGCCGGTTCACCGCACAACTCGGTGCGATGCGGATCTCCGAGGAAATCGACGCGATGGAGGCCCTGGCGATCCGGCCGATCCCGTACCTGGTGACCACCCGGATACTCGCCTCGATCGTTGCCATCATCCCGCTCTACCTGGCCTGTCTGACCCTGAATTATGTGACAGTGCAGTTGATCGTGGGCTTTTCCAGTGGCATGCCTGCCGGAACCTATGAGCACTATTTCCGGCTGGTGCTTGGCAGCACCGACGTCCTGTACTCGTTGGCCAAGGCAGTTGTCTTCGTGATCGTCACCTCGACGATCCAGTGTTACTACGGCTACTACGCGGCCGGTGGACCGCAGGGTGTGGGCACTGCGGCGGGGCGGGCGATGCGCGCGAGCATCTCGGCGATGATCGTCCTGAATCTGTTGCTGACGATGGCATTCTGGGGTGTCGGCACCGGCGCAAGGCTTGGTGGTTAGCGATGGCGGTCATGTTCGATGCAGACCCGCGGGGTCACTCCAACCTGAAGCTGTATCTGATCGGTATCAGCACGCTGGTGGTGGTCGCATTGCTCTTGGTGGCGTTGATGGCCAAGGTGAACGGCAAGTTCGACGACGTCATGAAGGCCACCGCAGTACTCGCCGATGTCGGTGACGGCCTGCCGAACAACTCAGACGTCAAGTATCGCGGCGTGCTGGTCGGTACCGTCACCGGGCTCGAACCGGGACAGGACGGTGGAATGAACCACGTCGACCTGTCCCTCGATCCCGCTTACGCCCACGACATTCCGCAAACGGTGACCGCAAGAGTGGTGCCCAGCAACGTGTTTGCGGTCTCGTCGATCCAGCTGATCGACAATGGTGCGGCACCGCCGCTGACCGAAGGGGCGATCATCGACCAGGATGAGAGTGCCTCGACCATCCAGTTGCAGACCGCGATGACCAAACTCCGCGAGATCATCGCCGCATCGGCCCGGGTGGGAACCGATCAAACGGTGGGGCTGCTGGCCGTGGTGGCGCAGGCCACCGATCGCCATGGTGCCGAGATCTCGGACGCCGGAGCCGCTCTCGATCGGATCACCAGAGAAATGGACGCGATCATCGGGACCGGCAACGGACCGTCGACTCTGAACGCACTGAGCGGTGCGGTCCAAGGGTTGAACGAGTCGGCGCCCGAATTGCTCGACGTGATGCACAGTGCGGTGGTGCCGATGAAGACGCTGGCGGAGAAGAACCGTGGGCTGAACGAGTTGTTGGCAGGTGCCTCCACCACTTTGGCGACGGCGAACACGGCACTGGCAAACAACACCGACACGATCATCGGGATCACCACAAACCTGTCGCCGGTACTCGGTGTCCTCGCAGACGGGGGTTCGTCGTTCACCCAGATCACCACCAGCCTGGCGAATATCTCCGACAAGTGGTTCGAGGAGTTCTGGCCGGTCGGTGCACAGAACGGCGCCGGAAAGTTCCTGTTCCAGTTCACCCCTCACCGAATGTTCACCCAGGCCGACTGCCCGCGCTACGGCGAGCTGGAAGGCGCGAGTTGTCAGACGGCGCCCGTAGGGGACGGGATCTCGACGTTCCCCAACCGTAACGGCGCGCAGAACTTCATGTCGGCGCCGATGGGCGGCAATGTCGGTTCCGTGGGCAGTGCGCAGGAGCAGGAAGTGCTCGGCAAGATCATCGGCGAGACGCCGAGTGCCGCGTCCACCTTGCTGCTCGGGCCGCTCGCCCGCGGAACCACGATCAATGTCGATGCCGCAGAAGGGGGTCCGCAGTCATGAGCTATCGCAAACCGCTCATCGGTCTGATCATCTTCCTGGTCATCTCGATCGCGTTGACGTGGACCGTTTTCAACACCCTGCGGCGCAGCGTCGACGGACCGTCGACCTCGTATAGCGCAGTGTTCAGTGATGTTTCCGGCCTCGGTGTCGGCGACGACGTCCGGATGGCCGGTGTCCGGGTAGGGCGCGTCGATTCGATCAAGCTGGACGGGCTCCTTGCCAAGGTCGGCTTCCGGGTGGAATCCGATCAGCAGATCTACGGAAACACCAAGGCTTCGATCACCTACGAGAACATCATCGGCCAGCGATACCTGGGGCTCTCGCTCGGCGACCACGGCGATCCGAGCATCATGAAGGGGGGAGAGATCCCCCTCGAACGCACCGAACCCTCATTCAACATCTCGGTGCTCCTCAACGGATTCGAACCGCTGTTCAGCGTTTTGGACCCCAATCAGATCGACAACATCACGACGTCCATCATCCGGGCACTGCAGGGTGACAACGGATCGATCACCACGCTCGTCGCGCAGACATCGGACCTCGCGGAGTCGTTCGCCGGACCCGATCAGATACTCGGCGACATCATCGGCAACCTCGACGGCATCGTTCGGACCTTTGCCGAACAACGTGGCGCCGTCGACACGGTGATCACCCAATCCCAGGCGATGTTCACCCAGTTGGCGCAGCGCCGCGAAGAACTCGTGACCTCCATCGATTCGATTTCGACGGTGGTGGGACGAGTTGCCACACTGGCCAATGAGGCTGCACCGGAGCTCAACCAGTTCATCACGCGGCAACCGGGTTTCGCCAAGCACTACATGGACAACCTTGATGCGTTCGCGTATCTGGGCTTCAACGTCCCGATCTTGTTGAAGGGGCTGGCCCGCGTGACCCAGGCGGGTGCGTACATCGACACCTACCTGTGCACCCTGAATGTCACGTACATCCCGGCGCTGAGCAATGTGATCCCGTCCATCGTCGATGCTGCCACGCCCGGCGGTAAGACCAAGTTCTCCCCGGCGTGCCAGTGAGGACATCATGCTGAAGCGAATGGTTTCGAACACGAGCCGGGTGATCCGGCAGCCGGTGGAAAAGCACAACATGGCTGTCCTGGGTGCGATCACGGTGGGCATCATCGTGGTCCTGCTCATCGCTCTGTTGCAGATTGCGGGCGCGGGTATCGGCAAGGTCAAGTACGACGCCGACTTTGCGCAGGCAGCAGGCGTGAGCTCCGGCGACTCGATCACCGTGGCCGGGGTGTCGGTGGGTACGGTTGCCGCGACCCGGCTGGCGGGCGACCACGTGGTGGTGACGCTGGAGATCGACAGTGATCTGAAACTGGGCGCTGACACCACTGCGTCCATCCAGTTGACGACATTGCTCGGGTCGCGATACGTGGAACTCAAACCGGCCGGTGCCGGGAGTCTTCCCGATGGCCGGCTCAACCTGGCGCACACCGCTGTTCCCTACGACCTTCAACAGCTGATCACCAGTGCGACCACAACTTTCGAGCAGGTCGACTTCGCGAACATCGGCGAGACCATGACCACACTCTCGGCGCAACTGGAGGGTACGCCGGAGCTGATACCCCAGGTCCTCACCAATGTCGAGAGTCTGGCATCGATCATGGCCGACCGGCGGGGCCAGATCGGGTCTCTGCTCACGAGCACCAAACAGCTCACAGAGGTGATCCGCAAGCAACAGGGCAATCTGGGCTCTCTGGTGGCGCAAGGTCGAGAGGTATTGCAGGAGATCAACTCTCGTCGAGCGATGATCGATCAGCTGTTCGATGCCACCACTGAGTTGGTGGATCAACTGCAGACGATCGTGGTGGACAACCGGCCTGCGGTCGACGAGCTGATCGTGAATCTGAACGGGATGATGCAGACCCTGGCAACCAACGATGATCTGCTGCGTAACGCCTTGCAGATCTTGCCCGTGCCGATCCGCAACTTCGCGAACGTCACCGGTACCGCCAACGAAGCCGACTTCACGTCGATAGCCGGACCGTTCGTCGATTCCTGGATGTGCGCGATCAGCGGCCGGGCCAATCAGGTGAATCTTCCCGAGTATTTGAAGGACTGCAAATGAGAACGGGCAAGGCAGTGATCAAGTTTGCGGTCATCGCGGCGCTCGTCGCCGTGGTCTGTTTCGGAAGTGTCCGAGCGGCCACCGCCTCTGAGGGATCGATCAGGGTGAGTGCGCTTTTCGACAATGCTGTCGGCCTCTACGAGGGCAACTCGGTGGCGGTGCTGGGCATGCCGGTGGGAACGGTCGAGACGATCTCCCCGAAGGGCACCCACGTGGAGGTGACGATGAAGATCGACGGTGACGTGAAGATCCCGGCGGACGTCAACGTGGTCACCGTGTCGACGTCGATCCTCACCGACCGGCATGTCGAGCTTTCCCCGGCCTACACGGGCGGGCCGACGTTGAAGAACAACGATCAGGTCGGTCTGGACCGCACCAAGACCCCGGTCGAGTTCGACCGGTTGCTGGCGATGGCCGATGACCTCGCGGTAGAACTCCAGGGCGATGGGCAGGGGGCCGGACCGGTTGCGCAGCTCCTCGACGTCGGGTCGGCGATGACCGATGGCAATGGCCAGGACATTCGCAGCGCACTGACGCAGCTGTCCAATGCATTGCGGATGGGTGAGGATGGAGGCGTCGAGACCAAGAACGCGATCACCACCATCGTCGACAATCTGTCGGTCCTGACCGATGCCGCGGCCACCAACGATGGGCAGATCCGCGAGTTCGGTTCTGCGATCAGCCAACTCAGTGACATGCTCGCCGATCAAGACCTCGGCGCAGGCAACACCGGCGCCCAGATCAACGCGATCCTGCTGGAGGCCGAAAGCCTGCTCCGGGACAACCGGGGAAATCTGAAAACAACTGTGACCGATGCCAATACGCTCGTGAAATCGCTGGCGGACTATCAGCGGGAGATCGGCGAGTTCCTGGATGTCACACCGATGTTGCTGGACAGCGTCTACAACATCGTCGATCACGACAACAAGGTCGCCAGGGTGCATGCGCAGATCGAGAAGGTGTTCTTCGACGGCCAGCTGCTGAAAGAAGTGTGCAACGTGTTGGGACTTCGTCAACTTGGTTGTGCCACCGGCACATTGTCCGATTTCGGTCCCGACTTCGGGGTCTCGGCAATGCTCGAGGGCATGGCAGGACTGCCCCGATGATGCGCCGGGGTCGGACTGCGTTGGGCGGAGCGTTGGTTGCGCTCGCCGTGTTCACCAGTGCCTGTTCGATGGACCTCGAGTCGGTGCCACTACCGGCGCGAAGTGTCGGTGGTGACACGTACACGGTCTACGCCACCTTCCAGAACGCGCTCAACCTCCCGAATCAGGCGAAGGTGAAACTCGCCGGTGCCGACATCGGCGAGGTCGAAGGTATGCGGGTCGAGGACTACACGGCCGTTGTCACGCTGAAGATCAGTGAGAAGGTGACCCTGCCGTCCGGCACCCGCGCCGAATTGCGTTCGGCGACACCGCTCGGTGACATCTTCGTGGCGGTTCAGCCCCCGGTGGATGCGGCCCCTGATGGCCCGGCTCTGCAGGACGGTGATGCCATCGAGATCGAGCAGACCTCGGCGGCGGCCACCATCGAGGAGGTGCTGACCACGTCGGCGCTGCTGGTCAACGGTGGCGTGATCCGCAATCTGACCAAGGTCATCAACGGCCTGGGGACAGCGGTGGGCGACAAGGGTGACCGGTTGGGCGCCCTGATCGATCAGTCCACCAGCCTCATCGGCAAGCTCTCGGCCCGGTCAGGCGAGATCCGCACCACCCTCAACCAGACCAATCGACTGGTCTCGACGTTGTCGGCAGGCCAGAGCACCATCACCGACGCAATCGCGGCGGCGGGACCGGCGCTGACCGTTCTCAACGCGAACACCGGTCAGATTCTCGGGCTCGTCAAACAGCTCGCCGACGTCACCGCCCAACTGGCCAAGTTCCCGTCGGTCGCCGGTACGGGCAACCGGGGAATGATCGCCGACCTCAACACCCTTGCCGCTGAGCTCAACGCCGCGGCGACAAACCCCAAGGCAGACCTCGACAAGGTGAACGCATTGCTTGCCCCGGTCATCAAGATCACCAACGGCACCGCGGCCCATCCGGATGCCGATCTCCAAGACCTCTCGATCGGTGCGCTCGCAGATCCAGGGCATTCAGCCGATCCGGGAAGCGAGCTCCCGACCCTGGAAACCGACGGTGCCAACGCCGTCGGCACACTCACCCACACCCTCGAGCGGCTGCGTGGTCATCTGACGGGACCGCGCCGATGACCCAGCAACTGGAGTACGCCAACGGACCTTTGGAGACGCCGGCCAAACTCGTCGTCACCGGCGTCGGAAAACTGGTCGATCATCGGCTGTGGTTGTCGGTCGGCGCCCTGCTGACGGTGCTGGTTCTCGGCGTCACCTATCTGGTGTTCGGGGTGTTCCAGGCCGATCCGACCGCCACGAAGATGACGGTGCGGGTCAACCTCGCGTTGTCGGGTGGGTTGCTGCCGAAGCAGGACGTGACCCTGCGGGGTGTGCCGATCGGCAAGGTCGCGAGCGTGGAACTGTCAGATGACGGGGTGGTGGCGGTTGCCACGATCGAGGGCGACGTTCAGATCCCCAGCGATGGTGAGGTCCGGGTTGCCGGGCTCTCTCCGGCCGGTGAGCAGTACCTCGACTTCCGGCCCACCACCGACGAGGGCCCCTATCTGACCAACGGATCGGTCGTCGAGGCCGACCAGACCACGACACCGGTCCCGATGGCGGATCTGTTGGGTGATCTCGATGGGATGCTCGCTCAGATCGAACCGGCCAAGGTCGAGACGATCATCACCGAGTTGGGGGTCGGTCCCGAAGGACCCGAGAAGCTGGAATCGATCATCACCGGCGGAACCTTCCTCATCTCGACGCTCGATTCGGTGCTCCCGCAGACCGTCAGCTTGCTCAACAACAGCCAAGTTGTCCTCGGCACTCTCAAGGAGATGAGCCCGGGGCTGCAGGACACGTCGCAGAAGCTCGCAGGAACGCTGGACGGGATCGCGTCGATGGACTCCGGTTTCCGGACGTTCATCGACCAGACGCCGGTGACACTGCAGGCCGTCGACTCGATCATCGCCGACAACTCGCCGACGATGGTCCAGCTCCTGGGGAGTCTGACGACGGTTGCTCAGCTGACCTATCTGAGAGTCCCTGCGTTACAGGAGTTCTTCTTCCCGCAGGATCGGAACGGCTCGACCCTCGACGCGATCGCATCGGTCATGCGTGACGGAGGTATCTGGGCTGCGGTGAACATCTATCCGCGCAAGAACTGCCAGTACGATCTCCCGCGCCGTCCGCACTGGCAGGTGGACTTCCCGGAGCCATATCTCTACGGCACCTACTGCACGGAAGACGATCCGTCGATGCTGATCCGCGGTGCCGCCAACGCTCCACGCCCAGCCGGTGACGATTCGGGTGGTCCGCCACCCGGTGCCGATCCGCTCGCGACCGCGTCGCCGACTCCCGTTGGGCCGGAATCGATTCCATTGCCCTATGCAGGTCCCGTCCTGCCCTCGGCGCCATGACCACACAACAGCCCGGTGGTCACCACCACAACAGCGGAGACAATCCAGAGGAGAGAACGATGAGCAAACTCAGCGGAACGGTCACCTCCACTCCCGAAGAAAAATGGGGATTGATGGCCGACAGTGCGGACGTCGAACCCGCAGAAGCGGATACGCCGACGGTCGCGGTCGACACTGCGCAGACCGACGCAGAGAAGACCGACGCAGAGAAGACCGACCCAGAGAAGGTCGACGCAGAGAAGACCGACCCAGAGAAGGCCGCTGTCGGGAAAGACGCTGTCGGGAAAGGCAACAGGTCGTCTGCCAGGCGGACTCGATCAAAGAGAGGTGCCGAAACCGACCGCCGTTCGTGGCGGACGTTGTTCACGATTCGCCGGGCCGCAGTGGGTGCGCTGGCGGTGATCGCCATCGCGGCCATTGTCGTGGCCGCAATCCTGGGCTGGAAGTTGAACGAGCAGAGCAACATCGATGCCGCCGCCGACGAAGCCCAGGCCGCGGCAGAGCAATACGCGGTGACCCTGACCAGCGTCAGCGCGGACAAACTGGACCAGAACTTCGCGGCCGTACTCGATGGGGCCACCGGCGAATTCAAGGACATGTATTCGCAGTCGAGCGGGCAGCTGCGCGATCTCCTTGTCGAGAACAAGGCGAACGCGCAGGGCACGGTCATCGACTCGGGCATCAAGTCGGCGACGACGTCCAAGGTGGAGGTCATGCTCTTTGTCGACCAGAGCGTCACCAACACCGCGACGCCGGACGCGAGAATCGACCGGAGCCGTGTCCTGATGACCATGGAGAAGGTCGACGGACGCTGGCTGGCCTCCAAGGTCGACCTGCCCTGACGCACCCAAGCCAGTGGCGCTGCCGCCCCGTCCCGCCCAATCGATTGGAACGGGCGACAGCACTACACGCTTTTCACACTATGGAGTTGTCAAAGATGCGTGCGCGGTCCCGACAAGATCTCGGGTGCGCTGGTGGTGGAAAGTTGGTTCAGGCGGCGAGGGTCAGGGTTCGTCGGTTGTAGGCCGGCAATGGTTTTCGCTGCGGATCGATGTCGGCCGGCGGGATCAGCCACGGATGGCCGTCGGATCCCATGATTACGTCCCAGTCGGTGTTGTGGACCGCCATATGGCAGGTGCGGCACAGCAGGCACCCGTTCTCCAGGGTGGTGGCACCGCCATCGGCGAAGTGCACGATGTGGTGGCAGTCCGACCAGCCGGCCTTTGCCCCACATTTCACACAGCAGGTATCGCGGATGATGATCGCTTTGCGCACCAGCCCTTTGAACAGCCGTTTCGGTGGACTCATATCGACCGGGACTTGCTGCCCGTCCAGGGTGATCGAGGTGATTGATGAATCGCACGCCAACGCAGCGGCGGTTGCTTCGGTGACCGGACCCATCCATGGCAGGGACGCAGCCTCGGGATGATCGGCTGGCACGGTGACCATCACCTCGGTCCGCGGCGCCGACACCAATGTTGGTCCGCCACCGCCACAGTCCAACAGCTGGTGCAAGGCATCGGCCCGACGTTGGGTAGGACTTCGACTGTCATCCGAGCCGTCGGGTTCGGGGCGGGCCCTGGACCAGAAGTCCAACGCGGAAAACAACTTCTCCCCGATCACCGCATCCACATCGAACGTGCCGACACATCGACCCTCACGGACTGCATAGTCCAGGCTGTTCAGTGACCGGTCTTCGGCCGGCGGCGGACCACCGGTGTCCCTGGCGACCTCGTTGCCCAGCATGCGGGCAGCCGCACCGATCTCAGCCGGTGGACATCCGGAGATGGCGTGGCTCAACAGTTTCCGCTCGAACTCGACTTGCTGTTCGGCGGTGATCGGATCCTCGGACCGGCCGACGACATGGGCGACACCTTTGACCACCGCGTCGATATGTTCGGAGGACAGGAACCCGTCCCGCGAATACCCGGCAGTCCGATCCAAGCCCGCAATACCGGCGCCGATACGTAACCAGCGATACGCAGAAGCGGGTGCTGCACCGTTGACCTGCAACACCTTTGCCGTCGTCGACCCGGCCTTACGGGCGATACCCGACTCGTCGATCACCGCGGCGCATGTCGCGAGTTGGTGCTCGGTCGCGTTGCGCAGGGTGATCAGCTCCTTCACCACCCCTAGCGCAACGTTCGCGTCATCAGGAATCACTAGGTCGACGAGATCGTCGACCATCTCGAGAAGTCGCATAGCACAGCACCTTCCAAGGAGAGAGTAAACCGGGAGGTCGACCGGGGTGTCTCTGCGGGGAAGGCGTCAGATGCGTCGTGCTTATGGTCGACTGACTCCACTGTACCCAGTCGAACGCATGTTCGCAAGGGCTCATTCCACCCAATGTGGTTTGGGTGCAATATCTTTCGATAGTGAGACGAAACAAGTCACGCGGAGGCAGTTGGCTACTATCGCCCGCGGAGTAGATCAGTCAACTCCAGAGCGTCACATGGACTTTCGGGCGAAAGCGGGTCACCCCGACACCTGATCCGCGGATCATCGCCTGTGTGCAACGCGGTGTGGTGATGAACCGTAGGAGCTCCGAGACCGCGGGTTGACGGGATGCCGGTGGCAACGTGGATGCACTCCACTGCCCCGCAACCTGCAGGCCGGGGGCCTTGATCTGGATCAGGCGCCGGGCTGCCAGGTCGGCGGCGACCGCAAAACCGAGGGTCAGGGTCACCCCGCCGCTGCGGTGGACTTCTTCCATCGCGGCGGCATCGCTCTGGAATATTCGTTGCCTGGATTCGGGGATTCCCAGGTCGTGCAACATCTTTGCCTGCTCGCCGGTGGAGCTTCCGGCGCTGGGGCCGAGCATCCACTGCTGCTCGTGCAGCAGTGTCGATGTGGGCACTCCGGAAGCGAGTGGGTTGTCCGGCGCCGCAACGGTGATGACCTGGTAATTGAGGAACGGACGCACCGCGATGGAGTCACTGGGGGGTGCGGCCTGCGGACCCAGCGCTATGTCCACCGCACGTGATTCGATGAGATTCTTGAAGTTGGCGGTCGGGTGCACACTCAACTCCACCGAGAGGTCTTTGGCGCGGGAGGCGAACAGTTCGATGAGGCCCGGTGCCGCGTGCTCGGCAAACGAGCTCGATGCCGCGATGTTGAGCAGTCGTCGGCCGCGGGCTGCCTCTCCGACCTCGATCACCGTCTGCTGCTGCAGACCGAGGATCTCCGTGGCCCGTCCGGCAAGTCGCAGGCCGCCAGGGGTGAATGCCAACCCGCCTGCGGTCGGTGTGAACAGCGGATCGTCGAGTTCTTTACGCAGTTGCGCAACGTGCGTGGAGATCCCGGCGTCGGTCATACCGAGTTCCTGGGCTGCCGCATGCACGGAACCGTGCCGCACCACGGCGGAATAGGCTCGAAGCTGAGCGGGTGTCACGTTCTGAGCCTACGTTGGAGGTCAGGCCTGACACGTCGAATCGTGAACGGCCAATTATAAAGGGACGCGGGCACAACGGGCCGCGGGCCGCGTGGAGGAGTTTGAGAAATGCAAGACGTGCTGGCAGATCTGATGCGTATCTGGCGTTCCGGGGCAACCGCGGGCGTCGGCACGGTCGTGCGGACGTTCCGGTCAGCTCCCAGGCCGGCCGGGGCATTGATGGTGGTGGCGCCCGACGGCACGGTCAGCGGTTCTGTATCCGGTGGATGTGTGGAGGGTGCGGTCTATGAACTGGCCGTCGACGCCGCACAAAATGGTGAACCGGCTTTGGAACGCTACGGCGTCTCGGATGACGACGCGTTTGCCGTGGGCCTGACGTGCGGCGGGATCCTGGATGTTTTTGTCGAGGCGATCTCGCAGGAGACATTTCCCGAACTGGGCCAGATTGCCCAGGACATCGCCGATCATCAGCCCGTTGCCATCGCGACGGTGATCGAACACCCGGATTCGGTGTGGGTCGGGCGACGGCTTGTCGTCCGGCCGACGACGGTCGACGGGCACCTCGGCTCGACCCGCATGGACAACGCGGTGGCCGATGATGCGCGCGGGCTTCTTGCTGCCGGGCGGAGTGAGGTCCTGAACTACGGTCCCGACGGACAGCGCCGCGGTGAAGGTATGGCGGTATTCGTGTCCAGCTACGCCCCGCGCCCGCGGATGCTGGTGTTCGGGGCCATCGATTTTGCTGCGGCCGTCGCCCAGCAGGGATCGTTCCTCGGCTATCGGGTGACGGTCTGCGACGCGCGTCCGGTGTTTGCGACCTCAGCGCGTTTTCCCACCGCGGATGAGGTTGTTGTCGAGTGGCCGCACCGGTACCTGTCCGCGCAGGTGGACGCCGGAGCTCTCGATCAGCGCACGATCATCTGCGTCCTGACCCACGATCCGAAGTTCGACGTACCGCTGCTCGAGGTGGCTCTGACAATGCCCGAGGTGGCCTACGTCGGCGCGATGGGGTCGCGGCGCACTCATGACGATCGGGTCGAGCGACTCCGTGCCGTGGGATTGACCGACACTCAGATCTCGCGCCTGGCGAGTCCGATCGGGCTGGACCTCGGTGCGCGGACGCCGGAGGAGACCGCGGTGTCGATCGCGGCCGAGATCATCGCTCGACGGTGGGGCGGCGGGGGCCGACCGCTGCGCGAAACCGATGGTCGGATTCATCACGAACAGGAAACGCCGGTTGTCGAGAGCCCGGCGGCGGCTGCGAATTAAGTGATCGCTTAATTCGGTCTTGACCCTGGCCGCAGGCGGGGTCACTGTGGTCACCTCCACGATTGTGAGGTAGGTCACATGCAAGTTCCTGGACCCTTCGAATACGAACGTGCAACGGGCGTCGCGGACGCCATCGGACTGCTCGATCGGCTCGGGGAGGAGGCGCGCGTGGTCGCAGGTGGGCACAGCCTGCTCCCGATGATGAAGCTGCGCCTGGCCAACCCCGAGTATCTGATCGACATCAACGATCTCGCCGCGGAGTTGGGTTACATCATCTGCGACCCGACGCTGGTTCGGCTGGGGGCGATGGTCCGACATCGTCAGGCACTCGAGTCGGATGACCTGGCGGCGGTCTGCCCGATCTTCCGCGACGCCGAACGCGTGATCGCCGACCCGGTGGTGCGGAATCGGGGGACCATCGGCGGATCTCTGTGCCAGGCCGACCCGGCCGAAGACCTGACAACGGTCTGCACGGTGCTCGGGGCGACGTGCCACGTGCGGGGGCCCGACGGTGATCGGGAGATCTCGATGGACGATTTCTTGGTTGGCCCATACGAGACCGCGATGGCGCCCAATGAACTGCTCATCGAGGTGAGGATCCCCGTTCGACTCGGAACCTCCAGCGCCTATGCGAAAGTCGAGCGGCGAGTGGGTGATTGGGCCATCACCGCAGCCGGATCGTGTGTCACCCTCGAAGGTGGGGTGATCGCGGCGGCCCGGGTGGGGCTGACCGCGGTGAATCCGGACGTGGCGGGACTTGCCGAAGTTGCTGCCGGGCTTGTCGGGAACCCGCCGAGCGAAGAGTTGTACGCCGAGGCAGGCCGCCGCGCGTCGGTGGCCTGCTCGCCGTTCACCGACAGCCGTGGAACCGCGGACTACAAGCGGCATCTCGCCTCCGAATTGACCATTCGCACGCTCCGCACGTCCGTCGAACGTGTGTTGAACACGCCCGCCCCGGAAGGGAATTGATCATGCAGGTGAATCTGACAATCAACGGTGAGGCCGTCACGGCAGACGTCGAACCACGCCTTCTGCTTGTTCACTTCCTCCGAGACCAACTGCGGCTCACCGGAACCCACTGGGGATGTGACACCAGCAATTGCGGCACCTGTGTTGTGGACGTCGACGGGGAACCGGTGAAATCGTGCACGATGCTGGCCGTCATGGCCGATGGACGTTCGGTGCGAACCGTCGAAGGTCTCGAGGTCGACGGCAAGCTCGATCCGGTACAAGAGGGGTTCATGCAGTGCCACGGCCTGCAGTGCGGGTTCTGTACACCTGGGATGATGATCACCGCGCGGGCCCTGCTCGACCGCAACCCGGACCCCGACGAGGAGACCATCCGGGAAGCCATCTCCGGTCAGATCTGCCGATGCACCGGCTACACCACGATCGTGCGGTCGATCAGGTGGGCCGCGGAGAAGGAAGCCGCTGCCGCAACGGAATCCACCGGTCCGGCCGCAGCCACCTCGCCCATCGGGAGTCCGTCATGACCACAGTGCAATCACGACCGGAAGACACGGTCGACAACGACCACAAGCCCTGTGGCCACGGCAAGATGCTGCGCAAAGAAGATCCTCGGTTCATCCGGGGCCGCGGCAATTACGTCGACGACGTCACTCTGCCCGGGATGCTGCACCTGGCGATTCTGCGGTCGCCGGTGGCGCACGCACGCATCGTCGGCATCGACACCTCCGCGGCGCTGGCCCACCCGAAGGTCAAAGCGGTGGTGACCGGCGCCGACCTGGCCGAGAAGGGCCTGGCCTGGATGCCGACACTGTCGAATGATGTGCAGGCGGTCCTGGCCACCGACAAGGTCCGGTTCCAGGGACAGGAGGTGGCGTTTGTTGTCGCCGAGGATCGGTACTCGGCGCGCGATGCCCTCGAACTCATAGACATCGAATACGACATCCTCGAACCGGTCATCGATGCGCGTCGGGCCCTATCCGATGACGCCCCGGTCATCCGGACCGACCTGGAAGGCAAGACAGACAACCACTGTTTCGACTGGGAAACCGGCGATGCGGCGGCGACGGATGCGGTGTTCGCCCGGGCCGATGTCGTGGTGAAACAGGAGATGGTCTATCCGCGAGTGCATCCCGCGCCGATGGAGACGTGCGGAGCGGTTGCCGATCTGGATCCGGTGTCGGGCAAGTTGACACTGTGGTCGACCAGTCAGGCGCCGCACGCCCACCGAACGCTCTATGCCTTGGTCGCCGGCTTGCCGGAACACAAGATCCGCGTCATCGCTCCCGACATAGGCGGCGGATTCGGCAACAAGGTCCCGATCTACCCCGGTTATGTCTGCGCCATCGTGGCGTCGCTGGTTCTGGGCAAGCCGGTGAAATGGATGGAGGACCGCAGCGAAAACCTCACCAGCACCGGCTTTGCCCGTGACTACATCATGGTCGGTGAGATCGCCGCGACCCGCGACGGGAAGATCCTGGCGATCCGGTCGAACGTACTGGCCGACCACGGAGCCTTCAACGGCACTGCTGCCCCCGTGAAGTATCCGGCCGGATTCTTCGGTGTGTTCACCGGTAGCTACGACATCGAGGCAGCCTACGCAAAGATGACCGCGGTCTACACCAACAAGGCGCCCGGTGGAGTTGCGTACGCCTGCTCCTTCCGGATCACCGAGGCCGTGTATTTTGTTGAACGCCTCGTCGATTGCCTCGCGCAAGAATTGAAGGCCGATCCCGCACAGCTGCGCCTGCAGAATCTCCTTCGGCCCGAACAGTTTCCGTACAAGAGCAAAACGGGTTGGCTGTACGACTCGGGTGACTACGAGAAGACGATGCGGATGGCGATGGAGATGATCGGCTACGACGCCCTGCGGCAGGAACAGAAGGAAAAGCGCGCCCGCGGAGAACTGATGGGTATCGGGATGTCGTTCTTCACCGAGGCGGTCGGGGCCGGACCTCGCAAAGACATGGACATCCTCGGACTGGGTATGGCCGACGGGTGCGAGCTGCGGGTTCATCCGACGGGCAAAGCCGTTGTGCGACTGTCGGTGCAGAGCCAGGGCCAGGGCCACGAGACGACGTTCGCGCAGATCGTCGCGGAAGAGCTCGGTATCCCGCCGGACGATATCGATGTGGTGCACGGTGATACGGACCAGACACCGTTCGGCCTGGGCACCTACGGAAGCCGGTCCACGCCGGTGTCGGGTGCCGCTGCGGCACTGGTGGCGCGCAAGGTCCGCGACAAGGCCAAGATCATCGCGTCCGGGATGCTCGAGGCGTCGGTTGCCGACCTGGAGTGGGAGAAGGGATCGTTCCACGTGAAGGGTGACCCGTCTGCCGCCGTGACGATCTCCCAGATCGCGATGCGCGCCCACGGCGCCGGTGATCTTCCCGACGGGATCGAAGGTGGTCTCGATGCCCAGATCTGTTACAACCCCGAGAATCTCACCTATCCATACGGCGCCTACTTCTGTGTTGTGGACATCGACCCGGGTACCGCGCAGGTGAAGGTGCGCCGGTTCCTTGCCGTCGACGACTGTGGCACCCGGATCAATCCGATGATCATCGAAGGTCAGGTGCACGGAGGTATCGCCGACGGAATCGGGATGGCGCTCATGGAGATCATCGAGTTCGATGAGAACGGCAACTGCCTCGGTGGCTCGTTGATGGACTATCTGATTCCCACAGCAGTGGAAGTCCCACATCTGGAGACGGGTTTCACGGTGACACCGTCGCCGCACCATCCGATCGGTGCGAAGGGTATCGGCGAATCTGCCACGGTCGGCTCGCCGCCTGCGGTGGTCAATGCCGTCGTGGACGCGCTGGCGCCCTACGGGGTTCGGCATGCCGACATGCCGTTGACCCCGTCCCGGGTGTGGGAAGCCATGCAGGGCCGGGCAACCCCACCGATCTGAACGGAGATCATCATGACGAAGTCGATCACGGTGGACGAACGCGTCCGGCAATTGTTGTCCCGGCGTACGCCGTTTGTGCATGCGACCGTGGTGCGTGCCGGTCAACCGACATCGGCGCAGGCAGGAGATGAGGCAATTCTTCTGTCCGACGGCACAATCGAAGGTTTTGTCGGGGGGCAGTGTGCTCAGAACTCGGTGCGCCGGGCCGCGCTCGGGGCACTGCAGGGCGGCGAAAGTGTTCTGCTGCGGGTACTGCCTGACGGTGACCTGCATTTTCCTGAGGCCGCAGGTGCATCGGTTGTGGTGAATCCGTGCCTGTCCGGCGGCGCCCTGGAGATATTCCTCGAACCACAGATACCGAGTCCACTCATCCGGATCTGCGGATCGGCACCGATTGCCCAAGCGCTGTCCCAACTGTGCGAACTCGTCGGTTTCGAGGTCGATCAGACCGGGCAGAGCCATACGGCCACTGATGACGAATCGACTGATGCCGACAGTGCATTGGCCGAAACCGCCGCGGTGGTGATCGCCAGCCACGGTGGCGCCGAGGCCGCGATGATCCGGTCTGCCCTCGACGCCGGCGTCGATTACATCGGGTTGGTGGCGAGCCGAATTCGCGGGGCGTCGGTTCTTGCGGAGGTCGCGCCCACCGCCGCCGAGCGCCCCCGCATCCACACACCGGTCGGTCTCGACATCGGTGCCAAGACCTCGGCAGAGATCGCGGTGTCGATCGTGGCCGAACTCATCACCGCCCGCCGTGGGGGCGGTATCGCGTCCGTGCCCCGGCCGACTGCCGTGGCGCGAGAGGCCGTGGACCCGGTGTGCGGGATGAGCGTGACCGTCGGGCCCGACGCGGTGCAGGCAGCGGTCGATGGTGCCGATCACTGGTTCTGCGGTACCGGTTGCCGCGATTCGTACCTGTCGGCGATCGGATCCCCATGACACGTGGTCGGCAAACGGCGGTGGTACTGGCCGCCGGTTCCTCCCGAAGACTCGGCGTGCCCAAACAGCTTCTGCCGTACCGGGAGACAACACTTCTCGGGGCCACGATCGACATGGTTCGCGGGTGTGGGTTCGATCAGATCGTCGTGGCACTCGGCAACGAAGCCGATGCGGTACGTGAGCGTGTCGACCTCGGTGGCGTCGATGCGGTGGACGTCGAGGACAGTGGTTTCGGCTGCGGAGCGTCCCTACGGGCAGCGGTCGGGGCGGTGGACCAGGGTGCCGCAGGTCTGATCCTGTTTCTCGGTGATCAGCCCGGGATCGAGGCAGCGACGGTCCATCGCCTGATATCGCAGGTGGACGCCGGTCCGGGCGTACCGGCGAAGATCGTGGTCACGCGATATCGCGGTCATGCCGGGCATCCGTTCTGGTTGGACCGCAGCGTCTTTGCGGCCCTTGCGCGACTCCGAGGCGACAAGGGTTTGTGGAAACTCATCGCGTCCGGGCGTTACGACACCGCAACTCTGGAGGTCGACACCCCGGTCCCGCCCGATGTCGACACCTGGGACGACTACATCGACCTGCTGTCCGCGGCGCAGACATGACAGGGGCACAGACATGACGGGGGGATTCACCGATACCGCCGACGTGGTTCGCCGGTTCGATGCGCACGACCACCTGCTGGACGTCGGTACCGCGACCGCCATCTATCTGGCCACGACCATGGGCCGGCCGCTGTTGCTCGAAGGTGAACCGGGAGTCGGCAAGACAACCGCGGCAAAGACTCTGGCACTGGTGCTCGGGGCACCTCTGGTGCGGTTGCAGTGCTACGAAGGGCTGACCGCGAACGAGGCGCTCTACGACTGGAATTACCAGCGTCAGTTGCTCAGCATCAGACTTGCCGAATCGCGGGGGACCGACATCTCCGAATCGGATCTGTTCACCGAGGCCTATCTGATCGACCGTCCGATCCTGCATTGCGTCCGACACCACGGCGCGACGCCTCCGGTCTTGCTGATTGACGAGATTGACCGCGCCGACGATGAATTCGAGGCCCTGCTCTTGGAGTTCCTCGGCGAGGCGGCGGTCACGGTTCCTGAATTGGGCACTTTTGTTGCCCCGACTCCACCGATCGTGGTGTTGACATCCAACCGCAGCCGCGACCTTCACGACGCTCTCCGTCGCCGCTGTCTCTACCATTGGATCGACTTTCCACCGCCGGCACGCGCGGTGGCGATCGTCCGTCGGACCGTACCGGGAGCCACTGCGGCACTGATCGATCAGGCAACCCGGTTCGTTTCCCGGGCGCGTGTGCTCGATCTGGACAAACCCCCCGGCATCTCCGAGACGATCGACTGGCTGGCGGCGCTCGTGGTACTCGGTGTCGGCGATCTGGTCGCCGACGACGCGTCGGCGGCCCTCAGCGCGCTCGCCAAGACCCCCGACGACCGTATCGCCGTGCACGAGGCGTTTGTGGAGTTCGCGGGTGGGTTGAGCACAGGGTGAGAAGGCGACATCGGACGTGAGCGCTGCGGCGGGGAGAACTGTCACGTTGATGCGCGGCGTCGACCTCGCGGCGTTTGCCGTTGCCGTCGACGCCCGGCTGCGTCGTGGCGGCGTTGCCGTGTCGGCAGGTGGTCCGGCCGCGTTCGTAGAAGCGTTGCGCCACTTGGCACCCCACACCAGAACCGAGCTGTATTGGGCGGCCCGTCTGACGCTGGTCGACCGGGTGGACGACCTGGCGGCCTTTGATGCCGTGTTCGATGCGGTGTTCGCCGATTCCGGGCTCGGGCTCGATCCGCCGGGTAGAGCCGCTCCGCGCTCCGGCGTCAGTCCATCTGTACCCGACCCCGGTGGGCCACATCCGGGACGGTCGGACGATGAGGCCGCCGGTTTACCCTGGGCCACACGACGCACGGTTGTGGGCGCAACCGGATCGACGCCGGACGGTGCGGTATTGCCCGACCTGCTGCCCAGTCGCCTGGTGGCCAGGGTCGACGAGCCGTTCGAATCGTTCGACGCCGATGACCTGCGGGTGCTCGGTGCCTGGCTGGAACATGCGGTGGCTCGCTGGCCCCGCCGGAGATCTCGGCGCCGCGAGTACGGTCGCCGGGGCCCGGCCGTCGACTTCCGGGCGACGATGAACCATTCTCGCCGAACCGGATTCGAGGTCGCAGTCCTGGTTCGCCGACGGCCGCGTATGCGTCGGCGCCGGGTTGTCTTCGTCTGTGACGTCAGTGGTTCCATGCAGCCGTATACGACGACGTATCTGCACCTGATGCGGGCCGCGGTCGACCGGCGTTCGATGATCCGGCCCGAGGTGTTCGCGTTCGCGACGTCGTTGACAAAACTGACGGCGATCCTTGCCCACCGGTCGCCGGAAGCTGCCGTTGCGAAGGTGAATGCCAAGGTAGCCGACCGATTCGGGGGGACTCGGCTCGGTCACAGCCTGGCCGAACTAGTGGCATCGCCGGCTGGGCATTGCCTGCGGGGGTCATTGGTGGTGATCGCCTCTGACGGCTGGGACAGCGACGACCCGGACGTTGTTTCGCGGGCGATGTCCAGGATCGCGCGCCGGGCCTGGCGGGTTGTCTGGATCAATCCTCGTGCAGGAGAGCCGGATTACGAACCGAAGGCCGGTGCGATGGCCGCGGCGCTACCGTTCTGCGACGCCCTGGTTTCGGGACGGACCCTCGCTGAATTGCGCGAACTGTTCCTGCTGCTGGAGGAACTGGCGAACCGCGGCACAGCCTTCTGACCTCCGGGTCTTTGCAGCAGAAATCGCTTGTCGGACCGCTGGTTTAGACTCGGATGTATGTTCGAGGGGGAGATCGAAGATGCAGGTGGGGGCGATGAAATTGGTCCCGTCTATCTGCTGCGCACCAATGAGTTGCTGCGTAACACCGAGCTGGCGATGGCCCAGCAAAGTCGCATGGAGTGGGAGCGATATGCCGCTGCGGCGATGGTTCATCGGCAGCTGGTGGAGCCAACTGTCGGGACCGAGCCGGAGTTGCGGGTACTGGATCCGTTCACGCAATGCGCGGCGAGACTGGGTCTCGCCCAGGGGTTGACCCAGCGGACGGCCGAGTTGCAGATCAACCGGGGGTTGGCGTTGCGGGATCGCCTGCCCAAGGTCAATGCGTTGTTGAAGGCCGGACGTGTTGCCGCGCACCATATCCCCGACATCATCTCGCGGACCGAGTTGGTCGAAGGGTCCGAGCATATGGCCGATATCGACCGTGAGATCGCCGAGCACCTGGGCCGGTGCGGGTCCTGGTCGAAGTCCCGGATGCGAGACATGGTCGATGCCACCATCTTCCGTCGTGACCCGGATCTGGTGCGCAATAACCGTGAAGATGCGAAAAGGAATCGTGGAGTGTGGGGCTCGAATGCCGACCACGGAATGGCGGTCCTCGATGCACACGGCACCGCCGAAGAAGTGACGATGATCATGGCCCGGCTCGAAAAGCTCGCCATGTCCACGTGCAAAGCTGACCCACGCCGCAAAGCCGATCGGATGGCCGATGCCCTATTCGCCACGGTGATGGCCCGCGAGTTCTACTGCCAATGCCCGAATGATCCCAAACATCCGTGCACTGCTGAGATCGTCACGGTTCCGGCCGATCAGGTCATCTCCGGTGTGGATGTGAAGATCGTTATGCATGTGATCGCTGACCAGGCCACTCTCGAGGGCACCGCCGACAACCCGGGCTTCCTCGACGGGCATGGGGTGATTTCTGGCGACCATGTCCGCGATATCGCAGACCGGCCGGAGACGATCAAGCGGCCGATGGGCAACAAATTCGAGTTTGCCGAACCCGAACCCGCACAACATTGTTCGGCAGATCCTGGACCCGCGCAAGCGGAACCGGCACGAGAGCGGCAACCGGAGCCTCGGCCCGGGCCGGATGGCGAGCCAAATTCCCAGCCGCCGCACCGCCCCGCGTACATGCGGGCTCCGGTGGACCCGGACGTCGACGAGGGCGCACGCGCGGCAGATGTGACCGAAGCGCCTTTTCCACAAGTGGTTCCGATGCCATCAACCCAACCCGGCGACAGCTACCGGCCATCAGTGGTTTTCGACAACTACCTCCGGATTCGGGACGTCTACTGCATGTGGCCTGGCTGTGAGCACAAGGCCTGGGGCGCCGACCTCGACCACACCCGCGAGTACAACCACCACAATCCCGAGACCGGTGGCTGCACCCATCCGTCAGAGATGAAGACGCTGTGCCGTTTTCACCATCAACTCAAGACCTACAGTGACTGGCTTGATGATCAATACCCCGATCCCAGGACCGGGCGGACCCGGCTGATCTTCACCACACCCGAAGGGCGTCACTACCACGGACCGGCCTGGACTGGTGACGACCTGTTCCCAATGTTGAGGTTGATCGTCTTCGACAACCAACGCGGATCACCGAAAGCATCACCGCCAACATCACCGTCGAGGCAGCAGCCACGCACCGCTGCCAAACATGCACGCCGTCAACACGAACGACTCGCCAACCGTCGGCAACGTGAACGGGAAGCCGCCCACCGCCAAGCACTCGGCGACGAACGAGGAAGGAACGAACCACCACCGGCCTTCTAGATGTCTTCCCACGAGAACGATTTCGCCGGACGGTTCCTGAGCGCTGTCCGTTCCTGAGAGCTACCGGAACGTCTTCTCGAGGAACTCGAGGACGGTGTCTTCGGCGACGGCGTCGCTGCTGTAACCCAGATATCCGTCGGGTCGGACTATGAAAATGGAATGATTTTCGGCGCCATAAGCTTTCGCGAAGTTTCCGGAGTCGTCGCGGATGACGGGCAGGATGGTCGTTCCGATGGCCGCGGCCGCCGCGGCAATGATGTACACATCGAGTTCACCGTGAGTGGCCGTCTGCGCGGCTGCCGCAACGGACTCGAGATCCACGAGTTCGGCGACATCGGCCGGCTCGCTGAGGTAGATGATCGCGGTGTGCCGCAGGCGACCGAACAGTGAGAACAGTCGGAACGGATCGGTCACGATCTCGCGGGACAGGCCGGTGGCATCCGGTGCGCGCACGCCCGGAGCGATCAGCGATCCCTCGGCGGCAGGGGATCCGACGATCGGGCTGCCGGCATAGTCGATGAGGAGTTGGGCCTCCCGGAGCATCGCCTGCTCGGGGCTGGTCTCGCCGGCGCCGATCCCTTCCTTGGCGTTGCGCACGGTGCGATCGACAACCTCCTCGCCGACCGGTCGGCGTTCGGCGTCATAGCTCGACAGCAGGCCGTCCGATGCGTTGCCGTTGACGGCGAGGGCGAGTTTCCATGCCAGATTGTGCGCGTCCTGCACGCCGGTGTTCATCCCTTGCGCCCCGGTTGGCGGATGGATGTGTGCGGCGTCGCCGGCCACAAAGACCCGGTCGCGTCCGTACGAGTCGACGATTCGGTGACTGATCCGGAACACCGATGCCCACCGGAGGTTCTTTGCCGTCGTGGGTTCGGGGGAGAGACGGTCGAGTACGGCCTGAATGTGCGCGAGGTCGGGTTTGGGGCCGGACTCGAAACCGTGCGCGATCGCACCGGCATCGGCGGGCTTCACCGCGGCCAGGTCGTCGGGAACAAGCATCGACATCCGGTAACGTCCGCGACCGGGAAGTGGGATGCAGACGAGTAGGTCGTCGGTGGTGCCTTCGGTCTGGTGCATCACCCGCACCCCGTACCCGGGCGGCTGCACCCAGTCGACCTCGACGTCGCCGAGCATGTACTGCTCCTCGAATGCCGCGCCCTCGAACGTCAATCCGAGTGTTTTGCGGGTGATGCTGTGGGCACCGTCGCAGCCCACCAGGTACTGCGCGGTGACGATCTCCTCGCCGTCGGGGCCGGCCAGCACTGCAGTGACCTCTTTGTCGTCCTGGTCGAAACGTGACAGCGAGGTTCCGCGTTCGATCGGCAGATCCAGCGTCGCGAGGCGGTCGCGGAGGATGCGCTCGGTCTCGTACTGGGGGATGGACGCGAAACCGAAGGGCACATCGGCAGGCAGGGCAAGGTCGATTCGGGACACTTCGATGCCGTTGACGTAGACGACCTGCCCACGCATCTGGATCGACGCGTCGAGGATCTGGCGCAGCACACCCATCCCCTCGAATACCTCGAGCGTGCGGGGCTGGACGCCGACGGCCTTCGCGTATTGCGGGGGCTCGGGGAGTGGATCAACAATTCGGCAGCGGATCCCGCGCCGCCGGAGCTCGATCGCTGTGGTCAGGCCGATCGGACCGGCTCCGGCTATCAAAACGTCTGTATCGAACACCCGTGGGCCACCCTTCTGATGCTGCGTCTGCTCGCATTGTGCCGCCGCGGTCCGCTCGTTGCGGTGCATTCGGTCACATTCGGTTCCCGTCGTCGCAGGTCAGGAGTTGCCGACCGAGCGACTTCCACCCAAACGGAATGAATCGGACCATAGTCCGGTTAGATCGTATGTAGCCCCAGTCACCAGACTTTCAAGGAGAACCACATGAGCGCCACCATCACCACCACAGATCTCGGCACCGGCACCTGGACCATCGATCCGACCCACTCGGCCGTCGCCTTCTCCGTTCGCCATCTCATGGTGAGCAAGGTTCGCGGAAACTTCGAGACCTTCTCGGGAGCCATCACCGTCGACGAGAACGGCGTCCCGTCGGTCACCGCCGAGATCGACGTCGCATCGATCAACACCGGAAACGAAGGCCGCGACGGCCACATCCGCTCGGCAGACTTCTTCGAGGTCGAGAAGTACCCGACCGCGACCTTCACCTCGACGGCGGTCAAGGCCGACGGCGATGACTACCTGGTCGACGGCGACTTCAGCCTCCATGGCGTGACCCGTCCGGTCACCCTCAAGCTCGAGTTCAACGGTGTCAACCCCGGTATGGGCAACGGCCCGGTTGCCGGCTTCGAGGCCTCGGTTGTCCTCAACCGCAAGGACTTCGGCATCAACATCGACATGCCCCTGGAGACCGGCGGCAGCGTTGTCGGCGACAAGATCACCATCACGCTGGAGATCGAAGCCGCCAAGACTGCCTAGTCTCGCACTGACCTGCGCAGCAATATCGACCGCCTGATCGGCTGACCATCACCGGCCATCAGGTTCCCCGAAGCGGCGGCCCTGTGACCGGAAGATCCCGGACGCGGGGCCGCCGCTGGCATTCGGTCGGCCCGGCTCTGTCAGCGGGGCGACACCTCGAAGCGGTGCCTGAGCCATGCTTCGATATCGAGTAGAGCGCGGCGGCCGATGGGCGTGGCATGGTTGGCGAATCCATGGGGGACATGGGGATAGAGGCGCAAGTCGATATTGTTGCCTGCCGCAGACAACCGAGCCACCATTGCAAGGTTCTCGGCCAGCAGCACATCGTCGGACCCGACCACAACGAGGGTTGGCGGCAGGTCGTTCAGGTCGCCGAACGTCGGAGAGATATCCGGAATCGTGCGGTCGCGGATATGGCCGACGTACGCCTCGATGAAGTACTCGTCGGCGATGGTTCGCCCAGCAGGGGTTTGGGCGCTCATGTCATAGGTGCCTGCCTCCAGGACAGCGCCGAGAAATGACATCGCAAGGCCTCGCTCGCGAAGGCGCAACAGCGTCGTCGCGGCCAAGGTCGAACCCGCAGACATACCCCCTATGACGAGCTGGGTTGTGCCGAACCGTTCGGCTGCGACGCCAAGCAGCCACAGAGCTGCCGCTTCACAATCGTCCGGCGCTGCCGGCCAAGGGGATTCGGGCGCGAGTCGGTAGTCGACGCACACCACAACCGCCCCGACTGCATCCGCAAGTCTTGTGTTCCGAGCATCCGCACTGGCAGCTGAACTCATGTAGAAGCCGCCGCCCGGGATGTACAGATAGACCCCGGTCACCTCCCTGTCTTTCGGAGTGATCACGCGCAATGACACACTTCGGCCGCCGATGTCGACCGTCTGCACAACAGCTCGGGTTGTTGATGTGTGGTCAGTCGCCCTCGAGGCACGCACCACAAGGACTTCCTCTGGAGAATTCGGGCCGACGCCGGCAGGCCGAGTCTCGTAGAAGGCCTGTGTGATCGACCGATCATCACCGGACACCGGTTCGAACAGATCAGTCAGTGAAAGTTTCACAAGGCTCCGGTGATTGTCGGGTCGTGCTGCCATCAGGCGGCAGCTGTTATTTGGTCGCTTGCCAACGCGGAGTGAAGCCGGTCATGAGTACATCGACGAGGTCTTCGATGAACTTCAGATCAACCGGCTCCTTCGTCAGCAGGACGCGCGCGTAGATCGGAGCGTGGATCACTTCGAGAACCAGCGGGTAGTCGGGTTGGGTGGAGATGTCGACCTCTCCACGGTCGGCGGAGCGCGCGAAAACCGATTCCAGTATTTCGATTCGCGCTCGGGTCATCCGGCGCTGCAGTTCGACGAGTGGGCCGACGTCGATGGGCATGGCCACCAGACGCAAGAGGGTTTTGACCTGGGGATCGGTCAGCGCGGTGTGGAGGTCGATCGTCAGAGAGATCAGATCCCCGCGCAGGGAACCGGTGTCGGGCGCTATGACCGTGGGATCGAATTGATCGACCAATGCCTCGGTGACCAGCTCTTCCTTGGTCTTCCATCGTCGATAGATGGACGTGACGTGGACGCCCGCCCGATCCGCGATCTGGGCGATGGTGAGTTTGTCGAGACCGACCTTGAGGAGCTCGTTGACGGCCGCCGACATCACGCCATCCCGGACGGCCGCCCCGCGGCGGTGTGACCGGACCCGTGATGTCGTCTCTGGAATGGGGTCCGAAGACCCGGTCTGACGCACCTATCGACTCTAACGCAACTCAAGTTGCTTTATGTATAGTTGCGGTAACTTCGATCGAGACCTGGCCGCGCCCGTGGTCTGGCGATCGGCGGCGAGAGAAGGTGGACCTTGGCGGCGCACCAGTCCAGCCGACGTTCGCGACTGGCCGACGCCTTCAAGAGCATTCGCCGAATCGATGATCGGATCGACCACTATTTCGTCGACGTACCCGATCCGAGTCTGGATGGTCCGGCCAGTCGCCGGCATGTGGCCAACCGCTTTGTGGTCCTTGCGCTGATCGGTATCGCGATCAGCAATCTGGCTGCCGCATTCGAGACCGTGGTCATGATCCAGTTGGTGATGACCGGCGGCGAATTGAGTGTGCCGGACATGATCGACGCGGCGAACATTCCGGTCCTGATCAGTTCGGTTGTCATCGGTTTGCTGTTCGGCGGTGCAGTGAGCACTGCCGTGTTGTATCCGCAGCTCGTGTGGTTCGTGAAAGCCGTTCCGGCGTCACCGGATCGGCGCAGATCGATCCAGATGATGCCGCTGCAACAGGCGGGTGCGACGTTGCTCACCTGGGCGATCGGCGCGCTGATCTACATCCCGTTCGGACTCGGTGGTACCGCTGTCGAGTTCGTGGTGTTCGGTTCGGCCTTCCTGATGGCGGGGACGTCGGCCGCCTGTCTGACGTACCTCTTCGTCGAACGGGTGTCGCGGCCACTCGTGGCGATCGCGTTGCGCGACGGGGTACTCGGCCGCTCCATCCTCGGGGTTCGTGAACGTCTGATAGCGGTGTGGATCGTGTTCTGCGCTGTCCCGCTGGTGGGACTCATCGCCATCAACGTCGGCCGGTTGCCGGAGTGGATCCCCGCGAGCAGATATGTCGTGGATGTCCCGACGGTGGTCCTTGCCGTCTTCTGTCTCGTCGGCGGTGTCCGGGCGACCGTACTCGTGTCACGTTCGATCACCGACCCGCTCGGCGAGATCCGCAGCGGGATGGAACGGGTGAAGGCCGGGCAGTCGCATCCGGTTCTGGATGTCTACGACTCGTCCGAACTCGGAATCCTCCAGCAGGGCTTCAACGACATGGTGTCGGGGCTCGCCGAGCGTGAGCAGATCAGGGAACTGTTCGAACGGCACGTCGGTGACGGCGTGGCGAAGCTGGCGCTGCAACAGGGTGCGGGTTTTCATGGCGAGAACACATTCGTCGGCGTGATCTTCGTCGATGTCCAGGGGTCGACAAAGCTTGCGGAACGAGAAGCGCCCGAGACCGTCGCGGCCCTGCTCAACAGCTTTTTTGCCATCGTCGCGGAGGTGGTGGACCGGCACAGCGGATTCATCAACAAGTTCGAGGGTGATGCGGCGCTGGCGATCTTCGGTGCGCCCAGTGCGGTCTCCGACCCGGCGGGCGCCGCGCTGGCCGCTGCTCGCGAACTCCACGCAGAGCTCGAAGTGCTTCGACCACTCCACTTTTCGATCGGGGTCTCGGCGGGGACCGTGTTCGCCGGAAACATCGGTGCGGTCAAACGCTATGAGTACACGGTGATCGGGGACGCGGTGAACGAGGCGGCCCGCTTGTCCGAGGCCGCCAAATCGGTTCGCGCGCACGTCCTGGCCAGCGGATCGGCAATCGAGTACTCCGACGATGAACACGGTCACTGGGATTCGATCGGATCCCTGGTGCTGCGGGGGCGCGCGGTGCCGACCGATCTTTACACGATTCCCGTCGACAGCGAGCAGGGGAGCCGTAGCCTGAAATCACTGATAGGCACTGCATTCAAGATCCCGACAACCGTGGTGTCCGGCGCCTTCGGCGACGGAACCCGGTCACTGTTCGGAATGCGGGACCGGAGATAGCAGAAACGTACGCATCGATGCTCGAACGACGAGGGGAATGGTTGACGCGATGACATGGACCACGACGGATATCGGTGATCAGAGTGGACGCACGTTCCTGATCACGGGAGCGAACAGCGGACTGGGTGAACAAACCGCCCTGGCGCTGGGAGCGGCGGGTGCCAACGTGATCCTCGCCTGCCGGACGACGGCAAAAGCAGAACCCGTGGCCGCCCGGATCGGGGCCAACGCCACCATCACCGAACTCGATCTCGCCGATCTCGCCAGTGTTCGGGCGTGCGCCGAACGGACCGGTCCGATCGATGTCCTGATCAACAACGCCGGCGTCATGGCAATACCGCTGCGGCGCACGGTCGAAGGTTTCGAGATGCAGATGGGTACCAATCACTTCGGGCATTTTGCGCTCACGGGGCTGCTGCTGCCCAAGATCTCCGACCGGGTCGTCACCGTGTCATCAGCCATGCACAAGATCGGCAAGATCGACCTCGAGGACCCCAATTACCGGCAACGCTCATACTCGCGATGGCCGGCTTACGGGCAGTCGAAACTGGCCAATCTGCTGTTCTCGTACGAGCTCGCGCGGCGGCTCGCCGCCGCCGGGTCATCGGTCAAATCGATGGCGGCCCATCCCGGGTACGCCGCCACCGGATTGCAGGGGCACTCAGAATCGGTCTGGGATCGCTTGATGGTCATCGGAAACCTGATGGCTCAGCCGGCTGCCGACGGCGCCCTGCCCAGCCTGTATGCCGCGACCTCGGACCAGGCACGGTCCGGCGGCTTCTACGGCCCGACCAAACTCGGCGGGTCACGCGGCGCACCGGGACCGGCCACGGGTAACAAGCGTTCTCGCGACGAACTCGTCGCCGCCGGACTCTGGGAACTGTCGGAATCGCTGACCGGCGTGACCTACTCGGTGGATCCGGCGTCCTCGAACTGATGGGGTGGACGGCGGACGACGTACCAGATCAGACCGGCCGCACGTTTGTGATCACCGGCGCCAACGGTGGGCTCGGTGAACACATCACGAGCTCCTTGGCAGGCAAGGGCGCAAAAGTGATCATGGCCTGCCGTGACACCGCGAAGGCCGATCGGCTGGCGCAGCGGATCGGTGGCGACCTCGAGGTGGCTCATCTTGATCTCGGGGATCTGTCGTCGGTTCGCGCATTCGCCGAACAGGTCGGGGAGTGCGATGTTCTGATCAACAACGCCGGAGTGATGAACACGCCGTTCCGGCTCACCGTGGACGGCTTCGAAACGCAGTTCGGCGTCAACCATCTCGGTCACTTCGCACTCACCGGCCAACTGCTCGACCGCGTCAGTGACCGTGTGGTCACCGTGTCGAGCATCGCGCACCGGCAGACGCCTGCGCTGCACGTCGACGACCTCAACTACGACAACCGGCGGTACGTGCGTGCGGTTGCCTACGGGCAGTCGAAACTCGCCAACCTGATGTTCGCACGTGAACTCCAGCGGCGATTGCAGGCGGCGGGGTCACCGAAGCGGTCCTACGCGGTGCATCCTGGCGTCTCGTCGACCGAATTGTTCTCTCACACAGAGACTTTTGTCGACAAGCTGGCCAAACCGGCAACCAGGCTGGTGGGACATCATCCGCGTAAAGCCGCGCAGTCGGCGATATTTGCCGCCACTGCACGCGATGCCGATCCGGGTATCTATTGGGGACCGACGCGGTTGATGGGCATGCGCGGGCCCGTTGGTGAA
The DNA here is from genome assembly GCF_056786495.1 of Williamsia sp. Y853. Taxonomy (NCBI): domain Bacteria; kingdom Bacillati; phylum Actinomycetota; class Actinomycetes; order Mycobacteriales; family Nocardiaceae; genus Williamsia; species Williamsia sp. Y853. The sequence goes on from NZ_JBXCJC010000004.1 coordinate 669,188, forward strand.
TCGCCGTCCACGACGTTGTCCAAGGACTCCGTGCTCGCGGCACAACTCTGGGCGGCGTCGGAGAAGCTGACCGGCGTGACCTATTCGCTCTGAAGGAGCCTCGGACGGACCGCGAGCGATCATTAATCTCACCCGCGATGCAGGTATGATCTCCGTCACATGTTGCTGAATTGTCGAGTGTAGAAAGACGGTTCGGATCGGGCTGGTTCCACTGAACAATTGACGGAATCGGATCGTCGGTTCCACTACTGACCCTAACGGTCAATCAAGTGTGGTGAATCGTCAAATGTGTGCTGTTGCGCGAACGCAATCGAGCGGCGATGCTCACAACTTACTGATTCGAACATCAACTCGTCCAAGACATTCGGAGTTCTGCATGCGCGTTTCTTCCGCGGGGTGGGCTTTCGCAATCAGGGGTTCGTGCGTTGTGGGCGGGGTTTGATGATGGGATTTCGTTCTCTCGGTGGAGCATGACCATGCGCCTCGAGGACTTGATTGTCGAGAAGAGTCGGATAGCGGGCGAGCCGTCCGATGATTTCGACGGTCACGTACGACTTCAAAGCATGAATAGTCGCGCTCGGTGTCTTGGTGCCGTGATGCTGACGATCGTCACATTGACCGTGAGCGTCGGGTATATCTACTGGCTCACCTTCGCGGGGACCCCGGTTGTCGAACGGGTTTCCGTCGCCGGCCCTATCGTCTTCGTGTTACTCGCGATCTCGCTGCTCATCGAATCCTCGAGAATGATCCTCACCTGCATGCTGGCCACGTCCACGGTCCTGGTGAAGAAGCCGGTCGTGATCAGGCCCAGGGACGGTCTGAACGTGGCGCTGTTCATCACCTTTGTTCCGGCCAGCGAGGACATCGATGTTCTGGCGGGAACCCTGCGCGCGGCCAAACTGATCGATCACCACGTCCAGAACGAAAATGGTGTGGAATCAGGCACTTTCGATGTCTTTGTGCTCGATGAAGGTGATCCGGACGATCCGCAGCGGGTTCCACGCTTGATCGAGTCGATCAACGACGAGGTCAGCGGCAACATGATCCACCACTTCAGCAGGCTCGGGATGCCTGGTTACCACGCCGGTGAAAAGTTCTCGACCAAAACCAAGTACGGAAACATCAATTCCGCGTTCGACTGGTTGAGCACCACGGACCGTTTCCCCGACTACGACGTCATCATGGGATTGGATCCCGACCATGTTCCGCTCCCGGAGTTCGGTGATCGCATGCTCGGCTATTTCGAGGACCCGGATATCGCCTACGTCTCGGGTCCCCAGGCCTATGCAAATGCGACGTCCAATGTTGTCGCGAAACTGGCCGAGTCACAGCAGTTCCCGTTCCACGCCCTGATCCAGACCGCCGCCAACACGTACTGGGCGCCGATGCTTGTCGGCACAAGTTATGCAATCCGCAGCGATGTGTTGCGCCAGATCGACGGCATCCAGTCCTCGATCACCGAAGACATGGCCACCAGTTTCGAAGTCCTCTGCCGAACCAACCCGCAAACCGGTCGTCTGTGGAAAGGCGTGTACACGCCCGACCTCCTTGCCCACGGACAGGGCCCGGACACCTGGGGAAGCTTCTACAAACAGCAGACCCGTTGGGCGCGAGGAGCGTTGGAACAGATGTTCGCCGGGCCATTTCTGCGTCAGATGTGGGGAATGCGGCGCAGCCCACTGCGCATCGTGCATTACCTGTTGTTGATGTCGTTTTATCCGGTGATGGCGGTGACGTGGCTACTGGGTGCGGCCAATGCGATGCTGTTCGCCATCTACGGCGTGAGTGCGACCGGCGTCGCCCCGGACGATTGGCTGCTCTTCTACGGCTGGGTCTCGGTGCTCCAGATGTCGGTCTACGTCGCGTCACGGCGTCACAACGTCAGCCCCTACGAGGTCGGGCGGTCGTGGGGTGTCTACGGAATGTTCATGAGCGTGGTCACCGCGCCGGTCTACGCCGCAGCGTTGATCAAGATGGTGCTCCGACGAAAGACCGGCTTCGAGGTGACACCCAAAGGTGTGCACAGCAACCGGGATACCTGGTTCGCCTTCCGGCTCAACATCATCTGGCTGCTGTTCTATGTGGTCGTGATCGCTCTCATTTGTGTCAACGGCTACGCCGATGCGGCGACACTACTGTGGCCGCTGTCCGCGGCCGCGCTGTCGGCATCGCCGATTGTGATCTGGCGTCTGTCGACCGCCAGAGCGCAGGCTGCCGCGGTGCCCGCCGACGGTGAACTCCAGACGCCTGCTCGCACGCCGGTGAGCGCTTGACTCCCCGCACAGGCTGGAAACTGAATCTGAGCCTCACATCGGTGCTCAACTGGCGAACGGCGATCGGTGTCGGTGCGGTGCTCTTGCTGGCCGGGTTCTCTGCGCCGCCCGCGGCTGAGTTGATCCAGAATGTCAACAAGCACCGGCTCATCAACTCCGACGAGTACAAGGCTCGGCACGGCAAATGGGAGACCATCACCCTGCCCGGCGATCACAAGATCAATGCGGTGCACGCTGCGCTGCTCCCCTCGGGCCGAATACTGCTGATAGCCGGTTCGGGCAATGACCGGGAAAGTTTCGAAGCCGGGCAGTTCAGCACCGTCGTCTACGACCCGTCCGATGGGTACATCAAAGAGGTCAATACTCCCGAGGACATGTTCTGCGCAGGCCACGCACATCTCGCGAACGGCAACCTGCTGGTGGCAGGCGGAACGCAAGGCTACGAGAAAGCGGCGAAAGACGTCACCAACGCCGGTGGCTACGTGACCATCCGAAATGAGACCCCCGGCAGGTCTTTTGTGGTCCCGAAGGGGACGACGCTGACGGGGCTGACAAGCGGGAAGCAGTATCGGTCGGATTCCGAGGTCCTTGTGCCCGCGGCGACGGTGAATCCGCGGAGTCGAAAGGTCTCGCCGACCGATCGAAATGTTTTTGTCGAAGCGGTGATTGCAGGCGCGCCCGGAGTGTCGCTGCAAGGCGAGGCCTACCGGGTGGAACTCGAAGGACTGACGGCGGCCGATCGTCGCAACCTGCACGGCTTCGCCCCGAAGATGACGCTGGACAAGAAGGAGTACCAGGGCACCCGGTACTCCTATGAGTTCAACCCGATCACCGAAGAGTACGAGCGGGTCGGGGACATGAACTACGCCCGCTGGTATCCGACACTGACCACGTTGCCGAACGGAACCGTCATCGCGCTGTCCGGGCTCGACAACTCGGGTCGAATCCTGGACGGACAGAACGAGATATACGATCCGAACACGAAACTGTGGTCTGAGCGCGGCAACTTGAAGAGGTTCTTTCCGACCTACCCGGCAGTCTTCCAGACGGCACGTGATGACGTGCTGTTCTTCGCCGGACCGTCAACCGGTTGGGGGCCTGCGGACTCGGGCCGCGAGCCCGGTCTGTGGAATCTGAAGAACAACACGTTTGCGCCGGTACCCGGACTTCGAGATCCAGATCAGCTCGAGACCGGGTCGTCCACCTGGATCGGGCCGGTCAATGACCAGCGGCTGGTGGTCGTCGGTGGCGGAGGCATCGGGAACTCCCCGCTGTCCACGGAGAGAATTGACGTCATCGACCTCAAGAACCCAACTCCCCGGTTCGAGCCGTTCGGCGAGTTGGCGGACGGCACAAGGTATCCGAGCCTGGTTCCGCTGCCCTCGGGGGATGTGTTCATCACCGGGGGTTCCCGGGACTATCGGGGCGGCGGCGACAGCGACATCCTCAAGAGCTACGTGCTGAGCCCAGGCGGTGAGCTCACGGCGATGGCCGATCCGGGTGTCGGCCGTAACTATCATTCATCTGCGATTCTCCTGCCGAACGGGCAGATCCTGACGATGGGATCCGATCCGCTGTTCTCGGACAAAGACAACTCCGTGCCCGGCGAGTTCGAACAGCGACTGGAGGTCTATACCCCGGCGTATCTCTTCCGGCCGGATGGGAAGTCGGTGTCGCGTATCGCGATAACCGATGGTCCAACTGAGCTGCCGCTGGGAAAGTCCGGCACCTTCACGCTTGATCCGGGAACGGCACGTGCGCCGATCGCATCTGCCAGGTTGGTCCTTCCGGCCGCGACGACGCACGTGACCGACACCAATCAGCGGGTTGTCGACGTCGGATTCGTCCAGGACGGGAACAATGTCACCGTGACGCTGCCGACCGAAAGAGCCCTGCTGCCCAGGGGGAGCTACATGCTTTTCTTCAATGACACCGCAGGTGTACCCGGCATTGCGAAATGGGTGCAGGTCGAGTGAATCAGGCAATGTCCTCGTTGATCGAAAACCTCCTCGCGTCGCCTGTGCGCCGGGTCATCGTGGTGGGGTCGGCTATCGGTGTGCTGCTGGTCACGGGATGCACCGGCGGGGCAGAAGGTGATCCTGTCGAGGGTTCAACGCCGTCCGAGCGTGCGGCACCGGCGCGTGCCGACTATTCGGTCCGGGTCGACCCGGGGTATTCCGCCGACCTGTTGGCAGCGGAAGGCTATGTCCCAGCGGAAAAACAGCAGTCCCTGAAGAATCTGATCGAGACCCCGGTGGCGGTATGGCTCTACTCCGAGGACTCCGCGCAGACCGTTCGTGAGGTGTTGGTCCGGTCCGCCGCGAACGGATCGGTGCCGGTATTCGTGGCCTACAACATTCCCCAACGCGATGACGGCGGTCATTCGCAGGGCGGCAGCGCCTCGTCCACCTCGTACGTCGAGTGGATTTCGGGAATCAGCGGCGTGATCGGTCAGGGCGACGCGGTGATGGTATTGGAGCCGGACGCGCTGGCGCATCTGCCCGATCTACCGGAGGCCGATGCCGAAGACCGGGTCTCGATGCTCGCGACAGCGCTGAAAGTCCTTACCGCGAATACGAATACCGCGGTCTACGTGGATGCGGGTAACAGTACGTGGCGCAGCCCGCAGGACACGGCAGACTTCCTCAAGCGGATTTCGGCGCACAACGTCGACATACCGGGTATCGCGCTGAACGTGGCGAACTATCGTCCGGAAGCGGAAACCGAGCGGTACGCTGCCGACGTTCAAAGCGCGTACGGGGCTGATCTTTTCGTGTTGATCGACAACTCGCGCAACGGTGCGCAGGGCACCGGAACCGAGTGGTGCAACCCGCCTACGCAAACTCTGGGTACGATCTCGGACAGATCATTCGATCCGGATGCGAAGGTCGAAGAAATGTACGTGAAGGTGCCTGGTGAGTCCGATGGACAATGCGGGATCAGCGACAAACCGGCCGGCGAGTTCGACGGGAACCTATTGGTGACCCAATTGCCCTGAGCTTCACGGGTTGCCCTTGGCTTCACGGATTGCCGTGAGCCGAGATCTCTCGCCCCCTCACACCATCATGCAGATCGTCTTCGACTCGAGGTAGTTGTCGAGGCCGGCCGCGCCGTTCTCCACACCCCAGCCGGACTGCTTGTGGCCACCTTTGGGTAACTCGGGTGAGAAGTACGAGTGACAGTTGATCCACACCGTTCCGGCCCGCACGTCCGCCGCCAGTCGATGTGCGGCACTGAAGTCGCGGGTCCACACACTGGCGGCGAGTCCGTATTCGGTGTCGTTGGCCCAGCCGAGGACCTCGTCGATGTCGTCGAACGCCGTCACCGCCACCACCGGTCCGAAGATCTCCTCGCGCATCAGCGCGATGTCCGGGCCGGCCCCGGTGATCACGGTCGGCCGGTAGAAGCTGCCTTCCCCGGACACGACTGTGCCGCCGGTGATGACTTCGGCTCCACCGGCCACGCCGTCGTCCACGTACTCGGCAACCCGCGCCCGGTGCGCCCGGCTGACGAGTGGACCGAGGTCGCTGGCCGGGTCGAGCCCGTGACCGAGCCGCATCGACGAGGCCGCTGCCGCGAGACCGTCGACAAGTTCCTGATATGCGTTGCGCGCGACGTACACCCGCGAACCGGATACACAGACCTGTCCGGCATTGGCGAAGATGCCCCTGGCGACACCGGGGACCGTGATCGACATGTCGGCGTCGTCGAGTACGACCACCGGTGATTTGCCACCGAGTTCCAGCGTGAGCCGGGTGAGGTTTGTGCCACCGGCGCCTGCCACCAGCTTCTTTCCGACCTCGGTGGACCCGGTGAACGTCACCTTGTCGACACCGGGGTGTTGTGCCAGCGCTCGCCCGACCTCGCCGTCACCGGTGACGATGTTCACCGTTGCGGCCGGAAAGCCCGCGGCGAGAATCAATTCGCCGAGTCGGATGGCGGTGAGACTGGTGTCTTCGGCGGGTTTGAGCACCACGGTGCAGCCGGCCGCCAGGGCAGGCGCGAGCTTCATCGCCGCCATCAACAGTGGAGAGTTCCATGGCACGATCGCCGCGACGACCCCGATGGGCTCGCGTACGGTGTGCGCCATCACCTTCCGGCCCTCCGGCTGGTACGTGATCGACGGATTGATGGTGGTTCCCGAGATCTTGTTCGCATAACCGGCGTAGTACCGGAACTGTTCTGCTGCCGAGGGTATCTCGGCGAAGCGGGACGTGGCCCACGTCTTGCCCTGGTCTAGGGTCTCGAGTTCGGCCAATTCGTCGGCGTGCTCATCGATCAGGTCTGCCAAGCGCCACAGCAGTTTTCCGCGTGCGGTCGGGGTGCACTTGGCCCACTGCCCGATCAACGCCTCGCGGGCCGAGCGCACTGCCTGGTCGACGTCAGCGGCGGATGCACAGCCGATCTCGGCGAGTAGCTCACCTGAGGCCGGGTCGCGGCTCTCGAATACGCCGTTGTCTGCCGGAACCCATTCACCGCCGATCAGCAGTGCTTTGGGTGAGGTACTCAGGAACTCGACACTGTGGCGAGGAATAGTGGTCGGGGTGCTCATGCGTCTGCTCCTCGGCGGCTGCGGGCGGGTGGAAAGGGGAGGGCGCCGTATCGCAGGCCCTTCGCCTTGAGCCAGCGTCGATAGGTGATGGATGAACCGTCTGCCCGGGTGGGGATTTCGTCGCGCGGATCGAGCGGGAGCAACAGCGGACGCTGATTCTCGACGATGATGCGATCCTGTAGGAAGATCGTCTGCTCGAAGTGGAGCAGATCGATGAAGGAGGCCTCCTGATCGACCAGGTACATCACAGGCTGTGCACGACACAGGGTTTGGGTGATCGGCTGGATGAACAGAGCGATCGCGTCCTGCCGGGTCGGGTCGGCCGGTGACACCCGATAGAGCACCACCAGATACGGCGCAGGCACCCGGTAGGACAGCTGCGCGAACGCGCCCTCGGAACTCGCGCTGACCTGAGGCTGGAAGAACGTGCAGTTGGTGGCCCACACCTCGTCGGTGTCGCGACGGATCTCCGACTCGTACTTGGCCACCTCGGTATTCGATTCACCGCCGAGGATCCCGGGATGCACAAACGGGAAATGCGCCATGTCGAGGAAGTTCTCCACCACCCGGCCGGGTGAGGTCCGCATCGTGATCCATCCACAAGGCACGTAGCGCCGATCGGGTTCCAGTGATTCGGGGAGATCGAAGATGTCGCCGGCCGGGGTGCCGAGCGTGGTCCAGACGAACCCGTATCGCAGGCGGACGGGCAGCTCGACATCGTCGGCCTGCACCAGTGGAACATCGGGATCATCCGCCATGCAGATCAATTCGACACCGAGGAGACGTGTGGTGATGGCACCGTCACCGAGTTCGGTGCGGGCGCACACCGCATACCACTGGTCGAGAACCACCGGATCGTCACAGCGCCCGTCGTCGCTGCGGCCGTCATTATTGTGGACATCGTCATTCGTGGGCACCGAAGACTCCTTCCAGATCGTCGTGCTCGGCGAGCCAGTCGGCCCGCCGTCTGAACAGGCCAGGGACGACACCCCGTGCGCGGGCGATGATGTCCGGCAGGTCCTGTGACACCAGCTGTCCGTCGCGCACCACCACCTGACCGTCGATCATCGTCAGGTCCACATCCGAGCCGCGCACGGCGTGGACCAGGTTGTGCTGAAGGTTGAAATAGGGTCCATGGGGAAAGAACGGGGTCATTCGCGGGGTGTCGGTGCGGACGGCGATCAGATCGGCCTTCTTCCCCGGCTCCAGCGAGCCGATGTCGGCGTCCAGGCCGAGACCACGGGCACCGTTGATGGTGGCCATCTCGATCACCTTCCAGCTGTCAAGGGCGGCGGCATCCCCACTCGAGAGTTTCGCGAGAAGGGAGGCGGCCTTCATCTCCTCGAACATGTCGAGGTTGTTGTTCTCCTTCTCCCCGTCGGTACCCAGCCCGACGGTCACACCGGCGGCAAGTAGGCGTTCGATCGGTGCCACGCCGCTCGCCAGTTTCATGTTGCTCACCGGGTTGTGGACCACGGCGACACCACGCTGGGCGAGCAACGCGATCTCGTCGTCGTCGAGCCAGACCGCGTGCGCGAGCATGGTGCGCGGGACGTCGAAGAATCCGAGTCGCTCCAGCGCCATCATGGGCCGACTGGCGTATCGCTTGTCGAACTCCGCGATCTCGATCTCGGATTCGCTGCAGTGTGTGTAGAACCCGGTGTCGTAGTCCCGTGCCATGTCGATGGCCCGGCGCTGCCCGGCGGCGTCGGCATAGAAGACATGCTCGAGTCCGACCCAGACCGACACCCGGCCGTTCGCCGCACCCTGACTGTGTTGCAGCAGCTGCTCGTTGTCGTCGAGGGTGTCGAAGTAGTCGAAGTCGGGGTGCGCGCCCACGTAATTGACTGTGACAAGCCGGTTCCCGACCCCGGTGGCGGCGGCGACGCTGCCATGCATGTGCCGCCACATGTCGACGACCGTGGTGGTGCCCGCCAGCACACTTTCTGCGTAACAGAGCCAGGACGCCGCCTCGGCTTCGGCGGCGGTGACGACCCGGTGCATGGGGTCGATGTGCACGCGGAGCCATTCCCAGACCGGTAGCGCCTCGGCGGTTCCGCGCAGCAGCCCGGAGTGGCTGTGCGAGTTGATGAGTCCGGGCATCAGGAGGCGTCCGGGCAGCGCGGTCACCTGCGCCTCGGGATATTCGGCGGTGAGCTGATCGGTGGGTCCGACGGCGATGATCCGGTTACCGTCCACCAGTACCGCGCCATCGGGGATCACGGTGCGGGCGGCGTCCACGGTGACCACGGCGTCGGCGGTGAGAAGAGTGCTCATGCGGCGTTCCTTCCGGCGATCAGATCTGCCGCGCGCTCGGCGAGCGCGACGACGGGGGCATTGGTGTTGCACGAGGGCAATGTGGGGATCACCGAGGCATCCACCACGCGCAGGTTCTCGACCCCGTACACCCGCAGTTCGGGGTCGACCACGGCTCCGGCGCCGGTACCCATCGCGCAGGTGCCCGCCGTGTGGAAGAACGTCGAACAACTCATTCGCACGAACGCTGCGCGCTCGGCGCCGGTGAGACGACGATCAGGTGCGATCGGTCGCTCGATCAGTGCTCGGTAGGGCGCGGTCTCGGCCAGATCCATGATCGTGTCGAGTCCGGCGACCAAGGCCGCCAGGTCACGAGGGTCGGACAGATACCGCGGATCGATCTCCGGTGCGATTGCCGGGTCGGCGGACCGTAGGGTCAACTGTCCGACACTGTGCGAGCGCATCAGGCCGGGCGAGACCGCGAACACGTTGTCAGATGTTGAAAGGCTGTACTTCGCAGCGACTTCGGGCGTCGCGTGTGGTCCCTGTACGACAAAGGCATGCAGGTCGGGGAGCGCCTGTTCCGGCGTCGAGGACCAGTTCAGGATGGCACCACCGCCGTTGTCGCGCACCGGTCCCAACGGCAGACGGGCGGCGAAGTTCACACCCATCAGCAGTGGATGGTCTTGCAGATTCTGTCCCACACCCGGCAGGGCACTTCGGACCCGAATACCGTGCGCCCGCAGTTGTTCGGGTTCGCCGATACCGGCAAGCAACAGCAGGTGGGGACTCGAGATCGCTCCGGCGGACAGAATCACTTCGCGTTCGGCGCGAACCAGGGTTCCGCCAAGACTCACCCCGGAGCAACGTGCACCTTCGAATTCGAGGGCCCCGACGTGAGAGCCCGTCCGCACGGTCAGATTGGTCCGCTGCTCCGCGGGCCCCAGATACGCACGGGCCGTGCTCATCCGCCGACCGTTCGCGATCGTCAGATTTGCGAGCGAGGCGCCGTGGACGTCCTTGCCGTTCGAGTCGTGCAGGACCGGGAAACCCAGTTCCGCAGCGGCACCGAGCAGCGCTTCGGCGACCGGATGGGGGTTTTCAGGCGTGGTGATGGTCAGTGGTCCTGCGCTGCCGCGTAATTCGGACGCACCGCCTTCCCAGTCCTCGCAGCGGCGGAAGTAGGGGAGCATCGACTCCCAGTTCCACCCCTTCGCTCCGCTGTCCTCCCAGATGTCGTAGTCGCTGGGGTGTCCCCGATACCAGAGCATGGCGTTGATGCTGCTCGATCCGCCGAGTACCCGCCCGCGGGGTATGGGTATGGCGCGCCCGTCGAGGTTCGGGTTGGGTGAATAGGCATATCCCCAGTCATATTTCCCGGACAACAACCTCGCCCAGCCGCCCGGCTCGTCGATCTCGGCGAGGCCGTCGTGGGTCGGCCCGGATTCCAGCAGGAGCACGGTGACCTCGGGATCTTCCGAGAGCCGGGACGCCAGAACACATCCCGCGGAGCCGCCGCCGACGACGATGTAGTCGAACGTCTCAGTTGTGTTCACTGGGCCCCATGATGGTGATCTCTTCGGTGGCCTCCACGTGCCGGACGAAGATGTATTTGTCTTCGCGGCCGTCACTGTGCTTGCGTTTGATCCCGGGCTCGACCACGCTCGAGACCTTCGCAACCAGGACGTACGGCTCGTCGGCCACCAGCCCCGCCGCGCAGTGCTGCTCGAACTCTTCGAGAGTTGTTGCGGTGTACGAGTGTTCGATGCCTGCGCCACGGGCGATCGCCGCGATGCTCACGATGCCCTTGGAGGTGTGCGTCGGTGGGCCCCCGATGGACTGGTAGCACTCGTTGTCCCACACCACGGTGAAGAGATTGCGGGGACGTTCGTTGGCAAGTGTTGCGAGTATGCCGAGGTTGAAGAGCATTCCACCGTCGGTGTCGAGGGAGATGATGCGCCGGTGTGGCAAGCCGACCGCGAGTCCGAATGCCTGTGGGGTGACGCATCCGAGTTGCTGTTGAAACAGGCTGGCGCTGCGCATGTGGGGTGCGGCGTTGTACCACTCGTCCACGCTGGCGCCGAGCGAGACGATCACCAGTTCGTCCGACAGTTTGTCGGCGAGGAGCTTCATGCAATCGAAGCGTGTCATGTTCGCTGTCGAGTCGTTCATCGGACCAGACCTCCGCCCAGAGCAATTGCCGAATGATGGTATGCCGCATAAGACCATTCGAAGGCGTCGTGAATCGCCCGCTCGATCTGGTCTTCTTCCCGCACGATGCGGTAAGGGATCCGCAGCGCATCGAGGATGGGTTCCATCGTGATGCCGTGCGGGACCGCCCACCAGTTGTTCTCACCGAGTTCGCCGCGGTAGCTCATGAGCATGATCACCGGGATCCCGGCGCCCAGGCCCATGCGGGCGAGCGGTTCCACCGAGGCGCGCAGCCCCGAGTTCTCCATGATCAGAGCGGCTCGTTTGCCCGAGAGGAAGATGCCGCCGCAGATGGCGGCACCCTCACCCTCGTTGGTGACCTGGATCGTGCGGATGTCGGGGTCGGCGTCCAGGGCCGGATAGAGCTCCTTGAACAGGGAGTCGGGGAGATAGCAGACGGTGCTCACGCCGGCCTTCTTGAGGCCACGGATCACCGCGTCTACGGCGCTTTGTTGCATGGCAAGCCTTTTCTTCTCGGGTGTCAGGGGAAGACGGGGATGCCGGGCATCGCGATGAAGCCAGGCAGTGACTGCATGCGCCGCATCCACCACCGCAGCGCCGGATAGCGCCCGCGGTCGATGCCGATATCCCGGGTGAGGGCCCCGCCGGCGAACAGTGCGATGTCGGCGATGCTGGGATGTGGGCCGATGACCCAGTGATTGTCGATCCGTTGCAGCGCGAGGTGGTCATCGAGTTGTTGCACAGCCACTTTCGCCCGGGCGACGGCCTCATCCAGCGGGTCGGTGCTGTAGAGGGCGAGATCGCGCGCCGCAGTGATCGTGCCGAATGCGTTGGCACAGAAATCGAGCCAGTGGGTGAGCCGAGAGCCGTCCACGGATTCTCCAGACGCCCAGGTGGTGTCGGTCGCGAACTCCGTCGCCAGATACAGCAGGGCGTTCTCGGCGCCGCGTATGGTGCGGTCGCCATGGCGCAGAACAGGCACTTCTGTTGCAGAGCCGGGGGGCAGCGGATAGCAGTTCACGGGTACTTTTGCATACTCGATACCGAGTAGCGCCAACCCGAGCCGCACCTTGTAGCAGTCGAGATCGAGTTCGAAGTCATCGAGCAGCAACTCACTCACGATGCCACCGCCGCAGGTGCATTCATCTCATCGCGAAATGCATGTGCCCACAGGATGATCTGGCGTACCAGAGCCGAGTCGGCACCGACGACACAGATGTGGATCACGGTTGTGTTCTCGTTGCGGACCTGGATACCGATGACGAGCTCGTGGCCGTCGACGGTCATGTGGACGAGGTTGTCCGCATGTTGCATGTTGTCCGTACGTGAGGCGAGGGATTCCAGGACCCGGGGGACCGCGGCGTCGATGTACACCGAACATGCCGGCGTCGCAGAGTATTCCGGCGGCATATCCGGGGCGCATTCGATCTCGCCTCTGGTGGCACCGGATCGGCCGTCCAGCCACACCATCCCGTAACGTTCGGTGACGCGGTATCTATCCGCCCGGACCGAGCTCGGTGGATCGACATCAGGATGGGCGGGTATGTTCCGGCATCCTCCCGCGGATTCGTATTCCCAACCGTGGTAAAGGCATACGAGCCGATTCTCGCGGACGAAACCCAGGCTCAGACGCATGCCGCGATGCGGGCAACGGTCGGCCCACGCATGGACGAGTCCGTCGCCTCCCCGCCACAGTGCGATGCCGTCGCCGCCCAGCGTCGTGTCTGTCGCCGAGCCAGAAGGCACGTCGCGGCTCAGCGCGACCGGTGCCCAACCCGAGGACAGGTTGGGGTGAGATGGGAGCATCTCGGTGATTCCTTTCTCTTGGGTTGCTCGTGTTCAGTCGAGGTGGGCGACGTCGTGGACAACGCTGCTTCCGGGCGCGAGTTCGCAGGCCATCTCGAAGGCTCCGACGAGGTCGTGTTGGCCGCTCACCCGCACGACGATCCGATGCGGGGCGGCTTCCAGTACCACCGCGTCCACGTCGAGAACTTCGGCTCGCGCGATGATGAAGTCGCAGAATGTATCCGGCATCAGATCTCCACTCAGGATCAGGGTTGCCGCCATGTCCGTCACTCAGATCATGTCGAGGATCTTGGTGGTGAACAGCTGATCCGCGGTCACGTCGATCCCGTTCGCGGACAACGTGGCGATGTTCTTCTCGATCAAGGCCGGTGGCAGGGTGAGCAGTCCGCCGGCATCGGTGTCGGGGGTGACCATGATCTGCGGCAGGGTCTGCGACTCGAGCAATTGCTGTGCGCGGTCGAAGCCCTGGTCTTTGCCGAAGACGTTGAGGGTCAGATCGGTGCCGAGAGCAGGATCGGCCACATTTGCCTGCCATCCGAGTCGTTCCGACCGAAGGAATCCGGCGAGCATCTCGGGATTCGTCTCGACGGTCTCGGTCTTGGCGAAGTAGACACCCGAGAACACCGCATAGCCGAAGTCGGCGAACAGGAAGGTGTTGGTGGCAATGCCTTTGGCCTCGAGTTGGGTGGGCTCGTTGATGACAAAGACGACCTGGCCGTCCACCTCCCTGTTGACCACGGGCGCGGGATCGAACTGAACCGGAACGACCTCGATACTGTCCGGGTCGATGTTGTTGATCTGCAACAACAGGTTGAACGACGTCTCATTGAGTGCGGCAACACCGATCTTCTTCCCGATCATCTCCTGCGGGGAATTGATGGGAGAGTCCGCGAGAGACAGGATGCAGAAGGGACTCTTCTGGAAACGGGTGCCGAAGACCTTGAGATCGGCGCCCTGGGTGATCGCGTTGGCGACCACATCGGCGTTGCTTCCACCGACCGCTGCCTTGCCGGACATCACCACGGTGTCAGGACTGACGTTGGGGCCACCGTTGAGGAAACCCACCTTGAGCTTGTTGTTCGCGTACAGGCCGGTGTCAGAGGCGATCCAGCTACCCGAGTGTTCGGTGGTCGGCAGCCAGCTGAGCTGGTAGTCGATGGAGGTGGTGCCGTCGGCCGCCACCGAAGTCGACGAATCGGAGCAGGCCGTGAGCAGCGTGGGCCCGCCGAGGGCGATTGCTCCGAGACCGAGACCGCCCTTGAGCAGACTGCGGCGGGACAGCGAGAATCCTGCGTGGGACATGGGGTTCTCCTTGTGGTGAAGACGTGTGCGGGGAGGGGCACTTGCGGTTGGCATTGGGAAGTGTGTGGCGAGACCGAGAGACCGGTCTCAGGTCAGGACGGCCGTTTGCATTCGCGTGGCGATACGGCGATGTTCACGCAACATATCGGGCAAGGCAGCAGATACCGGTTGTCCCTCGTCGACAACAACTTTGCCGTTCACGACGGTTGTCCATGCACGTGCGGGACCGCAGCGAAGTAATGCCTCAACGGGATCGGAGAGCGCTCCGGCCAAGGACACCGGGTCGAGGTGCCACGCGACCAGATCGGCGAGGGATCCCACTGTGAGCCGCCCCAGTTCGTCGTCCCATCCGAGGCATCGCGCCGAGCCGACGGTGGCGATGTCGAGGGCATCGCGGGCCGTCATCGCGGTAGGTCCACCCTGGAACCTGGCCAGTAGCAGGGCGGTTCGCGCCTCTAGCCACATCGAGGCGTGATCGGTGGACGCCGAGCCGTCGCAACCGAGACCAACGGCCATGCCGTGCTCACGAAGGGTTCGGACCTTGGCGGTTCCGCCGCCGATCAACATATTCGAACTGGGACAGTGGGCAACGCCGACGCCTGCCGACGCCAACCGCCGGGCCTCGACATCGCTGGGAAAGATGAAGTGCGCCACCCATGACCGAGGTCCGGCCCAGCCCACGTCCTCGAAGTGCTCGACCGGCGTACGGCCGTACTTTTCCAGGCAGTAGGTGTGCTCGTCGGTGTCCTCGGCTAGGTGCGTGTGCATGCGGACATCGTGTTTCTCGGCCAGCTCGGCGGTGGCACGCATGAGCGTGTCATCGACCGAGAAGGGTGAACACGGTGCGAGGCCGATACGTGTCATCGCGCCCGGTTTCGGGTCGTGGTACCGCTTGATCAGGCGTTCGGAGTCCTCGAGGATTGCCTCAGCGGTCTGCGTAACGCTGTCCGGCGGAAGCCCACCGTCCTTGACGGACAACGACATCGATCCGCGAGTCGGGTAGAACCGGAAGCCGATGTCATTGGCCGCGCGGATCTGGGCATCGATCAGATTGGGTCGTGGGTGCACATAGAGGTGATCGGTGGACGTGGTGCAGCCGCCGAGCAGCAACTCGGTGAGCCCGATGTACGTCGACACGTACACCGCTTCCTCATCGAGCATCGACCAGATCGGATAAAGACCCGTAAGCCAGTCGAACAGCGAACCGTTTACCACAGGACCGTAGGAACGGGTCAGATTCTGATAGATGTGATGATGGGTGTTGATCAGGCCAGGAGTCACCAATCGTCCGCCCAGAGATCGGATTTCGATCGCTTCGGGCTCGGTCCCGGCGGATCCGAAGGCGGCTACGCGGCCGTCCGACACCGCTAGCCAGGCGTCAGTGAGTTCGTTACCCGGCTCCAGCATGAGATGTCCGATATCACGAAAAAGCAGGTCGTACATTCAATCCTCCAGTGTGCCAGACAACTTTCGTCTGTGATGGCCCTCGCGCCCACCACTGGAGGTGAATGTCCTCTTCTGGAGGGGAGCTCCAGATCGTGTCCGGCGATGCCGGGCGGACTGTTCCGGCTCAATCGTTCTGGCCGGTAGTTCCTGAAGTTACGGTTGCCGTTTGTCTTTGGTGAAACGGCGATGTTAACGCTGCGTAACCGGTTTGGGCACAGGGTGGCGGTTAAGCGGAACCGGTTGATGGGTTGTACGCCCTTCGCTGCCCGCGCCTAGGCCTCCACGCGATTCGAACAAACATTCGACACATCGCGTTCTCCAGGGTATCCTGGTTGAAAGCTGGCGATCAGATGTGCTGGGGGGCATGATGACTGACGATCCGTCTGATGAAGTTACTGTTGGTTCTTCTTCGGTTCCGGTGTTGGTGCGCAAATATCTCGAGTTGGAGTTACTGGTTGCCGATATCGTGGACTGCACTGATTCCGATATGTCCGATGCGGAAGTCAATGAGCTTGTGCGGGTGCATGAACGGATCGCCCGTAAGCTCGAGCTCACCGGGTTGCGACACCTATTGGTGGTCTCGGATCGGTCGTCGTTTTCGAAGGCCGGGTATTCATCACTGTTTGGTTTCACCCGTGGCGAGTTGCGGCTGACCAAAGGCCAAACCATGTCCAGGATCCGCGGCCTGGAAGCTGTCGGCCGATTCCACACGATGCAGGGCGAAGAGCTGGCACCGAAATGCCCTGCCGCCGAACAAGCCTGGTCCCAAGGGTTAATCGGCGCCTCGCATATGGATGTGATGCTGGATGTACGCAAACAGATCCCCTCAGCTGCTGATCCGGCCGTGTATGACGTGGTCGATCAGTGGATGACCGAAGAAGCCGTCGAGTCCGATCCGACCCGCCTGGCTGCTGCGGGCCGTCAAGTGTTGGCCCGGGTCGATCCCGATGGCCGACTGACCGACGACAGTGATCGGGCCCGCAGACGCTCGGTGAGTATCGGCGATCAAGGTGTGGATCTGATGGCCAAAATCTCAGGCACCCTCGATCCAGAAACATTGGCATTGCTGACCACCGTGATGGATGTGTGGGCCGCACCGGGGATGAACAACCCTGCCGACCCCAACTCGCCCACCGGCGCGAGCGATGACCCCAAGCAAGATAAAGAGTTGATGAAGGCAGCCGCCGAACGTGACACCCGTTCGCGGGGCCAGATGCGTCACGACGCGCTCAAGGCAATCCTGAAGACCATTCTGGAATGCAACCTAATCGGCAAGTCCCATCGGGGATTGCCCGCGCAGATCATCATCACAATGACCAAACAACAACTCGAAGAGTGCGCCGGGATCGCGAAAACCGCTTCCGGGGTGGATATCCCGATCGGGGACGCACTGGAGTTGGCGGCCCGCTCCGACAAATATCTCGCGGTATTCGCCGACCACTCCGCTGAAGCCCTGTATCTGGGCCGGGCCAAACGGACCGCGCAGAAAGGTCAACGCCTGGCCCGCCGCATCACAAAATGATCGGTGATGGTCCGGATCAGTGGCAGACCATCATGATCACCGAGGGCCCCGACAAAGGACGGGTGGGGTGGATACCGCCGGTATCGGTGGACCCGGAACGCAAACCGCGGGTCAACCGCGCCCATCACGCCAACGAAACCGTCGCAGCGGCCTGGCAGAAGACGCTGGCCGACCGCCAGGTGGCGCTGACGCAACACCTAGAGAAACTCACCCGAGATCATGGCAACGAACCCGAACCCGAACCCGAACCCGACGCCGACGATCCCCAGTAAGTCGAATAGCGGCTATGGCGGATTTGTTCGGTGCTTCGTGGAGATGCGCCGCAAGTAGATCGCAGTCCCGGGCTACCAGACGCCTGGGGGACGGAACTGCACACTCACTCGAGGGCCGACGCCCGTGGTTTTCGGTACAGCGTGCTGCCAGGTGCGCTGACAGCTGCCGCCCATCACCAGCAGGTCGCCGTGGCCGAGTGTGAACTTCAGAGATGCGCCGCCGCCGATCGGGCGCAACAACAGTGCGCGTGGAGAACCCAGCGAGAGGATCGCAACCATGGTGTCTTCGGATTTGCCCCGGCCGATGGTGTCGCCATGCCAGGCGACGCTGTCATTGCCGTTGCGGTACAGGCACAATCCGGCCGAGGCGAATCCCTCCGGCAACTCTGCGCGGTAGTGGTCCGTCAGAGAGTCGCGGCACGTGCCGAGCATCGGATGTGGACCATCGCCGGCGTCGCGGTATTGGTGGACCAGGCGGGGGACATCGAGGACGCGGTCGTACATCTGCCGTCTTTCGGCGCGCCACGGAACCTCTGCGTGCAGTCGGTCGAAGACCTCGTCGGCGCCGCTGACCCAGGCCGGTCGCAGATCGACCCAGGCGCCATCGGAGAGCTCGCGGCGGATCACGTTCCCCGGCAGCGGATTCAGTGTGGGTTTGGAGGTGTCGCTCAGATCCTCGAACAGCGACACCTGACGTCCGGGACTCATGGGTCGACTCTACCGCGATTAGAACATATGTACGACAAAATTCCGTATCCGGTATGCTAGAGCGCAGTTTATTTACGAACCCATTACCATTGGTGCCCGTCCGGGCGCAGTGGTATTGACCCGCTTAACCGCAGAAAGAGCCATGGCCAGCGCACCGCGCACAGATAGACCCTTCGACATTGACCTGACGGCCGAAGCGGGGTCGACTCCGCGTTGACGCTCGTGTCCATCGCTCTCGGCATCCTCGTTGTATTTCTCATCTCCGCGCTCACCGGCTATTTCGTTGCCCAAGAGTTCGCATATATGTCAGTTGACCGGTCGCGCCTCAAGGCGCGCGCCGAGGCCGGCGACATCAGTGCCGCTCGTGCGCTCACCGTTACGCGGCGCACGTCATTCATGCTCTCCGGAGCGCAGCTGGGCATCACTGTCACCGGCCTGCTCGTCGGCTACGTCGCCGAACCCCTCATCGGCAAGGGCGTGGGTGAACTGCTGGGTGGGGTGGGCATCCCGACCGGTGTCGGCATCGCGATCGGCGCGATCATCGCCGTCGCCTTCTCGACGCTGGTGCAGATGTTGTTCGGTGAACTGTTCCCGAAGAACCTCGCCATCGCGCGCCCGGAACCGGTCGCACGGTGGTTGGCGGTATCGACAACGCTGTACCTCCGGCTGTTCGGTTGGCTGATCTGGCTGTTCGACCAATCGTCGAATCTGCTTCTGCGTGCATTGCGGATCGAGCCGGTTCACGACGTCGAACACTCGGCGACCGCACGCGACCTCGAACACATCGTCGCGAACTCCCGGGATGCAGGCGAATTGCCTGCCGAGTTGTCGACATTGCTCGACCGGATCCTCGACTTCCCCACGCAGACAGCCGAACACGCGATGATCCCGCGGTCCAGGGTGGGCACGGTGCATGCCGACCTGCCGGTAGCCGATGTGGTGGAACTGATGGGTACCGGCCACACCCGGTATCCGGTGATCGGTTCGACGTCGGACGACCTGTTGGGTGTGATCCACCTGCACGATCTGCTCGAGGACCCGACAACGGGGACCGCTTTGTCGCGTTCACGCCCGGCGGTGGTCGTGCCGACCACGTTGCCGCTCCCGCAGGTGCTGGCCCACCTGACCGAGGAATCCGATGCGATGGCACTGGTCGTCGACGAATACGGCGGTTTCTCCGGAATCATCACCGTCGAAGACATCGCCGAGGAGCTGGTCGGTGAGATCGCCGACGAGCACGATCCCGAAGGCGGTGCAGTCGTGGCGGGTAACGCCGAGGACGGCTGGACGATGCCCGGTGAACTGCACGTCGACGAGGTCGAGCGGATCGTTGGATACAGCCTGCCCGAAGGTGACTTCGAGACGCTGGCCGGTGCGGTTGTCGCCCAGTATGCCGGGCTGCCCGAGGTCGGAGAGCTCATCGAGATCGAACTCCAACCGGACCCGGCCGATCTGGCCAGTGATTCCGATGCTCCGGTACGCAAGCTGATCGCGGAAGTGACATCGATCGAATCGCATGTTCCCGCAACGCTCTTCGTGACGTTGACGGTGACGAAGGGAGTCGACGATGAGTAACCCCTGGGTCATCGTGGCCATCACGGTGGCGCTGATCGCCGCATCGGCATTTTTTGTCGCGGTGGAGTTCGCGTTGATCGCCGCCCGACGGCATCGACTCGAGGATGCGGCGCCGGACAGTCGAGCGGCGCGGGCGGCGTTGCGCAGTGCATCGGAGCTGTCGGTGCTTCTGGCCGGCTCGCAGCTGGGCATCACCGTCTGCACCCTCGCGTTGGGAGCGGTGACCAAACCGGCTGTGCACCATTGGCTCACCCCGATGTTCGACGGCTGGGGTGCCCCGCTGTGGCTCGCCGATGTTCTGGGATTCGTTCTCGCACTGCTCATCGTCACTTTCCTGCATCTTGTGGTGGGGGAGATGGCACCGAAATCATGGGCGATCGCACATCCCGAGAAGTCTGCAACCATGCTCGCGTTGCCGATGCGAGGATTCATGTGGCTCACGCGGCCGCTGCTGCTCACCCTGAACAGAATGGCGAACTGGCTCCTGGTGAAGGTTGGTGTAACGCCGGTGGATCAGGTTGACACAGGTCAGGATTCGGACGCGCTACGGCATCTCGTGGAACATTCGGCGACGGTGGGCACACTCGACGAGCGGTACCACGGCCAACTGGCGGTGGCTCTGGAACTCGAGAATCTGACCGTCGGTGAGCTGGTGAACCGAGGCGTGGCGCCGAGTTCCATCGATGTGGACGCTACTGCCGCCGACATTCGGGCGGCCGGATACGCCACCGGACACCTGCGGCTGCTGGTCAGCGGCAGTACCGGAATCGAAGGCGTGGTGCACGTTCGGGACAGCCTGACCGTGCCACCGATCACCACCGCCGGGGAGCTGATGCGGCCGGTGCTGACGCTGGATGCGGCTACCCCGGTCTACGAGGCACTGCAGACGATGCGTGAAACCCGCGGGCATCTGGCCGTGGTGACCGACGGGGCGCAGACCTGTGGCCTGCTGACCATGAACGACGTGGTGAAGAAACTGCTGCCGGCGCGGGGTGCCATCGCTGGCGCCTGACCTACGGGGTCATCAAGAGCAGTGTGCGTCCGAGGCTGCCGCGAGATTCGATCGTCGTGTGGGCCGCTGCGGCATCGGCGAGCGGAAAGGTCTGTCCGACATGGACCTTCAGTTCGCCGTCCGCGGCGATCCGTACCGCCCGGTGTAGCAACGCTTGCCAATCGATGGACGGATCGATGGCGAGTTGACGCAGCGATGTGACGGTCACGTCCGTCGCGGTGTTCTGGATGTCTGCGAAAGTTCCTGCCGCCGAACCATATCCAAGGAACCGGCCGCCGTGCCGCAGGGTGGCCGCGGCGATGGCTCCGAGCGATCCGCCGACCCCGTCGAACACCACGTCGACCCCGTCTCCACCGGCGACTTGGCGGACCTGCTCCGGCCAGCTGTCGGAGTCGTACCGCACGGTGGCTGTTGCGCCCAGAGCGGTCGACAATTGGGCTTTTGTCGCACTGCTCACGCCTGCGATCACCTCTGCACCCGCGGTGCGGGACAGCTGGGTCAACAGGGTTCCCAATCCGCCTGCCGCTCCGGTGATCAGTACCCGATCGCCGGGGGTGATCCGAGCGGTTTCAAATGCCGCCAAGGCTGTGCGCCCGTCGTGAACCAGGGCCGTGGCGTCCTCGAGGGCGAGGTGGTCGGGGATCGGTACGACCGTGTCGGCGTTGGCGAGCGCGAACTCGGCATAGCCGCCGATCGGTAGCCCGCCGGCAACTCCGCTCGCGGCGGTCCTGCTGATCACCCGCCTGCCGAGCAACGACCGGTCCTCGCCGTCCGCGACGTCGACAATCGTGCCGCCGACGCCGCCGCCGGGTATGTAGGGCAACGGCATCTCGAAGTGGTCGGTACCCCAGCCGCTGCGAAGGCGGGCATCGAGGAACATCACATCCGCAGCAGCCACCTTGATCAGGACTTGCCCGGCTGTCGGCGAGGGGACTGGGGCGTCGCCGAGGTGAAGCACATGTGGGTCACCGAATTCCTGAACTTCGATTGCGCGCATGGTCTTTCGGGACGTCGTATCGGTTGTATCCATGTACCAGACCGTAGAACTTCAAGCGCGCATGAAGTCAAGCCGAATGGTCGTCGTGGCGGTGGTCGACTTCAGGCCAGGGCGCGCAACCGTTCTGCGGCCTGTTCGATCACATTGTCGCGCTTGGCAAAAGCGAACCTGACCAGGTGGCTCCACTGGTCCTGGTGATCGACGAAGGCGCTGACCGGGACCGCCGCGACACCGATCCGCTCGGGTAGGTCGCGGCAGAACGCCGCGCCGTCGTGATAACCCAGCGGACGGGGATCGGCACAGACGAAGTAGGTGCCCTCACTGCGGTGGACATCGAAACCGACATCGGTCAGGGCGCTGGTGATGAGATCGCGGCTGCGCTGCAGGCGGGCCGCGGACTGGCGAACCCAGTCCATTTCGGTGTTCAGCGCCGAGGCCACAGCCGGCTGGAACGGTCCGCTGCCGACGTAACTCATGAACTGTTTGGCGGTCCGGGCCGCGGCGACGAGCTCGGCCGGACCACTGATCCAGCCGACCTTCCATCCGGTGCAGTTGAACGTCTTACCGGCCGAGCTGACCCGCAGCGTCCGTTCCCTCATGCCAGGCAGCGTTGCCAGCGGAGTGTGCGTGCGGTTGTCGAACAACAGGTGCTCGTAGACCTCGTCGGTCAACGCCACCACGTCGTTCTCGATGCAGGCGTTGGCGATGGCCTGCAGATCGTCGTCGGAAAGGACCGTACCGGTGGGGTTGTGCGGCGAGTTGACGATCACCAGCGCGGTATCGGACGTGATCGCACGGTCCAGTGCGTCGCGGTCGAGGGTGAAGCCGTCGCCGTCCGGAACCAGTGGGACGGTGACCCGGTTGGCGCCTGCCATCGCGGTGGCGGCGGCATAGCAGTCGTAGTACGGCTCGATCATCACCACATCGGTGCCCGCCTCGACCAGGCCGACAATGGCACCGGTGATGGCCTCGGTCGCGCCGACGGTGATCAGGACCTCGGTGTCGGGATCGTAGTGCAGGCCATAGTGGTCGAGTTGATGCTGGGCGACTGCCGTCCGCAGCGCCGGGATCCCGGCGCCGGGCGGGTACTGGTTGTGTCCGGTCGCGATCGCATCCTGCGCGACCATGAGCATGGTTTCCGGGCCGTCGGTGTCCGGGAAGCCCTGCCCGAGATTGATGGCATCGTGTTGGATGGCCAACTGGGACATCTCGGCGAAGATTGTCGACGAGAACGGTTGTAGCCGCTTGACGGTCCGCATGTCTGTTGGCCTCCTGGGATGTCAGATGCTCGCAGTCTCCAACGCTACCGCGGCGCGGGCGGCCGGAGCTGCTTCACCTCGGTGGCGCGGT
Organism: Williamsia sp. Y853; assembly: GCF_056786495.1. Taxonomy (NCBI): domain Bacteria; kingdom Bacillati; phylum Actinomycetota; class Actinomycetes; order Mycobacteriales; family Nocardiaceae; genus Williamsia; species Williamsia sp. Y853. The sequence continues at coordinate 692,431 of NZ_JBXCJC010000004.1, forward strand.
CGTCAGCGGTTACGCTGATGAACCTCAGCATTTCGGTCATCGGAAGGTATCGCGTGTCAGATCAAGGTCCCTATCCCGGCGCGCCGGGTCCCAATGGTCCGGGTGGGTACAACCCGTATGGGGAGCAGAATCCCTATGGACAGCAGTACCCCGGTGGCACGCCCGGCCAACCGGGACCGGGTCAGTCATATCCACCGCCGCAGCCGGGTTATGGTCCCCCGTCCGGTCCGGCCTATCCGCCGCCGACGTTCCCCGGTCAGCCCTACCCGCAGCAGCCTGGCCAGGCCAATCCGCAGTATGGCCAGCCCTATCCGCAGCAGCCCCTCGCCCAGCCGTATGGCGCGGTCCCGCAGTACGGCAACTACCAGCAGCCCCCACCCCGCAAGAAGCGCACGTTGTGGGTGGTTCTGGCGGTGGTCGCGGCTGTTCTGGTCGCAGGCGTGATCGCTGTGGTGGCGCTGGCGGTTGTCCTCGCCGACGACATCGACGACGTCAAAGCCGGCGACTGCATCACCGTGACCGGCGCCAACTCGGATGCGGACTTCGACATCGTCGACTGCGGCAAGACCTCGCCGCTGAATTTCATCGTCGCGGAGAACCTTGATTCGCGGACCGAATCCTGTGGGGGAGAGCAGTATTCGGAGCTGACGCAGGCCGGTGAGGACGAAACGAAACTCTGTCTGGTCCCCAACTTCCAGGAAGGCAGCTGTTACGAGGTCCCGGTCGCGTCACTGACCGGGATGAAAGAGGTGCCCTGTGAAGTCGGGAGCAGCCAGATCAACACGGTGCTCAAGGTGCTGACCAGGGTCGACTCGACCACCGTCCCCGGTTGCCCCAGCGCGATAACGTTCGATCGTCCGAAGCCGCTCGGGTTCTGCTTCGGCAGTCCCGCCGACTGATCGCCCGACAACGCGTGCGGCAGATGAGCCGGTTGCCGATCAGCCGATGGCAGGGCCGAGCAGGTCGTCGGCGTCGGTGATCCGGTAGGCGTAACCCTGTTCGGCGAGGAAGCGTTGCCGGTGGGCCGCATAGTCGGCATCGACGGTATCGCGGGACACCACCGAGTAGAAGTGTGCCTGTCCGCCATCGGCTTTCGGCCGCAGCAGGCGGCCGAGGCGCTGGGCCTCTTCCTGTCGGGATCCGAACGTTCCCGAAACCTGGACCGCGACGGACGCCTCGGGCAGATCGATGGAGAAGTTGGCCACCTTCGACACCACCAAGATCTGTATCTCACCGGTGCGGAACTGCTGGAAGAGCACCTCACGTTCCTGGTTCTTGGTGGAACCCTTGATCACCGGCGCATTCAATGCTTCACCCAGTTCGTCGAGCTGATCGAGATACGCGCCGATCACCAGCGTCTGAGAACCCTGGTGCTGCGCGAGAATCGACTTCACCACATTGATCTTGGTGTGCGCGGTGGAGCAGAGTTTGTATTTCTCCTCCGGCTCGGCGACGGCGTATTCGAGGCGTTCGTTGTCGGTCAGGGTCACGCGCACCTCGATGCATTCGGCAGGCGCGATCCAACCCTGTGCCTCGATGTCCTTCCACGGTGCGTCGTAACGTTTCGGACCGATCAGGCTGAACACGTCGCCCTCGCGACCGTCCTCGCGCACGAGGGTGGCGGTGAGGCCGAGCCGGCGTCGCGACTGGAGGTCGGCGGTCATCCGGAACACCGGAGCGGGCAGCAGATGGACCTCGTCATAGATGATCAGGCCCCAGTCCCGGGAGTCGAAGAGGTCGAGGTTGCGGTACTCGCCCTTCGTCTTGCGGGTCATCACCTGATAGGTCGCGATGGTGACCGGACGGATCTCTTTGCGTTCGCCGGAGTACTCGCCGATCTCTTCCTCCGTGAGTGACGTCCGGGCGATCAGCTCGCGTTTCCACTGGCGTCCGGCCACGGTGTTGGTGACCATGATCAATGTGGTCGCCTGAGCCTTGGCCATGGCGGCTGCGCCGACCATCGTCTTGCCTGCGCCACAGGGCAGGACCACCACACCGGAACCGCCTGCCCAGAACGAATCGGCAGCCAACTGCTGGTAGTCACGCAGCTCCCAGCCGTTCTCGTCAAGCGAAATCGCATGGGCTTCGCCATCGACGTATCCGGCGAGGTCTTCGGCAGGCCAGCCGACCTTGAGCAGTACTTGCTTGAGCCGTCCACGTTCGGACGGATGCACGATGACGGTGTCGTCGTCGACGCGGTCCCCGAGCATGGGAGCGATCTTTTTGTTGCGCATGATCTCCACGAGAACCGCGCGATCGAAGCTCACCAGGGTCAATCCGTGGACCGGACTCTTGACCAATTGCAGCCGTCCGAAGCGGCCCATGGTGTCGACGACGTCCATGAGCAGCGGCTGCGGTACGGCGTAGCGCGAGAAGCTGACCAGCGCGTCTACCACCTGTTCGGCGTCGTGGCCTGCCGCGCGGGCGTTCCACAGCGCCAGCGGCGTCACCCGGTAGGTGTGCACGTGTTCGGGTGCGCGTTCGAGCTCCGCGAACGGCGCGATGGCGGCGCGCGCTTCGGCCGCTCGGGGATGGTCGACCTCGAGAAGCAGGGTCTTGTCGGATTGCACGATCAGGGGTCCGTCGGTCACAAGGATTCATTGTCCTGGGAAGTGCGCGTTTGTGCCACGTAGGGGTGACGTGGCTCTCTTTGCAGGCCGAAGGTCAATCGACCATTTCGACGGTGGTGATGCGGTGCAGCGAGAACCGGTGCTCGTCGTCGGTGCCGGGCTCGGTCGCGATCACCTGCCCGGCGCCGATCAATCGGGGGACCACTACGTGACGGCTCGCAAAGCCCTCCGCGTTGACGTATCCCAGCCGCACCGTGCTCTTGGAGTTCAGCGCTTTCTGCAGCAGTGCGGTGGCGGGCAGTCCGCCGCCGGTCACCGACGAGCCGCCCTTCCCGGGACGGACCAGAGTTGCGGAGTTGGCGGCATCCTGCGAACGCATGTGCGTGACCACTGCGCCGAGCCGATCCCGGCTGGGCAGAGACAGCGACGGTTTGCGGGCGCTCTGCCGTTCGCGTGGTGTCGGTAGCCGGGCGCCTCGGAACCGTAGGTCGACGAGTTCGCCAGTGGCGTCCTCGCCTGCCGGGGCGAACCCGGCTGCCCGGAGGTGATCGAGCACGCCGATCAACGGTTCCGATGTCACGGCGACGGTCGGGGCCAACGCACGTAGCGAGAGTTCCTCGGCTACCGGGGAGCTGAGCACCGCGGCCAGCGTCGTCGGATCCTCACATCGGATGAACGTGCTGGCGACGCCAACCCGGAGCTGTCCGTGTTTGCGGGCGACATCGTCGATCAGATAGGAGATCGACTGCGGCACCGGTGTTTTCGAATGAGAGGTGAAGAAGGTGAGCAACTCGGTGCCGGTACGTCCGGCGTCGAGTGCACGTCGGACGGTTGCTTCCGAGACCCGATACACCGATGCGGCGCCACCGGATTCGAGATCTGCGACCAGGCTGAGGTCGGCCATCAGTTCGGGTGTCAGCGGACCGGGTGCGGTGATCGTCTGATCTGCCTGGGCCAGGAAGTAGTCGATGGGGGCCGGAATGGACCGTGCCATTGCGGCCAGCGTCTGCGGCTCGATGTCCTCGGCCGGTCCGGCGGCGACGATCTCGCGACCCGCGGATGTCAGGGCGCCGTGGGCGACCAGGCCCAATGCCTGTGCTTCAGAGAGTGTCTCGGCAATTGTTGTCTGTGACAGTCGACGTATCCAGCGAGGATGGCGCCAGGCGATCTGTCGTCCGACCGATGTGGGACTGACAGCGGCACCGGGCTTGGCCTCGGCCAATGCCTGCAGCACCAGCATTCGTTCGGCGCGTGCGGCGCCCTCCGAAATCGAGCCGACCAACGCACCGATGGTCGTGCCTTCGGGGGTTCGGTCGCCGATCTGCCATGGGCGACGATGTAGATCGATCCACGCCGACGCGATCGAGAACCAGCGTCGTTCGGTGCTCTGATGGATCCAGCTGTCGGCGGAAGTTGTTGGTGCCCACGACGGTTCCAGACCGTCGGACAGGTCGGGCTCGGGGAAGCCGGAGTCGATCAGGCGCAGGCCCGCCAGCACTTCGAGCACCAGCCCCATCCGTTTCTCGTCCACGCCCACCGCTTTGGTCAGGCGGCGGATCTCGCGGACTCCCATCCCTCCTGCGCGCAGGACCGTGGCCGGCTGCGCTCCGAGGGTCTCGAGCACATCTGCGCTGTGCCGCAAGAACTCCATGGCCTCGCCCGCGGCCGCGGCGTCGACCTCGCCGAGACCGATCTTGCGGCCGCCCCCGCCGGTCAGTTCCGGTGGGCGCAGAGTCTTGGGCTCGGCCGGATCCTCGCCGCGCAGCAGCTGCCCGACCACCACCGGCAATTCGACGGTCTGATCGTCCACCACAACAAGCAGATCCTGGTGAACGAGTTGGGGAACCGGTCGGTCCGAGTCCGGTCCGAGTGCGGCGTCACGGGTTCGGCCGAGGCCGGGGCCGGTGGACAGCGTGGTCAACAGTTCGCGTTCGCGCTCACCGAGCGCGTCGATCGTCTTCCGGATCTCCTCGAGGCCGCGCATGTTGATTGGCGCGGTGGCCAGCGGTGCGCGCCAGGGCCACGCGGCCGGCATGTGCGGTCCGGTACGTAGTGCCACGCGTGGACCCCAGATCAGCGCCAGCGCGATCAGTGAATCGATCCGAGCGCTGATCGCGGCCGGATCGCCGCGCTGTGACAGGGCTTCGACGATGGCAGCGGCGGCGACGGGCTCGCCGCCGGACTCGCGTCGCAATGTGCTCAGGGTTTCGAGAACGGCCACCGCGAGCAGGTCCAGATCTTCGCCGGATCGGTTGATCGAGGCCGCCGACAACGCCCGCTGGGCGAGGACCACAACACCCGGAGGAGGTGGGCTTGCCAGGTCGGGCCGCGCCTGCAACAGATCAAGCAGTTGTTCGTCGCTGCGCGAGGCGAGGTCGTCGGCCAGGCTGATTGGCTGGTCGGGGCTCATCCAGTAGATGATATGCGCGCCGCTCATGGCACAATGACCGCCGTGGCTGAAAAGAAGAAGTACGTGGACAATGGTTGGCCTGAGGTTCCGGACGGCGAGCACGCCGTGAGTGAATTCACGTCCAATCGTTCCGGATCGCTGTCACCCTTTGGCGACATCACATTCCCGGTGGATCCGAGCGATCTTCCTTACCTCCATCCCCGCACCACGGTCAATCGCTGATCGGTGGATCCCTCATCGGATTCGGGGCGCCTGACTCATCTCGATGAGTCCGGGGCAGCGAAGATGGTCGATGTCGGAGGCAAGCCCGCGACCACCCGAAAAGCTGTGGCAACGGGCACTTTTGTGACCACCGCCGAAGTGATCGGGCTGCTGTCGTCTGGTGGTTTGCCCAAGGGTGATGCGTTGGCCACGGCCCGGATCGCCGGGATCATGGCGGCCAAGAAGACCCCTGAACTGATCCCGCTCTGTCATCAGGTGGCGCTCAGTTCCGTCGGCGTCGACTTCGAACTCGGTGAGAGCACCATCGGGGTGCGGGCCACGGCCGTCACCACCGATCGCACCGGCGTCGAGATGGAAGCGCTGACCGCTGTCGCCGTTACCGGTCTCACACTTCACGACATGGTCAAAGGGGTCGACCCCCGCGCGCAGATGACCGACATCGGACTTGCCGAGAAGACCGGCGGCAAGAAAGGTCATTGGAAGCGCGACGATGCATAGCGCCGATTCACCGGGGAATAGCGCCGGTTCACCGGGGTCTGAACACGCCGCGCCGCGCACTGCGGCGATCGTGGTGGCCTCGACACGGGCTGCAACCGGCGTGTATCCGGACCGCTGTGGGCCGATCATCGCCGGGTGGCTCAGTGAGCGTGGTTATGAGGTCGGGCAGCCGCAGGTAGTGCCTGACGGCGACCCGGTGGGTGAGGCGCTGCGTGGTGCTGTTGCCGCCGGAGTTGCCCTCATCATCACCACCGGGGGAACCGGGCTCACACCCACCGACCACACTCCCGAACAAACCGCAGCCGTGATCGACCGCGCCATACCCGGTCTGGCCGACGCCATCCGGCGCAGCGGACTTCCGAAGGTGCCCACCGCGGTCCTCTCGCGTGGCATCGTCGGTACTGCGGGACGCACACTGATCGTCAACCTCCCGGGCTCCAGCGGAGGTGTGCGGGACGGACTCGAGGTTCTCGAGCCGGTTCTGGACCACGCGATCGATCAGATCAACGGAGGTGATCACTGATGGCAGCCGTGGTGGCGTTGGCCGCCGTGACCGAGGAACCGTTGTCGACCGCTGTGCACGAACAACTTGCCGGTGACGCCGCCGATGGTGCTGCCGGGGCAATCGTGAGTTTTGTTGGTGCCGTGCGTAATCACGATGGTGGCCGAGACGTGACCGCTCTGAACTACAGTGCCCATCCGACCGCCGCCGAGGTGGTGGCAAGGGTCGTCGCCGAGATCGCAGCGGCCGCGGAAGGTGTACGTGCCGTGGCGGTGTCGCATCGCGTCGGCAACCTCGCCATCGGCGACGCCGCACTGGTGGTCGCCGTTGCAGCCGACCACCGGCAGGCAGCGTTCGCCACGTGTGCGCTCCTGGTCGACGAGGTCAAAGCCCAGCTGCCGGTGTGGAAACACCAGATCTTCGCCGACGGCACCGACGAATGGGTTGGTTCGGCCTGAGGGCTTGCCGGCTTCGGGTCGGCTCGGATATCGCAACAGTTCGGGATACAGCAATCGGCGCGGCGGTGAGATGTTCACCGCCGCGCCGATTCAACTTGTGGGCCCAGTTGTTTGTGGGCCGGTTGGCCTTACGTGTCCAGCTACTTCGCCGCAGCTTCCACGATCTTCGGGGTCATCTGATCTACGGCCCATTCGAGGCTGGGCGCTGACGGGAACGCCAGTGCGGCCGGGACCGACTCGGTCTTCGGGATCTCCACGACGGCACCACGTTTGACGGCAGGCATGTTGGTCCACAGCTGCTGATCACTGAGCAGACTCATCTGGTCCGAGGTGTCCGGGAAGACGATCAGCACATCGGCGTCGAGTTTCTCCAGGCTTTCGTAGCTGACCTGGGTCCGGCCATTGGTGCACGGGACGCTCTGTGCGTAGTCGGACAGCACCATGCCGAACTCCTTCATGACGCGGCCCAGGTTGTCGTCGGCCGAGCACAGGATGTAGACGTCGGATGCCGACGGCGAGATGAGGACGTTGAACGTCTTGCCCTTGAGCTGCGGGTTGGCCGCCGCGGCGTCGGAGAGCGTCGAATCTGCCGAGGCGATGACCTCTTCACCCTTGGCCTCGAGGCCAAGGGCTTTCGCGACCTTTCGGGTCGAGTCCTGCCAGGAATCGCCGTTCGCCTGGGTCGTGTACGACACGATCGGTGCCACGTCGGCGAGTGCGGCATTCGTCTGGTCGACCAGGCCGTAGAACGCGGTGCCGACCATGACGTCGGGCTCGAGGGCCAGAATTGCTTCGAGAGTGGACGACTGGGCGGTGCTCAGGTCCAACTTGGGTGTCCCGGCCGGGTACTTGCCCTGCGCCCAGGGGAACAGGCCGGTGCCGTTGGTTGTCGAGTCGGTCTGTGCGCTGGTGGGTATGGCGATCGGGGTCACGCCGAGTGAGAGGACGATGTCTGCGTCGGTCGGACTCAGTGCCAGGACCCGCTCGGGCTTCGATTCGATGGTGACGTCGCCGAACGCACCGCTCACGGTCACCGGGAACGAACCGGATGTCGACTCCGAGGAGGCCGCGGTGTCCGTTGCCTTCCGGGCATCGTTCGTCTGGTTGCCATCGCTGTCAGACCCGCAGGCCGCAAGGAGCGGAAGGAGTACCGTACCCGCGGCGACAACGCCGATCAGGCGGTTGCGCCACTGTATGTTCTTCGACCGTCGCTCCGACGTCATTCTTGTCTTCCTGTCGCTCAACGTGTTTCCACGAACATCTTAAGGAAGGCTCACCTTATCACCGGGGAATTCGGCGGTGAATACGTCCGCAGCGGACGCAACACCACCGCTCCGCAGAGTGAGATGACAAGCAGGATGCCGCTGTAGACGGTGACTGCGCTCGATGCCGCCATGAAACTGCCGACGGCACCGGCCAGCAGGGCGCCAACCGAGAGGCCTGCGACTTCCTGTGCGGCCCAGAGGCTGTTGACGCGGCCGAGTAGCGGGGCCGGGGTATTGGTTTGGATCAGGTTGTAGCGCAGCACTTCCTGGATCGTCGTCGCCGCTCCGAACGCGATCAGCAGTGGCACCGCAAGCAAGACGGTGGTGGTGAGGCCAACCGCACCCTGGAGGACAAAGCCAATGGTCAGTGCGGTCACCAGCACCAATCCGGGCCTGCGCAGGTAGGACAGCCAGCCACTCGTGAACGACGCGATCACCGCCCCGATCGCACCGGCGGCATAAAGCAAGCCGGTGGTCCGTGAATCTCCGGAGAATCGCTCGTCGACAAATGCCGGGATCAGTGCGAGCAGTCCGCCGCCGAGCATCGCGATCACACCGACCGCGATCACACCGCCGACAAGACGGTCACGACGCAGGAACTGGACGGCGGATTCGCGGGCGGCGGCAGCCTTGCCCTCGACTGGTTCCGTCGGCTCGTGGGTCGGCGCCGGAAGGCGGGGGAGCCCGGACAGGATGATGATCGTGATCACCGTTCCGATGGTGGTGATCCAGTAGTTCCACGACACCGACCAGGTCGCCACGATCACGCCGGCCAGGAGCGGGGACAGAACCGCGCCGAGTCGGACCGTCAGTGCATTGAGGGCGCCGACACCGATCATCTGGTCGGACGGGATCAGGCTGGGGATCACCGACAGCAGCGCGGCAACGCTGATCGATCCGAATGCCCCGTTGAGCACCGTCAGCACCGCGATTGCGGTGACCGACGGTGCCGGGAGTATCGCGTTGATGCCGAGCCCGATGAATGTCAGGCCCGCCATCGTCCGGGAGAACAGGATCAGGGTTCGGCGATCGTATCGGTCGGCGAGCACACCGCCTGCGAGCATGCCGCCGATCGTGGCGACACCGCCCAATGCTGACACCAGGCCGACGAGGAACGTCGATCCGCTGAGGTTGTACGTCTGGATCGGCACCGACACCGTCAGCATCCCGATCCCGAGCAGGGAAATCGTCCGAGCGATGAAGATCCGACGGAAGTTCACACTCTCGCGCAGTGGTCGAAGATCGAGGAGGACCCGGCGTTTGCTGGTGGTTCGTTCCGCTGTCACAGGTCAATACCTCTCGGGTGGCCCACGCCGGCGTAGCGCGTTCGGTGGTCCAGTGGTCATCGATGAATCATGTTTGGCTACCCTAAGGCGATCAGATCGTATCGCAGTGTTGTGTGCCACAACCCAATCGAAGGGGCCGCGCAGTCGTGACCACCGAACGACACGTCCCGCCGGAGCGGATGTCGCTGCCGATTGTGTTGCGGCACCTACACGTTGTCCGGGTTGTCGATGTGACTCCACATATGCGGCGCGTCACCCTGGGCGGTGAACAGCTCGGCGCGTTCAGTGCAGGCGGCTACGACCTCACGCCGTTCGCGACGCACAATCCGGACGACTACGTGAAACTCTTCTTCTCGGACCCTGAAACGAACGTGCTCACACTGCCCGAGCAGGACGACGGCCACCTCGACTGGCCGAAGCGTCCGGCGCCGACCTCGCGGTCCTACACGGTTCGCAGTTATGACGAGGTCGCAGGCGAGCTGGATATCGATTTCGTGCTGCACGGTCACGGTGTTGCGGGTGAGTGGGCCCGCGCGGTGCGGCCGGGCGACAGCATTCATCTCGCGGGACCGAAGGTGACGACCTCGCCGCCTGCTGGTGCGCCATGGTGGATCTTGGCAGGCGACGAAACCGCATTACCTGCGATCGCGCACTACCTCGATGCACCGCCGGCCGGTAGGCCGGTTCATGCGTTTGCGGTGGTGCCCGATGCTGCCGATGAGCAGGCCGATATCAACGGGATCACCTGGTTGCGGCGCCGCAACGACGTCACCGACGGTCAGCAGCTGGCCGCGGCGATCAACGAATTGTCGCTTCCCGACGGAGATGGCTGGATGTGGATTGCCGGCGAGGCCGGGACCGTTCGCGAGCTTCGCGCAGTGGCGAAATCACTGGGTGTCGGCAAGGCGATGCTCGATGCGAGTGGTTACTGGCGCCGGCCCGTCACCGGTGGTGTCCTCGAGCGGGTCCGCACGCTCCGTGCTCAGGCGACCGAAACTCTGGCCGGCAGACTGTAAGCAGTCCGAACGAGATCCCGATTGACCGGGCGTGCCTTGGTCAGGCTAACCTAAGGCTCGGTTGTCGTTTCGGGAAAGAGAAGTCGCATCGTGCAGCTCCGTCAGCAGGTTCTGCGCACCTCCAGCGCCTCGCAGAACGTCCTCTTGGCTCAGGCACTTGCTCCGGGGAATCCGACCTTTGTGGTTGGACAGTTCTTGCGGATGAGCGGCCCGCTCGACGTCGAGCGGCTCGTGCGGGCAACGGATTCCACACTGGCCGTCCTGGACGTGGCGACGGCCAGGTTCACGGTCGATGCCGATGGTGCGGCGATGACTCTGGGTTACCAGGCGCCCCCTACCGAGGTCGTGGATCTAGCGGCGGAGCAGTCACCGGAATCGGCAGTGCAGGAATGGGCGCGCCGTCGGCATTCGGTCGCCATTGATCCGGCATCCGAACCCTGTGTGCGGGCAACCGTGCTCATCCTGGGCTCGCAGACCCATCTTCTTCACCTGGCCGCCCACCATGCGGCCCTCGATGCCTTCGGTATCGCGTTGCTGATGCGCAAGGTCTCTGCGGTGTACGACGGCGCCGAACCCCTTGTGCCCTCCGTCGGGGATGTGGTCGACGACGACCTGCGGTACCGCGCGAGCGAGCAGTTCGACATCGATCGAGAGTTCTGGGCGCAGGAAGTGATCGGTTCAGATCCCGCTGCCTCGCTTGCACATCCGGATGCCGGTCCGGCCGCTATTGCGACATCGGTGCGGACCGAACGGATCATGGTGGCACCGCAGACCGTCGATGCGATGACCGGTTCGGGGTCGGGCGGCGGCACCTGGATCGAGGCACTGGCGGCAGGTGTTGCCGGTTTTGTGGCCCGCGTGACCGATCGCGATGACGTGATCCTGGGATTCCCGATGATGGCGCGGATGGGGACGTCTGCGACCCGGGTGCCGACGACGTCGGTGAATGTTGTTCCGCTGCGGATACATACCGCTCGGACAAGCAGCGCCCGCGAGATCATGGAGTTCTTTGCGCAGACCAGGTCGCGGATCGGTGCACACGCGAGATACCGCGGAGAAGACATCGCGCGGACGGTGAGGTCGGCCGGATCATCGCCGATCGTCGGACCGTCGATCAATATCAAACCGTTCGGCGACCGGATCCGCTTTGCCGGACTGGACGCATCGGTCGAATCCCTGGCTCGTGGGCCGGTGACCGATCTGAGCATCACCGCACAGCGCGTCGAACGTACCGGGGCGGTGGAGTTGTGCATCGACGCCGACTCCGAGCGGTACACAGAATCCGAACTCGCTGCGCTCGGCGTGCGTCTGGTCGCGTTCATCGACCGATTCTTTGCACCCGGACCACAGACCCGCCTCGGTCAGATACCGGTCGCGACGCCGCGTGAGGTCGACGCACTGCCGATCGCGGGGCGCAGTGTTGAGTCCGATTCGAATACAGATGTGCTGCAACTGATTCGAAGTGCGGCGAAGCGCACGCCGGATGCCATCGCGATCATCTCGGGTGATGATGCGATGCGCTACGACGATCTGGTCAACGCCACCGACCGCTTGGCCGACCGCCTGCGGCAGCAGGGTGTCGGTGCCGGCGACACAGTTGCGATCCTGTTGCCCCGCACGCCGAAGCTCGTTGTCGCCCTGCTGGCGACATTGGCAGCGGGTGCGGCCTACGTGCCACTCGATCCGCGCTTCCCGGCCGACCGGGTGGAATACATGCTCGGGCACAGCAATCCGCGGACCATCCTCACCACGACCGACTGCGCCGGGGTCTTGTCCGACCAGCAGCTCGCGCGCACGCTTGTCCTCGATGCGCCGGGCGGAGACGTTCGCCCGGATTCGGCCGGGTCGCAGCGGCGGTCGGGCACCGCCCGCCGGACACCGCATTCGGTGGCCTACGTGATCTACACGTCGGGTTCGACCGGATTGCCCAAAGGGGTTGCCATTAGCGACCGGGCGATGGCAAACCTGGTGCGCGACATGAGTGATCGATTCGGATTCGGCCCACAGACCGTGATGTTGGCGGTCACGACGATCTCGTTCGACATCGCGGTGCTCGAATTGTTCTCACCCTTGATCTCGGGTGGTTCGGTGGTACTGGCCGGCAATACCGAGATCCAGGATCCGCAGGCACTCGCGGACCGGATCTGTTCGAGCGGTGTGAATGTCATGCAGGCGACGCCTGCGCTGTGGGCCGGGTTGCTCACGCTCGGCCCGGCTCTGGATCTGAGCGGAGTCGATGTTCTGGTGGGCGGCGAACCGTTGCCCGAATCCGTTGCCGAAGAACTCGGTGCTGCAGCGCGAACTGTCTGGAACATGTACGGCCCCACAGAGACAACAGTGTGGTCGACGGTGGCCGCGGTGAGCTCCGGTGCCGACATCACCATCGGCAGGCCCATCGCCAACACCCGTGCATACGTCCTCGACAGAGCACTGCAACCGGTCCCGGTTGGCGCGGTCGGGGAGCTCTATCTCGCCGGTGACGGCGTCGCAACGGGATACTTCGGGCAGGTCGATCTGACGGCGGCCCGATTTGTTGCCGATCCAGATCAGCAGGGATGCCGGATGTACCGGACCGGTGATCTCGCGCGGTGGGGGACCGATGGTCGACTCGTCTGTCTCGGACGCACCGATGATCAGGTCAAGGTCCGCGGGTTCCGGGTCGAGCTCGGAGATGTGGAAACCGCGGTTGCCTCGATGAAGGGCGTGGATCGATGTGTCGCGCGGGTGATTCCGAGCGCCACCGGTGGGCAGTTGGTGGCGTACGTCCGCGTGATTGCCGGCGCGGCGGTCGACCGGGCGAAGATACGCGATGAACTGCGACTGATACTGCCCGAATACATGATCCCGGCAGCGATACTCGAAGTGGCCGGGTTCCCGCAGACGCCCAACGGGAAGCTCGATCGTAAAGCATTGCCTGAACCGGATTTCTCGTTGATGGTCACGGACTCCAGAGAACCCGAGAACGAGGTCGAGTCGGCGCTGTGTGCTGTCTTTGCACAGGTGCTCGGTGTGGCGCAGGTGGGCGTCGAGGACGACTTCTTCGGCCTCGGCGGCGACAGCATCACCGCGGTCCGGGTGGTCGGTGCCGCCGCCCGGGTGGGATTGAAGCTGACGGCGGCGCACGTGTTCGAATCGAGAACCGTTGCGGTACTCGCGCCGCTGGCCACATCGGTGACGGCTGCGACGCCCGTATCGGCTCCTCCGCAGGCCCACACGCGGCAGCGGGTGGCACCTGACACCGCAGTGTTCACCGGGCTCTCACAAGAAGAGCTCGACGAGTTCGAAGGCGAAGGCAACCTACTGTGACGACTGGCTCGCGACCCGCTACATCGTCCACGCTCGAAAACGTGGTGCCGCTGACCCCGTTGCAGGAATCGTTGGTCTATAAGTCCACGAATGCGGTTGGGACCGATCCGTATTCGATCGTCCTGTCGGTGCCTTTGCAGGGTGTGGTCGACGCGCAGCGGCTGCGGTCGGCGATTGCAGCGGTGATCGATCGGCATCCCGGTTTGCGCACCGGTTTCGCCCGCCGCAAGACCGGCGAGCCCGTGGGCCTGGTCCGGTCGTCGACCGAGTTCGGGTGGCAGGAGTTCGACGACTCCGACCGGCCCGAGCCCGAGCAGATCGAGCATCTCGCCCGCCTGGTCGCCGCCGAACGCACACACCGGTTCGACCTCACCGCACCGCCACTGTTGCGCGCGGCCCTGGTACGCACCGCCCCGCAGCAGTGCACCCTGGTGCTGACCGTGCACCACCTGATCGTGGACGGGTGGTCGCTGTATCTGCTGCTGGCCGATGTATTGCGTTCTTACGGAGACGATCTCACCGAGCCGTCAGACGGCACGAGCGCCTACTGGGGTTTCCTCAAATGGCTCGCGGCTGACCAGCAGTCGGGTGGGCAACGCCTGGAACAGTTCTGGAAGCCGGAGCTGGCCGAACTAGACGGTGGCACCTTGCTCGCCGAGCCGCGATCACCGGGCGCACGGTCGGAACTGCCGACCGAGTTCGAGGTGTCGGTGGAATCCGAGGTGGTCACCCGGCTTCGCGAAACGCTCGGTGCGGCAGGTCTGACGCTCAACACCGCATTGTCACTGGTGTGGGCGACTGTTCTCGGGAAACATCTCGGACGCAGCGATGTGGTGTTCGGCGCAACGGTCTCGGGGCGCCCGCCGGAGATCGAAGGCATCGAGTCGTCCATCGGAACCTTTGTCGACACCGTGCCCGTCCGGGTGCGGTTGTCGCCGTCATGCAGCCTGATCGACAACGCAATCACGCTGCAGCGAAAGCAGATTGCGCTGATGCCCGCGATGCACGTGGGTCTGGGTGTGCTGCAGCGCGCTGCCGGGGTCGGCGACCTCTTCGACACCATGCTGGTGGTCGAGAACTTCTTGATCGACTCCGCGGTGATCGACGAGGCACAACGCAGTGCGGGCCTGGATATGGGTGAGCCGGCCATCGCGGACGCCACCGAATTCCCACTGTCCCTCACCGTGGTCCCTTCACCGGCGTCCGGGATCCGGATCCTCGTCAAGTTCTCGCCGAGCCGGGTCGCCGAACAGGTGGTCCGGTCGTTGGTCGACCGGATGTGCATGGGGCTGAGCCTCTTTGCCGAAGCACCTGGGCGCTCGCTGGGCAGCATCGATTTCACGCTGTCTGGAGAGCGCGAGCAACTCGAGACGTGGTCGGCGATCACCCCCGGCGGGCCCACGCCGTCGGTGCCGGAGCAGATTCGAACCCGCGCGGCAGCCGGCCCTGACGCGACCGCGCTGGTGACCGAATCCGCAACGCTCACCTATGAAGACCTGCTTGCCCGCGTCGACGACTTCGCGCACGAGTTCGTCTCGCGTGGAATCGGCTGCGAGAGTGTCGTTGCGATTGCGGTGCCGCGTGGCATCGACGCGGTGGTGTCGATGCTGGCCGCACTAGAGGTGGGTGCGGCGTATCTGCCCATCGACCTGGAGTACCCGGCCGAGCGGATTTCCTACATGGTCTCCGATGCCGTACCCGCGCTGGTGGTCACCGACGATCCGCGAGTTGGTGCCTTCGCGGGCTGCCCGGTTGTCGATCCGGTGACGATCGAATCCCGAAACAGGCGCACCCCGAGAGCGGCCGGGACGTACATCCCGGCCGCGATTGCCTACGTCATCTACACATCCGGGTCGACCGGCACGCCCAAGGCGGTGCTGGGAACAGCAGGTGCGCTTGCCAACCGAATCGCGTGGGCGGCGCGGGACTGGTCGTTGCCCGCTGCCGATGTCCGGCTCGCGAAGAGCTCGTTCAGTTTCATCGACGGATCCACAGAACTACTCGGTGCGCTGGCATCCGGGGCACAGGTGGTCATGGCCGATTCCGGGAAGGCCAAAGACCCACAAGCCCTGGGACGGCTCATCGGTGACCATGTGGTCAGCCAGCTGACGGCGATCGGCGGACTGGCCACGACGCTGGTGGACACCACGCCGGTGCCATCGCTGCGCCGATGGATCCTGAGCGGTGAACCGCTCACCACCGATGCGGTGAATCGGATCAGCCGCGCGACGCCCGGTGCACAGCTGGTCAACTCGTACGGTTCGTCGGAGGTCGCCGGTGACGTGACCACTGCGGTGGTGACTCCGGGCGACCGGGTACTGGTCGGCTCTGCGGTACCCGGCACCGGGATCGCTCTGCTCGACATGTTCCTGCAGCCGGCCGCGCCGGGTGCGGTCGGCGAGGTGTACGTACGTGGTGCCCAGTTGGCGCGCGGCTACCGCGGTCGACCGGGCGCCACCGCGCAGGCCTTTGTAGCGGATCCTGCCGGGCACGGCACCAGGCTCTATCGCACCGGTGACCTCGGCCGCTTCGACGAGAACGGCCGATTGGAACTACTGGGCCGCAGCGACAGCCAGGTGACCATCCGGGGTCACCGCGTCGAACTGGCCGAGGTCGAGGCGGTCCTGGCGGCGTTGCCCGAGGTCCGGGCGGGTGCTGTTGCGGTCCGTGCCGACGCGCACGGCGACAACCTGCTGGCCGGGTACGTTGTGCCCGAACATGGTGGCGTGACAGGGCAGACGCTGCGCCAGGCGATGTCCCAGCGGCTGCCGGGACACCTGATCCCCACCGCGTGGACCCTGGTCGAGGACCTTCCGGTCCTCCCGAACGGCAAGCTCGATCGTGGGAGGTTGCCGGAACCCGTTGTCACCGGTGAGGGTGGTGGGCGCAGCGAACCGCGCACCCGGGCGGAGGCGCAGTTGTGCACCCTGTTCGCCGAGGTCCTGGGCGTTTCGATGATCGGACCCGAGGACAACTTCTTCGATCTCGGTGGGCATTCGCTGTCGGCCACCCGCCTGATCACCCGGTTGCGCGCGGCACTCGGCTCAGCGCTCACCGTCGCCGACATCTTCGAACGACCCACACCCGCACAACTGGCGGAACTTGTCGAGTCCGATGCCGGCACGGCCACCGAACCTCTTGTGGCGCAGACCCGGCCCGCACCGCTGCCTTTGTCGTTCGCGCAGCAGCGCCTTCGGTTCCTGCACCGGATCGAAGAAACCCGGTCGGCCTACACCCTGCGCTTCGCATTGCGGCTGCGTGGTCACCTCGACCGGGATACGCTGCGGCGGGCCCTGGCAGCGGTGGTGGACCGGCATGAGGCACTGCGAACGATCTTCCCGGAAGACGCCGAGACCGGTCACGCCATGCAGGTCATCCTTCCTGTCGGAACCGAGGTGGCGTGGAACGAGAGTTCCTGTGGCGACGGCGATGTGGCCGACAAGTTGCAGTCTCTCGGTGAGCAGACCTTTGATCTGACCTCGGAACTCCCGATCCGCGGCGAGCTGATCGACATCGGTCCGCAACACTGCGTGCTGGTGCTGCTGGTCCATCACATCGTCGCCGACGAATGGTCCGCGACGGCGTTGATGAATGACCTGGCCCGGGCCTATCAGGGTGAGTCACTGCCGATGCTGCCGGTGCAATACGCGGACTACGCGCTGTGGCAACGTCACGTCCTCGGGGAACCGGATCAGCCGACCGAACTCACCCGTGGGCAACTCGACTATTGGCGGGACCGGCTTGCGGGGATACCCGTTGAGCTGCCGTTGCCCTACGACCGGGCGCGTCCGGTACATGCGACGTATCGCGGCGGCACAGTCGAGTTCAGCATGGGTGCGGAAGAACTCGCTGCCCTGCGGCAGGTTGCGCGGGTCACCGGATCGACGATGTTCATGATGGTCCACGCGGCGACGGCCATTGCGCTGTCGGCGTCGGGCGCAGGCACCGACATCGTGGTCGGAACACCGGTTGCGGGTCGCACCGACAACGCTCTCGATGAATTGGTCGGGTTCTTTGTCAACACGCTGGTACTGCGCACGGACCTCGGTGGTGACCCGACCCTGGCCGAGGTGATCGCGACCATTCGCACCACCGACCTCGAAGCGTATGTGCATCAAGATGTTCCGTTCGAGCGAATCGTCGACGATCTGGATCCGGAGCGCTCGCTGGCGCGTCAACCGTTGTTCCAGACCCTGGTGCAGTACCGGAACGCGATTGTCGCCCCGAAGTTCCGGGGCACGGTCGCTGAACCGGTCTTTGCCGATTCCCGGACTGCAAAGTTCGATCTGACGTGTGAGTTCCGCGAATCGGCGCAGGGCCGCGGATTGACCGGAACATTCGAGTACGCAACCGATCTCTACGATCGATCGACCGTGGCGACGATGGCAGGACGGGTGCGGGCCGTACTCACGGCCATGGCCGAAGACCTGACCACCCAGGTGTCCTCGTTGCGATTGATCACCGCCACCGAATCGCAGTTGGTGCTGGCAGGCGCGCACCCCTGCACTCCGGTGGCGTCGTCGCTGACAGATGTGTTCGCGCAGTCCGTGCGCAACCATCCGGAATCGGTTGCGGTGCAGGACGCGAACGCGGCCCTGACCTACTCCGAGCTCGACCAACGGTCACGAACACTGGCGGCGACACTGGTGGCAGCCGGAGTCGGACGCGGCTGCTTTGTGGCGTTGATGATCCCGCGGACAACGGATCTGGTGGTGGCGGTACTCGCCACCCTGCGCGCAGGTGCGGCATATGTCCCGATCGATCCCGACTACCCGGCCGATCGAATCAGAATGATTGTGCAGGACTGTGCTCCGAGCGTCGTCGTGGTTGCCGGTGGCACCCGCCCACCTACCGGATTGCCGCCGCAGGCAACCGTGGTGGACCTCGAGACAGCCTGGCAGACCGTCGATTCGGCTGCGCCCATGCCGCTGGTGGTGCTGACAGAACAGGATCCGGCCTATGTGATCTACACGTCGGGCAGCACCGGTCGGCCCAAGGGTGTGGTCGTCTCGCACGGCAATGTGTGCGCCTTGCTCGGTGCCACCGCAGGTCGGTTCGAGTTCGGCCCGAGCGACGTATGGTCGCTCTTTCACTCCTACGCGTTCGACTTCTCTGTGTGGGAATTGTGGGGGGCACTTGCCTACGGGGGCCGGATCCAGGTTCTCGGTCGCGACGAGGCCCGATCGCCCCGGGCGCTGCTCGAGACGATCAACCGTGCCGGTGTGACCGTCCTGAACCAAACCCCTACCGCCTTCCGGCAGTTCGATGCGGCCGACACCGAAACGCCGGGTATGGCAGAGTCGTTGCGGTACATCATTTTCGGCGGCGAAGCCCTGGAACTCCCGGCGCTTTCCGGGTGGTTTGCACGGCACCGCCGCGTATCCGGTGACGCGCAGGCAGGTCCGGCTCTGATCAACATGTACGGCATCACCGAGACCACCGTCCACGCGAGTTGGCTCCAGATCACGGAGAACGACACCCGGGTGCCGTCGAGTTTGATCGGCGCCCCGCTTGCCGGATTCCGGGCGCGCGTACTCGACCACCTGCTGCGCCCCGTCGGTGTGGGCGTGAGCGGTGAGCTGTACCTCTCGGGGCCACAGGTCACCGCCGGGTATCTGCGGCGCGCCGGTCTCAGCAGCGTGCGTTTCGTCGCCGACCCCTGGGGCGCGGAAGGGGAGCGGATGTACCGCTCCGGAGATGTGGTCCGGTGGACCGATCGGGGCGCCCTCGACTACGTGGGACGCGCCGACCAGCAGGTCAAGATCCGCGGATTCCGTATCGAACTCGGTGAGATCGGGGCGGCGATCCGCGACGTCGAGGGCGTCCGCGACGCTGTCGTGGTCGACCGTGAGGGCCCCTCGGGTGCAACCATTTTGGTGGGTTACGTGGTTGCTGCGAGCAAACCCGATTCGGCTGATCCGGAATCAGCGGTCCTCACTTCTCGTGACCGCATATTCAGTGAGTTGAACTTCAGGCTTCCCGATTATATGGTGCCGTCGGCGTTGGTGTTCTTGCCCGACTTCCCGATGACACCGCACGGCAAGCTCGATCGCGGCGCACTTCCCGATCCGGACTTCACCACGAGTGTTACCTCGCGGGAGCCGGAGACCGACAACGAGCGGATCCTGTGTGAGGTGTTTGCCGAAACGCTTGGACTCGAACAGGTTTCGGTCGACGACGACTTCTTCGCGTTCGGCGGTGACAGTATCGTGTCGATCCAGCTCGTGAACCGGGCGCAGCGCCGAGGTCTGACCTTGGCGACACGGGATATCTTCACCCACCGAACCGTCGCCGCACTCGCGGCGGTGGCGACAAACGAGTCGCAGGACCAAGCCGATATCGATGCCGCGGTCGGCCCGGTTGCATTGCTGCCGATCATGTCTCGTCTACGTGAGCTGGGCGGATCGAGTACCCACATCAATCAGTCGATGGTGGTGCAGGTTCCGGTATCGGCCGACGGTGAGGTCATTCGCTCGATCGTGTCGGCCATGGTCGATCATCACGACGCCTTGCGCCTGCAGCTCACCGATATTGCAGGCATCCTGTGGTCGCTCGAGATCAGGCCACGGGGCGCGGTGTCGGGCGCAGACTGCGTGGAAGTGGTGCGAGTGTCCGATGACGCCGACCTCGGCGATGCGGTGGCCCACGCTTCCTCGGCCGCCCGCGATCGCCTCGATCCTGAAGCCGGCCGGATGCTGGCCGCGGTCTACCTCGACCGGCCCAGCACCCCGGGCCGGCTGGTTCTTGTCATCCACCACCTGGCCATCGACGGTGTGTCCCGTCGGATCATCCTCGAAGACCTGGAACAGGCGTGGGCGGACGTCCAGGCCGGCAGGCCGATCGATCTGCTGCCCGCGCGAACCACGTTGACGGAGTTCGCGGACCGGGTTTCGGCTGCGGCGCTCGACTCCGGTCGGCAGCGTGAGCTCTCGTATTGGCAAGATGTGCTGGCGCCCGGCGGCGAACTGGTTTCGGGTCCGGTGGCCGGGACGGTGGGCGAGCAGCGCATGGTCGAGGTCGCACTCGATACCGAGACCAGCGCTGCGCTGCTCACGTCGGTGCCGGCACTGTCCGGAGTCGAGGTGACCGCGGTCCTGC
Organism: Williamsia sp. Y853; assembly: GCF_056786495.1. Classification (NCBI taxonomy): domain Bacteria; kingdom Bacillati; phylum Actinomycetota; class Actinomycetes; order Mycobacteriales; family Nocardiaceae; genus Williamsia; species Williamsia sp. Y853. Next base: position 713,062 of record NZ_JBXCJC010000004.1, read on the forward strand.
TCGGATCGGTTCGAGCGGTTCTCGGCGAGAGTGAACGTGAAATCGTCGTCGATGTCGAGCGTCATGGCCGTGAAGATCCCGATTCGGGTCCGTCGGTGGAACTGACGCGAACACTCGGCTGGTTCACCGCGATGGCACCGGTTCGGTTGCCCGCCTTCACATCTGTTGACGACGCGGTGGCGCAGACGGCGGCAGCGCTGGCCGCGGTACCGGGATCCGGACTCGGATATGGAATGCTTCGCCACCTCGATCCCCAGACCAGTGCGATTCTGTCTGAAACAGGCAGTGCCCAAGTGCTGTTCAACTACTTGGGGCGTATCCCGGTCGGCAAGGGTGGTGATTGGCTGCCGTCTGAAGAGTCACAGGCACTTGTTACCCCACCGGATACGGATCTTGGTGTCCCGTATGCGTTGGAGATCGAGATCGTGTGCATCGATGGGCCCGATGGCCCGGTACTGCGTGGCAGGTTCACCTACCTGCCGAGTGTCCTGGCCGAGGACGAAGTGGTGAGTGTGGCGCGGCGATGGATGTCGGTCAGTGGGCAATTGGCGGATCCCGCCACGAATTCGGTGGAGGTAGCACGGTGACCGACGTCAAGGAGTCTTACGGCAACGTGGACGAGACCGCAGCGCAGGGTCCGGTGACGCTGCCTGCCACGGCTGCTCAGCGGGATGTGTTCCTCGGCGCGCAGACCGCGCAGGACGCCACCCTCTACAACACCGGACTCTATGGAGAGGTGACGTCGGGTCCGCTCGACATCGATCGCCTCACCACTGCGATCGGCAGCGTGGTCGCCAAAGCTCCCACCCTGCACGTTCGGTTCACCATGGCGTCTGACGGAGAACTCCGGCAAATCGTCACGCCGCCGGGGAACACCATTCCCGACGTTGTCGATCTGCGCGCGGACGCAGATCCGCGTGCTGCCGCGATGGCGTGGATGCGAGCTGAGCTCGACCGGCCCCACGACGTCGCCACCGACGATCTGTTCGGGACCGCAGTCCTGCTGTTGTCGGACTCTGTGACCATCTGGTTCCTGCACGCACACCACATCGTCTGCGACGGTGTCGGACTGATGCAGCTCGGCCTCTCTGTGCGTCGTGCCTACCCCGCACCTGCCGAGTTCGATCCGGGACCGCGATGGTCGATAGAGGGCTACGTCAAGGCAGATCAGGACTATCGGAACTCCGATCAGTTCGACGCAGACCGGGCGTATTGGGTCGGGCAGATGGCCGACCTGCCGCCTGCCCCGCGTCTGTTGAATCGCTTTCTGCCGGCCGCGCAGGGGACCGAGCATGCTGCGGTGATCCTGAACACCGACCGCACGAAGGTCCTGCAGGACCTGGGCAAGGATCACGGTCTGTCGTTGGCGCAGGTGCTGATCGGTGTGCTCGCCGCGTTCACCCATCGAAGGACCGGTCTGTCCGACATCGTCTTCGCGCTGCCGACCACCGCGCGTGGGGTCAGTGAACTGCGAACCGTTCCGGCGATGGTGACCAGTGTCTTGCCACTGCGAATTCCCGTCGACGGTCGCGACACACTCACCGACATCGCCCGCAGAGTCGCCGACCGTCTCGCCGAGATGTTGAAGCACAGTCGGTTTCGGGGTGAAGACCTCGGCCGGGAACTACGCGGCCTCGACCCCGGGTACCGCATGTTCGGCGCCGGTATCAACGTCCTGTCCGCCTCCTCGAACGCGACCGTCGGAGGTTTGCCTGCGCAGTTCGTCCCGCTCGCATCAGGTCCGGTCGGAGACGTCGAGTTCCTCGCCGTGATTCAGCGGGGTCTCGAACCGATCCGCATCGCGTTGCGTGGTGTGGCCGACGCCAAAAATGATGTGCTCGAGATCAGCCGCGAACTGGAGGCGTTCTTCGAGGAACTGTTTGTCGACCCGACCGCCAGGCTGCAGGCACTGGGGTCGAGCGCTGTGGCGGTGTCCGGCGGCGAACCGCAAGCACTGCCACTGCTTCCGTCCCTGCACCGGGCGCGGCACCAGCCTGAGACCGTCGCAGCATTGCGGACCCGGACGGTGACCTTGCCCGCCGGATCCACCGCCGAGGTCGTCCGCGACGCGGCGTATTCACTGGTGAGCGCCCATCCGATCCTGCACAGCCGGTTGGCCGAACCCGCTGCGGGACTGTGGTCCCTGGAACCGGTCGATCCCGAAACCGCATCTTCTGGAGACGAGATCGACGTCCGCGCCGGCCGGATCCTGTGCGCGCACTGGCGATCCGACGAACTCACAGCACATCTGACGGTTGCCGCATTGTTCGTCGATGAGGTGTCGCTGGACGTACTGGCGGTCGAGCTGGAACAGGCCGCTTCGGACGCGCTTGCCGGACGGGCGATTCGAATCGATCCTCCCGCAACACACATCGCAGCGCTGGCCCGCGAACTCTCGGCCCGATCGCGCTCACCCCAACTGCTCGCCGAATTGCCCCGCTGGCTTGCGGTCCATGCCCCGGGCGGTCGGGTGGCGGCCGGGGTGACCCACCAGGGGGATTCGGATCAGACGGCGCAGACCGGATACGAGTCCGAATCACCCGTTGGCGCACCCGATGAGCTCGCACCCGAAGAACTCACCGCGGTGTTGTCAGCCGCGGCGGCTGCGACGATCGCGCGTTGGGATGCCGCCCGCGGTATCGACCGGACCGAGGTCGTCTTCGAAGTCGGCCAGGACATCCATCACAAGACCCCGTTCGGCCTGGACCTGTCCGGGACCGTCGGCCCGCTCCGTTCGGTGGCGCCCATCCGGTTGTCGACAGGTTCGGGGGCCGAGTCGGCGCAGCTCATCGAGACCGCCCGCGAGTTCTGGTCCGACGCAGCGGATGTGCGCTACGAGATTCTTCGTCACCTGCAGCCGCAGGCAGGCGCCGCCCTGGCGGCCTTACCACCGGTCGACTTGCGGGTCGAACGACTGGACACCGACGAACCGTTGCCTGCGCAGACGGCGATCAGACTGGCCCTGCGTCGCGGTGCTGACGGCTGGTCGGCGCATGTGCAGGGAAGGTTCTCGGCGGCCAGTGAACTCGAGTTCGAACAGCTTTCGACGATCTGGTCGCAGACCCTGACAGCTCTGTTGCCCGCGGCAGCGGCGCGGACGTCGCGCTACCTGGTACGGGTGACCCCCGAGCAGGACGAGGCCCTGATTTCACTGGCCGGAGAACACATTTCTGATGTGTGGCCACTGTCGCCGCTACAGGAGGGCCTGTTCTATCAGGCCCAGGTGGACAGCGGAAACGACATCTACACGGCACAGTTCTGGCTGGACGTCGATCACCAGCTCGACGCGGACCGGTTGCGGGTCGCCGCCACCGAGCTGATGAAACGCAATCCCGCAATCCGTGCGGGATTCACCGTCGACGGTTTTGATGCGCCGGTCCAATTCGTGGTCGACGATCTTGAACCCGCATTGGTCGAAGTCGATCTGTCGGGATACCCGGCTGCCGATCGCGAGGCGATGCTCGAAGCAGAGCTGCTCCGGGACCGGCGAACCCCGTTCACGCTCGATGCACCGCCGCTGTGGCGGATGACGCTTGTCCATCTCGACTCAGGTCATGACCGACTCGTGATCAATCGTCAGTTCATGCTGTGGGACGGCTGGTCGGGTGGCCCCTTTGTCTCCCAGCTGCTGGCACTTTATGCCGCAACGGATTGCGGCACCGTCGAAGCTCCGCATGCGACGTTCGGCGATTACCTTGCCTGGCTGGGTGGACAGGACCAGCAGGCCGCGCACGACGCGTGGGCGCAGATCCTCTCCGGTGTCGAAGAACCGTCGCTGCTCGCGCCGCGTGCGGCGGGTACGGTGACCGCGGCACCGGCGCGCATCGAACGCACTCTCGGAGCGGATCTTTCAGTCGCCCTCCGTGGGGCATCTCGTCTGGCGGGCGTCACGCTCAACGCAACACTCAATTCCGCTCTGGCGCTGGTGCTCTCACGTCACCTCGGTCGGGCCGATGTGATTTTTGGTTCCACCGTGTCGGGTCGCCCGACCGAGGTCCCCGGTCTCGAAGGAGTCATCGGGCTGTTCTTGAACACGATTCCGGTCAGGGTGGGGCTGCGGCCCGGGGAGACACTCACCGAACTTGTGCGCAGGGTGCAGACCGACCGGGTGGACTCGATGGCATACGACCATTTGGGACTCGCCGGAATCCAGCGCGCCGCCGGCGTCTCGACGCTGTTCGACGTCCTGTACGTGCTGCAGAACTTCCGCACCGAGGACGAAGAGGCCGAACAATCGCAGCGGCACGGACTGCTCGGTGAGGGCAGCCTCGATCACACCCACTACCCGGTCACCATCGTGGTGACGCCGAGCGAGGACATCCGCTTCCGGATCGAGTACCGGAAAGACCTGATCAGCGACAACCTCGCCGCCACGATCGCCGACGAGTTCCGTTCGGTCCTCGCGACGTTCGTAGATGCTCCCGGCACCGTCGCTGCTGCCGCGCTGCCCGTTGCGCTCCCGGCGGAACGACGGGAACCGCGCCAGGACGGCCTCGACCTCCAGGACCTCCCCGACACCACGATCTCCGAGATGCTCGCCGAGCGCGCGGCACTGATCCCGGCGGAAATCGCGCTCGTATTCGGGCAGCAGCGCGTCACCTACGCAGAACTCGACGCCCGGATCAATCGATTGGCCCGACTCCTGGCGGGCCAGGGTGCCGGTCCCGAGTCGATCGTGGCCATCGCGCTACCCCGCAGCATCGACACGGTGGTTGCGCTGTTCTCAGTACTCCGTTGCGGTGCAGCCTATCTGCCCCTGGAGCTCGATCATCCCGACGACCGTCTCGCGGCCATCCTCGACCAGGGCGATCCGATGGTGGTACTCACCGTCGCGGGCACGGCGCAGCGACTCGGCGGGCGAAATCTGCTGGTCCTCGACGACGCCAAGACCCGTGGACATCTGGCCGATCTGCCTGAATCACCGTTGACCGACGTCGAACTCGGGATGTTCGCGCCCGGAACACCCGGCCGCCTTCGGCATCCGGCCTATGTCATCTTCACCTCGGGTTCGACGGGTCTGCCCAAGGGTGTGTCGACGCCCTATCTCGGGCTGACGAACATGCAGCTCAACCATCGCAGTGCAATTTTCGATCCGACGGTTCAGGCTGTCGCTGAGTCCGGCAGGAGCGGGCGGCTTCGCATCGCCCACACCGTGTCGTTCGCGTTCGACATGTCGTGGGAAGAGCTGTTGTGGCTGGTCGAAGGCCACGAAGTCCATGTCTGCGACGAAGAACTCCGCCGCGATGCCGCCGGGCTGGTGGACTACTGCCGTCAGCACCTCATCGACGTCGTCAATGTCACCCCGACGTACGCCCACCATCTGTTCGAGGCCGGACTTCTCGCCGGACCGGAGGACGTCAGAACCCCGTATCCCGGGCATCGCCCGCCCCTGGTCCTGCTCGGCGGCGAAGCGGTTCCCGAGAACATCTGGCAACAGCTACGCGAAACCCCGGATGTGCTGGGCTACAACCTGTACGGACCCACCGAGTACACGATCAACACACTCGGCGCGGGCACCGACGAGTGTGACAAACCCACCGTCGGACATCCGATCAGCCGCACGCAGGCCCACCTACTCGATGCGTGGCTCCGGCCCGTACCCGAGGGCGTGGTCGGCGAGCTGTATGTGACCGGCGCCGGTTTGGCGCGTGGTTACCTCAATCGGGCCTCACTGACCGCTGAGCGATTTGTGGCCGACCCGTTCGCGGCGGCCGGGCAGCGGATGTACCGCACGGGTGACCTGATGCGATGGCGGGCCGACGGGAACCTGGAGTTCCTGGGACGCACCGATGATCAGGTGAAGATCCGTGGCTATCGGGTTGAGGTCGGTGAGGTCGAGGCGGTACTCGACGCCCATCACGACATCGTGCGGGCTGCCGTGATCGCTGCCCCGGATCCGTCGGTTCCCGGTACCAAACGCCTCGTCGCGTACGTGGTGCCCGCGACGGGCTTCGATGGCGATCTGGCCGCGTTGCGGGCGTACCTGGGAGGATTGTTGCCCGATTACATGGTCCCGGCGTTGTTCTCGGCGGTGGACAGCCTGCCGATGACCGTGAACGGCAAGCTGGACATCGCCGCGCTGCCCAAGCCGGAACTGGCCGTCGGTGGCGTGCGACGTGCGCCGCGGACCGACACCGAACGTGCATTGTGTGAGGCATTTGCCTCGATCCTCGACGTCGACGAGGTCGGTATCGACGATGACTTCTTCTCACTCGGCGGACACTCGATGTCGGCGATGCAGTTGGTCGGCAGAGTGGAGGTCGACGGACGCAAGCTTGCGGTCCGTGATCTGTTCGAGGCGCGGACTCCGGCCGCCCTGGCCGCACGTCTGCAGGGTGGAGATGTCCGGGCCGATCCGCAAACCTCCTCGTTGAGCGCCGTCGCGAACACGCCACGGCCCGAACTGGTTCCGCTGTCTCCGGCCCAGGAACGCCTGTGGCTCCTGAACTCACTCGATGGTGACGACCTGGCGTATCACTACGCGCATGTCGCGCGTGTCGGTGGAGTTGTCGACGAGAATGCGCTGCGCGCGGCACTTCTCGACGTGCTGGACCGGCACGAGGCGTTGCGCACGGTGGTTCGTATCGTGGACGGACAACCCACCCAACACGTCGTTGCGGCCGCCGATGCACTGGCATTCGATGTACTCGAGCACCGCGGCGCCGATGACACGGCTATCCGCACCAGTGTCGCAGCACATCTGACCCGGCCTTTCGATCTCGAACGCGGGCCGGTTCTGCGGACCTGCCTGGTCCGGGTTGGGGAGGCAGGCGAACACTCGGTGATCGCTTTGGCCCTGCACCATATGGTCACCGACGAGTGGTCGGACCGCCCGCTGCTGACCGATCTGACCATCGCATATCTGGCCCGGTTGTCCGGTACCGCACCTGAATTCGCCGACCTGCCGGTGCAATACGCCGACTACACCCTCTGGCAGCTCGAGCGGCTGGGATCGGTGTCGGATCCCGGGTCTCGCGCGGCGCGCCAGTTGGACTACTGGGAACAGACGCTGGCCGGCCTGCCCGATGAGATCGAGCTGCCACGCGATCGGCGTCGCCCGACGGTCCCGAACGGGGCCGGTGACATGGTCACCGCGCAGGTCGGACCCGAGGTCCGCGACGCGCTGCTGGCAGTGGGACGCAAGGTCAACGCCAGCATGTTCATGGTCACCCAGGCTGCGGTTGCCGCGCTGCTGAGTCGTCTCGGCGCCGGGACCGACCTGGCCCTCGGTTCGCCGATCTCCGGTCGAGGCGATCCGGCTCTGGCCGACCTGGTGGGTTTCTTCGTCTCGACGCAGGTGCTGCGGATGGACGTCTCGGGTAACCCGACGTTCACCGACCTGCTGGAGCGGACGCGTGAGGTCGATCTGGCCGCTTTCGAGAATCAGGATCTGCCGTTCCAACAGATCGTAGAAGCTCTGAGCCCGTCGCGTATCGCCGGTCGTAACCCACTCTTCCAGGTGATGGTCAGCTACCTGCAGATCGGTGGTGGCAACCCTGATTTCCTGGGTATGCCAACCGAATTCGAGAACCTGCAGGCGCAGCACGCCAAGTTCGACCTCGCGTTCACCTTTGTCGACGCCGACGCGTCGATGACCATCGGCGTCGAGTACTCGACTGAACAGTTCGACCGCTCCACAGCAGAGGGTTTCGTCCGCAGGCTGGTTGGTGTCCTCGAACAGATCGCCGCGCGTCCGGCCATCACAGTCGGCGATCTGACGGTGATCGACGCAGCCGACAACGAGGTGCTGGCCGCACTCCGGGGTGCTCGGGTTCCGGCACCGCCGACCTTGGCGGACCTGTTGGTCGCCCGCCCGCCGCAGCCGCAGCCGGCCTTGCTGACCCCCGGCGGCGGATCGGTGTCGCATGGCGATTTCCGCGGCTCCGTCGCACGTTTGTCGCGTCATCTCATCGCCTCCGGAGTTGGTCCTGAGTCCGTTGTCGCCGTGGCGATTCCACGCTCGGAAGAATTGCTGAGGACCATTCACGCCGTCGTCATGGCGGGCGCCGCCTACTTGCCGCTCGATGTGGATTATCCGGCGGACCGGTTGCAATACATGGTCGACGCCGCGACACCGGTCGTCGCGATCACGGTTGCCGACTGGGTGGGCAACATGCCCGCGGGCATCCCGGTCGTCGTTCTCGATGATTCGCTTGTGTCCGAAGCGCTCTCCGAACTGTCGGGTGATCCGATCACGGACGGCGAACGCACCGAACGGCTGTTGCCGGAACACCCCGCCTACGTGTTGTTCACCTCGGGGTCGACCGGTCGACCGAAGGGTGTTGTGGTCTCGCACCGGGCGATCGTCAACCGGCTGGTGTGGATGCAGAGTGTCTACGGCGTCGGGGCCGGTGACCGAGTTCTGCACAAGACGCCGATCAGCTTCGATGTCTCGGTGTGGGAGCTCTTCTGGCCGTTGGCATATGGTGCCACCCTGGTGATCGCCGAACCGGAAGCACATCGCGATCCGGCGTATCTGGCGCGGCTGATCGACGAGCAGCGAATCAGGTACGCACACTTCGTTCCGTCGATGCTCGAGGTTTTCTTGGCGTCCCCGGCGGTGACAGCGGTGCCGAATCTGGCCGAGCGTGGACTCGAGGCGATCATCGCCAGTGGGGAAGCGTTGCGGGCGGATGTCGCGCAGACGCTTCGTAACCGACTGCCGGGTGTGCGCCTGGACAACCTTTACGGACCCACCGAGGCAGCGGTGGACGTGAGTGCAGCAATCGGTGTGGGTGACGGAACCTTCGAGGATCCTGATCTGGTGAGTGCTTCACTGTCGCTGGGTGGACCGGTCTGGGGCACCGACCTGTTCGTCCTCGACACATTCCTCCGGCAGGTTCCCGAAGGCGTGATCGGGGAACTGTACCTCGGTGGCGTGCAGTTGGCCCGCGGCTATCACGCGGACCCGCGGCGCACGGCGGAACGTTTTGTGGCACACCCATTTGTGGTCGGTGAGCGTCTGTACCGGACAGGTGACCTCGTATGTGTGCGCCGTGACGGCGAGGGCCGGATCGGGCTCGATTATCGTGGCCGCTCCGATCAGCAGGTCAAACTGCGTGGTTTGCGTATCGAACTCGGTGAGATCGAAACGTCGATACTCGAAACCGGAGGATTGTCGGCAGCTGCGGTTGCCGTGCACGCGGATGACCTCGTGGGTTACTACGTGCTCGACCCGTCGTCGACGGAACATCCTGACGTCGAAACGATACGCAGCGCCATCGCATCTCGGCTGCCGCGCTACATGGTTCCAACGCACATGATCGAACTCGACGTTCTTCCACTGGGGCCGAGCGGCAAACTCGACAGGCGGTCACTGCCGGTTCCGGTCAGTGCGGCGCGTACCTCACGAGCTCCCGAAGGTGAGCTCGAGACGGTGCTCGGTGAGATCTTCGGCGACGTGCTGGGCTGGGACCCGGAGCAGGGACCGGTCGGTGCAGAGGATGACTTCTTCGCACTCGGCGGACACTCGCTGCTCGCGATCCGGGTCTGCAACGCGCTCGGCGAGAGGCTTGGCGTCTCGGTGGGGATGCGGGACCTCTTCGAGAAGCCCACGATCGCCCAGTTGGCCGAGCACCTGAAGGACAGTCGGGCCACGCAGACGCGTCCGCAGTTGGTGGCCCGTACCCGCTCTGATCGGCTTCCGCTGTCGTCCGGGCAGGCCCAGATGTGGACCATGTACGCCGTCAGTGGCGCCGACCCCACGTACAACGTGCCGGTGTTCTGGTCTCACCCCGGTCCGATCGACGAACAGGTTCTGGCGCAGGCGCTCGCCGATGTTGTTGCCCGGCACGAGGTTTTGCGCACGGTCTACCCCGAGGTCGATGGAGAACCGGTCCAGGTCATCAAACCGGCCGGGACGGTCACCGTGCCCGTCGAGTCGATTGCGGTCGGTGAGGCCGAGGTGGTCGCTGCGGTCATGTCGGCGGTGTCATACGGTTTTGAGCTCGATCGCGAGGTGCCGTTGCGGGCAACCGTTCTCAAGACCGGTGCCGGAGCAGATCTGGTGCTGCTGGTGCTGCACCACATCGCGACCGACGAGTGGTCGGTGGCGCCGTTGCAGCGAGACCTGACGGAGGCCTATCGGGCTCGATCGGCCGATGCTGCACCGGACTGGACCCCGCTCCCGTTGCAGTACGCCGACTATGTGCTGTGGCAACGTGATCTACTCGGTGACCCGAACGACGAACGCTCCAGGAGCTCAGTCGCCCTGGACTATTGGCGTACCCGGTTGGCAGGGGTTCCCGAAGAGCTTGCATTGCCCTACGACCATCCACGACCGGATCGGATGAGCAATCGCGGCGGCACCGTCTTCCGCCGGATCGATGCCGGGATCACCAGGCCGCTCCGAGAACTCGGAGCTCAGACCGGCGCCAGCATGTTCATGGTCATGCAGGCCGCGGTCGCAACAATGCTGCACCGCATGGGCGCCGGTACCGACATCGCGATCGGATCACCGATCTCCGGGCGTAGCGACGCGCAGCTCGACGACATGGTCGGCTACTTCCTGAATACGGTTGTGCTGCGCACGGATCTGTCCGGGCAGCCGTCATTCATCGAGTTGCTCGGAAGGGTGCGGGAGAGCGATCTTGCCGCTTTCGATCATCGCGACGTGCCGTTCGAGCAGGTTGTCGAGACGGTGGCGCCGAACCGTTCCCCGGCGATCCACCCGCTGTTCCAGGTGATGATCGTCTACCTGACCGGGACGCTGCCGGATACGTCGTCGTCCGGTATCGGTGCACCGGAACAACTTTCCGGCAACGGCACGGCGAAGTTCGAGCTCTCCTTCGATTTCACCGAAGACCAGGCCACCGGCGTTGTCGGCTGCGCGTTGCAGTACAGCAGCGATCTGTTCGAGCGGTCTACGGTGGAGGCGCTCGCGGAGCGCCTGATCGCGGTGCTGCGTACGGTTGCCGGGCGCATGGATGTGCCACTGCGTGAGATCGATGTCTTGTCGGCCACAGAGTCGGACAATGTGGCGGCATGGTCGACGGGTGAGCAAGTGGACCTGCCGCCGGGCACGATCAACGAACTGCTGGCCGACGCGGCATACCGGCATCCGGCTGCGGAGGCCGTCGCGTTCGGTGACCAGAGTTTGAACTATGCGCAGTTCGACATGCAGACGAACGCGTTGAGTCGCCTGCTCCTGCGCCGCGGTGTGCGCCCGGGGGATCGGGTTGCGGTGGCGTTGCCACGCAGTCTGGAATTGCCCGCGGTACTGACCGCGATCATGCGTACCGGCGCTGCCTATGTGCCGATCGATGCCGATTATCCACTCGATCGCATCGAGTACATCCGGGAAAACAGTGCGGTGGCACTGACAATCGCCGATTCCACGACGGTGTCGGCACTCGGTGATGCCGCCGATGTGGTGCTACTCGACGACGCCGCGCTGCGCGCCGAACTGGCCGAACTGTCGACAGAGCCGGTCAGAGATGACGAACGGGGCCGGGCAATCCTGCTCGGCGACGCCGCCTACACGATCTACACCTCGGGTTCGACAGGACGCCCGAAGGGGGTGGTCATCGATCATCGGGGCCTGGTCAACTTCCTGGTCTGGAAGCAACGGGCCACCGGAATCGATGCCAGCGACCGGATCTTGCAGAAGACCCCGTTCTCGTTCGACGCCTCGGTGTGGGAGTTCTTCGTCCCATTGATGATCGGCGGCACGGTCGTGATGGCCGAACCGGGTGGACATCGGGACCCGCAGTACCTGCTCGACGAGATCGAGCGGGCACAGCTGACAACGGTCGAGTTCGTGCCGTCGATGCTCAATGCTCTTCTGCAGTACGACTTCCCGAAAGAGGCCACCGCATCGGTGCGGCGGGTGTTCTGCGGTGGTGAGGCACTGTCTGCGGCAACCGCGGCCGCGGCACTGGCCCGGTTCGATGCAGATCTGTACAACCTGTACGGACCCACCGAGACCACGGTCGGTATCACCGGTGAACTGGTGACCGCGCAGGTCGTCGCCGGCGGACAGGGTTCGGGGGCGGGTCTGTCGATCGGGAGCCCGGCCTTCAACTCGGCGGCGCGAGTGCTCGACAACTCGCTACGGCCGGTGGCCGTCGGCGTCGTCGGCGAACTGTATCTCGGTGGTCCCCAGGTCGCGCTGGGTTATCACGGTCAGCCGGGCCTGACCGCAACCCGCTTTGTTGCCGATCCCTTCAGTGCAGTCGGCGAACGCCTGTACCGCACCGGCGATGTCGTCCGCTGGACCGAGCACGGTTCGATCCAGTATCTGGGCCGGATCGATGATCAGGTCAAGATTCGCGGCTTCCGTGTCGAGACCGAAGAGATCAGGTTTGTGCTGGAATCGCACCGGGACGTGCGAACGGCGGCAGTTGTTGTGCGCAGGCGTGGTTCCCTCGCAGAGCCCTACCTGGCGGCCTACGTCACGCGTACCGCTGCCGGGTCCGGCCGGGCAATCGAAGACGGGCTCATCACCCGGTTGCGGGACTTCCTGGCAGAGCGGCTTCCCGACTACATGGTGCCGGTTGCGTTCGCCGAACTGGACGAATTGCCGGTCACCGTCAACGGCAAGTTCGACGCCAGTGGCCTGCCGGAACCGGTGCCGTTCGCGGCGATCGATCACCGGGACCCGGCGACGGCGACCGAGATCCTTGTTGCCGAGGTGCTGCGAGAGGTCTTGGAGATCGGCCAGGAGGTGTCGATTTCGTCGAACGACGACTTCTTCGGTCTCGGCGGTCAATCACTGTCGGCGACAAGGTTTGCCAATGCTCTGCGCAGCAGGACCGGACTACCGCTGGCCCTACGGACCATCTTCGACCGGCGGACCGTCACCGGGATCGCCGCGGCGATCGACGCGGGAGTCCAGAGTGGACAAGGCCATCCGATCGCGGTGGAACTCGCACCGTCGGCACGGGGTCGCTACGTCTTTTGTGTGCACGCCATATCCGGGGTGGGGACCGTGTATTCGAGTTTGGTGCCGCATCTACCCGAAGGCCATGGCCTGATCGCGCTGCAGGATCCGGCCCATGGCGGATCGTCGCAGGACTTCGAGACCCTCGACGAGCTGGTGGCGACCTACACCGAGGTGATCCGCGAGCACCAGCCCGAGGGTCCCTATGAGCTGCTGGGCTTTTCGTACGGTGGACATATCGCCTTCGGGATCGCCCGCGAGTTGGAGGCTGCCGGTGCCACCGTCAGCGGCCTGACCATCCTCGACACTCCACCGGTCGCCGCTGACACGGTGAATACCTCCCCGGATCCAGATCAGCTCGAGCGCGAGGTGATTCGGATCTTTGCGCACTATGCCGCACTGTCGGCCGCGGACGTCGATGCGGTGGCCGGGTTGCCCCGGGATGAGGCACGAGCCCAGATCGCCTGTCGTAGTGCAGAATCGGGTGGACCGATGGCGGATTACAGCCTCGACGACGCCCGTGCGTTCATGGCTTCGTACGCACGCTGCCTGCGGCTGATGAAGCAGGCGCCGACACATGGTGAGGTCTCGGTGCCGATCGATCTGGTGTTGGGTTATCTGCACTTCGAGACCCAGGATGCGACCCGCGAACTCTGGCAGGGGCATTGCCGCAGCGTTGTGCGATCCTCGCACGTACCGGCGATGCACGACGACATGCTGACTCCGGACATCGTGGGGCAGTGGTACCGCGGGCCGGTTGAATGATCGTTGGTGATGGGTTCTCGATGCCCACGAAGAGAGGTTGGACTCGCATGTCTGTGCCAGGCGTCAGTGGCAAGACGGTCCTGATCACCGGTGCCGCCGGTGGTATCGGAACAGCAACAGCTCGAGCGTTTACAGAGGCCGGGGCCAATGTGGTTCTCACGGATATCGGCCCGGCGCCGATCGAATCGCCGTGGGATGCCGCAAGCGTCTATGTCCGGGCCGACGTCACGGACCCGGATGCCGTTGCGGGCTTGTTCGACCACGTCAAGGAACTCCATGGTCAGGTGGACGCGGTGGTCCATGCGGCAGGCGTGCTCACCACCGGGCCGGTGTCGGAATTGACTGATTCGGAATGGGATCGGGTCCTGACCGTCAACGCGACCGGGACGATGGTCGTGACACGGGCCGCTTCCCGCGTTCTGCGTGGCCCGGCCTCGATCACGGTTGTCTCCTCCAATGCCGGGGCTGCGCCCCGTGCGGGGATGGCGGCCTACGCGGCATCCAAGGCTGCTGCAACCGCATTCGTCCGATCTCTGGGGCTGGAGTTGGCGCCGCTGGGCATCCGCTGCAATGTCATCTCGCCGGGCTCGACCGATACCGCGATGCTTCGGGGAATGTGGGACACACCCGATGGGTCGGCGACCACCATCGCAGGCTCGCCGGAGAGTTTCCGGTTGGGGATCCCGCTCGGCCGCCTGGCGGATCCGAGTGAGATCGCCGGGTGTGCAGTATTTCTCGCCTCCGCTGCCGCCCGACACATCACCCTGCATGACCTGCGGGTCGACGGCGGGGCCACCTTGGATCAGTGAGCAGTGAGGTGTCTGACTGGTGCATTCAAGTTAAGTGTGCCTACACTAACTTTTGGCCAGTGTTTCGTGACCACATATAGAAAGTGGAGGACCGTCTGTGGCAATTCCGGCGATTGATCCGTATGAACTGCCGAGTGCATCGGTGATTCCGGAGAACAAGGCACCCTGGGTGCTGGCGCCGGAGCGCGCAGCTCTGCTCATACACGACATGCAGAACTATTTCATCGATGCCTATCAGGTCGATGCCGAACCGATGGCCACGGTCATGCCCAACATCGCGGTGATCAGGCAATGGTGTGCGCGACTGCAGATCCCGGTGATCTTCACCATGCAACCGGGCGACCAGCATCCTTCTCGTCGGGGCCTGTTGGCCGATCTGTGGGGTCCGGGACTGACCGTCGGCCGCGACACCGAGGTGGTCTCCGAGCTGGCACCGCTGAGCACCGACATCCAGGTGACGAAGTGGCGTTACTCCGCGTTCCAGCGCACGGACCTGCGTGAGCTGCTCTCACACCACGGTCGAGATCAGCTGTTGGTCACCGGCGTCTACGCGCACATGGGCTGCATGCTGTCCGCCGCCGAGGCCTTCATGACCGACATCCAGCCGTTCTTCATCGCCGACGCCACCGCCGACTTCAGCCGGGATGAGCACGAGATGGCGTTGTCCTATGCGGCCAAACGCTGCGCCGTGGTCACCACCACCGACGACGTGATCAGCGTCCTGCGCCATGCCGCCGCTGCCTGAGTCCGGCGGGAGTGCCTCCCTGTCAACCGAGTTGGACGGAGTGGTTCCGTATCCGCCGGAGGTGGCTCAGGGTTACCGCGACCGCGGGTTCTGGACGGGCGAAACCCACTGGGAGATGCTGGAAAGCTCTGTTGCCCGCAATGCCGGCATCGTTGCCGTGCGCGACGAACGCCGAACCGTGACGTACGGCGAACTGCGCGACAACGCACTCTCGCACGCCGACACCCTGTCCGCGATGGGGATCGGGCGCGGGGACCGGGTGGTCGTCCATTTCCCCAATGTCGTCGAGTTCGTCGAGATCACGTTCGCGCTGTTCGCAATCGGCGCGGTGCCGATCTTTGCGTTGCCCGCACACCGCCGTAGCGAGATCCGGTACTTCATCGAATTCGCCGAGGCTGCAGCGTATGTGACTGTCGACAAGGCGGCCGGATTCGACTACGGACGCCTTGCCGGTGAATTGAAGAGCGAGTTCGGTGACCTGCAGACGGTGGTGCTGCCCCACGGTGCGGAGAATCCGGCAGTCGGAGAACGCAATCCGTACCGGTGCGCTGCGTTGCCCTCGGATCTGGCTTTTCTGCAATTGTCCGGCGGGACCACCGGGCGTCCGAAGCTGATCCCACGCACACATGACGACTACCTCTATTCGGTACGCGAGAGCAACCGCATCTGCGGCGTCACCTCGGACACGGTGCTGCTGGTGGTCCTGCCGGTGTCGCACAACTTCACGATGAGTTCGCCGGGAATACTCGGTGCGTTCCACGCCGGCGCCACGGTGATCCTGGCCCCGAACCCCAGTCCGGACACCGCATTCGAACTGATCGAACGGCACCGGGTCACCATGGTCTCCCTCGTTCCGCCGGTTGCGCTGGCCTGGATGAACTCGTCGCTGCGGGAAACCCGTGACCTGTCGAGTCTGCAGACGATCCAGGTCGGTGGGGCCAAGTTCAGCCAAAGCGCGGCCGAGCGAATCGAAACCGACCTGGGCGCACGTCTGCAACAGGTGTTCGGAATGGCCGAGGGTTTGGTCAATTACACACGCCTCGACGACGACATCACCACGGTGACCACGACCCAGGGCCGTCCGATCTCGCAGGCCGACGAGGTCCGGGTTGTCGACGACAATGACCGCGACCTGCCGCGGGGGCAGGCCGGGCACCTGCTGACCCGGGGGCCGTACACGATCCGCGGTTATTTTCGGGCAGCCGAACACAACGCGAAATCCTTTACCGCCGACGGTTTCTACCGCACCGGAGACATCGTCACGCAAGACGAACGCGGCTATCTCACGGTCGTGGGCCGAGCGAAGGATCAGATCAATCGCGGGGGCGAGAAGATCGCACCCGAAGAGGTCGAGAACCATCTCCTGGCACACGAGTGGATCCACGACGTCTCGGTTGTCGGCATCCCCGACGACCATCTCGGCGAGCGCAGCAAAGCGTATGTGGTGTTGCGCGCCGAATATGCCTCCACACCACCGACTTCGCTCGCGATCAGGAAGTTTCTGCGAGAGCGTGATCTGGCGGCCTACAAGATCCCCGACGTTGTCGAGTTCGTGACGGAGTTCCCGCGCACCTCGGTGGGCAAGATCTCGAAGAACGATCAACGAACACCACGGCCGGAGCCGGCGCGTTGAAACGCCGGGCACCGAGAAGTGCACTGACAGAAATGGACAAGGGTGAGTGATGTGAGCGGTTCCACCGTGCTGTCGAGGCAGCGCATCGTCTCGGATATCGCCGAACTACTCGATGTGGCACCGGAAGAGCTGACCGAGGACACGAATCTACTTGATGCCGGACTGGATTCGATCCGCTTGATGTCGCTGGTCGAGAAGTGGCGCACGGCAGGCTCTCCCGGTGCCGATTTCGTGAATCTGGCTTCCGAGCCGGTGGTCGGTGTGTGGCTCGACGCGGTGGCCGTCGAAGAAGAACCCGGGTCAGCCCAGACCTGTTGAGCTCGATCAACCAAAGCAATGTGGTTGGGCCGGCGTGGTTGCAGATCAGTCGACCACCGGCGATGACCGGCGAGGAAGGAATGACAATGGCCATCGGCGATGGTTCTCCCGCGGACGTGGTGGGTGTGGGCTTCGGCCCGTCGAACCTCGCGTTGGCGATCGCGATCGATGAGCACAACCGATCGGTTGACTCGGATCGCCGGATCGTGGCGAAGTTTGTGGAGAAGCAACCACGTTTCGGCTGGCATCGGGGAATGTTGTTGCCCGGCACGACGATGCAGATCTCATTCCTCAAAGACCTGGTCACACAGCGCAATGCCTGCAGTGAGTACTCGTTTCTCAACTACCTGACGCAGCAAGGGCGGTTGTCCCACTTCATCAATCATCAGAGTTTCTTCCCGACCCGGGTCGAGTTCAGCGATTACCTGACCTGGGCGGCCCAGAAGGTCGACGCCGATGTGGCCTACGGCGCGCAGGCCAGTGGTGTGGAATGGGACGGCGAGTTCTTCGAGGTCAAGGTCGCCGGTCGGCCTTCCATTCGGGGACGCAATCTTGTTGTCGCAGCGGGTCTGACGGCGAGTCTGCCCGACGGCATACAACCGAGCCCGCGGGTGTTCCACAATCATCGGCTTCTCGATCATCTGGCCGCATTGCCGGAACAGAAGCACCACCGGTTTGTCGTGGTCGGAGCCGGGCAGAGCGCCGCGGAAGTCACCGCCTACCTCCACGACACGTATCCGGGGTCCGAGGTTCATGCGGTCTTCGGGAAGTACGGGTACACCCCGGCCGACGACAGTCCCTACGCCAACCGGATCTTCGATCCCGAAGCGGTGGTGGACTTCCATCAGGCCTCGGCCGGTCTCCGTCAGCAGTTGCTCGACTACCACCGCGGCACCAACTATTCGGCGGTCGACCTCCCGTTGATCGAAGAGCTGTACCGGCGGGAGTACCAGGAGCGGGTCAGCGGCAATCGGCGGCTGTTCGTCCGGGGCGCCTCCGAAGTCGGCAAGGTCATCGACTCCGAATCCGGGGTGTCGGTGCGGATCTGTCATCGTCCGAGTCAGGCGATCGAGGAGATCGATTGCGACGCAATCATCTTCTCGACCGGCTTCCGTCCGACGGGACTTGTCGACCTGCTGGGTCCGCTGGGCGATGAATGTGCGGCCGACGAACACGGACGGCCGGTTGTGGCCCGGGATTACCGGGTGATGACCAGCGATCGGGTCGGCGGTGCAATCTATCTGCAGGGCAACACCGAGCACACGCATGGACTGACGTCGTCGTTGTTGTCGAACCTCGCGGTGCGGTCCGGTGAACTCGTCACGTCGCTGGCCGGGGCCGGCGTCCCGAGCATGATCTAGTGCCCCGACACCGGTTCCTCCGCGGTCCGCTCGGACCGGCCGAGGAATGCACATGGAATGGTCATGACTAAGGTGAGCGTAACCAATTGTGACGTAGGTAATCCATGTGCGGAGAGGGTCGTGAGGTCGGCGGCGAAATGAAGGCAGAACACAACATCGGCCGGTTACCCCGGTGAATCTCCGTTCCGGTGCCATACCTCGGTCCGACCTCCGTAAAAGCAGTGAAGCCACCAGTGGGACGGACGTGGCGAAGAAGCGGCCGGACGGACTGGCCGCGACCAACACACGTCGAATGCTGGGCGCCCTTGTCGCCCTTGCCGTGCTGGCGGTGGTGTGTCTGCTCAGCGTTGCGATCGGATCCAGGGACATCCCGCTGGGAACCGTTTGGCAAGCGCTGTTCTCGCCTGAGAACTCCAACGATCACATCGTGATCCGTGAACTGCGCATCCCGCGAACGGTCCTCGGCCTCGTTGTCGGGATGGCGTTGGGGGTCTCGGGCGCACTCATCCAGGCAACCACCCGAAACCCGCTGGCCGACACCGGCATCCTCGGTATCAACGCGGGTGCGGCGTTTTCGGTCGCACTGGCGGTCAGCGTTTTCGGTCTGAGCGGCCTCATGTCGAACGTGTGGTTTGCCTTCATCGGCGTGATCGTCGTGATGGTGGTCGTCTACATCGTGGGATCCTCTGGGCGCGGGGGCGCCACGCCGATTCGGTTGACGCTTGCCGGCGTCGCGGTCGGAGCGGTGTTCCAGGGCGTCACCACCGGAATGATCCTGCTCGATCCGGCTGCCTTCGACCAGATGCGCAACTGGATCGCCGGATCGATCTCCGGGCGCGGCCTCGATGTCACCTATTCGATTCTCCCGTTTGTCGTGATCGGGCTGATCATGGCCGTGAGCGTGGCCCGATCGCTGAATGCGGTGGCACTCGGCGACGATCTCGCCCGTTCCCTTGGCGCCAACATCGTGCGGACGAGGATCATCGGTTTTGCGGCGGTGACCCTGTTGTGTGGTGCCGCGACCGCAGCGGCCGGACCGATCGGATTCGTCGGGCTGATGGTGCCTCACGTCGCACGCTGGATCGTGGGACCCGATCAACGTTGGATACTCGCGTACACCCTGATCGGCGGCCCGATTCTGATCTTGCTGTCCGACGTCGTCGGACGTCTGGTGATCCGTCCGGGGGAGATGCCGGTGGGTATCGTCACCGCGTTCGTCGGTGCTCCCGTGCTGATCTTCCTGGTCCGTCGCACGAAGGTGAGTGGGCTGTGAGCATCGATGTCCGCAAAACGCCGACCGCGACGGTGACAACCTCGAAGATCGACTTCGGCCGCCGCCTCGTGGTTGTGCGACTACCTGGCACCGGCCTGTCCGGAAGGTTCGATGTACGCGCCATCTCGGTGGTTGCCGTCCTGGCCGCGCTGGCACTCGTGGCGGCTGTGATCGCGCTCGGTACCGGCGACTATCCGGTCGCGCCCGGCCGTGTCGTCAACGCGATCTTCTCGGACGGCACCCGGCTCGAAGAGCTGGTGGTGATGAAGTGGCGGATGCCCCGGGTCTTGCTGGCCCTGGTTCTCGGTGCGGCGCTGGGCATCAGCGGCGCAATCTTCCAGTCGATCACCCACAACCCGCTGGGCAGCCCGGACATCATCGGGTTCAACACCGGCGCGTACAGCGGTGCCCTGGTGGTCCTGCTCGTGGTCGGCGGTACGGGTTACTACGGCACCGCGGCCGGCGCACTCGTGGGCGGGGTGGTCACCGCGTTGCTCGTGTACGTCCTTGCCTTCAAACGCGGGGTCCAGGGGTTCCGGTTGATCATCGTGGGAATCGCGATCAGCGCGATCCTGCAATCGGTGAACACCTGGCTGATTCTCAAGGCGGATCTGGAGGCAGCGATGTCGGCCGCGACGTGGGGTGCCGGCTCGCTCAACGGGCTCGGCTGGAGTCAGGCCGTACCGGTGTTCGTCATCCTCGGGGTTCTGATCGTGCCGACCGTCTGGGCCGCGTATCGGATGCCGGTCCTCGGCATGGGCGACGACGCCGCGAAAGCGCTGGGGATCCGCACCGAACGGACCAGACTCGGCCTGATCGTGCTGGGGGTCTCGCTGACCGCGGTGGCCACCGCCGCAGCGGGCCCCATCGCATTTGTGTCCCTGGCAGCGCCGCAACTGGCCCGGCGACTCACCCGTAGCGCCGGGGTGGCGCTGGTGCCTGCGGCCGCGATGGGTGCGCTGCTGCTCATCGTGAGCGACCTGATCGCCCAGCGGGCCTTCGCGCCGAACCAACTTCCGGTGGGAGTTGTCACCGTGTCGGTGGGCGGGCTGTACCTGGTGTGGTTGCTCGCCCGGGAAGCCCGACGACAATGACCCCCTCGACGAGGAGTGAGATGGACAAGGTTGACATGGCGGCGGCGGGTGGCGAGGCGGCGGTGGCGACATCTGACCGGCTACAGGCCCGCGACATCACCATCGGCTACGACAAACGGGTCATCAGTGAATCGCTGAGCGTCCAGATTCCGGACGGCGCGTTCACCGTGATCGTCGGGCCGAATGCCTGTGGCAAATCGACGTTGCTGCGGGCTCTCTCCCGCCTGCTGACGCCGACCAGCGGCTCGGTGTTGTTGGACGGCAAGGCGATCAACTCGTATCCGGCCAAAGAAGTGGCCCGCAAGCTCGGACTTCTGCCGCAGGCGTCCATCGCCCCTGACGGCATCCGGGTCGCCGACCTGGTGGCCCGTGGCCGGTATCCGCACCAGAAGCTGATCCGGCAGTGGTCGAACGACGACGAAACCGCCGTTGTCGATGCGATGGAGGCAACCGGTGTCACCGAACTGTCCGGACGCCTGGTCGACGAACTCTCCGGTGGGCAGCGACAGCGGGTCTGGGTCGCGATGGTGCTCGCCCAGCAGACACCGTTGATGCTGCTGGACGAACCGACGACATTCCTCGACATCGCCTATCAGATAGACCTTCTCGAGTTGTGCAGCGACCTCAACCGCAATCAGGGACACACCCTCGTCGCGGTCTTGCACGACCTGAACCACGCCTGCCGGTACGCCGACCACATCATCGTGATGAAGGACGGCCGGATCGTTGCCGAAGGGCGGCCCACCGAGATCGTGACAGCCGAACTCGTCCATGACGTGTTCGGGCTGCCCTGTCGGATCATCGATGACCCCGAGTCACATACGCCGCTGATCATTCCGCTCGTCAGGCGCTGACTGCCGTTGTATCCGATCCGGCCACGATCTCGAAGGCGGTGGTCGGATGAACACGTTGTCTCGCACCCACCGCCGGCCGACGCTACGGCGAGGCGGGGGTGATGTCGGCGGTGAGCGCGATCTCGACGGGCGCTCCGCCCGGCAGGACGTAGACACCGATGGCACTGCGCGCGGGTAGTCCGGCCGGGCCGAATCGCTCGACCAAGACCTCCGTGGCACCGTCGGCGACCCGGGACAGGTCGGTGAAATCCGGTGCGCAGGCAATGTAGACGACCATCTCGACGCATCGGAAACACTCGGTCTCGTCGATCATCGACGACACCGCGGTCAGGGCGTTGCCGACTGCGACCGCGGCCGCGTCGCGGGCGGCGGTCAATCCGACCTCCGCGCCCACGCGGCCGGTGATCAGCAGGATTCCGTCGCGACGCGGTGTCATGCCGGCGGTCCGGATCGTGTTGCCGGAGCGGGTCGCCGCCACGTACAGCCCTTGGGGGCGGGGAGCTTCAGCCGACACCGAGCGCCACCCCCTCTTGTCGCGGATCGCTGCCGCCGCTGAGGATCCCGCGTGGATCGAGCGAGATGATCTGGGCACTTCCGTCGGCACCCATCGGTGGCAACACCTTCACCTGATGTCCGGCGCGGGAGAGTTGTTCTCGGACACCGACATCGATCGACGCTTCGACACGAAGCTCCGGCGGTGCGCCGATGACATCGGCGTCGGAACCGGGATAGACGGTGAACCGTGGCGCCTCGACGGATTCCTGCGGGTCGAGTCCGTGGTCGAGAAGGTGGGACAGCAACTGCATGTTCCACTGCACCTGCCCGTCGCCGCCTGGCGTGTTGCCCACGTGCATCAGTTCGCCGGAGCGGCCGGTGACCACCCAGGCGTTGAGGGTGTGCAGTGGTTTACGCCGGGGTGCCACCTCATTGGGGTGCCCGTCGATCAGGTAGGCACCGCGGCCCAACCGATTGTTGAGCACGATGCCGGTGCCGGGAACCGTCATCTTCGCGCCGAAGGTGAAGGCGAGCGAGTGGATGAAGCTCACCGCCCGCCCATCGGAATCGACAGTCACCAATGACGTGGTGTCACCACCGCCGACCGCGAACTGCTGCGAGGGGGTCGTCAGCATGCGGGCCCGACCGGCAGAGATGTTGTCCGGGTGCAGAATTCGCGTCACTGCATCATTGTCGGATGCACTCCAGCGGAACCGGTCCTCGAACGCTATCCGCGCGGCGTTCGCGAACTGATCGATCGCGGCCGCACTCAGCAGGGGAGAGGCGCCGACATCGGAACACAATGCTGCCTGCTGCAGGACCATCCACCCGGGTGTGGGAAGTGGTGTCTGGTGGATCGTCGCCCCGGCGTAGTCGCCAGAGATGGCGGCCTCCGGATGCACGTCCCATCCCTGCGCCCACTCGTCGCCGGAAAACGGTGCGCCACCGTCCCGCAGGGTGCGGACGCACCGCTGTGCCAGGTCGCCCCGATAGAACGCGCGCGGATCGGCGGCGAGCTCCCGGATGGTCTTGGCGAGATCGGGCTGAGGTAGTCGTGTGCCCACCAGTGGTACCTGCCCGGCATCGGTGAACCGGCTGCTCAGGTCCCGGTCGCGCTGGATTGCGCCCAGTGCGGTGTGGACGTCGTTGCGGGTCTTGGCCGAACAGGGGAGTCCGCCGTTGGCCAGGACTGCCGCAGGTTCCCACAGTTCGGCGAGACTGCGGGTGGCGCCGTGTCGGTGCAGGGCGGCCAGCGCCGCGGGTGCGCCCGGCACGGAGACGGCGAGGGCTCCGTCGAGGGGGATGGCGCTCAGACCCCGTTCGCGATAGAACTCCGGGGTACCCCCGTCCGGACCGAAACCGCTTCCGCCGACCGTCCACACCCGACCGTCGGGTTCGGCGACCACGGCGAATGCGTCACCGCCGATGCCACATTGGCCGGGGAGCGTCAACCAGGTCACCGCGGCCATCGCGAGCGCGGCATCGATCGCATTTCCACCGTCGGCGAGGACCGAGGCACCGGCCTGGCTGGCCAAGGGGTGGCTCGACGAGACCATGGCACCGGCGGCCAGTGTCGGTGGCCGGAGCGACCTGGTGGTCATGACTTGCGGAGCTTGCGCCGGCGGGGCCCCTCCGGGGGCTCGTTGGGATCGATGCCGACGAAGATCTCCCCGTCGCGTTCCTGGACGGGATAGGTCTTGATCGGCTCGGTGGCCGGTGGACAGATGGGTTCGCCGGTCTCGAGGTCGAATGCGCTTCCGTGGCAGGAGCAACCGATGCCGTCCTGGACGAGCTTTCCCGACGACAACAGGCAGTCGAGATGCGAACAGTAGTTGGACGTGGCGTAGGCCTTCCCGTCCAGACGTGACACGGCGACCTCGTAGTCGTCGGCATAGAACCGACGCACGATGCCTTCTGGTACCTGTCCCGAGCGGGCAACTCTCTTGAATTCCAAGGTTTCCTCCAGTGCGTGGGACCGCAACGGGTCAGGGTGTGGGATTGAGATAGATGGTCTTTTCCGACTGGTAGAACTGCATCAGCGTCGGTCCGGCCTGTTCTTTGAACGTCTGGGTGCTCGAGTCCTTGTACCCGCCGAAGGGTGCGTTCATCGCCATACCGGTTGTCGGCTGGTTGATCTTGACCAAGCCGGTGCGCGAGCGGTTGGCAAAACTGTTGGCGTGGGCCAGGTTCTGCGTGACGATCGAGGCGGTCAGGCCGAACTCCGTTGCGTTGGCAAGCGTGAGCGCCTCCTCGAACGACGTCACCCGCTGGAATGCCAACAGGGGACCGAACACCTCTTCGGTCACGATGCGCATGTCCGGTGCGGTGTCCGTAAAAACTGCCGGGCGGACAAAGAAGCCGTCGCGCAGTTGTTCGTCGGCGCAACGGGTTCCGCCGGATACGAGGTGCGCGCCCTCGTCCGTTCCGATTTGGACGTAGTGCAGGTACTTGGCCAGCTGGGCCTCGCTGGCGAGGGGTCCCATGGCGACACCGGGTACGGTGCCTGCGCCGACGACGAGGTCCTCGGCCAATCCGACCACCCGCTCCAGGAGAGCGTCGTGGATGGTGGTGTCGGCGATCACCCGACTGGTGCCGGTGCAGGCCTGGCCCGAAAGGCCGAAGGCGCCTTTGACGATGAGGGCGGCGGCCTTGTCCAAGTCCGCGTCGGCCAGGACCACAACCGGGTTCTTGCCGCCCATCTCGAGTTGCACCCGCCGGGCCGGCCCGACCTCGCGGTGGATCACTCGCCCTACGTCCGTGGATCCGGTGAAGGTCACCGCATCGACCCGTTCGTCGGCGACGACTGCGGCACCGGCCTTTCCGTCGCCCTGGATCAGGGCGATCGCCTGCGGTGGCAGGCCCGCGTCGAGCAGTGCCTCGACCAGTCGTTGCCCCATCAGCGGCGTCAGTTCAGATGGCTTGAACAAGACCGCGTTTCCGGCGGCCAGGGCGGGCCCGATCTTGCGGGACGGGATGTTGAGTGGAAAGTTCCATGGGGTGATGGCGCCGATGACCCCGAATGGTTCCCGAACCGTGTAGACGAGACCTTCGCCCGGTGACGGATAGGTGGCGCCGGTCGCGCGTGTTGCCTCGCCCGCGTAGAAACGCAGGTTCATCGGGGTCCGGCTCACCTCCATCCGGGCCTCGGCGGCGGTTTTGCCCTCTTCCCGGATCAATTCCGAGACCAATGAGTCGGCGCGCTGCTCCAAGAGCGTGGCGGCGGCCTCCAGGATCGTCGCCCGGCGTTCGGGAGGGCTCTGTGACCACTCGGAGAAGCCGGCGACCAGGCCGTCGACGGCTGCGCGTACGTCGTCGGAGTCGGAGTCGGGGAACGAACCGATCACATCGGCCGGATCCGCCGGATTGCATCTGGAGAACCGTTTTCCGGACGTAGACGGAATCCATTGTCCTGCTACGAAGTTCATGCCTTCGATACTCATGTCAATTCACCATCTGTTCGTCGATTTCCCACAGATCCGCGTCTTCGTCGGCGAGGATCCGACGATCGACGGGTTGTCCTATCAGTTCCCGTGCGGCCATGATGTCCTCGCCACGATCGATCGCGAACGCCGCACGCAGGACACCTTCCTGCAGGTAGAAGGCGGCGAACTCGCCGGAATCCTGGTCTCCCCGGATGACGAGGTCGGTGGCGCCCTGGGTGCTGCCGGTCAATTGGATGTTCATCCCGTACTGATCGGACCAGAACCAGTGGGGATCGTCAGAGGCGGTTTCCCGGCCCAGGATCGCGTTGGCGACGACACCGGCCTGGCGGTTGGCGTTGTCGAAATGCTCGACCCGGCTCGAGCCGGCCTCGGACACGCGGCACGCGACGTCCCCGGCAGCGTAGATGTTGGGGATACCGGTGCGGCCGGATTCGTCCACGACGATTCCGCCTGCGGTCGAGAGCCCGCTGGCGGCCGCCACCTCGACGTTGGGTTCGATCCCGATCCCGACCACGACGGCGTCCGCTTCGACGATGTGCCCATCGGACAGGGTGATCCGGACTCCCGCATCCGAGGTCGTCACCTCGCGCACCAGCGCGTCGGTTCGGATCTCGACGCCGCGTTCGCGGTGCAAACCGGTGCAGAACTGCGCCATCTCAGATCCGAGGACCGCGACCAGTGGAAGCGGTCCGCGCTCGAGAACCGTGACCGAAACACCAAGACCGACTGCGGTCGAAGCGATCTCGAGTCCGATGAAGCCGCCGCCGATGATCGCGAGCCGAGCGCCCGGAACGAGACGCTGCGCCAGCGACATCGAGTCGTCGAGCGTTCGTAGATGGTGGACGAGATCAGGCCGGCTGCCGGTGGTCTCGATGGTGCGGGGACGTCCACCGGTCGCGAACACCACGGCATCGACGTCCAGGAGTTCTCCGGTATCGAGTTCGATGCTGCGGTCGGAAGGACTCACCCGCCGCACAGTTGTCCCGGTCCTCAGTTCGATCGCGTTCTCCGAGAGCCACTTCGGGGTCAGCAATGCAAGTGATTCGGCTGACTCGCGGCCCGAGAGGAACTCCTTGGACAGCGGAGGGCGCTGGTAGGGCGCATGCGGTTCGGCGCCGAGCAGGACGATGCGCCCGTCGAATCCGCGCCGGCGTAAGGTCCTGGCGACGACGGCGGCGACTTGACCTGCACCAACGGTCGCAACGGTGGTCGTCATGATGGATCATCCTCACGGGAGTCGTTGTGGCCGCGCCGGATGCGCGGCGTCGGATCGAGATAGACGGTGTCGTCGTAGATCGCGACACCGTAGGTGGGCTGGCAGAGGTCCTGGTCTTCCTCGTAGCCGGTTTCCAGGTCGAAACGCCATTGATGTCCGGGACAGATCACCCTCCCGTGGAGCAGGGTGCCCTTGATCAGCGAGCGGTCCTGGTGGACGCAGAGGTCGGCAAAGGCGTAGATCTTCTCGCCCGTACTGAAGAGGGCGATTCCGATACCGTCGACCTCGATGCGTAGCTTCCGGCGTCGCGTGACTTCTTTGGTGGTGGCCACCGCCACCCAGTGCTGGGGCGGCGCAGTGGACTGGGGTGCGTCGTCGAGCATGGGGGTTTTCCGTTTCTCCCGAGGTGGTCGAGTCCGTGGTGGTGGTCCGGCCCGCGCGAGGATCCGCGGGCCGGACCACAATTCGGCCGGGGATCAGGCCGACGCGAGCTCCAGGTCTGGCGCGACGTAGGTGTCGTACAGGCCCTTGGTGTAGGAGAAGCGCATCTCCGCGCCCCACCGCACCAGCTGCAGGCAACGCTGCTGCAACTGCGGGGTGTCCGCGCAGTCGAGAACGATCTGATATCCACGTTCGCCGTGAACCACGTCCGAGGTGATGTGCAGATCGAAGAACTCGATCTCGTCCTCGGTGAACCCGTAGACCTCACGCAGCGGGACGATCTGCTTCTTGTAGATGCTGGGCACCTGCGACTCCAGTCCGACCACCAGCGCAGCGGTCGCCACCACAAAATTCTCGCGAGACGACACCGCGTAGCACCACGACTGCAGGCCACGGGTGATGGCACTCATGTTGCTGGGATCCTCGATGCGTTCCTTGGTGGTGCCGCAGGCTTCACCGAACTTGATGAGGAGGTCGGTGTGCCGGATGTCGGCGAGTTCTTCCTCGTACATGTTCTGCAGGGTGAAATCTTTGGCATCGGTGTAATGGTCGGGGGTGTTGGAGTAGATGTTCGCCAGGTAGTCGGAGAACGGTCCGACGTAGTGGTAGTGGTTCTCGGCCCACCGGGCGAAGTGGTGCTTTTCGAGTTTGCCCTCCGCCCAGGCCTTGCTGAAGGAAGCGTTCTTGGCCTCACGGCCTTTGATCGCACCTTCCAGCGCGGTGCGGAACTCATCGCGTCCGAGCAATTCGGTCATGGTATTACCTCTCGAGGATGTTCGATTCGTGTGCAGGGCGCAATCGCGGGCAGCTCCGTTGCGGCCTTTGATGAGCGAAAACTGGTGATTTACACCTGGATTCGGTGCTATCGACGCTATCGGCGACCACTTCGCCAGGCCAGGTTCACAGTGGCCGGATCTGCAGGGCGATCACGGTCTATGTGCACAATCAGCTGGTCGCGACAGATGTGAGGGACTCGAACTCGGCCAGCATCGCGGCGCCGACGGCCTTGTCCTGTTCGCCGTTGCCGCCGCTGATCCCGACTGCGCCGACGATCTGGCCGTCGTAGATCAATGGAAAGCCGCCGACGAAGATGGCGAACTTCCCGGGCAGCATGTGGCTGATACCGAAGGCCTCGTTACCGGGGAGCGCGGGGCCGTTCGGCGGCTCGTTGAACAGATGCGTCGCCCGTTCGTGTCCTGCCGCGGTGAATGCCTTGGCGATCGCGATATCGACCCCGGTCAGCCGCGCTCCGGGAAGTCGGTGCAGGGCAATGACATTTGCGCTCTCATCACAGACGCAGAGCGTCTGTTTGACGCCGATCTCATCGGCCTTTGCGCGGCCGGCCATGAGAAGGGGCAGCGCGTCGTCGAGTGTGATCCGGTGTATTTGATGCATTGGGTCGCTCTCTTCGAGGGGGGTCCACCGAACGTCACGGTGGTAGGTGTGGTGTCCGATCGTGGCGGTCGCCATCGGGACATCTCATTTTTAGCAGCGCCGGAGCTCGGACGGCGTGGTGAAAGTGGCCTAGGATCAACACAATATGTGGGCATTGTGCACATCGTTTGAGTGCGAGTGACCCCGATAATGGGTGGATGCAGTGTGTCCGGCAACCGCCGGCGTCAAATTCCCTGTGGAAGAAGGCAGACCGTCATGGAACCCAGCCCTCGACTCACCGGCCGCGGCCTCCTGGATGAAACGCTGATGGCCGGTGCAACGGTGATCTCCGGAACCGGTAGCCTGGATCGTCCGCTGACATGGGCACTTCCGTTCAGTGAGGTCATGGGACGCTACGACAACCTCGACGCGGTTGCGGTGTACGCCCGCCCGGAGGCGATCGGGGGTAATCCGCAGGCATTGACCGCGCTCGCCGCGCGCGGTGCTGCGGCCTTGATCATCGACGGCTCGATCCCCTCGGCGATCGCCGCCATGGTCCTGCCTGAGGATATGGCTGTGGTCGAACTGTCGTTCCCGATCGGTTTCGCCGACCTGAATCGTCTTCTGGCAGAACGGTCACTGAATCAAGAAGTGCATGTCATGCGGTACTCGTCCCACGTGCACAGCACGCTCGCCGGGCTGCTGCATCGAGGTGCCGGGATGGCGATCCTGATCCGAGAGGTCTCGACGCTTGCCCAGTGTCCGGCGCTCGCGCTCGATGCCCGCGGTACCGTCGTCGCCCAACACGGCATGCCTGGGGACGAAACCGCATCAGTGTACGAACGACTGCGAAACAATCTGGTGGACCGGCAGAGTCGTACTTCTGGCCGGTCCGCACACGGCGCTACCACCTGCGTGGTCGAACTCGACGATGAGGAGCACCGGTATACCTGTACCGCGAGCTCCATCATGCTCGGAAAATGGTTCGAGGGCTGGGTTGTCGTACTGGCCGGTGGACCGTCGTCTCCTGGCCTGCACGATCTCGCTCAGCATGCGGTGGTCACAGAACAGGCGACAGCGATCGTCGGATCAGAGATGTTGCGACAACGCAGCGTCGACGAAGCCGAGGAACGTGCACGGGGCGACTTCGTACAGGCGCTTGTGCACGGCAGTTTTGCGAGCGAACACGACCTGCAGACACGTGCGGACTACCATGACGTCGACCTCACATCGACGTTCGGTGTCTTCGTGGTGCCGGTGCCGGTGCCCGCGCCGAAGGCGAACTCGTCCGATTCCGACCGGAGCGGGAGTCTGGTGAAGATCGCGCGTCACGTCGCGGGAGTACTTCCGGATCCGGCAGTCCGCTCGTACGTCACGGTGATCGGCGATGTGCTGGTGGTGGTTCGGACATTGAAGTCCCGCGACGACCGGGAGATCGAAGTCGAGATGGCCGAATACGCGGAGGCGATGGCTTTCGATGCTCAACGTCGCGGCAGACGCACCACAAGGGTGGCACACGGCGCTTCGGCTCTGGGTGTCGATCAGATCCGGGAGAGCTATCGGCAGGCACGGGTCGCGCTGGGTATCGGTCAGCGATTGCAGATGACCGGGTCGATCGCGTATCGCGACCTGCGTGGCTTCGGGGTCCTCGAACTCGTCTCCGGCACCGATCGTGGCCGACAACTCGTCCGAGATGTGTTGGGGCCGTTGCGCCCGGGCTCGGACCTCTACGACACCCTGGTCACATATCTCCGCGTCGGCGGCAACGTGAACGCTGCCGCGCGTGACCTCAATGTCCACCGGAACACGATGCTGTCCAAGCTGGACAGGATCACCCGGGCCCTGCGTATCGATGTCCGGGTGCCGGAGAACCAGTTCACGGTCTGGTTGGCAATCCGGCTGGAGTTGCTCGAACAGATCCACCATGCGGTGGACGGCGAGATCAATTACCGCTGAGGTTCTTTCAACGGCCGGGCCCCGACGTCTTCCGGATCGTGCCCGAGGAAGGTGGCGCCGAGACCGGCCGCTGCCACGATGGCACACACCCCGAAGAGTGCCGGATACGACCAGCTGTCGATCGCGATGGCGACCCACGCGGCGCCGAGTGCCGAGCCACCGAACCGGATGAGGTTGAACAGGCCCAGTCCGGTGCCCTGCGCGCCTGCGGGGGATCGTGTCGACCCTGCGGCGGCCGGTGTCTGGACCATCGCGATCCCGATACCTGTGGTGATCAACGCCCCGACCATGGCCGGGCGGTTGCCGTCAGATCCCCAGACCACCAACACCATCGCGACCTGGGCGAGAATCAGCACGCACAACCCGGCCCTCATCATCCGGCGAGCGCCGAGTGAGTCGGACGTGCGCCCGACCACTGGTCCGAGCAGGGCCATCGCCGTCGGCAGGGCGAACAGGATCAGGCCCGCTGCGGCCGTGGACTCACCGTGGTCGTTGAGATAGAGCGGCACGGCCAGCAGAGCTGAACCCAGACAGAACATTTGGGCGCACGCTGCGACGGCGCTACGGACGAAACGGGATTCGGCGGCCAACCGGACGTCGACGAAGGGTGCCGCGGCCCGACGCGCGTGCCAGATGAACCAACCGAGTAGGGCGCCCGCCGCACCGATCAAGCCGAGCACGACGGCCACGTGTACACGCGGCTGGGGCACCAGGGTCAGGCCCAGAACCAAGACTCCGGCCCCCAGCGTCAACGCGATGGCACCGGTCACATCCAGGCGCATGACACGTCCCGGATAGGCGGGTATCCAACGCATCGTGCCGGCAAATCCGATGAGCGCCACCGGGATCAGCGGGACGAAAACCCAACGCCAGCCCCATGTCCCGGCGATCAGGCCGCCCATCGACGGGCCGACGGCCTGCCCGATCCCGTTCACGCTCGCCCAGGCGCCGACTGCCCTGGCCCGCCGCTGCGGGCCGAATAGCCAGGCGATCAAGCCCATCACGGCGGGCGCGAACGCGGCGGCTGCGACACCACCGAGTGACCGCCACGCGATCAGAGCGGCCAGGCTCGGCGCGGTGGCAGCACCGGCGGAGCAGACGGCAGTGGCCAGCAGGGCACCGCAGTACACCCGGCGCCTGCCGAAACGGTCCCCGACATACCCGGCGAGCGGCATTGCCGCGGCAAAGGTGAGCAAGAAGCCAACGGCGACGAGAACCCCGTCTTCGAGAGGGGCGTTGAAGTCGGAAAGTATTTCCGCGAGTGGGACATTGACGATGTTGTTGCTGACCGTACCGACCAGCGTCCCGGCAAGCAGTGCCGAGAGGGCCAACGGGGTACCGGCGTCGTCTGTGTTTGTCGTCTTGGCCGGGCCGGCAGTGGTGGTCATCGGTTCCTCATCCCAGTCTCCCGGGCCGGGTGGCCGGCGCCGCACCCTACCTTCTCACCGCGTGGGGTGGTGAGCACTACCGCGAATGCTGCATCGTGCACATCATTTTCGTACATTCCTGTGCATACTGCACCGACCGGTTCGTGTGATGCCACGTCCGGATTCAGGCCGCGGAGACGCTGGGAACCGCTGCTTCGCGACGTTGTTCCCGTACCGCGAGATGACCGATGATCGCGGCGGTGATCATCAGGACCGCGGCCAGTGCCATCGGGACCGCAACGTGCAGGCGCAGCAGCAGTGCCCCGGCCACGGCGCCGAGGAAGATCGTGAGAATGGCGGCGAGCCGCCGGTTTGCGAGGCTGTGCCTGCTGCCCAGCATGAACGACTCACCGGCGAGCTGGGTGAGGGTGGAGGTGACGACCACCGTCGTCATGTCGGTCACTGCCAGTTTCCGGGCGACGGCCGCCTGGGAGCCCATCACGGCCGCTGTGGTTGCGGCGACCGCGATCTGGACAGGTTCGGCGTGCGAGTCGGCGAGGGCAAGGACCAGGGCACAGCCGGCGAGCGCGCTGCCCCCGGCGACCAGCAGGCCGGTGGTGCGGCGCAGGTGCCAGGTCTTCTCGTGACCCCGTAGAAGCAGGCCGGCCACGTACGCACCCGCCATGAACGCCAGCACCGCGAGCAATGGCCCGAGAATCGGTAGTCCGTCGGCTCCGGCCAATCCCATACCGAGGATGACGATGTTGCCGGTCATGTTGCCGGTGAACACCCGATCCAGGGCGAGGTAGCCGACCGCGTCGACGATGCCGGTGACGAATGTCAGGACGATGACGGGTATGAAGGCTGGTTCGAGACGGAAGCGCGGCGGCATGGTGTGTGGGCTCCTCGGTGAGCGTGGACGGGGGACGAGCGGACCGGTCGACACCGAATGCCCGCCACGGATACTCCGCGGCGGGGCACTCGAGACGGATCGGTGTCAGAGGAACAAGATGGCAAACAGCGTGCAGAGGACCAGGCCGCTGACGACGGGCAGGAAGCACTTGCGGGCCAGGTCGAGCACCGGAACGCGGGCGAATCCGGCCACGGCGACGAGTGATGACCAGGCAACGAGCGTGCCACCGCCCGACCAGATGTTGCCCATCTGACCGATCGCCGCAAGGGTCGAGGGATCCATGTCGACGGCTGGACCCAAAGCCCCGGAGAGTGAACCGGTCAGCGGCAGGCCACTGAAACCGGAGCCCTCCAGACCCGCGACCATGCCGATGAACAGGATGCCGAACGCCGTCACGAACGAGTTCTGCGGGAGGTGCGACTGGGCGGAGTTCACCAGATCGAACAGGATTGCCGGACCCGCCTGGTCGTCGGAGTAGCCGAGAATCGCGCCGGAGAAGTCGGCGTTTCCGATGAAGAAGAAGCCGGCGATGGGGAGCACGATGCCCATCGCTTTGAAGGCGAAGACCAGGCCGTCGATGAGGTGCTCGGACGTGGTCTCGAGAAAGTTGCCCTTGTCGGAGACCGCGGCGGCCGCGAAGAGCACGAGAGTGGCAATACCTCCGACGATGGCGGCTGCATCGCCGCCCTTCAGGGCCGGGACGACACCCACCTTCCCCAAGATGAGATAGACCACGAGGGCCAGATACACCAGTGGTACCAGCATCGCGAAGGTGCGAGCCATCGCCGACTTCGCAGGCGGTTGGTCGTCCACGACTGTTTTGCGCTCGATGACGGCAGTCGCAGTGGAGGGTGTGGCGGTGGCCGCGATCGCCACCGGTTCTGCGCCGTCCGGCCGTGGTCCAGCGGGTCCGCCGGCGGGCTCGGAGCCCGGTCCGCCGACACCACCGTCTTCGCCCAGCTCATCACGCAGGTCGTCGGCACCACGGTCCGCCTCGGCCTCCCATTCGACGAGCAGGTCCGGTGACGGGGAGCGCCAGTGTTTGCGCTGCATGACGAACGTGATGATGAGGGCGGTCAGGCCGACGATGAGCGAGAGGATCATCGCCTTGTCGGCCACCGTGTCGGTGTCCACACCCGCGCTTGTTGCAGAGATTCCGGGCGCGACCTTGATGATGTAGTCCGACGACAGTGCCATACCCTGACCGCAGATGGCGATGACCATACCCACCGACAGTGGCGACAGACCCGCGCGGATGGCCACCGGGATGAGCACTGCGCCCACGAGTGGAACCGCAGGTGTGGGCCAGAAGAACAACGAGATCACGTAGGTGACGACCGCCAGAACGATGAAACTGCTTGTGCCGGTACGCATCACGCGCCTGAATGGAGCGACCATCAGGCGGTCGGCTCCCATGTGACGAAGTGCGCCCAACATTGCCGTGACCATGGCGATGATGAGGAAGATGTTGAAAAGCTCTTTGGCGGCAACAAGACTGGCATTGAAGATCGATGCGAGACCGGTGATGATGCTGCCGGAGAAGACGAAAGCGGTCAGAAATGTGGCGATTACAGCAGGTACGACGATGTTCTTGCGCATTGCCATCGTGATGAGGATGACGATGATCCCGACGAGATACACCCAATGGGCGGCAGTGAGATGAGCGTTCAATGTGGCTCCTCCGGAAAACGCACCTGGGCCGATATGGTGCGGGGCTGTGCGACTTGAGTTTTCCGCCTGCACCGGTGCCCGGCAACGCGAACGTTGCACAGTCGTTCACGTCATAGATGTGCAATCTTCACGCATTGTTACGGGCGTGTTACTTCCATGTCTGCCCGGTAACGCCGGGTCATCTCCCCGGCCTGCTCCTGAATTTGGAAAAGGACCCCACACGGACGTTGCGTCGCGTGTGGGGTCCTTCGTCTAGGGGCTTCCTGAGGGTGGATCAGGAAGCGGGGAGGTAGCCTTTGTACTCGTTGAACAGTGCGACCTGATCAGGGGTGAGGTCGCCCTGGGCGTTGGCCTGATCGAGCAGGTCGTGCAGCGCGGGATCATCGATGGTGGCCTTGAGCTGAGCGACGATGTCGTCGGTCGCCTGTGACAGGTTCGGGAGCTCGGGCACGGCCGGGATTTCCAGGTTCGGAGCCGCGGTGGGAGCTTCGCGCTCGGTGGCGCCGCTCAGGCCGGTGCCGCAAGTGGGCCATGCGCCCTTGCCCTGCGAAGCGAGGACACGCTCGGCAACAGCGATCTGCTGCTCCTTGGAGGCCTGGTCTGCGGACGGGGCGAATTCGCCGCCGCCGTGGCCGGTCCAGGTGCTCGGGGAGAATTGCAGGCCACCCTGGTAACCGTTTCCGGTGTTGATGGCCCAGTTGCCGCCCGACTCACACTGTGCGACGCGGTCCCACTCTGAGTCGGTGGCCGCTCCGGCGTTGCCGCCGCCTGCGAAGGCGAGGCTGGCGCCGCCGCCGATGACGGCAGAGGTGAGGGCGATCTTGGCAACGGTGCGACCGGTGTTGGTCGGCTGACGATGACGTCCGGACATAAGGTTTACTTCCTCTCTCCACGCGCCTACGAAGTCAGCTGTCGGGTTCGAGCGAGAGGTTGCTCGGTTCCGCTGCGCGGAACTGCACCCCAAGGATTTCGTCGGTGTCGGGCGTTGCCGCCATCGACCGTCGGAATCCGGTGATCTCCAGGAGATGTTTGGGTCCCCCGCCCTCGTCCCTGAATTACGTTTGGAGTTTCTCGGAACGCGGGACGAGGTTGGGCGCGGCGATCCGAGAATATTCAGTTGCAATGTGGCCGATCAGTTCGACCGAGTGAGACGCTACGTGTTAATTCGCGCTTGCACACGCCTATCTGAGGCGCCCCAACTGTGCATCCCGAGGGGACTTTTGGCCCGGATTTGGCATATTTGCTGCTCACCGCTATGAGTGTCGTCCCGTGTCCGATCCGTGATCTAACCGTTATGTGAGTAACATCACAGCATCATTCAAAGGGAGGAAGCGCTCAAGTGGGTCAAATGACCCGATGTGCGGGCGGGTGTCCGGTTGCTCAACCGCCCGCGAACGGCGGGAGAACGTCAATTGTGTCGCCTCCGGCGAGGGTGCGCGACCGGTCTCGGACCGCTATCGACTCATGCAGATATGAGCATCGTTGCAACACTTCGGCCAATTGCGGATTCGCTTGGCCCAATTCATTTTCCAGATCGGCAAGAGTCGCTTTGTCAGTGAGGTGTATCACCATTTGTTCGACACCGGCAGCGGCTTGCGCGGCTGCGAAAAACCTGACGCAGATCTCCATGTCAGCCACCGATCGCAGACATGGGCCGAGAGGGCTGCAGAAAGCCTGGGTCATTGACCCCGTGGCCTGGCAATTTGCCCCAGGTTGCTTCTCGCCACCGCAAGGCAATGTGCTGATCTGAATTCTCAGTTGATCTCAGTAAACCTCGGATGTCGGTCTCCGAAGTGGCGAACAGGCAGTTGCGGAGCTGTCCGTCGGCCGTCAGGCGCGTCCGGTCGCAGTCACCGCAGAACGGACGTGTCACCGAGGCGATGATGCCGACCCTGGCCGGTTTGCCGTCCGGGGTGTGGTGACCTTCGACGAGCCACCGCTGCGCAGGCGCGGCCCCTCTGGGTGCGGTGTCCGGACGTAGTTCGAAGTCGGCTTGCAAGGTGTCGAGTATCTGATCGGCGGTGACCATCTTCGTGCGTGACCAGTGATGCTCGGCGTCCAATGGCATCTGTTCGATGATGCGCAACTCGTATCCTTCGGCCAGGCAGAACCGCAGGAGTTCGGGCGCATCGGCGAGACCGGTGTCGGGATCGAGGACGGCGTTCACCTTGACCGGCTGTAGACCGGCAGCGCTCGCCGCAGCCAGGCCCGCGAGGACGTCGGGGAGGCGATCACGGCGGGTGATCGAGGCGAAGCGTGCCGCGTCGACGGTGTCGAGGGAGACGTTGACCCGATCGAGTCCGGCCGCGGCGAGAGTCTCGGCGCTGCGGGCCAGACTCAGGCCGTTGGTGGTCAGCGCGATCTCGGGACGAGGCTCCAGAGCTGCCACAGCACTGATGATCTCGGTCAGGTCCTTGCGTAGTAACGGTTCACCACCGGTGAATCGGACCGCGCGGATACCCAGGTCGCGGACTGCGATACCGACGAGCCGGACGATTTCGTCGGAGGTGAGGACGTCGGCTCTGTCGAGCCAGTCGAGGCCCTCGGCCGGCATGCAGTACGTGCACCGGAGGTTGCAGCGGTCGGTCACCGATACCCGTAGATCCCGTACTGCCCGCCCGAAAGTGTCGATCATCGGTCCGGAAGTGGGCGTCACGGCGTCGGTCACCGGTCGCGCGTTGGGACCGGTCGGCATACCGAGGGCGATGGCTGTCACAGTCCCCAGCCTACGGTTTGCTGCACCTGCGTGGTGAGCACAGGCGGACACCGGGCGG
The DNA here is from genome assembly GCF_056786495.1 of Williamsia sp. Y853. NCBI lineage: Bacteria > Bacillati > Actinomycetota > Actinomycetes > Mycobacteriales > Nocardiaceae > Williamsia > Williamsia sp. Y853. The sequence goes on from NZ_JBXCJC010000004.1 coordinate 750,444, forward strand.
TGTCGGAAGGAAAATCCGTCAGGAGCGACGCTGTAGAGCGCGGAATGCGCTTGCGTGGAACACCAGCGGCTCGTGGTCGGTGTCGGCGCGCAAGGCCAGCACCTTGAGGAGTACGAGGCTGTGATCGCCTGCCGGGATCTCGTTGTAGATCTCGCACGCGAGTTGGGCGACCGCGCCGCCGATGAACAGCGCACCGTCGGCAGTTGTTTCGAGGTTGAGTCCGTCGAACCTCTTTGCCGCCGGGCCCGCCAACTGCTTGCACTCGGCGTCCTGGTCGTGTGCGAACACCGACACTCCGAGGACGGCAGCGGAGTGCAGCTTCGGCCACGTCGTCGACTCGTTCTGCACACACAGCGATACCAGTGGCGGATCGAGGGAAACGGTGGCGAAGGAACTCGCCGCGATACCGATCGGGTCACCGTCGCCCTGATGGCATACGGCGACCACGCCGGTCGGAAAACAACTGTAGGCACGCCGCAGGGCCGAACCATCGCTGGTGGGCGTCAGGGCTCCGTCAATATGAAGGCTCATCTCGAGCGTCACTCTAGTGGGGGGCTGTTGTTGTCGCCGGACTGGTCGGCCTGCTGTTTCGCCCGGCGCCCTGATCGGAGGGCAAAAATCAGCCCGAACAAAAATCCCAAGGGCGCACACATGATGAGCAGATAGACGAACAGGGGAGCGGTTTCGCCGGTGATCGGCTCGGCGAGAAACAGTGCGATCAGGGCGATGAGCCCAATCGCGAACAACCCCACCGCAACCCGTAGCAGTCCGGCGCCTTCGGCTTTGCGCATGTGGTCAACGGTAGTGCAGTGCCGCATATGCAGCTGAAGGCGAGGTCGCTCACCTGCCAGACGAAGCCGAAGGCGGAGCTCGCTCACCTGCCGGACGAAGCCGAAGGCGGAGCTCGCTGTCACGGTTGCGCGATGGGGGAAACCATGGTGTTGGGAGCCTGGTCGAGGGGCTAGACTGATCAAACGCGTCTGGCTGGACCGCACTTGTCACAGCGGGCGCTTTCGTTTTGGGTCACGCGAACAGATGAGGGTGAGCACAGTGCCTACCGGCAAGGTGAAATGGTACGACGCGGAGAAGGGCTTCGGCTTTCTCTCGCAAGATGATGGCGAAGACGTCTATGTACGTTCGTCAGCGCTCCCCGCTGGAACCGAGGCGCTCAAGCCCGGCCAGAAGGTCGAGTTCGGCATGGCTGCGGGTCGTCGCGGTCCGCAGGCGCTCACGGTCAAGATTCTCGACCCCGCGCCGAGCGTTGCCAAGAACACCCGGGAAGCCCGCAAGGAGCAGCCCAAGCGGCATAGCCCCGACGAGCTCCACGGCATGGTCGCCGATCTGATCACCTTGCTCGAAGGCAAGGTGCAGCCCGATCTGCGCATTGGTCGCTACCCCGATCGCAAGACTTCACAACGTATTTCAGAGGTTGTCCGGGCCGTGGCCCGCGAACTCGAATCCTGATTCCACCCTCGGCGGGGCCGACCTACCCGGAAGCGGGTACGTCGACGCCGTCGGGGAGTGTGTCGATACCCCAGATGCCTCGTTGGATGAAGACGCCTGGTTCGGTCTCGATCTGCGACGGCTGGGTGATCTGGACAACGGCCAGAATCTTGTCCTCGGTCGATGGCAACGTGATGGTGCGTTTGGAATCGCTGAGGTAGATGGTCTCGGTTCCATTGTCGAAACCTTCGGCGGTCAGATACTGCACCACCAGGATCCACGGTCCGACAGCCAGTTCATGGGACAACGACACCATGAGCGTGTCCCCGACGGCAACGGGAACCCGCGTGGGCGGATTCGTCGCCGAGCCCTCACATTTGGACAGATCGATGGTGCAGTAGGCCAGCGGTTCGACGCGGACCAATGTGCTGCCGGAGGCCACCTGGAGGTACGGGATGTCGTCGCTCTTGTGGCCCGCGGTCAGTGCGGCAACCGAGCCGCCGACGATGGCTACGAACAGGACGGCAACAATCGCCGCGATGGTGGCGAACTTCTTTTCGCCTGCGGTCAAACTCATTCTTCGCGAGCACCCTTTTTCCGTGTGTTCTTGTTCCACGACTCCCGCACGGTGGGATCGACGTGGATTGCGCCGGTCGGCATTGTCATGTCAGGTCGCTTGCCGCCGAAACCGGGTACCAGGGTCGATCCCCGGTTGGTGACAAAGGTCTGGGCGAAGCCCAGGACCAGCAGAACGGTGACCACACCGAATCCGATGGACAGATTGGTCGGCAGCAACACGCCAAGGGAGGCCCCGAACACCCAGCCCATCTGCAGCACGGTCTCGGAGCGACCGAATGCGGACGCTCTGGACGCGTCTGGCAGATCGTCCTGGATGGACGAGTCCAGGCAGACCTTGCCGATTGCGCTGGTTCCGGATGCGATCAACGCGGCGATGATGACAAAGATGAGGTTGCCGAAGACCGCGGCGAGCAGCGCGACGAGTGCACACGAACCGGTGACGATCACAACGATGCGCTGAGGATTCGGGAGCTCGAGCCGGGTTCCGGTGGCATTGCCGATGAAGTTGCCGATACCGGCTGCCGCACCCACCGCGCCGAGCATCGCGACCTGCGCCCAACCGCTGCCGCCACCCTGCTGCGACTTTGCGTAGAAGGCGATGAACAGCGTCAGGAACCCGGTGAGGATGCGGATCGTCCCGTTGCCCCACAGTCCCACCAGGACATTGCGGCCCAACGGTTGCCGGATCGTTGCCGTCAGCGCTTTGACCGTCGACTTCTTGGTTTCGTCGGGTGACGGCATCTGGGTTCGGGCCGGCTCACCGTGGTACGTCAGCGTCGTCGGCACCTCACCCTCGGTGACCTCGACCCACGACGGGATCCGCATACACAGCACCGCACCGACGACGGTGATGATCGCCAGCCACACCATCGCGCCCGGAATGTGCAGCGGCAGAACCTTGCCGAGCGTCATCTCGAAGAAGGCGGCCACGCCGCCACCGACGATGGTGCCACCGACCAGGCCGAACGTGGTCAACCGCGAATTCACCCTCGGCAGGTCGATGGTCGGCGGGAGGACGCGTGGCGTCACCGCGGATTTGAGAACGCCAAAGGATTTGGACAACACCAACATTCCCAGGGCACAGGGGTAGAGCACCCATGGGTCGTATGTGAGTTGGCTCGAGGCCGCATCCCATCCGGAGTTGGCCATCACGAGCAGCGCCAGGATGGTCCGGCCGAGAAATGTTCCGGCCATGGCGATCCGGCGACCGCGTTGCAGTTTGTCGAGCAGTGGTCCGATCAGTGGCGCGATGATGGCGAACGGGGCGATGGTCAGCGCGAGATAGAGCCCGACCTTGCCCTTGGATTCGGCACTGGCCGCGGCGAAGAACAGGGTGTTGGCGAGCGCGATCGTCATCGCGGCGTCGACGGCGAAGTTGACGACCGTCGGGTACGTGAGCGCGGTCAGTCCGGATCGATCGGCGCCGTCCGCCGTGGCGGCCTGATGGATTTTCCCCAGGCCCTTGGACGTCAGTTCGCGACCGCGCATGGCCGCCACCCGTGTGACGGTGAGTTTGCGCGGCATGGCGCGGGCTTTGTCGTCGCTGTGGTAGTCGGTCTCGTCGAGCGGGGGCAGGTGCCGGTTCTGCGACGTCTGCTGTCGGGTGTCGTGGCGACCGGGTGCACCGGGTGGCGGGTATGCCCCGGACGGATCTTGTCGTGGGGGGTTGTTCCGCGGCGGTTGGTTCCGGGGCTGTTGCCTCGTTGGCTGTTGATTCGGGGGTGGCTGGTTTTGGGGCGGTTGGTTCTGGGGCGGTGGTTTCCGCATCCCGGGGCCTGCAGGCGGGGGACCGGGATGCGGTGCGCGCGGGGATCCGCCGTCCGCCGGGTAATTGGCAGAGCCCGGATGTGCGGTGGGCGTTTGGCGCGGACGCTCCCGGGGGTCGTGACCGGATGCACCAGCATGGCCGCGCGCGTCTCCGCCCCGGTCCGAGGGGGTCGCACGAGGATCAGGTGGTGGATTTCCTCGGTTCACTTTCCTGATTCTTCCCTATCTCGTGACCGCCGACCAACCCTCGTGCACTCCGGGCGGGTTGCGATACGGCACACTAGAGGGGTGAACGCGGTTACTGAACAGCCAGAAACAGCGACCGATGGTGCGCAGCCCGACAAACAGCGGGTTTCGTCGCTCCTGACCTCGGCCGTCGATCAGGCGCGGGCCGCCATCGACGCCGACGAACGGGAAATCGGGGAACACCTCGACGCGGTGACCGAGGCCGACTACACGGTGACCCACTACTTTGCGGCGAACGTGCCCGGATATCGCGGGTGGCAGTGGTGTGTGGTGTTGGCCGGGTGCCCCGACAGTGACGACGTCACCATCAACGAGGTCGCTTTGCTGCCCGGGTCTTCGGCACTGACCGCACCGGTCTGGGTGCCGTGGGATCAGCGGGTCCGGCCCGGCGATCTGCATCCAGGTGATCTGCTCGCCACGCCCGCCGACGATCCGCGGCTGGTGCCCGGCTACGTCGACAACGGTGATTTTGATCTCGTCGACGAAGAAGCGGCGGTCGGCGAGGCGATCGGGCTCGGCCGCAAGCGCTTGTTGAGCTACGAGGGCCGTATCGAGGCCGCGCAGCGTTGGGTCGACGGCGACCACGGTCCGGCCGCCGAGATGGCCCGCACCGCGAAGCACAACTGCGTCTCGTGCGCGTTCTATCTTCCGGTGGTGGGCTCCTTGCGTGCGGCGTTCGGCGTCTGCGCCAACGAGTTCTCTGCCGATGGGCATGTGGTCCACGCCGACTACGGCTGCGGGGCGCACTCGGATGTGAAGGCACCCGAGGGTGCAGGCAGTCCGGCTTACGACGCCTACGACGATGGCGCGGTCGAAATCCACGCGAATACCTGAGCTGCGCGTGATGGCGCACTCCTGCGGGTGCCGGTGATGACCGGGCCGGATCCGTTTGGTGTTGATCGGTTGCGGGATTCGATCCTGCAGTCGTGGTTGGCCTCGCCCACTCGTTTGCGTGAGGACACCGCTGCCGAATCCGATCTGGTCGGGGTCGGGTACCGCGATCGCCTGCTGACCGAGCTTGTTGCCAACGCCGCCGATGCTGCCACCGAAGCCGGTGTCGAGGGCCGGGTGGCGGTGTGGATCGACGGTGAAGATCTTCACGTGGCGAACACCGGGTCCCCACTCGACCGGTCGGGCGTGCAGGCGCTGACCGCGTTGCGGTCCTCGAGCAAGACCGGTCACGGTCTGGTCGGGCGTTTCGGGGTCGGATTCAGTGCGGTGGCCGCGGTCACCGACCACGTCCAGATCCGTTCTCGCACCGGATCCATCGAGTTCTCGGCGACGCGCACCAGGGCGCAGCTCGCCGGAACCGACTTGGCCGGGCATCCGGTGCCAACTCTGCGGCTGGCGTGGCCGATCGACACCCAACCGGCTCCTGGCTTCGACACCGAGATCGTGCTGGAACTCGATGGCGCGGTCGACGCGGTTGCCATGCTCACCGATTTTCGCGCCGAGAGTGTCGAGCTGCTGCTGGAACTGCCTGCCGTCGAGACGATTTCGGTTGGCGACAAGAACTTCACGCGGACCCGCGACGGCGATGTTGTCACCATCGGCGCCGAGCACTGGCGTGAATACGTCGCGCCACATGCCCGTTGGCTACTCCCGGTGCAGGGCGATCACGTTGTTCCGGTGTCATCCGGGGTGCTCCGGGCACCGACCCGGACCGATGTCGAACTCACGGTGCCTGCGATCTGTGTCGGCGACGTCCGTCTGACGGCAGATCGTCGCGGACTACATCCGGATGCCGATATCGCGACGCTCGCAACGGGCTACGCCGATTTCGCTGTTGCTCTGCCTGCGGTGGATCGGCTTGTGTTGGTTCCGGCGCCGGGTTTTGCCGCCGGTCACGAGGACGAGCGGTTGCGGACCGCGGTGATCGATGAACTGCGCGAGCATCGGTGGTTGCCCGGCGCCGACGGGAACGATCTGATTCCCTCCCGTTCCGAGGTGTTGGTCGACCTGACCCCGGGTCTCGCTGCGCTGATCGGCGAGATCGTCGCCACGTTGGTACATCCGGATCTGTCCGAACGGTCTGCGTTGAGTCGGTTGCGTTCGGTGGGGGTCACCGAGATCGGACTGGCCGACATCGCGGCGCGGCTGACCGGTGTGGTGCGCGAACCACGGTGGTGGGGAGAGCTCTACGCCGAGCTGTCGGTACTCGCGCAGGGGCAGGTGGACGAACTCGGAGCATTGCCGGTGCCACTGGTCGATGGCCGGACGATGCCCGGTGCTCGCGGCACCGTGTTGCCGCCGTACGCATCTGCCGACGCCGACGCCGACGACACACAGACGGCAGCACCGTCGTGGCTGCCCACCATTCACCCCGATGCGGTCCACGAACTGCTCGAGCGCCTCGGAGCCCGGCGGATCTCGGTGGGGGAGATGCTCGCCGACCCCGCGCTGCAGGCCGAGATCGAATCCGATCCGGGCAGTGAACAACTCGCCCGAAGTGTGCTGGGTCTTCTTCGCAGCGCCCCGGATTCGTCGGTCCCGGGATGGCTGGGCTCGCTGGAGCTGCCGACCATCGATGACGAACCCCGTCCGGCGGACGAACTCTTGCTGCCGGACAGTCCGTTGGCCGCTGTGCTGGTTGATGATTCACCGTTCGGAGTGGTCAGTCCGGAATGGGTGCAACAGTACGGGGCAGCGGCCCTGCGGGCACTTGGAGTCGGCTGGGACTTCACATTGGCCCGCGAGGAATATCCGACCGGTCCCGACCACGACCTGCCCGACGAATCGCAGTGGTGGGACACGCTGACCGATGCACCTCAAACATTGACTGCGGTCCGTGATCTCGACCTGGTCGACCCCGAGAAGTGGTCGCAGGCGCTCACGCTGCTGGCCGAATCGCCCGACGTCGCCGTGTTGCTCGCCGAACGCCGCGGCTATACGGCCTGGTGGCTACGACATTTCGCCGTGATCGACGGGATTCGGTTGGGCGGGTGGCGGGCGCCGAGCGACCGGGCCGCCCGGGGTCTGCTCGATCCACTGGAGCACCCACAGGCCGACGGTCTGGCAGGCGCCCTCGGCAGCATCGACGTGGAAGACACAGAGCAGGCACGGATGATGTTGCAGCACTTGGCCGATGTGGATCGAAGCATCACGCCATCGGTGGCGGCGGCGGTTCATACCGAAATGGCGCGTGCATTGCGCGATGGTCGTATCCGTCTCGATGACCTCGAACCGCCGGCGGGGTATCGCACCCTGGCCGGATCAGTGGCGCCGGAGGCGGTTGTACTCGACGCGCCGTGGATGGTGGCCGCACTGGACCCGGCCGTGGCCGTGTCGGTGCTGCCTGGCGAATACGCTCTGGCCGCCAATCTCGCTGATCTGCTTGATATCCCGACCGCAAGCGAGGAGTTCGTCGGAGGGCCGGTCGAGGCTGGGTCGGAATCGACCTGGGATGCGCAGCCCTGGGCCTTGGAGACGGCCCTGTCGCAAAACCGCGAGTTGCCCGTCGGACCCATCAGGGTGCACTCGGAACTGACCGTTGTGTTGCGTCGAGGGGGCAGCAGTGCCGAGTACCGGGTGCCGTGGTGGCGTGACGAGGATGGACTGATCCATGTTGATACAGAGTCCCGCGTCGTACCCGGCTGATCTGCCGGACAGCAGCGGTCTGGTGGCCGCGACCGACCGGGAGACATCGTTCGGTCCGGACCAGCACGTCCTGGACTGGATGGTCGATCACCGCACAGATACCTGGACCACGGTGATGAAGGCGATCACCACGTTGGGCAACACCTTGACGCTGTTCCTGGTCGCGATCGCTGTCACCGCTTTCTTCGCTCTCCGCAGCCAGTGGCGACTCGCACTCTTCGTCGGCCTCGGCTCGGCCGTGGGTTCACTGATGATGGTCGCCCTGAAGGAACTGTTCTCCCGCGATCGGCCGCCCATGCCAGAACGTTTGGTGGATCTTTCGACCCACTCGTTCCCGTCAGGTCATGCCATGTCGTCGACCGTGGTCTACGGATTGACAGCAGTGGCCATCTACCGGTTCAGCCCCTGGGTTCGGGCACACATGTGGGTCTTGTTGTTCGCGCCGTTGCTGGCGCTGGCCATCGGCGTCACCCGTGTGTACCTCGGAGCGCATTGGATGACTGATGTCGTCGCAGGATGGACGCTGGGGGCGCTCTTTGTGGCAGCTGCGACCTGGATGACCTTCAGGACAGGCCCTGTTGAGCCGCCGGGCTCCCGCGCCGCACCGCAAGCTTCTGCAGATACACAACAAAGCACCCGAACAGACCCACACCAAGGCCCACCAGACAGATCGTGAGTGTGGTGTCGGTGCCGAGGTCCCAGATCGCCACGACGAGGGTGGCGATCAGCCAGGCCGTCATCCCGACGACGATCACCGGACCGGGCGCGGTCCACCGGGCGGGGAGTTCGGGGATCTCTGCGTGCATGAAGTCAGGTTAAACCGCATTCGACCACACACGAATTCGTGCCGCCGTCGAGCGGTGCGCGAATTGCAGTTTCTGCAATTAAAGTCGACAGCTGCTCACTTGTGAGGTGAACAAATGAATATCGGCAGTTCAGCGCGCATTTCGATCATGCTCACCTATCCTCGAACCGTGGAGCAGAATGACGAGAAGTTGCCAAGTGATCTGGCGATAGCTGTAGTGCGGCTGACCAGGCATTTACGTGGACGCAGGGCGTCATCTGTCGTGTCGCTTACGCAGCTGTCGGCTCTGTCCACACTCAAGCGCGAGGGATCGATGACCCCGGGTGCCATCGCCGCACGCGAACGCGTCCAGCCGCCGTCGATGACGCGCGTGATCGCCTCGCTGGCAGACCTGGGAATGGTCAAGCGTGAGCCGCATCCGACCGACGGCCGGCAGGTGATCGTGACCCTGACATCGGCAGGGGACGCGCTGGTGGTCGACGAGGCGAACGCACGTGAGGAATGGTTGCGGGCTCAGCTCAAACGGCTCGACGACCAGCAGTTGGCCACCCTCCGCGGTGCGGTCGGCATCATCGAGTCGATCGTCACCGAAAGCGACTGAGCGTCGCCACCGGCGGTGGCCGGTGTTCTCAGAAGGACGTGCCGGCAACCGGTCGGCGGTCCGTGCTGAACGCCTGATCGATTGCGTGCAGGGTGGCGCCATCGACGGTCCACAGTCTTTCCGCGGCAGCGAAGTCGACTGCACGGTACGCACCGAGATAGAGACTGCCCAGCACCGAGATGTCCATTCGGACAGTGGGTTCGGCGTCGGTGGCACTGACCGTGGCTTTGCTGTCGGTGATCGACACATTCCAGCGCCCACCGGAGTCACGGAACGAATCGTTCACCTCGAGCACGAAGTCCGTGTCGTGACCGTAGTCGCGCAGCGAAAGGGCTTGCTCGACATCGAGTATGCGGAGCCACATGCTGTCGTGGATACCGGTGACCGTCGGTGCACGCAGATCGGTGAGTTTGAGGGGGAGAGGATCGTCCACCGGAGTCGTTGCAGTGAGCGCCGGTATCAGATCGAGTCCTGACAGGACCCGCCACAGCTCGGTGTGGGCCTCGTCGGTGACGGTGAAGAGCTCGGAAACCTCTGCGATGGAAACGGTTTCGGACTCGTGATGGATCCGGTAGCTGGCGTAACCGTCGGGGTGCACCAAGTAGTGGAGTCCGCTGCGCCCGTTACGGAGGATGGGGCGGTCGGCGAAGATCATGTTCCACCACACCGGCGTTCGGACGATCGCGCCGGGCCGGGTCGAAACCCAACGGTTGTGGATCTCGGGAACTGATGCGCGGACCTGGTCGGCGTCGGCAAACCGAATCCGCGAGTCTGCAGGCGCCGGTGCCCGCAGGGAGGCCTTCCGCAGGTCCAGACGCAACGTGTGGTCGAAAGCCGCGGGCCCGTATCCGAATCGTTCGTAGATCGTTCCCTCAGAGGCCGTCAGGATCGAGAATATCGACTGCTCGCGTTCCCACTGCTCGAACATCTCGGTGATCATCAGCCGGAGGATTCCGCGTCGACGGTGCGTAGCTGCGACCGACACCCAGGACAATCCGGGCAGGTCGACCTGGAGACCACCGGGGATCGACATCTTCATCCGGAAGAACATCGCCACACCCACGAGGACGGGACGTTCCGGATCGGAGGTGTCGTGGACCACGATGGCGTCGCCATCGGTGACCTTGGATCGGATGTCGGCCAGGGCTTCGTCGTCGAGCGGTTCGACAAATGCGAACGCCCGCGCATCGGCGATGGCGATGTCGGACCAGTCGGATTCGATTGCGCGACGAAGCGTCAGATTACCGTTGCTCACCCTTTCAACCTGTCACATCGACGGTCGGGCAGACTAGCCGGATGGTCGGATCGCACACTCACCCAGGCGGCGTCATGTCGGATCTCACAGTCGACGTGATCGACATCGACGACCCCACCGATCCGCGGGTCGATGACTTTCGAGACTTGAACTCCGCCGACCGACGACCTGACCTGCCCGTTCTGCCCGGCGGCCTGCCGGGTAAGGGGTTCGTCATCGCCGAGGGTGTGCTGGTCGCCCAGCGAATGGTTGCCTCCCGGTTCGCGCCGCATGCGTTCCTGGGCGTCGACAAGCGCCTGCAGGAATTGGCTCCCACCCTCTCCGCCGACGCGGTGGCCGGGGTGCCTTTCTATCGGGTCGGTGCCACCGTCATGGCGCAGGTGGTCGGATTTCATCTGAACCGCGGCGTCCTCGCCGTCGCCCGCCGTCCTGAGCCGATCACGCTCACCGATGTGCTCGTCGGCGCCCGGACGGTGGCCGTCCTCGAAGGTGTCAACGATCACGAGAACATCGGCAGCATCTTCCGGAACGCCGCGGGACTGGGGGTCGACGCGGTGATCTTCGGTGGCGCCTGCGCGGACCCGCTCTATCGGAGGTCGGTCCGGGTGTCGATGGGACATGTGCTGCTGGTTCCCTTTGCCCACGTCGAAAGCTGGCCGTCGGATCTGGAAGTGCTCCGCGACAACAACTTCCGGATAATCTCGCTCACGCCCGACAAAGCTGCCGTCCCGTTGTCAGAAGCAGTGGACGCCGAGCGGGTTGCCTTCATGGTCGGGGCCGAGGGTCCGGGTCTGTCGGAGACGGCGATGCGTTCCGGCGATGTGCGAGCACGTATCCCGATGGCGAGGGGGACCGACTCGCTCAATGTGGCGACGGCCGCGGCGCTCGCCTTCTACGAGCGGGCACGCTGAGCCCTCGCGTGACCTGATGCCGGGGTGCCGGGAGTCAGGGCTTCGCGCCTGCTCAGTGCTTGGGGCCGAACCCGAACCAGCGGGCGACCCGGCCCGGCTTGTGCTCGCTCGACTCGTGGTTGTCACCGCCGTCTGTCACCACGTTGCCGGTGGACCCGCTGCTGGTGGGCCCGCTGTTGGTGGACCCGTTGCCGGTGGACAATCCCAATTCGACATCGGCCTCTGTCGGTACATATCCCTTTGGCCGAATCGCGAAGCCTGAGACGACGATGTTCGCCGGATCGGAGTCCTCGTCGCCCAGTGGCGTGGTGAAGCGAAAGCCGAGCCATTCGCGGATCGCTTGTTCGGCGAACTCCTGTGGGTGAAATGGCAGTGCCTGTGGATCTGGTTGGGCGCCATCGGCGTACATCAGGGGATGCTCGCCGGCCCAGAACGCACCCTCGAATATGAAAGGCAGCCCGATGTTTTCGTGGATGGTGACCGGGTCTGCCGAGAACGAGCGGCGCAGTGTGCCGTTCTCCCAGCGGGCGAAGGCTCCCAGCGACGATTCCGGTTCGGTGTGCAGGACAATCACCTCGTCCGACGGGACCGCAGTGATCCAGGCCTCGGGCAGAGTGGACGGAGTGGTCGTCGAGAGCACCGGGCTGGTGACCACCACAAGCGAGCCGTAGACGCCGACGAACAGCTGATCATCGGCCGGAGTCGCGGCGGACGCAAGGTCTGTCTCACCGATGGGCAGAGCGGTGAGGTCCGGGCACAACGCGCCGGCAAGGCTGGCCGCCGCGGCGGGATCGTGTCGCAGGCCTTGCCTGATCTCGGCTACCGGATCGCTTGAGTTGATGAACCAGAGCATCGACGCCTTCGCTGCCAACTCAAGTCCTTTCGTCGGTGCCGACCTGTCTCACGTACGGAACAATTAAACGCCCTTCACGGGTTGCCGCTGCTGCGGACCCCGAGAAGTACATCCTCCCAGGCGGGTAGCGAAGGCTTGCGATTCCCGCGTCCGCGCTTGCGGTTCGGCTCCGACTTGTCCCCGGTCTCAGGGTTTTTGGGACCGGTCGTTGTGACCGGGCTCTGCGGTGCTTCGGGCTTTTCGGTGGTTACCGACGCCTCGGTCTGCTCCTCGGGCGTCTGCTCCTCCGGCGTTTGCTCGTCGGTGATCGCCTCGGGCAGATCGTCGGCTTCGTCAACCGGGTCGATCTGGGCGGCTGTCGGTTGGGGACGGGGCTCGGGCGTGGCCGGACGAGGTGCTCGGCGGGCCGTCTGCTCACCGGTGACCGAATCGGCGTCCACGGTGACCTCGCCAGACCCGTCGGACTTCACGGTCAGGCGCGCCGAACGCGAAATCGGTGATACCCGAGCCGCTTTCGGCGGTGTGTAGTCGAAGGCGAGTTCGGTTTCGTCGGAACCGGTGTCGTCGACGGTGGGCGAGAGCGCGGTCACGCTACGCAACGGCCGGCTCAGATCCGGATCGATCAACTCGTCGGCGACCTCGTCGATTGCTTCCACCGTGCCCGAGTTCGACCCGGGCAGATAACGCCAATGAGCGCGATTGACAGAGCGTCCGACGTGCCAGCTGACCTGGACGACCCAGCGGTTGTCCTCGGCTTTCCAGGCGTCCCATTCGGTGTTCTCGGGGTTGTGCCCGCGGGCACCGAGGGCAGCTGCAACAACCTCGCCGAGGGTGGACAGTGCAGGCCCGTCGTAGCGCAACGGGTGTGCCGCCGCCGCCAGTTCGGTCGCACGTGCGCGCTCGAGCAGCACCGGATGGGCAAAACGTTCAACACGACTCATCGACACCCCGGCGGCCGTAGCCACCTGTTCGACCGTGGCGCCCGCGCGGATCCTGGCCTGGATCTCACGGGGCCGCAGAGTGCTTTCCATCTCGATCTCGATCTGCCCCAGCCGGGTCAGATCGCCACGGGCAGCCGCACGCAGGGTGTCATCAGCAGGGATACGGAACTTCTCGCCCGACTCGGTGTCCTGACAGATCACCTTCTTGCCGTCCGGCTCAAGGCCGATGACTCGAAGCTCACGCATCTGCTTCTCCTTCACGACTCGGAGCCAGCCTCAACATCTGTGTCGGTGTGCATTGGCGTCAGCGTAATGCAGTCAAGCCCCAAAGGCGGGCATGACACGCATAAAAATGCCAGCTCAGCAGGGGTGGGCTGAGTGCGGGTGGCCGCTACAGTGCGCCGACGACGTAGTCGATGCACTGGGTCAGGCGACTCACGTCGTCGGGCTCGACGGCCGGGAACATGCCGATCCGAAGCTGGTTGCGGCCGAGCTTGCGGTAGGGCTCGGTGTCGACCACTCCGTTGGCGCGCAACACCTTAGCGACCGCTGCGGCGTCGACGTCATCGTTGAAATCGATGGTTCCGACGACCTGGCTGCGGTATGCGGCGTCCTTCACGAACGGGGTGGCGTACTCGCTTGCCAACGCCCAATCGTAGAGTCGCGAGCTGCTGTCCGCGGTCCGCGCGGTGCACCAGTCGAGGCCGCCGTTCGAGTTCATCCACTCGATCTGGTTGGCCAGCAACAGCAGCGATGCGACGGCCGGGGTGTTGTATGTCTGGTTCTTGCTGCTGTTCTCGACGGCGGTCGGCAGTGACAGGAAATCGGGGCACCAGCGGTCGGAGGCACCGATGGTGGCGACTCGTTCGAGCGCGGCCGGGCTCATCAGGGCGATCCACAGTCCACCGTCGGATGCGAAGGACTTCTGCGGCGCGAAGTAGTACACGTCGGTGTCGGCGACGTTGACGGGCAGGCCGCCTGCGCCGGAGGTGGCGTCGATGGCGATCAGGGCGTCGCAGGCCACCGCAGGGCGGCTGACGGGCACTGCCACACCGGTCGAGGTCTCGTTGTGGGCCCAGCCCACGAGGTCGACGCCGTCGAACTTGTCGGCCGCGATCGCGCTCACGCTCGGCGCGGTACCGGGTTCGGTCGAGATGACCACCGGGTCTTCGAGGAACGGAGCGTTTTTCGAGACGGTGGCGAACTTGTTGGAGAACTCGCCGTAGGTCAGGTTGAGCGAACGCTTGGAGATCAGGCCGAATGCGGCGGCGTCCCAGAAGGCGGTGGTGCCGCCGTTGGAGAGGACGACCTCGTAGCCGTCTGGGAGCGAGAACAGGTCGGACAGTCCGCTGCGGATCGCACCGACGACGTTCTTGACCGGGGCCTGCCGGTGGCTGGTACCGAATACCGATGCGCCGGTGTCGACCAGCGACTGCAGCTGCTCGGGGCGAACCTTGGACGGGCCACAACCAAAACGGCCGTCGCTGGGCAAGAGGTTGGCCGGAATGGAGATCGTTTCGCTCATGCGATCAGTCTAGAGTCCCGCCCTGCGCCCGATGATGGTGGGTTTTGGTGAGCGCGACCTGCGGGTTTACGCGCCAATAGCCACCATCATCGGAAAGCTACTTCGGTGCGATGACGTCCCAGCCGTCGACATCCTCGGGACGACGTGGGGCGGCGCCCACGTAGAGCGCGGCCGGACGGACCAGTTTGCCCAGACGCTTCTGCTCCATGATGTGCGCGCACCAGCCTGCGGTCCGCCCGCAGGTGAACATCGCAGGCATCATGTGGGTCGGGACCTCGGCGAAGTCGAGGATGACCGCGGCCCAGAACTCGACGTTGGTCTCGATCGCCCGGTCGGGGCGTCGTTCGCGGAGTTCGGTGAGCGCAGCCTGTTCCAGTGCCGAGGCGACCTCGTATCGCGGGGCATTGAGTTCTTTTGCGGTGCGGCGCAACACCCGGGCCCGGGGGTCTTCGGCGCGGTACACCCGGTGTCCGAATCCCATCAGTTTTTCTTTGCGGTCGAGGATGCCCTTGACCAGGCCGCGGGCGTCGCCGGTCCGGTCGACTTCTTCGATCATCGGCAGCACGCGGGCGGGCGCGCCGCCGTGTAGCGGTCCCGACATCGCGCCGATGGCGCCGGAGAGGGCGGCCGCGACGTCGGCGCCGGTGGAGGCGATGACGCGGGCGGTGAAGGTCGAGGCATTCATGCCGTGTTCGGCGGCGCTGACCCAGTAGGCATCGATCGCACGGATGTGTGCGGGGTCGGGTTCGCCCTTCCAGCGGGTCATGAATCGCGCTGTGACGGTGTCACATTCGTCGATGACCTTCTGTGGGACGGCGGGTTGATGGATGCCGCGGGCCGATTGCGCGACGTAGGACAGTGCCATCACCGAGGCACGTGCCAGGTTGTCGCGGGCGGTCTGGTCGTCGATGTCGAGGAGTGGTTGATAGCCCCAGATCGGTGCGAGCATGGCCAGGCCTGCCTGCACGTCCACGCGAACGTCGCCGGTGTGGATGGGCAGTGGGAACGGCTCGGCAGGCGGCAGTCCGTCACCGAAACGTCCGTCCACGAGCAGTGCCCAGACGTCGGAGAACGTGACGTTGTTCTCTACGAGGTCTTCGATGTCGACGCCGCGGTACCGGAGGTTGCCACCGTTCTTGTCGGGTTCTGCGATCTCGGTGGTGAATGCGGTGACACCCTCGAGACCTTCGACGAATCCTTCGGGTATTTCAACGTTGACTGCCATCGCTCGAGCTCCCTTGCCATTGCCCTGTATGCGTACTGATTAGGACTGTAGTGCCCGAGGCATTCTGGACGACCCGGGAGTAGCGTTATCGGCCGTGGAACGCAAACCGATCGACTTGGCCAACATGCGGATGGCCTATGCAGCCTCCGGCGGTGTCGGGCGCCCCGGATCCGGGGATGACGCAGCCGGTGCCGACGGGGTCAAGGACAACCTCGACCCGCTCTGGCTCGCAGGTGACCCGCCGTGGCTGGAGTTGTTCGGTAAATGGCTACGCGAAGCCGTCGATGCGATGATCCCGGAACCGAATGCCATGGTGCTCGGGACGGTCGATGCCGCCGGTCACCCGTCGACCCGCACGGTGCTCTGCAAAGGTGTGGACGCCGACGGGGTCACGTTCTTCACCAGTTACGAATCCGACAAGGGACGGCACCTCGACGGCGTGCCGTATGGGGCGGTGACGTTCCCCTGGATCGCGATGGAGCGCCAGGTCCATTTCCGTGGACCGGTGACGAAGGTGCCGGAAGGCCACACTGCGGACTACTGGTCCAAGCGGCCACGTGGTTCGCAGCTGTCAGCGTTCGCGTCGCAGCAGTCGGCGCCGATCGAGTCGCGGGAAGCGTTGGAGGACAAGGCCGCCGCCATCGAGGCACGGTTCGACGGCGAGCAACCGGTTCCGGTGCCGCCGCATTGGGGCGGTTACGTGATCGCCCCCGTCGAGGTCGAGTTCTGGCAAGGCCGCGCGAACCGGTTGCACAACCGGGTGCGGGCGTCGCTGGTAGACGGCCGGTGGAACGTCACGAGGTTGCAGCCGTAGATGTTTGACCACCTTCCGGTTCGCAGCAGGTGACCCGCCGGTTCCTGGCCGACACCACCCCGCTCAAGCACCCCCACTTTCGTCGCCTGTGGTGGGCGAACATTGTCACCGTCATCGGCGCGCAATTGACGGTGGTGGCTGTTCCGGCCCAGATCTACCAACTCACCGGCAACTCGGCGTACGTCGGGTTGACCGGCTTGTTCGGGCTGGTGCCACTGGTGATCTTCGGATTGTGGGGCGGCGCACTCGCCGATGCCATGGACCGTCGAATCCTGTTGATCATCACCACATGTGGGTTGATCGGTACCAGCGCATTCTTCTACGTGCAGTCGGCGATGGGGTTCGGCAACGTGTGGGTCATCCTCACGCTCTTCGCGTTGCAGCAAGCGTTCTTCGCCGTCAATCAGCCAACCCGCACAGCGATTCTCCCGAAGCTGATGTCGAATGCCGAACTGCCTGCTGCCGCTTCGCTGAACATGACGGTGATGCAGGCCGGTGCGATTGCCGGACCACTGGTCGGTGGAGCGCTGATCCCGGTACTCGGATACTCGCTGCTGTATTTGGTCGACACCGTGTTCCTCTTCGCCACGCTGTGGGCCGTCATCAAATTGCCGTCGTTGCGGCCGGGTGGAGGTGATCGGAAACCGACGTCCGCGGGCGTGCGCTCGATCATCGAGGGATTCGTGTTCCTGCGAGGCCAACCGGTCCTGATGGCGTCCTTCGTGGTCGACCTGATCGCCATGATCTTCGGAATGCCCCGGGCGTTGTTCCCGCAGATGGCACACGAGAGTTTCGGTGGACCTGAAAGTGGCGGAGTCGCATTTGCCCTGTTGTTCTCCGCAATTGCGCTCGGCGCGCTGGCAGGCGGCATCTTCTCCGGGTGGGTGTCACGGGTGCGCAGGCAGGGCCTTGCCGTCATCGTCTGCGTGATCATCTGGGGTGTGGCCATCATCGGGGTCGGGATCTGTGTCGGATTCGCCAACCACACCGCGCTTCCGATGCTGCCGATCGTGGTCGCGTTGCTCATGATCGGTGGTGCGGCCGACATGGCGTCGTCGGCGTTTCGGCAGTCGATTCTGCTGGCCGCTGCGAGCGACGAGATGCGTGGCCGTTTGCAGGGTGTGTTCACCGTGGTCGTCGCCGGTGGCCCCCGCATCGCCGATGTCCTGCACGGTGCTGCGGCCGTTTCGGTGGGGACCGCGGCCGCCACCGCCGGTGGCGGCGTCCTCGTCGTTGTCGGAACAGGGATTGCCGCCCTGGCGATTCCGGCCTTCGTCCGCTACCGAATCACCCGATGATGTGCTGTTTTGGTTGTCCTCACCTGGGGTTTTGTTCGCCAGAAGGGCACATTATCGGGTGCGGGCGGAGTCTTTGAGGAGTCCGGCGGTGTAGCCGACGACCTGGGGATCGGACATGGCTTTCCAGCTGGGCGCCAAAAGCTTCATATACCGCTCGACGTAGAGCAGTTGCTTGCCGACGAGGACCAGTTCTCGGGGTAGTCGGGCGTCGTAGGTCTTGGCCAGATTGGCGAGTTGCCTGCCCAGGTCGGCATACGACATGTCACCGAGATTGGTGCCACCGATGGGTGCGGCAACCCGGCGCAGATCCTTTGCGGTCTCGCGCACCGAACCCGGTTTGCCGAACGTTCCCAGCGCGGACAGTGCCTGCCCGGCCGCCTCATAGTTGCTGCGCATCAGGTTGCCGAGCAGTTCACGCACGATCAGCCGAGACCGGTCGTCGAAGCGGCCGACGATTCCCCAGTCCAAGAGGACGATTCGACCCTGTGGATCCACCAATACGTTCCCGGCGTGCAGATCGCCGTGAAAAATCCCGTCGGTGAAGGCGGATTCGAGCAGGGAGAGCAACAACGTCTTGACGATCTTGGTGCCGTCATGGCCGGCCTCACGGATGGCCTTCGCATTGTCGATGCGGATGGCATCGACGAACTCGAGCGTGATCACTCGCTCGGTGGTGTAGTCCCAGAAGACTTTTGGCACCCGGACCTGATCGGCGAAACGCGACCCGGAGATCGCGTCGGTCCATTCCTCCATCGCGGCGGCTTCGGTCCGGAAGTCGAGTTCGGAGTTGAGGTTTGCGGTGAAGTCTTCGATCACGGCCTTGGCACTGAGCATGCGGCCATACGGCGAGAACTCGACCACAGCCGCGGCCCGCTGCAGGATCTGCAGATCGGCCGCCAATCTCGCTTTGATCCCGGGCCGCTGGATCTTCACCACCACATGCTCGCCGGTGGACAGAACCGCGTTGTGCACCTGCGAGATTGACGCCGACGCGATTGGTTCGGGGTCGAATTGCGCAAACACCTCATCCGGGTCGCGGCCGAGCTGGTCGGTGAGTAGGCGGCGAACCTGATCCGGGTCGGCCGGTGGAACCCGGTCGAGCAACGTGCGGAACTCATCGGACAACACCCGGGGGAACACCCCGGGGCTCGATGCGATCAGCTGCCCGAGCTTGACGTAGGTGGGTCCGAGCGCGGCGAAGGTGTTGCGCGTTTCACCGGCTCCGGCTGCGGCCAGATCGTCGGATCCGACGGCGCGTGCGGCAAACCGGGCCCCACCGCAGACCGCCTGCCAGGCGGTTGCTCCGATCCGTGCTGCCTCGCTGGTCAGCGAAACCTTTTGAAGCGTCAGGGGCGCGGTTGGTGTTGTTGGTGTCGTGGCTGTCATGTGTCCTCCGCAGGTGAGGAGGTGCGGCTCGCTGTGCCCTCCCCAGACTTCAGGTGGTCAGGATGCTTCGGGGCCATGGTAGGGCATTTCTCCCCTAGCAGTAGAGGCGTCGACATGCGACGCTACAGAGGTGACCACGTTCGGTGGCCGGGCGGACGATCGCCCCGGCGGCGAGATCGAAGCGGTTGGCACAGTGCCGACCGGTCAGGTGGTAGGCGAGGAGATGAGTCGATGTTATTGGGTGGTCCGGTCCAAGAGATGACCGTCGACGAGTGCTGGGAGAAGTTGGCAGAGATCGAATTGGGACGGGTTGTCGTCTCTGTCGACGACGAGATCGACATCTTTCCCGTCAACTATGTTGCGAGCGAAGGTCGGATCTACTTTCGCACCGCACCGGGAAGCAAACTCCTGAAATTGACCATCAATTCGTCGGTTCTGTTCGAGGTCGACGCGTCCTCGCCCGCCGACGGCTGGGCATGGAGTGTGATCATCCGTGGAACCGCCCGGAACCTGGTGTCGGCCAGCGAGATTCTCGAGGCAGACAAGCTGGCGCTGACGCCGTGGATCGCGACGTTGAAGTACGAGTACGTCGAGATCACCCCCGGTCAGGTCACTGGTCGCAGCTTCGTTCTGGGCCCGGAGCCCGAGCGGTACTGATCCCCAAACCTGTTGGCATCGAAGGCTTTGATGTCAACAGGTCTCAGTGCGCGACCGGACATTCTCCGGTTTCATCGGATTGCCAGGGGAGTTGGGCCCGACGGGCCGCGGTCACCGGGCAGTAATGCATCGGCTTGTCGCGTACGGCCTCCGGTGGCAGGTTGCGTAGCGGTGTTTCGAGCAGTGGGGCGTCGGCCGGGACCCTGCCCGACAACCGATCCCACGCGTCGCGACAACGCGGATGCCGGCGGTAGCGCTCCGGTAGGGCTTGCATGAAGGCGTTGACCCCCTTGCCGAAAAGCCGGAACCGTTTCTCATCCTTCTCGGACCACGTGAAGCCCATCATCTCGCGCACCGCCGGGTGGTAGAGCCCGGTGGTCAGCCAGGTGAAGAACCGTTCCGTCGGCCGGACCATCAGTTTCCAGATCGGCAGTGGCATCGCCGACATCCACGGTGGCGGCGGGAGCTGGGAGATGTCGAGGACGGTGCGCACCGCGGGATGGTCCTCGAGGACGTTGCGGCACATGTGATCCCAATACTCGAGGAACTCTTCGTAGGTATCGGGGCAGGGGCGGGTGCTCACGCCGTACATCGCGTACCAGGTGAGTGATTCTTCGAACAACGCGCGCTTCTCGGCTTCGGTGATCGGCGGGCCGAACACTTCCGCGCACCTGATGTTGCCGTACCAGAACGTGGCATGCGCCCAATAGAAGACGTCGGGATCGAGTGCGTGATACCGGCTGCCATCGGGCATCGCGCCCTTGATCTCACGGTGGTAGTCGCGGACCTCGTGTCCGGTGTCGGTGGTGCCGTCGAACACAACCCCGATGATCGGATACAGCGACCGGTTCAGGCGCTGCCAACGCTCGCCGAAGAAGTCGGAGTGCTCCCAGACCGCGGCGCCGAGTTTCGGATGCATATTCTGCATCGACCCCGACCACAGGCCGATCAGCATGCCGTGCCAACCGCCGAAGAACTTCCAGGTCACGGAATCGGGGCCGAGTGGGTTCACCTCGGGCGTGGTCTGTGCGGACCTCTCGGCAGCCAACTCGGGCTCATGCACGTCGGTCATTGACGGCCTCTCGTCGCCGGTGCAGAACACCACACCTCTTGAGACGAAAGTTTAGAACCGTCTCATTGGGGTGTCAACGTGCCGGCTGGCGGTGAGGGACCGCCCGGCCGGAGCATTCGGACCATCAATTCGGTGGTGCGCTCGATCGGGCGGCTTCTGGCGCACCAGAATGCAGCTGTCCCCGCGCCGAATGTCGGCGCGGGGACAGCTTGCTTGGGGTGTGGACAGGCTCTAGCCGGTGGCGACGGGCACCGCAGCAAGATCCTGAACGTTGTCGGCAATGACGACCTGGTTCTTGAGGACCCCGAACTGCAGGTAGTTGTCGGCGACGGTCTGCAACTTCGCGACCTGCTCCGCGTCGAGTGCCGTTGGCACACGCTGCGACCGCTTGGCGACGAGCGCAGCGATGTTCTCCGGCCGTTTGGTCAGCTTGCTGTAGATCTGCACGTACTCGTCTTCGTTGTCGTTCGCCCACAGCAACGCCGTGTTGAAGCGGCCGACGAAGTCTTCCATTGCGGCCTTGGTGGCGGGGTCGGCGAGCGACTCGTTGTTCGCACTGAGGAGGCCGAGTTTGGATGAAATCCCTTCGGCGTCGCGGATGACGCGCGCGTTGTCGTCGATCTCGACCGCAGCGGTGTAGGGGTCCCAGGTGGCCCAGGCATCGATGGAGCCGGACTTGAGTGCGGCCGCGGCGTTGACCGGATCGAGGAAGCTGACCGTCACGTCGTCCGCGGTCAATCCTGCTTCTTTGAGAGCCGACAGGAGTTCGTAGTGTCCGATGCTGCCCTGGGTCGTGGGCGAAACAGTCTTGCCCTTCAGGTCGGCAACCGACTGAATGGACGAATCCTCGGGGACGATGAGCGCCAGGCCATTTGCGCCCTCGTTGACACTGGCGGCGACGACCGAGACGTCGGCGCCGGCCGCGAGTGCGTTGATCAGGGGAGCGTCGCCGGTGTAGCCGATGTCGATCGCTCCTGCCTTCTCGGCTTCGAGCAGCGGTGCGGCGGCCGGGAACTGCGCCCATTCCACCTGGTACTCGGCTCCATCGAGTGCGCCGGAGGCCTCGAGGATGGCCTGCTGGATTCCGGCTTGATCGCCGACCTTGAGCGTTACGGCCGAGAGATTGACGCTGCCATCGGAATTGGTGGTCGACTCGTCATCCGAGCATGCGGCCATGGACAGCGTCAGCGCTGCGGCGACACCTGCCGCGGTGGCCGAGAGTCGCAGTTTTCTGGTGATGTTCTTCATGGTGTGGCTGTTGCCTTCACTTCTCGTCTTCGAGGGGGTACAAGTCGGGCAGGTTGACGACGATCGCCTCCTGGGTGCTGCGGGCGATCACCACCACTGCGGGGTTCTTCGGGTCCGGATTCTCTTCGCGATGGGGTACGAACGGCGGGACGAAGATGTAGTCGCCGGCGGTCGTTGCGATCCGGACTTCTTCGACGCCATCGTGGAAAACAAACTCGGGGTTGCCGCTCCGAATGAAGATGGCGGTCTCGGATTCACCGTGGTGATGATTGTCCGAAGCCGTGTCTGGAGCGACGTGGGTTTCGCCCATCCAGATCTTCTCGGAGCCGACCGTGGTGCCACTGATCGCGGCAAAGCGCTGCATGCCTTCGGTTTGCGTCGTGTTGTCGTTGACGTCCGAGGCCTTCACATGGTGCAGGCGGGCGCGCAACGATTGCTTCCCGTAGTCGCTGCTCGTGGTGTGGAGATCCGGATGAAAACCGTCGTGCGTACTCATGAATGAATTGCTTCCTTTGGTGCTTGTACTCCGGGCAGCTGGCCCAGGTTCCACTGTTGGAGAAGATCGGTGACGTGGGTCTCGAGGGTCGACCAGACAGCCTGCCCCGCGTCGGCGACGCTCTGTGTCACCACCGCCCCTTCGATCGCCTGGACCACCTCGGCGACCGAGATCTCGGTGGCCGGACGTGCCAGTTGATAGCCGCCGTCACAGCCGCGCTGGCTGGTCACGATTCCGGCGCGTCGCAGTTGGCCCATGATGTTGACCAGGGAATTCAGCGGCAGATCCCAGGTGCGGGCGAGGGTTTCGCATTTGACCGGTCCGTCATCGTCGGACGCCAGCGTGGCGAGGGCCTTGAGGGTGTAGTTCAGGCGGGCCGAAATGTGGACCGGCGCAGTTCGTCTTGATCTCAGAGGTGCCTCCGCGGCAGTCGCGGCCGTGTCGGTGGTCCGGATGCCCTTGCAGACGTCCTCGAGGAACAACATGATGGTGGCGGCCACACTGCGATGCATCTTGTCGTTGAGGACGTCGTGACGACCGTCTTCGAATACCGAGATGCGGTATGAATCCGACTGGGTTGCAAGCGATGTGGCACGAGCCACGTCTGCGACGAGGTCCTTTTCGCCGTGGACGAACAGTACCGGTGCCGACGGTCCGTCGGTGTTGTAGGCGACCGGGATGGCGCCCAGGTGGCCCCAGCCGAAAGCCTCATCGGAATCGAGCCGGGCCCGGTGCACGGGGCAGGCCGACCGCAGATCCAGCTCCTCGGTGTGATCAGAAGTTGTTGGAGCGGCCTGGGATTCGGGGCCGGCGCCGCTGATCACCACGGCGTCCGCGTTCAGTGAGTCAGCAAGGTTCCAGGCGAGGGCCGCGCCGTTGTCGTGGCCAACGAGGATGCGCCCGCCTTCGGTGTACGGGGCGAACAGCGCCGCCACATCCAGCGCATCGGTGACGGGCGGTACCACCACGCGGTAGCCATCGAAAGCGATACGCGTGCTGAAGCGTTCGTACACTCCTGGATGCTCACCCCGACCGTGCAGCACCACAACGGTGCCGCGGACCGCGGCGGTGGGCTCGTAGACGAGGGGGTCGTTGTTGCTCAATGTGCTCCTGCCAATGCGGATTCCTGGCGCGCGGCAACACCGCGGCGTACCAGTGGGATCAGTTCTTTGCCCCACTCGATCACGTCGTCGTAGGGGTCGTAGCCGCGGATCAGCAGTGCATGCACACCGATGTCCACGTAGTCGAGCAGTGCGGCCGCAACGGTTTCGGGCGTGCCGACCAGGGCGGTGGAGTTGCCCTTCGCGCCGGAAGCCGCCGCCGTGGCAGTCCACAGGGCGCGATCGTGGCGATCGCCGGCAGCGGCCGCCTCGAGAAGGCGTTGCGAACCGACGTTGCTGGTGCCGTTCTTGTCGTAGCGGGCGCCGGTGAAGGAGTGACCGTTCGTGGATTTGATGCTCTCGAGGATGCGGTGGGCGCGCGCCCAGGCCTCTTCTTCTGTGCGCCCGATGATCGGACGGAAGGAGACGCTGAACTTGATGTCGTCGGTGCGGCCTGCTGCTGCCGCGGCTTCGCGGACCGAGTCGATCTGTTCTTTGGTCTGCGCCAGCGGTTCGCCCCACAGGGCGAAGACATCGGCGTGTGTTCCGCCGACCCGGTAGGCATCGGCCGACGACCCGCCGAAGTAGATCGGGATCCGGGGCGCTTGGACGGGGAAGACCTCCGACCGAACGTCGTTGACCTGGTAGTGATCTCCGCTGTAGTCGAACGGTTCGGTACTGGTCCAGACGAGTTTGAGCAGTTCGATGAATTCGGCGCTGCGTGCGTAACGCTCTGTCTTGGAGAGGAAGTCGCCGTCACGCTGTTGATCGGCGTCACTGCCACCCGAGATGATGTGCACGGAGGTGCGACCACCGCTGAACTGGTCGAGGGTGGCCAGGGCCCTGGCCGCGACCGTGGGCGCGACAAATCCGGGACGATGTGCGATCAGGAACTTGAGCCGCTCGGTGTGTGCCGCAGCGTATGCGGCCACCTGCAGGCCGTCGGGAGTGCTCGAACTGTGCCCGATGAGCACGCGATCGAATCCGGCTTCCTCGTGGACTTTGGCGAACCGGGCGACAAAGCCCGGATCAACGGCATCTGTCGTCGGCGCGTGGATCTCCGAGACGTGTTGAGTTCCGATCATGCCGATGATCTCGACGGCGGCGTCGTTGCTCACGAGTTGGCTCCCTGTTTGTTGGTGTCGCGTGTGTTGGCACCGAGTGTGTTGGTACCGGGGTCATCAGTGCCGAATGCGGTGGTGTGTACGCCCAGCCAGCCGAGAAGCTGGACGCGAAGCGCGGCGAGGTCGGGTGCGGCGATGTCGCGCGGGCGTGCGGTGTCGAGGGTCAGGTCGTGGGCGATCTGACCGTCTTTCATCACCAGTACCCGATCGGCGAGGATCAGGGCCTCTTCGACATCGTGGGTGACCAGCAGGATCGCGCAATCATGTTTGCGCCACAGCTGTTCGACGAGATCCTGCATCTTCAGCCGGGTCAGGGCGTCGAGCGCCGAGAAGGGTTCGTCGAGTAGCAGCAGATCAGGTGAGCGGACCAGAGCCCGGGCCAGCGAGGCTCGCTGTGCTTCGCCACCGGAGAGAACCTTCGGCCACACCGTTGCCCGGTGGCTCAGTCCGACCTCGTCGAGTGCGGCGAGTGCGGTCGCCTTGTTCGCGCCTTTGAGACCGAGAATGATGTTGCGCCAGACCTTCTTCCACGGCATCAACCGTGGAGCCTGGAACGCGACTGCCCGCGCCTGCGCCACGGTCACATCGCCGGAGATGTCGGCGTCGAGTCCGGCGAGAATACGCAGCAGTGTGCTCTTTCCGCAGCCGCTGGCACCGAGGAGGGCAACGAACTGACCGGGCTCGATGTCTAGATCGAGGTTGTCGATGACGTCCTTGTCACCGAAGGTTCGGGTCAACCCACGGACCGTGACCGGTAGTTCGTCGGTCCGGTCCGGGGTCACGCTCCGCTGAACGCCGGTCGCCATGACAGGAGGGTCCTTTCGAGGAATCGAACGATGAAGTCGGCCACCAGGCCCAAGAGCGCGTAGAGCACCAGACAGACGATGATGGCGTCGGTGCGGAAGAACTCACGGGCCGTGTTCATCTCGTAGCCGATGCCCGCGGTGGCGTTGATGGTCTCGCCGAACACCAGCGCCAACCAGGCCGATCCGAGCGAGTAGCGAAGGCCGGTCAGTGCATTGGGCAGGGCCGCGGGCAGTACGACGTTGCGCACCTGACCGAACCAGCTCAGGCCGAGGGTTCGTGCGGCCTCGATGAGGTTGGAGTCGACACCGCGGATACCGGCGTAGATGTTCAGGTACAGCGGGAAGGTCACTGCGAGCGCGATGAGCAGGATCTTGGGCTCTTCGCCGATGCCGAACCAGACGATCAGCAGTGGGATGAGTCCGATGACCGGAACGGTCCGGAGCATCTGGATGGGTGCATCGATGATGTCTTCGCCGAGGCGGAACAGACCGGAGATGGTGGCCAGCACGGTGGCGACCGCCAAACCGATGACCAGACCGAACAGGACGCGTTGCAGCGATGTGGTCACCGCGTCCTGCAGGCTTCCGTCTTCCCACATGTCACGCGCGGTCTGGAACACCTGCCACGGGGTGGCCAGTGTGTCCTCGTCCAGAACGCCGGTGTCTCCGAGGATCTGCCACAACACCACGATGGCGACGGGGCTCAGCGTCTTGATCGCCCAACGCGGAACCTTGCGCCTGCGCTTCGATCCACCTTCAGGTGTGAGGCGCGTTGTCGCGACCTTCCGGGTCGGTGAGACGGGTGGCGCATCTACGGTCATGACGTCTCCGTCCGCGCTGTCGTGGTGCAAGGCATACGGGAACGGTAATCCTGGCGTTGAAGGTTGGGAAAGACAAAGATTCACGGTGAGCAAAAGACCCGCGCCGGATTTTGAGCCGGGTCGTTGCGTATGCTAAACGGCATCGCAGCCTCGCGTCAGATGGCATCCAGGCCGCGAAAACCGATGTCACGGCCGCTAATCCGCGACGAATCGAACCTGCCTGCCCGGTACCAGCTGCGCTGCAGCGTCGATCGACTCCGCCACCAGGACCGCGACCACCGGATAGCCGCCGGTGGTGGGATGATCGGCCAGGAAGACGACCGGTTGCCCACCAGGCGGTATCTGCACCGAGCCGAGCGCAACCGGTTCCGACCGCAGTTCACCGGCGTCGCTGCGCAACCGCAACTCCTGATTCCCGTCGAGGCGTACACCGACACGGTCGGAGTTGGCGTTGACCGTCCAGATGCCCGTGTAGAGGCCGGCCGGATGTTCCAAGTGGGTGAGCCGTGGGCCTGCAGATGCATACAGCGGCACCGGACGGTGGGGATCGAGCACATCCCACGGTGCTTCGGTTGCCGGCGGCCAGGGCCCGGCCAAGACTCCGACGGCGAGTTCGTCGCCGGCGCGTAGCGGGGCCGGGCCCAGCCCCGACAACAGATCGGTCGACCTCGACCCCAGCACCGGTTCGACGTCGATGCCACCCCGTACCGCCACATAGGTCCGCAGGCCACTGCGTGGGGGCGGCACGAACAACTCCGCGCCTGCGAGAAGTACTGTCGCGTTGTGGTGTCCACGGTCGACGCCGTCGATCTGGGCGTCGGCGGGTGCCCCGGTGACCGCGATCAGCAGTTGGCGCCGGGCTGAAAGTCGCAAGCCGCCCAGCGTCACCTCGAGGCCGGCGGCGCGTTCGGTGTTGCCCACCAGCCGGTTTGCCAACTTGAGTGCCCGCCGGTCGGCAGCGCCGGACAGTGGGACGCCGAGGTCGCCGTAGCCCGGGCGGCCCAGATCCTGGACCGTGGTCAGTGGTCCCGGCGCGATCACCACGAGGTCGGTCATGAGCCCACACCCGCATCGGCGAACCGGACCACTGCGCCCGGGTTCAGTAGTGCCGGACGTTCGGAGTCGTTGTCCCACAACGTGATATCGGTGGTACCGAGAAGCCACCACCCGCCGGGACTCTCGCGTGGATAGACGGCGCTGTAACCGGCCGCGACCGCAACGGAACCGGATGGGACACGCGGCCGGGACTGCGCCCGACGGGGCAGGGATGTCAGGGCTGTTGCGGTCGAATTATGTTGCGGCACCAGGTAACCGAACCCAGGCGCGAATCCCATGAATTGCACTCGCCACAGGGTCTGGGAATGCGCGGCGATGACGTCGGCGACGGACAGTGCGCACCGCTCGGCTGCTTCGTCCAGGTCGATGCCGTTGTAGTGCACCGGAATCGCAATCGAATCGACGTGCTCTGTGGGGCCGGTGGAGCCTTCGGCGAAGTCGACGTGACGCAGCGCGCGCCGGATCGACAGTTCGTCAAGGCCTGCTCCGGGCTCGGCCTGCACCAGGACGGTCTCGGCAGCCGGGATCACGTCGAGGACGCCGGGCAGCAGCCCCACGGACATCGCGGCTTTCAGGACCGAATGCGCCTTGAGTGTCGCGATCGACGGGTGCGGCTCACCGCTGAAGTCGAGCAATACGGCATCACGCCCGGCGGGTAGTTCACGCATCCCGGGCCCTTCTGTCGATCCGTCGCTGTCATGTCGAGTAAATCAGCAGAGCGATCAGCGGGACCAGCAGGAACACGAGAATGCCGCAGCCGATTTGGGTGATGGATGGTCTTTTTGAGTTCAATCCGATCATCGCCACGAACAGGCCACACCAGATAAAGGGTGACACGAAGTAACCGGCGAAACAGATGGCGAGACCCAGGATCAGTCCGGTCGCGGTCCAGGGGCCGAAGAAGTGTCGCAGACTCATCGAGCGCCCATGATCAGATCAATGGCGGGAATCGTTGCGAGAAGGACACCCGCAACTGCAACCCCGTGCACTACAGCCAGTGCCGGCTTGATGCCGCGACGACGTATCAGTAGTAGTGCCGCACCGTCCGCCACAATGAACAGGATGATTGCGATGAGTGGGTTTGGCAGCGACTCGAAATCCGTACGGTGGCGCGACCACTTTTCCCACGACCCCATCACCGTCCCTGTCACAACAATCGTCAGGGAGGTTGACAGCAACCAGAAGTGGGCATCTCGTTCAGCCATGGACCGCTTGATCACCGTTCCCTGACCACGACAGTTGTAGGTGGATCCGATGCCGCCCCGGACGAGGTACCGTCGACGCGGGGCTGGGGGACCACTGCTCGACTTCCCGGTCCGGCTTTGTCCTCGAATAGATCATCGAAACCGTCGGGTTCTCGCCGACCAAGTGGTAGCTGCCGAGTTCGAGTATTGGCCCGCGCGGTCGGGTGTTGTCGGCTTGATCGAGCAGCAGTGTACGAGTGGCTCGCGTGATCGTTCCGAATACGATTCCGCCGAACTCACCTTCGCGGCGAAGTTCGATGGAATGACGAGACATGGACGTGTTCGTCTGCTTCGAGCTCACAATTGTTACCCACCGTTGCCCCCAGTGTTCAATGGATTGGCGAGACGCTACCAGGCAGCATGGCCGAGTATCTTGCCAACGGATTTGATGACACGGCAAAGAACGACGGCGGTGATGGCAGACTTCAGGCGTGGCTGGATACAGCATTGAATCGGACGGGTACAGCGCCGAGATCGCAACAGCGGGTGCCGGACTGCGCGCGGTGCGTTGCGGTGATCGGCTCCTCACCGAGACCTGGGAGATCGAACCGGGGGTCAAACCGCCGATGTCCGCCGGCTTGGTCCTCTCTCCGTGGCCCAATCGGACCGCCGACGGCACGTACACCTTTGACGGGGTGACCCATCACCTGCCGATCACCGAGGCCGGGCGCAACAACGCAAACCACGGCTTCGTTCGCATGGTCGACTGGAACATCCTCGACCAGACCGCGTCATCGGTGAAGCTGGGTGTTTCGGTGGGACAACATCCGGGATGGCCGTACGACCTCTATCTGACCGCCGACCATGTCGTCGGCGCCGACGGATTGGTCGTCACCCACACCGCCACCAACATCGGCGCCGAGTCGGCCCCATATGCCTTGGGGCAGCACACATTTGTCCGAGTGGGGGACGACCCGGCCGATGACTGTTCGCTGCAACTGGCAGCGCAGCAGTACCAGCCGCTCGACCCGGAGCGGCAGCTCCCGAGCGGAGATCCGCGCGATGTCGCCGGTACCGACTACGACTACCGGACCCCGCGGCCGCTTGCCGGGCAATGGCTGGACACCCCGTTCACCGCAATGGTCGCCGACGACGGCATCATCACGCACCGGCTGATCGGTCCGACCGGCACCACAGAGTTGTGGACAGACCTCAACTTCGGCTGGGTTCAGGCGTTCACCGCCGATCCCGCAAATGATCAGGCCTATCCCGGACGCGGGCGTGCCGTCGCGATCGAACCGATGACCGCACCTCCTAATACGCTGGCGTCGGGAATCGATCTGATCGTTCTGGAACCGGGGCAGGTCTGGACCGGACGCTGGGGCCTGCGGTATCAGGCTCCGGGTCGACATCGGGGAGTGGAGCAGGCGTGAAAGAGATCGTCGTATGCGGTGAGGGGTTGGTTGATCTTGTTCCGGGAGGTGATGATCCGCTCGCTCCACTGAAACCGGCGCTCGGCGGTGGCCCGTTCAACGTGGCCATCACGCTCGGGCGCCTGGGATCGGCGGTGTCGCTGTGTTCGCGATTGTCGACCGACGGATACGGGCAGGCGCTGACGGAGGCGCTGCGCGGCGCGGGGGTGAATCTGTCGCTGCTACAACGTGGCCCGGAACCGACAACCCTGGCGCTGGCGAGCATCGGGGCCGACGGATCGGCGCAGTACTCCTTCTATCTCGAGGGCACCGCCGATCGGCTGGTGACCGATCCGGGTCCGCTGCCCGGAACCGTCGGCGCACTGGCATTCGGGACCCTGTCGATGGTGCTGGAGCCGGGTGCGAGCGTCTACGAACAACTGTTGCGTCGCAGCCATGCGGAGGGACGGCTGACACTCCTCGACCCGAACATCCGGTCCGGTGTCATCGATGACCCGGATGGCTATCGCCGCCGTTTCGCCAGTTGGCTGCCCGACCTCGACATCGTGAAGGTCTCCGACGACGATGCGGCCTGGTTGGCCCTCGGCCCGGCCGGAACCGGCCCGGCGCAGTGGCTGGCGGCCGGCGTGGGCGCGGTGCTGATCACCCGCGGCGGCGACGGCCTGACCGCCATGACGACCGATTTCACTGTTGATGTCGAGGCCCCACCGGTCGCCGTCATCGACACGATCGGAGCGGGCGACACGATTTGCGGTGCGGTGCTCCACCAGCTGGGGGTCCGGCGCATGCTCGACCCGACGTTGATGCGTACGATGAGCCGTAATGACTGGTCAGAGGCGCTGGAGTTCGCTGCGAAGGCAGCCTCGGTGACCATCTCACGGTCTGGGGCGGACCCTCCATGGGCGGGCGAGCTGTAAACCGACTAAGTTGTTAACGGGTTGCACGGCCGGTTCGACCGGTTCGACGACTCTGGATTCAAAACATCTGTATCCGGTCCACAAGACCGGTCAGCCCGTCGAAAAGGGGAAGACCCAGTGTCCGCCGAAACAGTGTCCGCCAATGGAGCCGCAGCGG
This sequence comes from Williamsia sp. Y853, assembly GCF_056786495.1. Taxonomy (NCBI): domain Bacteria; kingdom Bacillati; phylum Actinomycetota; class Actinomycetes; order Mycobacteriales; family Nocardiaceae; genus Williamsia; species Williamsia sp. Y853. Next base: position 781,761 of record NZ_JBXCJC010000004.1, read on the forward strand.
AGGCAAACGCCACGTTCAGCTATCCGGGCGGAGAGATCAAACTTCCCATCGTCAAGGCCACCGAAGGCAGTGACGGGGTCGGGTTGGGCAAGTTCCTTTCCGACACCGGGCTCACCACCTTCGACGGCGGGTTTGTCAACACCGCTTCGACAAAGTCCGCGATCACCTACATCGATGGCGATGCCGGAATCCTGCGTTACCGGGGGTATCCGATCGAGCAGCTCGCAAAGGGTTCGAGTTTCATGGAGGTCAGCTACCTGCTGATCAACGGTGAGCTCCCGACGCCGACCGAGCTCGACGGCTTCACCAACAAGATCAGCCGGCACACCCTGCTGCACGAAGACCTCAAGCGCTTCTTCGACGGCTTCCCGCGCAACGCGCACCCGATGCCCGTCCTGTCGAGCGCCGTCAACGCCTTGAGCGCGTACTACCAGGACTCGCTGGATCCGAAGGATCCCGAGCAGGTCGAACTCTCGACGGTCCGTCTGCTGGCCAAGCTGCCGACCATCGCGGCCTACGCCTACAAGAAGTCGGTCGGCCAGCCGTTCCTGTACCCGGACAACTCGCTGAGCCTGGTCGAGAACTTCCTGCGGATGACCTTCGGCCTGCCCGCCGAGCCCTACGTGGTCAACCCGGACATCGTCAAAGCCCTCGATATGCTCTTCATCCTGCATGCCGATCACGAACAGAACTGTTCGACGTCGACCGTGCGTCTGGTCGGGTCGTCGCAGGCCAACCTGTTCACGTCGATCTCGGGCGGCATCAACGCGCTGTGGGGCCCGCTCCACGGTGGCGCCAACCAGGCGGTCCTGGAGATGCTCGACGAGATCAAGGCGTCCGGTGGCGACACCAAGGCGTTCATGAACAAGGTCAAGAACAAAGAAGACGGCGTCAAGCTCATGGGCTTCGGACACCGCGTCTACAAGAACTACGACCCGCGCGCCGCGATCGTCAAAGAGACCGCGGACCAGATCCTGCAGCTCCTCGGCGTCAACGACGACCTGTTGGACATCGCAAAGGGTCTGGAAGAGGTCGCCCTCTCGGACGACTACTTCATCTCCCGCAAGCTGTACCCGAACGTGGACTTCTACACGGGTTTGATTTACCGTGCGATGGGGTTCCCGACCCGGATGTTCACCGTGCTGTTCGCTCTGGGCCGTTTGCCCGGATGGATCGCACACTGGCGTGAAATGAACGCCGACCCGACCGGAAAGATCGGCCGTCCGCGGCAGATCTACACCGGATACACCGAACGTGACTACTTGAAGATGGATCAGCGCTGAGCCATGAGTAAACCTGAGATTGAAATGCCGGAAGGCCCCGCACCCGCCGAACTGGTGACCACCGACCTGGTGATCGGAGACGGCCCCGAGGCTGTCGCCGGTGGCGTTGTCGACGTGCACTATGTCGGTGTCGAATACGAGACGGGCGACGAGTTCGACTCATCCTGGAACCGCGGTCAGTCTGCGAACTTCCCGCTCGACCGGTTGATCCCGGGCTGGCAAGAAGGCATTCCGGGCATGAAGGTCGGCGGACGCCGTCAGCTCATCGTCCCGCCGCTGCTGGCGTACGGCCCCGAAGGTGCCGGCCACCGGTTGTCGGGCAAGACCTTGATTTTCGTGATCGACTTGCTGGGTGTCGGCTAACCCGTTACCCAACTGTTCTTCTGAAAACCCTGCACGGTTCACGTGCAGGGTTTTCTCTTGTCTGCAGCACTTGCTACACCTGTACTTTCGACCGAACCCCTGCACGATGCCTCGTCACCGCGGATAGGTAGGCACAGTGATCGCACAGCCCTTCATCTACGAGATCAATACGTGGCCGTGGTTGGAGAATCTCGGCACCGACCTGGCCGGCGTACCCCACGACGTATGGGACACGATCGCCGACCTGGGCTTCGATGCGGTGTGGCTGATGGGGGTGTGGCAGCGTAGCCCGGCCGGTCGTTCCATCGCACTGGCGGACGCAGCGCTCGTGCAGACCTTCGAGGATGTCCTCCCGGACTTCACCGCCGATGACGTCGTCGGATCCGCCTATTGCATCTGTGACTATCGAGTTGATGACCGCCTGGGCGGAGCAGAAGGTCTGGCCGCAGCCCGGCGCGCGCTGGCCAAGCGGGGTCTATCCCTGATTCTCGACTTCGTCCCGAATCACGTCGCATCCGATCATCCCTGGGCCCACAGCAATCCCGACTATTTCATCACCGGCACCGAGGACGACCTACGTGATGATCCGACGTCGTTCGTGGAGGTCGATGGAACGATTTTCGCGAACGGACGGGATCCATACTTTCCGGCCTGGCGTGATGTGTTGCAACTCAACACATTTTCTCCGGAACTACGGGCTCAGACCGTTTCGACCTTGATGTCGATCGCCGAGCAATGCGACGGAGTCCGCTGCGATATGGCGATGCTGCCGCTTGACGATGTGGTGACCCGGACCTGGGGTGAGCGCGCGGGCGACCCGCCTGGCGACGAATACTGGACGACGACGATCGCCGCGGTGCGCCGGGTTCATCCGGACTTCACGTTCATCGCGGAGGCCTACTGGGACCTCGAATCTCAGCTTCAGGAGCAGGGATTCGACTACTGCTACGACAAGCGTCTCTACGATGCTGTCGCCGAACACGAGGGCGCTGAAGCTGTTCGGCAACAACTCCTCGCCGATACCGGCTATCAGCGCGGGCTACTCCGGTTCCTGGAGAATCATGACGAACCGCGCGCCGCGGCAACCTTTGGTGTGGACGAAGAAAAGGCAGTGGCCGTGGCGACATTCACTGCGCTCGGCGCCAAGCTGATCTACGACGGCCAACTCTCCGGTGCGGCCACGCGGTTGCCGGTGCAACTCGGTCGAGGCCCGGTTGTAGAGCCGAACAAGGATCTGGCCGAGTTCTATCACTCCTTGCTCAGGTCGCTGCGGGAGAAGGTTTGGCGCACCGGCGACCTGGCGCCGTGTGCCGTGGCCGGGTGGGAGGGTAATGATTCCTTCGGGGATCTGCTGGCGTGGACCCGCAGTGGCCAGAGTCGATGGCTGGTGGTGGTCAACGTCGGCGACAAACCGGCCACCGGCAAGGTGGCGACCCACTGGGATGATCTGCGCGGAAGTCAGTTCCGGCTGGTCGACAGCACCCGGGACATCGAGTATCTGCGCAGCGGTGACGACCTGAGTGATGAATTGTTCGTCGAGCTCGATCCGTGGCTGTGGCACCTATTTCGGATCGAACCCGCCGAACCTGTGACCGAGGAGCGTTCGTGATGGAGCATCGCCAGCCGCCCGGCGGAACGCGTGAACACGATCGACTCGCAGAGGCGACCGGTCGGCTCGAAGACGGCCTGCACGAGGCGAACCCGTGGTACGAGTGGGGTCCGTATCTCTCGGAGAGAGCCTGGGGCACAGTCCGGGAGGACTACAGCGACAACGGCGACGCCTGGTCGTACTTTCCGCATGAACATGCCCGATCGCGTGCCTATCGGTGGAATGAAGACGGCATGGCAGGCGTCTCGGACATCGGCCACGAGTTCTGCCTGGCGCTCGCGCTGTGGAACGGTGCCGACCCGATCCTCAAGGAGCGGATGTTCGGTCTCACCGGACCGCAGGGCAACCACGGTGAAGACGTCAAAGAATACTGGTGGTATCTGCAGGGATTGCCGAGTCATGCACTGCTGCAATGGCGTTACCACTATCCGCAGGCCGCGTTTCCCTATCAGGATCTGATCGACGAGAACGCCCGGCGTGGTCGGGAGGAGTTCGAATACGAACTCCTCGACACCGGTGTCTTTGATGACAACCGGTTTTGGATCGTCGATGTCACCTATGCCAAGGCGAGTCCCACGGACCTGATGATGCGGATCGACATCACCAACAACGGACCCGACGAACAGACCATCGAGGTATTGCCCACCGGCTGGTTTCGCAACACCTGGAGTCCGGACGGCAACGGTGACCTACCGGATCTGGCGATGCAGGACGGTGCGGTGGTGCTGGAACATCATCGGCTCGGCGGCTATCGGCTGCAGGCGGCGCTCGCCGGCGACGGTACCGAACCGCAGGTGTTGTTCTGCAACAACGAAACCAATATCCCGAAGATCTTCGGTGGCGAGCCGATCACGGCGTATCCCAAAGACGGGATCAACGACCACGTCGTCGCCGGTGCTGACACCGTGAATCCGGATCAGCGTGGGACGAAGGTGTCGTGGCGGTATCGGCTGTCTGTACCGGCGGGGCAGAGCGTCCAGTTGCGCCTTCGGCTCGCAGATGCCGAATCGGCTGTGAGCAAGGCCGATTGGTCCGGCTCGTTCTTCGTTGACACATTTGCCGATCGACAGCGGGAGGCCGATGAGTTCTACACCGCGCTGGCGCCCGCCGACATCGACACCGAACGCATGCGCATCCTCACCCAGGCCAGTGCCGGCCTGATCTGGAGTAAGCAGATGTACTCCTACGACGTGAGCCGGTGGCTCGACGGAGATTCCGCGCAGCCGTCGCCACCGCCAGGGCATCGGACCGGCCGCAACACCGGATGGTGTCACCTCGACGCCAACGACATCCTGGCCATGCCCGACCCCTGGGAATACCCCTGGTTTGCCGCCTGGGACTTGGCATTCCACGCGGTTCCCTGGGCCCATCTGGACCCGGCTTTCGCGAAGTACCAGCTGGTTGTGTTGCTGCGCGAATGGTTCCAGCACCCCAACGGCGCACTGCCGGCATATGAATGGAGCTTCGACGATGTGAACCCGCCGGTTCATGCGTTGGCCGCGCTCCGGGTCTTCGTCATCGACGGTGCCAAAGATGTTCAATTCCTCGAACGCGTCTTCCAGAAGTTGTTGCTCAACTTCACCTGGTGGCTCAACCGGGAAGATCCCGAGGGCAACAACATATTCGGCGGGGGATTCCTCGGCCTGGACAACATCAGTCCGGTTGACCGATCCCATCTGCCGCCCGGCAGCACGCTGGAACAATCCGATGGCACCGGCTGGATGGCGTATTACTCGAGTGCGATGCTTGGCATCGCCCAGCATCTCGCCGATTTCGATCCGGTCTACGAGGACATGGTCACCAAGTTCCTCGAACAGTTCGCATTGATCGGGGAGGCACTTGACCGGTCGGGCTTGTACGACCAGGAGGACGGTTTCTTCTACGACCGCCTCACCGACGCCACCGGAAACTGTTCGGCCATCAAGGTGAAGTCGCTGGTCGGGGTGATACCGGCCCTGGCCGCGGCGACGGTCTCGATCGACGACGCCAGCCGTGCCCAACGTCTCCGCAAACGTTTTCGGCGCCGATTCAGTGATGTGGAGGCGCAGAACCGTCGATCCTGGCGGATTCGGTCGGACGGGACGGGGCACACCAAGGTTCTGCTCTCCGTGCTCAACGCCGATCAGTTGCGCCGACTTCTGAACACGGTCTTCGACGAGGACGCATTGCTCTCGCCGTATGGGCTGCGGTCGTTGTCGAAGGCATACTCCGTGCCCTACGAACTACCGAATGCGGACGGGGCGATCATCGATTACGAGCCGGCGGAGTCGCGGACCGCGATGTATGGCGGCAATTCGAACTGGCGTGGACCGGTGTGGTTCCCGGTCAACTATCTGGCGATCCGCGCGTTGGTGCAGTACGGACGGTTCTTCGGGGAAGAAACCAGGATTCCGTTTCCCACCGGGAGCGATACCGAACACACCTTCTTCGAGATCGCCCACGAGATGGCCGAACGCCTGATCGCCATCTGGTTGCCCGACGCGAACGGCAGGCGTCCGGTCTACGGCGGGACGGAGATCTTCCAGAGCGATCCGGCCTGGAAAGACAACCTGCAGTTCAGCGAGTATTTTCACGGCGACAACGGTGCCGGCCTCGGAGCCACCCACCAGACCGGGTGGACGGCGTTGGTGATCGATCTACTGCTGCGTCCGCCGAACCACTCCCACCACTGACGCGTCGAGCGCACGCAACGTGCACGATGGAGGGATGAGCGAGCAACCGATTGTGCTGTGGCTGCGTCGGGACCTGCGGCTGAGTGACCTACCACCGCTGCTGGCCGCGCAGGGGCGGGAAGTGCTGGCCTGCTTTGTGCTCGACCCGACGCTCGAGGCGTCGTCGGGTGAGCGCCGGCTGTCGTTTCTCTACGATTCGTTGCGCGACATCCACGATCAGCTCGACGGTTCGGTGCTGGTCGTGCGAGGTGCCCCGGAGACGGTGATTCCGAAGATTGCCCGGTCGATCGACGCGGAGGCCGTGCATGTCAGTGCCGACTTCGCGCCGTACGGTATCCGGCGCGACGACAGGGTTCGAACGGCATTGGGGGACATACCGATGCGGGCGGAAGGCTCACCGTACGCGGTGGCTCCCGGGCGAGTCCTGAAAGACGATGGCGAACCCTATCGGGTGTTCACACCGTACTTTCGGCGGTGGCGCGATCACGGTTGGCGCGCACCGGCAGATAGCGGTGTCGGCAGTGCAACGTGGATCAACCCGGACGACGTGTCCGGAGTTCGTGGGATCAAGATACCGAAAGCCCAGGCCGAGTTGGACTTTCCCGCCGGTGAACGAGCCGCATACGAGCGCTTCGCGGAGTTCATGGCCGACGACATCGTGGACTACAACACCCACCGCGACCGGCCGGACCTGGCATCGACCAGTCGGATGTCGGCGTATCTGAAGTTCGGCAACATCCATCCACGCGCGATGCTCGCCGACCTCGACGCACGCGAAGGCGAAGGCCGCGCGGCATACGTTCGCGAACTGGCCTTTCGTGACTTCTATGCCGACGTACTGCATCAGCGTCCGGACAGCAGCTGGTGGAATCTGAACAAGAAATTCGATGCGATGGAACATGATTCGGGCGCTGACGCCGACGCGGATTTCGCCGCGTGGAGCGAGGGCAAGACCGGATTCCCGATCGTCGATGCCGGAATGCGGCAGCTGCTGGGTAGCGGTTTCATGCACAACCGGGTCCGGATGATTGTCGGATCGTTTCTGGTCAAGGACCTCCATCTGCCCTGGCAACGCGGCGCCGCCTGGTTCCTCGAACAGCTCGTCGACGGTGACATGGCCAGCAATCAGCATGGCTGGCAATGGGTGGCGGGGTGCGGCACCGATGCTGCCCCGTACTTCCGCGTGTTCAATCCGACCACGCAAGGCAAGAAATTCGACCCGTCGGGGGACTACGTGCGGCGCTGGATTCCGGAACTACGAGGGATCAGCGGAGCCGCGGTCCATGAGCCCGGCGCGCTACGTCCCGACGACTATCCCGAGCCGATCGTCGACCACAAACTGCAGCGCCAGGTGGCACTCGACCGCTACAAGAGCCTCCCCTGAACCGACGGGAAATCGGCTAGCGCGCTTTCCATTCGGGAAGGCGCCTGCTGAAGAACGCCTCGACGCCTTCGCGCATGTCATCGGAGGCGACGATGGTCTTTTTGGCGCGCTCGGTGGCCTGCCACCCCGCGGCATCGGCGCCGGTGTTCAGTTCGGCCAATGCTGCAAGGGTCGCCCGCACCGCAACCGGCCCGGACGCGTTGATGTCGTCGGCCAGGGTCAGCGCATCGGTCAGAGCCTGCCCGGGCTCGCTGACGATGTTGACCAGACCCAGATCGAAAGCCCGCTGCGCGGTCAATCCGGTGCCGGTGATCAGCAACTGCTTGGCGATGTTCGGTGGCAGTGCCCGGGTGACCCGGAACAGCGCACCCGACGTCGCAACCAGCCCGCGACGACTTTCCGGTAGTGCCATCTTTGCGGTGGTCGCAGCGACGATGAGGTCACACGCCAGCGCGATCTCCAGACCGCCGCCCATGCACGGACCTTCGACGGCCGCGATCAATGGCTTGATCCGTTTGCGTCTGATCACGCCGTACTCGCCGCCGCGGTCGGTGTGGGCGCCGACGCCCTCGCGCAGATCGGTACCCGCACAGAAGACCTTGGGGGTGCCGGTGATGATCCCGGTCCACAAGTCGTGGTCATCGTCGAGACGGTCGAGGGCCGCACTGATTCCGAGCGCCATCTCGACATTGATCGCGTTGCGCTTCTCTTCGCGCTCGAGGTGAACGATCAGCGTTCGTCCGTGGACTTCTTCGCGAATGGGCATGCACAGAACCTATCAACCCGGCAGAGGCTGAACACGAGATCGCCGGTGCACCCGAATATCTGGGCGCGCCGGCGATGTCGGTGATGTGGTGTTGTCAGACCCGCTTGTTGAGGTCCGGGCTCTCCGCGTAGACCTCGGTGATGAGCGACATGTCGAACATCTGGTCGGCGCTGACGTCGTACCCGGCCTTGGCCAGTGCCTCGATGTTGAGATCGATCATTGCCGGGGAAATGGTGAGCAGGCCATTGACTTTGGTCTCGTCGGAGACGATCAGCAGATTCTGGGCCTGCGCTTCCAGGGTCTGCTCAGCGACCTCGAGTCCGAGGTCCTTGCCGTACTTGGTCACTGCCAGCTCGGCAGATTTTGCCGGGTCGGCAACTGCGTCGTACCAACCCTGGATATCGGCTTTGAGGAAGGCCTTGAGCTTGTCGCGCTCGTTGTCGATTGTTTCCTGGCGCACCACAAGCGTTTCCGCGACGAGCGGCAGATTGAAGTCCGCGAACAGGAAGTTGGAGTTCGGGAAGCCACCCGCAGCCAACGTGATCGGTTCGTTGGTCACATACGAGACCCAGCCGTCCACCTCACCGGTGGTCAGTGGCGTGGGGTCGTACTGGACGGTGATCTTCTGGACATCGGACTCGGTCATCCCGTTGGCGGTGAGCAGTGCTTTGAAGACGTTCTCGTTGGAGGCCTGCACGCCGATCTTCTTGCCCTTCATGTCTTCCGGCGACAGAATGGGCGTCTTCTCACTGGACACGATGCAGAAGGGGTTCTTCTGGAACGTTGCGGCGATGGACTTGAGCTTGGCACCTTGCAGCACCACCGGTGCGGTCAACTGCGGTGAGGACATACCGATCCACACCTTGTTGGCCGTCAGTCCGGTCTCGATGCCGGTACCCGGGCCGCCGCCGGTGATCAGTTCTGGCGTTCCGAGTCCGGCTGCCTCGTAGTAGCCGTTCTCGATTGCGAAGTACTCACCGGCGAACTCGATGTTCTTCTGCCACGACAGCTGGACTTTGGGGTTGGTGGTGCTGCTTCCGTTGCTGTCACTGCCGCCGGAGCTGCAGGCGGCCAGCACGCTGGCACTGCCCACAGCGCCGCCGGCGATCATGGAGTACCGAAGAAACGATCGGCGGTCGAACGTGTAGGCCATGTGTTGACTCCTTGGTTGTGATTGCTCGACGCTGACGTTAGGGCGGTTCGGTTTCCGCAGTATTTCCGGCGCGAATTAGATTGTTACGAAGGAGCTTTGCCCGAACTGATGTCAGGTTGTCTTGGTGCCCATCTGCGCGAGGACGAGTTTTTCGGCGACACCGACCAGTGCGTACAACACAATCGACGCGACCGTGATGACCAGGACCGATGCCCATAGCTCGTTGTAGGCGGCCGCAGGCAGCGCTTGCTGCAGCGTCGCGCCGAGGCCCTTGTTGGTGCCCAGCCACTCGGCCACGGTGGCACCGATCATGGCGCCGGGCACCGAGACCTTCGCAGCGGCGAACAGTGCCGGTACCGCTGAGGGCAGCGACGCCATCCGCATCGCGGTCAAACGCGTTCCCCCGTAAGCGATGATCACGTCGTTGATCTGGCGAGGTGCGTTGGCCAGGCCGGTCATGATCATCACCAGTGCGGGGAAGAAGACCACGATGCCGCCCATCACCGCAACCACTGCCACTCCGCGCCCGACCACCAGCGTGATCAGCGGGGTCATCGCCACCAGGGGTACCGACCGCAACAGCATGGCGATGGGCATGAACGTTTGGGCGACGGGCCGGAACATCACGAACAGGGCGGCAGCGATGATCGCCGCACTCATGCCGCAGACGAAGCCGATTCCTGCGTCTTTCAACGTGATCCACAGGTTGTCCATGATCTCGGCGCGGTCGGTCGCCGAGGTCGGTTCGGTGAACAGGTAGTGGAAGACATCGATCGGGGTTTTGCCGATGATCGGTCCGATGTCGGGGAAGGCCAGCAGGAACAGCCACCAGATCACCAGGATCAGGATGAACGAGATCACCAGCGAGCCGATGAACTTTCCGATCTCCCACGTGATCGCCTTGGCGTTGCCCGAGTTCGCCCGTGCCGCAGCGTCGGCGGGGACCGGTGCCGACGGGGGAGCTGTTGTGGTGGCGGTCATTTGGTCCCTGCCATTCCGGTGCTGTAGCGGGTGACGTATACCGAGATGACGGCGACGATGGCGTAGCCGATGCCGGCGATCGCGCCGGTGAGCAGTGCGATCGCCCATACCGCCGGGATGTCACCGGCCTGCTGGGAGATGATCAGCGCAGGGCCGGCACCCTTTTCGGGCATGGCCAGGAACTCGCCGAGCACGGCGCCGAGCACGGCGGCGGGAGCGGCGATCTTCAATGCGGCAAAAGTCGATGGAAGCGCGGAGACGATCCGGACCCGGACGAGTTGGGCGATGGTGCCGCCGCCGTACACCTTGACCAGATCGAGGCTGGCCTGATGGGGTGATCGCAGTCCGGACAACGTGCCGATCATCGTCGTGAAGAACACCGAGATGGCGGCCAGGAAGACGATCATCGTCTGCACCTCGGCAAACGCCACCTGGACGATGGGTGCCACCGCGATGATCGGTGTGCAGTAGCTGATGATCGCCAATTGGGTTGCCACGCCCTCGATCAGCGGGATGACGACCACCAGCAATGCCAGGCCGATGGCCAGCACATTGCCCCACATGAAGCCTCGTAACGACAGTTCGATGGTCGGGCCGAAGTTGTTGACGTAGTAGTCCAAACCCTTGTCGTTGATCTTTTCGATCACGGCCCAGGGAGTGGGGATGGTGCCCTTGAACCACTCGAAGTGCCCGGCCATCGACCAGATGAGCAACACCGCGATGATGCCGATCACGCCTGCACCCCAACGTTTTCCGGCGAGCTGCGCGCGGTCGGCGAACTGTGCTCCCGCGGAACGGTTCTGCGCTGTCAGGGTGCTCACGCCACCCCCGCCGATCCCTTGCTGCCGAACAGGAGACCACTGAGGTGATCGTGCAGGGCGTGGAACTCGGGTGTCCGCATCATGTCCGGAACCCGCGGACGTGGCAGGTCGATCGTGACGGTCTCGAGGATGGTGCCCGGACGCGGACTCATCACGGCCACCACGTCGGAGAGGAAGACCGCTTCGCCGATCCCGTGGGTCACCATCAGCGTGGTCGCCGGCTTCTCGGTCCAGATGCGTAGGAGTTCGATGTTGAGTCGTTGCCGGGTCATGTCATCGAGGGCGCCGAACGGTTCGTCGAGGAGTAGTGCGGTCGGTTTCACGACCAGCGCGCGGGCGATCGACACACGCTGACGCATGCCGCCGGACAGCGTGGCCGGTTTCGCCTTCTCGAAGCCCTTGAGTCCGACTAGCTCGATGAGGTCGTTGATGGCTCCTTTGTCGACAGGCATCCCTGCGACCTGCAAAGGGAGTTTGATGTTCGCTTCCACGCTGCGCCACGGCAGCAGTGCCGAATCCTGAAATGCGATACCGAGTTCGTGCTGGGATTGGAGCTCTTTGGGCGAGAGTCCGTTCATCAGGGCAGTGCCTGCGGTGGACTCCTCGAGTCCGGCAAGGATTCGCAGAACCGTCGACTTGCCACAACCCGACGGGCCCAGCAACGAGAGGAACGCGCCCTCGGAGGTTTGCAGGTCCACATGGTGAAGTGCGGTCACCGATGACCCGCCGCGTAGGCCACTGGACTTGAACTCTTTGGTCAGCCCCGAAATGTCGATTCCGGTCCCCAAAGGGCGGCTCTTCGTGGCGGTGACGGAGGGTTGTGCGTCCGTCTGTGTTGCTCCCATGGAGTCGGCAGGGCTCATATTCGGGGACGGTAGGCGGCTCGGGTTTCTTCTGGATTACGTCGGCGTTACTGCGCTCATGCCTCGTTCAGCGCCTTCGAGAAACGCCGATGCCGGATCGTGTTACTTCTGTTCTGATTCGAGGATCGGAGCCAGGCCCGTCAAGATGGAGAACACACCGCGGATGGCTTCGGAAGCGGGTTGCGCGGACACCGAAGGATCGACAGCGCGCTGAATACCGAGTCCGATTCCGGTACTGAGCAAGAGGTTCGCGATGCTGTCCAGCGGGACCGGGAGGTGTTCGAGGCCGGTATCACCGATTCCGACGCCGGAAAGAAATGACCTCAATACGGCGGTGACCATCTCTTGAGCGTCGTTGCGGAGGGTGACCACCATCGCGGCGAGTTCGGGATCGTTACGGGAGAGGACGGCGAATTCCATCTCGAGCATGGTCCATCCGACGTCACCTGCGGTGTTCTCGATCCAGGTGCCCAGCGCGTCGATTCGCTTGTCGACGTCCACGTCTGTGGCGGCGATGTCTGCGATCTCTCCGAGTCTCTCATGATGGATGGCATCGAGAACCGCGCGGCAGAGGTGACGCTTGTCCTGAAAGTTCGAGTAGACGGCGCCCTTTGAGTAGCCTGCGGCCTCTGCGACATCGTCAACGCTGGTACCGGCATAGCCGCGGTGCAGGAACAGGCCTTGGGCGGCTGCGACCAACTCGGTACGAGTCTGGGCCTGTCGTTCGGCGCGGGTCAGTCGCGGCATGGTTGAACCTTAGCCGGGCATTGCGAGGTGATTGACGTACTCACAGTATCTGAATACCTTCGGTACTCGAGGTGGTGTGCGGCAGAGTTCACCACGTTCGTACATGGGGGGAGAAACTGATGGGGACCAGGAACAGAACGCAGCCGGTCGACGGCGCGATCGCGGCCCTTACCGTGCGGCATGCCCTGGCCGACGCGGAGATACGCGCATGACGGCCCCGAAGCGAGACCCCCGCGTGGTGATCATCGGTGCCGGGGTCGCAGGTATCGCGACCGCCTACACCCTGCAAAAGGCCGGGTTCACCAATTTCACGATCCTGGAGAAGGGCACTGACGTCGGTGGCGTCTGGCATTGGAATCGGTACCCGGGGCTGACCTGCGACGTGCCGTCGCAGATCTACCAGTTCTCGTTCGCTCCCAATCCGGACTGGTCGCAGATATGGGCCGGTGGGGACGAGATCCAGCGCTATCACCGTGACGTCGTCGACCGTTTCGGGCTGGACAAGTACCTGCGGTTGAGCACCGAGGTGGTCGGTGCCCGCTACGACGCGTCCGAGGGGCGGTGGCACGTCACGACCGGCGATGGTGCGACTGAGATCGCCGACTTCGTCATCTGTGCCACCGGGGTCCTGCATCATCCTGCGGTTCCGGATATTGCTGGGCTGCAGTCTTTTTCGGGTACGACCGTACATACTGCGCGCTGGGATGACGACCTCGTCACCGCAGGCAGATCGATTGCGGTGATCGGTACCGGATCCACCGGCGTGCAGATCGTGTCCGCCCTGCAGCCTTCTGCCGCCCGGCTGATCCACTTTGTCCGCTCACCCCAATGGATCCTGTGGGCGCCGATGCAATTACCGCAGCCGGCGGCGTTGGCGACAGTCTTGGCGAAATACCCCAGATTCCACGATTCCGTCCATCGGCAATTGCTCTGGGCTTCAGGGATTCTGGCCGATATCGTCACCAAACCGTCGTGGCGACGCCGATTGGTTCAGGCCTATGCCCGGTGGTCGCTGCGAGCGCAGGTAGGCAACCGGCCGTTACGCGAGGACCTGACCCCGGATTATCAACCACTCTGCAAACGGCAGGTCCTGTCGGGCAGCTACTACAAGGCGATCACCGCCGCCAACACGGAATTGGCCTCCGGCGCCATCGCAGAGATCACGCCGGATGGAATCCTCATGGAATCCGGGACACACCACGATGTAGACGTGATCGTTCTCGCCACGGGATTCAAGGCGCACAACTATATGCGGCCCATGCGCATCGAGGGCCGCGACGGCATCACCCTGGACGAAGCGTGGGCCGACGGCCCGCGTGCGTACCGGATGACCGCCATACCGGGGTTTCCCAATCTGTTCACCGTGCTCGGCCCCAACTCACCAACGGGCTCGATATCCCTGCAGTACACGGCCGAACTCACCGCTCGTTACATCACTCGATGGCTGGAGCAGTTCAGGGACAACAAAATCACCGCGGTGGAAGTCACAGAGCCGGCCACCGATCGGTTCAACCGGGAGGTCGCGGACGCGATGGGCCCCACGGTCTGGAACACCGGATGCAATTCCTGGTACTTCACGGACAACGAGACCATCGATCTGTGGCCCTTCGACCGCGCCACATTGACACGGATGCTCACCGCTCCGGACGAGGGCGACTACCTCATCCGCCGACCCCCGAAAGTGGTGGGTTCCGGCGAGCACTCGCCCAGGTGACGTCCATCAGAACCCCACCGCTTTCGGGTTGGGATCAGCCTTTGATCGCTTCGATCCACTTGACCCGCGCACCGGTGCGCAAGACGTTGCGCTGGTAGATCCGGGCGGCAAACCAGGTGGCCACCGCGCAGGCGATGATCATCAAGACCGCGCTACCGATGATCTGGAACATCGACGCATCCCCGGTGGCTATGCGGATCGGCATGATGGACGCCGAGAACGGTGGAATCCAGGCCAGGGTCTGCATCAGCGTGCTGTCGAGGGCGTTGATGCCGAAGATCGCCGCGTAGATGACCGCCATCGCGAGAATCGTCAGCGGCGCCGAACTCGAGCCGAGTTCTTCCTGCCGCGAGACCACTGCGCCGGTGGCGGCGTACAGCGTGGCGAAGAACAGGAATCCGAGGACAAACCAGACGAGCACCGCAACAAACATGGACCCGGCAGCTGAGGGCACGTCGAGCAGTCCTGTAGCGAGCGCGGTGATCAACGCGGCTCCACCGAGAACGATCACCTGCGCAAAGGCCATCGCCCCGATGCCGATGATCTTGCCCCACAGTAGATGCAGGGGCTTGATCGTGGCCAGGAGGATCTCGACGACCCGTGATGTCTTTTCCTCGACCACTCCGCCTGCGACCATGCCGCCGCCCTGCAGTACCGCGAACATCAGTAGCGACATGCCGGTCAGCGCTACTGCGATACGTTGTCCCTCATCGGGTTTGGCCGGTTTGGTCTCAGTGATCGTTAGGGATGAGTCGGCACTGATGGTGGAGAGGTCGACATCTTGCTGTGCCAGAGCCTTACTCAGCCCGTCTTGGCTGACTGCGGTCCGTAAGACGCCTTCGAGGGTGCCGTCGAGATCGTCTTTGGTGATGGCCTCGTAGTTGTTCCCCGAACCGGGGACCAGGGCGACCTTCACGTCTCCGTCTTCGGCCTGCGCGCGGGCGTCGTCAGGGCTGTCGATTGGGACGATCTCGATCTTCTCGCCGGAAGCGTCGCCGATCGCCACGATGGTCTGTGAGATGGCAGGGTCGTCGCCGACAAGACCCACCTTCGTGGGTTTGCTATTGCCTGCGAACATCGAGAGCACGATGATGCCGGCCACGATCACCACCAGCAGCAGAACGTTGGTGATGACAAACGATTTGGTTGCGGCGCGTGTGGTGATCTCACGGCCTGCGACAAGCCGGATCGCGCGCCAGGCACCGAGTCGGTGAGCGTGCGCTGACGTTGAATTGCCATTTGTACGAGGACTATTCGTGGTCACGCGCTTACCACCTCTCGGAACAGTTCGGTCAGGTCGGGTTTGGAGACGGCAAAGTGTGTCACCGGTCCGGTGCTCAATGCGGTCGTGAGCACCGCCTGCTCGTCGCTCTCAGGCGTCATCGTGACTGTGGTTGTGGTGCCGTTGTGGTTGCTGCTCTGCACGCCTGGGATCCGGTCGGCCCATCCGGGAGGAGCCTGCGGCGCAACGACATCGAGGCGGATGTCTCCGACCGAACGCAGTTCGTCCACAGTGCCCAGCGCGCGCATCGTGCCCTTGGTGATGATGCCAACCCGGTCGCAGAGTCGTTGCACGAGCTCGAGTTGGTGACTCGAGAAGATGACCGGAACACCCTGTGCGGCCTTTTCTTCGAGTACCTCACTCATCACGTCGACGGCGACCGGGTCGAGGCCCGAGAAGGGTTCGTCGAGAACGAGTACATCTGGGTCGTGGACCAGCGCCGCAGCCAACTGCACGCGCTGTTGGTTGCCCAGACTCAGGTTGTTGACGTCATCGTTGATCCGCTCGGCGATACCCAGTCGCTCGACCCAACGTCCGACCTGCCTGTCGGCCTCGCGGCGGGACAGCCCGTGCAGCTGGGCGAAGAACGAAAGTTGTTTGCCCACCTTCATCTTCGGGTAGAGACCTCGCTCTTCGGGCATGTATCCGATGCGCCGCCTGGTGTCGAGGTCGATGGGGGCGTCGCCGAGCAGAACACGCCCTGAGTCCGCGGACAGGACACCGAGGATGATGCGCATCGTGGTCGACTTACCGGCACCGTTGGATCCGACAAAGCCGAAGATCTCGCCGGGGGCCACGGAGAAGCTCATGTTGTCCAGGGCGGTGAGCGATCCGTATCGCTTGGTCAATCTGTCGACGATCAACGGGTCCGTCATGTATCCAATCCTTTTGTGGTGGTGACATTCCGGGCTTCGGGCCGGCGTGCTTGCGTGTCGTCCGGCAGATCGTAGACGGCGTAGTCCTCCGGGTCGGGATCGTTGAGCCACCACGCGAGCAGGCAGGTGGGAAGGCAGGTCCCGGCCACCAGCAGGACGATGAGCAGGGTGCCCGCGCCGTAGACCACCTGGCCACTCACGCTGTCGCCGATGGAGACCACGATCAGCACCAGGTAGGGGATGAACATGGTCACCCAGAGCGCCGTGTAGGCGAGCGAACGCGCCGCGTTGCGGGTGGCCAGCTGGATTTCGTCGAGCGCTCCTGCAGGTGCATCGCTGACGTTCAAGGTGATCGCACGCAAGATGTACAAGACCGGCAGGAAGACAAGACAGATCAGCACTATGTACGGCAGCCCGAACCAACTGGTGAAAAAGGCGGCGATGCTGCACGCGAGTACCAGTATCCAGGTGACGATCAGCACGACGACCAATCGTCTGGCGGAGCGGCGATTGCGCCAGCGGGGAAAGCGGGTGCCCCAGCGGCGCAGGAACTTCTCATGACTCTTGGCCTGCCACGACTCGTAACCACGCCACCAGCCGGGCTTCGCCGATTCCGGGATCGGGGAGTTCGGATGGTTCATCGTGCCCCTCCATTGTCGTTGCGGTACAACTGTTCTGACATCGCACTGAACTCGTGTCGGCTGAATACCGCCTCCACCGGAAGGTGGAAGACATCGCAGATGCGAAATGCCAGATCGAGGCTGGGGTAGTTGTCACCACGTTCGAGCGATCCGATGGATTGAACGTTGACACCCACCAGTTCAGCGAGCTGTGCCCGAGACATCCGCCGCTCGGCGCGTAGTACGCCGATGCGGTTGTATATCGGCAGATGTCCTGCCTTCTTGACCGGGCTCACCCGTCACAGTGTTGTGAAAACACAACAAAGTGTCAAACTGGGATGTGTTTTGTTGTTCAGAATCAACCGAGAAGTTCTTGTACGACCCGGGCTGCTTCGCGTCCGGCCCGGTTGGCGCCGATGGTCGATGCCGATGGGCCGTAGCCGAGTAGTTGCAGGTGCGGCAAGGCTTTGACCACTGTGGCCAGACGTCCCGTCATGACGATTCCACCCCCGGGCGCCCGCAGACGCAGGGGTGCCAGATGGTCGAGTGCACTGCGAAATCCGGTGCACCAGAGAATGACGTCCACGTCCAGATGCTGCAGTGCCTCGCCTTCGTTCGCGCAGTCCCAGCAGACCCCGTCGGGCGTGATGCGGGTGAACATCGGCCGCCAGTCCAGGATCCCGTCTGCCTGTGCGGCTCGGATCGAATCGGTGACGGGTAGTCCGGTCACCGAGACCACGGACCCCGGGGGCAACCCGGCTCGGACCCGCTCCTCGACCCGTGCCACCGCGGCGCGTCCGAGGTCGGGGGAGAACGCTGCATCGCTGAACTGCGGTTCGGTGCGGCTGCACCAGAACGTCTGGACTTCCTCGGCGTTGCGGGCGATCTCGATGAGGAGCTGAACTGCGGATATACCGGCTCCGACCACCAGGACCCGCTTGCCTGCGAAGTCGGTGGGGCTTTGGTAATCGTGTGTGTGCAGTTGAGTGCCGGTGAAGGTTTCGATGCCGGCGACGTAGGGAACGAACGGGCGGTCCCAGGTGCCGGTGGCGCTGATGATGGTGCGTGCGGAGATCTCGTGTCCGTCGGCGGTGGCGACCCGAAATCCCTCGCCGTGGTGTGTCACCGATCGGACGTCAACCGGCCGGTGTACGTCGAGGTCGAACTTCTGCTCGTATTGAGCGAAGTAATCCCGCACCGCTGTGGCCGCAGGCCACTGATCGCACTCCATGCCCAGCGCCTCTGACAGGCCCAATCCGGGCAGGTCGTGGACGCCGTTGGCGCCGGCCAAAGTCAGTGTCGGCCAGCGGAATTGCCATGCTCCGCCGGGGCCGGGTGAGTGGTCGACCATCAGCGTCCGCGACTGCAGGCCGAACTTGCCCAGGTAGTAGCCGGCGGACAGCCCCGCCTGTCCACCTCCGATGACCAGGACATCGGTCTCGGTGGAATCGCCGAAAGGGTTAGCGTTCACAATCGAACAGTAGCGGTACGCTGACCTGATGATTGGGACCAGCCGGGACGGCGACGTGCTGACCATCGAATTGCAGCGCGTGCAGCAGCGGAATGCGTTGAACCACGAAATGGTCGAGGCGTTGGCGGATGCATTGACCGACGCTGCCGATTCTGGTGCGCGGGCCGTGATTCTGACCGGGGCCGGCAGTGTTTTCTGCGCCGGGGCCGATCTTTCGGGCCCTGTCTACGAGCAGTCATTCCTCGACAAATTGCTGGCGATGTTGCGATTGATCGAGGACGTTCCGATGCCCGTGATCGCCGCCCTCAACGGTCCTGCGCTCGGGGCCGGTCTGCAGTTGGCGCTCGCCGCCGATCTACGGGTGATGTCTCCGTCGTCTTTCTGCGCCATCCCGGCGGCGAAAATCGGTGTCACGGTGGATGAATGGACGATCAAGCGTCTTGTCTCCCTGGCCGGTGCCGGAGATGCGGCGGGGATCCTGCTCGGCTGCGAATCGATGAGTGCCGAGAGGGCGCACGTCGTCGGGTTCGCCAACCGGATCGGTGATCTCGGGGAGGCCCAGCGGTGGGCTGCGATGATCGCGACCCTTGCTCCGCTGACGCTGCGGCACTACAAGTTGGTCTTGGGCGACGATGGCGCGCGCGACGAACCTCCCGCCGAGCACGTGGCCGCAATGGTGCTGGCGTGGCAGAGCAATGACATGGCTGAAGGTCGGGCGGCCCGCACCGAAAAACGCCCGCCTATTTTCACCGGCAGTTGAGCACTGACCAGTTCCTGAAATGCCATACGGTGCACGACGACCATGCGCTGCACCAGCACACTCAATTCTCTTGCGCCTGTTGAAAAGCGGCGGCCACCATGCCGACGTCGTCGCCGACCTGGAACACCCCGCGCGGTAGGTCGGGGAAGACGGCGTTGCTCACCGCAGTCACGAACAGCAGTCGGCGGCCATCACCGACGTCCAGGTAGCCGGACAGGCCTTGCGTGGTGATCACCAGACGCTCGGTGCCCGGTTCGACGTCGGCGGAGGTGGACGTCTTGCCGACCACCTTTCCTTTGGCCGGGCTGTCCACACCGACCCCGGACAGCGACCCGCGTTCGCCGAGAATGGGTTGCCCGCTCCAGAAGGTGTCAGCCCACGGTTGGCCGCTCACCCACTTCAGCCAGGTGGCGACGGCGGTGGGTGTCGCGGACGACGGGTCACCGCCCTGCCCGTCCATGATTACCAAGTCCGAGGCGGGAACGCCGGCCTCGACCGCCAGATCGCGGACCGCGGGCAACCCGTCGGCGCATTGATCGGAGCCGGCTTCGACGGCCAGCAGACAGACAAACGTATTGGCCCCGGTGTTGTAACTGGTCGCCAAGATCATGCCACCCGCTTCGCCGAGCGGGGCCGAGTCGAGCGTCGCAAGCCGCAGATTGTCCTGATAGCTGCCCGACGGCGGAAGCGCGGCCGCATTGTTGGCCTTCGACGTCGAATCGACCGCAATACCCTTGCGCTGCAGTGCTTCGATGAACAACTGACGTGCCCAGCTTGACGCGTCGGTAATGCGGTAGACGGTCAATGAGGGCTTGCCTGCCGGGACCGAGCCGGTGACCCGCAAGAGCGTCGGATTGGCTTCGTCGGCGACAACCTTCAGGGTGGAGTCGCTGTCGGCAGCTCCGGTGGTCACCTGCGCGTCGACGGTGAACAGTCCGTTGCCCGGCAGCATCTCGATCGTGGCCGGCTGCCCGGGTTCACCGGGTTGGGCCGCGATGTCGACCAGGTTGTCGTTGACGAAGATCGACGGCACCATGCCCTCGACGGTGTCGTAGGTTTCCCAGAGCCGGGGATCGACGAGCACATCGCCGTCGATGCGCGTGACTCCTGATGCGGCAACCTGTCCGGCCATCGCATCGAGTCCGGCGAGCGGGTTGCCGGGCGCCAGGACCGCACCGGGGAGTGCGTCGGCGTAGACGTGATCGATACCCTCTGTGGCGAAGTCGAACTGGCCCTGGTCGGCGTTGCGGCCGCCGAGCGCCAGGTCGCCGGATCCGACGAGTACCAGGTCACCGGTCAGGGTGCCGCCCGCCGGTGCCGCCGTCGCGTAGACGGGAGTCGTGACCGTCCGGTCGACGCCGAGATCGTTGAATACCGTTCCGACTGTGAAGTGTTTGGTCTGCGAGGCAAGGAACATGAAGGTGTCGGCTTGATTGCTGTAGATGACCTCGTCGGTCTCGGGGTCGATCACCAGATACGACCACCGCGCCGCGGTGTACGGGTCGGTTTCCATGATCGCGGTGGCGTCGGCCGGTATCGCCTGGCCCTGGGCTTTGCCCGTTTCGGACTCACCTGACGAGTCGCCGGAGCAGGCGGCTGTCAGCAGCATGCCGGAGGCAGTTGCGACCGCCAGAAACGTTCGAGCTGTGCGCGTCCGGCGACGTGGTCCTGGCATGAGGCAGCAACTTTCCGTGTCGGGTCGACGCCGCGCAGCACACTGAGCGAACGTTCCATTTCAGGGCAACCTACTCCCTTTACTGCAAATTGCATACTGCACTTTGCACCTTCCTGGGGTACTGTCGGTGCACCGGCGTGGCCGAGAACAGCCCTCGCTGGACCGTAATCCGCGCGCGGTCAGTGACGCCGGAGCCGCCAGATGGAGCATCATGGTCAACCGAACCGCACTCGACCCACCCGCGCATCGACGTCAACGTTCCCGGATATATGTCTGCACGGCAATGGCTTTGGGCACAGTGGTTGCACTCACGCTGTCAGGCTGCAGTTCATCGTCGAATGATCCGTCCGCCAGTTCGGTGGCCGAGGTCCCACCGAGCGTGCCGGACGCCCAGCTCGATCGGGCAGACGTCGACGCGGCGATCGGCCGGCTTGACGGTTTCGTCGAGGACATCATGGCCAACACCGGTGCGCCCGGAGTCGCGGTGGCGGTCGTGTACGAGGACGAAGTGCTGTATGCCAAGGGTTTCGGTGTCCGGAAGGTGGGCGACCCGGCCCCCGTCGACACGAGCACCATGTTCCAATTGGCGTCGGTGTCGAAGCCGGTGGCATCGAGTGTGGTGGCGACCGTCGTCGGCGACGGGAAGATCGCGTGGGACGACCCGGTGATAACCCATGAACCGGGCTTCGCCGTGGCCGATCCGTATGTCACCGCCAACGCGACGTACACCGATCTGATGTCGCACCGCTCCGGCCTGCCCGACCACGCAGGCGACACTCTCGAGGATCTCGGTTACACCTATCCCGAGGTGCTCAGTCGGCTCAACCAGGTTCCGCTGGAAAGGTTCCGCGACAACTACGACTACACCAACTACGGATTCTCGATCGCCGGCGTCTCCGCCGCCAATGCCGAGGGAATGACGTGGGCAGAGCTGTCGGAGCAGAGGATCTACGAACCGCTCGGCATGGACAACACGACCTCCTCGTTCGACGAGTGGGTCAACGCGCCCAATCATGCGTCCAATCATGTGGTGGTCGATCCCGCGGCGAAGACCTGGGAGGCGAAGTACGTCCGCGATCCCGAGCAGCAGGCGCCGGCAGGCGGCGCGAGTTCGTCGGTAGACGACATGGCCAAATGGATCCGTATGGAACTGGCGGGCGGCGAGTTCGAGGGTCGCCAGATCGTCGATCCAGCGGCTCTGCAGTTCACCCATCAGGCGCATTCCTTCGCCCATCCGTCGGATACTCCCGGTGCGCGAGATGGCTTCTACGGCCTCGGTTTCAACGTCAACACCGATGACCACGGTCGGGTACAGGTCGGTCACGCCGGCGCGTTCTCGCTGGGAGCCAGCACCGACGTCAAGATGTTGCCGAGTGAGCAGCTCGGGATCGTGGTGCTGGCCAACACGGCCCCGGTCGGGGTGTCGGAGACCCTCACCTCTCAGTTCCTCGACTACGTGAGCAACGGTGAGCTGACGGTGGATTGGGCGCCCTTCATCGCCGAGCAATTCAAAATGGTCATCGATTCCGAACGCTCCGACGTCGACTACGCCACCCCACCGGCCGATGCCGCGCAGGCCCGCCCGGCGAGCGACTACACCGGGATGTACACCAGCCCGTACTACGGTCCGGCCGAGGTGGTCGCCGAGGGCAACAACCTGGTCCTCAAGATCGGCAAAGATCTGCAACAGAGCTACCCGCTCACCCACTACGCCGGCGACACCTACTGGTTCGAGCCGGTCGGTGAAAATGCCGCGGGCCCAACGGGTGCCACGTTCACCGTCGCCGGACCGGCCAGTTCGCTGACCATCGAGTATCTCGACAAAGACGGCCTCGGCACCTTCACGCGAGCACCGCAATGAGTTCTCCACGCTGTGGAAACCACCGCAGCGCGGTCCGTGAGATCACCACTCGAGGAGAAAGTTCATGTCCCCACTAGAAGTAGGTCCGCGGGCCACGCGACGGCGTCGACCGAGCCGCGCCATGCCGGCGGCACTGGCCGTGCTGCTGTCGGCCGCACTCGTCGCCACCGCATGCTCGTCGGACTCGGACAATTCGTCGTCCTCGTCGAGCACCGCGGCGAGTCCGGGAGCATCAACGAGTTCGAGTGGGTCGGCGAACAGTGCGCTCGTGCCGTTCGACACCGCGGCCATGGACAAGACGGTCGACGATCTCGCCACGGAGTACCGCGAGATCGGCATGATGGTGCTGATCCGTACCCCACAAGGTGAGTACGTCAAGTCGTTCGGCACCACCGCCAGCGGCTCGACCGACGCACCCAACCTGGACACCAAGGTCCGCATCGGCTCGAACACCAAGACCTGGACCGGTACCGCGATCATGCAGCTCGTCGAGGAAGGCAAGATTTCCGTCGACGACCCGGTCAGCAAGTACCGTCCCGACGTCCCCAACGGTGAGAACATCACCATCGGCCAGCTTCTGAACATGCGCAGCGGGCTGTACAACTACACCGATACAGTCGAACTCAATCAAGCGCTCGACAACGATCCCCAAAAGGTGTGGACACCAGAGCAATTGCTGGCGCTGGCGTTCGCCAATCCTCCATATTTTGCACCGGGCACCGGGTATCACTACTCCAACACCAACACGGTGTTGCTCGGACTCATCGCCGAAGAGCTCGACGGCAAACCGATCGCCCAGATCTTCCAGGACCGGTTCTTCAGCAAGCTGGAAATGACGGGCAGCTCTTTCCCCGCCAACACCGACACGGCCATCCCCGCGCCCTATGCCAGTGGCTACTCCTACAGCGGCAACATCGAAACGCTCGACGAACCGGGGCTGTCCCCGGAGCGGATCGCGGCGATCGAGGCCGGAACCGTGCAGCCGCGAGTCACCACCAACGACAACCCGTCGTGGACGTGGTCGGCCGGACAGGGCATCGCCACCGCAAATGACCTGGCCACCTGGGTGAAGGCGATGGGCGACGGCGAATTGCTCGACGAGGCGACGCAGAAGCTGCGGATAGACAGTGTGCAGCCCTCTGACCCGGCTAAGCCGGACGGTGCCGGGTACGGGTACGGGATCGCTCAAATGGGTCCGATGTACGGGCACATCGGTGAGATGCCGGGGTACAACTCGTTCATGGGCTACGACCCGGTCAACGACGTGACCATGGTGGTGTGGGCGAATCTCGCGCCGACCATCGACGGCCAGGCCGCCGCCGCGCGCGTGGCCTCGGAACTCGTCCCGTTCATCTACGTCATGCCGCCGAAGGATGCCGACGGCGACATTGACGAGGTCGCCGACGACACCAGCGGAGGCTAGCCACCACCGATGACCAGGCGATATGAGGTGCCCGACGATCCGATCGGGCGCCTCATATTCCTGTTGCTAAGCTAACAACTGCTTTCATTAATTTGCCCGTGCAGGAGGGTTGCTGTGCCACAAGGCGACCTCAATACGATGTCGTATGCCATCCTCGGCATACTGGCACCTCGGGACTGGTCAGCCTACGAAGTGGCCGAACAAATCGGCCGAGGCATGTCGGAGATCGTTCCGCGGGCCGATCGGCAGCGGTACAACGCCCCCAAGAAGCTTGTCGCGCTTGGTCTCGTGTCAGCCCGCACCGAACCCACCGGCACGCAGCGCAGCCGGACCGTGTATTCGATCACCCCGGAAGGGCGCGCCGCGCTCGCCGAATGGATGTCGACTGAAACCCGCGCTCCGTCAATGGAATTCGAAGGTCTGCTGCGGGTGTGCGTGGCGGAACAGGGCACCATTGACGACCTGCGGAACACCCTTAGCACCGTCCGTACACAGGCCGAAATGAAACGGCAGATCTTCGTCGGCAACGCGAAGCTGCTCATCGTTCCCGGAGCGGGATCGTTTCCCAGCCGCCAGCATCTGCTGGCGTTCGCCGCGAAGTTCATGGTCGGCCACTTCACCCACATCATCTCCTGGGTCGACTGGATGCTGGCCGAAATCGAGACCTGGCCCGACACGGCCAGTCCCGCCATCACCCATGCCGATCGCATCCGCGAAGTTCTGGAAGAGATCATCCGCGACTATTCGCAGGACGGTGCCGGCGACTAGTGTCGCGGTCGTTGAACACCCCCGCACGGCACGTATGACTGGAATGCCGACGGTGTGGGCCTTGTTGCACTACTAAGTGCCCATCAGAGTGCGAGTCAACGACGACGGAGGGATTCACATGTCAAAGATCGCCATCATCGGAGGTCACGGCAAGATTGCGCGCAAGCTGGCGAAGCTGCTGGCCGACGAAGGCCACCAGGTCAGCTCGCTGATCCGTAACCCCGACCAGTCCGACGACATCAGGGCGACCGGTGCGAGACCGGTGATCGCCGACATCGAAAACCTGTCGACCGATGAGATCGGTGAGGTCATCAAGGGCCACGACGCCGTGGTGTTCTCCGCAGGCGCCGGCGGTGGAAGTCCGGAGCGCACGTACGCCGTCGATCGGGACGCCGCGATCCGAAGTATCGATGCCGCACTGAAGGTCGGTGTACCGCGATATGTGATGGTTTCCTACTTTGGTGCGGGGCCAGATCATGGTGTGCCGAAAGACAATTCGTTCTATGCCTACGCCGAGGCCAAAGCGCAGGCAGATCAGTACCTACGTAAGACCACGCTGCTGTGGACGATTGTCGGCCCGAGCACGCTCACCGACGAACCCGGCACCGGACGTATCGCGACCAAGGAACGTGGAGCCGAGCAAGCTGATGTCAGTCGCGACGATGTCGCAGCGGTGATTGCGGCAGTTCTCGATACGCCGTCGAGTGTCGGCACGACCATCGAGTTCGTCAACGGTGAGACCCCGATCGCGGACGCGGTCAAGGGCGTCTGACCGGCTCGAATCAAGCCAAAACGGTCAGAATCGGGGGTTGTGGATCCACCACAACCCCCGATTCTGGTGTCGAGGGATCTCGCCGCCGGGCTACTGCACGTCGTCCATGCTCTTCCCGACATCTGCCAACGTCATCGGCTGCGGGTAGTCACCGGTGTACTTGTGCACCGGGATATTGCATCGATACGGGCCCTGATCCGCTCCGAAATCGGGGGCTGTCCAACCGTCGGGTTCGGCTTCGGCAACGTTGAAGCAGGGCGTCGGTGGCACTGGCTGCGCCAAGTTCCTTGCCGTGTGCAGGCCACCACCGGTCCAGGCAGTCTCCGCTTTGGCGGCGTTGTAGATGCAGGTCCGGGTCAGGTCGTCGCCACAACTTGCCGCGGCCTTGGCGAACAGCAACCACGATGACATCGCGCGGATGGACGGCAACGTCAGGTTGGCGTCCGGCGCGTACTCGTCATAGAGCGCCAGCAGATCCTGCATTGCCGGCTCGTTGCTGTTGAGCGGCAGGTTGCCGCCGAGATCGAGATAGTTGTTCTGGAAATCGATCGACGTCCCGGCAAGTTCGATGAACTCCGGTCCGTAGGCGTTGTTGTTGGTGTCGATCCAGTCGAGTTTGTAGTCCATTCCGGTCAAGACGCTTTCGAGCTTCGCGAGCTGTCGGAAGTCGCCATAGAACAGCAGGCCCTTGACGCCCTTGCTCTTGATCGCCTGTGCGTAAGGTGTCCAATCGGACACGCCCATCGCCGGGTACAGGTCGTTGTAGACAAATGTGCCACCCGCGGCCTCCACTGCTTCGACGGCCTGTTCGCCGAGGACCTTCGTGACGGGGGAGTCGCCATTGACGAAGCCGATCGCGGATTTTGATTCTGGGTAAGCGTCGTTGATCAGCCAGCTTCGGAATCCGTAGTACGGGTCGTATCCCTGGGTGAGGCTGGGATCGGCACTGATCTCGAGGTCGGAACCGGCAGAGGTGAGCTGCGCAACCTGTGCCGGGAAGCTCGGTAGCAGGCAGTTCAAACGTTCTTTGACACCGAGGCCGTCCAGGCCGCTACCGCCACCGACGAGTACGAAGTCCTCGCTGCAGGCGGTCACCATCTGCTGGCGCGCCTCCATGAACTTGGCGTCACGCGTGTTGGCTACGATCTTGCGTCCGTTGATACCGCCCTGTGCGTTACACCAGGAGGTGAAGACCTTCGCCGCGTTGACGAACTCCGGGTTCTGGGTGAATCCCAGGTCGGTGAAGACTCCGACCTGGATCTCGGTGTCGGTGACACCTTGCGTGGGTGAGCCTGCGGCCGAGCCGGATTGGCATACATCCTTCAGGTCGCCGAAAGTGGATGAGGCCGTATCGGCGGACGAGGATCCGGTTCCACCTCCACCGCCACCGTCGTCTCCACCATCATCGTCTCCGCCGCGATCACTACATCCGGCAACCAGCAGCACGGCCGCCATCGCGACGACAAACATGCGATGTGTTCTCAACTGACATCCTCCTCCAACGGACACCCGATGGGATTGGGGAGGCTCGGGTGTCAGGGTGTGGCCAGGTCCAGATGACCCGTACTGCGGGAGCCGCGTTCTCGGGTGCCGGTCGTCCGTACTGCCGATCTCGCCGATGGACGTCGCCGACTCCAGGGGAAGGACCGGCCCAGCAGGGCTGTTCTCCTACGCGGGAGTTGGGCTCTTGCAGATGTGCGGAGCATATATCGGACAGCCGTCGACTGATGGCGGATTCGGAAATCGACTGAATTCCTGTTGGGACACTGCGCAATCCGTGTGTTGATGCCCGATATTTTCGATTCTGGGGACGGTGCCGGCGGATGCGGTTGTGAGCGGCTCCCCGGTGTTTCGAAAAATCTCTGCGGTTTTGCTCACACCATCTACTTATGCGTGTAAGTTCAGCCTCGCAGGCAGATGGCGAGGGGGTCGCGCCCTCGCTGCGCACGCCGGTATGAGTGTCTTCAGGGCGCGAAAGGGGTGGCTGATACCTCTGGTGGTCAGGGCTGGCTGCTGGTCGAGATCGACTGGCCTGCAACAGTAATGATGAGGACGTCTGCTCGATCGTACTTGTGTGATGGCAATACGGCCCGCAGCCCGGGCCCGGTTTGCCTTCGCGTGTTTTGCCAAATCAGCTGGCGGGCAATGTCATCGAGCATGAGGTGATGTGGCCGCCGAATCAGGTTTCTTGCGCAACGAGGTGAGCGGATGCAATCGCCAAGGATGTCGAGCGGGTGGGGAATTGGTTGGCATGCAGAGGCTGTCGGCGAGGGTCAGGCATTCTGATGGCCGGATGGCAACGGAGTAGCACCGGCCGGTCCGGGGGCTATCGCGGCCCCAAACTGTCCGGTCCGTTCGAATCGGTCGGTGGCCTGTTCATGATGTCGGCGGATGCGGTGAAGTTCCTGTTCCGCAGACCCTTTCAGGGTAAGGAGACGCTCGAACAGTCCTGGTTCGTTGCGCGCATATCGCTGGTTCCCACACTGCTTGTTGCGATTCCGTTCACGGTTCTGGTCAGCTTTACCCTCAACATTCTTCTGCGTGAACTCGGCGCCGCCGATCTGAGCGGTGCCGGCGCGGCCTTCGGTGCGATCACGCAGGTCGGCCCGATGGTCACCGTCCTGATCGTGGCGGGCTCCGGGGCCACCGCCATGTGCGCGGACCTCGGATCGCGGACCATCCGTGAAGAGATCGACGCCATGGAGGTCCTCGGGATCAATCCGGTGCAGCGACTGGTGACGCCGCGGATGGTCGCGTCGGGACTGGTTGCGCTGCTGCTCAACAGTCTTGTCTGCATCATCGGGGTGGTCGGGGGCTATGTCTTCTCCGTGTTTGTCCAGAATGTCAATCCCGGTGCCTTCGCCTCCGGGATCACGTTGCTCACCGGGATCAACGAGGTGGTCATCTCGTCGATCAAAGCGCTTCTGTTCGGCCTCATCGCAGGTCTGGTGGCGTGCTATCGGGGGCTCACCGTCTCTGGTGGCGCGAAGTCGGTGGGCAATGCGGTGAACGAAACGGTTGTGTACGCATTCATGGCGTTGTTCGTGGTCAACGTCGTGGTCACCGCGGTCGGCGTCCAGTTGACCGCCGGATGAGGGGGATGGCATGACACCGAGCACGATGTACGGCCGGACGGTCCGGGAACTGAACCGGCCGGTGAAGACGCTCGGCGGAATCGGAGATCACACGATCTTCTATGCGAAGGCGCTGATCGGGTCTCCGCGCGCGGCGTGGCAATACAAACGAGAGACGCTCCGGTTGATCGCAGAGACCAGCATGGGGGCAGGCAATCTCGCGGTGATCGGCGGGACCGTCGTGATCGTCGGGTTCCTGACACTTGCCACCGGCAGCACATTGGCCGTCCAGGGCTATAGCTCGCTGGGTGACATCGGGATCGAAGCGCTGACCGGCTTCCTGTCGGCATTCATCAACGTGCGCATCGCTGCGCCGGTGGTGGTCGGAATCGGGCTCGCCGCCACCTTCGGTGCCGGTGCCACAGCACAATTGGGTGCGATGCGGATCAACGAGGAGATCGACGCCCTGGAGTCCATGGGCATCGACCCGATGAAGTACGTGGTCGGTACCCGGATCATCGCGGGGATGATCGTGCTGGCGCCGCTGTATGCGATCGCGCTGACGGCGTCGTTTGTTGCCTGCTGGTTCACCACGGTGGTGATCCTCGGCCAATCCTCGGGGCTGTACCAGCACTACTTTTCGACCTTTCTGAACCCGATCGATCTCCTGTGGTCGTTCCTGCAGGCATTCCTGATGGCCTTGATGATCATGTTGATCCATACCTACTTCGGCTTCTTTGCCAGTGGGGGTCCGGCCGGAGTCGGTGTGGCGGTCGGCAATGCGGTGCGGATGTCGCTGATCGCGGTTGTCTCGGTTACCTTGCTGGTCTCGTTGGCCGTCTACGGTTCCAACGGCAACTTCAACCTGTCGGGCTAGGCGAAACAGCGTGTCGCCGAATGTTCTTCGACCATTGGTCGGTCTGGGATCGATACTGCTGGTTGTCGCGGTCCTGGTTGTCGCCGTGACCATGTTCCGGGGTGGCTTCACCGATACCGTCCGCGTCACGGTCCTGTCGCCACGTGCGGGCCTGGTCATGTATCCGGACGCGAAGGTTCAGATGCGGGGCGTCACGGTCGGCCGGGTCAGTTCGATCGATTCATTGCCCGACGGTCAGGCCTCGATCGAACTCGACATGAATCCGTCCCAGCTGCAGGATATCCCGGACAACGTTGGTGTCGAGATCGCGTCATCGACGGTGTTCGGGGCGAAGTTCGTCGAGTTCCTGCCCCCGGAGAACCCATCGTCGAAACCGATGTACGCCGGGCAGGTGCTCGATTCCCGCAGGGTCACAGTGGAACTCAACACCATCTTCGAACAGCTGACATCCGTGCTGTCCCAGATCGAACCCGACAAGCTGAACGAGACCCTGGGTGCGATCTCCACGGCACTGAGTGGTCGTGGCGATCAGGTCGGCCAGATGCTGGTGGACTTCGATACCTTCCTCGCCGCGGTTGAACCGGGGCTGCCTGCGCTTGAGCGCGACCTCGAGATGGCTCCGGAGGTCCTCGAAACCTATGCTGATGCCGCGCCCGCTCTGGTCACCACCGTTGACAATGCGACCGGCCTGAGTCAGTCGATCGTCGAGGAGCAACAGAACCTGGATGCGTTCTTGGCCAGCGTGATCGGGCTGGCGGACGTGGGGGACAGGGTGTTGCGGACCAACGGCCCGCTGCTCGATTCGGCGGCGGCGGTCTTGGTTCCGACCCTTGCCCTGACCAACGAATACAACGAGGCGCTGACCTGCTCGCTCGATGGCATGGCCTATCTCGCGGACTCGCCGGCCGTCGACGTTCCCGGGCTCGGACTGTCAGCGAACTTCTTGTGGGGCACCGAGCCGTACAGATACCCAAACAATTTGCCCAAAATCGCGGCGTCGGGCGGACCACAGTGTCAGGTGCTGCCGGTCGGCTATCAGGAAAAGCCCCCGTTTGTGGTCGCCGACGTCGGGGCGAATCCCTTTGCGGCCGACCGACGCGGCCTCGAGGTCAACGTGGACAGCTTGCAGCGGGCACTGTTCGGTCCGATCATGGACGGCAGGGCGAGATGAGTGTCCTCCGGAGCCCGCAGGCGGTGAAGTTCGGGATCTTCGCGATTGTCATGATCGTGTTGTCAGCATTCCTGGTGGTGGTCTTCGGTGACTTCCGGACCGGCTCCACCCACAGCTATTCGGCACGCTTCGAGGATGTTTCGGAACTCGGGCCCGGGGACACCGTTCGGGTGGCAGGGGTGCGGGTGGGGACCGTGGAAGCTGTATCCCTGCAGGATGACCATCACGTCGAGGTCACCTTCAATGCGGATCGGAATGTACATCTGACCGCAGGCACACACGCCACCGTCAAGTACCTCAATTTGGTGGGCGACCGGTACCTCGACCTCTCAGACGGGGCCGGATCGACCCGGACGCTGGCGCCGGGGGGCCAGATTCCCGAGGAGCAGACGGTGCCTGCACTCGACCTCGACGTTCTGCTGGGCGGATTGAAGCCGGTCATCGATGGACTGCGTCCGCAGGAGGTCAACGATCTGACGTCGTCGCTGTTGCAGATCATGCAAGGCCAGGAGGGAACGGTCGGATCACTGTTCGCCAAGACTTCCTCGTTTGTCTCGACGCTGGCCGACAACGGAGTGGTGATCGAGGATCTGATCGACAACCTGAACACGGTGATGGGCACGTTGGCACGCAGCGGACCCGAGTTCTCGGCGACGGTCGAGCGCCTCGACCAGTTGGTGGCAGAGTTGGCGCAGCAGCGGGATCCGATCGGTTCCGCCATCACGGCACTCGATGCCGGAACCGCCGCGGTGGCCGATCTGCTCACGCAGGCGCGGCCACCGCTGGCCGAATCGGTCGACGAACTGGCCAGGCTCGCCCCTCTGGTCGATGACGACAAAGGTCGTCTCGATACGGCACTGCAGAAGGCTCCGGAGAACTTCCGAAAGCTGGTGCGGACCGGGACATACGGCAACTTCATCCAGTACTTCATCTGTGCGATCACGGTGCGCGTGACCGATTCTTCGGGTCAGGTCGTGGTGCTGCCCTGGATCGAACAGACAACCGGGAGGTGCTCGCCCTGACATGCTGAAGTATCGCGGTGGTCGCCTTGCCAGACACGGTTTCATCGGCGTGGTCTTGATCTGTCTGTTTGTGGCCGTGGGCCTGCAGGGGCAGAAATACATCACCTGGTTCACGTCCTTGCCGTACCAGGCCATGTTCGAAGAGGCCGGTGGTCTCCGTTCGGGGGCCGACGTGGTGCTCTCGGGCGTGAAAGTCGGGACGGTGTCCAAGGTCTCGCTGGACGAAGGGGATGTCCGGGTCGAGTTCTGGGTGGACGACGGTGTTCGCCTCGGGACCGAGAGCACCGCACAGATCAAGACCGGGTCCTTGCTGGGGCGGCGCATGCTGACCCTGGACAGTGTTGGTGGTGGCGTCCTGCATCCCTCGGATGTCATTCCACGCTCACGGACATCGTCGCCGTATTCGCTCAACGATGCGCTGGGAGACCTGACCACCAATGTCACCTCGATCGACACCGATGCCCTGAACCAGTCCCTGGACACGTTGTCGTCGACCATCGATCAGGTTGCGCCGCAACTGGGCCCGACGTTCGACGGATTGAGCGAACTGTCGCGGTCGATCAACGGCCGTAACGAATCGCTGCGTGACCTGCTGAGCAGTACCAGTGAGGTCACCTCGATACTGGCCGAGCGCAGTGACGAACTGAATTCGCTGATCCTCAACGCCAATTCGCTGCTGGGTGTTCTGGTCGAGCGACGCCAGGAGATCGTGGATCTGCTGGCCAACACCTCCGCGGTGGCTGCGCAGCTGTCGGGCCTCGTGGCCGACAACGAGGCGGAGTTGGCGCCTACCCTGGACCGATTGAACTCTGTCGCAGCGTTGCTCGAGAAGAACCGGGACAACATCGGGCAGGCGCTGCCGGGACTCGCGAAGGTCTCGCTCACCCAGGGTGAGGCGGTTTCCAGCGGCCCCTTCTACAACGCCTTTGTTGCCAACCTCATCGACGGCCACATGATCCAGCCGTTCATCAACAAAGCGTTCGGAATCGAACCGGGAGTACCGTTCCCGATCCCAGGGGGACAGATCCCGGTCGGGGCCTCGGCTCAGACACCGGCTCAGACACCGGCTCAGACACCGGCTCAGACACCGACGGGGCCGGGCCGATGACACGCACCCGGATCATCCAGGCCGTGGCGACAGTGGTGCTGTTCTCGATGCTGCTCGCCGGCGCGGTGTTCGCCTACCAGAAGACGTTCGGGCCCAGATCGATCAGCGCGATCTTCACCACCGCAACCGGAATCTACAAAGGCGATGAGGTGCAGGTCGCGGGGGTGAAGGTCGGCTCTGTCGCCGGAATACACCCACAGGGGACTTCGGTCCGGCTCGACATGAAGGTCGATCGTGGTGTGAAGATCCCGGCGGACGCCCAGGCGATCATCATCGCCCAGAATCTGGTCGCCGATCGGGTGGTCGCGCTCACCCCGGCGTATCGGACCGAGGGTCCGGTCATGGCGGACGATGGTGTCATCCCACTGGAACGGACCGGTGTGCCGATCGAGTGGGACGAGATCAAGACCCAATTGACCCGATTGGCAACAGATCTGGGTCCAAGTGGTGAACTCTCGGAGAGCTCGGTGGGCCGCTTCGTCGACAGCACGGCCGACGCGATGGACGGCAACGGCGACAAACTCAGGGAGACCGTGAACCAGTTGTCGGGGGTGGGACGAATCCTGGCCGATGGCAGCGGCGACATCGTCGACATCATCAGCAACCTGCAGACCTTTGCCACCACCCTGCGCAACAGCGACGAGCAGATCGTCCAATTCGAGAACCGCCTCGCGACGGTGTCGAGCGTGCTCGATGAGAGCCGGTCGGATCTCGACGCGGCGCTGACCAATCTCTCTGTCGCGGTGGTGGAGGTTCAGCGATTCGTGGCATCGAGCAGCAGCAAGGCAACCGAACAGGTACAGCGGTTGGTGAATGTGACGCAGAACCTGGTTGATCACCGGGCCGACATCGAGCAGTTGTTGCACGTGTTCCCGACGAGCATGGCCAACTTCTACAACATCTATAACCCCGACACCGGCACGGAAGCGGGGGTCTTCACGTTGAACAACTTCTCGAATCCCATCCAGTTCATCTGTTCCGGCGTTGCGGCGGTGGAGAACCTCACCTCAGAGGAGGGCGCCAAGAAGTGTCGCGAGTACCTCGGTCCGGTCCTACCGCTCCTGGCGTTCAATTACCTGCCGTTCCCGCTCAATCCGGTGCTCGGCCCAACAGCTGATCCGAACAACATCATCTACACCGAGCCGGACCTCGTGCCGGCAAAGACGACGCCCACAAAGCCGGCGGCAGCGACGAATCCACTCGATGCTCTGCTCTTGCCGATCGAAAGGCGCCCGTCATGACACCCAGACGCTGCGATCCACGCATGCTGATCATCATCGTATGTGTGGTGTCGACTGTTGCCGGATGCAGCTGGCAGGGCGTCAACTCATTGCCGTTGCCCGGTACCGAAGGCCGTGGTTCTGATTCTCAGCTCTTTCATGTCCAGATGGCCGATGTCAGTACTCTCGTGTCGAATTCGCCGGTGATGATCGATGACGTGGTGGTCGGCAGCATCGGGGACATGACCGTTGTCGGCTGGCACGCGAATGTCGAAGTGTGGGTGAAGAAGGGCGTGGTGGTTCCCGGGAACGCGCAGGCCCACATCGGTCAGACGAGCCTGCTCGGTTCCAACCATCTGGAACTGAATCCGCCGGTGGGTGTGCCACCGGCCGGGCAGTTGCCCGCGGGCGCCACGATTGCGATCGATCACACGGCCACTTACCCGACCACCGAGCAAACCCTCGCGTCGGTCTCCACGATCGTCAACGGAGGTGGTCTGGGGGAGATCGACAACATCATCTCCTCCCTCAACACGGCTTTGAGCGGCCGGGAGGATGCGGTTCGTGACCTGATCACGCGGCTCGACACGTTTGTCGGTGCGCTCGATCAACAGCGCGCGAACATCGTGGCGACCATCAACAACGCCAATCGGCTCGCCGAAACGTTTGCCACACAACGGGATATCCTGGCCGAGGCCTTGCAGACGATCCCGCCGGCCCTGGAGGTCCTGGTGTCGGAGCGTCCGCAGATCACCACCGCGCTCGACAAGCTCCGGGTGTTCAGCAACACCACCACCGGCGTCGTCACGGCAGTACAGGACGATCTGGTGACCGACCTGGAGAACCTGGCGCCCACTCTGCGATCTCTGGCTGATGTGGGCCCACAACTGGACAAGGCCATCGCCTACGCAACCGTCTATCCCTATGGTCAGAAGACAATCGATCGCGCTGTCCGCGGCGACTACATCAATCTCCATGCCACGGTCGACCTCACGGTCGAGCGGCTGCAACGTGAACTCCTGTTGGGAACTCCGCTGGGAGATCCGAACGCGGTTGTCCAGGCTGCGGTCGGCGACCCGGGCTATGGCCGTTACGTTCGGGATCCACTGCGCGCGCCGATCACCGGAGGTGAATCGTGATCCTCTCGGGTTTCGTCCGGTTCCAGCTGGTCGCCTTTGCGCTCATGTCCACTGTCGCAATGGTCGTGATGCTGTTCTCGTACATGCAAATTCAGACCCAACTCGGGATCGGCCGCATGGTGGTGACCCTGGATCTACCGGCGGCAGGCGGACTGTACCGGTTCGGAAATGTCACGTACCGGGGCGCCGAGGTCGGCAGGGTCGTGTCGGTGGACCTGACCGACAACGGTGTCCGGGCCTCGCTGTCGATCGACAGCGGCGCCCGGATCCCCGCGGATCTGCGGGCACAGGTGCGCAGCATGTCGGCCGTCGGTGAACAGTATGTGGACCTGCGCCCCAACACGGACTCGGGGCCGTATCTCCATGACGGATCGGTGATCACCTCAGACAAGTCCGAGATCCCGCAGCCGGTCGGGCCGATGCTCGACGAACTCAGTGACCTTGTCGGAAGCATTCCGAAGGACAAACTGAACAGTCTCACCGAGGAGTTGTATCGGGGACTCGGTGGTCAGCGCTATGAGCTCCAATCGCTCATCGACACGTCCTCGCAACTCGCCGGCGACTTCAGCGACCTGGGGGACACGACCAGGACCCTGATCGAGGATGCGGAGCCCCTGCTCTCCTCGCAGGTGCGGTCGGCAGATGCGATCGAGATCTGGAGTCGATCGCTGGCGGGTGTCACCGATCAACTGCGGATCAATGATCCGCAGATCCGCGCGATTCTTGCTTCCGGACCGGGCTTTTCAAACGAGGTGACCGGTCTACTCGAATCGGTCGAGTTCACTTTGCCGATTCTGCTGGCGAATCTGACCTCGGTGGGTCAGCTCGCGGTGACCTACAACGCGGCTCTGGAGCAGCTGCTGGTGCTCCTGCCGCCGTCCATCTCGATGATTCAGGCGGTCCAGCCCAAGAACAACGCGTCGGGGCTGGGCTTGGGTGACTTCCGGATCAGCGGTATCTCTGATCCGCCTGCCTGCACCGTCGGGTTCCTGCCGCCGGATCAGTGGCGTCCGCCGTCGGACACGACCACCATCGACACACCCGAAGGTCTGTACTGCAAGTTGCCGCAGGATTCCGACATCGCGGTACGGGGTGCGCGGAACATACCCTGCCTCGGCAATCCCGGCAAGCGCGCAGCAACAGCCGAACTGTGCAACAGCGATGAGGAATTCGTACCTGTATCTCCGACGCAACCCCTGCTCGGCGACTACCCGCCCGATCCGAATCTGCAGGCGCAGGGGATCACCCCCGCCGTGGCCGGTGCGCAGTACTCGCCGACCACCGGCACGTACGTCGGGCCTGATGGGGCGCTGTACCAACAGACCGATCTTGCGGGTTCACAACCACAGCCGACGTGGCAGGGCATGCTGCCGCAGGGATGACGCGGATGCGCCGGGAGAGGGATTTCAGACCGGATCGAAAGCCGAGATCTTCCAGTTGCCATCAACTTTGGTCAATGCGACCTGGACGCTACTGGCAGTCAGGGCCGGGTCGGGTTTGTCGGAGCTGGTGGTCGTCTGGTTGATGAACACCAGGACCGTTGCCGAATTCTCGTCGATGTCCGACACCGCGGATCGGACGACCTCAGCCTGGGTATCCACTGAATTCTCCTGGGCGGCCGGTGCAACGACCTTCTCGGTGAATTCGGTGTAGTACGTCAGGAACTCGCCGGTGAGATGGGTTTTGGCGGCGGCCAGATCGTCGTTGAGTGTGCCCGGTGAATACGACAACAGTGCCACAGTGCCGGAATCCGCTGCCGCGATGGCTGATTCCTTTGCACCGGAATCGGATTGTTTGTCCGGGGCGTACAGGAAGAGGTAGGTGACGGCGGCGGTGACCAGAGATGCGGCCACCAGCAAGGCAAGTGCCACAGTACTGAATCTCGGCCTGGCCACGGTTCCCCGCCGAGATCGAAGCCGTGACCGCGAGCGTCGCAGTGCCTTCTGATTGTCCGGCTCGTCGACATCGGATTCCGGGCCGTCGTGCTCTTTGCTGAGAGTCACCGCTTTGCTGGATTCACTCATGGCACGAACTCGACTTTCGACATCTTCAGTTCTCCATCAACTCTGGTCACGTTGACACTGAGCCGCCACGCCCGGGATTCTTCCTTGGCACCGGCGGCATTGGTGACCTCGGAGGTGGCCGCCACCAGCACAACAGCCGAATCGTCGGTCATCGACTCGACAGCGGAGGCGTTGACCTGCCCCTTGGTGGTGACCTGCGACTGCTGGACCACACTGGTGAAATCATCGGCCCGACTTTGGAATTCGGTGAAGAACGCGCCTGTCGAGTTGTCGAGTACCCGCTGGACATCGGCCTGTGCCTGATTGAAGTCCAGCGAGGTGAGCGTGACCACGCCTTGCCGCGCCGCCGCGTCGAACTCGGCTTCGAGTTCCTGCGTCGTGGCCACATCGCGGTGTTGCCAGGCCAGATACCCGCTCACCCCGAGCGCCGCGACGATCACCAGGCAGGCAACCAGTATCGCTGTCAACCGTTTGCCCGGCCGCCGGAGCCGGAGCCGTGATCGCAGTGAGCGGGATGGTTCCTGCACACCGTCGTCCTCGGCAGGCGCGGTGGAGTCTTCCGATTCGACATCATCTGACTGAACGGCCTCCGGCTCAACGTCATCCACGTCAGGTGTGGTCTTGATGTCTGTGGGTTCCGCCTCGGATTGTCGTCGTAGTCGGGCAGCTCGCGCGCGAGCGCGGGCTGCCACCGCGCTGGCTTCGGCAGCTTCGGCGAGCGCTTCGGCTTCCAGCACAGCCAGATCGGTGGTGTCGGCTTTGGTCATCGCGCCTCGGCTTTTCGTTGGTGAACGGCTGGATCGGGTCGGCGGGCGGTCAGGCGGCCGATTGCCTGGCGTTGCTGTGGAACACCTCGGTGTAGTCGACCGTGTCGGCGGGAAGTGCAGCCGCAGTGAGTGCGTGAGATTTGAAAGCCTGCGCGGCGAAGCTCAGTTGGTGAACGACGGAGCCGGTGGCGGTGGCGGTGTCGGAATCGAGCGGCCAGGAATCACCCCAGAACGTGACCTCCACATTGCCGTCGGCGAGAGCCCTCACCACGCCCCCGTGAACTCGATCATCGCTTCGGAACAGATCGGCGGCAATGGCAAGGGCCTGTGGATGGCGGCCGAGTCCTTCGGTGGCAAGTGCTTTTTCGAGGTCGGCGACGTCTGCTCCGAGGATCTTCACCGGCCGGGTGTCGCAGCTGTCGGTGAGTATCACGGTGACGTCCCAGCCGGCCATCACCCGGTCGTACACGAGCCCTCCCGCGTGCTGCACCACGTCGGTGACGCTGCGGGCAACCACATTGAGTTGATATCTCATCGGACTGACTCCTGGTTGCCGGATCTGGTCTGCAGAATGGGTAGGACGGTGTCGACCGCTCGGGAAAGCTGTTCTCGGACATCTGAGTCCGGGGTGGCGGCCCAGTGTCTGAAGCCGCAGGTCAACGCGCCGATCAGTGCGGCAGCGCGGGTCTCCCACACGATCGGATCTGTGCTCTCGGCGCCGACGCCTGCCGCGGTACGCAGGATGTCGGCCAGGGGCGGCACCATCCGCTGGGTGGTCAGGTACAGAAAGCGCGACATCTCGCGTTCGGTGGTGGCCAGGTGCAGGAGCTCGCGATTCTCTTCGTTTGCATCGACTGTCGCCCCGCAGGCGGCGTCGAGGATCGCCTCGCGCAATGGCATTCGTTCCAGATTGGCCACGAAGTACGTCACGAGGTCCTCTGAGCGCAGCGCGACGGTCTCGGCGAAGAGTTGGCCTTTGCTTCCGTAGTGCCGGTACAGGCTACGTGGCGATACACCGGCGAGGGCCGCGATCGCGCCCATGGTTGTTGCCTCATATCCGTGGATGCGGAATGCGTCCAGAGCCGCGTCGACGATTGCGCGCCGGGTCTTTTCGGCACGTTCCTCGGTGGTCCGGGGCTGGTATCTGGGCAGGTCCGCCCTCCCGTGTGTGGCGGAGGTCACATGGCATAGTGTGCCATTGGCAGACTGTGCCACACAAGGGGCAATTCACTTCCCGGGTCTCTCTGGCCCGACTGCGCTGGACTCTGACATCTCGATGATCGCGTGCGCGGGGCAGTCCAAGAGCGCCCGCATGACCTGATCACGGTCGGCGGGCGGGACCTCACCATTTCCGATGAGGGACGCGTAGCCCCAGTCATCGAGCGAAAAGTATTCGGGCGCATGCCTTGCGCAGGTGCCGAACCCGTCGCACATCGTACGGTCGAGTCGTAACCTCACAGCCCGTCTCCGTTCTCCGCCGCAAACGGTCGCAGGGCGCGGTAGATCGAGGCATCGCAGGTGGCGCATCGCCGCGATCGGTGATCGGCCACCGCGTTCGGAAACAGTGCCAGCAACGTGCCTGCCACGTTGGTTGCCGCATCAAGCGTCGCGCAGGCCCCGCGTCCACGTAAGACCACCGACCACCGCTGCAGGCGTGCCACGTCGTCCTCGGTCGCGACACCGTCGCGGAGTGCGTCGAGAACAGCCGACATGGCCGCGGTGCCGTTGAAACACGACCCGCACTGGCCGGCGTTCTCACGATCGAAATAGCTCATCACAGACGCCGCAACAGCCACCGGACACTCGTCGGTGAGCAGTGAGATGGCGCCGCATCCGAGTCCGCCACCGAGCGTGCGGATGCTGTCGTGATCGAGGTGACCGGCCAGGACGTCGCGATTGAGCAGGCCACCGAAGTAGCCGCCCATGAGCACGCCGCGGACCCGCCGAGGTGCCACGCCGTGCAGTGCCAGCAGATCGGTGACCGGCAGTCCGTGTGGAATCTCGTACAGG
Organism: Williamsia sp. Y853; assembly: GCF_056786495.1. Classification (NCBI taxonomy): domain Bacteria; kingdom Bacillati; phylum Actinomycetota; class Actinomycetes; order Mycobacteriales; family Nocardiaceae; genus Williamsia; species Williamsia sp. Y853. The sequence continues at coordinate 822,036 of NZ_JBXCJC010000004.1, forward strand.
ACAGCCGGTTTACCCGCACCGGTGACCGTTGCCAGAAATGTGCCGGGCGAGGTGGCGGTCCCGATGGTCCGGAACGCCGCACCGCCCCGGTGCGCGATGTACGGAACGTGCGCCAGCGTCTCGACGTTGCTGACCAGCGTCGGCATCTGGCCCACGCCCTGTTGGTAGGGCCGTGGCGGTTTGTCGCTCGGCTTGGCAGGACCACCGTTGATCGCGCGAATCGCAGCAGTCTCTTCGCCACTGACGTATCCGGGTTCGACCACGAGCACCGAGAGTTCGAGGTCGCCCAGTAGATCGACGGCGTCGGTCAGCGCCCGCTCCATGGTGCCGGCCGCATCTGTGTCGGAGACGTAGACGTGACCCCGGTGAGCCCCGACGACGGCGGCCGCCAGCCGGAGGCCGTCGAGGATCAGGTGGGGGCGATGCCGCATCAACCAGCGGTCCTTGACCGAAGCAGGTTCACCCTCTTCACCATTGGCGACGACGATGGCCGCGCCGGCCCGCAGACCGTGATCGCGGACCGACCGCAGTTTGGTGCCCATCGGGAATCCGGCGCCGCCGCGGCCGCGCAGCCCGGACTCTTCCACCTCGCGCAGGACGGTGTCCGGATTCTCGACCGGCCGGTATCCACCACCGCGGCGGTAGTCGGTCAGATCCTCGATCTCGCCTGCGCGACGATCGGCATGTAGGAGCCGCGGGGTGAGCCCTGGGGCAACCGCCACGTCGATGTGTGTCGGGCGTCCCGTCGGCATTCTCGTGGGGGTGGTACTCATGACCCTCGATTCTCCTGGCCGCGTTGGGGTATCGGTCGACCATCACAGCAGTGCACGGTTAGGCTCACCCCCATGAGAACGGCAGTGCTGCGGATCAACGTCGATCCGGACGGTGTACTCACCGCCAAGCAGTTGACAGCCGGCATTGCGCAGCTCCGTTCCGGCGCGGCGCAACTGGGCGCCGAGCTGATCGACATCGACCTCGTGTCGGCCGCGGCCAATCGGCGCGAGGTCGAACTTTTGATGTCCGGCGACAACCCTGATGTGCTGCATCGACAAGGGCTCGAGCTGTGTGAGCGGGTCTTTGAGGTGGTTCCGCGTGCCGGCGTGGTGACCTTCATCAGCCGGGGGACCGATGACGATGCCCGCGGCGTACTTGCCGGCTTCGGACTGACCGCCGACATCGAGAGAACACCTGGACCGGATGGCTGGGATGTGGTGGTCGTCCACATCCCGGAGACCGATCTCGACCGGATTCCCGAGAGTCGCATCCACACCGCACTCGAGGCCTCCCTCAACTGCGAGGTCCACATTCGTCCGGTGTGAGCGCACGGCAACGCGGCTCATGAGTCCGCCAGGAACTTCAGGATCGCGGGAGCGGCCTGTACCCAGGTGTCAAACATGTTGAATCCCTTGGACCTACCGGACGCGCGGTCTTCCATCGCACGTTCCCAGGCGTCCTCCGGCCACGGTGGATCGATCAGGATGCTCCCTTTGATCAGGCAGCTGACCTCCAACGATGTGCGCTTGGGATGATCGAGATCGTTCTCCCCGCCGCGGATGATGAGGGTGGGAACCGTGATGCGATCGAACAATTCGTCTTCGACTCCGGGGATCGTCTGTCCCGGTTTCGGGACATAGCTACCGAGCCACCGCAGCGACAGTTTCACGAACTCGTCCGGGTCGAGGTCCAGCAATCGCTGTTCGTTGGCCGGGTTCTCGTCGATCCGTTCACGCCATTCGCGGAGCCGTAGTAGTCCTTCCGCGCCGAGACCTCGGACGGCCTGCAGGCTGGGAAGTACATAGTGCGCACCCAGATTGAACGTTCCGTAGATGCCGCCGACGATATTCCACAAGGCCAGTTTACTCACGAGTTCCGGGTATCCGATGGTCAGCACCATCGAGTCCCGGGCGCCACCGGATCCGCCTGCGACGATGCACGGTCCGCGGTCGAGCCCTTTCAGCAGTTTTGCGAGTGTCTCGGCGCGCATGTGGGATTCGGACCGGCCGTAGAACTGGACGTCGGAGGCACCGCAGTTGGGACGATCCCACAGCAGGACGGAGTAGCCACCGTCGACGAGGGCCTGCGCGAGCGGACGGAGGCCCGGGATGTCTTTGCCGAATCTGCCGCCAGGGGTCAGGACGATGAGTTCATCTGAGGTACCGAGGATTTCGTAGACGACGTTGCCGCCGTTGATCTCCATGATGCATGGACTGGACAACGCTTCTCCTGTGCTCATGCGGTGACGAGCACGTCGTCGCCGACAACCCGCACCGGGTAGGTGCGAATGCTCCACTCCGGCTTCACGGCCGTTGTCCCGGTGGACAATTCAAAGCCCCACTGATGCCAGGGGCAGTAGATGAACTCCATATCTCGAACCATCACCGCATCACCGGGCACACTGTCGTCGACGATGGTGCGGCCGCGGGCCCGCCCGGAACACAACGGCCCACCTTCGTGGGGACAGTAGTTGGCGATGGCATAGAAGGTGCCGCGGACGTTGTAGACACCGACACCGTGGCGTCCGATCGGGACAATCTTCGACGAGCCCGGCGGGATCTCGGCCACTGTGGCGACCACATGTTCGCGTCCCTGCGCGAGCCGAGGCGGTGTGGCGTCAGCCGGTGTTGTCTCGTCTGCCATCTCAGAACACCCGGACCTGATCTTTGAGGGCCGGAACGTATTCGGGCAGGTGATAGGTCTCGATACCGTTGCGGAACATCACCGCGTCACGGGCATGCCGGGGGAGATGCTTGACCAGCCAGCGGGGGTCGTCGAACGTCCAATGCGGATAGTCCGAGGAGAACAGCAGAATCTTGTCGGCCTCCATCCACTCGAAGGCCCGGGTCAGTTCGGTTTTGTCCTCCGGGTAGTCCAGCGGTTGGGTGGTGAACTTGATGTGTTCCTTCACGTACTCCGATGGCTTGCGGGTGATCGACATAAACGACTTGCGGGCCTCGTAGATGGCGTCCATCCGCCACATCAGCGGCAAGATCCACGTGAAGGCGTGCTCGACGAACACCACCCGCAGCGCCGGGAAACGGTCGAAGACCCCGTCGAAGATCAGGCTCATGATCTGGTTCGCAGCCAGGAGCGAGTAGGTGACCATGAAGTCGTGGTTGTAGCTCGGGAACCCCACCGGCGGCATCGGCATCGTCTCGAATGCCCCGCGGCCCAGATGGCAGCTGACCGGGAGGTCGTGTTTGACCGCGGTCGCCCACACCGGGTCGTTGGCGGGATTGCCCCAGGCCGGACGCGGTTCGGCCTTGATGAGGATCTGGGACATGTACTCGTGCCCGGCCCACTTCTCGATTTCGCGGACGGCGGCCGCGGGATCGTCGATGCCGGCGCAGATCGACCCGCGCCAGCGCTGATGCCAGTTGTTGTGGGGGTCGAGCCAGTGGGCGGCCAACCAGCTGTTGACCCCGGTGGCGAGCGCCGCAGTTGTTTCGGGGAGCCGCGTCGCCTTGACGCTCGGTTCCAGGATCGCAATGTCCGAACCGGCGTCGATGATCAGCTGACGAAAAGCCAGTTCCGGGTCGCTGCCGGGGAACTCGCCGTCCGCCGGAAACGAGTCGACCCGCATCGCGTAGGAGTGCGCATAGTCGGGCGCGTCGTAGATGATCGTTTCCCCGACCTTGTGGCTGAGGAAGTACTCGCTGCGATACGGCTCCGGGATGTGGTCGACCAGCTCGCCGCGTCGCGGTACGGGGTGGACATCGGAGTCGACAACCCGGACCGGAATCATCTCGGTGTCGGGTGTGTGATCGTGAATCTCTGTGGTGGTCATGGCTTCTCCTTCACGCCAGCTCTGGTGCGGCCAGTGTGGCCGAGACATCGATGCCGTAGATCGAGGCGGCATTTTTCCAACAGAGCTTCTCTCGTTGTCCGGTGCTCAACGAGTCGGGCAATGTATCCAATGAGTTGCAGTGCCAATGGGGATAACTCGAGCCGAACATCACCATGTCGTCTTTTCCGGTGAAGCCGAACCACTCTCCGGCGAAGTCGGTGTCACCGGGACCGTCGATGCTGCTCTGCACGAAGTAGACGTGGTCGGGCAGATAATGACTGGGCATGCGCGGTGCCCACGGTGTCTGCTCGAGATGTGGGCGACCGAACGTGTCCATCCGCCAGATGAACGGCGTGAGAAGGTCGGCGCCGCCATCGGCCCACACGAACTTCAGTCCCGGGAACCGCTCGAAGACACCCTCGGCGATCATGTTCATCAGGTGATAGATGTAGTTCAGATCCATGAAACCCAGGTATTGCTCGTATGTCCGGGCATGACCTGACGGAGTCGGGGGGAAAGCGATGCTCTCCCCGGTCTCGATGTGAACTGCCACCGGGAGATTCGCGTCCGCTGCGGCCTCCCAGATCGGCCAGAACTGGGGTTTGCCATACAGCTCGCGCGACTGGAGTGGGATACCGAGCTGGACCACACGTGGATGATCTTTCCAGCGGTCGATTTCACGCAGGGCCCCGGTGACATCCTCGGGATTGATCCGGATGGTTCCCCGGAAGCGATCACCGAATTCGGCCGATTCCAGCCAGCGCGACACCATCATCTGGTTGTGGGCGGCCAGCACCGCGCTGGTCAGATGACGGTCGGGCAGGATGCCGCGGGTCATCGGGTGCAGGATGGCCACGTCGACGCCGCGGTCGACAAACAGATGCTGCGCGACGAGTTCCGGATCCGAGCCCGGATAACCGCGGCCCGGGCCACGGGTGCCGGGCGCATACTCGCCACCCGGTGCGCCGTACCAATCCATCTCGGCGTCGGGGATGCCGCGGCTCTTGAAAGGTTCTCGCAGGAAGCTGCGCATGTCTTTGTTCGACGTGAAGAAGATGTGCACGCTGGTGTCTATGACGGGTGTGGTGATGCCGTCGGGGTGTGTCCTCATCGGCTGCCCTCCTTGCGTCGGACAGTGATCGGTGCGGCGAGTTCCTGTTCGGCGCAGAGCTTTTGAAGTTTTCTGAGAGTCTCGTCGAGACCCGGACCCAGCTTGGGGCCTGGCGTGAACGTGGCGGGTAGGTGGCGCATGCCCTGGATGACGCCGATGGTGTCGTAGTGCACGGCTGCGTCGGGGTCGCACTTGTAGTCGGGCATGCGGTCGAGTACCGCAAGGAGCATGGATTTGAACACCGTCCGTGCAACGTTTGATCCGATGCAGCGATGGATTCCGAGACCGAAGCTGTAGTGCCGGTTGGCGCCGCGGTCGAGCTGGATGGAGTTGGGTTCTGGGAAGAGGTCCGGGTCGCGGTTTGCCATTGCCCACGAAAGCCACAGCCGCTCACCCTCTTTGAGGTCGGCTCCGGCGACGGTGCAGTCACTCGAGATGGTCCGGCCATCGCCGGGGGCAGGGGTGAAGTAGCGCAGGAACTCCTCGGTGGCCGGATTCAAGAGATCGTCGCGGTCGTCGCTGAGGCGGGTCCGCTCGTCGGGATTCTCCGAGAGCCATTCGAGGGCATGTGCGGTGAGCGCCGTGGTGGTGTCGAAGCCGCCGCCGATGATGAGACCGAGCATGCCGAGCACTTCGAGGTCCGGTGCCGGCTGCCCGTCGATCCGCATGTCGACCAGTGCCTGGATCAAGCCGGGCCGTGGGTTCTCACGGATCTCGGCCACATTGGACATCAGGTCCAGGCCCATCTCCTGATACAGCTCGTAGACTCGGACCGCTTCGGGCGAATTGACCGGCGTGTACACGGAGGCATGCACGGGCTCGCAATAAATGGACCACTTGTCCAGCGGGACACCGAGCATCGCCAGCGTGAGCACCGCAGGCACCACATTGGCCAGATCATCAACGAAATCGATTGTCCCGCTTTCGATTTTCTCATCGATACTGGCGTCGACCACTTCTTTGATGAAGGGTTCCCACCGTTTCACCGCAGCGGGTGACAGGTATGGGTTGAGGACCTGGCGGTAGTGATGGTGCTCGGGTTCGTCCATTTCGAGCATGCCACCCCGCGTGATCAGCCCGTGCTCGGGTGGGGGAATGCTGATTCCCCTGTAGCCCTTGCGAATTCCGTTGATGTCGTTGTCATTCGATACGAAAGTGGAGCGCGCGAGCTCGAAGACCTCACTGTTGCCTGCCGCCACCCAATGGCCGTTGTAGGTCTCGGTCCAGGCAAGTGGGCACTTTTGATGCATCTCGGAGGTGATCGACTCGAACTGGAGTCGGTACTCGGGCGTATGGCGATCGAAGTGCAGACCGTTCCGTGTTGTCGGGTCTCCGGTGTATTGGTCAGGCGATTGTTCGGTGCTCAAGTGAGATGTCCTTCCTTTACGTCACAGTGTCGAAAGCGATCGGGTGCGCCGTGAGTTGGCGTGGCACTCGAGGAAATCCGCCGCGGTCGAGGTGTCCCATGAAACCCGTCCCCTTCGCCTATTTGATCTATTCATAAAACACCGGTCGGTTCGTCTCGGTAACCTTTATCGACGGGCCTGCGGCCGAAGCCATCCCGGTATTAGGAATGTTATTTCATTCCCGAAGAACGATCTTGTGGTTTGCGAGAATGCTACTCTACGAGCGATTCTGCAACAAGGTTTCTGGTCATCCGCGACCGGCGGGCAGGGGTGATCGAATCCGCCGTAAACCGTTGATTCTCGACCGATATTGGCACATCCGTACTGAATTCTCATCAACTCGTGGGTGGTCGGTTTTCGCCACGCGATAGGTCTCGAAACAGGGAGTGAGCGTCGACGATGCGGGAGATCCCAGGTGATGTGCGCGCTCGCTATGTTGCGGAAGGTTGGTGGAGCGGGGAGTCCATCGGACAGATGCTGGACTACGGACTGGCCGGAACCCGGGACCTTTCGTTCACCGTGCATTCCGAGTCGAGGCCGTGGTCGGGGACCTTCGCCGACGTCGAACTGATCGCCCGCCGGCTCGCTACCGGGCTTCGCTCGCGCGGCGTCAAGGCGGGTGACGTGGTGGCGTTTCAACTGCCGAACTGGATGGAGGCTGCCGCCACCTTCTGGGCATCGAGCCTGCTCGGTGCGGTCGTCGTGCCGATCGTCCACATCTATGGACGACGCGAGGTCGACTACATCTTGGCGGTCGCCCGGCCTGCGGTCTTCATCACCGCAGAGCGATTCGGCCGATTGGTCTATGAGCCGGACGTCGCGGCTGACGTGCCCATCGTCGGCGTGGTCGGCCGCGACTTCGACGATCTCCTGGGCGCCGAGCCGATGATCGGCGCGGTTCCGGTTGATCCCGATGGCCCCGCGCTCATCGCGTTCACCTCTGGAACGACCAGCGCGCCCAAAGGGGTGGTTCACAGTCATCAGACCCTTGGCTGTGAGACGCGGCAACTGGTGGCGCAGAACGCCCAGGACACCGGCACCGCGTTGACGGCGACTCCGGTAGGCCACTTCATCGGCATGGTCGGTGCGCTTCTCATCCCCGTGCTCAATCGCAAGCCAGTGAACCTCATCGACGTCTGGGATCCGGGGCGGGCTCTGGCCTTGATGCAGAGCAATGGCCTGTCTGTGGGTGGTGGGCCGCCGTACTTCGTGACCAGCCTGCTCGATCATCCCGACTTCACCGCCGAACATCTCGCACACGTTCGGTTTGTGGGCCTCGGTGGTGCCCCGGTATCCCCGGCGCTCACGCGAAGGCTTACTGACCTGGGAATAGTGGCATTTCGTGCGTACGGGAGCACTGAACATCCGTCGATCACGGGCTCACCGTTCGACGCTCCGCAGCGATTCCGACTACTGACCGACGGACATCCCATGCCAGGTGTCGAGGTCCGGTTGGACGACGATGGCGAGATCCTCAGCCGAGGTCCGGACCTGTTCATGGGGTACACCGACGAGGCGTTGACCGCAGCGGCTTTCGACAGTGAGGGGTGGTACCGGACGGGGGATGTCGGCGTGATCGACGCTGACGGGTGCCTGACCATCACGGACCGAAAAGCCGACATCATCATTCGGGGTGGTGAGAACATCAGTGCCCTCGAGCTCGAAGAAGTGCTCCTGCGGATGCCTGCGGTGGCTGAGGTTGCAGTGGTCGCCGTTCCTGATCCGCGGGTCGGTGAGCACGCCGCCGCAGTGGTTCGGGTTCGCGAAGGATATGAACTCCCGGCCTTGGATAATGTGCGCTCGCATTTCGAAAGATGTGGGGTTGTCAGGCATAAATGGCCTGAACAAATCGCCGAATTGGCTGACTTTCCGCGAACCCCGAGTGGAAAAGTGCAAAAGCATTTGATCCGTCGCCAGAATCTATTTGAATCGCAGCAAACGCGCTGATTCCGGCGACGATATTGGCGCGATTGTCGCCAACAATATGAAAGGACATCTCGTGTCAGACATCTACGATCGTCATCCTGTCGGCGAGCGCACCGCAGGCGCGGAGGCTGTGTCATACGACCGCGAGGTTGACGTACTCGTGCTGGGAACCGGTGCCGCCGGGATGACGGCGGCGTTGTCTGCCGCGCATGCCGGCGCCTCCGTGGCAATCTACGACAAGGCGGCGACCGTGGGTGGCACGAGTGCGGTCTCGGGTGGGATCGCCTGGATCCCCGCGCATCACCGCAGTCCCGACGGTGAGCTGACCATCGACGACGCCCTGAGTTACCTGCGGGCGCAGTCGCTGGACTCGATGGACGACGAACTCGTCGAGGACTTCGTCCGAACCGGTGAGGCGACGGTCGACTTCGTCGAGGCGCACAGCGCACTACGGTTCGAGATCGCGGACGGGTTTCCGGACTACAAGCCGGAGTTACCCGGCGGCAGGCCTTCGGGCGGGCGATCGCTGAGTCCGATCCCCTTCGATCTCAATCGCCTGGGGGAGTGGAAGAATCGGATCACCACCTTTCCCGCCGATTGGAGCAACGTCGGCTTTGACGCCGAGACGAGAGCAAGACTCAATGCAGCGGTGGATGTTTCGGATTCATCGAGTATCTGTGTGGCCGGTGCCGCGCTGATCGGGGGCTTGCTCCGGGGATTGCTCGACGTGGGTGTCGTCCCCGAGACCGGTACCCGAGCGCATCGTCTCATCACTGAATCCGGTCGCGTGGTCGGAGCGCAGATGATCCAGGGGGACAGTGAGTTTGCGGTCAAGGCGCGACGTGGAGTCGTCCTGGCGACCGGCGGTTTTGAGTGGGATCCGACGCTGGTGAAGTCCTATCTGCGCGGGCCGATGCACGGTCCGGTGTCGCCGCCGAACGGGACCGGTGACGGGCTCCGGATGGCGATGGCACTCGGTGCCGACCTCGGGAACATGAGTGAGGCGTGGTGGGTGCCGATCGTGCGGATCCCCGGAGATCTGATCGAGGGCAGACCGCGCAGCCGAAGCGTTCGGCTGGAACGGACTCGTCCGCGCAGCATCATGGTCAACCGCGCCGGTAAGCGTTTTGTCAACGAGGCATCAGAATACAATTCGATGGCCGGAGCGTTCCATTATTTGGACCCCAAAGGCGGCTACGTCAACGATCCCGGTTGGATCGTGTTCGACGCTCTGCATTTCAAGCGATTCGGTTTTCTGGGAGTGGATCCGAAAGATGAGGTTCCAGAATGGTTTTCGGAATCTCAAGATTTACGTGAACTCGCAACGAAGGTGGGAATCGATTCCGACGGCCTGTCAAGAACGGTGACGGAGTGGAATCGGAATGTCGCGGCCGAGATGGATCCGGAGTTCGGCCGTGGCGCGAGTGCCTATGACGGATGGTGGGGTGACGAGAATGCGCCGACCGCCGCAGGCCGCACCCTCGGACCCCTTGACACCGGCCCCTTCTACGCCGTGCCGGTGACGGTGGGCGCCATGGGAACCAAGGGTGGCCCGCGGACCGACCGTGATGCGCGGGTCCTGCATGTCGATGGCGGGGTGATCGACGGACTCTTTGCTGTCGGCAACGCCATGGCGGGTGTGACCGGACGCGCGTACGGCGGCGCCGGTGGCACGATCGGTCCCGGCATGGTCTGGGGGCTTCGTGCAGGTCACCGGGCTGCAACCGGCGCGTCGTTGTAGGTGGGCGCTGCCGGATTTGCCGGGTTCTGATCGAGTCGTACGCGGCGCGGTCGCCGGTGTATTGATAATCTCGCACCGAGGCACCCCCCGCCGGCGCACACGCGCTCTGTGGGCCACGGTGGCGAACAGACTGTGAGGCCGGAGGTGGCAGTGGGCGTCAAGGGGCCCTCGCGGCCGACCAAAGCCGATGTCGCCCGCCTGGCCAAGGTTTCTCCGGCGACCGTCAGCTACGTCCTGAACAACGTCGCCGGTCAGAAGATCTCCGCCCAAACCCAGGCCGTGGTGCGCAGCGCCGCCGAGACGCTCGGCTACCGGCCCAATCTGGCCGCCCGCAACCTCGCCGTGGGCGGCAGCGGTGTGGTGCTGTACGTGCTGCCACGCATGGCGCTCAGTGAGCTGCCGATCGAGGTCGGCAGTCGCCTGACAACCGCGCTCGCCAAACACGGCGTGGTCGTCTCGTTGCAGTTCGAGACCAAGGATCCGGCGAGCATGAGTGGCGCGATCGCAAATCTGAACCCGATTGCGGTGACCAGCATCTTTCCGCTGTCCGGTGAACCGCTTGCGGTAGTCGAGGCTGCCGGTATCCGGCATATCGACGTGGTCAGTACCCACCTGGAGGGGTTCGATTCGCTGAACCTATCCGTGGGTGAACTGGTCGTCGATCACCTGATCTCCAGAGGGCACAGCAATCTGGCATTTGCCGGCGTCGACGTGCCCAAGCAACTGGCACTGAACGGCTTTCGTCGTGACGGCGTTCGTGCGGCCGCCCGGCAGCGCGGGCTCCCCGAAGTCACAGTCGGGTCATTCGAGCCCAGTGGGTCCAATGCGGCGGCCATCGTCACCGAGTGGGCGGACAGCGGTGTGACCGCCATTTACGGCGCGAGCGACGAGGCCGCGTTTGTGGTGCTCCACGGGCTACGTGAGGCGGGCTTGCGATGCCCGCAGGACATCGCCGTCATCGGCGGTGAGGCCAGCACGCTCGGGCCGGTGAGCAATCCGCCGCTGACCACCGTGAAAATCCACGCCGGTGCGATCGTCGACGCCGCCGTGGCAGCGATGATGCGTGAGCTCGGGTATCTCCCCGATGAGGATCCCAGTAGCGCGAACGTCTTCGAACTGATCCAGCGCCAGTCGACCTGATCTCGCCTGGTCAGAACACATCTGAAATTGTCCGGAGAACTACTTCCGCGAACTTGGTGACGCGAGTCACTTACGCGTGTAAGCTCCCTTTCAGTTCAAAGTACACAGTCAGTTCAAAGCTCGAATCAGTTCAAAACCAATCCTTGCAACAAGTTGAAGTGTTCCGGCGCATGTAGGGCCCGCAATTCGGGTGGCTGCCCCCGGGATGGACCGTGCGAAGAACATCAGCCACTTTCGGATCTGAAGAGTGGTCTGCGAAGCGTGCCGAGCATGCGTGTGCGGCACAGAGGGAGGGGAAATCCGGTGACGGTGAGTGCTGGTAGTGATGTGCATTTCGACCCATACGACGTGGAATTGAACGCTGATCCGTATCCGATGTTTCGTCGGCTCCGGGAAGAGGTGCCGCTCTACTACAACAGCGAACACGACTTCTACCTGCTCAGTCGCTACGCCGATGTCCACGGCGCGCTGACAGACCCCACCACATTCAGTTCTGCGCGTGGTGCGATTCTCGAGCTGATCAGGGCGAACATCGACATCCCGCCCGGTGTGCTGATCTTCGAGGATCCGCCGGTTCACACCGTTCACCGAAAGCTCTTGGCTCGAATGTTCACGCCCCGCAAGGTGTTTGAGCTGGAGCCGAAGATTCGCGAGTTCTGTGCTCGCAGTCTTGATCCATTGATCGGTGCCGGAGAGTTCGACTTCGTCGCCGATCTCGGCGCGCAGATGCCGATGCGGGTGATCGGGATGCTGATCGGAATCCCGGAGGCAGATCAGGTGGCCATCAGGGAACACGCCAATGCCCAGATGCGTACCGAGGCGGGCAAACCGATGAAGGCCGCCGAGGAAGGGATCGACACCGGTGAGATATTCGCCGACTACATCGACTGGCGCGCCAAACATCCTTCCGATGACATCGTGACCGAATTGCTCAACGTCGAGTTCGAAGATGAGACCGGGACGACCCGCAAACTCACCCGCGCAGAGTTGCTCACCTATGTCAATGTGGTTGCCGGAGCGGGCAACGAGACGACCACCCGGCTGATCGGATGGGCCGGCAAGGTTCTTGCCGAGCATCCGGATCAGCGGCGCCAGCTCGTCGAGGACAATTCCTTGATACCCAAGGCGATTGAAGAGCTGCTGCGGTTCGAGCCGCCAGGGCCGCATGCGTCGAGGTATGTGACTCGCGACGTTGAATACTACGGCCAGACCGTACCGGCGGGCAGCGTGATGATGTTGCTGCTGGCCTCCGCATGCCGCGACGATCGCCAGTTCCCGCCGAACGGTGATGTTTTCGACATCAATCGCGAAGTCCACCCGCACCTTGCCTTCGGTATCGGCACACATTTCTGCCTCGGTTCGTCGTTGGCCCGTCTGGAAGGACGGATTGCGCTGGAAGAGATTCTGAAGCGATTCCCGGAATGGGACGTGGACCTCACCCGCGCGACCTTGTCCCCGACCTCGACGGTCCGGGGTTGGGACGCGATGCCCGCCATCATCCGCTGATCACGTGAAAGTGAACCCATGACAACCACCGAGCTGCCCGTACCCAGGTCGTGGGACGAGATCACGGGTGAGTGGATGACCACTGCGATCTCGCGACATCACCCGGGTGCGGTGGTGGATCAGGTCGAGGTGGTGCTGCGCGACGACGGAACCAACCGCCGAGCACGGTTGGGTTTGACCTACTCGTCAGGGGCCGGGCCCGCGACGGTGTTCGTGAAGGGGGCCGATCCGGCACATACCGAACTGATCGCACTCACCAGCGGGCTCTATCACGAGCCCCGCCTGTTCAATTCGAACATCGAACTCCCGCTGGAACATCCGACGGTCTACGCCTCGCTGACCGACGAGACCAATGACAACTTCGTCCTCGTCATGGAGGACCTGACCACACGTGGCGCCGATCCGCGCGACGCGACCCGACCCATGTCGGTGGCGCAGGCCGCGAGCGCAGTCCGTGGACTTGCTCGACTGCACGGAGCGTACTGGGGTGTGCGTTTTCAGCGCCCTGAATTGAGCTGGGTCGAGCCGTTTGTGCCCTGGCCCGGTATGGAATACGCGCCGCTGCCTGCCGCCCTGGAACGACTCGGTGCCGCTGCACCTCCCGAGGTTCAGGCGCTGACCATCGATCATCTCATCAACACGGTCTGGGCGCCGTATATCCGCACGCTGACCACGTCGAACCAGACATTGCTGCATGGTGACGCACACATCGGCAACTCATATGTGCTACCCGGCGACGATGTGGGATTCCTGGACTGGCAGGTGGTTCGACGCGGCAACTTCGGTCTCGACCTGGGCTACTTCCTGCAGGGCGCGTTGACAATCGACGACCGCCGCAATCACGAACGCGACCTCCTCGAAGAGTATCGCGGGGCGCTCGGGCTCTCCGCCGACGAGCTTCCGAGTCGAAACGAGGTCTGGCGGCAGTACCGCGCCTCGGTGGCACACGGTCTGGCTGTTTGGCTGTGCACCGCCAGCGCCGGCGAATTGTGGCAACGGCCGGACATCGCAATCGCACTCGCCGAACGTTATTCGGTGGCCTACTCGGATCTGGAGACAGCGCAGGCTCTCGAGAGCTTCGATACCTGATCTCATCGCGAAGACTCGTCTACTGCACCGACCAGACACCGGAGATGACAAGTGCCAGAACATGAAAGCATCTGGAGTGACCTCCAGGGTGTTGCCTTTGAGCAGGGATACCTGACGGTTGGCGGGATTCGGACCCGTTACCTACATGCCGGGGATGACACCAAGCCGGTCCTGGTGCTACTCCACGGGTCAGGCGGTCACGCCGAAGCCTATGTGCGCAATCTGGAGGCACACTCCGAGCACTTCTCGACCTGGTCGATCGACATGCTGGGGCACGGCTACACCGGCAAGCCGGGTCATCCGCTCGAAATCCCGCACTACGTAGATCATTACCTCGGATTTCTCGATGCCATCGGCGCCGGGCAGGCCAGTCTGAGTGGTGAGTCGCTGGGTGGCTGGGTGGCTTCGCGGGTTGCCGCCGACCACCCGGAGCGCGTCCACCGGCTCGTGCTGAACACCGCCGGGGGATCGCAGGCCGATCCGGTGGTGATGAAACGGATCATCGACCTGTCGATGGCCGCTGCGCAGAATCCGTCCTGGGAGACCGTGCAGGCCCGCATCAAGTGGCTGATGGCAGACAAGTCGAAGGACTATGACGACATTGTCGCAGGCAGGCAGCGGATCTACCGGCAACCGGGATTCGTCGATGCGATGAGCGACATCATGGCGTTGCAAGATCCAGACATCAGGGCCCGAAATATCCTGGGCCCGGCCGATTACGGGCGCATCACCGCGCCGACCCTGGTGCTGTGGACCACTGACGATCCGACCGCGAACGTCGACGAGGGGCGGCGGATCGCGTCCATGATCCCCGGTTCGCGCTTCGAGGTGATGGCCGGTTGTGGGCATTGGCCGCAGTACGAGGACGCAAAGACCTTCAACGCGCTCCACCTCGAGTTCCTGTTGGGAGGCTGAGGCGTGTCATCCGCAATCGACGGTGGGACGATCGGGGAGGACCGGGTCGGTCGCGCGCCACAGACGGCGCAGTTCGATGTGGTGATCGTCGGTGCCGGCCCGGTGGGGCTCACCCTTGCCAACATCCTTGGTCTCCAGAATGTTCGGACACTGGTGGTCGATGAGCGGAACACGTTGATCGACTATCCGCGGGGGGTGGGTCTGGACGACGAATCCCTGCGTACCTTCCAGGCGATCGGCCTGGTCGAACAAGTACTCCCGCACACCAGCCCGAACCAGATCTTGCGGTTTGTCGACGCGAAACGGCGGCTGTTGGCCGAAATCGCGCCCACCGATACCTCATTCGGATGGCCCAAGCGCAACGCATTTGTTCAGCCTCTGGTCGACGCGGAGCTACTGACCGGGCTGAGGCGTTTCGATCATGTTCAGGTGGCCTGGAATTCTCCGATGGTGGCGGCCGACGACACCGGAGACGTTGTGGTGGTCGAACTCGCCGGTACCGGAGGACGCCGGACCGTGGGAGCGCGCTACGTGGTCGGATGCGATGGCGGGCGGAGTGCGACAAGGCATTTGATGGGGGTGTCGTTCGAGGGGACGACATCGCCGACACGATGGCTGGTCGTCGACCTGGCGACCGACCCGCTCGGTCACCCGAACATCGAGGTGGCCGCCGACCCGGCGCGTCCCAACGTGTCGGTGTCGATCGCCCACGGCATTCGCAGGTTCGAGTTCATGATCCACTCCGGCGAGAGCGACGAGGACGCGCAGAGACCGGAGTTTCTGGCGAAACTGCTTGCGCCACTCGTGCCGTACCCGGATCAACTCGATGTGATCCGGCGTCGGGTTTACACGCACCACTCCCGGATCGCCAGTGCTTTCCGGAAAGGCCGGATACTGCTGGCCGGTGACGCCGCACATCTGATGCCGGTGTGGCAGGGCCAGGGCTACAACAGCGGGATCCGCGACGCGGCCAATCTCGGATGGAAGCTGGCCGCAGTGGTGACCGGTCGCGCCGATGACGCTCTCCTGGACACCTACGACAGCGAACGACGCAGCCATGCCCGGGCGATGATCGATCTGTCGACCATGGTGGGCAAGGTCATCTCGCCGACGAACAGGCGGGTTGCCGCGGCACGTGATCTGCTGATCCGCGGTGCGTCCGTGCTCCCGGCCCTGAAGAACTACGTGCTGACCATGCGCTTCAAGCCGATGCCCCGGTATGAGCAGGGTGCGGTGGTCCATGCCGAACCCCGTCCAGCTCGGTCGGCGGTGGGAACCCTGTTCATTCAGCCGCGGGTGGACACCCGCGATCGCACAGGGGTTCTGCTCGACGACGTGCTGGGTGCCTGGTTCGCGGTGCTGTGCTGGAACAACCATCCGCGCACCGTGCTGGGCGATCAGCAGTTCGCGGCGTGGAAAGCCCAGGGCGCCAGATTCATCACGGCCCGGCCGCAGTGCCAGCTCGAATGGACCGGTCACGATGATCCCGACGTGATCGTGATCGGCGACAGCAGCGGTCAGGTGAAGCGCTGGTTCGACGCGCATACCGACTCGGTTCTGTTCCTGCGGCCGGACCGATGTATAGCCGCAGCCTGTATCGCACAACGTGCCCCGGAAACAAGTGCCGCACTGCTCGGCGTACTCGGAGCAGGGCAGGTCAGATCAGGGCAGGCCGGACCAGGGGAAGGGGATACCGATGCCGCTGGCACTTTGCTGCGTCTCGCACAGCCCCCTGCTTGAACTCCCGGGCACACCGCCGGACCTCGTCGACGACGTCGGGGCCGCCCTCGAAGAGGCCGCCGACTTCGTTCGGCGTTGGGATCCTGAACTGGTGGTGATCTTTTCGCCGGATCATTACAACGGCTTCTTCTACCGGGTGATGCCACCCTTTTGCATCGGCAATGCCGCTCGCGGCGTCGGTGACTACGGAACGCAGGCCGATCCGCTGGATGTCCCACGAGACCTTGCCGACGCGTGTGCGCGGTCAGTGCTCGAAGCCGGTGTCGATGTTGCGGTCTCTGAATCGATGGACGTCGACCACGGGACCGTCCAACCTCTGCAACGTCTGCTCGGTGACTCGCGTGCACTGCCGGTGATACCGATCTTCGTCAATTCCGTTGCGGCGCCGCTCGGTCCGTTGAGCCGGGTGCGGGCACTGGGTGAGGCAGTCGGCAACTATCTCGCAGCTCTCGAACAGCGGGTACTCATCATCGGCTCAGGTGGGTTGTCGCACGATCCGCCGGTACCGCGGCTGGCCACGGCTACCGGCGGTGTCCGCGAGCGAATGGTGCACGGCGGCAGCCAGACACCCGAGCAACGTTCGGCCCGACAGAGTGCCGTCATCGAGGCAGCGCAGGACTTTGCCGCAGGCCGCGGCCCGCTTCGACCATTGAATCCGGATTGGGACCGCGAATTCCTGGAGATCATCGACTCCGGCCGGCTCGACGAGTTCGATGGCTGGTCCAACGCGCAGATCAGCAGTGAGGCCGGCAACTCGGCACACGAGATCCGTACCTGGGTGGCCGCATTCGCGGCGATGGCCACTCAAGGGCCCTACGAGACACCGGTGCGCTACTACCGGGCCGCACCCGAACTGATTGCCGGATTTGCGATCCGATCTGCGACGCGCAGTGCCGGGGTCCGTCCATGACAAGCGAACCGACAACCGGAGAGGAGGACGTAGTGGTGGATTCAGACGTAGCGGTGAGCACGTCCCGCAGCGACTACGACAAAACAGTCGACGTGCTGGTGATCGGGTCAGGTGGCGGTGGGATGACTGCGGCACTGGCGGCCGGTGACGCCGGTCTGGAAACCCTGGTGGTGGAGAAGGGTTCGCAATTCGGTGGTTCGACCGCGTTGTCAGGAGGTGGCATCTGGGTTCCGGGCGCCCCCGCCCAGCGCCGCGAGGGGTATGTGCCGGATCCGGCCGAGGTGCAGGAGTACCTGCGTGCGATCACCGGTGGACTGGTCAGTGACGAACGTATCGCGCAGTACGTCAAGACCGCCCCCGAGATGATGGGCTTCCTGGAGAAGTCGAGCCCCTGGCTCGAGTTCGTCTGGAAACCGGGCTATGCGGACTATTACCCGGAACTGCCGGGGGGCTCCGAGCGTGGCAGCACCATAAACGTTCCACCGATCGACCTCCAAGAGCTCGGCGATGAAGAACAGAACCTGTTGACGCCCTTGGCGCTTGCGCCGAAGGGTGTGTGGCTGGGCCCGAAGGATCTGCGTGCGTTCTATCGGATCCGGCAGTCCTGGGCGGGCAAGGCTGTCCTGTTCAAACTGCTGTGGCGCATGTTCCGGGCCCATGTGTTCGGTGACCGGATCGCCGCCATCGGCCAATCGTTGGTGGCGCGGCTACGGCTGGCCATGAAAGAGCACAACATCCCGCTCTGGCTGGATTCGCCGATGATCGAGCTGATCGAAGGTCCTGATCGGTCGGTGCTGGGCGCGGTGGTCGAACACGAGGGGGCCACGTTGCGGATCCGGGCCCGCCGGGCCGTGATTCTCGCGACCGGGGGATTCGATCACGACATGAACTGGCGCCGAGAACATCAGCCGGTCCTGGCAGACGATTGGAGTTTCGGAAATCCGTTGGCGACCGGTGACGGGATCCGGGCGGCCGAGAAAGTCGGGGCCGCAACAGAATTACTCGATGAGGCCTGGTGGTTTCCGGCGATTCAATGGCCCGACGGCCGAATGCAGTTCATGCTGAACGAACGGATGATGCCGTCGCAGTTCGTGGTCAACGGTGCCGGGCGCCGATTCTGCAACGAGGCGGCGCCGTACATGGACTTCAGCCACGCGATGATCGAAGGCGAGAAGACAGGTGTTGCCCACATTCCCTGCTGGCTCATCACGGACTCACGGTCGTGGGCGAAGTACGTCGTGGCAGGACACCTGCCGTTACCCAAGATTCCGTTCGCGCCGGTACCCACCGGGCGCAAGATGCCGAAGGAGTGGTTGCAATCAGGAGTTGTCCACGAAGGTTCCACCTTGGCGGAACTCGCCACCAAGATCGGGGTGCCGATCGACGAACTCACCAGGACCGCAGAGCGTTTCAATGGCCTCGCACGGCGAGGCCATGACGACGACTTCAACCGCGGTGACAGCAGTTACGACAACTACTATGGCGACCCGACATTGCCCAACCCCAACCTGTATCCGCTGGTGAAGCCGCCGTACTACGCCTTCCGGATGGTGCTGGGTGATCTCGGGACCTCCGGTGGACTCCGTACCGACGAACACGCCCGCGTCCTGCGCGACGACAACTCCGTTGTCAGTGGTCTGTACGCGGTGGGCAACACCTCCGCGGCGGTGATGGGCCGGAGTTACGCCGGGGCCGGGGCCACCATCGGGCCGGCCATGACCTTTGGATATGTCGCTGCATGTCATATCGCGGAGAACGCACCACCCGGCGAAGACGCTACACAGCACGAAGATTCCGTTCTTCCCTCACAACCGTTTCATTCCCATCGGAGGTAACCATGAAGATTTCCTTGTTCTATGAGTTCGCGCTGCCACGTCCGTGGACGCAGGACGACGAATACAAGATGTTCCAAGAGGGCTTGGCCGAGGTGGAGGCCGCCGACAAGGCGGGATTCTCGACGGTATGGCTCACCGAACACCACTTCCTCGAAGAGTATTGCCACTCAACGGCACCCGAGATGTTCCTCGCCGCTGCCAGCCAACGGACCAAGGACATTCGACTCGGCTTCGGTGTGATGCATCTGCCGCCGCTGATCAATCACCCCGCACGTGTCGCCGAGCGCGTCTCGACGCTCGACCTCATCTCCGGTGGCCGAGTGGAGTTCGGAACTGGTGAATCGTCCTCCGTTGCCGAACTCGCCGGGTTCAACATCGATCCGGCGGACAAGCGTGGACAGTGGGAGGAAGCCCTCGAGGTCACCATTCGCTGCATGACCGAGGAACCGTTCACCGGATTCAAGGGTGAGCACATCGAGATGCCGGCCCGCAACGTGATCCCGAAGCCGATGCAGAAGGCGCATCCGCCGGTGTGGGTTGCCTGTACCCGCCCGTCGTCGGTGCAGATGGCTGCGCAAAAGGCCATTGGCGCACTGAGTTTCGCCTACACCGGTCCCGGACCGTTGGGCGACCGAGTGGCCTCGTACTACCAGGAATTCGAAGAGCGCGGCGTCCCGTCGACGCCGGAGATCAACCCGAACATCCTCGCGATCGGCGGGGACCTGTCGATGATGGTCGCGCCGACGGAGAAGCAGGCACTTGATCGCCTCGGACTCGGTGGCGGTTTCTTCTCCTTCGGGATCATGCACTACTACATGACCGGACAGCATGTTCCGGGTCGCACCGGTGTGTGGGAACGCTACCTCGAAGAGGTGGCCAATGACGACACCCTGGCCTACGGTCCGGGCCGCGGGGCCATCGGTTCGCCAGAGATGGTTCGCGAGTTCCTGCGTGGCTACGAGGAGAGCGGGGTCGACGAAATCATCCTGCTGCTCAATCCGAGGTGTCACGAAGCGACGATGGAGTCGATCGAACTCATGGGCAAAGAGGTCCTCCCGGAATTCATCGAGCGGGACGAAAAGGCCGTCAAGGCAAAGGCGCAGCGACTTGCCCCGGTCATCGAAAAAGTCGAGGCCCGCCGCCCGGAGTCGCGAGCGCCGGAGTTCGACCCCAACTACTCGTTCGGCGGATTGCCGACCGGTCGCGGTGGAAGCTTCACCGCGAGCGAAATTCCCGAGGCCATGGCGGAGATCAACGAAGGCCGGGTCCAGGCGGCGCAGGCCGCAAAGGAGGCAGCGGCACAGTGATTGCCACGGCGCAGGTATTCCGGTCATGGGCCATCTAGACCAGCTGTTGCGCTACGACGGCCGTCGTGTCGTGGTCACCGGATGCTCATCGGGCATCGGTGAACAGGTCGCGAGGCAGAGTGCCGAGCTGGGTGCCGAAGTCATCGGTCTCGACATAGCTGCGCCGGGCCAGGACTTTCCGATCAGCGAGTTCCATCAGGTGGACCTCGCTGATCGGGAGTCGATCGACCGCGCCATCGCTGCGATCGGCGAGCGTGAGGTGGATGCTCTCTTCAACATTGCCGGGGTTTCCTCGGGGATCGGGAATTCGCTTCTGGTGGTGACGATCAACTTCCTCGGGATGCGGTATCTGACCGAATCGCTGGTGGGCCGGATGCCGGACGGCTCTTCGATTTCCTGCGTCTCTTCGATGGCCGCGTCCGGGTATCGCGACAATCGGGCCACCGTTGCCGAACTGCTCGGAACCAGGTCGATGGCCGAGGGAGTGCAGTGGTGTCGAGACCATCCGGAAGCACATGCCAATGGTGGCTACACATTGTCCAAAGAGGCGATCATCCACTACTGCATTCGAAACTCTGAATACTTTGGTGCGCAGGGTATCCGAATCAATTGCACGGCTCCCGGGGTGACCGAGACGCCCATACTCGATCAGCTGCGCACGGCGTACGGCCCGGAGTACCTTGACGACATACCGAAACCGCTGGGGCGCGTGTCGACCCCGCAAGAACAAGCGGCAGTTCTGGTCTTTCTGGGTAGCAATGCCGCCAGTTACGTATCAGGCCAAGTTCTTTGGGTTGACGGCGGAATCGTGAACAGCAATGAGATGCGTGACCCTGTTGGAGCCATCCAGGCCACCGACCAACAAGTACATACACCTGACGCAAGGAATTGACATGAGCGACCACAGCGGAGTCAGTACCGTCGAACCGACTGCGATGTCCACCATGAAAGACTTTCGCCGCGTTGCAGACGAGGTCCGGAACTGGGGCCGGTGGGGCAGCGCTGATGAACTCGGCACCCTCAACTTCATCACGGCCGACAAGGTGGCCGAAGCGGCGTCCCTGGTCAAGCAGGGCAAGGTGTTTCCGCTCGGGGTCGACTTCGGATCGTCCGGTCCCCAGGGTGCCTTCAAATTTCGGCAAAATCCCGTCCACGTGATGACGGTGGACGGCGGCGACGCCGAAACCTTGCTCAAGCACTGCGCGGATTGGGATATCAACTCGGTGGGCCAGGAACTGAGCGGCTTCTTTGCAGGCGAGGACAATCCGTTCCGGTTCAACGACGACATGATCATCATGCCGCTGCAGGCCGCGACACAGTGGGACGCTCTGTCCCACGTGTACTACGAAGACAAGCTGTACAACAACTTTCCGGCCGATTCGGTGACGAGCATGGGTGCCAAGCACTGTGGGATCGACAAGGTCGACGGCAAAGGGATCACGTCCCGCGGGGTGCTGCTCGACGTCGTCCGCCATCGCGGGGCCGACTTGTATCTCGAACACGGACAGACGATCACCCCTGCCGAACTCGACGACGTCGCTCGGGCTCAGGGGGTCACCATCCGACGCGGTGACGTTGTCCTGGTCCGAACAGGTTGGTGGGCACGATTCCTCACCACCGGTGCCGGATCCGAACCCGGAGCCGGACTCGACTGGACCTGCGCATCGTGGTTGCACGATCACGAAGTGGCCGCGGTCGCAGCTGACAACCTGATGGTCGAGGATCCGGTCTCGGCAGTCGAGGGGACGTTCCTTCCGATGCACATGCTCTGTCTGCGCGACATGGGGTTGATGCTCGGCGAATACTGGGATCTGAATGCGTTGGCCGCCGATTGCGCGGCCGACGGTATCTACGAGTTCCAGTTGATCGCGCCACCTTTGCGCGTCACCGGGGCCGTGGGGTCGCCGGTCAATCCGATAGCGATCAAGTAGCCCACGATGACACACAGTACGACGGCGACAAACAGGGCGACGGCGCCGAACGTGGCAACGTCCGGTTCGGCAGTGCGGTCCGAAGCCAGACCCCTGGTGGTCGGACTCGGCGGCACACTGCGCACCAATTCGTCCACCGAGCGGGTGCTGCGGTTCTGCCTCGAATCGATCGAGCGGCAAGGTGGACGTACCGAGATCTACAGCGGCGCCGACCTCGACATGCCGATGTACTCGCCGCACGAACTGGAACGGACGCCGCAGGCGCGCAAACTGGTTGATTCCCTGCGCAGTGCCGACGCGGTGATCGTGTCGTCCCCTGGTTACCACGGTGGCGTCTCGGGGCTGATCAAGAATGCGATCGACTACATCGAGGACCTGCGCGACGAACCGCGGGCATACCTGGACAACACGCCGTGGGGTTGCATCTCTTGCGCCTACGGCTGGCAGGCGGCCGTGGGCACGCTGGGGCAACTCCGGTCGATTGGGCACGCGTTGCGGGCCTGGCCGACACCTTTGGGCGTTGCGATCAACTCCGCTGACCAGATCTGGGATGAATCAGGCGAATTGACGGACGAGGCGGTCCGCGGGCAGTTGGACATGCTGGCCGGGCAGGTGCTGACCTTCGCGAGCGCGGGTGGGCGGCGGTCATGACGGTCTCGGCCGGCCGGTGCTCGACCGACCATATTTCACGCCGACATGTGGTGGTTGACGGGCATTTGACCAGCTACCTCGAAGGCGGCTCGGGTGCGACCGTGGTGCTCTTGCACGGTGGAGAGTTCGGTGCCAGTGCAGAGTTGGGCTTCGAGCGCATTTTCGATCCTCTCGCCGAGCGGTTTCATGTTCTCGCACCCGATATGCTGGGCTTCGGCGAATCGGCGAAGGTGGTCGACTTCAATGACGGCCGCGGACTGCGAATACGGCACATCGCAGCCTGGTGTCGGGTGCTGGGTGTGGACTCGGCCCACTTCGTCGGAAACTCGATGGGGGCGGTCATGCTGTTGGCCGACCTCACGTCAGACCGTCCGCTGCTACCGGTCCGGAGCCTGGTGGCCATGTGCGGCGGTGGAGAAATCCAGCAGGGCCAACACATGCACGCGCTGTACGACTACGACGCCACCATGCCGGCGATGCGCCAGATTGTGGAAGCACTGTTCCACGACGCGAGATACGCGGCGGATGACGACTATGTACGTCGGCGCCACGAGTCCGCCACAGCGCCGGGAGCATGGGAAGCGGTGGCGGCAGCCAGATTCCGGCGGCCGGGACTGGCGACGACACCTCCGGTGACGACTGGTCGGCCCCATGAGCGGATCGAGGTGCCCGCACTGGTCGTCGAGGGTGAGTGCGACAAACTCCTGCCGCCAGGTTGGGCAAAAGAACTGGCCGACCAGGTGCGGGCGGGCTCCGCGGCGGTGATCCCACAGGCCGGTCATTGCCCACAGATAGAACAGCCGGCCGCGGTGAGCCGACTTCTCATCGAATTCTTCGAGAACCAGTGCGCGAGTGCGCGCACGACCGAACAACGGAAGTGATGGCGATGGGCGAACTGTCAGGCAAGGTCGCAGTGGTGACGGGCGGGGCCGCGGGGATCGGCGCCGCGACGGTCGAGAGGTTCCTTGCCGAAGGGGCCCGCGTGGTGATCGCGGACACCGACCGGGTCGGTGGCGAATCCCTCGCCGCCGCGTATGGGCCCGAAGCGCTATTCCAAACGACAGATGTCTCCGACCCGTTGCAGGTCGAACAGCTCGTCTCGGTCGCGGTGGATACGTTTGGCGCACTGGACATCATGGTCAACAACGCTGGAGTCCCCGGGGTCATGCACAAGAACTTCCTGCAGGATGACCTGGCCGACTTTCATCATGTGATGGGGGTCAACCTCCTCGGGGTGATGCTCGGTACCCGAAACGCAGCCCGCTACATGGCAACTGCCAACGGCGGCTCGATCATCAACGTGTCGTCGGTGGGCGGCGTGCTGGCAGGCGGCGGTGTGATGACCTATCGGGCGTCCAAAGCCGCCGCCATCCACTTCACGAAATCGGCGGCCATCGAACTGGCCGAGTACGACATTCGCGTCAATTGCATTGCACCGGGCAACATTCCCACCTCATTGCTCGCCACGTCCGCGGCAAAGATGCCGCCGGAGGCGGGGGAGCGGTTCACCAGGGGCGTGCGCGAGGCCATGAAGGCCGACCGGCCACTCAAGCGGGACGGCGAGCCCGGGGACGTGGCAGAAGTTGCCCTGTACTTCGGTGGTGATCGTTCCTCTTACGTGACGGGAACGGTCCTACCGGTCGACGGTGGCACGGTCGCCGGTAAACCGTTGAAGAAGCGGAACTTCTCGGACAAGTCGTCTGCCGCTGCCCACAGCAACGGAGAAAGAAGGCCCGTATGAAAGTGACGGTCGAACAATCCAAGTGCATTGCTGCCGGACAGTGCGTCTTCGAGGCGGCAGATGTTTTCGATCAACGTGATGACGACGGGATCGTCGAGTTGCTCGACGATCATCCACCCGTCGAACTGCATGGTCACGTCAGAGAAGCAGCGGCGGTATGTCCCGCAATGGCCATCCACGTGGAGGAATGAGCGCATCCGTAGCGCCCGCGTACCGCCCTCGATCTTCCGATAACCCCCCAAAGGAGTGACCATGTCTGACTCGCTGCCCAGCACCACAATCGAAGGAACCGGGGACGTTCCGGACTACCCGATGGAGCGGTCGGCGCAGTGTCCGTTCGCACCTCCGCCGCAGGTGCGGGCACTCACGGACACCGAACCGTTGAGCCGCGTCCGGATCTGGGACGGCAGCACTCCATGGCTGGTCACGGGCTACCCCGAGCTGAAGGCTCTGATGGGTGATCCGCGGGTCAGCGTCGACGACAGGCGCCCGGGCTTCCCACACTGGAATGAGGGCATGCTGTCGACGGTTGATCTGCGTCCGCGGTCGGTCTTCACCTCCGATGGTGAGGAGCACACCAAGTTCCGTCGAATGTTGACCCGTCCCTTCACCTTCAAGCGCGTCGACGCGATGCGTCCGGCCATCCAGCGGATCACCGATGAGCACATCGACGCGATCCTGGCCGGCCCGCAACCCGCCGACCTGGTCGAGGAGCTCGCGCTGCCGGTGCCGTCCCTGGTGATCACCGAAATGCTGGGCGTGCCCTACGAGGATCACGAGTTCTTCCAGGCGCACGCGACCACGGGGGTGAGCCGGTTTGCCTCGGCCGAGCAGGCGGCAGAGGGTCGGACCGGGTTGGCCAGGTACCTGATCAAGCTGGTCAAGAAGAAAATGGACGAACCGGCCGAGGACATCGTGACCGAACTGGCCGAGCGGGTTCGCGCCGAAGAAATCACCATGCGGGAGGCCGCGCAGCTCGGCACCGGACTGCTGATCGCCGGCCATGAGACCAGTGCCAACATGATTTCGCTCGGCACGCTGGCGCTGCTGCAGAACCCGGAACAATTTGCGCTGCTGCGTGACTCCGATGACCCGAAGGTGCTGGCCAACGCTGTTGAAGAACTGATGCGCTATCTGAGCATCATTCAGAACGGGCAACGGCGAGTTGCGGTGGAGGACATCGAGATCGGCGGCAAGACGATCAAGGCGGGGGAGGGCATCATCATCGACCTGGCCCCGGCCAACTGGGATGCCAGGGAGTTTCCCGAGCCCGACAAGCTGGATATTCTCCGTCCCGCCCGCCAGCAGGTGGGCTTCGGCTTCGGTGTTCACCAGTGCGTAGGTCAGCAGCTCGCGCGGGTGGAGTTGCAGATCGTCTTCCAGACCCTGCTTCGGCGGATCCCGAACCTGAAGTTGGCAATTCCGTTCGAAGAGGTCGAGTTCAAGCACGACCGCCTGGCCTTCGGTGTCTATCAGCTGCCGGTCACCTGGTAGCGCCCGAACCCACCCCACCCCACCCCGCAAACGCTCCATCTGTACGAGGACGCTCCACAAATTTGTGGAGCGTCCTCGTACAGATGGAGCGTCTGCGCTGGGGAACTATCGATCGGGTGAGGTGCCGATGATGCCGTCGGTCTGCAACGCGGCGATTTCGTCATCGGTGAGTCCGAGCTCGGACAAGATCTGCTGGTTGTGTTCACCGAGGAGTGGTGCCGGCGTCTGATGGAAGTGGTCGATGCTGTCGGTGAACC
Source organism: Williamsia sp. Y853 (assembly GCF_056786495.1). Classification (NCBI taxonomy): domain Bacteria; kingdom Bacillati; phylum Actinomycetota; class Actinomycetes; order Mycobacteriales; family Nocardiaceae; genus Williamsia; species Williamsia sp. Y853. The sequence continues at coordinate 848,520 of NZ_JBXCJC010000004.1, forward strand.
GGATCGGTATGGTGCTGTGGGCCGCGGGGCCGTTGACCGGATGATCCACCTGCTCGAAGAACCCTCGGAACGCAAGCTGCGGAATTTCGATTGTCCGGTGCGGCTGCATGACTTTCGCCGCGGGTACCCCGGCCTCGCAGAGTAGTTCGACGGCGCCCTCGCTGCTCATCATCAGGAAGAAGGCGGCGAGTTCGGCGTCGATGAGGTCGTGATGGCGGCGACGACCGGCGGCGTCGTCGAACCGGGGGTCCGTCACCCACTCGGGTCCGCCGAGCGCTTTTTGCATTGCGGTCCACTGAGTGTCGGTGGCCACCGCCACCGCGATCCAGCAGTCATTTCGCCCGAACTCATCGACGTCGGCGGTCAGGTAGAGGTTTTGCGGCGCGGCCACGGGTCCTCGATTTCCATCCCGCTGCAGGATGTTCCCGTATGCCGAGTACTCGGTGACCTGCTCGGCGGCGATGGCCAGCGCCGCGTCGACCATCGCGACCTCGACCTGCACACCTTCTCCCGTGCGCTCGCGGTGCTCCAAGGCCAATAACAGTGCGCCCAGCGCATGGATTCCGGCATTCGGATCACCCAGAGAATACGGCTCGAGTGGATTGGCATCGGGATAGCCTGTCAGCCAAGTCAATCCGGACGCATCCTCGATGACGTACGCAAATGCCGGGTTCTCCCGCCAGGGCCCGTCGAGACCGAAGCCCGGCATCCGCACCATGATTGCGTCGCGGCGCAGGGCGTGGACTCCGGCGAAGTCCAGACCGATCTGATCGAGTACTCGCGGCGTGTAATTCTCGACGATGATGTCGGACGTCGCCACGAGTTCTCGGAGCAGTTGCTGCCCACGGTCGGTCTGGAAGTCAATGGTCAGGCTCTTCTTGTTGGTGTTCAGGCCAGAGAAGATGGGCGATCTTTCCCACCACTGGTCTTCGGTGACGGGAACACCCGCGATGAGCCGGGTTCCGTCGGGCCGTCGGGTCGACTCCAGGTGGATCACCTCGGCGCCGAGCATCGCGAGAAAATGCGTGCAGGACGGGCCGGCCCAGTATGCGGTCATGTCCAGAACCCGCAGCCCGGCAAAAGGAAGTTGCTTCTGGGCCTGGGGATTCGTGGGTTTTGCGCGCCGGCGCAGTGGCTCGGCACGGTGGTACTCGGTGTGCTCGCCGAGGTGAGGTGCCGGCTCCGGTGGACGAAGCTGCGCCGGCTGCATCCGGAAAGGCGAAGTGGGCTGGTCGAATCCGTCCCGCGGGTTCGTGGTGAAACTCTGACGCTCTCGGAAATGGTCCTGCGCAGTCGCATTCCCACCATCGACGACCGGGGCATTGGGAATGCGCAGCGCACTGGCGAAGTCGCGGATGCCATCGACATCCTGCTCGGACAGCCAGGCGTAGATGTCCGGCGCGTGCTGCTGAGCCCGGTCGGTGAGTGTGAGTGTCGATTCCTCATCAATCCACTCCGGATGCCCGACCATGACCGCGAGGTCGAACCACTGCTGCATGGTGCCGCAGCCGAGCGCCACCAGCCCGTCGGCCGCGGTGGCCACACCGGGAACGCTGGTGGCGCGCTTGGTTCGGAACGGTCGCTGTAGAACATCGAAGAAGCTGACGGAATAGTAGGTGAGACAGAGGATCTCGGTCTCCAGCATCGAGACGTCGACCAAGTCGCCGATACCGCTGTCGGTGGTGCCGATTCTCGATGCGAGTGTCCCCACACTCGCGTAAGCGCCGGTGAGCCATTCACCCACCTGGCCACCGACGTGGACGGGCGCCCGGTCCGGTGATCCTCGACCGAGCCCGACGATGCCACCCGAGGCGGCCTGCAAGGTGAACTCGGTGGCCGGCCGATCGCTCCACGGTCCCGCCAAGCCGAATGGCGTGATCGCGGTGACGGTCAAGTGCGGATACCTGCGATGGATCTCTTCGGCGGTCAACAATGGCTGCTCGGTGATGCGCGAGTCACGCGACCACACAACCGCATCGGCCCCGGTCAGCAGCTTTTCCAGGAGTTCGAGATCGTCGGGGTTGTCGGGGTCGACCGCGACGCTGTCCTTGGAGCAGGCCAGGTGACTGAACAGGGCGCCATCGGAGTCCGGCGCGATCCGCGCGCCCGAGGCGGACCACCTGCGCAACGGATCACCCTGGGGTGGTTCGACTTTGATGACCTCGGCACCGCCGTCGGCCAGAAGCTTGGTGCAGTACGCCCCGGCGATACCCACCGACAGATCCACAACCACGTATCCGTCGAGCGGGTATCCGCGACCGGCAGTAGGCATCAGGACTATTTCTTCTTCTTGCGACCGGACTTGCTCAACCTGAACTCCGGCGGGTACTGGTCGTCGGTGCCTTTCACGGTGTTGTTGAGGCCGCGGCCGAACGTGTCCTCGTCCTCGAGCATCACCTCGTCGCCGTCGGCCGCGATGTTGCTGCCCATCGACTCGAAGAACGCCGACATGAGACTGCCCATGTACTCGCCCTGTTGCTGTTTCATGATTTCGAAGAACGTCTTCTGCATGAAGACGGTGTCGGTCGGACGTGTGCGCGCACAGGAGGTCGCGTACTTGTCGACCTCCGCCTCCAGGTCCGCGCGGGGCACCACACTGTTGATGAATCCGCAGGCGTCCATCTCGGCGGCGGTGAAGGCCCGTCCGGTGAACACCATCTCCTGAAACTTGCGCAGCCCCATGGCCTGTGCCCAGGTCCACATCCGGGGACCCCATCCGTGATAGCGGAACGACGGGTGCCCGAACAAGGTGTCGTCAGCCGAGATCAGCAGGTCGGCGTCCGCGGCCTGATAGAAATGCCAGCCGTAGCAATAGCCCTTGGTCTCCACGATGCTGATCTTCTTGAACTCCTGCAGGCTGCGACATCCGGCCTGCGGATTGGCATACCACTGACTGACCGACGCACCGAACCGAAACGATCCCCGCGGCGGCGCCGTGACGTCGTCTTCGTCGAGTTTGAACTCGCGGAGCCGGGCCTGCGGAGAGTCCGCATTCTGGTTCGCCATGAACTCGGGAAGATCTGCGCCCGAGCCGAAGTCGTCACCCACACCGCGGACCACCAGCACCTTGACGTCGTCATCGATGCTGCATCGGTGGATCAGGTCGCCGTAGCGCAGACGGGCCGCTGCGGTCGGTGCGTTGAGCTGGTCGGGACGGTTGAACGTGATCGTTGCGATCTTGGTCTTTCGGTCCTTCTCGAAGAGGATGATCTCCTCGGGCTTGGGAAGTGAATCCGTCATGCTGTGCTGACTCCCTCTGTATTCGCCTTCACTGGGGGTTATCCGGTCCACCAGGGAGCTGTGGTGAGAACCTCGGGCCCGTGGTCGGTGATCAGGACGGCATCGCGACCGAAGATTGCTCCGAGGCCCAGCGTCCAGACGTAGCTCGTGACAGCCAAGACCATGCCCGGCTCGAGTGTCTCGGAGGCGTTGGTCTCCGGTAGGTGCGGCGAGACGACGGGTGGGTCGAAGCCCAGGCCCAATCCATGTGCAACCGGAGTCGGGGGCAATGGCTCACCGGCCGCCTCGTACGCCGAGAGGAGGGCGCCGGCCGGTGCGCCGGCCTGACAGGCGCCAAAGAGGCGGTCTCGCAGGGTTTCCGAGCGGTGATACATGGACCGGATGTCGGCGGTGAACTCACCCACCGGCCACGTTCGACCGACCTCGCCGGTGTATCCCCTGTCGAGGACTCCCGCCGCAAAGGCGACGAGATCACCGGAGCGAACCGCACTGGTTCCGTTGGCGCGCCGCCCATGGCGTTCTTTGGATGTCACCCAGGCCCCGTCCTGCGTGGCCGGGGTGCTGACACCGCCTGCGGCCATCGCCTCCAGGAGGACACCCGTCAGTCGCTGTTCGCTGATCCCGGGTCGGAGTTCGGACACCGACGCGGCCAAGCCCACTTCGGCGACCTGGAGTGCTTCACGGATGGACGCGATCTCGTCATCGGTCTTGATCCGGCGTGCGGTCCGTAGGGCCATCTCCGCGTCCACCAACTCGGCATTGGGGAATGCGTGGGGTAGCAGTTCGGCGAAACCGGGCGAGAGAGCGTCGATTCCGACTCGGCGGGCCGTCGCAGCGCCGTTGATCTCCTTGAGTACCGCGATGATGTTCATCGGGTTCCATGCGATGCCGTACAGGTGATCGTGGGGGATGTCGTCCGGGATGCCCTCGTCCCAGGTGCTGAGTAGGTGGATCTCACCGGTCTCCCGGGACAGGACGCAGTTCGGTGCGAATGGTCGTGTGCCTGCCACCCACAGTTGCGTTGCGCCGGTGACGTAGCGGACGTTGGCCTGTCGACCCAAGACGAGTATGTCGAGGTCGTGGGCTTGCATCTGGGCCAGTGCGCGTTCTCGCCGTCCGGTGCGAAGAGCGCGATCATCGGCCAGGATCTCAGTCGCCATAAGGCGTGTACGGGTAGTCGGTGAGCGGCGCGAAGCCCTCTTCGGTGATGACCACGATCTCCTCACTGCGGTAGCCGCCGGTGCCGTCTTCCCAGACCACCGGCTCCAGTACCAGCACCATCCCGGGTTGCAGGATGAAGTTCTTGTCGTAGGTGGGACCCAGATCGGTTCCGATCATGGGCATTTCGGCCGCTGAGGTACCGATGCCGTGTCCGAGGTAGAAGTGCGGGAGCCAGGGCTTGGTCCCGCCATTCACTTCGATGGCAGCGGTGGCGAGATCCTCGAGCGTGACACCGGGTCTCAGGGTCTCGAACACCGCGGTGATCAGGTCCCTCCAACGCCGGAACTGTGCCTGCTGACGTGCTGACGGGTCCTGCCCGACGATCCAGGTGCGACCGAAGTCGGAGCAGTAGCCCGAGTAGGTGATGCTGACATCGACCCAGAGGACGTCGCCGGCAACGAGTTCCCGTTCGGTGGTCAGCAGTGGCAGCGCCAGATCGCCGTGGGTGGTCCAGACACCGGTGTCCTTGCTCGATGGCATCACCTGCCAGATGGCGTCGAGCATGTTGGCCGTTGCCCCCCGCTCGAATGCCCGCCGGACAAAGCCGGCGGACAGGTCGATCTGCCGCATCCCCGGAGCCAGGGCCGCCTGGACCTCGACCATCGCTTCTTCTGTTATACGACAGGCATTTCGGATGCAGGACAGCTCATCTGGGGTCTTGATGAGTTTGGCGGCGCCGATGATCACTGCGGCGTCGCGCGGCGGCCCCGACGGGAACAGGCGCTTGGTTGCCCGCAGCATCGCCCCGGTGCTCTCGTCGACGGCGTAGACGGCTTCTGCCGGCACCAGGTCGGCCAGTGCCCGGGCAAAGGTCTCGACGCCCTCATCGAACTCCAGATAGACCGGCGGCAGCACATGATCGTCGGGCAAGACCGAATCTTCCGGCGCACCATCGCGTATCGGCAGGAAAAGGTAGGGCCATTCGTCGTCGGGCAGGATGACCGCCACCGGTCGCTCGACGTGTGACAAACCGGCATCACCCAGCGGCCAGCTCACGCCGGTGGCGTAGGCGACAGCGTTGTTGCCGAGGAGGATCAACGCACCGATGTCGTGCTCGACCATCTCCGCGCGGATCCGGGCACCGACCTCGCGTCGCATCCGGGCGAGGTCGGGTTTGTCGGGGACACGCAAAATGGTCTTGTTGCTGGTCAAGACAGATGAGGTCAAGAGGTTGGGTCGCTTTCTTGCGGCAGGCCCAGGAACTTCGAGACGTTCGTGCTGACGGCCTTGACCGCGTCCTCGGGGCCGAGTGCCTCGACCACCGCGGCGATCGACTTCTCTGAGTAGCCGAAGCTGCTCTCGTTGTGTGGGTAATCGGATGACCACATGACGTGATCGATCCCGATCTGGTCGATCAGCGCCAAACCCAGCGGGTCGACGATGAACGACGCGCTCATGTGGTTGTCCCAATAGTGCCGAACATCATGTTCGACAGGACGATTCAACATGTGACGGAACGATGCAAGCATGTGTTCTGCATCCTGGATGGCCGACGGGACCCAGTTGATGCCGCCTTCGAACCAGCCGATCTTGAGGCCCGGATGGCGATCGATGATGCCGCTGAAAATGTACTTGGCAAACATCTCGCGGAACGGGGCGACGTTGTGCATCATGCCGACAGCAACACTGTTGACCTCGCATGGGCTCGACAGCGGCGCCTCACCGATGTGGTGGGCCAGCGGAACGCCGGACTCCTCGATGACATCCCACACCGGGATCATCGACGTGCTGCCGTAATCGATGGGTGTGCCCTCCAGGTCCTTACCTGCCGAGAGAGGCATCAGGAAAGTCTTGAGGCCCAACGACTTCAGCTCGTCAAGGGTGCGACGAGTGCCTGCGGCATCCCACCAGTTGATCAGTCCGACTCCGAAGAACCGTCCGCCCGATCGCTCCTGGAGGTCGGCGATGTACTCGTTGTAGATCCGGAACGCGCGTTCGCGGATGTCGCGGTCCGGGTAGTACAGCAGTGCCAGAAGCGCGTTGGGGAAAGCGAGTTCCTTGGAGACGCCGTCCGCCGCCAGCTCGTCCAACCTCGCCTCGAGGTTTGCGCTGCCGGATCCGACGAGGGGGTCGTACTGCATCAGGACGTGGCTGAAGTCTCCGGGAAGAAACGATTTTCCCTTGCGTCCCAGCTGAAAAGCCCCCTCCTCGTACCACACTCGCGGAGCCTTCTCCTGAAGTTCGGCGGGGAATTGTTCGAAGAAGATGTCGTCGGCGAGTGAGATGTGATTGTCCGCCGAGAAGACCTGGGTTCCGGTGGGGAGTCCGAGGTCGCCGACGGCGTGGCCGCGACGATCCTTCGGAGGAGCCAATCCTTCCGGCGGATACAACGATGCGCTGGTGGTATGAAGCGACATTACTTCTCCATTTGTTCGACTGGTCGGCTGAGTTCACGTGACGCCGATGAAGACGCCGGATACGCCCAAGCTCGCTCTGGCGCGCGGGCGGGGAAGTGGACAACCTCGTGATCGACTCCAGGTGCGTGACGATTCCATCGCCGGCTGTTGCGACGGAATTCGAAACGGTCCGCACCGAGCAAGGAGCACACGGGCAACAAAAGAAGTTGATTTCCGTACTTCGGGCTCATGGAAAACAATAATCCCCTGTAGCGAAAGTCACGTTATCACGCACTTCAGGTGTTAGCCAGAGCGTATTTCCCGCCCATGTGAAGGGTGCTCCGGCCGGGCGGCGGGGCGTGCTCAGGTGCATCTGGCGAAAGGCTACACACGGTTTACTTATGCGTGTAAGTTGGCGGTCGAGTGAGTTGGGTGTCGTGATGGCTGCACGTCGAGATACCAGCCCGGCAAGCTCGGGAAGGGGAGTCCGGTGGCGTTCTGCGTTTCGGCTGTTGGTGCTGGTAGGGGCGATAAAGTTCTCTGCCGGTCGTGGGAGTCGGTAGGCGGCGGCGCTGGAGTCGAGCGGTGTGGATGTCGGCGGAAATGGCGTCTGTACCGCGAGAGAGGTGTGTGGGGCCCGGGCCGGGTCTTCCGTGCTCCGAGTCGTGTCGATCGAGGGTGGGAGCCGGCCGCGACATCAGTCAAATAGAATGGCGATAATTCGCGAATTGAATCGTATGCAAACTGATGTGCGGGCACATCAGTGTTATTGATCGTTTTCTATTTCCGGGTGCAATTGATGTCTGCATTCTTCTGAATTGAGCATAAACAAACGGGGCGACCTTCCGGAGTTGCCGCGGTTCAGCTGGGCAGTGCGGCCGTCAGCGAGGTCCAGTCGAAGTCGCCGTGATCGCTACCGAGGCCGGTGGCCACAATTCCGGCCACCGCGCAGCCCAGCTGTGCCGATCGCAGGAGACTGAAGTCAGCCATCCGGCCGGCGATGAAGCCGGCCGAGAATGCGTCCCCACAGCCACTGGTGTCGACGACCTCGACATCGGTGGCCGCGGCGTGTTCGGCTGCCGCCGCCGTGACGACCCACGCCCCCTCTGCGCCTGCCGTGACCGCCACGCATCCGACACCACGGTCGATGAGGGCGCAACATCCGTCGATCAAATTAGTGGCCCCGGTGAATCCGAGGACCTGCTCGTCGTTGGGCAGTAGGTAATCCAGGTGTGGCAGTACCGGGTCGATCCAGGCCAAGACGCCAGGGTCGCCCGGCGCGAGAATATCGGCGGAGATCGTCACCCCCGCAGCATGTATCGCTTCCAGAACCTTCACCAGTTCGGTTGGATTGAGCAACTCGGGTGCGCCGATGTGCACGTGGTCGGCACTGGTGAGCAGATCGAGGGGGACCTGGTCGAGCGGATAGGTGAGGTTGGCGCCGGGCATGTGCAGCGCCGGTCGGTCACCGTTGCTCCGGATGGGCAGCACACTCATCGACGTGGGTTGATCATCCACGTGCACAAGATGTTCGGTGACCACACCGTGTCGTTGCAGAAGCGTGGTCAGTAGATCGCCGGAGTCGTCGCGTCCGATCGCGCCGACCGTGGAAACCGCCGCGCCCAGCTTCGCGAGCGCGATCGCCGTGCCCCCGGCCGGACCCGCAGGCACCAGCCGGATGTGCGGGACCAGCAGCGCACCTTGGCCTTCGGGGATCTCATCGACCGGATGCACCACCACGTCGAGGACATGCGCTCCGAACGTCACAATCTGCATGTGTCATCTCCTGCTGATCGGCGAGTAGCCACGCGCTGCCGCAGCGACCGCCACCGCGACGAGCTGTTCCTGATTCAAGACCGCACCGACTCCGACCGCTGCGGTCCGCAGGTAGATCTCCGCCAGCCATTCGACGAGTTCGATTCGTTCGCAGGCGGTTTCGATCGAGTCGCCGTACGCGACCGATCCGTGATTGCGCATCAGCGCGGCGGTGCGCTCGACGAGGGCCATCGCCACGGCGTCCGTCAGCTCCTGGGTGCCGAAGACCTCGTGTGGCGCCACCCTCACACCGCCACCAACCAGCGCCGCGGTGTAATGCACTGCCGGCAGTTCGTCGACGAGATTGGCCACCGCGATCGATGCCACCGGGTGTGCATGAACTACGGCCTTCGCGCTCGTCGACCGATAGATCTCCAAATGCAGGAGCAGTTCGGACGTCGGTGTGTAAGGGCTGTCTGCCACCACCGTGCCGTCGAGGTCGGTGACCACCGCCTGAGCTGGCGTCAGGAACTCGAGGTCGGCACCGCTGGGTGTCACGAGAATCCGGTCCCCGACACGGATCGACAGGTTGCCCCCGGTGCCGATCACCAGGCGACGGCGGGCCAGTCGATGGGCGGCGCTCACCAGCCAGGCTCGCTGATCGTCGAAGTCCATGATGACGAGGCTAGCGGTGGGTGGCGGTGATCGGTGGGAGATCACCGCCACCGGCGAAGACTTGCTCAACCGGTTTCGCCACGGCGCCTGCCGTGGCGGATCGTCAGATCGCCGGAGCCAGGGCGCTGAGTGCAGATCGGGAGAATCGCCCGGCCGGTGCGAACTTCGCCAGGATGGAATCGGCGTCCTCGCCGGTCACCGCGGAGATCAGTGCCTTCGCGTCATCGACCGAATTGATCGACAGGACCGGTGACGGGTCGGACAGCAGTCCGAAGAGTGCGGCGCCGAACTTCGGGTTCGTGGCTGCGGCCGGGAACAGGACGGCCCCATAGTCAGCGAATACCGGGTCACGCAGGAAGATTCGGGTTGCCAGGTTGGCGGCATCGACTCGGCTGGTCAAGAAGTTGTTGTAGGTATCGGTGATCCAGGCGTCATCGAACTCACCCTCGTGATCCTTGGCCGCGGCGACCAGCTGTGCTGCCTGGATGAATCCGCTCTGTGCGCCCTGGCCGGTGATTGGATCGTAGGCCACCGCGGTGTCACCCAGTGCGGCGATGCGATGTCCACTTGCGGTGTGGCCCAGCGCGTTACGCACTGTCGGTGTGACGGCTCCCTGCAGCCAGGAGTGCGGATCTTCTTCGATGACCCGGGTACTCAGCACCTCGGGCAGATCCCAGTCGAAGTACTCGCGGTGCAGGTCGATGACCACCTTGTGCGCCGAGTGAGCATCGGTGACCGACTGGAAGCGCCGCTCCCACTCACTGCCCGGCTGTGCCCAACCGAGGAACGACCATGACGGTCCGGCGTCCTTGTGCAGATACGGGCCCCACCAACCTTCGCCCTGATCTGCGAAGTTGAACGCCTGGTGCTTGCCGCCTGCCGGGCTGCGGTGCGCAAACACATCGGGTCCGTGGTCGAGACCTTCGACGGTCAGCAGCAGCACGCTGCGCTGCGGACTCTTGTACGGTGACCTCGCCTCGTCCACCGAGAACAACTTGGCCAGTCCACCTTTGCCGGTCGCGACCAGCGTCAGGTCGTATTGGCCGGCGATCGTGTCGAGCCGGTCCGGGTCGACCTCCTCGACGATGAACGTGCCGCCCTTCTCCTGGAACTGCGTGATGCGTTCGTCCACCTTGAGCCGCGTGTCGACTCCGATGGCCTCGAAACCGGGGAAGTCGGCGTCGAAGTCGAGGAGTTCGGTGTAGTCGTGGCCGCTGCCGGTGATGGTGCGGGCACTGATGCCGGTGACCTGCGGCGCGCGGCCGGCAAAGGTGTCGACGCCGAGTGCGGCCTCGGACTCCTGCGACAAACCAAAGGTGACCGCGGTGCCGGTGGCGGAGACATCGCGAAACAGGCTCTGCTGGTTGCGGTCGCTGTAGACGGTGACGTCGAATCCGGCGTTCAGGAAGCCAACGGCCGCCGAGATACCGGTCTGACCGGCTCCGATGATGGCGACGGAACGGTTGGTGTTGCTCATAGGGTGATCTCCGATGCTCGTACGAAACGTATGTGCGGGTAGGCGAATACGGTGAGCATCCGCTGGATACGAGATCGACGGAACCCTTCAGATCAGGGGGAGATTAACTACTGCCGCGGTGATCCACCTCAACGGATGGTGACGCGCCGTCTCTGGTCTTGTCCCGCGCTGGTGTCGCGGTACTAGAACCCGTGGTTCACGGCCTCGACGTTGTTGCCGTCGGGGTCACGGAGAAAAACGCCGTAGTAGCTCGGGTGGTATTCGGGCCAGACTCGCGGTTGGTGCAGAATCTCGGCGCCTGCTGCCACCGCGAGTCTGTGGACTTCGTCGACCGCCTCGCGGCTGGATGCGGTCAGTGCCAGGTGGACCGGGCGGGTCCCGGGGTCGACGAGCGGCCCGAACCAGAGTTCCGGAAAGTCGCCCGTCCCAAGGCCGACCACAAGACCGTCGGGGCGTTCGAATCGCATCACCTCGTGAACATCGAGCGGTGCGAAGACGCTGACGTAGAACGCTGCGCAGGCGGCCGGATCAAGTGACTGCAATGCCAGGTGATCGATCATTGCCTGATGGTAGTCCGCGGCAGCGCGAAAGATCTTGAACTGCAGGATCTTGCGGAGGCATACAGTCGGCAGGGCGAATTGTCTACGACAGAAGAGGTGTGCAGGTGTCACGACTGGAGAACAAGGTTGCATTCATCACCGGGGTAGCCCGTGGGCAGGGACGAGCGCATGCGGTCCGTTTGGCGAGTGAGGGTGCCGACATCGTCGGAATCGATCTCGCCGGCCCGTTGCCTGGCGTGCCCTATGACTCCGCGACGCTTGAAGATCTCGCCGAGACCGTGGCCTTGGTCGAGGCGCAGGGTCGTAAGGCGCTGCTGCGGCAGGGCGATGTCCGGGACCTCGATGCGCTGAAGGCACTGGCAGCCGACGCGGTTGATCAGTTCGGCGGACTCGACGTGGTGGTCGCCAATGCGGGGATCTGCATTCCGGCGACGTGGGATGAGTCGACGCCGGAGATGTTCCGCGATCACATGGATATCAACGTCACGGGTGTATGGAACACGGTCATGGCCACCGCGCCTGCACTGGTCGAGCGTGGTGGCGGATCGGTCATCCTGATCAGTTCGTATGCAGGCAAGAAGGTGCAGCCGTTCATGGTGCACTACACCACGAGTAAGCACGCGGTGACCGGCATGACCCGCGCGTTTGCTGCGGAACTCGGTGCACACAACATCCGGGTCAACAGCGTGCATCCCGGTGCTGTGGCAAGCCCGATGGGGTCGGGGGACATGGTCGCGCGGATCGAGGAGACCGCCGCCGCCAACCCCCGATTGGCGGTGATGGGTACTCCCTTCCTCAACCAGTACGTGGCCGAACCCGAGGAGATCTCCAACGCCGTGGCATTCCTGGCCTCGGACGAGTCGTCGTTCATGACCGCCGAACACGTATCCGTCGACGGTGGTGCTCAGTACTTCTGACCGCAAACCGCCTACGGTTGATGTCGTGGGCGAGACAACAGGTACTCCGGAGCGGATGACGGCTGCCGAACTGCTGGCGAAGCTGGTGGACGAGGGCAGCTGGCGACCCTGGGACGTCGAGTTGACGACGCTGCCGGACGATCCGGGCTACGCGGCCGACATCGCCCGCGCCCGCGAGAAGACCGGGCTCGACGAGTCGGTTCTGTGTGGAGAAGCCACCCTGTCCGGTGGGCGCATAGCCGTGGTGGTGAGCGAGTTCGGGTTCCTGGGTGGGTCGATCGGCCGCGAAGCCGGACGACGGGTGGTCGCGGCTATCCGCCGCGCCACTTCCGAACAGCTTGCTGTGCTGGCACTTCCGGCTTCCGGTGGTACCCGCATGCAGGAGGGGACACCGGCCTTTTTGCAGATGGTCAACATCACCGCTGCCGTGGTCGATCACAAGGCGGCGCGGCTGCCGTACCTGGTCTATTTGCGGCACCCGACAACCGGTGGGGTGTTCGCTTCCTGGGGTTCGTTGGGGCATGTGACGCTGGCCGAGCCGGGCGCGTTGGTCGGATTCCTGGGCCCTCGCGTCTACAAAGGGCTCTATGGGCACGAATTTCCGGCCGGCGTGCAGGTGTCGGAGAACCTGCGGTCGCACGGGTTGATCGATCTTGTTGTCGGTGTTGACGAGCTGGGTGCGACGGCGTCCCGCATCGTCGGCCTGCTCGGGCATCAGGAGTCCGAGGGCGAAACTCAGCCCTCGTTGGAAGACGGTGCTCCGGTGGTGGCGCAGGATCCATGGGCCGTGGTCACGGCATCGCGTGCCATCGACCGGCCGGGGGTAAGTGATCTGCTGAAGCGGTCGACTACCGAGTCGATCGAGTTGGCAGGCGGCGGCGAGGTCGACTCTCGAAGTGGAATCATCCTGGCGTTGGCCAGTTTTGGTGGTGAGTCGGCGGTGGTGGTGGGCCAGGACCGCAAGCGGCAGGTGCCTGGCGCACTGATCGGTCCGGCGGATCTGCGACTTGCACGACGAGGGATGAGGCTGGCGCAGGGTCTGGGTCTTCCGCTGGTGACGGTGATCGATACGCCGGGCGCCGACCTGTCCGCCGATGCCGAAGAGGGAGGCCTGGCCAGCGAGATCGCGCACTGCATAGCGGAGTTGAGCGCGCTGACCGTGCCGACGATCTCTGTGCTGTTGGGGCAGGGCGCCGGGGGTGCGGCGTTGGCGTTGTTCCCGGCTGATCGGGTGATCGCGATGGAGAACTCCTGGCTCTCGCCGCTACCGCCCGAAGGTGCCAGTCTGATCGTATATCGCGACACCGAACACGCTGCGGATCTGGCTGCGCAGCAGGGTATTCGGGCCACGGACCTGCATGCATCGGGCATCGTTGATGTGGTGCTCAGTGAATCGCATCCAGAGGCCTTGGACTTTCTGCCTGACCTGGGAGCCCATCTCGAGTACGAGCTTGCCGTGCTCAAGACACTCGAGATCGATGAACGCCGCCAACGCCGCGATGATCGCCGACGCCGGATCGGTGACGCGGTCGGCTGAGTCGACTTCTTTCGTCGCACCCGGGTTCGGCAACGGCTGGTTTCTCCGACTCGATCTCGTTCACACGTTCGATGATGATTGTGAACTTTGACCAAGTTGTTTGTGCAGGTCAGGGGTGACGCGGCAGGAATTCGTCTACCGTTGAAGGATGGTTAATGTTCAACGCACGTTCACGGTCGAAGCGCCGGTCGACAAGGTTCGCGCATATCTACGCGACTTTGCCAATGCGGAGCAGTGGGACCCGGGAACGCAGAAATGCACGCAAGTCGGATCCGGGCCGGTCGTCTTGGGTACCGAGTGGGACAACACCTCGAAGATCGCCGGGATCAGGACTCACCTGAAGTACACGCTCACCCGCGACGATCCCGACCGGGTCACCCTTGAGGGCGTCAACAAGACCGCAACCAGCATCGATGATATTTCGATCTATCCGCAGGGTCCGGCCAAGACGTCGGTTGCGTACCACGCGCATGTCGTCTTCAACGGAGTCGCGAAGCTGTCCGATCCGGTTTTCGGGATGGTCTTCAAGCGTCTCGCCGACGAGACGCAGAAGCAGATGACCAAGTCGCTCGGCGCGCTCTAGGTACTCAGGCGTCGCACCGACGCGGGGATCTGGCCTTCGGTCTCGGTGATGGGTCCGTCGTAGACGGTTCGCATAGGTATGTGTCCGGTCCAGGTATCAGAGTTGTCGGTGCCGGGACCACCGGCGCGCGCCTTGGTGATCCATTGGCCGTCGACGATCGGGAGCGACAAGACGATCGTTGCGGCGATCTCCTTGTCGGTGTGTGGACGGACTTCGGTGCTGCGGCCCGGGAGGATGCTGTCACCGAGAACGTTCAGTGCCTCGCGCGGATCGACATCGGAGTTCTCGATGGTGCCGCGCACCACCGCCGATCGGTAGTTCATGGAATGGTCGAAGAGGGTGTCGGCGACAACCAGTCCGTCGACAACAAACGCCGAGACCGCAACCGGGGCTCCGGCCGCAATGTGTCGCAAGGCCCCGGCTCCGGTGGAGCCATGCATCAGGATTGTGTCGCCGTGTCGGGCGATCAGCATCGGCACCGACCACGGCAATCCGTCGACGACGGTGGACACGGTCGCGACGTGTGCCTCGTCGAGAATCTCGTTGAGCAGTGTGCGGTCGCCGCGGCGTTCTTTCTTGCGATTCAGTTGATCCACGATCTCCCTTTGCTGTTGTTCTCTGCGCTCAAAGTTCCACCGAAGCGTTGGGATGGTCAAGCGGAATTGCTTTGCGTTCTGGTGGGCCGAGGCGAACACATCGAGCGAATCGCGGCAGACGGCCTCCGATACGGTCGTCGCGCTGGCCACCGAATTGAGCGCGAGTGGTAGAAGGTAGGGATATGACTCTCATCAGTGTTTCGGAGTTGGCCGATCAACTGGCATCCGAGCGGGACAACCTGCGGATCCTCGACGTGCGGTGGTCGTTGCCCGCACCGGACGGACGCGAAGCCTTTGCAGCAGCGCATATTCCGACCGCGGTCTATGTCGACCTGGAGACCGAACTGAGCGACCACTCGATCGAGGGTCGGGGCCGCCACCCGTTGCCGTCGGGTGAGGCGCTGCAGACTGCGTTGCGCCACTGGGGTGTCAACAACGGCGACACCGTGGTGGTCTACGACGACTGGAACCGCGCTGGTTCTGCCCGCGCCTGGTGGGTGCTTCATGCGGCGGGCATCTCCGATGTGCGGATTCTCGATGGCGGCTTGAGTGCGTGGGCGAAGGCCGGTGAACCCGTTGCCACCGGAGAGACCGCCGTTGTCGGTGGTGACGTGGTGGTGTCGCAGTCGGACCTCTACGCCGGCGCCTTGCCGACGTTGACCGCCGAGCAGGTCGACGACTTTGCCGGTGTGTTGGTGGATGCCCGTGCACCCGAACGGTTCCGGGGCGAGGTCGAGCCGGTTGATGCGGTGGCCGGTCACGTGCCGGGCGCCGTGAATGCACCGAGCACCGCCACCCTGGATGACGAGGGCTTCTTTCGGACGCCGGAACAGTTGCGGGAGTTCTTCTCCGGCGTCGGGGCCGACGGATCTGAGCCGGTCGGCGTGTACTGCGGGTCGGGTGTCACCGCAGCCGTCGACCTCGTGGCGCTGCAATTGGCGGATATCGATGCGACGTTGTTCCCGGGTTCGTGGTCGCAGTGGAGTTCGGATTCGGCCAATCCGGTAGCCACCGGACCGGCGTAACCCGGCGCCTACGGCAGTTCAGGCGTGCGCGGCGGGACCGGTCTGGGATCCGCGGCACTTTCGAATGCCGCCGCCATCGACAACAACAGGCTGTCGTCATAAGCCTTGCCTGCGAACGTCAGCCCGATCGGCATCTGGGTGTCGGCCATCAGTCCCATCGGGACGGTGACGGTCGGGATGCCGCAATGGCGAATCGCGAGATTGCCGTTGGAGTAGCGCACACCGTTGGCCCACGCGATGTCGGCGGAGGCAGGATTGACGTCGGCGTCGGCGGGTCCGACATCCGACTGTGTCGGAAACACCACGGCATCAATGTTGTTCGAGTCCATCCAGTCCTCGAAGTCCAGCTTTCGGGTGGCTTCGAGCCCGCGCAATGACTGCTGCAGATTGGGCAGATCCTCCAGCGCGGGCACACCCTGCTTGGCTCGTTCGACGGTGACCGCGAAGTCCTCGTCCTCCACGTCGTAGCGGTCGGGGAGTGCGCCGTCGGGAGGTGGGAAGATCTGCGATCCGTCGACATCGGCCAAGGCCGACAGGTTCGGGTCCCCGTTGGCGTCGAGGAAGTCCTGCCACCCCCACATCATCAGGACACCCATCTCCCAGGCGTAGTAGTCGGGTGGCACCAATCCGCGAGTGACCATGCTCCGTGCGCCGGGCCGGTCCTCGTCGTGGTTCTCGACCACCGGGAAGTCCGTCTCCACGACCGTGGCACCCAACGACTCGAGCACCCTGCGGGCCTTGTGCCACCGGTCGATGATCGACTGCCGGGTGTGCACCGGATCCTTGCCTTGGTCATCTTTGTTGATGTACATCCGAGGGACCGCAAGGCGTTTGCCCTGCAACGCGGCCGCGACCGTCAGTGCGGGATAGCTCGGTGGTCTGATCGCAGAGGCCTTGGGGAGCTCGACCACCTGCTGCATCCGCCAGAAGTCGCCCCGGGTCTGCTTATCGTCGTCGACGATGACATCGAGGATCTCGAGCATGTCGGCGACCGTGCGGGTATGCGGGACAACAACATCCATCGTGGCGTACAGCGGCCAGTTGCCGCGCATCGAGATGACACCCCGGGAGGGCGTGTACGCGACCAGACCGTTGTGGGAGGCCGGCGCTCGTCCCGACGACCAGGTTTCCTCGCCGAGACCGAACGCGGCAAAGCTGGCCGCCGTCGCGGTACCCGATCCGTTCGATGACCCAGAACCGAATGAGGACGTGAGAAAGTCTGCGTTGTAAGGACTTTCGGCACGGCCATACAGTCCGCGTTGCATACCGCCGGCAGCCATCGGCGGCATCGTTGTCAAGCCAAGGCAGATGGCACCGCAGGCACGCAGTTGGGCGATCGCAAAGGCGTCGTCGCCGGCAATCAGGTCTTTGAACGCTGGAGAACCGGCGGCGACCGTGAGCCCTCGCACCTTGTAACTGTCTTTCGCGGTGTACGGAATGCCGTCGAGCGGACCGAGTACCTCGCCGCGCTGACGTCGCAGATCCGAGGTCCGCGCTTCATCGAGTGCATCCGGGTTCATCACCGGCACCGCGTTCAACCGGATGCCGTTGTGGTCGTAGTGTTCGATCCGGTCGAGGTAGCGCCCGACCAGTTCGACGCTGGTGACTTTGCCCGTGTCGAGGGCCAGACGCAGATCGGCGATGGACTTCTCGACAACACGGAAGGTCCCGGCGGTGCGCATGGCGTTCAGAATGCCATCAGACCTCGGCGGTCGGCTCGGTCTTGAGCGCTTCGAACCGTGCTTCGACGTAGGCCGAGATCGTGACCCGACCAGGCTCGAGCTCGATGACCTGGCGGTCTTCGGAATCGCCGGGAGGCGCACCGGTCACGGCCATCGCGCGCGGAATCCCGCCGTCCGGCTCGAAATGCTGACCGCCCGTGGTCAGGCCGAGCATCCCGGGATCTGCGATCGCCACGGCATTGAACTCGCTGTAGCCGAGACCCTGCGTGTATCCCTGGGCTTTGGCCAGTGCGTTGCGGACGGCCAGGTCGCGAACCTGCGCGGTCCGCTTTGCTTCGGCCTTGCGGCTGAGCCACCAGTGGATCCGACCGACCGCGACCTCCTCCATCTCGGAGACCTGATCGATGAAGGCGCCCAGCGCGCTGAAGTCCTTGAACGTCACCCTGACCGACGCGGATGAGCGGTAGACCCACGGGCGCTCCTTGGCTTGCCAATCGTAGGGCCGGTACCGGTCGTGACGCAGCTGATCAAGAGACCATCGCTGCAGGGGTGAGTTGGGCTGCTCTTGGAGTGCCTTCACCAGATCGGTGACGGTGGTGACCGCCGCCGTCACCGGTTCGGACGCGCCTTCCCGGGTGGTGCCGTCAGAGTGCACCGACAGATGCACAGTGCAGCGGTTCGGGGTGAACTGTCGGGTCGCGTGGCCGGAGACGGTGATCGTGACGGGGCGAGGGATCATTGCTGCAGTGTGCCTAGGTGGTCTGACATTTCGGCGCCGTCGGAGGCGTGCGCATCGGCGATGACGCGGCGCGGCGGTATGACAAAGTGGTCGGGTGATGCTCTTTCCGTCGTTGACCCAGGCCTCCCTCACCAATAGGGCGGACGACCCCGCCTTCGTCACGGTCGGCGACACCGTCCTGTCGCGAAGCGATCTCATCGGTGCGGCCACCTCGGTCGCCGAGCGGATCCGCGGGGCCAGGTGCATAGCGGTGCTGGCGCAGCCCACGGCGCAGACAGTGGTAGCCGTGGTGGGTGCGCTGATCGCCGGCGTCGCCGTCGTCCCGGTTCCTCCGGATGCGGGCGCGACCGAACGGCAGCACATGCTGACCGACTCTGGTGCTCAGGCCTGGCTCGGCGCGGCCCCCGAGGACACCGCAGGTCTGCAGGTTCTCCCGGTCCGGATGTACGCGCGGTCGTGGCACAGCCATCCCAAACCGCATCCGGATTCGACGGCGTTCGTCTTGTACACCTCCGGTACCACCGGACTCCCCAAGGGCGTCCCGATGAGCAGGCGTTCCATCGCCGCCGGCCTCGACGCCCTCGCGGACGCCTGGGCATGGACCTCGAATGACATTCTGGTGCACGGCCTTCCGCTCTTCCATGTTCACGGTTTGATCCTCGGTATCCTCGGGCCGCTGCGAGTTGGCAGCGCCGTGGTCCACACGGTGAAACCGACCCCCGAGAACTACGCCGCGGCCGCGGGCACGATGTACTTCGGTGTCCCGACGGTGTGGACACGGATCGCCGCCGACGAGGAGTCGGCGCGCGCACTGGCACCGGCCCGACTGCTGGTGTCGGGTAGCGCTCCGCTGCCGGTCCCGGTGTTCGAGAAGATCAAAGAGCTGACCGGCCACGAGATCGTCGAGCGTTACGGGATGACCGAAACCCTCATCACACTCAGTACCCGTTTCGACGGCGAACGTCGTCCGGGCTGGGTCGGTTTCCCCATCGCCGGAGTCGAATCCCGCCTGCGCGACGACCAGGGCGCCGAGGTTCCGCATGACGGAGAAACCATCGGCAACCTTCAGATTCGTGGTCCGATGGTGTCGCAGGGGTACCTGAATCGGCCCGACGCCACCGCGGAATCGTGGATTGGCGACGGCTGGTTTGCCACCGGCGACGTCGCCGTCATCGATCCCGATGGCATGCACCGGATCGTCGGACGGGCCTCGATCGACCTCATCAAATCCGGTGGCTACCGCATCGGTGCAGGCGAGATCGAGACCGTGTTGCTCGGCCATCCGAGCGTGCATGAGGTCGCCGTGATCGGAGTGCCCGACGACGATCTGGGACAGCGCATTGTCGCTGTTGTGGTCGGAGATGGCATCAACGAGACCGAACTCATCGACCTCGTTGCCTCCGAGCTCTCGAACCATAAGCGGCCCAGGGAAATTCGCGTAGTTGACGAACTACCCCGTAACGCCATGGGTAAGGTGCAGAAGAAGCTGTTGCTCTAGGGGACTATGAGGAGGCTTGGACATGCATGCATTCCGCGCGGCGGTCGAGGAACAACGGATCGATGACATCGCAGCGATGCTCGACGAACACGTCGTCTTTCACAGCCCGGTCGCCTTCAATGCCTACAAGGGACGCGACGTCGTCGACATGATCCTGCGTGCCGCCTTCGATACTTTCGAGGACTTCACCTATGTCCGAGAACTGAATTCACCACTCGATGGCTATACCGGCCTGATATTCAAAGCCAAGGTCGACGGCCTGGCCATCGAGGGGTGCGACTTCATCCACGAGACACCCGACCACCTCATCGACGAGTTCACCGTCATGCTGCGCCCGATGAAAGCCACACAACTGTTCTCCGAGAAGATGGGCGCCAAGCTTCCGGCGCGGTGACCTCAATCAGCAGTAGGGGCGTTGTCAACAGGAAACGGAGTCGTCCACAGCCACCGCATGATTGCGGTAGATCAGCCGCGATCGGTCGCTGACCGTCAATAACCTCAACCTCGGTTCATCGAGGATATGGGGGAATCTGATGGCACCAGTACTCAAGGCAGATCGTGATGCGCTCGCCATGCTCGCGACCGATCTACGGGCTGCGGCGCGCGGAATCCGCGCGATCGAGATCCACCCGGCGGTTTCGGATCTGCTGCGGGGTTTGGCGGGATCCGACGTAGCCGTTGCCTGCGAAACGGCGGAGCAGCAGATCGAGTCGGCCCTCGAGCGCGTCGCAACCCGTGTTGATGCGTTGGCGCAGAAGAACGCGCTCGCCGGAACAACATATGGCATCACCGACGGCCAATACGCCGACTCGATCAGCGGCTTGCTGAAGCTGTGAACGATGAGCAAACCGACTGTGTCACAAGTGCGTACGTGGTTGACCCATGCGCAAGCGCTCTCGGACGCCGCCACCGAGATCGATTCTGCGGTCGACTCATTCGACACGCGGATGAATGACATCTCCCGCGCTGTCACCACCACGATGCAGGGCTGGCAGGGCGACACAGCCGAAGCGTCACAGGCCCGCGCTGACGCAGAAACGCAGGCGAGTAGCCGCTTGGCGATCACCATCCTCGACATCGCCGACGACATCAACCGGCTCGGGCCAGACATCGTCCACTCCTGTCGGGTTGCCCGTGACCGCGCAAATTCCATCGCATGGCTCGGCTACCTCGTTGCCGACGACGGTGGCGTCACGGCACCGGCCGACTGCCGGCCCGGCCATCCCACCGACATCCCGGCGAGTCTGCCGATCCGCGATGTCCGGGCGCTGGCCGACCGCAAGGCCGCGGGACATCAGCTGTGGTTGTCGGAAGCCCTGGCCACCGCCGGTCAGGCTGATTCGACCCTGGCCGTCCAGATCACCAAGACCCTCGAAGAGTTGGTGCTCAATGCCGAACGGGCGACCGCGCCCGTCCCGCTACGGCAAGCCGTGCAGGAACTGGTGGATGGCAGACGCAAGCTGCCCATCGATCCGTACCTGCTCAAGACACTCTGGGATGGTCTGACCCCTGCAGAGAAGGCGGCGTTGTGGAATAGCAACCGCGACCTCGGCAACATGGACGGGATACCGATTGCCGACCGTGATCACTTCAACCGCCGGTACTTGCTCGAGTTGGAAACGATGTCTCGTGACGTGCTCGCAAATGATGAGGCGGGGCGATCTCATCGTGACCAGGCGCAGCGGGACCTTGCTGCGCTGAGTGCAGTGCAGAACGCACTCGGGGACGAGGTCGGTGGGAGGAAGCGCTATCTGATGCAGCTCGATACCAAGGGTCGCGGGGCGATTGCGGTCAACAATCCCGATACCGCCGCCAACATCGTCACCTACGTACCGGGGACGGGATCGAAACTCAGCAAGATCAGCGGGGGAGTCGTCCGCGCGGATCGCATGGTCCGCGCCGCCAGTCCGCACCGAACGACGGATACTGCGGCGATTGCCTGGTTCGGCTACGACGCACCACAGGACATCGGTGCCGCCGGCTCCGGTGCGCCGGCAGCACGCGGGGCGCAACCGCTGGTTGATCTGCAGGACGGTCTGCGCGCAACCCACGAAGGAGCGAGCCCTTCACACAACACCATCGTCAGTCATTCCTACGGGACCGTTGTCGCTGCCGAGGCGGCCAGTGGCGACCGGGAGCTGGACGTCGATGACCTGGTGTTTATCGCCAGTCCAGGGTTGGGCGGACCCGATGACGTGAATGACCTGAACTTGACCGGGCCTGATGATCGGCCGAACTCTGATCGGGTGTGGTCGACAGTCGCGAGAAACGACTGGATCAACTTGGTCGAGGGAGTCCACGGCGCCGACCCTCATGACCGGGGGTTCGGCGCGCAGGTCTTCACATCCGACAACGGTTCGGGAATCAGTACCGCCGCACACGGCAAGTACTGGGACGAGGGCTCGGAGTCACTGCGCAATATCGCCCGAATCGTGACGGGGAAGTACGGGGAGGTGCAGTACCCGGAAACCGCCACCTCGGTGAACGGCCGGTGAATTGGGTCGAGGGTGCCTGACCAGGCGATTTGACGCCGACGGACTTGTTCCCGTAACTTTCTTCAAGTCAGCCAGTGAGGCGCCGGAGAGGAAGAAGCCCGGAGCCGAGAACACCGACAGGGAAGTCTTTTCCTGAAGGAACAAGGTTGACCGCCCATAGTTGAATGTGCTCCGCTTTTCGGTGGAGGGTTCAAACGCGGGTGGCGACGGACTGCGAGAGCAGCGAGTTGCGGACCGGATGCGAGTCGGGTAAGCTTGAAAAGTTGCCTCCGAGACGGAGACAGCCTGTTAGATACAATAAAATATCCCTTCCAGGATGGCATCGAATGCGTGTGTCGAAGTTGGTTGCGGGTGTGTTCTTTGAGAACTCGATAGTGTGTCGATGGATTGTTAGTGCCAATTTAGGTGCTGTATGTCTGTCACG
>NZ_JBXCJC010000005.1:0-260220 GCF_056786495.1 Williamsia sp. Y853
CCAGTGCAGCCTGCACCCGAGCGGCCCGAACCGGAGACACCAAAGACAAAGCGGCCGAAAATATACATGCGCGGACCACAGAACCCACCAGCCGAGAGCGGCATAGTCACCGCCCCGTTCCCTCAGGTCATTCCACTCCCGGCCACCCAGCCTGGTGACCAGTACCGGCCCTCGGTTGTCCTGGACAGTTACCTCCGGATCCGGGACGTCTACTGCATGTGGCCTGGATGTGAGCACAAGGCATGGGGCGCCGACCTCGACCACACCTGCGAGTACAACCACAACGAGCCTGAGGCCGGTGGTTGCACCCATCCGTCAGAGATGAAGACGCTGTGCCGTTTTCACCATCTGTTGAAGACGTACTCCGATTGGCTCGACGACCAATTCCCCGACCCACGTTCCGGGCGGACCCGGCTGATCTTCACCACACCCGAAGGCCGCAACTACCACGGCCCAGGCTGGACCGGGGATGATCTGTTCCCCACCTTGAGGCACGTCGTCTTCGACAACAAACGCGGCTCACCCGGCCGGCCACCACGAACATCGACGCCGTCGTCACAGCCGCCCGCATCCCGGCAGAACTCACGCGCCGCTGCCAAACAAGCACGCCGCCAACAAGAACGACTCGCCAACCGTCGACAACGTGAACTAGATGAGCAACTCATCCGGAAACACCGCGAGGAACTGGGACGGAACAGCCCGCCGCCGACCTACTAGGTGAACCGCGGGTGTGCGAACAGTGCGGATCAATCAGTGGCAGAACGGTAGTCGTGGATAGTATCGGTTCGCGGTCAGCCCGCGATCATTTTCTGGGCGTGCTCGAGAATCGCTTCGAATGTGAAATCGAAGGTCGTCTCCTCGACGTCGTCGATGCGACGACCCTTTTCTGAAAGCTCTTGGAACAGTGGCGCGGTCAATGCGCTGTTGGTGTCACTGTGCGGGCCGCCGCCCCCGTCGCCGGAGAAGACGCCGTGATGATCGATCATTGCCGCGCCGCACACATGTGCCAACAACGACAGGTACACCTCGAGGGCGTCAGGTGGGGTGAATCCGGCGTCCACCATCTCGGTGATCACCGCGTCGAGTTTGTTCGCGGTCGCGCTGATCGACACCGGACTCAGTTGTCCCGTTCTGGCACGCAAGAGGAACAACTCGACCAGCACCGGATGATTTTGGAATGTCTGATGCATCTTCCGGAAATGTTTACGCAGGGCGTCCTGCCAGTTGTCGGCCCGGACCGAAGGCGTTGCGGCGTGGTATTCCTCGCCCGCCTGTTCGGTCATCGCGTCGAGGAGGTCTTCTTTCTTGCGGAAATACCAGTACATGCTGGCGACACCGACATCGAGGTGCTTGGCGAGCGAGGCCATGCTGAGTTGACTCAGCGACGTCCTGTTGGCGACTTCGAATGCCCCGGCGATGATTTCTTCTGCTGAGATCGATCCTCGCGGCCGGCGGATCCCTGCTGCCTTTCTGGAGTTCGCCGTAGCCATCTTTCTCTCTCATCCGCGCGCTGGTCGTCGATGTTCAGAACCTCGGGCAGAAGGACTGCATCTCGAAGCCCGCCCATCGTTGATCGGCGCGAGTGAGCGCTGACCAAGTCCCGCGACGCCAAAACGGTAGCACCTCCCTGGTCTGACGAAAGGGCGTCAAAGTGCCGCTGCGACAAGAGGCGGTCCGGTTTGGCCGAATCGCGATTTCTGTGTTCTGTAACGCGTTACAGTCTTGCCGAGACCTCGTATGGTCGCCCCTATCATTGGCCGTTCGATTTCTTGCCGACTCGAAGATTGACCTGGTCAGCTGCGTTCTATTCTCTGAAGGGACCCCACTTGAAAACAACACAGTCACGACGACGCAAGGTCCGCAACGCTGCGCTTTGCGGCGCGGCTTCACTACTACTACTCGGGTTGGTTTCGGGCTGTAGCGACTCGTCATCCGGATCGACCAACTCGGCTGCGGCCGACGTTTCACTGCCATCGAATGTGCCGGAGGGTGAGCCGATCAAACTCGGTTTCATCGCGCCGGAAGGCGGGACCGTCAATCTGCCCATGGTTCGTGAGGGTGGTGAGGCCGCAGCGGAGTACCTGAACAACAACGGTGGCGGTATCGGTGGACACAAAGTCGATCTCGTCGTCTGCAAGCAGCAGGAGGAGCCGGCGTCGGCGACGAAATGCGCGAACGAGATGGTCGAGCAGAAGGTTGCCGCAGTGGTCACGCCACTGGGTGCGCAGGGTGCGGTGATGTTGCCGATCATCACCGGCGCGGGTATCCCGTATGTTGCGCAGGCTCCGGTCTCGCAGGTGGAAATGGTCTCGCCCGGTTCGTTCATGCTCTCGGGCGGGATCATCGCGGTGATGACCGGCCAGGCAACAGTTGCCGCTCAGGAAGGCGTGAAGAAGTTCACCGTTTTCGTCGGCGACAGCGGCGACGCGGCAGCGTCGGTGAAGGCGCTCGGTGACCCACTGTTCAAGCGGGCGGGCATCGAACTGAACGTTGTCACCATCCCGACCGGGACGGCCGATCCCACGCCCCAGATCACCGCCGGCCTGCAGAACAAGCCCGACGCCGTCACGATTCTCGGCGACTCATCGCAGTGCATCACGTCTCTCAAAGCCTTGCAGACGGTGGCGCCGACGGTGCAGAAGTACCTGATTGCCACGTGCATCGACCAAAGTGTGACCGAAAGCGTTGGTATGGAGGCGATCACCGGTGCCAAGGCATTCACAACCGTCAACCTGAGCTCCGATGATCCTTCGGTGAAGCTCTACAAGGATGTGATGGCGAAATACGCACCCGATACCGATCCCGCAGGTATTGGCTACACCGGGTACCAGGTCGTCATGTCGATGGGTGAGGTCGGCAAGTCGCTCACCGGTCCGGTCACGCCGGAGCAGTTCACGACGGCGTTGGCCTCGGCAAAGGACGTTCCGTTCCCCGCGGCACCGGGGTTGACCTTTACCTGCGACGGAAAGGCGTTCCCGCCGCTTCGTGCACTGTGCAGCAAGGCAATTCTCGTCAGTGACGTCACCGGTGACGGGGCGTTCATTAACACCGTCCCAGTCAACAACGGCTAGATCTAACGGACCGGGGGTCGCGTCTCGTTTGCGGCCCCCGGTCGAGGACACTTGATGACACAGCACTTCTCGTTTCTTCTTCTGGGCCTGGGTAACGGGGCTGTCTTTGCCGCCCTGGGGCTCGCGCTCGTGATGACCTTCAAGAGTTCCGGCGTGGTCAACTTCGCCACCGGCGCGGTGGCCCTCTACGCGGCGTACACCTACGCCTTCCTACGAAAGGGTGAACTCCTCAACCCGATTCCGGGTCTGCCCGCGAGGATCGATCTCGGCGGTGAGTTGAGCGTGATCCCCGCGATGGCGCTGTCCGTTGTCATCGCGGCAATCTTGGGAGTCATCCTCTACCTCATCGTGTTTCGCCAGATGCGCGCCGCGCCGGCTCTGGCAAAAGCGGTCGCGTCCATCGGCCTGATGCTGGTGATCCAGGCACTGATCGCGTTGCGAGTGGGTACCGATACGCCGACCGTGGGACCCATCTTCGAACTCGACACCATTTCGATCGGCGACACCGTGGTCCCGACCGATCGGCTGTGGTTGGCCGTTGTTGTTGTGTCCTTGGCCGTGTGCGCCGGTCTTGTCCTGCGGTACACCCGTTTTGGGCTCGAGACAGAGGCCGCGGCCGAGTCGGAAAAGGGTGCGCTGGTCACCGGTCTGTCTCCGGACCGGATCGCAGTGAGCAACTGGGCCCTGTCCTCAGCGGTCGCTGCTGTCGGTGGCGTGGTCATCGCACCGATAGTCCCGCTCAATCCGGTTGCCTATTCGATGTTCATCGTTCCCGCCCTCGCCGCCGCACTGGTGGGCAATTTTTCGAGTGTCGCACTGACCGTTGGCGCGGGCCTGGTGATCGGGATGGTGCAATCCGAGGCCACCAATCTTCAGGCGACGATCGACTGGTTCCCTCAGGCGGGCGTCGCCGAAGCCGTTCCGTTGCTGCTGATTATGATTTTCTTGCTCGTCCGTGGGCAGCCGCTTCCGGGACGGGGTGCGGTGACCCGTCAGGATCTCGGACGATCGCCCCGTCCACGCCGACTGCTGCTGGGAACCGCAGCCGGTCTGGGTGCCGGGATGCTCGCCTTGCTCCTGACGTCGGGGAGCATTCGGTTGGCGGTGGTCTGCTCGATGATCTTCGCTGTCATCGCGCTCTCTCAGGTGGTGATCACCGGGTATGCCGGCCAGGTGTCGCTGGCGCAGCTCACCCTTGCCGGTGTCGGCGCCTACAGCCTGACCCGGTTCACCACAGATCTGGACATCCCCTTTCCCATCGCTCCTGTCCTTGCGGCGCTGGTCGCGATGGGTATCGGAGTCGCGGTCGGATTGCCTGCGCTACGGGTCCGCGGTCTGCCGTTGATGGTGGCGACCCTCGCGCTTGCGGTCTTCCTGGAGGCCTTCTGGTTTCGTAACCCGACCTTCAACGGCGGTATGCAGGGCGCAGCGATCGAGCCACCGACTCTGTTCGGCATCGACCTCGGGATCGGGGCCGGTGAAGGTTATCCGAGGCTGGCATTCGGAATTGTTTGTCTGGTCTTCCTCGCACTGGTTGCACTTGGGGTTGCGAGTCTGCGGCGCAGCGGTCTTGGTGCTTCGATGCTCGCTGTCCGTGCGAACGAACGGTCAGCGGCGGCTGCGGGAATCAACGTCGGACTGACGAAGCTCGTTGCGTTTGCGATCGCATCCTTTGTGGCCGGTCTCGGTGGTGCGCTCCTGGGCTATCAGCAAACCCTCGCCACCGCAGGCAGTTTCGGTGTATTCGCCGGCATCGGCCTGTTCGCCGTCTTCTACGTGGCCGGAGTGACCTCGGTGTCCGGCGGTCTCCTTGCCGGAATCCTGGCGCCCGGCGGTCTCATGTTCTACGTCTCCGACCGGTATCTGCATTTCGGTGACTACTACATGCTCTCGAGTGGGATCCTGCTGGTGGTCGTTGTGGTGACCACTCCGGATGGACTTGCCGGCTACCTGCACCGGATCCGGATCCCGGGATTGGCAGGTCGAGCGCTCCGGGCGAGTACAGGCGACTTGTCTGATACTGATGATTTGTCACCGGCCGACAAGGAGAGGGCTCTTGCACCCCAAGTCCGTATCGGCGACGACGTGGTCCTGGCGGTCCAGGGCGTCAGTGTTCACTACGGTCCTGTGCTCGCCGTAGACGACGTCAGCTTTGATCTGCGGTCCGGTGAAATCGTTGGTTTGATCGGACCAAACGGTGCAGGTAAGACCACGCTCATCGACGCGATCAGTGGATTTGCCGATTCTCGCGGTCGAGTCACGTTGAACGGTAACCAGATCGAGGGATTGGCACCTCACCGGCGTAGCCGCCTCGGATTGGGCCGCACCTTCCAGGACCTGGAGCTGTATGACGAACTCTCGGTCGCGGAGAACGTGACGGTCGGCGCGGTTCGGGCCGGCGGTGAAACGTCAGAGACCGTCGACGCGGTGTTGCGGTTGCTCCAGATCGAACATCTGGCGGACGTTGCAGCAGCTGATCTTTCCCAGGGCAGGCGGCAGTTGGTGTCGGTGGCCCGAGTGCTCGCAGGCAGACCGGTCGTTGCCCTGTTGGACGAGCCGGCTGCGGGTCTCGACACCACCGAGAGCAGGTGGCTGGGCGAACGATTGCAAGCGGCTCGCTCGATGGGGTCGACGATGCTCCTTGTCGATCACGACATGGAACTGGTACTCAGCATCTGCGACCGCGTCATCGTGCTCGACCTCGGCGGGGTGATCGCCACCGGAACGCCCGACGAGATCAGGTCTGACGACGCGGTGATTCGCGCCTACCTCGGTTCTCCTGCCAGGCAACTCGACGACTCGGCGGAGACCGAGAGCTCCACCGCAACGGATGAGGTGTCAAGATGAGCGTTCTGTCCTGTCACAATCTGAATGCCGGCTACGTCCGGTCGAGTCCGTGTGTGCGTGGTCTCGATCTCGCGCTCGCTGAAGGGGAGATCGTTGCTCTTCTCGGGCCGAACGGCGCGGGCAAGACAACACTGCTGATGACGTTGGCCGGATTGCTTCCCAGGCTCGGCGGCTCGGTGCTGTTGGCAGGCGACGAACTCGGGTCCGGGAATCCGCGTGCCGCGGTGCGCGGGGGCATGGTCCTGGTGCCCGACGATCGTGCATTGTTCAAGAAACTGTCGGTCGAGAAGAATCTCCGGCTTGCGATTCGGGAGCGTGGACGAACGGCGCGCGCGTCCATAGATCAAGTGCTGCAGTTCTTTCCGGCGCTTGAACCTCGCCTGAACCTCGCGGCAGGTCAGCTCTCCGGCGGCGAGCAACAGATGCTTGCGATCGGCAGGGCGCTTGTGCAGCGACCCAAGGTACTTCTCATCGATGAGCTGAGTATGGGGTTGGCGCCCGTCGTGGTCGAATCGATCCTGGCCGTCCTACGTGACGTCGCGTCAACCGAGCGGACTGCGGTGATGCTGGTGGAACAGCATGTACGGCTTGCCCTCGGGATCGCCGACCGAGCCGTTGTCCTGGTTCACGGTCAGGTGAGTCTCTCCGGCGACGCGACGGAGCTTTCCGGTGACGTCGGCAGGATCGAACGCGCCTATCTGGGCGAGTCCGGTGCCGGCAGCCGATGAGATGACCTTCGTCGGGCGTCTCGGGCATCGTTGATCAGCTCAGGTGATGCGGTTGCGGATGCGTTTTGTGATCCCAGTCGGATCCGGTCGCCTGCTGGCTGCCGGTGTGGGACTCGACGCGGCCTTGGCCCGCCGGTACCAGCGAGACGATGATCGATTTCGAAGTCGGACAGTTGCTCTTGAGTGCGGTGGAGTCCAGCGGCACAAGAGGATTGGTCTCCGGATAGTAGGCCGCCGCGCAGCCTCGCGGGGTGCCGTACTCGACGATCCGGAACTCTGGTGCACACCGGATCTGATCGTCGTCGTCCCAGCGGGTGACGATGTCGACGATGTCCCCGTCGCGATGGCCGAGTGCCGTGATGTCCTCGCGATGCATGAAGATCACTCGTCGGCCACCCTCGATGCCGCGGTAACGGTCACTGAATCCGTAGATCGTGGTGTTGAACTGATCGTGGCTGCGCAGAGTCTGCAGGATCAGGTGATTGGCGGGCACTTGAAGGACGTCGATCGGTGACACCGCGAACTCCCCACGGCCCGAGTCGGTCTCGAACGTACGAGAGTCACGCGGTGGGTGGGGGAGTATGAACCCGCCGGGTTTGCGAACGTTGACCTCGTACCCTTCGCATCCGGGGACGACCCGCGAGATGTGGGCGCGAATGTTGCGGTAGTCATCGCGCATCGCTGCCCAGTCGACGCCGTATCGGTTACCGAGGGTCGCCTCGGCGATGTGGGTGATGATGGCGACCTCGGACTTGAGGTGTGGACTGGCCGGTGCCAGCGGTCCACGGGAGGAATGCACCGAGCAGGTGGAGTCCTCGACCGAGACGTACTGGGATCCGCCGGCCTGTACGTCCTGTTCGGTCCGGCCCAGCGTGGGAAGGATGAGTGCGGTCTGTCCGCAGACGAGGTGAGAACGGTTGATCTTGGTCGAGACCTGCACGGTCATCCGCGCGTTGCGCAACGCCCGGAATGTGACATCACTGTCAGGGGTCGCCTGAGCGAAGTTCCCGCCGAGACCCATGAAGAAGTGCGCTTTGCCGTCCCGCAGAGCCCGGATGGAGTCGACGGTGTCCAGGCCGTGCTTGCGCGGTGGGTCGAAGTCGAATTCTTTCTGGAGAGCGTCGAGAAAATGCTCCGGTACACGTTCCCAGATTCCCATCGTCCGGTCGCCCTGGACGTTGGAGTGTCCTCGAACCGGGAAAAGACCGGCGCCCGGTTTGCCGATGTTGCCCTGTGCGAAAGCAACATTGGTGAGTTCCTTGATGGTGGCCACCGCATTGCGATGCTGCGTCAGGCCCATCGCCCAACAGAAGACGGTGGCCTTCGAATCGCGTAGGAGTTTCGCGGCGTCGGTGATCTGCTCACGCGACAGACCGGTGGTTGCGGTGATCACATCCCAGTCCACGTTCCGGACGTGATCGCGCCAGGCGGCGAAGCCGTTGGTGTGGGCGTCGATGAACTCGTGGTCGAGGGCATCCCATTCGACGAGCAGCGAGCCAAAGGCCTGGAAAAGGGCGAGATCACCATTCAGTGCGATCGGTAGAAACATGTCCGTCAGATCGGTACCGGGTCCGACCATGCCGCGGGGTGTCTGAGGGTTCTTGAAGTTGACCAGGCCGGCCTCACGGAGGGGATTGATGGTCAGAATCGTCGCGCCGTTCTGCTTGGCCTTCTCGAGGGCAGAGAGCATGCGGGGATGGTTGGTGCCGGGATTCTGGCCGGCGATGACGATCAGTTCAGCCTCGTACACATCTTCGAGGGTGACGCTGGCCTTCCCGATACCGATGGACTCCTGCAGTGCGATCGACGTGGACTCGTGACACATGTTCGAGCAGTCGGGCATGTTGTTTGTGCCGAAAGTGCGGGCGAACAGTTGATATACGAAGGCCGCTTCGTTCGAGGCACGTCCCGACGTATAGAAAGTGGCTTCGTCTGGGGTACCGAGGCCGTTCAACTCCTCGGCGATGAGGCGGAACGCGTCGTCCCAGTCGATGGCTTCGTAGTGGGTAGCGCCGGGGCGTTTGACCATCGGATGGGTGATACGTCCCTGTTGTCCGAGCCAGTGTTCCGTGCGACTGTCCAGGTCCTCGATGCTGTGGGCGGCAAAGAACTCGGGCGTCGCGCGGGTTGTGGTGCCTTCTTCTGCGACCGCCTTTGCGCCGTTCTCACAGAACTCGGCAGTGTGCCGGTGGCCCGGTTCAGGATCGGGCCAGGCGCAACTCATGCAGTCGAAGCCCTCGGCCTGATTCAGCTTCAGCAGTGTCTTCGCGGTCCGGACCGGCCCCATGTGCCCCAGTGCCCGTTTCATGGACACCGCGACCGCAGTCGGTCCCGCCGCGTGGGTTTTGGGCTTTTCGATGTCGAGGTTCGCGAGGTCACGTTCGTTCTCGCGATTGTTTTCGTCAGACATGTAACCCCTCTTCGCAGACCGGTCGTTCGCACCGCAGTCCTCGGGTACCCCGTCGGGGTCGCTTTCAAGCGGCATCTACAGGTTTCGGGCGATGACCGCCTCGGTGACGCGGTCGTCGATCGACGACACCGGGGATTCCTTCGTCACCCAATTGTCCCCGCCGAAGTAGGTTTGGAAGATCCTTTCCGCGGTTCGCGTCCCGATTGCCTGGGTCGTCAGCGTGGGGTTCGGGCCTCCGAGAGAATTGGCCAAGGCCGAGTTGTCGGCGATGTAGAGACGTTTGACCCATCTGGCCTGGGCGTCTGAGTCGAGCACCGATGTGTTGGCGTCCTCACCCATGCGCATGCTCGACTGTGAATGCAGGATGAGCGGGGGCCAATCGCAGCGGTGGACTGTGTGGGCGCCTGCGGCCCGCATGAGTTCCACGGCCTTCTCGGCGCAGTACTTCCGGTTTCGTTTGGTACGGGCCGACCGGTTGCGATGCTGAACGGTGACGCGCGGTGCCAGGCCATTCTCGTCCGGAGGGAGGATGCCCGGTACCGAGACGGTATTGCCTGGCTCGACATCGTCGTCCGTGATGACGAGGGCGGCGAGCGTTTTGTTGGCGTCGTCGAGCGTGGTGAGAAGGTCTCGTCCGACAAGACGGCCATAAGTGTCGGCGCCCGCCGAATCGACCACGCTGCCCGCGCGGCCGTAGCCTTCGATACCCGAGTCACTGAAGTTCATCGCATACGCTTGCAACGCCGGCGGCAGGCAGACCTGCTCGATGCCGCCATAGCCCGGAAAATCGACGCGGGCATTGGAACCCGCGCCCTTGGTCTCGCCGGTGTAATCGTCGAAAACCCCGAAGACACAGTCCATGTGATGGTCGGTGATTCCCCGGCCCACCCAGCCGTTCGGGTTGGGGAGCAGGGACTGCAGCCAGAGTCGGGGAGACTCGATGCAACCGGCCGCCAGCACGACAACCTTGGCGGTCTCTTCGTGCATGGATCCGTCCGAGGTCCGGAATTGGACACCGTGCGCGGTGGTTTCGCCGTTCACGTCGCGGGTGAGGATTCTGGTCACGAATGCGTCGGTGACGAGCCGGGCTGCCTTGCCTCCACGAGACCACGCGTCGGCGGTGAGCATCATCGGAATGTATGAATTGTCGGTCGAGCGCCGGGCTTTGAGGTTGCGGGGCGCGCCTTTGGGGAGGTAGCAGCCCTCGTAGCAGTGCCCGCACATCGTGCATCCCTGCGCTTCGGGATAGCGCAGCCGGTTCGGATCGCGAGTGCGACCCGCCGTACCTCCCGGCTGCAGGATCGCGTTCTGTTGTGCTCGGTGTGCCGGTCCGGTGGTGTCGAGTGAGGTCTGGTGCGGTAGTCCCATGGCCGCGGCCCCGCGCAGGAAGATCTCCTCCTTGGTGCCCATCGGAGCGGTCTGGATCGGAAGCGTTGCCTCGCACCACTCGTAGTAGGGGCGAAGGTCTTCGTAGCCGATGGGGAACAGATTCGCGGTGTCGTACATCTGCCGATCCGCCCCGGCGTAGTCGTTGAACACACCGGGTGCCGCACGGGGGCAGTTGCCGAAATAGTGCAGGGTGGTACCTCCGGCGCCGCTGACCTGCCAGACGAATGAACTCTGCGGCAGATCCCGTAACCACGGCCCCTTGGACCGATCGCCGGGACCCTCGCGCAAGAATCCGGTGATCGGATTGTTTGCGTCGTCCTCGAAGTGAGTCCATTCATTCTCTGGATCGCCGTGCCGAGGACCCGCTTCCAGAACGAGCACGTCCAGGCCACGGGCGGCGAGTTCCTTCGCCACCACGGGTCCGCCGCCACCGGCACCGATCACAATGATGTCTGTCATCAAACCCCCTCATGCCGATACGTCAATCGATGGTTGAAACCCCTTGGTAATAGCCGCGGAATTCATCCCAGCCGTCGCTCACACCCTCATATTTGCTCAGCTCCCAGCCGACCGGGCGTCCGGTCAGCCGCTTGGTACCGGCATCAAATGCGGACACCTCGGAATACACGGCGAACGCGGCCAGAGTGGGTATTGCGTTGACCGCGAACTTGATTGGTAGTCCCGGTAACAGTGGGTTGGTGTCGAGCATCTCGAAGACCTGGGCCTTCTCCCGATGCGAGAGGTTCGCGAACGGTGCCGCGAAACGGCCGCGCACCGAACCCGGATTGAGTGTCACCGCGAAGATGTTGATCAGCGCAGCGATGGCGGCAGCACCCGGAAGTGTGATCCCGAATGCCGGTCCGAGGACCGGAATCGGGACTGCCCGGTCGAGCGTCTTCTCCAGCGATTCAGGGATTCCCGGTGACACCCCACCCGGCCGATTGGTCGCCATACCCTGCGCGCGAGAGTATTCGTCATCGCCCGGAACGATGAACGAAAGAATGCCGTTGATCGTATCCCGCACGGGCGGAAGTGAATTGGCGTAGACCCGGGTTCGTGACATGGCGCCCGGGAGTGCCACTGCTGCGGTCAGACTCACGCCGACCACACCGGCCCTGACGAAGAACTGGCGACGACTGAGCACGCTCCGCTCCTGCCGTAGAGGGGTGACACAGCGCCGCGCCTGGACTGTGGGTTGGCACACATTAGCAAGGTTGCGAGCGTTCGGCAGCGAATAGGAGTGCCTTGCGGCACCGGCTAATTTTGTCCCTTCGCTCCGGCGCGGGACAACAGTCGGCTCAACGCCAGCGACGCGGTTTGTACGGCAGGGGCCAGGAGTTCGGGTTTGAACCGGTCCTTCGGCACCGATACGGACAGCGAGGCGACCGGCTCGTCCCGGATCAGTACCGTTGCCGCGACGCAGCAGCTCCCTTCCGCCGCTTCCTCCCGTTCGAGCGCCACACCCCGGGCGCGGATGTGGGCGAGTTCGCGCTCGAGAGTTCTCGGATCGGTGATCGAGTTCGCGGTGTAACGCCGTAGCGGGCGCGAGAGCACCTCCGTCTGGAACTCGGCGGATTCGAATGCGAGAAGCGCTTTGCCCACCGCGGTGCAGGTGAGGGGGAGCCGACCACCGACCTGTGAAGGCAAAGGCGGAGCGGTGTGACCGTGGAGTTTTTCGATGTAGACCACGTCATACTGGTCGCGGACCGCGAGGTGGACGGTTTGTTCGGTGACCGCGAACAGATCCTGCATGAAGGGCATGGCGGCCACCCGGAGGCGATGTTTGACCGAGACCCGCTCGCCCAACTCGAACAGCGTCATGCCGAGTTCGAACTTGTTTCCGCTGCGCTGGATCCAGCCGAGGTCGGTCAATTCGACCAGCAGCCGGTGGGTGGTCGAGCGGGGGATACCGGTTCGGGTGCAGACCTCGGCCAGCGTAAGTGCGGTTCCGCCCGGGAAAGAATCGAGCAGAAGCGCCGACTTTTCGAGCTGCGACATATTTCCGTCCCGTGGCATGGGATGAATCCTAGTCAGTGGTTGGGCTTGGCCATATGTTCGTCCTCATGACAACGCAAGTGAATGTGATCGAGGCTGCTGCCGAGCGTTTGGCTGCCGCGACTCGATCGGGCACACCGTGTGAGCCGGTGCGCGACCTGATCGGAAGCGACGACATCGAAGCCGCCTATCGGGTTCAGACCCTGAACATCGAGGCACTGGTGGCTTCGGGTCGCCGTATTGTCGGCCGCAAGACGGGTCTGACCTCGCCTGCGGTGCAGAAGCAGCTCGGTGTCGACCAGCCCGACTTCGGGGTATTGCTCGACGACATGGACTGCACCGGTGACGCCGAGGTGGATTCCACGCGGTTGCTGCAGCCGAAGGTCGAAGCGGAGATCGCCTTTGTGCTGTCCCGGGATATCACGGCCCCGATCACCGAAGCCGATGCGCCGCAATATGTTTCCGACATTTATGCCTCATTTGAGATCGTCGACAGTCGAATTGCCAACTGGGACATCAGGTTGGCCGACACCGTTGCCGACAATGCATCGTCGGGACTGTACGTTCTCGGCGACCGATGCGACCGCGAGAGTGCTCCTGACCTGGCCGGCGTCCAGATGACCATGACCGAAGACGGCGTGCAGGTCTCGCAGGGCAAGGGCTCGGACTGCCTGGGAAGTCCGTGGAATGCCCTCGCGTGGCTGGCCAACACCGCGATCGAATACGGAACCGTCCTCTATGCGGGAGACGTTGTCCTCTCCGGCGCATTGGGGCCGATGGTGCCTGCGAAGCCCGGTTCCACTTACGTCACCACCATCTCCGGCATCGGCAGCGCCACCGCAGTTTTCAGTGCCTGACCAACCCCTCCGAAAGCAGAACACAATGAGCACAGTCAAGGCCGCGATCATCGGATCGGGCAATATCGGGACCGACCTGGTCATCAAACTCAAGCGAGTGGCGAAGAACGTCGAGATCGCGGTCCTGGTCGGTATCGACCCGGAATCCGACGGACTGGCCCGCGCCAAGCGGATGGGCATCAGCACCGTGCACACCGGCGTGCAGGGTCTCATCGACCACCCGGATTTCGCCGACATCGAGATCATCTTCGACTCGACCTCTGCCAAGGCGCACGTCGCCAACGAAGAAGCGCTGCGCCCGTACGGAAAGCGGCTCATCGACCTCACCCCGGCCGCGATCGGTCCCTACGTGGTGCCCGCGGTCAACCTCGAAGAGCACCTGGATGCACCGGACGTGAACATGGTGACCTGCGGCGGGCAGGCCACGATCCCGATCGTGGCGGCGGTGTCTGCTGTGACCAAGGTTCACTACGCCGAGATCGTGGCGTCGATCGCCTCGAAGTCGGCCGGACCCGGAACTCGGGCAAATATCGACGAGTTCACCGAAACCACCTCTGAGGCGATCAAAATGGTCGGTGGTGCCGCCTACGGCAAGGCGATCATCGTGCTGAACCCGGCCGATCCGCCGCTGATCATGCGGGACACCGTGCTGACCCTGGTCACCGATCCGGATCAGGATGCGATCCGGCAGTCGGTCCTCGACATGGTCGCCAAGGTGTCGGCCTACGTTCCCGGATACCGCCTCAAGCAGGAGGTGCAGTTCACCAAGCTCGATGACGCGGAGTCCGTCGCCACCCTGACCGGCGGTGTCGATGTCGGTCCGGGTCTGTGGAAGGTGTCGGTGTTCCTCGAGGTCGAGGGTGCTGCTCACTACCTGCCTGCCTACGCAGGAAACCTCGACATCATGACCTCGGCGGCACTGCAGGTGGCCGAACGCATCGCCGAAACGAAACTCACCGATTCAACAGTGGAGATGGCCCGATGACAACTGACAACAGAGCTTCCGTGGTCGATGGCGCGGCCCTGTACATCCAGGACGTGACCCTGCGCGACGGCATGCACGCCAGCCGGCACCGCATCTCACCCGAAAATGTGGCCCGGATTGCCGGCGCTCTCGATCGGGCGGGCGTCGACGCGATCGAGGTCGCCCACGGCGACGGGCTCGCCGGACACAGCCTGACCTATGGAGCAGGCAGCAACACCGACTGGGAATGGATCGAAGCCGCGGCATCGGTTGTTCACCGGGCCAAGCTGACGACCTTGCTGCTGCCGGGTGTCGGTACCGTTGTCGAACTCGAACGAGCGTTCAACCTCGGCGTGACCTCGGTTCGCGTCGCGACCCATTGCACCGAGGCCGACGTGTCGGCTCAGCACATCGGCAAGGCGCGTGAACTCGGGATGGATGTGTCCGGGTTCTTGATGATGTCGCATCTCTCCGAGCCTGCGGCGTTGGCTGAGCAGGCAAAGCTGATGGAATCGTATGGCGCGCACTGTGTTTACGTCACTGACTCCGGTGGCCGGTTGACGATGGATGGTGTTCGGCAGCGTGTCCGTGCGTATCGGGATGTGCTCGATGAGAACACTCAGATCGGCATTCACGCGCACCAGAATCTCTCGCTGTCCGTGGCCAATTCGGTTGTGGCAGTGGAAGAAGGTGTGACCCGCGTGGACGCATCGCTCGCCGGACACGGCGCGGGTGCCGGTAACTGCCCGATCGAGCCCTTCATCGCGGTCGCGGACATCGAGGGCTGGAAGCACGGTTGTGACCTGTTCGGATTGCAGGATGCTGCCGACGACATCGTCCGTCCGCTGCAGGATCGGCCTGTGCAGGTCGACCGGGAGACCCTCACGCTCGGCTACGCGGGCGTGTATTCGAGCTTCCTGCGGCATGCCGAGGCTGCGGCCAAGCAATATGGACTCGACACCCGTACGGTGCTGCTCGAAGTCGGGGCTCGCGGACTCGTCGGTGGCCAGGAAGACCTGATCACCGACATCGCGCTGGATCTGGTGGCCGGTAAGAAGTAGGACAGCGGGCTTTCGAGTTCATCTCGGAACCAACCAGGCGTCTTATGTGTGCACGAGTGCACACATAAGGCGCCTGGTTTTTTGTCCGTGACCTGTGCCGAGGAGGACGATTCTGGGCAGGCGCGGACGTGATCAGTGCGATGATCGACAGGCCGAGCGTGAACGGCAGCGGGTCCGTAAGCACAGTTGCCGCCGGATGAGATCGAGCCGAGGATCATCCGAGTCAGGCGTGTTGCCCGGACGTTGGTCAATGACTGCACACCGGAAACTTCAGTCACATAAGGACAGTGCCCTTCCCGTGGTGAAGGAGGCATAACCCATTCTCATAGCAGATCTAACGACTCCGGAACCGGAATTCGGACATTGGTAAACATCATTCATGGAATTCGATTGAAACGATTCCGGTGACGTTGTCATCGACGATGCGCCGAGGTGGCTGCGTGACCAGACTTTGCGTAAATACCCATTAGCCGAGTTGGCAGAGTTGAAGTGTCCGGTTCCAATGGGTATTCGAATAGTGTTGCACCACAGGCGAATTGCGGTTATTCGGGCATGTCGGATGGTGATATGGAATTCGCCCACAGTCGAGATCATCTCTACTGCACGGCAATTCTTGGAAACTCTTGAGGGTTCGTTGTACTTCGAATAGTGTCCGAAGTACTGCACTCCGAGGCCGGCGTTTTTTCAGGGCGCCGGCCGTAACAGCAGGAAGGTCGTCGAGGCCATGAATCTAACTCCACGCGAGATGGACAAGCTCGTCATCTACCAGGTTGCAGAACTTGCCCGAAAACGACGCGACCGCGGCACCAAGCTGAATCTCAGCGAAGCCCAGGCCATGGTCTCGGAGGCGATATTGGAAGCGGCTCGCGACGGCAAGTCGGTTGCCGAGTGCATGGAATTGGGCAAACACGTGGTGGCGGAGTCCGACTGCATGCCGGGGGTGCGAGCGCGCCTTTCCTTGCTTCAGGTCGAAGCCACGTTCGTGGACGGCAGCAAGCTCGTCTCCTGTCACGATCCCGTGGGCGCTTAGCCATGCCGGCCGTGCGACAGGACGCAGTGGCCACCGTCCTTGTCGGCGGCCACGAGAGCGCGCACGGCGCTGACCTGGTTCCACTGCTCGATATGTTGCCCGATGCGGTGATCACCCCGTCGGGACGTCCGCTACACGACGCGGTGACCGGACTCCTTGCCGACGGCAGCGGCCCCGTGTTGGTTCTTCCGATGACCTGGGGCCGGGATCCGGTCATGGTGGCAGAGACCGCGAAGACGCTCCGGTGGAGCGCCGCCGAGGGCGCTGTGGGTC
Organism: Williamsia sp. Y853; assembly: GCF_056786495.1. Classification (NCBI taxonomy): domain Bacteria; kingdom Bacillati; phylum Actinomycetota; class Actinomycetes; order Mycobacteriales; family Nocardiaceae; genus Williamsia; species Williamsia sp. Y853. The sequence goes on from NZ_JBXCJC010000005.1 coordinate 16,626, forward strand.
GTGTCGCGCTGTGTACGGAGTTCGGCACAGCCGACCATCTGATCGCATGGCTCCGTAGAGCCGCCGCAGATACAGCCCGGCGGCGCCCGGGCGCGGGCATGATCATCGCCGCGCCGTCATCGAACCCTTTCGATGACGCCGAGCTGCACCGCATCGCCCACCTGGTTCGCACCCACGGCGCCGGAACGCAGGTCGAGGTGGCGTGCGTCGGGGAGCACGGCGAGCTGACCCGCGCCATCGAGCGGTCGCGGCTGCTGGGTGCCGATGACGTGGTTGTTGTACCGGCGGGCTTTGCCCGCACCGCGCCTGCCGGGTTGCCCACCGACCATGCGAGCTTCTTCGGGCCTTTGCTCTCCGAACGGGCGCTCCTTGATGTCGTCCGTCGACGGGTGGCCGCGGCGCAGCACGAGCTCGGTCACGGACGAGACGGGATCGCCGCCGGCCTGCTCGCCGATCACGGCCACGGGTACGCCCACTCGCACGGCTTCGAGGACGACGGTCCCGGGCATCACGCACATCCCCATTCCCACAGACACGAGACGCCGGACAACGGCAACCCGTTTCACGTCGAGGTCTTGACCTCGCCTCACTGAGTCATCATCCGGCGACGCAGATCGCGGCGCCCCGAAAAAATAGTGGAGGGATCAACCCATGTTGGGCAGCCCCAAATATCACCACCAGGACGAAGACATCGAGATCAACGCCGGCCATCAGAGCGTCACCATCTCGGTCAGCAACACCGGCGACCGGGCGGTGCAGATCGGTTCGCACTTCCACTTCTTCGAGGTGAACCGCGCGCTGCTCTTCGAGCGGGAAAAGGCGTACGGGATGCATCTCGACATCCCGGCCGGTACCGGAGTGCGTATCGAGCCAGGCGACACACGAGATGTGACATTGACGTCGTACTCCGGGTCGCGCCGGGCGGTGGGCTTCAACGGACTCGTGAACGGCGGCCTGGATTCGCAGCAGACGAAGATCGACGCGCTCGCGCGGATGACCGAGGGCGGGTTCAAAGACGGGAAACCGAAAACGGGCACCGGATCCGACAAGAAGAGGAAAAGCTGATGGCCACAATCTCACGCAAGCAGTACACCGATCTCTTCGGCCCGACGACGGGAGACAAAGTCCATCTGGCCGACTCGAACCTGGTCATCGAGATCGAAAAGGATTACAGCGAAGGGTATTACGGCGACGAGGTCGTGTACGGCGGCGGTAAGACCGCACGCGACGGGATGGCCGCCGACCCCGCGGCGACCGGTCCGCAGGGTGTGCTCGATCTGGTCATCACGAATGCGATCATCATCGACCCGATCCTCGGCGTCGTGAAGGGTGATATCGGTGTGAAGGACGGAAAGATCGCCGGGATCGGGAAATCGGGTAACCCACACCTGCAGAGCGGCGTGGATCCGCGTCTTGTTGTCGGACCCGGGACCGAGTTACTCGCGGGTGAGCACTGCATCGCGACCGCCGGGGCGATCGACACGCACGTGCACTACATCTCGCCGCAGCAGGCGGAGGCTGCCCTCTCGAACGGCATCACCACGCTGTTCGGGGGTGGCACGGGGCCCACTGACGGGACCAATGGCGTCACCACGACACCAGGCGCCTGGTACCTCCACCGCATGCTCGAGGCAGCAGAAGGTGTCGGTGTGAACATGGGAATCCACGGCAAGGGCAACGGCTCCCTTCCCGAGGCCCTCGTGGAGCAGATCAAAGCAGGCGCCTCGTCGCTGAAGGTTCACGAGGATTTCGGGGCCACTCCTGCGGTGATCCGTAATGCCCTCACCGTCGCCGACAAGTACGACGTCCAGGTGTCTATACACACCGACAGCCTCAACGAAGCAGGCTTCGTCGAAGACACCATCTCGGCGATCGACGGACGCACCATCCACACGTACCACACCGAGGGTGCCGGTGGAGGCCACGCCCCGGACATCCTGAAGGCTGCTGGTCTCCCCAATGTTCTTCCTTCGTCTACCAACCCGACCCTGCCATATACGGTCAACTCGGTCGACGAGCTGCTCGACATGGTCATGGTGTGCCACCACCTCTCGCACGACATCCCGGAAGACGTTGCGTTCGCCGACTCGCGGGTGCGCGCCGAAACGATCTCTGCCGAGACCGTGCTGCACGACGAAGGTGTCCTCTCGATGTTCTCGTCCGACTCCCAGGCAATGGGACGTATCGGCGAATCGGTGACCCGCGCGTTTCAGACCGCCCACCACAGCAAGGACAAGCGCGGACCTCTGCCCGAGGACTCCGAAGGTCACGACAACTTCAGGGTCCTGCGTTACCTGGCAAAGGTGACCATCAACCCGGCTATCACGCAAGGGGTTTCGGACTACATCGGATCACTCGAGGCAGGCAAGATCGCGGACATCGTTTTGTGGAACGTCGACGCCTTCGCGGTGAAGCCGCGGATGGTCATCAAGGGCGGCTTCATCAACTGGGCAGTCATGGGTGACCCGAACGCTTCGCTGCCCACCCCGCAGCCCGTGCTCTACCGCCCGATGTGGGGTGGGTACGGCAAGGCACGGCAGAGCACCCGGGTCAGCTTCATGTCGCAGGCGGCCATCGACCTCGGTGTGCCCGAGAAGCTCGGGCTCGAGAGTCAGGTGCTGCCCGTGAAGAGGTGCCGTGGAATAGGAAAGGCGCATATGGTCCGCAACGACAAGGCACCGTTGATCGACGTCGATCCCGAGACATACAAGGTGACGTTCGACGGAAAGCCCGCACACATCGACCCGGCGCAGTCGCTGCCGATGGCCCAGCTCTTCTTCCTTGCTTGAGGAACCTGACATGACCTCGACCGATGTGGGCAATCTTCTTGTGAGCCTGCAACTCTCCGACTCCGCATTCCCCAGCGGATTCTTCACCATGTCGCAGGGGTTGGAGGGGTTCGCCCAGGCTCGCGCGGTCGACAAGGACGGCGTCGAGGATCTTCTGCGGGGATTGCTGCTCCATTCGGTCGGTCCGGGAGATGCCACAGCGCTGGCCCGGGCGCACGAGGCCACCCGGGAAAGTGATTGGGAACGTGTGTATCTCGTGGATGAGATGCTGTTCGCCGCCAAGCTGAATGCGGAGATGCGTAGGGCAGCGGTGCGTAGCGGCCACCAGATGACGGACGTTGCCCTCGCGGCAATCGGAGGTGTGGAGCTCGAGCAATGGAAACGGGCCATCGCGTCCAAGCGGACCCCCGGGTGCCAGCCGGTCGCGACCGCTGTGGCCTACGTCGCGGCGGGTGTGGGCGCCGAACAGGCCGTCGCCTCGGATATGTTCGCGTTCTCGGTGAGCTTTCTCGGTGCGGCGCTGCGGCTTCGGCTCACTGATCACCTGCAGATGCAGGTGATGCTGCGTGCAATCGGCCCGGTGATAGCCCAGGCCACAGCCGAGGCGATGGACCGCGACCTCGAGGACATGGGGGGATGTGTCCCGATGGCGGACGCCATGTCCGCCCAACACGAGCGCGCGGACGCGAGGCTCTTCGCGAGCTGACGGCTCCGACTCCATCCACAGACCAACAAGAACAGATGAGGTGATCGAATGAGCGGCAGCGTATTGAGAATCGGGATCGGCGGACCAGTGGGTTCGGGCAAGACGGCACTCGCCGAAGCCCTTGTGCCGCGGCTCATTGCCGCGGGCAGGCAACCGGCGGTCATCACCAACGACATCTACACCCAGGAGGACGCGCAGCACGTACGCCGCGAACTCGCGGGTGTGCTGGACCCCGATCGCGTCGTCGGTGTCGAGACCGGTGCTTGTCCACACACCGCCGTACGTGACGATCCCACCATGAACCTCGCGGCCGGGGCCGAGATGCTCGAGCGGTTCCCCGATGTGGACACCCTCGTGTACGAGTCGGGTGGAGACAATCTGACGCTCACGTACTCGCCCTTACTCGCGGATGTCTTCGTGTTCGTGCTCGATACATCTGAAGGCGAGAAGATGCCTCGCAAACGCGGCCCGGGCATCACCGAGTCGGACATCCTGGTGATCAACAAGATCGACATCGCCCAATATGTACGGACGAACATAGATGTCATGGAGTCCGACGCGTTGCGGGTGCGCGACGGCAAGCCCGTGGTATTGACCAACTCCCTGACGGGGGAAGGCATCGATGAGTTGCAGGATCACATCCTCGCGCTCTGGAATGCCCGCCCCGCTGCGATGTCCCGGTGAGTGCAGCGACAGTCCAGGCGGCGGACACCGGTCCGCCCCCTGGCACCGGCCGGGCGGGCGGAATGTCCGTCGTCCCACCCGTGGACGTGCAATCGAAACGGTATGGAGGGCACCGACTCGACCCCGCGTTCTACCAGCCGGACCGCGTTCCGCGTGAGATCGCCTGTCTCGCAGGTGTACCCGATACGTTGCCGACCGGGAGCCCGGGAAAGGTCGGCGTACTGGAGTTGGAGTTCGGCCGGAACGAACGCGGGACGGAACTTGTCGGGCACTACCAGAAATCGCCGCTGCAGATCATGCGTCCGCTGTACTACGACCTCGCGCGTCCCGACATGCCATATACCTACCTCATGTCCACCGGGGCCGGGGTCATGCAGGGTGACCGGCTCCGGACCGATCTCGTGTTCGGGGCTGGCACGTCCGCGTACCTGACGACCGCGGCGTACACGAAAGTCCTACGGATGGAACACGATTACGCAGTCGCGCAGATGAACCTGCGCGTCGATGCGGACGCGTATGTCGAGCTTCTTCCCGACCCTGTCATCGCGTTCGCGGGTGCCCGCCTGTATCAGCGCACGCGGGTGACACTGGCGCCGTCGGCCACCCTCATCGCCGGCGAGACCCTCATCGGCGGGCGTTTGGCGCGCGACGAGCGTCATCGGTACACCGCACTCGCATCCGACTTCGAGGTCCGTCGCCCGGACGGGGCCATGGTCGCGCTCGATCGGGTGCGACTGACTCCGGTCGATGAGGACACGGGCGGCCTGGCGGTTCTCGCAGACCACGACGTGCTCTCCATGCTCTACGTGTTCACCCCGCGCGCAACCGTCACCGAGATAAGCGACCTCCTGCACAGCGTCCTGTCATCGTCGACCGAGGCGGGCGTCGTCTTCGGTGTCAGCGCGCTCCCCGGCGACACCGGTGTGTGGGTGCGGATGCTGGGCGACGACACTCGGGCCATCCTGCGCGCCACGACGACTGCCTGGAGCGCCCTACGTCTGTTACTCACGGGAAGAGAAGCGCCGGCGATCCGAAAATCCTGACAGTGCGATGAAGGCCGGGGGCGTCCCGTCACACGACCCGACCCTGAACCAGGGAGATGACATGTCGACGAGCAGTAAAGAAGCGGCGCCACCGAACAAATGGGTTGAGTTGTCGGCGACGTTGCCCCGCGGTGTGTCTGAGATCTTCTTCCAGAGCAACAGTTGGACCGGCCTGCTGATCCTTCTCGCGTTCCTGGTCGCCGATTGGCAGATGGCAGTCCTCGTGGTCATCGGCACGGTGTGCAACACCGTCACCGGTGCCCTGATGAAAGTGGGTGCCGACAACGTCCGGATGGGGATGCAGGGTTTCAACGGCGCACTCATCGGCGCTGCGGTCTATACCGCGCTCGGCGATCAGGGCTGGTCCTATCTGGTGACTGTGATCGCCGGCATCGTCTGTGCACCCGTCACCTGGATCGTGGTGTGGATCTTTGCTTCGAAACCGTTGGCTCGCTTCAACTTGCCCTCGACAACTGCGCCATTCTGCATTACTGCGGGCGTCATGTTCGTCGTGACCAAGAGTATTCACGAGAAGTCCGCACCCCACCACGTCGCCGACGGGACGGGCGAGTCGATAATGCGCTCGCTGCTCACGAACGTCTCCGAGGTGGTTCTGGTCAACAGCATCTGGAGCGGGGCGCTCATCCTATTGGGCCTCTTCGTCGCGTCCTGGAAAGTCGGCCTCGCCGCGGTGATGGGCAGCGTGATCGGAACCTTGTGCGCGATGGCGTACGGTGATAGTTCCGGGACAATCGCTGAGGGCCTCGCCGGCTATTCCGGCGTTCTGACAGCGATCGCCCTGTCGGTCACATTCCTCCAGAACACCGTGATCTCGTGGGTGTATGCCGCAATCGGAACAGTGCTGACGGCGGTGGCGACCCTCCTCATGACCGATTACTATGGCGGTCCGCACTACACCTGGCCTTACATCCTGACCACCTGGGTACTGCTGGTGATCGCAGCGTTTGTACCCACCTACCTCCGACGCACATGATATCTAAATCGAAGCGCCCCAGCGATATCCGGCGAACGCGAGCGCGACACACACCACCAGCACGCCGAGGCCGTACGCGAGGGTGAGCCCATACCGCTTGTCGCGGACAAGTTGCACCGTCTCGTAGCTTGCGGTGCTGAAGGTCGTGTAACCGCCGAGGAATCCCGTGCCGATCACCGCGCCCACGTCCGTCGAGGCAATCCTGCTCACGATCAGGCCGGTGAGAAAGCCAAGGACGAGGGAACCGATCATGTTGATGATTCCGGTGGGCCACGGGAACGTCGAGTTGATCTTGGAGTGGAGGAATCCGTCGAAGACGTACCGCGTCACGGCGCCAACGCCGCCGGCGAAAGCGAGTAGCAGGAACAACCAGAATGTCATGATCGCTGCTGACCGTTTGTGCCGTGCGCTTCGTGAATCTTCGCTGCCGAGGCGATGCCCGCGATGGTCGCGGCTGCGCCGACGAGGACGGTGCCGAGTGCATACAGCAATGCCATGCCCCAGCGGGTGTGGTCGATCAGCACTGCCGTATCTGTCGCAAGCGAACTATAGGTGGTGAAGCCGCCGCAGAACCCGGTGCCGAGCAGCAGTTTGAGCTGCGAGGTTCTGGTCGGTCCCGGTGCAGTACGTGTGAGTGCCTCGTACAGATAGCCGAGCAGGAACGCGCCCACCACATTCACCACCGTGATCACCACGGGGACACCGTCAAGATCAGGAACGCCGAGGGAGAGTCCCTCGCGAGCGCCCGCGCCGACGGCGCCGCCCACGAGGACAAGGCCGATGTTGGGTGCCTGCAAGTACGCGGGCCGTGTCGGCGCCGTCATCGAGCCTTCTCCTCGTGCGCGCCCGCCGGCAATACTTCGATCTCCAGGACGAGCCACATGGTGTCCATTGGTTCAGGCTAGTCAAGCAAGTACTGTCACCGGGCCGGACTGGGTGAATTGATCCCGAACTCAACGGGCATATCGGGCATTTCGCGCGCTATTGCTGGAAGACGCGACTGGAGTGAGGATGGTTGGAGGTCGCTCAATCCTGCGACCCGAGGGCATCGACCGGATTGTGGCGGAACACTTTCCATGCAGTGCCGGTGATCGCGCCGAAACCCAGCAGGCTGGTGACGCCGACGATAGACCCGTAGGCCCAGGGGGAGAGGGTGGGAAAGGATATGCCCGGCAACGCGATTGCGATCCCGAACAGCGGCGGGTACGCGATGATCGTCCCGGCGGCCACTGCGACTGCGACGGCGACCAGTGCCTCCCATCGAACCATCCCGCGGATCTGGCCTGTTTGTGCGCCGACCATGCGAAACAGGGCGAACTCGCGGCGGCGCTCGGTGGTCATGAGCACCAGTGTGTTGACCACCGCGATGGCAAGGAACCCGAGAAGGAACGACAGTGCAACAAGATTCACCGTGTCCTGCGATCGTTGCTCCTGCCGGTTCGCGACGGCAAAACCGTTGCTGTCCATCACCGTGAGTCCGCCGATCGATTCGATGGCCATCCGGGTCTCGTCGATCCTGTCTGCCGCTGCTGTTACCACTATGTGGTCGACCAGTCCGGTGGCGGTGTGTTCGCGGACTTGCTGGTCTGGAAGTGTGATGTCACCGAAACCCAGTCCGCGACTGTAGGTGGCGATGACGGTGGGTGTGATGAGGGTGCCTTCGCCCAGCCGGAGCGGCACGGTGTCGCCGATTCCGGCGTCCATGGTCGCAGCGGCATCGTCGCTGAGTGCCACTGTTCCGGTGCGGAGTTCGGTCAGTGCGCCGCTGTGGACGTCGAGATCGAGGGTGGTGGCTGCCTCATATGGATCGATGCCGAGTACGGGGTAGGCCTCGGTGGTGGGATCGTCGGCCCTGCTCGTGGTGTGAAAGGCCAGGCTTCGGGTGACCGGATTGGCAGCTTCGACGGAGTCGATCGATGCGATCGTGTTGATGAGTGTCGGCTCGACACCTCCCGGCCCGGTTACAACCAGGTCCGCCGTCATTCCTTGTTCGACCTGTTGCTGCGCCGCTGCGGTCAGGGTGCTCTGGCTTCCCAATTGGACCGATCCGAAGGCGATCACCAAAGCCAAGGGTGTTATCGCCGTCGCGAGCCGACGTCCGTTGGCATTGAGATTTGCGGCGGCGAGGACCGCTGCGGCAGAGCGACTACGGCGCATGGGGCCACCGATGAGACGCAGCGCACCCGAGGCCAGTGTCGGTCCGAGGAGTGCCACCGCGATGATGAACAGCAGCACCGAGACGCCGGCACCGGCAAGCGCATCCGGCCCGGGAACAACCAGCGGCATGAACGCGGTCACCAAGCCCCCGAGGCCGATGAGAAGGCCAAGGGTGGTGCGGGTTCGACTGATCGCGCCGGCCTCGACTGCCGACTCTCGGAGCGCCTCGATCGGGTCGAGGCGGGCCGGACGACGTGCTGAGATCGCGGCGGCGAGTCGGGCGGCGATCACCGCGGTGGCGATGCCGGCGAGGGCCGGGAGGGGGCTGATGGCCAGGTCGAAGTCGCCGGGGATTATTCCCGCCCCGGCAAACTCAACGCGAATGACCTGTGCCAGAAGATATCCGGGCATGACGCCCAATAGTGCTGCCGCGCAGGCGACCACCCACACCTCGGATCCGATGAGCTTGTGAATCTGGCGTGGTGTGGCGCCCATTGATCGCAGTAGGGCGAAGTCGCGACGACGTTGCGAAATGGACAGCGACACAGTGCTCGACACGACGAACACGACGATCATCAGTGCCACCCCGGCAAGCGCAGAGGTCAGGGCGACCAGTTCGCCGCGAGCTGCCCCGACATCAAGATATTCGGCGTCGGCGCGGGCGTCGTCGATGTAGGTGGTGACATCGAGGTCGCCGAGTTCGGCATGGGCCTGTGAGGCCAGCGCCGAGGAGTCGACACCGTCGTGACCGAGTAGCCCGATGACGGCCACGGTATTCGGATGTGGCCAGAGCTGCTGCGCGCGTGAATCTTCCAAAAAGAGTGTCGCTGGACGGGTAACGGTTGCGGGTGAGGGAGCGGCGGCGACACCGACCACGGTGTATTCGCTTCCGATTCCGCCGTGCCGTAGCGTCACTCGGTCGCCGAGCGTCGCGGGGCCGGTGCTCACCACCTCGTCCGGACCGGTAGGTGGATGTCCCGCCGTCAGGGTGAACGGTGCCAAGATGGCCGAGGACCAACCGTGGGCATCGAACTGTCGGCCGCTGTCGTCGGAGAGGGGAATACTGACATCACCGACCGCGGAACGGACGTCAGGCAGACTCGCCAATTCGTCGACGGCGGACGCGGGCAGTAGTGCGCGCTCGATGTAGGGCTTGTCGAAGTCTTCCTTCGTATCGAGTGTCTGTGGTGCTCCCACCACAACATCGGCGTCGGCGAATCGATGTGGTTTGGCACCGCCGCGAATACCTGATTCGAACAAGATCCCCAGAGCGCAGACGAGCAACGCGGCGCTGAACACCGTGATGAACACGGCCACAAACCCGTTGCGATGGCGGCGGAGATTCGCGCGGGTGAGGCCGCCAAGGCGAGTGTTTGGCATGGTCACCACTGCCCGAGGTCGGTCAGAGTTTGTGCGATGGCACTTGCAGTGGGTGCGTGTATCTGACCCGCGAAGCGTCCGTCGGCAAGGAACAGCACGCGATCAGCTTGTGCGGCGGCGACCGGATCGTGGGTCACCATCACCACCGTCTGACCGTGTTCGGTGCCGGCGCTGTGCAGGAGGGCGAGGATCTGCTGACCGGTACGGCCGTCGAGCGCGCCGGTCGGTTCGTCGGCGAACAGCACGCGGGGGCGGCTGACCAGCGCGCGTGCGATGGCAACCCGCTGCTGCTGGCCGCCGGACAGTTCGCCCGGGCGGCGACCCTGCATGCCGGCGAGCCCCACCGATCCGAGGACATGTTCGAGGTGTGCGCGGTCGGCGGTTCGTCCGGCCAACAGCAAGGGCAATGTCACGTTCTGTTCCACGGTCAGCGCCGACATGAGGTTGTAGGCCTGGAACACGAACCCGACGTGGTCACGTCGAAAGGTGGTCAGCCTGCGCGACTTCAGTGCGCTGATCTTGGTGTCGCCCAGCCACACTGCACCGCGGGTGGGTTGGTCGAGACCGGCGGCGCAGTGCAGGAAAGTGCTCTTACCCGAACCGGAGGGGCCCATGATCGCGGTGAAACCGCCCACGGGCAGGGTGAGGTTCACCGCGTCCAGTGCGGTCACCTGACTGCTTCCGGATCCGTAGGTCTTGGTCACATCATCGAGCCGGATCGCCGGTGGTGGTGACACTGCGGTTGTTGGATGTAGCGGGGCGTAAGAGGTCATGGCAGCAACGCTACGAATCTGTGGTGGTGTGAACCATCCCGCTGCCTACCGGTCAATGGTGTAGTGGGCTATACCGTCATCGGCCGCGCCGTACGGCATCCTGGAGCGATGAGGCGAACCGGGCAAGCCGCACGTTGGTGGCGGGCATCTCGCTATCTCATGGTCGAAGGGGTGTCGGCGTGGGTGTCGTTGGCGCTGGTGATTGCCGGACTGTTCGTCGTTTCACTGATGATCCTGATCGTCGGGTGGCTGATGGCCCCGACCTATCTGCGGCTGCTGCGTCTCTGGGCGGGCAGGGCGCGGCTGCGCGCGGGGCGGTACACGGGAACTGTGATCCCAGAGCGGTATCCGCCCTTGGATGAGGTCGCTGGATTCGGTGATGTGCGCAGGGCGCTGTGGGCACCTTCCACTCGTCGCGACCTTGCGTGGTTGTTCCTGCATGCCTTTGGGGCGCTGGTCACCGGGTTGGTTGCCGTGGTCTTGCCGCTGGCGGCGTTGGATTCGCTGTCGACCCCGTTCTACTGGTGGGCAATGCCGGCCGACAGTCCGGCAGGAAGCCCGTACCCGGTCACCTCGTGGGCACTGGCCGCCACGATGCCGTTGGTCGCGGCCGCCTATGGGCTGCTGACGTGGTGGCTCAATCCGATGTTGGCCAGGGGGGTCACGTCAATAACGACAGGGTTGTTGGCACCAGGGCGCGAAACCGAACTCTCCGAGAGGGTTTCGGCTCTGACCGCCAGCCGGGCCGCTGCCCTCGACGCACACTCCGCCGAACTGCGGCGCATCGAGCGTGATCTGCACGACGGCGCGCAGAACAGGCTCGTCGGGGTCGTCATGATGTTGGGGCTCGCGGAGCGGTCACTGCGGGTCGACCCCGAACAGGCCCTCCCACAACTCCTTCGAGCTCAGGACGCCGCAACGGATGCGCTGTCGGAACTGCGGACACTCGTCCACGACATCTATCCGCCGATCCTTGATGAGCTGGGCCTTGACGGCGCGGTGGCAGCGCTGGCCGGCCGATGCTCGGTGACCTGCGTACTCGACGCCCGGAATTTGCACCGTGCACCCGCCGCCGTCGAGAGCGCGGCCTATTTTGTTGTGGCCGAGGCGTTGACCAATGTGGTCAAACACAGTGGTGCGGACACGGTGCACTTGACCATCAGCACCCGTAGCGGTGTGGCGGGCAACATTTTGGTCATCGAAGTACTCGACGATGGCCGGGGCGGGGCCGATGAGGCAGTGGGCAGTGGATTGCCGGGTATCCGTCGGCGTGTGGCAGCATTCGAGGGAATCATGACGCTCGACAGCCCACCCGGCGGACCGACGAAACTCGAAGTGGAGCTGCCATGCGGATTTTGATCGCGGAAGACGACGCTCTGCTGCGTGAGGGGCTTGCGCTCTTGCTGCGTAGTGTCGGCATCGAGGTGACCGCTGCGGTCGCTGATGCCGAACAGTTCTTGGACGCATTTGACGCCGACCCGCCTGACGGTGCGGTGGTGGATGTGCGTATGCCACCCACGTTCACCAACGAAGGACTCAAGGCCGCGATCGAGGCGCGCCGGCGGGTCCCGAACTTCCCGGTGCTTGTGCTCTCTGCCTACGTGGAAGACCGCTACGCCGGAGAACTTCTCTCCGGCAGCGCGTCCGGTGTGGGGTATCTGCTCAAGGAGCGGGTCGGCAAGGTGGAGGAGTTCGTCGACGCGCTGCACCGCGTGGTGGCGGGCGGAACTGTGATGGACCCAGAAGTGATCTCGCAGTTGATGAGTCGACGCCGTGCCGACGACCCCATCCGGTCCCTGACACCACGTGAATCGGAAGTACTCCAACTGATGGCCGAAGGCGTGGGGAACGCCGAGATCGCACGCAGACTCTTTGTCACCGACACCGCGGTGAGCAAACATATCGGCAACATCTTTGCCAAGCTGGGTTTGACGGCAACGGACACCGGACACCGGCGCGTGCTCGCGGTACTCGCACACCTGCGGTCGTAGCCCTGAAACCTGGCGAATAGCAGGGCTGCGAGGGATATTTGCCCTCGGTGGCCCCGTCATCGCCAGACTTCAGGGCCGATCTGTAGGCTCAGCCGGCGTCGACCCGCGCCAGAAAATCAAGGATCGCTGTCGAAAGAGATTCTGGTGCCTCTAGGGCGACGTAGTGGCCGACCCCTTCGAGTTGCACTGTCTCGATGGTTCCCGCCGTGATGTGGCGGACGGTATCTGCGGTGATCGATCCGCCACCGGCGCCAATCGCCAGGACGGGCATTGTCAGCGGGCTGGTGGAGGCCAGTTGCTGCAGGCCCCTGCCTTCGATGAGCATCGACCGATAGAGGCCGGCCGCGCCACGCCAGCCGTTGGGGCGGGAATACGTGCGAACGAACTCGTCGATGTCGGTACTGGTGATCGACCCCGCAGCCGCGGTCATGGCCGGGAATGCCCAGCCTCCCAGGAACTCCCGCTCACGCCCGGCGAGCAGCATCTCGGGGATGTCGGGCGCGGCGAGGACACCGATATGCCAGGAGCCGCCATGGGTGATGTCGCCCAACTGCTCGAGGCCAAAGCCGGCGAGCCCCATTTCGATCGCGGTGAAGCTGCGAATGTCATCTGGATGCATGGCGGCGAGACGGAAGACGGTGGCTCCACTGATGTCCTGGCCTGTGATGTGTACGGGCCCCAGGCCCAGCTGCTCGATGAGTTGGTGCAGGTCTTCAGCTGAGGTTGGACTGTCGTAGTCACCGTCGTCGTTGCTCGAGTCGCCGAACCCGCGTAAGTCGACGGCGATGACGCGGTGCTCCGCAGCAAGGAGCGGAATGACCTTGTGAAACGTCCACCAGGTCTCGGGAAAGCCGTGGACCAACAGGATTGGGGACCCGGCAGTGCCTGCGGATACGTAGTGGATCGTCGCGCCGTTCACCTGCGCGTTGTGATGGGTGATCCCGGGAGCGGATGGGCTTGGGGCTGTGGGTTGGATCATTTACTTCCTTCGGTCGACAACCAGGTTGTCTTTCACAATAGGCAACCAGGTTGTCTTTGTCCAGGCGTTGTCTCTAATCTGTATGCATGTTGCGTTCTGGCGCCGATCTCGCGCTCCTTCTCCTCGGTGGCTACCGCACGCTGGTAGACGCTGCGATGGTCGACCTCGCTGATCGCGGATACGACGATTTTCGTCCCGCCCACGACTTCGCGATCCGCGCAATCGCGGCGGGCGCGGACAGTGCATCGGAACTGGGTCGCCGTATGTCGGTGTCGAAACAGGCAGCAGCTAAGACGATTTCAGTTCTCATCGACCGTGGTTACGTGTCGCGAGACGCCGATCCCGACGATGCCCGCCGCAAGCGGCTCGAGGTCACGCCACGTGGTTTCGAGGTCCTGCGCCAGGGGGAGGCTGTGTTTGACGAGCTGCGTGAGAAGTTTGAACAACAGATCGGCGCAGCAGAACTGGCAAGATTCGAGCAGTCGCTGACAACCCTCGTCGGAGATAAAGCGATACGCATCGACGCACCCGGCTGGACCCCTTAGTGGACCCGGGTGAGTGTCGGACTCACCCAACGTCTTTCAGGCTCGTTCACTTCGAGTCGATTCGACCGGGCGTTGTCGGGTTCTGCTGGTACTCGGCTTTTGCCTGTGCCCAACTGGGATCGTCGGGATAGAGGGCGCTGCGTAGGAATGCCCAGGTCAACCGCTGCAGTGTTGCCACGCGAGCAGGGTCTTCGTCGGTGGTTTCTGCGGCCTCGTACCCGGGGATTCCGCCGAGTGAATGTTCAGCTCCGAACAGGGTGATCAGCGATTCGGCACCTGGACTGAGCCAGTACGGATCGGCCGACCAATCCGCCCCCCGTGTGGACAGAACACTGATATCCGCATCTCCGGCGACGACCAGGGTCGGCCTGGTTATGTGATCGAAACCGGGGTTGAGCCAAGGCATGTGCTCGGCGTATTCGGGACGGAGGTCGGTTCCGCCGCGACCTGCGGTCGCGATCAGCACGCCGGCCTTGACCCGTGGGTCGGACATGTCGGGACCTTGCTGGGTTTTCTCGTCGAGAACGCGCAAACCCATCAGGCTGCCGGTGGTCTGGCCGCCGAACGAATGCCCAGCTGCGGCGATCCTGGTGTGGTCCAGGCGTCCCGCGAGACCCGGGACCGCCGCCTCGACAACGTGGATGTTGTCCAGGACGCGCTTCATATCCTCAATTCGGTACTGCCACAACCGACTTTGTCGGCTGTCGTCTGGTCCGAGTCCGACCATTCGAGAGTCCAGGTGCGTCGGCTGGATCACGACAAAGCCGTGAGCTGCCCAGAAGTCGGTCAGGGGACCATAGGCCCGCATTGACGATCCGAAGCCGTGGGAGAACAAGATGATGGGCAGATCGCCGCCGATGGCCGGAGCCGAGATGCGTAGCTGCAGGTCCGCACCGCGTTCTGGGGCGGGCAGCTCTATCGGGCTCACTGACACAACAGGTGTCGGATGGGCGAGACCGTTGTCTGCGATTGCCTGGTCTGCGTTGTACATCGAATTCCTCTCGCGGGTCGGCGGTGTCGGCCGATCGCTGTGCCATGATTACCTGTACGTTCGTTCTAATAACTATTACTAGAACGATCGTCCTATGAAGTCAAGTTGGATGAGTATGGAGGACACCATGGTCGGGCGACCTGTTGACCACGACCGGCGAGCGAAACTCCTTGACGCAGCGGTTGATTATGCCGCCGATCAGGGATTCGCCGACCTGTCATGGCGGCCCATCGCGGCGGCCCTCGGTGTGTCGACGACGACGCTGGTGCATCACTTCGGCACCAAGGAGCACCTGCTCGAGGCCATCCTCGGGCGGCTGCGCGAACGCATCGTCGTGGCCACCGGTGAGCTGTCCGGCGAGCAGCCAGATCTCGCCGCCGCTGCGCGCGCGGTGTGGACATGGAGCTCGGATCGGCGTCAGTGGGCGACTTTTCGGCTGTTCTTCGCTGTCTATGGCAGCGCACTGCAGGCGCCGGAGCCCTACGCGGAATTCTTGGAGCAGGTGGGCACCGACTGGATGAAGACCCTATGTGAAGCCCAGGGGCGGGGTACCGACCCGGCCACGGCAACCCGGATGGCCACGTTGGTGATTGCCACGATCCGGGGGTTGCTTCTCGACCTTCTCGCGAGTGGCGATCAAACACGCGTGCATGACGCTGCGGAGCATTTTCTCGCCGGGCTGGAGTGACCGATAGCGTCTCAAGTTGTTGTGACGAAACCGGATTCGGAGGCCACGGTGACGGCTTGTGTCCGGTCCCGTGCAGCGAGTTTTGAAAGTACCGCGCTGACATGAGATTTGACGGTTTCGGCGCCGATGAACATATGCGTGGCAATTTCCGCATTCGGCGGGCCGCGTGTTATCAACCGCAGCACGGTTGACTCGCGTTTTTCAGGCTCATTTACTTCATTGGATCCGGCGTTGTCGGGTTCTTCTGGCACTCGGCTTTTGCCCGTGCCCAGCTGGGATGGTGGCGCACGACTTCGTCCGCGAGTTCAGTGGAATTGCTCAAAGTCAATGTCGCTCGACCGGCGTATAGGGCGCGGCAAGCAGACCCACCATCGCGTCGAAAAGCCCGCTCTCGAACGCCGTTCGGTCGAGTCCGTCGTCGTCACCCGCAGCGATTTGTGTGTGACGGTTTGCAATTGTGTGGAGCATCAGCTCGGACGCCATCGCATGCCTTTGCTGTCGGGCAGGCGTAGGCATATCGGGCATCGCGGTCATGGTCCTCATGGCTGTGGCATGGGCGCTCTCATGTGAATCGGTCGCCGCAAACGCGAGCACGAGATCTTCGCGACGGGAAATCAGCCTGGCGAGAAACCGTACGTAGTAATTTGTCTGCGGATCGAGGTCGAGCAATGGGCGCGCGGATGCCTCGACGAGACCGCGTAGGTCGTTCTCCCGGCCTTCATCGCGGAGCTGCTGCAGAAACTCCAGACGACGAATATTCACCGCGGGCAGGCGGTGTTCGACGATCGCCTGAAGCAGGCCGGCCTTCGAGCCGAAGTGGTATTGCACGAATGCCGGATTACGGGAACCGGCGGCGCTACCGATCTGCCTCAGCGAAACGCCGTCGATGCCACGACTCGCGAAGAGGCGTTCGGCGATCTCGATCACTTCGACGAGAGTGCGTTCGCGCACCGTCCGCGGTGGAGTTACCCCGTCCATCCGCAGATCATCTCATGGCGCTCCGGAATGGTTGACACTCCGGTTCTACAAGTGTTTAAGTTAAAACACATGTTAGAACTACCAGTTCAGAGGCCTCTCCTCCGCCTGTTCTCCTCTTCCAACACCACGAAAGTGAGTCCTCGATGATCCAAGTCCGGCCACTCAGTAGCCGTATCGGTGCTGAGGTCTCCAACATTCAGCTCTCCGGCGAGTTGCCCGCAGACGTGGTCGACGACCTGCGGAAGGCGCTGGTGGAGTTCAAGGTCCTCTTCTTCCGGGACCAATCGCACCTGACGGCAGACTCGCACATTGCATTCGGGCGGTTGTTCGGTGATCTGGAACGGCATCCGGTGGCCGCTGATCCGGTGTATCCCGAGCTGATGACGCTGACGCGGTCCGCCGATGCCGCCGCGCAACGCGCGAAGTTTCCCTATGGCGAGAACTTCTGGCACTCGGATGTCAGCTGGCGTGCGGAGCCGTCGTTGTGCTCCATTCTGCGTGCGCTCGAGGTACCGCCGATGGGTGGCGACACGCTGTGGGCAGATATGGAAGCGGCTTACGCGGGCTTGAGCTCTTCTCTGCAAGAGGCATTGATGCCGCTACGCGCAGTGCACGATTTCGACAGAGCTTTTGGGCCGGGCGTCGGGCCGGACAAAAGAGCCGCAATGTCCGAAGAGTTTCCTCCCGTCGAGCACCCGGTAATACGCACAAATCCGGATACGGGCGCGCCACTGCTCTACGTGAACGAGCCTTTCACCAGTCGAATCGTCGGTATGGATATTCGAGAGAGTGATGCTTTGCTGCGGCTTCTGTATGAGCAGGCGACAAGGCCGGAATACCAGTGCCGTTTCAGTTGGCGGGTGGGTTCGGTCGCCATGTGGGATAACCGAACCACCCAGCACTACGCGTGCCACGACACCGCAGGAGGTGCCAGAGAGATGCAGCGGGTCACCGTCCGCGGTGAGCGGCCGTACTGACGAGATGACCGATCAGGATGACGTCGAAGATAGGCGTGGCCGTGGTGACCAGGTCGAAGTGGATGATGCAGCGATCGTCACCATCAACACCCGGTAGCGGTTATCCGAGGTGGTTTCAGGTTTCTGAACCGGCCGGAAGTCAGGTTGTGACGAAACCTGATTCGTAGGCCACGATGACCGCTTGTGTCCGGTCACGTACAGCGAGCTTTGAAAGTACCGCGCTGACATGAGATTTCACGGTTTCGGCGCCGATGAACATATGCGTGGCAATTTCCGCATTCGGCGGGCAGAAGCATTTCCGTGACCAGCGGTCAGCGTCCGAACAGTGGCGGGGTAAAGAGCGAATCTCCCTCTGCGACAGTGCGTACGGCATTGACGATCTCGGCGGGACGGGCACGCTTGAGTAGGAAACCGTCGGCGCCGGCCCGCAATGCCCGGTACACGTACTCGTCGTTCTCGAAGGTTGTCACGATCAGAATCTTCGGCGGTGTCGGTACCGACCGCAGGATCGCGCGCGTCGTGTCGATCCCGTCCATCAGTGGCATCCGCACATCCATGGCGATCACCGTGGTCCATCAAGGGGAAGTGTCACGCAGATCCGCCAGTGGTCGTCGACGGGACCGGTGAAGGCTTGGCCACCAAGAAGTTCCGCGCGTTCATGGATACCACGCAATCCGCTACCGGCCCGGGTGGAGAGGGTGTCGATGGAGAGTGCGTTTGTGAGGTCGAGTTTACTAAATGTTGCTGGTGCAGGCGCGAAGTGCCTCGGCGGTCAGGGTGTTCACCGGGCAAGTCAGAGATGTCCAACCAGGTCCACCGCTGTACCGGTCGCTTGTTCGGTCGATGAAGATATCGACTGTCAGAGTTTCTTCGGCGACGCGATAGTAGGTGGTGATGGGGTCGCCCTCCGTGGTGATTATCGTGACGCTGAATTCACCGCCGCCGTCAACTCGACCGCTCATGAGGCAGTCGATGGCACTTCGGGGATATAGCTCTTCAAATGTGAAGTCAGGCCCGTCAGCCCATGTCTGTCCGCAGTCTGTCAGTGGCAGACGGTCAACGAATGCTGCCGGTGGCGGTTCGGAAGTCGGTGAAGGCTCAATCGGCGGTGCTGAACAGGCGATGGACGGCGCCGCGATACTGGAGACGAGCGAGATACCGCAGAGAAACCGCATGGCCGTTGACCGGCCGCCTGTCGCTCCCAATCCTTGACCCCTCACGTACCCAGAACCTGTACCAATCGCTCGATCAGTTGGGCCGGTGCGTCTTCGGGCAGTAGGTGCCCTGCATCATCGATCCACGTGAGTCCCTGGTTGGGGATTCGTTCTTCGATCCAGTGCCCGTATGGAGGGGGCAGGATCTGGTCTTCGCGACCCCACAGCAGGGTTACGGGGATATCGATGGTGCTGAGTAGGTGCTCGTAATCGGAGGTGTCACTTTGGCTGAGTTGCCGGTATTGCCGGTAGTAAGCGGCTTGCCCGTCGGGACCGAGCCACGGCTCCAGATACGTTTCGAGGACACCAGGGCGATAACCCTGGTGCGTGCCGTTGCGCAGGTGTGCGGCCACCAGGGCTTCGTGGGCGTAGGCGGGGAGTTGTTCGAAGACGTCGTGGTGTTCGCGGATCAGCGCGAAAAGACCGCGCTCCCAGTCTCCTCCGGTAACGGCATCGAAGAGTGTCAGATCCGAGTAGTCGGCCTGTTCGAGCAGTAGTGCTCGTAGCGCGATCGCACCACCGATGTCGCAGGCAACGATGCTGGGACGGTGCAGATTCCACTGACGCAGCAGCTCTGCAAAGTTGCGGCCTTGTGCCGCGAGGGTGAGGTCCTGGCCGTCGTGTTTATCGGATTGTCCGTACCCGAGATGATCGAAGACGTAGACGCGTCGTCCGTGGCGGGCCAGCGCAACCGCAACGTCGCGCCACAGGAACGACGAGTACGGCGTGCCATGCACGAGCACGATCGGCGGACCGTCACCGAAGGATTCCCAGCGCACGACTCCGTCCGCGAGTTCAATTGATTTGGTCAAACTCCACGTCATATGGCTCCTCCTGTTTTGGTGTCTGGGTTCATCTCTCCCTGATTCCGTCGGAGGTTTCCAGCGTACGTCGAGGACCCATTGGCCTCGACGACTGTCCATTCACGCATGGTTACCGACGCAGGCAACCCGCTGTCGAACCGGAACCGCTGGACCGGCGTCAATTCTCGGCCACCGCCGTCGCTGGGCTGGCATACCTGCGCCGTCGATCACCACCAGCGATGTTGTGGACGGCCCGGTGGCGTGGCACCGTTGAGAGCTGATCAGGAACCGAGGTTATAGCCATGGAGCAGAACCCGCCGCCGTCGTTGTTCGAGGTGGACGATACGTCCCGACCGCTCGCCGACAGACTGAGGCCGACCTCGCTCGAAGACGTTGTCGGCCAAGATCATCTCCTTGCGTCGGATGCGCCGATCGGGCGGATGGTCGCCCAGCAGCGACTCGTGTCGATCATCCTGTGGGGTCCGCCCGGATGCGGGAAGACAACAATCGCTCGTCTCTTGGCACAGCAGACCGATCTGGTGTTCGAGCCGTTGTCGGCGACGTTCTCCGGTGTCGCAGATCTGCGCAAGGTATTCCTGGCTGCACAAAAGCGGCGTGAGGTCGGCCAGGGAACTCTGCTGTTCGTCGACGAGATCCACCGATTCAACCGGGCCCAGCAGGACAGCTTTCTGCCGTACGTCGAGGACGGCACCATCATTCTCGTAGGCGCGACGACCGAGAACCCCAGTTTTGAACTGAACGGCGCACTCCTGTCTCGATGCCAGGTCTTTGTCCTCAAGCGTCTCGACGAGCCCGCCCTCGAGGCTCTTGTCACGCGCGCCGAACAGCTCAGCGGCAGAGCCCTACCCGTCGACGCCGAAGCCCGAACCGCATTGTTGGCATTGGCCGATGGTGATGGCCGGTACCTGCTCAACATGTGCGAACAGCTCCTCGCTCTCCCTGACACTGAGCAACTCCTGGACACGGCCGCGCTGGCCGCAGTGGTTCAAAAACGGGCTCCGCTGTATGACAAGTCCCAGGAGGGTCACTACAACCTCATTTCCGCTCTGCACAAGTCGATGCGAGGTTCGGACCCGGATGCCGCGCTGTACTGGCTCGCACGCATGCTCGACGGTGGTGAAGACCCTCTCTACATCGCCCGACGTCTCGTCCGGTTTGCGAACGAAGACATCGCCATTGCTGATCCGCAAGCGATCCATCAGGCGCTGGCCGCGTGGGATGTGTACGAGCGGTTGGGTTCTCCCGAAGGTGAGCTCGCGATCGCACAGGCCGTGGTCTACCTGGCGACCGCCCCGAAGTCTATCGCCGTCTATCGAGGTTTCGGTTCAGCCACCAAGGCGGCGAAGCAGACGGGCTCTCTCGCCCCACCTCTCAATATCCTCAACGCACCGACCAAGCTGATGAAGAATCTCGGCTACGGCAAGGAATACGAGTACGACCCCGACACCGACGACGGATTCTCCGGTGCGAACTACTTCCCAACCAACATGGACCGTCGCACATTCTATGAACCCACAGATCGCGGCTACGAACGGCACATCCGGGAACGTCTCCACCGCTTGGCTCAGCTACGCAAGCGCCGACAGTCGTCCGACGAGTCCGACGAGTCCGACGAGTCCGGCAACGACACGTAGACCTGTTGCTGAGGGCCGCCCCATGGTCGGGCCCGACAGCTGCCTCCGAGGGGCATGATCCCCTCGGTCACCTCTGGCGGGGACGCTTGTGGGCGCGACGTTGATACTCAGGTGCCACAGAAGGTTTGGAATGACTCGCTGAACAACTCCGGAGCCGGTGTGGCGTAGTCGGACCACTCGTCGCGGCGGTCGTACGGATGCGTGACGGCTTCCAACAGCTTTTCGAACGGAGCGAGGTCACCATCGGTGGCGGCACGCAAGGCGGCATCGAGATGATGATTACGTGGGATGTACAGCGGGTTGATGTGGTCCATCGCGTCCGCGGTCTCGGTTGCTCCGCGCTCGTGTTTCGTCAAGGCGGCGCGTCGGCGTTCCAACCAGGGTTCGATCTGCTCGCGGGGTACGAGATTGTCGAGAGGCGAAGAGTTTCCGCGTAGTTCGTCGGCGAGGGCGCGGAAGGTGCCCGTCCAGTCGGCGCTGTGTTCGTTCATCAGGGTCAGCAGGTCGTCGATCAGTGCTCGATCGACGGACGCGCCGGCCAAGCCGAGCTTTGCCGCCATACCCGCCGCGTAGTGGCCCTCGTAGCGTTCGTCGAAGGTGTTGAGAACTGCGGAAACTGCGGTGATCGCGTCATCCGGAGTGGAATCGACCAGTGTCAGCAGTGTTTCCGCGAACCGCGCCAGATTCCACTTCAGGACAGCAGGCTGGTTGCCGAACGCGTAGCGACCGCCGTGGTCGATCGAACTGAACACCGCAGCCGGGTCGAACGCGTCGAGGAAAGCGCACGGTCCATAGTCGATGGTCTCCCCGGAGATGGTGGTGTTGTCGGTGTTCATCACCCCGTGCACGAAACCGATGAGCATCCATTGCGCCGCCAGCGACGCCTGTGCCTCGACCACCGCCTTGAAGAACTCCAGATAGCGACTGCTCGTCGGCAGTTCGGTCAGCTCCGGATAGTGGCGTGCGATTGCGTAGTCGGCGAGTGTCTGCACGACCTCACCACGGCGGACCGCGTATTCGAAGGTGCCCACGCGCAGGTGACTGGCCGCGATGCGGGCGAGAACGGCGCCGGGTTCGGCGCCGGTTCGGTGAACGTCCCGGCCCGTGGCGACCACCGACAGCGCGCGCGTCGTGGGAATGCCGAGCGCATGCATGGATTCGCTGACCAGGTATTCGCGCAGCATCGGACCGACAACTGCGAACCCGTCGCCGCCCCGTGAGAACGGTGTGGGCCCTGAGCCCTTGAGATGCAGATCTACTCGGCGACCATCACTGCACTCCAGTTCGCCGACCAACAGTGCCCGACCATCCCCGAGCAGTGGCGTGTACCCGCCGAATTGATGGCCCGCATAGGCCATCGCCACCGGCTTGGCTCCGACCGGTGCCGTTGATCCGGACAGCACACCGACCCCGTCCGCGCTGCTCAGTGCCTCGACGTCCAATCCCAATGACACCGCGAGTGGCTCGTTCAAGACGAGCAATGTGGGGTCAGGCGCCGCAGCGCCCTGCCACGGCACCGTCAGATCGCCAAGTTCGTCGGCGAAGGTGCTCTCGAGGCCGGTCAACGCTGTGTTCGTACCTACTGGGGAATCCGGGAGTGCAGCCATCATTCGAGGGTAACCACCGTGCGGCGAGCAGGGGAGGGCAGGACGAATGCTTGGTCGGGAAGGTCCCTATCTGTCGCTTCCCAGTCGTCAATAGACCGAGTGCGTGAGTGTCGCCTGGTAGGTGTCGGCAAGCACTCCGGTCTCGGGAATCTGGATTGACACGGTTGCCGTCCAGTTTGTGACGCACTGCGGGCCACCGGTTTTCGCAACTTGAGCTTGTTCGGTCAGTTGCACGGTGGCTGCGGGCGCGACATCGGGGCCCGGGTTGCAGGCCGACGGCGGGGCGCTGTAGGTCGCCGCCACCGGGATCAGGAGGTACCCGGTGTTCGTACCCCTGGGCGGCGACAGGCTGATCGATGAAGTCCACCCATCGTCTCCGGCATTCGTGACGGCCACATCCATGGTTGCGGTCCATGTCTGTCCGGGCGCGATGGTGGCCGGTCCGACCAGAGATGAACCCGCGGAGATGGTAGGGGGCCCGGCCGCCGGTGTGGGCGCGGCCTCGTCAACTGCAATCGTCGGGATCGTGGACAACACAGTTGTCGACGTTGGGGTCGATTCGGAGGACGGGGAAGCGGTGGACTCGGACGGTGTCGTGGGTTCCGCCGTTGTGGTGCTGGGTGGTTCGGTTGGGCAAGGGTCAATCGGTGCGGTGGTGGTCACTGTCGGCGTGGTGGTCGTCGTAACCGGCACACAGTCGATGTCAGTGGGCTCCGCGCCTGCCGCCGGCGTCCCGATAGTGGTGAATCCGATCATCAACGCGGCGGCAACTGGCAACGGCAGTCGAAGGATTCGTTGTCGCATCTCAGTTCGTCTTCCGCCGCCGCACAATCAGCACGAACACCGCGATCGACAGGACCAGCACGACTACTACTGCGATCGTCACCCACATCCAGGCAGATGTCCCATCGCTGGATTCGGCGGGGGCTGCTGCCGTCGATCCGTCGCCGGTAAAGGTCAGTGATCCTTCTGACGTCCGGGTGGTGAGTCCGCTGCTGATCTCGATGGCTGCCTCCCACGGTCCGTCGGGAAGCGCCGGGTCGAGGGTGAACGTCACCGTCCCCGTTTTACCTGGCGCGACCGAGCTGCCCGAGCCTGTGACGGGAGCGGTCGAGATTCCACCCGGGCCACCGGTAAGAGTCAGTGTCCCAGTGGGATCGAGTGCCCGACCACCGGTATTCGTCAACTCCGCAACCACCTCAGGCGCGCCGGATTCGGATCGATGCGCTCGCATGTGGTCTATGCCGAAGTCGGTGGGAGGACCGTTGCCCGGTCCGACCGACAAATAGGTGCGAATTCCTGCCCGGCTCAGACTCTGAACGCCGGCCGAGGTGTGCTCGCCGGCAGTCTGCGCCCACACAACCGCGTATTGCTCACCCTCGGGGGCGTCGCGAGGTACGTCGATGGAGACAATGGCTTCCGCCGTGGAATTCGGAGCCAGGGTGACTGAGCTGGGAGACACCGACATCCAGGTGGTGAGTTCGTTCGGTGTGCGATCCGCGGCGACCTGGAACCCGCCGTCGTCACCGATCGACGCTGCCCCGGTGTACACGCTGATCTCACGCTCGATATCGCTGCTGTTGCTCACCTCGATCCGACGAGTGATCTTTGTCCCCGGAGCCAGGTTGTCCACGATGTAGGACCGTGCTCGCGGGTCGTCTTGAAGTGTCACCGGCGCCTCGAGCAGGCGGATCCCCACTCCACCGGATTGAGGAGAATCCGTTGGTTGAGCGGAAACCGGCGCCTGAACGAGCATCGCCAGCACGGTGAGACAGAGCGCCAAAAGGGTCGCAATTGCTCCCCGTCGAGGTGACATGGTCAGATCACGCCACCGAATGCGTGATCGTGCCGGTGTATGTACCGGCCAAGACGTCAGCGGGAAGTTCGATGGTGATGGCGCCATCCCACGTGACGGTGTTGGCTCCCGAGACCCCGGTTGCATTCAGCACGGGTACTTCGGTGGCCAGGTTGGCTGCAACAGCTTCGGCGGCCACAGTCCCCGAGGGATCGATGCCAAAGGCCAAGTAGTCGACGTCGCTGGCGGCGACAGTCCCGGCTGCACTCACGAAGTCGGTGCTGATTGCCGAAGCAATCCAGCCGCCAGTGGTTTGTCGTGCGTCCGTCACGGTGATGCCGGGAATGTTTCCGCCCGCGACCTGCAGGGCTCCAGCATTGCCGTCTACCGTCAACGGTTGCGAAGCGGGCGCCGAGATTGCCAATGCGCCGCCCGTGACCGTGAATGTCGCGCTGGTATCGGCGGCAGAGGCGAGCCCGGGTGAGAGAATTGCCAGTGCGACGGCACTGGCGGCGGCGGAAATGGCGAGATGTGATTTGCGCATTTGAGGGGTCCTTTGAGGGAGGGCGAATTGGCCCAATTTTATGGATCGTACACCATGGTAATCGTCGCTAAACAGTTTGTGTTACTGACTTTGAGAAATTGCAATTTCCGAAAGAAGTTCTTCATATGTGTGACCACGGATAACATCAAAAGAGCAGGTGGTAAATCATCTGGCTTAACGCCCACCGGTTGAATTGCACGCCCACGATGGGTCGCCCTGCGGAGGAAAACCGCTGCGGGTAGGCGAATGCAATGTGTCTTTTATGATTCGCAATTGATGGCGCCTGGCGCACAAGCCAGAATGGTCAGGGGTGTGTGCCCAAGAACTCCGCAACGGAATCGGCAACGACGGCTGCTGCTTTGTCGTTGAGATGAATCTGATCGGTCAAGAGCACCAAACCGTTTCGCGCGGACACTGAATCCCAGGAACGTCGAAGGATGCGGTGGCTCAGGGTGGCCATGATGATCGGCCCCGTTTTTCCCTCGTAAGGTGGCGGATTGTGGACAGCGGGCAACAGATCGACGAGCCGTTGGTGCACAGGTAGGCAGGCCAGACCATGGGCGCTCGCGATTTCTCGGAGCGCTCCGTTGTAGGTGTTCACATGTTCGTTGATCACGCTGCCGCGGTCTTCCCCGAGGATGGGTATCTCCAGAACCGCAATTCGCGCGTTGGTCTCGGACGTCAAGCGTCCGAGGATCGCGTCGACACACTCGCCGTACCAATCAAGCGTCGGAACCCGCGGAATCCCTGCGCGCTTTGCGATACTTGGCCCTGCGCTGCTGAAAGCAGCTTGCACATCGTTGGATCCGATCATGAGGGTGACAACATCGGGCTCGCACCGGATGATCTCGTCCATGCGCTGCAATACATTCCAGGCGAGATGACCGTTGGTACCGGCATTGACGAACTGATGGTTGCGATCGGCATACCTGGACTGCAGGCTGCCCACCCAGTCAGCGCTGACGTCGCCGCGCGTGATGCTGTCACCCGCACACAGCACGAGCTGCCTGGTCGACGGCTCTCTGCCGTTCTTCAGGTGCGCAGCCGGAGTGTACTTCTGGCGATCGGTCCTACTCACGCGGCCAACTGTAGAGCTCGCGGCGTTTTCGCGAGTGGTGGAAGCACTCTGCGTCGCCGAGGCTATCGATGGTGCGTTCTGGCCGTGCGTTGTTCGGACTCACCAATCGTCTTCGTCAGGGTCGACGACGTGGCCCGTGCGCGATAGCCGCTCGTCGAAGTGAGATCAGCAATAAGCAGGCTATGTAATCGGGGATTATGGAAAGTCTTGGAGGCTGACGGATATGGCTGGCTTGCGCACAATTCGACGCGTGGCGGGGGTGGCCATTGGACTTGTTCCCCTGTGGCTGGTCACGGTGGGGCCGACGACGGCACTGGATCTGGGCTCGTCGTCTCTGGGGACGCCGGAGTCGGCACGTTGCACGACGACTGCAGCAGACCGGTACGGGTGGGGGACGGCGGAGCACTCTGACGATTTCGACAGTGTCGCTTCGTTGGATCGTTGGGAGTTGTACGACGGTCCGGGCCACGACAACAACGGGCGACGTACCCCGGATGCAGTCGGCGTCTCCGGTGGAAGTTTGGTGATCAGTGCCGACATCGCCGGGAATTCCGGTGGGCTGACGCCGAAGTGGGACGGCCGGAAGTACGGACGCTGGGAGATCTGTTCACGTGCGACGATCGCAGGCCCGGCGTGGACTGCGGCGGCACTCCTGTGGCCTGATGCCGAGGACTGGCCAGAAGGTGGTGAAGTCGACTTCATGGAGATTTCAGACGGGACGCGGCAGACGGCCAGTTACTTCCTGCACTACGGTGCCCAGGACTCCATCGAGCAGCACCACGCGATCGTGAATTCGACGCAGTGGCACAGTTGGGCGGTCGAATGGACGCCACAACACATCAAGGTCTTCAGGAACGGAAATGTCTGGGGCACAAGCTCAATCGTTGACCGGCTTCCGCCGCGACCGATGCACCTGACACTGCAACTCGACAACTTCGGAGGGTTCACATTCCCGGCGGGGCAGATGTACGTGGACCGAGTGGCCGAGTACGGGATCTAGTCTCGGTCGCGGCGGCTGCCGTCCGGGTCAAGGCAACGCAGAAAGTTGCCGACAGCAGCTGAGTTCTCGCCGGCGCGGGTCGCCACCATCAGCGACGTGCGCGGTGCACCGTCGATGGGCAATATGACGATGTCCGGGGTCTGCACTCGTGACACCGATGCCGGCAGTATCGAAATGCCGACACCGGCGGATACCAGGCCCACGACGGTTTCGTGATGGACCGCTTCCTGGACGACGGTGAGTTCAACCGTGTGTGGTCGCAGCATGTTCCACACCTGAGCGACGAATCCCGGCATCATCTCGCGCGGGAACAGCACCAGTGCCTCGTTTGCCAGCTGAGCCGGTGCGACTGATCGCAGACGTGCCAGCGGATGCCCCTTGGGTACAACTGCCACCATCTCCTCGGCAAGCAGTGGCTCGACGACGATGTCGTCGTGGACCGCGTCTGTCCTGAGCAGGCCGACATCGAGTGCGTTCGTGCGGAGGGCTTCGAGTTGTTCTTGGGTGGTCAGCGGATCCAACTTGACCTCTACCGAGGGGTACTCGTCCCGGAATCGCCGTACCGCGCTCGGTAGGACGGTGACGCTGGCAGAGCTGACGAAACCGACCCGCACCCGGCCTCGTTTTCCGGCACCGATATCCGCGGCCTCGACGACTGCGTCCTCGAGAGTCGCAAGCAGTGCGGGCGCGCGTTCTGCGAACGCCGCCCCGGCCGCCGTCAGCGCGACTCGTCTCGTCGATCGATCGAACAGTCGCGTACCGATCTCTGACTCGAGCTCACGGATGTGCACGCTGAGCGGTGGCTGCGACATATGTAGTCGTGCAGCCGCTTTGCCGAAGTGCAGTTCCTCTGCGACTGCGATGAAGTACCGCAGGTGTCTGAGTTCCATGCCGCCATTATTCCGCATTCCCTATCAATGGTGCGCATCTGGGTATTGGACTGAGAACAATCGACTTGATGTACTTAATGGCCGCATCGATGGTTCTGGTCGATGCGCACCGACAGCGCGTGACCCGACGAAGGAATTCTCTCTCTATGACCAACTCCACTGTCAGTCCGGGCTCGGTGGCCGGACTGATGTCCGACATCGCCGACATCGGAAACGACCCCACCCGTGGTGGCTACAGCCGCCCCGTCTACTCCGGCGCCGACATGGAGCTTCGCGAATGGTTCATCGCAGAGGCGCGCCGTCGATCACTCGACGTCGAAACCGACCGTAACGGCATCATTTGGGCGTGGTGGAACCCTGCAGGCCTGCCCCTGCGCGACGCCGTGGCCACCGGTAGTCACCTGGATTCCGTGCCGGGCGGCGGCGCATACGACGGACCGCTCGGTGTGGCGACTGCCTTGGTGGCCATTGATCTACTTCGGCTTCGAGGCGTCGTACCGCGCCGCCCTGTCGTGCTGGCCGTGTTCCCGGAAGAGGAAGGCTCGCGATACGGACTTGCTTGTCTCGGTTCGCAATTGCTCACCGGCGATGTCCATCCGGACCGTGTGCGCGCGCTCTCTGACTCCGATGGGGTCACGTATGCAGAACTGGCCATCGCGAACGGCCACGACCCCCGGCACATCGGACCCGACCCGGAGCGGCTCGCCGGCATCGGCGTATTCGTCGAACTGCATGTCGAGCAGGGGAGGGGCCTGATCGACCTCGGTCAGTCGGTTGCCATCGGCTCGTCGATCATCGGTCATGGCCGGTGGCGGCTGTCGTTCACCGGCCAGGGCAACCACGCAGGCACCACACTCATGTCCGACCGCAGCGACCCGATGATCGCCGCCGCCCAGACGGTTCTCGATGTTCGACGGCTCGCGCGCAACCACCGTGATGCCCGTGCCACGGTCGGCAAGCTCGACCCGATCCCGGGTGGCACCAACGTCATCGCGTCGCGGGTCGATGTATGGCTCGATGTCCGTCACGACTCCGATGCTGTTGTGGCCGAGATCGTCTCGGACATCGCCGCCGCGGGCCGTCGCTCTGGTGCAGACGAAGGATGCGAGGTCTCGCTGACCGAAGCATCCGTCTCCCCGACAGTGTCCTTTGATCCGACGTTGCGTGATCGGCTCTGTCGCGTTCTGCCGAACGCACCCATCCTGGCGACCGGCGCCGGTCACGACGCCGGAGTGTTGGCCGCGCACTTGCCGACCGCAATGCTGTTCGTCAGAAATCCCACCGGAATCTCGCATGCCCCAGAGGAATACGTCGAGAATTCCGACGCCGAAGCGGGTGCAGTCGCCCTCGCCGACGTCCTGCAGGACCTGGCAAGTCGCTGATATCCCGACCAATGACCCACCATCGAACCCGAAGGAATCAAAAGAGATGACCGAGACAGCCAACTACGTCATTGTCGGCGGCGGACTGGAAGGACTTGCCATCGCGTGGTCGCTCGCCGATCGCGGCGAGACCGGGATCGTCGTCGTCGAACGACACGCCATCTGTTCCGGCATGACCGGCAAATCGAGCGGGGTTGTGCGTGCCCACTACGGCACCCCGTCGCTGGCCGCCATGTCCTGGTACAGCGTCGACATCTTCGAACGAGCTACCGAACTGTTCGGCGACGACATGGCATTCCAGCAATGCGGATATGTCGTCGGTGTGGCGGAGAACAACATCGAACCACTGCAGAAGAACGTCGCGATGATGCAGGGCCTGGGTGTCGAGGTCGACCTGATCGGCCACGACAAGATGAGTGAACTCTGGCCGAAGCTGCATCTCGACGATTTCGCCGCGTTCGCGTATGAGCCCCGAGGTGGCCGAGGCGAGGCGTCGATGGCCGGGATGGCATTCGGAGTGGCGGCTCGCCGTCGCGGCGTCACCATTCGGCAATCGACTGAAGTGACCGAACTTCTCCGCGGAGACGATGACCGGGTATACGGCGTGCGGCTTGCGAGCGGTGATGAGATCCACAGCGGCACAGTCATCCTCGCGACCGGACCGTGGGCCCCGCGTCTGACCGCACCCCTGGGCTTCAACCTCGACGTCAAGGCGCAGCGAGCCCAGCTGGTACTCATCGATCAAGGCGAGCCCACCCCGGTGGTGCCGGTGCTCTCCGACCTCGCGGGACTGTCCTATGTGTGTCGCGAGCCGAACGGTGAACTGCTGGTTGGTAACTCCGATCACCAGACCCCGGAATACATCGATCCAGATAATTACGTCAACCGGGCGGATGACGACACGTTCGAGAAGATCGTCATGAAGATGGGCCATCGTCTTCCGGACATGCCCGACCCGCGTGTCACCAGCTCATACGTAGGTGCATATGACGTCACGCCGGACTACAACCCCATCATCGGTCCGTCGCCGGTCGACGGTTTGTTCTTGGCCACCGGATTCTCCGGTCACGGATTCAAGATCTCTCCGGCTGTCGGCAAGCTCGTCGCCGATCTGGTGACCGACGGTACAACCACACTGCCGAATGTCGAACCCCGCGACTTCCGGTATTCCCGCTTTGCCGAGAACGATCTGCTGCTGAGTCTGAACCCCTATGAGGGTGCCGCCGAAATGCGCTGACTCCCGGCCAAAATGCCACCGCCCCGAATCGGAATCGATTCGGGGCGGTGGCATTTGATGCAGTCAGTTGACGCTCGGCGGCAGGTCGGGAACCAGTCCGCGGAAGTTGCCTGCGAGGTACACCAGCGGTTCGTGTTCGGCATCGACATCGAGGCCGACCACCCGAAACAGCACGAGGAGGTGGTCGCCGGCGGGCTGGATGCTCTGAATCTCACATTCCAGCCGGACGCCCGCTCCCTGCACGAGCACGGCACCGCCGGGCGTCACAACTGTGTCGACGCCCGCGAATCGATCTCCCTCTTTCGCCGCCAGCGCTCCACATACAGCTCCCTGGTCCGCCGCCAGCACACTGATGCCGAGCCGCTGAGCATCCTGCAGGCGCCGCCAGGTGCGCGAGCCGTTCATGACGGACAGCGACACCAGCGGCGGATCCAACGACACCGCGGTGAAAGAACTTGCGGCCATGCCGATCAACTCACCCTCGACCTGACCGCATACGGCGGTGACCCCGGTCGGGATTCTCGCGTACGCGGCCTTGAGAGCCAACGGATCGGTGGTGGTTGTCATCGATTGCATGAGTGCGCTCCCGTGATGTTGAAGGCCGAAAGGTGATTGTGCGGTGAGCCGTCAGGCCTGGGTCGGGGTCAGTCCGCCGTTGCCGTTGACCGAGAACCCCTGCGTCAGCAGCGATGCACCGAGATTGCGGGTGTAGTTGTCCACGCGGTAATGCAGCGAGAACGCCCGGGTATCGCGGTAGAAACGCTCGAGCGGGTAGGTCTTGAACATCGAGCGCGATCCGCAGATGTCCAGGCAACGAGACGTGACCTCGAGGGAGACCTGCTTGGCGACGGTGAGGGTGTGGACGCCGCGGAACTCGCCCTCCGATCGCTGGCCCGCATCCCACGCGGCTGCTGCGTCGAACATCCCGGCGCGAGCGGTCGAGATCTTGGCTGCGAGTTCACCGAGCTGGAACTGGATCAGTTCACTGTCGGCGAGTTGCGGACGCTCGCGCACCCAATTGACGGTGAAGTCGAACGCGCCACGAGCAGCACCGAGGTGGTTGGCCACAAAAGCGAGCGTGAATGTGCGGGTGTCGTCGGTCTCCCACGCGCCCGGCTCACCGAAGATCGCGTCGTCGGGGAGCACGTAGTCGGTCACCTTGACCGCCCAGCTGACGGTCGATCGCATGCCGAGCACGTCCCAGTTGTCGATCAGTTCGACCTCGGGGACGTCGCGGGGGACGAGCACCGCGACCGTGCGGTGGTCGTAGGTTTCGGTGCCCGGCAACGCCAGCCAGATGATGTAGTGCGAGGCGCCGGGGCCGAGGGAGGCAAAGTGCTTGGTGCAGTTGAGGACCCACTGGCCCTGCTCATTGCGGGTCAATTGGCTGCTCGACGTGCCGACGTTGTTCTTGCCGGGAACTGCCTCGCTGCCCACGGAAGCGACAAGCTGGCCGGCTTTGGCGATCGGGGCGACGTACTTTTCCATCTGTGCATCGGTGGCCGCGTGAGACAGCATGCCGATGGCGTGGGAGTGGACCTGGAAGAGCTGTGCCGTCGGAGCATCGATGGCGGCAATTCGCTCGATGAGCTCGTAGTACTCGGCGAAGCCACCCTCACTCCACAGGCCGGCGCCACCCCACTTCTCGGGAAGCGTCAGGGCAAGGAGATCCGCTTCGTGCAGTTCGGTGAAGTTCTCGGTGGGGAAGATCGCCTCTTCGTCGTAGCGGCGAGCGCGGTCACGGAAACCTGTGGCGAGCGCATCGATGGCAGCGAGGCGTTTGGTCTGTTCGGGGGAGGTCATGATTTCTCCTTCAGTGATGGATTACGACGGTGAGGTGTAGGGCATGGAAATGGGCGCGGTACCCGCGCATGAGGTGAGGAGGTCGATCAGGCGGCGCCGAGGTCCCCCTCTTCGATCGGGGTCAGCGGATAGGTCAACGGGTGCAATGGATCTCCGTCCACCAAGTCTCGGAAGGCAACAGGTGATGGGGTGGGATCGAAGGCCGCCCATCGCTCGTCGGGGACGGTGGGGAACTTGGCGCGCACCACGTCCTCCCACTGTGGATCGTCCGCGTTCCCGGCCGCGGAGTACGGCCCGCTGTCCACTGTCCGGCCGTCTGCGAGGGTCAGTTGGAGCGCGCTGCGACGAACCGCGGGAAACCCGGCTTCGAGTTCGGGGTCGACGACGATCTCCACGAGATCGGCCATCCGGGCGATCGTCGGATCACCGAGGTCGCGTGTTATCGACTCCATCCCGAAACCGCCGGTGGTCAGGTAGGTGGCCAGCGGCCAGATCAGATTGAACTGGGCCTCTTCGCTGGTGGTCGGCACCAGCCGGGCCAGGTCGGCCGCGGCCTGGAAGGTTCGGACCCGGACACCGGTCACGTCGGCGGGATCGAGTCGTTCGAGGCCTAGGTCGCGCAGGACCTGCTCGGCGGCGGCCAGCGCCGGGTGCACCCAGCGACAGCACGGGAAGGGCTTGACGTAGATCTGCATCACCTGCCATTCGCTGCCCAGATCGGCGGTGTCGCCGTGAAGACGATCGGCGACGAATTCGGAACGGTGAGCGGTGAATCCGGCGGCCGCGAGTTGGGCGCTGGTCACGCCGACGTGCGCGCCCCACCCCATCGCATCCTTGGCCATCGTGGGTTCGGCCACTGCCCGCATGATCAGGTCGACCGGAGCGTGGTATTCCGCCAACCCGATTGCGGCGTCAACCTGCTTCGGCGACAGCTTCAGAAGCCGAGCGCTTGCAGCCGCGGCGCCGATGGCGCCCCAGGTGCCGCTGCTGTGAAAGAGCGGCCAACGATCGTGCTGGGCGATCGCGGCGCGGATGCCGACCTCGTAGCCGATCAGCGTGGCCAGGAGGAATTCCTCGTGGGTCGCGCCGGTTGCCTCGGCCATCGCCAGCGCGGCCGGGATGATCACGGCTCCCGGGTGCCCCTTGGCGAGTGCATGCCCGTCGTCGTAATCGACGGCGTTCATCAGCGTGCCGTTTGCCAGTGCTGCGCCCGGTGTCGATGCGCGACGTCCGTCGAGCAGGCAGGTGGCCTCCTCGCCGCGCATCGTGGTCGTGACGAAGTCGGTGATGATCTGTGCCGCAAGCAGTTCGGTGCCGGCGCGGGCCGCGACGGAGGCGTCGAGGCACAACATGCCGAGTCTGCGCCGTACCTCAGGCGGTACCTGCTGCCAGGTGAGCCCGACGATGAACTCGAGAACGTCACTCGTATCAACAGTTGTTGTATCAACAACTTGACTAGTCATATTTGCAACACCCTGGACACACGTGAGCGAGTCGCTTGTCATTTGTGGTCCTCCTGGTTCGGTAGATGTTGGGCGAGTTCGCCTGCGTGAGCGATGAGCGCGGCGAGTATTGCCGTGTGGGGCACAACCGAATTGCGCAGCACCGATTCGGCGCGGCTGCACTGGTCGAAGGCGGTTGGTCCCAAACCGTCGAGCGCGAGGGGACTGAACTGTCCGACAAGGCTGGCGTCCGAGCCGCCCATCTCATCGATCCGTCGCAGCGACAGTCCGGCTGCCGACGCCAGATCTTCGGCGAGTGAATACACAGGGTTGGTGACGGTGCGGGGGAGTGCGGGTCTTGTTATGCCCCCTGAGATCTCGATGGTGACGCCGTTGCCGGAGCGTGCTTCGGCCAGGCGGCGAACCTCGGCGACCAGTGACTCACCTGCCGCGTTGTCGGGGGCACGCAGATCCAGGTGGAGTTCGGCATGATCGGGAACGACCTGGCGAGCGGTGCCGCTGCGCAGGATCCCGGCGGTGCAAATCGTGCGTCGATCCCGGTCGGTGAGCGATTCGAACTTCGCCACCAGCGGTGCCAATGCGCGAAGGGCACTTACACCATTGTTGTCGGTGGAGTGTGATGTCTTTCCGTGAGCGGTGATGATCATGGCCCCTACCGCGCCACGGGAGACGATCACACCACCATCCGCCAGACCAGCCTCCAGGGCCAGACATACGTCCGTGCGTCGCCCGAGGTCCGCCAGCCATTCGCGACTGTCGACACTGCCGAGTTCCTCATCCGGCACAAGTGCGTAGGTGATCGAGGCGACGCCCGGCGCCGAGGTTTCGAGGACGGCTTCGATCGCATGGACGGCCATCGCCAGGGCGCATTTCATATCGCCGAGACCGGGTCCGGACATGACGGAGGTGTCGGTCACCACCGGCCAGTCGTCAGTTGATCCCGCCGGCCACACCGTGTCGGCGTGGCCAAGCACGAGCAGCCGAAGTCCGGGTTGCCCGGTGTCCAGGGTGGCCTCGAACGCCTGACCCCGTTCCGGCGCGATCGTGTGCCAGGCCGCAGTGAACCCGAGGGGCTCGAGCCGTTGCGCGACAAGGTTACTCACGCGGTTGACGCCTGCGGGCAGGAACGATCCGCTCTCGACCTCGGTGAGCCGCTCGGCCAGTTCGAGAATGCTCCGCAGTCGCGGCTCGAGCAGTGCGGTGAGCTCGGCGACCGAAGGGGGCGTGGTTCTCTCAGCTGATGTCGTCTCAGGCATCGGCATCCTCCGCGCCGGGCGCCACGCCACGCGCAGCATCGGGATCCAGTGCGCGGCTGACGTATTCTCCGGCCGCGGGACCGTACAACTCCCACAGTCGGCGGAGCTCACGCAGAGGTTCAGGGTGCTCATCGACGCGTAGGTCGACGAGCGGAAACGATTCGTGTCCATGTATCCGAAGGCATGCAGAACGCAGCGGATCCGGCTCGCCGCCTGCGGCCAGCCCGGCTTCGAGTGCGAGAACCAGGCGTTCGCCGAGTTCCAGGTCGCTGCCGGCGTCGAAGGCCTTGCTCGCAGCTTGGCCCACCACGTCGCCGACAAGGATGTTGCCGACGACCACATGGTCTGCCGCGGGTACGACGGTGACACCGGTCGCATCGACGTGCGCACCGGTCCAGCCGACGCCGGGCCCCGTGGTCCCGATGGCCGCGAGCTGGCGCCAATCGGCGTGGACACTGGAATGGCGTGCGCCGTCAACGGCTTCCGCGGCGGTTGCTCCGCGCTCCATCAGGTCGAGCATCCGGGGCCCGAGGCGGGGATCGGTGCGGTGCTGGGTGACGACGGCGCCGACCCCGGTGCGCAGCCATGGCACGCGTGCCCCGACAGCGACGTCGGAAGTGCTTGTGGCAACACCGAGTTGGCCGGTGCGCCCGCAGCGGGCAACGATGGAATAGGTCATTGGGTCACCGCCCACATGTCGGTGCTGCGCCAGGAGACATGACAGGGAGTTCCGACCGTTACATCGGCGGGTACGGTGCGGCTGGCGACGTCGGCGGTGATCACCTGTCCGGTCTCCAGTTCGACCCGCACCGAGGTGCGCGCACCCAGGAAAGCGATGTCCTGCGTGATGCCCTCGGCCCGGAAGTCGGTGTCTGCGCCGGGCTGGAGACTGACCATTTCCGGTCGCAGGATCAGGGTGACTTTCTCGTCTGCGGCGACGTTGCCGACTCCGTCGACATGGCCCTCGCCAATCCCGGGGATGACCACGTCGAAAGAGCCTTGACCTGGACTCGTGACGGTCGCGTCGAGGCTGTTCGAGGCACCCACGAAACCGGCAGCGAAGCGGGTGGTGGGTTGGTGGTAGACATCGGTGGGCGAGGCGACCTGGACCAGATGACCGTCCTGCATGAGCCCGACGCGGTCGGACATCGCGAATGCCTCTTCCTGGTCATGCGTGACATAGACGAACGTGATGCCCAGCCCGTGTTGCACCGATTTGAGCAGCACCTGCATCTGGCGACGCATCCGCAGGTCCAGAGCACCCAGTGGTTCGTCCAGCAGGAGCACGCGGGGGCCGAGGACCAGTGAGCGCGCAAGCGCGACACGCTGTTGCATTCCGCCGCTGAGTTCGCGTGGGCGGTGTTCTTCCTTGCCGGTCAATTCGACCAGATCAAGGAATCGAGAGACCTTCTCCTTGATGACCGACTTGTTCTCTTTGCGCTCGCGAAGCCCGAACGCGACGTTCTCGAACACGTTCAAGTGCGGGAAGAGGGCGTAATTCTGGAAGACGGTGTGCACCGGTCGCTTGTGCGGCGCCACGCTCTGGATCTCGGCATCGTCGACGAGAATGCGTCCAGCGGTGGCCTTTTCGAGGCCGGCGATCATCCGCAGCGTGGTGGTCTTGCCGCAGCCGCTGGGGCCGAGGAGGGAGAAGAACTCACCTCCCTTGATGTCGAGATTGATGCCCTTGACGACTTGGTGGTCGCCGAAGGCGCAGGCGAGATCCTCGAGCCGCAGTGATGCGGGGCTCTGATCCCGATCGGCAGTGGTTGTCATGAGACTTCTTCTTCCGAGGTGGCGCGACGTGACTGCTTGTTGGGCCGACGCGAGGCCAACCCGACCAGACACATCAGTACGAGCGAGACGAACATGAAAGCGACGGCGATCGCGTTGACTTCCGGGGACGTGCCGTGGCGCGAGAGGCTGAGGATGAGTACCGGCAGCGTCTCGGTCTCCGGTCCGGCCAAGAAGACAGTGCTGACCACGTCGTCGAACGAGAACGTGAACGAGAGCAGTGCCGCGATCACCACGGCGGGCATCATCATCGGCCACAGCACCCGCAGGAACACCCGATATGGTGGGGCGCCCAGGTCGGCGGCGGCCTCGTCATACGTGCCCGTCAAGGTGGCGAACCGCGACTGGAGCACCAGCGTCGCGTAGGCCGAACAGAACACGATGTGTCCCGCCACCACCGACCACATACCCGTGCTCAACCCCAGGCGCTGGATGACCACGAGGATGCCTGCAGCGATGACGACTTCCGGGATCATCAATCGCGCGTAGGTGAGGGTTTGCAACACGCCGCCGGCGCGCTTGGGTAGACGGGACACCGCCATCACGGCGGCCAGCGACAGGGTCACCGCGACAACCGTCGAGAGCAGCGCGATCACGCAGCTCGTCAGGAAGTCCTCTCGGACACGTTCGTCGGCGAACGCCCCGGTGATCCACTTGAATGTCGTTCCACCCCAACTGATGAGGTTCTCGTTCGCATTGAACGCATTAATGATCACCATGCCGATGGGCAGGTAGAGAAATGCGAGAACGACAATGGTGACGATGGCTGCCGGGCTGATGCGGCGCGTCATGTGATGTCTCCCAATCGGTCGAGTCGCTTGCGGGACACAAAGAGAACCACAAGCATGACGGTCATCAGAGTGGTCGCGATGGCAGATCCGAACGGGTAGTTGCCGGTGGAGAGGAACTGTTCGGTTTCGACATTGCCGATCAACAGGGTCTTCGAGCCGCCCAGGATCGCCGGGATGGTGTATTCACCGGTTGCCGGGATGCCCACCAGGAGTACACCGGCGATGGTGCCGGGCATGGCCAACTTCACGGTGATCTTCCAGAAGCTTCGGCGCTTGCTCAGTCCCATGTCGGCCGCCGCTTCCCCCAGGCTCGGATCGATGCGATCCAAGGCCATGAACATCGGCAGGATCATCAGAGGCAGGTAGCCGGCGACCATGCCGACACCGATCGCGAAGGGTGAATATCCGAGCTGCGTGCCGTCGGGGACGATATGAAGGAACGCGGCGAGCTTGGTGACCGCGCCTGTCGGTGACAGCAACTCGAGCCAGGCGTAGGTGCGGACCACGAAACTGATCCAGTACGGAACGATGACCGCGACCAGCAGAATAGCCTTGAGTTTGCCGCTGGCCCGGGAGATCGTCAGTGCCACAGGAAATCCGAGTACCACGCAGACGACGGTCATGATGACTGTCATCAGCAGCGACCGCACCACCGCTCCGATATACGTGTCGCTGAACAGTTCACGGTAGTTCTCGAGTGTGAAATCTGACTTCACTTCGAAGGTCAGCAGATCGAACTCGGAGACGCTGTAGATCGCGAGCACTATCAGCGGGACAACGAAAAAGACTGCGACATAGGCGGTCATCGGTGCCGCGAGCAGGATTCCGGACCAGCCGCGAGGTCGTCGCGGCGAGGGTGGGGAGCCCTTCGCGCGCGGCACCGATGCTCCGGGTGGAGCGTCGAGTAGATCCTGGGACATCAGTTCGCCTTGATCCGGTTCCACATCTTGGCCCGCGCTTCGGTGTCCTCCGCCGACAGGAACTGCTCGGCAACAAACGGAGAGGTCTCACTCGGCTTGAGTGCCGGGTTCTCCAGGATGCGCGGCTCGATGAACTGCTCGGCCGACGGCATCAGGTACGAGGCACCGGTGTTGTTGATGAACCCGGCATACGTCTGCGGCTGGAGGCGGGAGTTGAGGAACTTGAGTGCCTCTTCCTTCTTCTTGCTCCCCGGAACGAGTGCGACGCCTTCGATGTAGCCCGGCGTGCCCTCTTCCGGCGAAACCCAGCCCAACGCATCGTTATTCGCACCGGCGAACGCATAGTCAGGGGCCACTGCGATCAAGGCCGAGCCTTCGATCACCGATTTCGCCTGCCCGGTCCGCTGGAAGGCCATCAGGTGCGGCTTGATCTCCTTGATTTTCGCTTCGGCTTCCGCGAGCTCACCACTGTCGGTGGTGTTGATGTCGTAACCGAGAGCGAGAAGGGCGATTGCCACCACGTCGAGGTCGTAGTCCGGGAGCACGATCTTGCCCGACCACTGCTCGGCCCTGTCGAAGAGGTCTTTCCACGATGTCGGGGGATTCGGGACCTTCGCCTTGTCGAAGATGATCCCGGTCTTGCCGAGGTCCGTGGGGATGCCCCACGGGAACTGGTCGACGTACTCCTGCGGCATGTTTGCGAGATTCGGAACCGATGCCGGGTCGAATTCAGCGAGCTGTTTGCCTGCCTCCAACCGGGCAGCCGTGGCATTGCCGACCGCGACGAGGTCGTAAACACCCTTGTCCTTGGCCAATTGGGCAGCCAACGCCGACGAACCGCCTTCAGGCAGTGCAAACTGCTCGATTTTGATCCCGGGGTTGGCCTTCTCGAAGTCCGCGATCTCGGTTGCGCCGACCCAGTCGCCGTAGTTGAGGAACTTCAGGGTTCCGGTGTCGGAGTCCGTCCCTTCCCCGCATGCCGTCAGGGAGACGCCGAGCGCCACGCATACGGTGGTCGCGGAAAGTAGACGCCAGAACTTGCGGCGCATGAGCCCTCTTTTCAAAGGTTGGCAATATAGCAACTGGAGTTGCTGTATGAACACAGTGAATGTTTCACCCGAGAAGTACCTGGTTGGTGACGGGGACGTTAAGAATATGTTTCCGAAGTTGCAAATGAGCCATTTGCTGTTGCGCACATTGCAATTGGTGACGGAGGCTACGATCATGCCGCCAACACGCGATACGAGCATTCGCCGAGGTCTCGAGGTCTTACTCACGCTGCAAACCCGCCGTGCCCGTGAGGGTGGCGGGCTCGGCGTCACGGAGATCGCCGAGATCCTCGATATGGACAAGAGTCAGATCTCGCGCAGCCTCAAGGTGCTCATGGAGTACGGGATGGTCGACAGGGATCCCAAAACTCGTGCCTTCCGGTTGGGGTGGCGAATCTTCAACATGGCGCAAGTGAGCGGCGACCAGCGGTTGCTGGAATGCGCGGGCGAAGTGCTCGACGGCCTACTTGTTCGCCTGGACGAGTCGGTGTACCTCTCTGTCCGCTCTGGTCTCGAGGCGCCGTCGGTGGCCGAGCGGACCGCCAATCACTCGATTCAAGCGATGTCCACGCACTGGTTTCTGTACTCGACGTCCGTTGGCCGAGTGCTGCTCACCGACCGGACGTCTGTCGAAATCCGCGAGATGTACGCCGGACATGACCTGCGCAGTGCGACCGCGGGCGGCGTCCAGACTGTCGACGACCTCATCGAGGCAGTTGCCCGCGCCCGCGACGACGGGCATGCAATCGTCGTCGACGAGTTCGAGGCAGGACTGGCGGCGGTCGGGGTGCCGGTGCGCGACTACCGGGGAGTGCTGATCGCCTCTCTCGGTGTTTCCGGGCCGACCTTCCGTCTGGAGCCGAAGATCGACCAGGCCGTGGCAGATCTGAAGAATGCCGCGAAAGAACTCGAAGACCTCCTGGCGCTGCGTGGCGACGAGCGATTCCCGCTGGGACGGAACGCATGACCCCGCCTGCGCA
This sequence comes from Williamsia sp. Y853, assembly GCF_056786495.1. Lineage (NCBI taxonomy): Bacteria > Bacillati > Actinomycetota > Actinomycetes > Mycobacteriales > Nocardiaceae > Williamsia > Williamsia sp. Y853. The sequence goes on from NZ_JBXCJC010000005.1 coordinate 57,562, forward strand.
GGTGGCCGTGGTGCAGGTGGCACCTCGGCTGCTCGATCTCGATGCGAACATCGAGCTCACCGTGAATGCGATCGAGGCCGCCCGTGAGCGGTGTGCCGACATTATCGTCGTCCCCGAATTGTCTCTGAGCGGCTATATGTTTGACTCGATGGACGAGGTCCACTCGTGTGCCATCACGGCTAAGCATCCGGTCTTTGCGCGATGGGCGCAGGCGCTCGCGGGCTCACCGGGACTGGTTGTCGGCGGGTTCGCCGAGAAGTCGGGTGACAACGTCTATATCAGCGCGGCGATGGTCAGCGCGGACGGCGTCCAAGCGGTCTACAGAAAGACGCATCTCTGGAACCTCGAGAAGCGATTCTTCACTGCGGGCGTCGACGCGCCACCGATCGTCGACACCGAGTTCGGCCGAGTGGGTGTGCTCATCTGTTACGACCTGGAGTTCCCGGAAATGGCCAGGAGCCTTGCCATGCGGGGTGCCGACCTGATCACCGTGCCGACCAACTGGGCGCTCGAAACCCGACCCTACGGCGACGAACCCCCACAGATCATGCTGGCTCGGGCCGCAGCCCGAATCAATCACGTCTACATCGCCTGTGCCGACCGCGCCGGACGCGAGCGAGACCAGGACTTCACCGGCGGCTCGGCCGTCATCGACACGGCCGGATGGGTGCTCGACAGACCGGACGCCGATGGGTTCGCGGGCGCTCAACTTTCGCTGACAACAGCTCGCGACAGACAGATCTCCACCGTTAATCATGTGTTCGACGACCGACGTCTCGAGCTGTATACGGCGTCCTCATCATCGGTTGCTACTTGAGCGTCCCGGCGCTCAGTCTCTAATCTGGGATCAGTGGTCCTGTACACCAACAACTTTCGTGTGCGGCAAGTCTCTTGAGGGGATTGTTGCGGTCAGTGGATCAGAGTGCTAAAAAAGATCTTGCACAGATTGGTCGCCCGCCAGGGTGGTGGCCCGCGAGTGATGTAGGAGGTGGCTTATCGAGATCGAGCCTTCGGATATCGCCAGATCCATCGAACCCGTATCCGGCTGACGAGCGAGCGCTGACCCGCGCTACGCGCAGTCATCGAGCTCGTGCCCGGCCCTGCGGTGTTCCCGACCTTCATGTCCGAATGATGTCGAGGAGGTGCCTATCGAGTTAGCTGATGGAATCCGTGGTCCCCACCCGATTCGCGGGTTGGCGACCTTTGGAGAGCACCACCCACACTGAGTCGCCGAGAGGCGACTGAAACCCTTTTCGCAGGTGGTGCCGCCCAGTGATATTCCTGGGCGGCACCACCCTGGACAATCGCCATGAACAACGGCCGGCGTCGTGTTGATCGAACTGGTTGTTGGTGCGGTCAATCGAGAGTGAGAGGAGTATGACGACGGTCTCCACGCACTCCTCGGCCCGACCCGATGCCGATCCCGCAGAGCGCCGGCTGTACCCCGCGCTGCTACTGGAGAACTCGGTGCGAGCGGTCCGAGACGCAACTGATGGTGATCCGTTCCCATGGGATGTGGCAGACGTGGTATCCAATCCTGTACCGCCAGAAGAATATTTGCCGATACTTGGCCGTGGCCGTGGCCGTGGCCGCATGGTCGTCAACGGGCGACTGCATCTAGGCACCACTATCCAAGTCGACAGCAGTATCTTCGTCGCGAGTGTGATCGACGGGCTCTGGGTCGGGGCATTGCAGCCTCGCGGCCGCCACCACCCGAAGGTGAATCTCGAGTTTCCCGCGGCGTAGCAAACGTTCATCCGAAAGGAGAGATGCGCGGATTGCCAGTGACCCGGTGTGCAGATCGTTCCCGATGTCGGCAATTGAGTATTCGCCCCATCGAATATGTGGCTCGCAGGGGCTTGACTTCAAGTGGGGTTGAGGGCGAATCATCGAGAGATGGCCATATCCGGGAAGCTCGACACCGCTGAACCGTCCGTCGACATCGACGCCTACCTCGCTCGCATCGACGTCCACAAGCCGGTTGCTCCGACACCTGAGACCTTGCACGCGCTGGTCGCAGCCCACACCCGCACCATTCCCTTCGAGAATCTAGACCCACTGCTCGGCATACCGGTGGTGGATCTGAGCGCGCGAGCGCTGACCGAGAAGCTTGTGTTCCGTCGTCGTGGTGGCTATTGCTATGAACACAACGGACTCATGCGGTACGCCCTCGAGGCGGTGGGTTTCGACGTTCGGCCGCTGGCCGGTCGTGTGGTGTGGATGCTCGGCACCGATGCTCCCGTACCGGCCCGGACACACCACGTGTTGTCGGTGACTGTTCCCGACACCGGTGTCGAGTACCTCGTGGACGTGGGTTTTGGAGGCCAGACGTTGTCGTCCCCGATTCGGATGGTGGTCGACGAGGTCCAATCGACGCGGCACGAGCCTTACCGGATCTCAAGGGCCGCAGACGAATACCGGCTCGAAGCACTCCTCCGTGGAAGTTGGCATCCGTTGTACACGTTCTCGCGAGAAGCGGTGCCGCAGATCGATCTCCAGGTCGGCAGCTGGTACGTGTCCACCTACCCCGGCTCGATATTCGTCGTAGGAATGACCGTCGCGCGAGTGACCGATGACGCCCGGTGGAATCTCCGGGGGCGAAACCTGACCGTCCATCATCGGGATGGAACCTCCACCCGGACCAGATTCGAGTCCGCCGCCGAGGTGATCGAGCTCCTCGACCGACGTTTCGGTATCGACGTGACAGCGCTCGATGGGTTGAACGAACGTGTAGAGGCGGTCCTAGACACTTAGATCCTGGCCGCAGCGGAAACTGCCGGCAGTGACCCTACGCATGATGTTCGCCACCAACCCCACCTCGCGCGATTACCAATAACAATTTGCCGATGCCATTGGGCCACTGGTCGTCACCCGTAGTTGGGCGCCAAGGGTATGTCCTTCGCTTACACCGATTGCAGCAGTGCGGCTTACTTGTTGGTTGCTTTGCGTGGGGCCGCGCGGCGAGTCGTCTTTGATGGCGCTTTTGCCGGGGGAGCGCTCTCCGAATTGTTCGGGCCGCTGTCACGCCAGCTGATCTCGATTTCGATCTCGGTTTTGTCTCCGTCAACTTCGACTTCGAGCTCGAACTGGACTTGGTCCGCGACTTCGACAGTGATGGAGTCGCCGCCGGAGCCGAGTTCGACCTCGACTCCCTCGGCCAATGCTCGGCCGAGCGCGATCAGCTTTTCTGACGCCTGCTTGCGAGAAAGCGTAGATGTCTTTTTGATCTCCAGCTTTGGCATACGGGGCTCCTGATCTCCGTTGGATGTACTCACCGTATTCCGTCCTGGCGGTGTGATCCTTGAATCGCTGTTTTACCCATTCTCAGCCATCGAAGACTTGGAATCCTCCGCCTCTGAGACCCCCGCCGCCCGGCACATCTCGCATGGCATGGTGCGGGATCAGGCCGGTATATGAGCTCTTGGTGTTGCCATCTGGTGTTCGCGCCTCGATCAGCTCCAGATCGAAATCTGCTGCACCCTCGAAGATTGCACCGTCTCCGGTCTTTCCGGTGATCACCGGAAAGACCGCAACCTGGACGCCTGGCCTCAACCTCCGGTGCACGGGCTTCTCACCCATCTCGGGTGAGGCGCAGATGTGGGATGTCCTTGCAGACTTGAGCGGCGGCAGGAGTAGTTGAGTTGGATCTCCATTCCGGTGAGGTATCGGCGGCTCGATTCCTGAGCGGCAGCCGTGCAGTGATCGGCCACGATGAGGAGTCGACGATGGTGGACAAGTTGAGTGCGGGCCGCGGGAATCTTCCGATTCCAGATCGCGAGTACCTGGGATTGGTGACGTACGACGCGAAGGATCCCGACACCAGCTTTCCGCCGATCGAACCCTTGTTGCCACCCGAGGGCGCACCGAATGTGCTGGTCATCCTGCTCGACGATGTGGGTTACGGAGCCAGCAGCGCATTCGGCGGTCCATCGAACACGCCGACGGCCGAGCGTCTTCAGGCCGGTGGGCTGACCTACAACAGGTTTCATACGACCGCGCTATGTGCGCCGACTCGGGCCGCGTTACTCAGTGGCCGTAACCATCACTCGGTCGGGATGGGGATGATCACCGAGACCGCCACGGCGGCGCCGGGTTCGTCGGGGGTGCGACCCAACACCAAAGCAGCGCTGCCGATGACGTTGAAACTCAACGGGTATTCGACGGCTCAGTTCGGGAAGTGCCACGAAGTGCCGCCATGGCAAACCTCGCCGGTGGGTCCGTTCGATGCGTGGCCGACCGGAGGTGGGGGCTTTGAGCACTTCTACGGCTTCATCGGCGGTGAGAACAATCAGTACTATCCGGCTCTATATGAAGGAATCACACCGGTTGAGGCCGACAAGACCCCCGAAGAGGGCTATCACCTCACGGAAGATCTCGCCGACCGTGCGATCGACTGGATGCGGACCCAAAAGGCACTTGCTCCCGAGAAACCCTTCTTCGTCTACTTCGCGCCCGGCGCCACTCATGCACCCCACCACGTGCCTCCGGAATGGGCCGACAAATATGCCGGCAAGTTTGCAGGCGGCTGGGATGCGCAGCGGGAGGCGATCATTGCGAGGCAGAAGGAACTCGGAGTGGTCCCGGCCGACGCCGTGCTCACGCCGCGTCCGGACGCGATCCCGTCGTGGGATGAGATGAGTGATGATCTCAAACCCGTCTTGGAGCGGCAGATGGAGATCTATGCCGGTTTCCTCGAACACACCGACTTTCACGTCGGCCGAGTCATTGACGCCGTGGAAGCCGTTGGCGCGCTGGATAACACACTGATCTACTACATCATCGGTGACAATGGTGCCTCAGCCGAAGGCACAGTCAACGGTGCGTTCAACGAAATGGCGAACTTCAACGGTCTTGCCGCGATCGAAACGCCAGAGTTCATGGCCGAGATGAAAGACAAACTGGGCGGGGTCGATTCCTACAACCACTACTCGGTGGGCTGGGCATGGGCAATGTGTACGCCGATGCAATGGACCAAACAGGTTGCTTCACACTGGGGCGGCACCCGCAACGGAACCATCGTGCATTGGCCGGCCGGGATATCGAGCAAGGGTGAGGTTCGGTCGCAGTTCACCCACGTGATCGACGTGGCACCAACAATTCTCGAGGCCGCAGGACTGCCTGAACCAACGTTCGTCAACGGCGTCCAGCAGGCGCCGATCGAAGGTGTGAGCATGGCGTACACGTTCGATGCGGCCGAGGTGCCCGAGCGCCACGATCTGCAGTATTTCGAGATGGCCGGTAACCGGGGGATCTACTTCAAGGGCTGGAGCGCGGTGACCCGTCACAGCACTCCCTGGCTTCCAGCCGAAGAGCTTGTTGCTCTCGACGACGACGTATGGGAGCTCTACGACGGTGCCAACGACTGGACCCAGGCGCATGACCTCGCACAAGAGCAGCCGGAGCGACTGGCCGCGCTGCAGCGGTTATGGCTGATCGAGGCGGTGAAGTACAACGTCCTGCCCATCGATGACCGCCGTTTCGAACGCTTGAACGCGACAATCGCCGGCCGGCCGCAACTGATCAAAGGCACGACCCAGGTGTTGTTCCCGGGGATGAAACGCCTCAGCGAACACAGCGTTATCGACATCAAGAACCGGTCGTTCAGCGTCACCGCGGCGATCGACAGTGCGACATCCGGTACCACCAGCGGCGTGATCATCGCGCAAGGTGGCCGATTCGGTGGCTGGGCGCTGTATATCAAGGATGGGTCCGCCGCATTTGTCTACAACCTGTTGGGAATGACCGAGTTCACCGTCGTGGCCGAAAAGGTACTTCCCGCCGGGAGTCATCAGATTCGCGTCGAATTCGCCTATGACGGTGGCGGACTCGCCAAGGGCGGAGGCGTGACCCTGTTCTATGACGGTGTCGCTGTCGGCGAGGGCCGGGTGGAACAGACCCAACCGCTGATCTTCTCTGCTGACGAGACGACCGACATCGGTGACGACTACGGTCTGCCCGTCAGCGCTGCCTACGCCGGCGCGAGCAAATTCAACGGCCGCATCGATGTGGTTCAGATCGTTGTCGGCGACGACGACCATTCCCACCTCATCGACCCCGCAGACATCTCGAGGGTGGCTATCTCACGGCAGTGAACCTCATCGCGTTCAACGATCGCCGCTCCGGGTGATGCCCGGACGACGGTAGGAAAGCCGCTATTTGCCTGTCGCCGGCGGACGCCACGACACCGCAGGATGCGCCTGCCCCACGCGGACGTCGACCGAATCCTGGTAGAACGCAACGTATCCGCGGAGTCGTATTACCTCTTCGAACGGGGTCTCGTAGCTCCAGCAGATCGCGGAATCGCCATCATCGTCGAAACGCCAGTGTGTGGCTTCACCTTTGAACGGACAGCGACTCTTCGTATCGGGGTCGCGGGTCAGCTCGACGTGAATGTCGGTGCGGGGGAAATAGAAGACCAAACCATGGTCTTGCTCGTCGACGAGGAGAGAGCGGGACGTCTGCGCCAGCGGTCGACCACCGACAGACGCCGTCACGACATTTCGGCGGGCGAGGATGTCCACGCGATAGTCGGGTCTGTCCTTGAAGGCGCTGATGTGCTGCGTTGTCATATGGGCTCCTGGGGAAAGGAATGGCAATGCCGATCACAGGCGGGATCTGCGAATGTGTCTGCGGTTCACAGTCGCTTCGCCGCTGGAATGCCGGCGTCCGTAGATCTGATCGGCCGGATGATGGCTTCCTGGGTGAAGGAGGCCAGCAACTCGCCGGCTTCGGTATGCACCTGGCCGCGCACGTAGGTCATCCCGGCACCGACCTGCGTGCTCTCATGTGAGTAGAGAATCCACCCGTCCCACGCCACCGGCTCGTGGAAGCCGATGGTCACGGTCATCACTCCCGTGGATACGGTCTGATGCGCCTGGCTCGTGCCGATCCCGGCGTGCGCCCGCATGGTCGTGGCAACCGACAGATGGCCGGTGAAGTGCGCCAGCAATGCCTTCGCCAGGTCGTCGCGGTCGGGGATTGGGTCGTACTTGAGCCACGCGTATAACTCGGGTGGACCCACCTCGTCGGGGCTGTTGACGTCCGCGACGTCGACGAGGCGGACTTCGCGTCCGGTCATGGGCATGTCACGCCAGTTGGACTCGGCGGGTGACGCCACATCCGGGCGGGGAGCCGAGTGTCGGATGATGTCTTCTGTCGGTACATCGGCGAGCACCGACACCATCGCGCATCGCCGGCCGCCCTGGCACACCGCCACATTGGCGCTCGCCATCGATCGGCCTTCGTGGATCACGTCCACCTCGAACTCGGCTGGAACTGCGGCATCGACAGGTCGGGTGAAGACCGCACGGGCCGACCTGATGGACTTGCCGGGAAAACGCTTGGCGGTCGCCACGATCGCCTGGGCGAGCAATTGCGTGCCGTCGGCCACCTGTCGCGCCCCGCCGTCGCTGGTGCCGGTGAACCGGTCGGGCCCCGCCTCCTCGACATCGAAGATGTCGAGCATCCGCTCGACGGACGACTCGGTGAAGTCGGTCGTGGATTCCGTAGGTGCCACTGTATTGGTCCTTAACTCGCGGTCTAGATCGAGAGGAAGCTGCAGTCGAGAAGCAACCTACCAGGCCACTTTTGTTGTGTGGGTACAACTTCTGCCTTGGTCAACAGCGAACGGATCGCCTGGCCCACAGAAATCTCCGGGTACGGGGGTGCCCGAGGGCACCCCCAGCCCGACTCAGACTGCCGCTATCGAAGGTGGGAACGTCGTGGAAGTTCAGGTTTCGTGGGTGACTGGTGTCGGCGGAGTTGTCGGTTTCAGCCGACCGACGAGATGCTGTCCAGCCGATCTAGTTCGGCTGCGGTCAAAGTGAGATCGACAGAGGCGAGTAGGGCATCGAGTTGTTCCGGGATACGGGCGCTGGCGATGGGTGCGACGATCGTCGGTTGTTGCCTCGTCCACGCGAGGGCAACGGTCGCGATCGCGACGTCATGGGCCTGTGCGATGGTGTCGAGTTCGGCGACCACCGCGAGCCCGTCGGCGCTGAAGAACCGGCCTGCCAATGGTCCGCGTTCCACCCCTTCGAGGTCTGCTTCGGTTCGGTACTTGCCGGTGAGGAATCCGCTGGCCAATGCCCAGTACGGAAACACGGCGAGGTCGAACTTCTCGGCGAGTGGCCGCATCTCTGCCTCGAAGCCTTCACGCGCTACCAAACTATAGTTGGGCTGTAGGGCAATAGGTTTGGCGAATCCGTTGTCCTCGCACACCGACAGCCACTCGGCTGCCCGGTCTGCGGAGTAGTTCGAGATCCCGACATGTCGGATCTTCCCCGACTGGACCAGGGCATCAAAGGCGGCGACCGTTTCGACCAGCGGTGTTTTCGGGTCGTCGTAGTGCGCGTAATAGAGGTCGACGTAATCGGTGTTCAGACGTATCAGTGAGGCCTCCGCGGCCCGGGCCACGTTCTCTGGAGCCAGACCAAAGGTCTCCGTCCGCAGGCCGACCTTGGTCGCGAGGACAACGTCGTCGCGCCGTTCACGTTTCTGGAACCACTGCCCGAGAATCGTTTCCGAGTCACCGTCGGTCTTGCCGGGCTGGGTGTAGCTGTCCGAGGTGTCGATGAAGTTACCGCCTGCTGCTACGTAGCTGTCGAGCACGGCGAAGGAGGTTGCAGGGTCGCTGGTCCAGCCGAAGGTGTTGCCGCCCAAAGTCAGTGGGTAGACATCGAGATCCGAGGCGCCGATACGCGTCATCTGTGTGTTCTCCGTCATTTGATGTGATCGATCTGCGCGAGCATGTTGCGGGTTGCTTCCAGGGCCTTACCGAGCTGTGCAGAGAGTGGCACACCCGCCTGCATCGCCGAGCGAATGGGCAACTCGAGGCTGATGACGAGGTCGCGGGGCAGGGCGGCGAGGATTTCGCGGAGCGGTAACTCGCCGGTTCCCGGACACATCCGCTCGAACATGGACTCCTCCATGTAATTGCCGATGACCGGGACCAGCGGTGCGTCACTGAGTTGGACGTAGCCGATGAGGTCTGGATCAACTGCGGCGAGGTCATCTGCGCCGGACCCGGACCTGACGAGGTGCATGGTGTCAACAAGGATCCGGAAGTCCGATCTGCCAACAGCTTTGACTGCGTATAGGGCTGTGTTCAGATCACCAATGGTTGTCCCTGGACTGAACTCGACCGTCGTCTCGATCCCACTCTCGGCTGCCATCTCCGCCAGGATGCCGAATTGATCGATACTGCGGCTCAGATCTGGGTCGAGCGAGACGGTGTTGACCCGGGCGACCCCGAGTTCGGCCATGAACGCCAAGTCAGTGGATTTGTCTCGGATGTCCATGCCGCCACGAACCGACATCCCCTCGCCGAGGGATATCGTCACCCCCCGGTCCCGCATGGCTGCGCGCATCTCCCGCCGCAGAGCGGGCTCGTCGCGCAGTGAAAACGGTGGATAAAAGGGTGGGTCGTAAGGGAACGACGTCAAAGCCGACGAGATGTGACGGCAGCCGAGGTCTGCCGCCAGCTCGATGTGTTCGACGGGCGGCAACCCGAAGACGCTGAGCATCTCGATTCCTAATCGCTCCATTGCCTTCTCGCTTTCGATGGGTCCCGACGAACTCCCTGGGGCCGAGTAACTGTTCCGGCTTGGCGAGCATCAAGAATCATGTTCTGAAATTGCAGAATATCATTGTCGACTGTGGAACTGTTGCTCTTGCGTCGCTCCTTCCGTGCCGGCGCGAGCCAGGGATTGGAGCCACATGGTGTTGGACCGGATCGAGATCGGGCTTGTCAGCGCCGATGACGCCCTCGTGAACTTCTATGCAACCGTCTTCGAGATGGACAGGCTCGAAGTCACCGAAGCAGGTTCGGGAACGGTGCACCGGCTCGGGGCGGGCGGCACGGTCCTCAAGGTGATGGTGCCCGCGCAGCCGCCGACGACGGTCGAACCGGCGGGCTCGTTCCTCGCTGCAACCGGTTTGCGATATCTCTCGTTCTACGTCGCAGGCGGACTCGACGAACTCGTCGAACGTGGCATCGCCGCCGGTGGTCGGTTGCAGATGGGACCGATCGAGATCGGTCCCGCGCAACGACTTGCGTTCTTCTCCGATCCCGACGGAAACACCTTGGAGTTGGTGGAGGGACCCGGCTGACCCGGTGTGGGGCTCGGCCCCACGCTTACGGGTGGTTTGTCCGGGCCCACCCGATCAGTGCACGCAGCGCGGGTCCGCCGCCGTAGTTGTCGTCGTTTCCGGATGTCCCCGTCGCGGCGGATTGACCACGGTGTCTCCGATCGTGCTGCCGACGCCGACCACTCGGGGCCATGGTTCGTCGCTCCACCACCCCCATGCGGGACCGCCTGACTGACCGCGCCGATCGCGGCGGCGAATCACATTCCCGATCCGGACGTCATCAAGGTCGGCCAGATACTCCGAATTCCCGACCTCTGATCCGGCGCGTCACCGTTCCCGAGCACCCCGGGATGAGCTCTACCCCTTGAGGACTCGACGGGCGAAACCGGATAGGTGTATTCGGAGGGTCGTGATGCGCTGTTGCTTCACGATCTCTGGATCGTCGCCGCTGAACATCTTCGGTTGACGTGCCCGGGCGTTCGCGGAGCATTGAAAATGCGTGCAGACCAAAGTTCCGACGGTGTTGCCGTTGCGTCCGGACGTCCCGGCAAGCTTCGCACTGTAAAACGCCACTTCATTGGGTAACTGGACGTCCTGACAGAACGAACACAGCGGACGTCGGTGCGGCTGGCGACCACCGAGTCTGAGCATGATGCCAACCATCTCATCGTCAATCGGGATGACCATATAGCCGGCCTGAATCAATTTCGGATCCCGCCAGCCGAGAAAATCTATTTCGTTCCAGTCGATCTCATCGAACTTGGAAGGAAGTGTCAGAGCTTTGCGTTCGCGCACGGATGCGTTCACGAGAGAATTACGGACCTGTTGGTCGGTCAAGGGTTGCATGAGTGTCCTGGTCAGTGTGTATTCGCCGATGGGTGTGGCAGAGCCGACGCGGGCCTTGGGAATGGCACACGCGTCTGCGGGGCGACGAAGTCAGATGTTGCCGACGATCACGCCGGCAACCTCCTGACGCCCATCGGGCGACGACATCGGTAGGTACACGACGAGCAGGATGCCATATGACCGTCCGGAGGACAAGCGGATTCATAGTCGCTGCGCAGCTTCCCACGCCGGTTTTCTTCCCCTGCCCACGAGGGTGTGTTGTAATCGTTGTCGGTGACCCCACGCCCGACGGCGTCGTCTGTCGGTTCTCCCAGCGCGTGGGGATACATGTGAGTCTCGTTATTGAGGACGCGATCCTCGAACAGTTCGTATTTGGGTCGATGACCGTTACGCAGGTGGACAGTATGCGTCGCATTGTTCCTTCTCGCCGCGACGCTTTCGACCAATTCCTCCGCCGGGCAACCCAATGCGCGGTTGGTGAGGGCACCTGGGACACATTCGTCCTGGGAAGTCGGCAGTATCTGAGGATCATGGACGGTTGCTTACGCGAGGTGCCGCCGCTCATTCCGCCTGACGTATCCGAATTGGTCGCGGAGGTTATGTCGCGATTCCGAAGGAAGGAGCGCGCCGAGCCGGTCTTGGAGGGGTGCCAAGAAACCACCGAGTATCAAAAGTTGCTCGGTGAGGAACTGATGTTGGCGCTGGGTGGCGACCACGGAGACGGCGTGAATGCCGCGGGCACAAGGGCATACAGCAAGATGATGTCGGCGCGAATCGGTGATGGTTTCGTTCATCCGGTCGTCGGGGGCCATCTGTGGAGCGATATTCCCGCGGCGCCGTGTCCGGGCTCTGATGGCGGCCGGCATATGACCGTTCTGCCTCAGATTGCCGCGTTCGTTGATCAGTGGAGGTCGACTCCGACAGATCGGCCACGCTGTGAGCGGCTCATTCTCGACCGTGCCCACGCCCGGGGTTGGCGCACCATCGACATTCCAGGCGGCGGCGATCGCACAGCCGGGTGGTACGCGTATCAAGCGAGGAACGAACATTGAGTCAGCGGAAATACACGCTGGACATGAGATACGTTGCCACACTGGGTCGATGCCAACCCTGCAGCGTCGTTGCCCGAGCGAAACGCAGCATTTGCCATGGGTCTTCGGATAGATCCGTACCTCCACCAATGACAGAGCCGCTGACCGTGAGGTCAGCGGCTCTGTACACAGGGACGATGCCCGTCAAAGCGCCTCTCGGCGATAGGCCGCTCGCGGCGGCAGAGTGTAGGACCCGGGGCAATGAACCGGGCACCGTCGACTGCTACAACCGCGACTGCCGGGTATGTATTCCATCAGTGGATTACCCCGCGCGGATCTGGCACGAGCCGCTAACCCTTAGGTCAGCGGCTCTTGTACAGAACGACGGTGCCCGTCAATGCGCCTCTCGGCGGTAGGCCGCTCGTGGCGGCAGAGTGTAGGACCCGGGGCAATGAACCGGGCACCGCCGGTGTTTGCAACCTGCACTGGGCGGCGTGTATTCCATCTGGACCGGGTTGTATATGTGACGTGTCCGACCCCGGTTGGTTTGCGATGATTCGAGGGTGGGTAACGCTCGCTGATGAAACAGCCGATGACACCGCGAGCACGCGGCGGGATCGACGCTGGAGTTTTGATCGGCCTTGCGACTCGAACATTCGCTTTTGGTTTCTCACGGCGCCGTAGTGCGACTGTGGTGGCCGCCTTCCCCCTGTCCATTTCGAATACGGTCGAGCCGGTCTGCATTCGATGAGTGAGCTCACCGGCCATCCCTCCGCAGCGTCTGCCGCGGGTGCAGAGATCACGGTTTCGGCTCTGGCCGGGTTCCTGGGTGCCAGGCTTGTTGGCGACCCGGGTGCGGGTCGCGCGGTGGTGCGGGACGTCGGTGACGACTCACGCACGTTATGTGCGGGTGATGCCTATGTCGCTTTCCGCGGCGGGCGCTGGCATGGACTGGATTTCGAACTCGAAGCCCGGGCCGCCGGTGCGGTGGTCGTGGTCAGCGACCGGCCGTCTGCGGTGCTACCGAGCGTGATCGTGGACGATCCGCGAGCAGTCGTCGGTCCGCTGTGTGCCTGGTTTCACCGCACGTGCACCGCTGAACTACGGGTCTTCGGGGTCACGGGCACCAACGGAAAGACCAGCACCGCACACTTTCTCGACGCTGGGCTCGATGCCGCCGGGGAAGCGGTGGGGCTGATCTCCGGCGCCAGAATCAGGGGACCGGGCTGTGATCTGGTGCCCGAGCGCACCACACCCGAGGCGACGACGCTGCACCGAACACTGGCTCACTTTCGGCGCGAGGGTGTGACCGCGTGCGCGATGGAAATCTCCTCTCACGCCATCGATCAACGGCGAGTCGATGGCATCCGGTACCGGGCGATGGCTTTCACCAACCTCGGTCGTGACCATCTCGACTACCACGGCACGATGGAAAATTACTACAGCACCAAAGCGGCCATGTTCATCCCCGAGCGCGCCGACAAAGCGGTGGTGAACATCGACGATTCCTACGGTGCTCGTCTGGCTGCCACCACAACAACCCCCGAGGTCTGGACGTGTTCGACCGGCGACCGGGCCGCCGATGTCTACGCCGACGGCGTGTCATCGACCGCGACGGGTTCCCGTTTCGTCGCGCATACACCGAATGGGCAGGTACCAGTGCGGTTGCAGGTACTGGGCCCGCATCAGGTCAGTAATGCGCTGGTCGCACTGACCGCCCTTGTCGCCGACGGTGTGGACACTGTTGTTGCGGTCGAGGGCATCTCATCACTGCACGCCATACCCGGTCGTTGCGAACCGGTCCACGCCGGGCAATCGTTCACCGCCATCGTTGATTACATGCACAACACCGCCGGTCAACAAGCGTTGCTGCCGTATCTGAGGTCACTGGCGAGTGGCCGTCTGATCGTGGTGGCCGGCGCCACCGGGGGCCGCGATCGCAGCAAACGGCGGCCGCTGGGCCGGTACGCCGCGATCCACGCGGACCTGCTCATCATCACTGATGAAAGCCCGGAAGATGAAGACCCCGCCGTCATCCGGTCAGAGGTCCTGTCTGGTGCCCGCCAGGCACACCACGCTCGCGTGGTCGAAGAACCCGATAGGCGGACGGCCCTCGACCTGGCGGTGGCGGCCGCGGGTCCGGGCGATGTGCTGGTGGTGGCCGGCCGTGGCAGCGACACCGTTCAACGGTCCGGCGCGAATACCGCCTATTTCGATGATCATGCGCAGCTCCACCACGCAATCACCAGCGCCGGTACGTGATGTATCGGTGCGGGACGAACTGAGGCATCCGCTCGCGTCATCGCAGGGGTTTCCCTCAGGGCCGAGTTGGGTATGAGTCAGGAGATACGCCGCAATTTTTGCGGTACCGGCTGTTCGGCGCGGTGGGCAGTCGACGCTGGAAGGTGGATAATTGTCTGAGAAGGATCGTTCAGAAAGTCGCACAGATCTTGAAAAACTAGTCGACGATCTCGAAGACAAACACGTCAGCGTCCCGGACCCCGCACAAGAGATAGACCCAGCCTCTGCGACCCACGACGGGACCGACGACATCGCTGACGAAGGTGCCGGCACCAGTGAACCTCCCGACTAGTCGCGGTCCCGGATGCCGATGCGGCGCGGGGGCATCGGGTATCGCGCTGACCGCAGCTCAGGTATGACTACTGAATAGTGGCCTGTTCAGTGGTTTGTCGGGAGTGCGGCCAATGGCCCTTTTCGCGGGTCGGCCGATACGCAGTACGACCCATGCCGTTGTCTCGTAGATGAGAAATAGCAAGTAGGACAAGGTAATAGCGATTACGGGACCCAATAATACCGGTAGCGCCACGATTGAGGTCACCAGTACCAGGGGCGCATCGCGCCACCAATCCTTCAGCCCGCCGGTGCGGAACTGGGTGACCGAACCCCATCGCACGCCGGCCCACATCACCCAACGTTGCAGAAACGGGACGCCGTCCTCGCGCATCACGCGGCGGAAGATTCCATCGGCGTCTCGCCAAGAAAAGTCGGTCTTTCGTGCGCGGGCCGCCAGATGATCATGCAGAATCGCTGCCCGGGTGTAGCGACCGTAGCGCGGCAGGAACCACGCGAAAACTCTTGGTACGGAGGCGAAATCGGTCTGAAACCCTGGCTCGACGTAGAAATGTTCGCCGCGTCCGCCGGTGTACTCGATTGCGTTGACCGTCTTCCAGAACTTCCAGGGGTCTGAGTTGATGATCAGCTTTCGCTCGTCAGCGGTCAGCTGACGGACCGTGATCGGCGTCGCAGGGGTCGAGGCCATGGTTTCACTGTGGCACTGTCCTTTTGTCGGTGTGTCGATTTCGTCCTATCTCGCGCCGACGAATCACTTCGCGCTCGGACCTGCCCGAGCCCGCATCCACCCAGGTGACTCATTCCCGGTGGCCACGGTCTGGGCCATCTCGTGGGTCGAGTAGCGGCGCAAACGGATCGCACCAGGTCGATGCGGGGGCGACGGCGATTTCGACGCCGTCTGCCTCGGCACGATCGCGTAGGAATCGGGCGGTCGATCGGAGGTCGTCGACCAGACGTGGCATCGGCAGCATCGGCGCAGTCAGCGGTCGCCAGAAACGGTCCCAGTGCACTGGCACCACACGGCGGGCGCCAACGGCTACGACGGTTTCATTCCAGTAGCGCCGACGAAAAGCATCGTCTTGCCTGCCCAGTAACCCGACGCCGAGGAAGATCACATCCGCGTGTAGTCCGGCCAGACAATCCGGGCGATAGTTGGCGCTACCGTGAACGATCACGTCGCCGGCCGGGTGGGCGAAATGCGCCGAGTATGTCTCTCCGGTTCGGAACCGGCCGGCCCTCGCAGGCGGAGTCAACGGCCCCGAGATCTCTCCCGGGCATCGGTCGCCTGGACTGTGTTCGCTTTCTCGGATCGAGAGGGTGAAATCCCCGTAACTCAACGGCAGTTCGGGGTTGGCAAGTTTAAAACGGTCCAGGTCGAAACCGTAACCGCTGGCGATCTCCTGTGTGGAGTGTGAGCCGACCAAGTCAGCGTTGAGTATTGTCGCGACCGTCGGCGCATCGAGTGCGTGGTCGTAGTGGGAATGCGTCACCACGACCGATGCCGCATTTGCGATACCGAGCCCGGCGAAGGTGCTCGCGATGATCTGGCGATCAGGGCGTAGCGCTCCGAGCGCCACCCGGGCGATCCGCGGCCTGGTCACGAACCCATCAGTGAGCACCGTGGTGTGCTGGTCGCGCAGCACCACGCTGGACGTGCCGAGGAACGCACACCGCATTGCGTTGGTATCGGAGGTGGACGCGAGCTGTGGGAACTGGTCGGGCATTGTCATGTGCACCTCACGGGAACGGATTTGCCGTTCTACAGCCACCGCGCCGCTCCTGTCGTTTCCACCGTCGCGGTGTGACGTGCATCAGTCTCGCGAGTTGGTGAGATGTGGAACTCAAATCGATACGGTATCGCATTGAATACACAGGCGATCCGTGCCAGGCTCATGCCGCTGATCGAGCAGTTACTCGCCCAGGTTGGGCGTGTGATCACCGATCGTGCGGCGTTGGGCCGACGTTTTTCACACTGTTCGTCGGGCACTACACACGGTAGAAACTGCGTCCGCGGCCAACTTGGGTGCACGCGAAGTCTCGATGATTGGGAACGCGGCGACGAACCAGTGCCCTCGAGATCTACTGTCTTCGGGTGACGATCCGAAGCCAGACCTTTCCGCACCTGCTCGCACCAGGCACCATCGGCCCGATGACGGTTCCGAACCGGGTGGTGCTGCCTGCCATGGACATGAACCTGTGTGAAGACGGGGAAATCGAGAAGGGCGATATCGACCACTTCGTGGCCCGCGCGGCCGGCGGCACCGGGCTGATCATCACCGGGTGCTGCGCCGTTGCCTATCCGGTCGGATGCGCCAGCACCAAGGAACCCGGTCTGTCCGAAGATCGGTTCATCCCGGGGCTGAAGGCACTGGCCGATGCCGTCCATGCGACCGGTAGCAAGTTGTGTGTGCAGATGACACACCACGGCAAGGTGGCGCGCATCGACACGATTGAGGAGCGCCCGCTTCTGGTCCCCTCGACACCGGGCGGTGCGCGCGATATGTCGGCGCTGGCCGACAACACACCTGAAGAACTGAAGAAGATGGCTGCTGTATCCGGCGGCAAGCAGGCCACCTATCACGAGGCCACCCAGGACGACATCGACTGGTTGGTGCGCTGCTTCGCGGAGGCCGCGGGACGCGTGAAGGCTGCCGGCGGCGACGCTGTCGAGATTCACTGCGCTCACGGCTACGTCCTCGGTGGCTTCTTGAGCCGCGCTGACAACAAGCGCACCGACGGGTACGGCGGATCGCTCGAGAACCGCGCGCGGTTGACGTGCGAGGTTATCCGGGCGGTCAAGGCGGAGGTCGGCGACTCGTTGGCGATTCTCGTCCGCGTGGCCGGCCGAGAATTCGGTGAGGATGACGGCCTCACCACCGAGGAAGCCGCCCAGGCTTCTGCGTTGTTCGAGGCGGCAGGCGCCGACGCCATCCACGTCACCGGCTGGGGTCGTAATCCGTTCTCCAACTTCACCGATGGACCGCTGCCGGACAAGATCGGCGCATATATCGATCTGGCGGGTGAGGTGAAGAAGGCCGTGTCGGTTCCGGTGATCACCGTGGGCCGCGTGCTCCCCGAGGTCGGTGAAAAGGCAATTGCCGAAGGCAAGGCTGATTTCGTCGCGATGGGCCGACAGTTGCTGGCCGACCCCGAACTGGTGTCGAAGCTCAAAGCCCAACAGCCTGAGCGCATCCGCCCCTGCATCAATTGTTATGTCTGCGTTCAGGAGAACTTCTGGGACGCGACGCCGCTGTGCGCGGTCAATCCTGCGCTGGGCAACGAGACCTTGCTCCCGTTCGTGCGAACGGTGGCCCCCAAGCACGTCGTTGTCGTCGGAGCGGGTCCGGGCGGCCTCGAGGTCGCGCGTGTGGCCACCGAACGTGGACACCGAGTCACTGTGTTGGACAAGTCTGATCGCCTCGGCGGCACTTTGTGGTTCTCGAGCCTGACGACGCCCGACAACCAGCGACTACTGAGGTGGCTGAAGGCGGAGGTCGAGCGCCTCGGCGTCGATATCCGACTGAAGACCGAAGCCACGGTTGCATCGATCAAGGCACTCAATCCCGACGTCGTCGTCCTGGCCACCGGCGCGGTCCGTGACCGCCCCAGTGTTCCAGGTGGCGATCTGCCGCACGTACATACGGGGGATACCCTGCGTGCGTTGATGACCGGGTCCGGTGACGTCTCCCAGGTGCCGTGGTTCCTGCGGACCATGGGCCGGTTGGGCAAGCTGTCCGGCATCACCAAAAGCCCCGCGGCGATCAGGACCGTCACCCGCACGATCCTGCCGATGGGCAAAGATGTCGTTGTGATCGGTGGTTCTCTTGTCGGACTGGAGCTTTCAGAGTTCCTTGCCGAGCGGGGCCGCAACGTCACGTTGCTCGAGGAGGGGCAGCAACTTGGTGTGCCGATGGCGATGCCTCGGCGTTGGACCGCTGTCCGGCACGCAAACGAGAAGGGTGTGAAGATCCACCGCAACGCGTCGGTGCAGCGAATCACGAAGGAGCACGTCGAATTCCGCGTCGGCGACAAGTCGATGACGGCACCGGCTGACATGGTTGTCGTGGCCTCGGGCGTATCGGCCAAGGCGCCACTCGCCGACGCTCTGATTGGTTCTGTACCCGACGTGCACGTAGTCGGTGACGCGGTGAGTGTCGACTACATCGAGGGTGCGATCCACACTGCGTGGCAGGTTGCGACGGCTCTGTGAACACCGAGGAGGAGAACCCGCGGCATTCACTTGTATTGGATGTACGAGGAGCAAGTGCCTGAGACGTTTGGGCCGGACCATCAGTACGCTGCGTTGGCACCGTACTCGGCCTGAGGGCTCGTGAAGCCTTCGTACTCCAGTTGCTCGACCAGGCCTGACTTGGAGAACGACGTCATCTCGATGTACTGCTCGGCGGACCGGACGGCGTTCCGCTGACTGGAACTTATCTGCGGCCTGGCCGGGGCAGGTGCGACTTCTGGGGTGTCCACAGGTGCGGGTGCCGGTACCGCCACTTTGGTGGATGTCGGGGCGGGAGCTGCCGGTGGTGCGACAGCGGTGGTGGCCTTCGAGTCGTCCTCGCCTCCTCCGCAGACGATACCTACGATGGCCAGCAACCCGACGACTCCAGCAATAATCCACGGCCACTTCTTCGCCTTCTTCGGCGCAGGCTGCAGATATTGAGGCTGTGAGTACTCGGGCGGCGACGGCAGAACAGGTGGCACGGACATGGCTGTTCTCCTGTATTGAGGTTGATCGTCTCGGGTTCGAGTACGAAAGGGTCCCGAAGGCGTCGCTAGTGAATGAAAGTGGCCGAATCAGGTTTGCTCGCTGTGGTTTTCAGCTTCAGAGTGGGGAAGCAGTGCCGAGCGGTGGACTTTGCAGCACCAAACACTTGAATGAATCTCCACATCTACCTTTGCCCCTCGCTGAAACCAGAACGTAAAGCTTCGCTTAGATAGAGATCGGATAGACCACAGGCACTTAGCGGAGCCCTCTTTGGCGTGTGGAGGTTCAACATCCCGAGCCGACTTCGATAAAGGCTCGAGTTCAGCCACCAAGCAAGTCTCGCAATTCCGCAACCGATGGTTAATCGTGCGCGTAGTGTCGATTCGGATCGCAACAGTCGCCTTTCAGCAACGAGCCGAGACTGCCTTGCGTGCAGCGAACGACAGTGGACCGGATCGGCGTCACGATCGGAGGTCGCGATGCGTGTTGACCCTGCGAGGTCGTGGTCCTCGCTGATTTCCAACCACGGTCCCCTGCGCTTTGTCGAGACCGAGTGCAGTGGCTCCGGACAGGCGGGCTCTTCGGGTTCTGCGCGAGCTCATCGTGGTGGCGCTGGGCATCGTCTTCTATTCGCCAGGGTGGCGAATTGCCGGGTTCGCAGCGCCCTGAGCGGGTTTCACGGTCATCATGCACGCGACGTGGCTCTTCCTGATACCGCACGAACAATTCCGGCGTATCCGTATCTTCCCCCGCGAACCAGAGGTTCCCACGAAAGCCGATCCACAGTAGGCACACGGAGGTAAGTCCGATGACATCGACGACGCTGGCCGAAACGGCAACGATCAACAGCGGCGACACCGCGTGGGTACTGGTATGTGCGGCCCTTGTGTTGTTCATGACACCGGGTCTCGCATTCTTCTACGCCGGCATGGTCAGCCGACGCAACACCCTGGCAATGCTCCAGCACAACATGGTGGCGCTCGGGGTCATTACTCTGACCTGGTTCTTCTTCGGTTACACCTTCGCGTACGGCAACGATCGGGCCAATGGATTCATCGCCGACTTCAGCTTTGTCGCACTCAAGGACATCGCCGAGGCACCTGACCCGAACCTCCATGCGGTGACCGGGACGGTCGCGATACCGACACTGGCATTCTTCGCGTATCAGTTGATGTTCGCGATCATCACCCCCATATTGGCCACCGGTGCTGTCGCCAGCCGGCTCAAGCCTTTCGGCTGGGCGGTGTTGATCGCGATCTGGTCGGTGATCGTGTACGCACCGGTCACCCATTGGTTGTGGGCGCCGACGGGATGGTTGACAGAGCGCGGAGCTCAGGACTGGGCCGGCGGAATTGTCGTTCACTCAACAGCAGGCGCGGCCGCGCTGGCGCTGCTGATCGTTCTCGGACGACGCAAGGTGTGGCCCGACAGGGCGCCGTTGCCACACTCGATCCCACTCGTCATCGTCGGTGCGGGCATTCTTTGGTTCGGTTGGTTCGGGTTCAATGCCGGAGATAGTCTGCAGGCCAACGGAGTTGCGGCTCAGGCGTTGGTCAACAC
This sequence comes from Williamsia sp. Y853, assembly GCF_056786495.1. Classification (NCBI taxonomy): domain Bacteria; kingdom Bacillati; phylum Actinomycetota; class Actinomycetes; order Mycobacteriales; family Nocardiaceae; genus Williamsia; species Williamsia sp. Y853. The sequence continues at coordinate 78,397 of NZ_JBXCJC010000005.1, forward strand.
TCAGGTGGCGGCGGCAGGTGCGATGGTGGTGTGGCTGGTGATCGAGCGCTTCCGCGAGGGGCATGCGACCGTGCTCGGCGGGGTGACCGGCGCGGTGGCGGGCCTGGCGACCATTACTCCCGCAGCCGGTTACGTAGACACATACGCGGCTGTCATCATCGGGGTTCTCGCCGCAATAATCTGTCAAAGCGCGCTCGGACTCAAGGACCTCGCCCGTCTCGACGATGCACTCGACGTTCTCGCAGTTCATTTCATCGGCGGCATCCTGGGTACTCTCCTCGTCGGATTCTTCGGTGAGAAAGCGATCAATTCGATCGGCCGTGACGGCGTCTTCCACGGCGGAGGGTGGGGGTTGCTGGGCGAACAGGTCATCGCCCTTGCCTCGGTCATCGCCTACGCGTTTGTGCTCACTCTCGTGATCGCAATCGCGATCGAGAAGACGATCGGACTTCGCGTGAACCCCGACGACGAAGAACACCTCGATGAGGTCCAGCAGGGGATGTCGGCGTACACCGATGACCCGGTTCTGCCGATCCCCACCGGTGACCCCGCCGCCACCCCCGTCGCAGCGCGACCGGTCGTTACCGGTGAGGGGCTCTATCTCGTTACCGCAGTCATCACTTCTGCGGGTACCGAAGGTGCGGAGCAGGAGGTACTCGCCGCCGGAGCCCGTCGCGCCGTGGTGTCAGAGGTGTTCATCACCTCAGCGACCCCGGTCGACCATAAGGTCCGGGGGCAATCCCGCAGGGTGACGATGACGCCGCGGGTCCGCCTCGAGATCTTGACTCCCGCACAGTCGCTCACCGATGTGCAGAAGGCTCTGTCGGACCTCGGTGATGGCCTCGTCGAGATGATCGTCCTGCCGGTGTCAGACGTGCAGGGGCCGGTACCTCGATGAGCAGATGGTTTCGTTTCAAGGTTCGGAACTGACAGTGGACGGCTCTTGAAATTTCGGTCGTGAACGTCTGCCGATCGAGTGCTTGTTGGGGTTTGTGAATCACGCAGTGGGGGAGAGGTATTCAGTGGCTGTTCTCGCAGGATTTGGTTTCATCGGAAAGACGCATCAATGATGCCGACCAGACGAACCTGCTATTCGGCCATGTCGATGGTGATGCTCGCGGTCGCGGGTTTGCTGGTCGCTGTCCCGGGGAGCAGTGGTGCCGCACCGCCCGCCTGGCGATACACGATGGTGGCGTTCAGCAACACCAGCGACCGGGACATGGACGTGTACGAATCGGGGGACGCCACTCAATTCGAACCCGTCCGGTTTTCGGCCTATCGGCCCCCGTCCGGGGTTGTACGTGACCCGAGCATCTTTCGGCATACAGACGGGTTGTATTACCTCACCTACACAACGGCCGACGGGGCGAATATCGGCTTCGCGCGCAGCAGTGACCGCAGCAACTGGACGTTCCTGGCGTCCTACCCGGTCCCGTTTTGTTGCGCCTTCATGCCAGGCACCGGTGCTGGTACAGGTCCTGCGAGCCCGCCGGGCTCCTCGGGGTCGGCCGGATTCGAGGACGGACCGTCGTTGTCGCCGTTTACCACGAAAGCCTGGGCGCCTGAATGGTTTGTGGACGGGGGCCGCGTCAACGTCATCCTGTCGATGTCGACCGGTGGGGGATTTGTGCCGTATCTGATGACGGCGCTGGAACCATCGCTGCGGTTGTGGGGCCTGCCTACTCCGCTCGCCGGAATCGGTGCGGACCACATCGACACCACCGTGGTCAAGGTGGGATCGGCCTATCATGCGTTTACGAAGAACGAGACGAAGAAGGTCGTCGAGCATGCGGTCGCGCCGTCGGTGACGGGACCCTATTCATTTGTCCCACCTGGTAATTGGGGCTCGCTGGTGGAGGGCCCAGCCGTGGTTCAGTTGCCAAACGGTTCCTGGCGGCTATATCTCGACGCCTATCGCGAAGGAAAATATCTCTATTCCGACAGCAGCGACGGGCTGCGCACCTGGTCGCCCGTGCAAGTGCTTCCCGGCCTTTCCGGGAAGGTGCGCCATTTCGGTGTGATGAGAGAGCCGGCATAACGACGGCTGGTGACGGTCACGTCGTCAGCAATCGCCAGAATCCCGACGATCTTTCACTGTGGCAGCGTCCCTCCGCCGGCACCGCGTTTCATCCGATCACGTCAAGGGCCGTGGTGGACTCGCGATGCCGGTGGAGTCGACAGGTTGATCAGGAAGCAGACGCCGCGGCAAGCCGGCCGAGCGTAGCTTCCAGTTGATCTTTGGTGACGAGCGGGAACTTCAACTGTTCGAGCAGTTTCTTGTCGGTGACCTTCGACCAGTCGTAGGTGTGGCGAACCAACGTCTCATTGGGACCCTGAGACTCCAACTCCCACAACCATTCCCACCCGGGAGGTTCGGTGCCCGCGGGGGCGGTCTTCCAGGCCAGGAGCTTGTCCTTGGCGTAACCGGACACGTGGTTGTCGGTTTTGTACTCGCCACCCATGTGGTCGCCTTGCATGTTCATCGTGAACACCTCGCCGACCTTCTGGATCCGATCGGCGTGCTCCACGCCGCGGATGAACCCGGAGCCGTCGAGTTCCTGGTGTCGCTCGGGGTTGGAGAGGACATCGAAAACTGCGTCGACGGGCGCCTCGATGGTGCGTTCAACTGTGACCTTCGTGTTGTCGCTCATACCTCGACACTGCCGGAAGTTCGGCAATGCGGCAACGTTTGCCATCCGCAGAATTGGGTAGGGGCCTTCGGCGAAAAGGTTAGGACGCGCGGTGACGTACCCACGTTGCGGCGTAGTGCAGTACCACGCCCACCGCAAGGAGAATGCCGCCGAACAGCCATACTTCACCGCTCTGCTGGGTGAGCAGTAGCACGCATGACGCCACCCCGAGTACCGGCACGACCGTAGGGATACGAAAGTGTTTGTGTTCCACTCGATCACGCCGGAGGACCAGTACGGCGATATTTGTCGAGATGAAGACGAAGAGCAGCAACAACACCACTGTCTCGGCCAATGTCGACAGGTCGCCGGTGAGCGTGAGCAACATGGCGACCAGCGTTGTCGCGGCGATTGCCACCCATGGAGTGCCGCGGTTGGGCAACACCTTTCCCAGCACGCCCGGCAGAAGCTTGTGTTCGGCCATGCCGAAAGCCAATCGGCTCGCCATAATCATCGTGAGCAGAGCGCCGTTGGCCACTGCTATGAGCGCGATCAGGCTGAAAACCCAGTCCGGGATGCCGACGCCGGATTCCCCGACCACGGCGAGTAGAGGACCAGACGAAGCGGATAGGTCACTCGCCGGCAGGGCGATCGAGCTCGCGAGCCCGACCAGGACATAGACAACTCCGGCCGTGGCCAACGAGCCGAAGAGTGCCAACGGATACACCCGGCTCGGGTTGCGGATCTCCTCGGCGACGTTGGCGGAGGTCTCGAACCCGACGAACGAGTAGTAGGCGATGATGGCCCCGCTGAGGACGGCCATTGCGGGGGTTGATCCGTCCGGGAAGTCGCCCACCCTGGATATGTCCCCGTTTCCGTCGCCGAGCATGATCGCGACGACGACGATGACGATGACCAGTCCGCTGAGCTCGATGATCGTCATCGCGACGTTGCTCTTCACCGACTCGCTGATACCCCTGGCGTTGAGGCAGGCCACCAGCGCAAGAAATACTATGGCGGCCGGGACGGCCGGCACATCGATGAACGTACTGAGATATTCGCCGGAGAACGCGAGGGCAAGTCCGGCCGCACTGGTCACCCCAGCGGCCAGCATGCAATAGCCCACGAGGAACGACACGATCGGTCGTTTGAATGCCCGCTCGGCGAAGATGGCGGCGCCGCCTGCCCGCGGATATTTGGTCACCAATTCGGCGTAAGAACCCGCGGTGAGTAGTGCGAGCAGGAGTGCGACGAGGAGCGGTGCCCAGAGTGCGCCACCGACCTCTTCAGAGAGCACCCCCATCAGTGCGTAGATGCCCGCCCCGAGCACGTCGCCCAAGATGAAGAAGAAGAGCAGAGGGCCGGTGATCTTTCGCTTCAGTTTTGATGCGGGCTCATCGCCTGTTGCTTGTGTTCCCGAATCGGCGTCGGCCGTCATTCACGTCTCCTGGTTGCAGGCCCGAAAGCACTGCTGGTCACTCTCGGTGAGGATCGGCCGTGCTTTCAGGTGTTCGTCGCCGGTAGGCATAGCCAGTTGGTCGAGAACGGAAACCTCTTGCCGTGCCGTGTGGCCGGGAACACCGAGAACCCCGAAGTTAGCGCGATGCGGTCAGCTGCTGTGCGAGGCGGACGGTCACGGTAGGCAGAAAGCACGCCGAGCCGCGGCGGCGAGGGCGGCTTTCCGTCGTTCGTGGACCGCAGCCGGTTCGTCCGCGTCGGCGACATGAACGATCGCGGCCTGCGCCCAGGTCGCGGCGAGGGAGATGATCATTGCCCACATATCCTGTGGCGCAATGTCATTGACCACTAGACCGCGTTCTTGTGCGTCCGCGAGCGCTGCGAGGTTGTCTCGATCGTGGTCACCTCGTTGGCCGAACAGGGCGCCGGTCGGAGTGCGCTCCAATCGTGCCCACGTCAGCAAGCGGACCAAGTCCGGGTCACCGAGGTACATGTCGTACAGCGCTGTCACATAGCCGGGGAGATCGGTTGCGTCCAAGGGGACGGTGGAAACGTCGACGTCGACCCGATGGTCGAAAACTGCGTCGAACAGTTGCTCCTTGCTGCCGAAATAGCTATAGATCTGGGCTTTGTTGATTGAAGCACGTGCTGCGATCCGGTCCACCCGGGCTCCGGCGATGCCGTACTGAGCGAACTCGGTCGTTCCTGCTGCCAGTATCCGCACTTTTGTGGCCGCTGCGTCTCCCATCGGCCCAGCATATCGGCAAACCAACCAGTTGGTTGCATCTCGTCCCACATCGTCTACAGTCAGTATCCAACTAGTTGGTTGGAAAATGAAGGGTGAAGGAGACACATGAGGCCGACAACCGGATATCGAGCACTTTCCGCCGGATCGACACTGGAACGGTGGGACTTTGAGCGGCGCGATCTACGTGCACATGACGTCGCGGTGCAGGTAACGCACTGCGGGGTGTGCCACAGCGATCTGCACGCGATGAAGGACCCGGCGGGTAGTTTCCCTGTCACGCCCGGCCACGAGTTTGTCGGCGTGGTGACCGCTGTCGGCGATGCCGTCACCGGGTTCGCGATAGACGACCCCGTGGCTGTCGGCAACATTGTCGACTCCTGCGGTCGGTGCGATATGTGCGGGGCAGGTCAAGAGAACTTTTGTCGCGAGTTCCCGACACTTACCTACGGCGGACGCGATCGCATCGATGGAACGACGACACTCGGGGCATTTTCGAGTGAGTACGTCGTCGACGATCACTTCGTCTACCACCGCCCGCCCGGTCTCGATCCCGCTGCGGTCGCGCCGCTGATGTGTGCGGGGATCACGGTCTGGGAACCGTTGCGGCGCTGGGACGTCGGACCGGGAGTGCGCGTGGGCGTCGCTGGAATCGGCGGTCTCGGTCACCTCGCTGTGAAGTTCGCGCACGCACTCGGCGCAGAGGTGACGGTGTTCACGACGTCGGCAGAGAAAGCAGATCAGGCCAAGGCGCTGGGTGCGGATTCCACAGTCTTGTCTACCGACCAGAGCGCCATGGATGCACAACTCGGGACGCTCGACCTGATCATCGACTGCATACCCGTCACGCACGAACTTGCTCCCTACCTCAGATGCCTCGCGCTGGACGGAACGTTGTGCTCGGTTGGTTTCCTGGGACCCATCTCAGTAGACACGCTCGAACTTCTCGGTGGTCGCAAGTCGCTGAGTTCGGCCGGCAGCGGGGGACACCGGTATACCCAGGACATGCTCGACTTTTGCGGTGAGCACGACCTCACCGCCGACATCGAGGTGATGCCATCGGCCGCGGTGCAGACCGCTCTTCAACGTCTCGAAAGCGGCGACGTTCGGTATCGCTTCGTACTCGACATGAGCGACCTGCGTTGAGGCTGTGGATGTCACAAGTGTTGAAATACACTCAACAACAGATGTTTTGATGCTCCCTGGATGACCGCCGGCGTCACGAGTTGTTGACGTGCTGCGCTCGGGCCAGATTGAGCACGAGCTCTTCGCGGGTCTGCCCTGTGTCGTGAAAGTTCCACATGGGTGTTCCGGGTGCGGATCGCCAGGATTCGCGCAGTGGGCTGTTGTCAACAGTGTCGAAGCCGAACTCGTCGTACAGCCGCGCGACGAGCTCAATGGCTTCGGGGTAGTCGCTGGAGACGGCCAATGCCATACGGTCGGGGGCGCCGGTGGGGCGTGCGAACTTCAACAGGCTCGGTGCTTGGATGTGGGTGAAGGCTTTCGCGACTTTCGATGTGGGCAGTTGTTCCTGCCGCAGCTCGTGAATCGTCTTCTGGCCGGAATCGATGACGGGGAAGTGGCCGTCGCGCCAGGCCATGTAGTTGTTCGTGTCCAGCACGATCTTTCCGGCGAGTGCGTCGACGGGCATGTTGTTCACCAGCGTGAGCGGCACGTCAATGACGGCGAAATCGCCTGCTGCTGCGGCTTCATCCGCGCGTGCGGCGCGGGCCGCTGGTCCCAGATCGGCGACAAGGCTCGCGAGCGTTTCCGGTCCACGCGAATTGGCGATGACGATCGTGTAGCCGTGAGCGATTGCGGCGCGGGCGATCTGGCTTCCGACTTCTCCTGCGCCGATGATCCCTATGGTCGTCACAGCTGGCTCGTTACAGTGTGTACCGCCCCCGAAGCGGGCAGCCCGGCTGAAGCCAGTAGTGAAAGCTTCTCCGCAGCAGTGGAACCGGTGTCCGGGTGATATACGACCAGCATGAGGTCCTCGGTTCCGCTGATGGCGAGCCGTTCACGGTTGAGCGTCATCTCACCGACCTGGGGGTGATCGAACCGGACGGGCACCCCACGCTGTCCCCGGACTTCGTGCCGAGCCCAGAGCTGTCGGAACCTTGGGCTCGCCAGCGACAGCTCGCCGGTGAGCTCGATGAACCGAGAATCATCGACGTCGTTGCCGACGGCCTGCCGCAGGTTCGCGATGAAGCATTCTGTGACGGCCTCCCATTCCGGGTAGAGGGCCTGCTCGGCGGGGTCGAGGAACATGCCTCGCAACTGATTTCCTCCGACGCTCAGACCGGGCGAGAGGGCTTGCGCAAGGCTGTTCGCGGCGACGATGTCGAAGTACCGATCCTCGATGAATGCGGGCTGCACCAGTGAATGCAGCAGTTTGAGTGCACCGGCCGGCGGCGTCACCGAACGCTTGCGGCGCTTGCGGCGACGGGGAACCTCCGCCACCAGCGTCATCAGGTGGGCCAGATGCTCGTCGTCGAGTTGCAGTACGCGTGCGATCGACTCGAGCACTTGTAGTGAGGGGTTGCGGTCGCGTCCTCGTTCCAGTCGCAGGTAGTAGTCGGCGCTGATGCCGGCAAGCATGGCGACTTCCTCACGCCGCAGCCCTGGCACGCGTCGCACACCGCCGTCGGGAATACCCGCCTGCTGCGGCGTCACCAACTCGCGTCGAGCACGCAGGTACGCACCGAGAGCATTTGTCGTTTCACTCATACGGATCAGCATAGGTCGCTGCGACACAGTCAGAGGGGGTCCTGTCACACCCTGGGCACGACGGGACTCTGGTCGAAGGACTTGTCCGCGCATAACTTTCGGAGAGTCGGCTCGGGCGGGTTGCCCGGCTTTGCCTCGCCCAGAAAGGAATCCAATGTCTTTTGACTCCCGCGAGTTCTATACGAGCTATATCGAGGCGCTCAACGCTCATCGGTTCGACCGCATGCACGAGTTCGTTCACGATCACGTCACGTTGCAGAGCGAACCGGGCTCCCGAGACGCTCTCGTCGCCGACCTGAACGGAATAGTTGACGCGGTTCCTGACTTCCAGTGGGAGGTACAAGAACTCGTTGCCTATGGCGATCGGCCGGCTGCACGTCTGACCAACACGGGCACACCTGTGAAGGAATGGCTCGGTGTCGCACCCACCGGAAAGTCCATCGAACTTGCCGAGTTCGCGATCTACACAATCCGAGACGGGAAGTTTCTGCACATGTCGGCGCTGCACGATGCCGACGCCTTGAGCACCCAGCTCGCCGCCTGACCACCCCACGCAACTGATCTCGAAAAAGGGAAAATCATGACCGTCACTTTGATTACCGGCGCCAACAAGGGCATTGGGTTCGAAACCGCCAAGCAGCTTCTCGACCTCGGACACGTCGTCTACATCGGCGCGCGTGATGTCGAGCGAGGAGAAAAGGCGGCGGAATCGATCGGCGCACGATTCGTTCAGCTCGATGTGACTGACGAAAGCTCGGTGCGCAGCGCACTGGCGGTGATCGACGAGGCCGAAGGCAGCCTTGACGTTCTGGTGAACAATGCGGGCATCCTGGAGACCGAGCTCGACGGACCTGCGGCGCTACGATCGTTCGACACGAACGCGGTCGGCATCGTGCGAGTAACCGAGGCGGCCTTGCCGCTACTTCGCAAGTCGTCCAATCCCACCGTGGTCACCGTATCCAGCAGCGCTGGATCGTTCTGGGCGGTGAACAACCCCGAGCGGGCGGAGTTCAACCTGCCTCTCGCGCTTTACTCGGCGTCCAAATCTGCCGCGACCATGCTGACAGTGCAGTACGCCAAGTCGCAGCCGGGCATCAAGTTCAATGCCGTCGAGCCGGGACCCACCGCAACGGACTTGACCGCCGCCTTCGGGATCGGCCGGCCTGCTGACGAGAGCGCACGGGTCGTCGTGCGTTGGGCGACACTCGGACCGGAAGGCCCTACCGGGACGTTCCAGCACGAGGCGGGCGAATTGCCTTGGTGAGCCACATCCTCCAAAACTGATTTCACGAGTGAGGGTTGCAGCCGGGTGATAACGAACGCATCTGCGCCAACGCCACCGCGAAAAACGCAGTTAGCCTTGAGTCAAGACCGAGTCGGTCTCCCGATCACGCACCGCTCATAGTTCGTGCCCACGGCTCGTCAACCTCGGAGAGGTTAAGTGCGGTGACGACATTGGCGAGCATGCCGGCTCCGAACCATTGTCGTATTGCTTCGTCGTCGAAATCGAAAAGTAGCCGCCCGACAAGTGAGCGGTGCGGGAGCCAACTGTCCTTCGAGGGGAAGCGTCCGGTTGGTTCACCCCGCGCGTAGAGCGCGGGGTGAACCCGGTCAGTCGAGGATCGCTGTGGCCTCGACTTCCACGAGTACGTCGGGTTCGAAGAGGTAGTCGACGCCGATCAATGAGGCGGGTGGCATCGGAAGTGGCAGTCCGATGTCAGCAGCCACGCGTTCGATGCCGACCATGAGCTGGGTGATCTTTTCCGGCGTCCAGTCGGTGACATAGAACGTCAGTCTGAGTACATCGGCGAACGTGGCACCTGCGCTGGCCAGACCGGTCGAAGTGTTGCGCAGAGCCTGCGCGACCTGTCCGGCCAGGTCGTCTGGGGCCACAGGTGTTCCATCGGCCAATCGCGCAATCTGGCCACTGACGTGGACGTGGCGCGACCCCGTACCCACCGCGACGTGGTGGTAGGGCGTGGGTTGCATCATGCCTTCGGGGGTGGAGTAGTTGACGGACAAGATGGTCTCCTTCAAATGAATTCGAGTGGGTATATAACTGATACCTGGTATATCAAGGACACTTCAAGGAGACTAGGTTTCATGACCGAAACCCATAGGACGCCGGCCGAGCTCACGGTCAGCGCACCACACCGCGAATTGCTGGATCAGGTGCTCGACAAGTGGTCGTTGGCGGTCCTCAACGAACTCTGTGAGCGCCCCTGCCGTTTCAACGAACTGCGGCGGGCAATCCCGACCGTGACTCAGAAGTCGCTCACCGCCACATTGCGCAAGCTCGAGCGGAACGGAATCATCGAAAGGAACCTACTCAGGTCACGTCCGGTCGCGGTTGAGTACCGGATTACCCCGCTGGGAAAGACGCTCCGGCCACCGGTCGACGTGATCCTTCAATGGGCTACTGCGCACATGCCGGACATCGAACGAGCTCGCTTGAAGTTCGACACTGCCGAGGAGGGCAGTTAGCGATAGGCGTGGATGGTTTGAATCTTCGCCTGTCACCAGGCGACTGTGCGGTCGTCGGTGAATGTCGCGGTGGGGTTGTCGACGAGCCTGGTGGCGAGTATCGCGCGAAGCCGAGTTGACGGCGAGTGTGCACGATTGTTGGTCTATTTCGCGGTGACTTGGTCGTTGGATCGGCGGGGCATGCTTGCTGCGGAGAGAGCGGCGGCTGCCAGGGCGAGAATGCCGAGGATGAGGTAAGCGCCTGAGTAGCTTCCTGTCCAGTCTGCAAGTAGTGCCCCTGCCCATGGTGCGAAGGCCATGGTGATGACAATGGGCGCGGACATGACGCCGTTGAGGTGCCCGTAGCGCGCCGGCCCCCACCGGTCGGTGATGGCGGTGGCCTGGATGAGAGTGAAGATGCCGCGCGCGAGTCCAGCGCCGACGGCAACCAGTACCAGCGCGAATACCGAGGTGGTAGATCCCAGGGCGATCGTGGTGGTCGCGACGGCCGCGATGACGCCGACGGTTCGTCCCTTGGTTCCGGTGAGGCGTTGCAACGGAAGGTATCCGACTCTGCCCAGGACTTGTCCGACACCGCCGAGGCCGAGTGCGGTGGCAGCGACGGTGGGATCGGCACCGTGCTCGAGGAGTAGCGGTACCAGGTTGAAGACCCCGGCGAACGCGACGAATGCGGCCAGGCTCAGGGCGACGGTGAGTGCGATGAACGGCCGGCTGCGGGTGGTGTCATTTGTGTCGGCGGGGGAGGTGGCGGGATCTTGGTGTGGGATGAGGGGCCAGCTGCCGCGGAGGCCGCGGTAGTGGGCTGGGACCGTGATGGCGAGCAGGATTGCGGCAAGGATGACATAGGTTCGCCGCCAATCAAAGTGATCGACCAATAGTGCGGTCAGCGGCGCGAAAACGGTGCTGGCCAATCCTGCGGCGAGGGTGAGGATCATGAGCGCGCGGACACGTTCGGAGCCCCACCATCGGGTCAATGCTGCAAACGCCGGTGGGTACAACACTGCGCCCATGGCTATTCCGGCGATGATCCAACCGAAATAGAAGGTGGCCAGGTGTTCGGCGGTGGCGATGATGACCACCGCGGGGACGGCGATGGCCGAGCCAGCGGTCATGACCCAGCGCGGGCCGTGCCGGTCGAGGATCCGTCCAACCGGGATACCGACCAGGGCCGCGATGAGTTGGCTGATCGAAAACGCGGCCACGACGGCACTTGTCGACCACCCGGTATCGGCCGAAATCGATGGGGACAGAACAGGAAACGCGTAGTAGAGAATGCCCCAGCTGGTGATCTCGGTGACACACAGAACCGACAGGACCCGGCGTCGCCCGGGGTGAGGTATTTCCCGTAGTGACGCTGGATCGGTGATCGACTCAGTCACTCGAGGTGGGCGAGCTCAGGCTGATCAGTTCCGGCTCGGCGGAGGGCGCGGCGCAGCAGCCGCCGCCGGCAGAGCTTTCGGCGTTCGGATCGTCGAACAGTCCGGCGCCGCCGCAGACTCCGGTGTCGGGCAGGGTCAGCTCGACCTTGCGCGCGCCGTCGTGGTCTCCGGCGAGTTCTGCAGCGATGCTACGCACTTGCTCGTAGCCGGTCATCGCCAGGAACGTCGGTGCACGGCCATAGCTTTTCATTCCGACCAGGTAGAGGCCAGGTTCGGGTTGGGTGAGCTCATCGACGCCGTGGGGGTAGACGGTTCCACAGGAATGCATGTTCGGATCGATCAACTCCGCCAAGAACTTGGGTGCCTGCAGCGTGGGATCAAGATCGAGCCGCACCTCGGACAGCCAGGACAGGTCGGGCCGGAAACCGGTCAGGGCGATCACCTGATCAACGCCGTCGATACGGGCCCCGGTGTCCCCGACAAGGGTGAGCTGCTCACCCTGACGATCAACGGCTTCGGTCCGGAATCCGGACACGATCTGCAGGTATCCGTCATCGACGGCCTTCTTGGCCCGCAGACCCAGCGCTCCGCGCGCCGCGAGTTCATCGGAGGCGCCGCCACCGAAGACAGATTCGGTGACGGGCCGGCGTACTGCCCAGGTCAACGTGGTGCCCGGATGTTCGGCGGCCAGCTCGGCGAAGGTGATGATGGCGGTCAGGGCTGAGTGCCCGCTGCCGGCAATGACGGTGTGCTTGCCCGCGTACCGGGCCCGGGTCGCCTCATCGGTGAGGTCGGGGACGCGGTAGCTGATCCGGTCGGCCGCATCACGTTCGCCGATTGCTGGAAGTCCTTCGCTGCCCAGTGGATTGGGTGAACCCCACGTTCCCGAGGCGTCGATGACCGCACGGGCCAGGATGCGTTCCTCGCTGCCGTCGGAGTGGCGGACGTGGACCGAAAGGGGTTCGGTATCGCGGCCGGCGTCTACGACACGGTCGCGACCGCGGCGGGCGACGCCGATGACCTCGGAATCGAACCGGACACGCTCACCAAGGGCCGCGGCGAGTGGCTCGAGGTAGTCGCGAGCCCATTCCCGGCCAGTCGCATAGGTTTCACCCTCGGGTGGGGTCCATCCGGTGGGAGCGAGCAGGCGGGCTGCGGCGGGATCGGTGACTTCGGACCACGGGGAGAACAGACGCACGTGGTTCCACTCCGCGACAGCGCTGCCGGCGGACTGTCCACGTTCGAGAACGATGACGTCAGAACCGGTTTCGGTCAGATGTGCGGCGGCGGCCAGGCCGATGGGGCCGGCTCCTACCACTGCGACGGGGTACTCGGAACTCATGGGAAACCTTCCATTGACGAGGATCAGTACTTGCGGCCCACTGTATCGACAGTTATCAATATAAGCAACATTGACAGTCATCGATATAGCGTGGTCGTGACCGTTTCGGTATCTGTTCGTACCACCGACGATGGTCACTTGAGGACATCGTGTACCAGGTCGATGACGGCGGCGCGGGCGGTGCGTCCCACTCCGATGAGCGTGGCAGACCCCGGGCCGGTCCAATCGCCATAGCCCAGGAACACCAACGACGGCTCGCCGTGCGCGTGATTGCCATCCAGTGTGATGCCTGCTGAGCCGTCCGAGCGCAGATGCATCGGCTGGAGATGACGCAGTGCGGGACGAAAGCCGGTGCACCAGATGATCGCATCGAGTTTTTCGGTGCTGGTACCGTCGCTGACCCCGTCAGCGGTCAGGGTGGTGAAGATCGGCCGTGCGTGTAGCACGCCGCGATCGCGGGCTTCTTTGACCGGCGGGACCATGACAATGTCGCCGAGCCCGGCGACGCCACCGGAATCGGTGCCGCCGGCGGCGAGGGTACGGGCTCGCTCGGTGGCGACTTTGAACAAGACCCGTCCATCGACGTCGTCGGGTAGGAACTTTGGTGGATGCGCGGTGAACCACACGGTGTCGGCCACGGTGGAGACTTCGGCGAGAATCTGTGCGGCGGAATTGCCGCCGCCGACGATGCCCACGCGTTGGCCGGCGAACGGAGTGGGGGTGCGGTAGTTGCTGGCATGCAGTTGAGTACCCCGGTAGTCGCGCATTCCGGGATAGCTGGGCCAAAACGGTCGTGACCATGTTCCGGTGGTGTTGATAATCGCTGCGGCGGTCCAGGATTCGGTGGCACTGTCCACACGGTATCCGTTGGCGGTGCGGTGGACGCCGGTCACGGTGACAGGACGCTGCACGGGCAGCGCGTACCTTTTTTCGTACGTGGTGAGGTAGTTCACGACGTGTGATGCTGGTGGAAAGCCGTCGGGCCAGGGCGGCATCGGCCAGCCTGGCAGCCGTGCGTACTCGGCGGGGGAGAACAGATGCAACGACGGCCAATACTGTTGCCATGAACCACCGGGCCGAGGTTGGTCATCGAGGATGACGAAGTCGCGCCTGGTTCGGCGCAGGTAATACCCGGCGGCCAATCCAGCTTGACCGCCACCGACGACGACCACATCGGTCGAGGTGGTGGAGATTGGAACCTCGATGTTGCTTGCGCTCAACGGATCAGCGACGCAGTCTCGCTACGAGTTCGTCGACGCGGGCAGCGATATCATCTCTGACCAGACGCATCCGCTCGATACCGTCAATACCGCGCTCGAAAGGCTCGTCGGTGTCCCAGTTCTCGAACCTCGGACCATCAATCCGGTCGACGGTGGCTTCGCGGCCCAAAGTGATCACATAGTCCATCCGGGCCAGCAGGGCGGGATCAATAGGTTTGGGCTGTTCGGCGGTGATGTCGACGCCGACCTCGATCAGTGATTGTGCCGACAATGCGTTGAGCGAGCCGCCGGGCCGGGTTCCCGCCGAGTGGACTTCGACTGCGTCTGCGGCTGCCTTGCGCATAAGACCGGCAGCCATCTGCGATTTGCCGCCGTTCTTCACGCACACGAACAACACGCTTGGTGTGCTCATCGGCTGGTATCTGATCGTGCTTGAACGAGTTCGGCGATCAGGTCTTTGACGAGAATCTTGATCTGGTCCCGGATCGGGCGTACTGCCTCGACGCCCTTGCCTGCTGGATCAGGCAGTGCCCAGTCGCGGTAGCTGATGCCAGGAAAGACCGGGCATGCGTCGCCGCATCCCATGGTGATGACGACATCCGAGCTTTCCACTGCAGCGGGAGTCAAAATCTTCGGTGATTGGGCCGAAATGTCAATGCCCTCTTCGGCCATCGCTTCGACTGCGGCGGAATTGATCGTCGCGGCCGGCGCGCTGCCCGCAGAGCGGACCTCGATGGTGTCGCCGGCGAGGTGAGAGAGGAAACCGGCAGCCATCTGCGATCGTCCGGCGTTGTGGACGCAGACAAACAGCACGCTGGGAGTGGTGGACATGAAGGCCCTTCGTGAGTCGGAGGCGGGTAGTCAGGCGGAAATGGTGGAGGTCAACTCGGTGAGGAGTCGGCTGATGCATGCGTCGCCGCAACCCATTGACACCACTACATCAGCGGCAGCGACCACATCGTCGGTGAGCGGTTTGGGATACTCCGCACCGAGATCGAGACCGATCTCGGCCATCGCGTGGACGACGGTGGGATTGATCTCGTGTGTCGGTGCAGACCCGGCAGACCTGACGTGTACCCGCCCGGGATATTCGGACATCAAGACCCCTTTGTCGCTGCCGTCACCGATGGTTGTGGGGTGAACCGTTTACGCAGGGCTAGAGATACATAGACAAGGCCGACCAGGACCGGTACTTCGATGAGCGGACCGACGACGCCGGCGAGTGCTTGGCCGGACGTGGCACCGTAGGTGGCGATGGCGACGGCGATGGCGAGTTCGAAGTTGTTTCCGGCCGCGGTGAACGCGAGGGTGGTGGTGCGTTCGTAGCCCAACCCCATTGCCGCGCCGAGGCCGTACCCACCGCCCCACATCACCGCGAAGTAAATCAGAAGCGGAATCGCGATGCGGACCACGTCGAGGGGCTGGGAGGTGATCTGATCACCCTGTAGCGCAAAGAGAATGACGATGGTGAACAGCAAACCGTAGAGCGCCCACGGACTGATCTTTGGGATGAACTTCGCTTCATACCAGTCGCGACCCTTGGAACGCTCACCGAAATAGCGCGACAAGAATCCGGCGACCAGAGGGATGCCGAGGAAGATCAGGACGGACTTGGCGATCTGCCATGGAGAGGCGTCGATTTCGGTCTGCTCGAGGCCAAGCCAGCCCGGCAACACTGACAGGTAGAACCAGCCGAGGACGGCGAACATGATCACCTGGAACACCGAATTGATGGCCACCAGGACCGCAGCCGCTTCGCGATCGCCGCAGGCGAGGTCGTTCCAGATGATGACCATCGCGATGCAGCGGGCAAGACCCACGATGATCAGACCGGTCCGGTACTCCGGAAGGTCAGCCAGGAAGATCCACGCCAGGGCAAACATCAGAGCAGGCCCCAGCACCCAGTTGAGTACCAGCGACCCGATGAGCAGCTTCTTGTCGCCGGTGACGGTGTCGAGGCGGTCGTACCGGACCTTCGCCAGCACCGGGTACATCATGATCAGCAGCCCGATCGCGATGGGTAGGGAAACGCCGTCGACAGAGATTGCCGACAGAGTGTCGTTCAGGCCGGGGATCAATCGTCCGAGCAGGAGGCCGGCAACCATCGCCACGCCGATCCAGACCGGTAGGAAACGGTCGAGAGTGGATAGTTTTCCGACGACTGCCGGATGCTCGGCGGTACTTGCGGCGGTACTCACGCGGTGACCAGCGGGGCGTCGTCACAGGTGGGGTCAGCTGCGCTGAGCACTGATGAGAGTTGCTGCAGGGCAGCTGGAATCACCCAGTAGTACACCCAGGTTCCGCGCCTTTGACAATCGAGCAAGCCGGCCTCACGCAGCACCTTGAGGTGATGGGAGATCGTCGGCTGGGACAAGTCGAACGAATCTGAAATGTCACAGACGCAGGCTTCACCGCCGGCGTGGCTGGCGACCAAACTGAGCAACCGCAGGCGCACCGGATCGCCAAGCGCCTTGAACATCCGCGCCAGATCACCCGCCCACGGTGCGGACAACGGTTCGCGAATCAACGGTGAGCAGCACTCCTCGCTGGCGACATCGGTGACTGGCAACCTCTGTTTCGACATAGATCTATATTGATGGTCGCCGAATCAAAGGTCAAGTGAACAACGCCCGCTGCAGGCGCGGATCGAATCTGACGTGTCCGGCGCTCATTCACTTCACCTGGAGAAGAACGGATTTCGGACTCGGCTATCGGTTCGACAAGCTGAGCAACTCTCTGCTGCGCCCGGTACGCACCGTACGCTGCCACCATGATGGAGTTCGAAGTCGTAGTCGGTGGCCGTTCGGTCATGGTTCGAGACACCGGGGATACGACGGGTGCGCCTGTTGTGCACTTCCACGGCACACCTGGATCGCGGCTAGAGGTCGATTTCGGAGCCGACCGCGCCCACCGGATGGGCATACGCGTGATCAGCTTCGACCGCCCAGGCTACGGCCGGTCCGATGCCGCTGCGAGCAGCCTCGGGCGGGTTGCAGCGGACGTCGAGGCCATCGTTGACGAACTCGGAGTGGACCGGTTCGCCACCTTGGGTTGGTCGGGGGGCGGACCGTTCGCCTTGGCGACGGCAGCCGCGATGCCCGATCGTGTGACCCGGGTCGGTGTGTCGGGTGGACTCGGGCCCGTGCAGCAGATGCCTGGTGCGATGGATGCTCTAACCGAGAACGACCTCTCTGCGCTTTCTTACCTGCCTGCCGAACCTACCCGTGCAGCCGAACAGTTCCTGGCCGGCAACGAGAAGTTCCTCGATGCCATGATGTCGGTACGGGATGACCAGAAGGCGCCGTGGATCGACTGGATGTGGGGAGCCAGTGATCCTGAGGTGGTCGCCGATCCCGCAGCGAGACAAGCGATCTTCGTTTCCTTTCAAGAGGCATTGCGGCAGGGCCCCATGGCGATTGCCTGGGACAACGTTGCATTCGTCGGTCCATGGGGTTTCGACCCCGCCGACGTCTTTGCACCGGTCCACCTTTGGTACGGCGACCGAGACGAAATGGCGCCTCAGAACAACGGTGAATGGCTCGCAAAGCAGTTGTCGAATGCCAAACTGGTCCTCTACAAGGACGAAGGGCACTTGTTACCGCTGCGGCACTGGGAACAGATGTTGCTGGCTGTGACCGGTATTCGGTGACCTGCTGGGCGTCGCGAGCCTGGTCACCATCAACAGTGCGATGGATTGGCGTCGATCCGGAGTTCATAACCCATGCCCTGTAAGGATTTGGGTGACACGAGTGGTTCTCGTTGGACGACGAGTGTGAGCGTCTGGGGACACGTGGTTCACCCGGATCGGCGCGGTCGACGGCTGGTCAGTTCTGCGTGCCGGATGTTGGTGAAATGCGGGCAATCAGGAGGAGCAGTAGTCCGCACACCACGACGAGCATCCACCCCAACCGAGATGCTTGTGCCAGGTCAGTCGGTGCACTGCCGGCTATCATTGCGCCGGCCAATGCGATGCCTAGCGCTGCTCCCAATTGGCGGGCGCTGGAGGTTATTCCACCAGCTAGACCCGCGCGCGAAGACGGTAGGCCGTTGACAGCGGTAGTGGTGATGGGTGCATTCGAGAAGCCGAATCCTATGCCGAGAAACAGGTAGGCGACGAGCAATGTCGTTGTGCTCGTGGTGTTGTCGAGCGAGACCAGACACAGGCCGCCGAGGGTGGTGAAACCACCGGCGATCAACAGTGGCCTTCGCGCGCCGACACGACCGACGAGCATCCCGGACAACGGCGCGCAGACGGTTGCGCCGATCGCCATCGGGAGAGTGATGGCGCCCGCGGCCATTGGGGTCATTTCTCGCGCGTGTTGTAGGTAGAGAGTGCCGAGAAGCAATGTCGCATTGAGAGACACGAACACCACCACGGCGCCTGCAACGGCGGCAGAGAACGCTGTGTGCCGGAATAGTTGGGGATCGATGAGCGGTTCGCTACGCCGTGACTCGATCCGCGTGAAAGCCGCCAACGCCACGGCCGTGAGGAGGTATCCGGCCAGTGAACCCGGTGATGTCCACCCGATTTGTGGTCCTTCGATGAGGAGCGCAACCATCCCGCCGATCACTATGGTCAGCAACAGTTGACCAGGTACGTCGAGTCTTCTCGGCTGTGGGGCACGCGATTCCGGAACAAATGCTCTGCTAAGGGCCAGGACTACAACGATCACCGGCACGTTGATCCACAACACGGACCGCCAACCGAAATTCTCGATGAGGAGGCCGCCGGTGACCGGCCCTGCGGCCATACTGATTCCGAATACCGCAGCCCACACGCCGATCGCCTTGGCCCGCTCCTTGGGTTCGGTCATCACGTTGACCACGATGGCGAGTGCGACCGGGCTCAGCATCGATCCACCGATCCCTTGAACTACACGTGCTGCGACCAGAACGCCGATAGACGGCGCGAGTGCACAGGCCGCCGAAGCCACACCGAAAACGACTAGCCCGAGTTGGAAGATCCGTCTCCGCCCGAAACGGTCGGCCATCGCACCGGATGAAATCAACAAACTCGCGAGTACAAGTGTGTACGCGTTGACGACCCATTCGAGACCACTGGTTCCGACGTCGAAATCCTCGCCTATTGACGGCAGGGCAACATTCACAATCGTTGTGTCGAGACCGACCACGAAAATGCCAACGGCGCAGATTGCGAGCACTCCCCAGCGGCGTTGGGTGTTGCCCGCGTAATCGATCGGCGCCGTGCTGGTTTTGGATTGCCGGATTGGCGGACTCATGATCGATTCCTATCGTCGTGGGCTGTTTCGTCGGGCGAATAGTCGCAGTCGCTCCGCCGAACCCGATAGAGAATTTGCGAAAAGTGCAAAAATGGACGCTATGGACGCCGAACTTGCACAGATGCTCGCCGACATAGGGCCGCGTTTGCGCTCACTTCGTCGTGATCGCGGTATGACGCTCGAGGCGCTGGCCGACGCCACTGGTCTATCTGTCAGCGCGTTGTCGCGGTTGGAGTCCGGGAAGCGCCGCCCAACTCTCGATCTGCTTGTGCCGCTGGCTCGAACGCATCGAGTGGCTCTCGACCAACTTGTCGGTGCACCTGCCACCGGCGATCCCCGAGTCCATCTCACGCCGCGGCGCAGTGGTAACGGGAGCGCCGTGGTTCCATTGACGCGTTATCCGGGGCGCGTGCAGGTCTTCAAGCAGGTGATCGGTCCTCGCCCTCAGAAGCTGGTCACTCATGCCGGATACGAATGGCTTTACGTTCTCGCGGGAAGCGTGCGGCTCATTCTCGGCGCCAATGAAGTTCTACTAGGCCCCGGTGAAGTAGCGGAGTTCGATACCAATGAGCCGCACTGGTTTGGGCCTGCTGACGATCAGGTGATCGAGATACTCCATCTGTTCGGCCCGCATGGAGACAAGGCTCATATCCGAACGTAACGGCGTTGAGCTCAGCCATGCGACCCACACAGTGCTGTTCGGTGTTCGTCGCACTCGTAGGCGTGTATCCCGGCCAGATGGCGACGTCGGGAAGTTCCTGCGTACCCGATGGTCTCGGCGGCAGCTTCACCGATTTGCAAGGGTTGGGTGGTGGATACGTCCGAGAAACTCGTCCAGCACGAGTTCAGGGCTGACCATGATTCTTCGGTTCCCGCCCGAGAAGACCTACGCACTGCGTAGTCATTCTCCCTCTTTTGAGACCTCGTCATCAGGACGTAACGAGACCGCGATGACGTCATACAGCCGCAACAAATCAACAACGTAGCCGTCATCGGCAACCGGAAACCTTCATGTGTGATCACAGTTGGATCAGGGATGGAGTTGATATCACATGGCAGTCGAGGTCTTGCCGCCGACGACGTTGGCGGAAAGCGTCTATCAACAGATCCGCCGCAACATAGTTGAAGGCCGAATAGCTCCGGGGACACGTGTGTCCATCCGCTCACTCGCCCAATCGGTCGGGGTTTCGACCATGCCGGCACGAGAAGCTCTGAAACGGCTGAACTTTGAGGGTCTGGTGGCGTTCGATCGCCGAGCTGTCACGATCACCACGCTGACGCCGAGCGAGATCAGGAGACTCTTCACCATCCGGTTGGCACTCGAGTCCCTTGCCACGGAGTGGGCGCTAGACGAACTCGACGACGACGGAATCGCGGCCCTGCGTTCGGTTCTCGATCAGATGACCGATCCGGACATCACCCCTCACGAGTGGCGCGAGCTGAATCGCAAGTTTCATCAGACCTTCTATGCCGGTGGCAACAGTCGCTACCTGATGGAGCTCATCCACAACATCTGGGATCGTATCCAGCCCTATATGGCGATCTATGCGACAGCCATGCACAACTTCGAGGAAGCCGACCGCCAGCACGAGCGTATGTATCAACTGATGCTTGCTCGCGACCTCGACGCACTCCTCGATGCCACCCGAGATCACCTCGAACACACGGCAGAAACCATCGTCGGAGCACTGGGAACAGATGCCGGTACGGGCAAGGAGAAACAGGTGAAATACCAAGAGCTGTCAGTGAGTTCGTTCCACGGAATGATCGAGACGGGCGATGCGACCAGTGCCGGTCTCACCGCGTGGTACCTCGACCGGATCGCGGCCCTCGACGCAGCCGATAACCCCGACGGACCGCAGATCAATTCGGTGGTCACACTGAACCCGGCGGCACTCGAGGACGCCGCACGGATCGATGACCAGTACGCACGCACCGGTACTCTGGTCGGCCCATTGCACGGTGTGCCGATTCTGGTCAAAGACCAAGGGGAAACGAAAGGTATCCCAACCTCGTTCGGTAACAAGGCATTCGCTGAGTACATCCCCGAGGCCGACGCCACGGTCATCGATCGGCTCCGTAAGGCCGGCGCGGTGATCCTCGGTAAAACGGCGATGTGCGACTTTGCCGCGGGGTGGTTCTCGTTCTCGTCACGGACCGAGCACACCAAGAACCCCTACGATCTCGATCGCGAGACCGGGGGATCGAGTGCTGGGACGGCCGCAGCCGTGACCGCAAACCTCTGCCTCGTCGGGATCGGGGAAGATACCGGTGGATCGATTCGCCTGCCGTCCTCGTTCACCAATCTGTTCGGTCTCCGCGTTACCACCGGGCTCATCCCGCGCACTGGTTTCTCCCCGCTGTTGCACTTCCAGGACACACCAGGACCCATGGCGCGCAATGTGCCCGACCTTGCCGCGATCCTTGACGTCATCGTCGGGTACGACCCGGCCGATGCCTACACCTCCATCGCCACCACAACCTCGGATGTCGGGAACTACCGCGAGGCGATCGCCGACGTCGACGCCGACTCCATCTCGTCGTTCCGGGTCGGCGTGCTCACGGACGGTTTTGGTGAGGGTGTAGATCAAGGTCTCACCAATTCGGTTGTGCGAGACGCCATCACCCAGCTCAATCAGCGGGGGGTTGCCGTGGTCGACGGTTTGGAACTCGGTGATCTGCCGGCGTGGGTGGCAGGTACTTCGCTGTACACGATCCAGTCGAAAACCGACATCGAAGAGTTTCTGCAGGCACGGCCGGGTGCGCCCGTCACCAAGCTCCGCGAGATCGTTGACGGTGGATTCCATCCACTCACCGACCTGATCGCCGACATCGCCGATGGTCCATCTGTGCCCGAGGAGGATCCCGATTACTTCCCGCGCCGTCTGCGTCAAGACGAATGGCGACGCACATTGATCTCGATGATGGCCGATGCCGATGTAGATTTCCTGATCTACCCGACGGTCCAGGTACCGGCACCCACCCGCGAAGAGCTTGCAGCAAAGCGCTGGACTGCACTGGATTTCCCGACCAACACCGTCATCGCCTCACAGACGTCGCTGCCCGCCATGAGCATCCCCGCAGGCTTCACCGACGGTGGACTTCCCGTCGGACTCGAAGTACTCGGCCGCCCCTTGTCCGAGCGCAGTCTGCTGAGGTTCGCGCGTGCGTGGGAACTGGCAGTGAACCCTCGGCGACCTGCGGCTCTGACCGCAGACGTGGAGGGATGATCAATGCCGGTCCTGGACCTCAACTGTGACCTCGGTGAGAGTTTTGGCGTCTACGACTACGGCGCCGACACCGAGATGATGCCCATGATCACCTCGGCGAACATCGCGTGCGGTGCTCACGGCGGCGACCCCGCGGTCATGCGGCGGAGTGTTGATCTGGCAGCAGGCCATGGAGTTGCGATCGGTGCCCATGTCGGTCTCCCGGATCGAATCGGGTTCGGGCGTCGCGAGATCCCGACGACGCCTCAGGAGGCGTATGACCTGTGCCTGTACCAGGTCGGTGCGCTGGACTCGTTTGTTCGGGTCCGCGGCTGCACCATGCAGCATGTGAAACTCCATGGGTCGCTTTACATGATGGTCAATCGTGATCCGCATCTGGCCGATGCGGTGTGCGCTGCGATTACCGAACTCAATCCGTCACTGCTCGTTTATGTGCTGCCCGGTTCCGAATTGCATTCCCGGGCGGCAGAACTCGGTCTGGGTACAGTCAGCGAGACTTTCGCCGACCGGCCCTATCGCGATGGCCAGGTGCAGATGTATGAACGAACGGCTGATCGCATAGGTGGTGTCGATCAAGTGATCGCCCGCACGCTGGCGCAACTGGCCAGGCCAAGCGATCATGGCATCCGATCGGTATGCGTACACAGCGATTCACCCAGCGCGCCAACACTACTCGCTGAATTGAGAACAGCCCTCGTCGATGCGGGCTACTCATTCACTTCTCCCTCGTCATCGGTGCCCAGGGAATCCATCACGGCACATTCACAGTTGCCGGCAACCATGCCAGAAGGTGCTTCATGACAACCTCCGCCAAATCCAATGCAGAGCCCGACCACGGCACACTGCATCTCGACTCAGAGTTCGAGAACTCGCCAGTTCCTGACTCGCACCGTCGATCGACGCTGTCGGTCTCCGCGGTGTGGTTCGGGTTCCCAATGGTCCTCACCTGTGCCATCTTCGGTGGCACCATCGTCTATGGCCTCGGGTTCTGGAAGGGCATCGCGGCGATTATCATCGGCAACCTCGTCCTGTTCGGATACGTCGGCGCACTGTCATTCATCGCAGGCAAAACCGGGAAGAACTTCGCACTCAGCGCTGCTGAGACGTTCGGGCATCACGGATCCAAAATTGTCACCGGCTTTCTCGCGACCGTCGTCATCGGCTGGTTCGCTTTCCAGACCGGCTTGACTGGCGCCACCCTGAACACGTCGCTGGGCTGGAACGAAACGTTGGTCGCGTTGATCGGCGGGCTGCTGTACATCGGTGTGACCTTCATCGGGATCCGCGCATTGACCGTCATCGGCATGATTGCCGCACCACTGTTCATCGCACTAGGCGTCGTGTCGATCGTCCTGGTAGCCCGGAGCAACGGGTGGGGTGCGATCACCTCCTATGAGGGCGGTGCCAGTGACGCGACCGTTCTCTCGATCGGTGCGGCAGTGACGATCGTCGTGGCCACCTTCATCGACTCGGGCACCATGGCGGCGGACTTCACGCGGTGGTCACGCGGCGGCAGAGAAGCCGTGATCGCCACCTTCAGCGCCTTTCCGGTCGCCAACCTCATCGCGATGGTGACCGGGGCGGTGATCGTGGCCGCGGGGGGAGCACTCAACCCGGCAACCGACGGTGGCGACTTCATGCCCATCCTCGTCGATCATGGCGCTGTCCTGACTGCGCTCGCGGTGTTCTTCGTGTTCGTCAACCTCGGTTCGGTGTGCTCACACTGCCTGTACAACGGCGCAGTGGGGTGGAGCCAGCTCACCGGTTCGAAAATGCGGGTGCTCACGCTCATCCTCGGCGCAATCGGCCTGGTCATCGCTTTGGCTGGTGTGTGGAGTCACTTCTCGACCTGGCTCAATCTGCTCGGCATCTTCGTGCCGTCGATCGGTGCGGTGCTGATCGTGGATCAGCTCATCACCCGCCGGGCCGCCACACGGGGCATCACCGCGTTCCGCGTACAACCCTTCGCGGCGTGGATCATCGGCGCCGTTTGCGCCTACGCCGTGCATCACTGGGCTCCGCAGTTCAGCGAAGCGATCGTCGGAATGGTCTGTGCCGCAATTGCTTATCTGATCATCGACAAGTTCGTGCCGACGGCTGCTCCTGCCAAGGTGAATGACGATGTCGCGGCGGAGATCGAGGTCGCTGTATGACGCTCCCGGCCGACGTCGACCTGACCCGAATGACGGCCACCGCGGTCTCGGCAGCGGTCCGTTCCCGGTCGGTGACCGCTGTCGAGATCACCGAAGCCGCACTTGCACAGATGAATAGGCTCGACGATCATCTGCACGCGTTTGTCGAACGCACCGACGACGCCGCTCGCGCCCAGGCCGTTGCGGTCGATGCTGCGCTAGTCCATGGTCCGCCGAAGGCTGACCACCGCGCAGATGCCCGCATCTGGGCGATGCTGCAGCAACTTTCGTGAGTGTCAGACCATTCGGAGGGCGATGGCCACAACTGTCGTCGCTCTCCACCGCGACAGTAAGGAACTAACAACCATGAGTGGACTCGATGGACTCAATCCGACGCCCGGGGCGCTGGTCCTGGGACTGGTGCAGGCCCGGGTGCCGATCATCAAGACCCCGGCAGACCTGAAGACGACCGCCGAACGACTCGCCAGTGTCGTCAAGGGTGCGAAGAAGGGCATGCCGACGCTCGACCTGGTCGTGATGCCGGAGTACAGCATCAACGGTCTTGACCCGGACACCTGGCTCGACAACGAGATGCTCTGTGACCGAGACGGACCCGAGATGGCGCTGCTCGCCGATGCCTGCCGTCAGGCCGGGGTCTGGGGGTGTTTTTCGATCATGGAACGCAACCCGTCCGGTGCGCCGTGGAACAGCGGCATCATCATCGACGACAACGGCGAGGAGGTTCTCTACTACCGGAAGATGCATCCGTGGGTGCCCGCCGAGCCATGGGCGCCCGGAGATCTAGGGATCCCGGTCTGCGACGGCCCGTCCGGTTCCCGGATCGCGCTCATCATCTGCCACGACGGAATGTTGCCCGAGATGGCCCGGGAGGCAGCGTACAAGGGCGCCAACGTCATCCTGCGCACGGCGGGATACACCTACCCGATTCAGCAGTCATGGCGAATCACCAATCAGACCAACGCCTTTCACAACCTCGCCTATACGGCCTCGGTGGCGCTCGCCGGCCCGGACGAGAACAACATCTGGTCGCAGGGTGAGGCGATGGTGTGTGACATCGATGGCACCGTGCTGGTGCGGGGTGACGGATCGCCAGATCGTGTCGTCACCGCCGAGGTCGTCCCCGCCCGGGCAGATGAGGCGCGCCGGGGGTGGGGTGTCGAGAACAACATCTACCAACTCGGGCACCGCGGGTACACAGCAGTCGACGGCGGGGCCACAGATTGTCCTTACACGTTCATGCAGGATCTGGTAGCGGGCGAGTACCGCTTGCCATGGGAAGCCGACGTGCAGCACGTGGACGGGACCGGCGCGGGGTGGGATACCCCGCAGAATGTACGGGCGCGGTGAGCATTTCGATCCCGAAATAGCTCGAGCAGCCTTCGGTGCGTGTGCCGCTGGACTATCCGATTCTGTCTCTCACCTCCTCGAGGGTCTATTCACTCGGCAGCGGGGGATGTGATGTGGAACGAGTAGAAGTCTTCGGTCCACGGTGACCGGTCGCCTTTGATCGTGTTGTTGCCGCGAGTGCTCCCGGGGCCGGTCAGTTGGTGACAGCAACCGGAGTGGCGTTCGCTCGGCGCCGGATCGCGATGGTGGCAGCGATGGTGGTGGTCACGGCGACAACGTAGACGGGGAACAGCCAGTCGACAATGCGCCACGAGTCCAGAGTCAGCAACGCGATCCCTCCGTTGAGTCCGGCGAGCACGTAGTAGTCCGACCTCTCGGTGTGCGGTGACCTCCAGCTCTTCACGATGGTGGGCAGTGCGGCGACAGAATCTGCGATCACGACCATGACGAGCGCCATCGTGGCGCTGTCCAGTAGGAGCCATGCCGCGATGGCGGCCACCGAGATCGCGCCGCAGACTACGTCCAACGTCGTGATGCGCCAGTAGCTTTCCCGGTTGACAAACGACGAGGCAAAGACGAACGCCGGTCCCAGGCCGACGGACAGGGTGAGGACTGAGGATAGTCCGACACCTTCGTCGATCTGCGCGAGGAAAGCGATGACGGGCATTGCAGCCCAGAGGAACCACGAGACCCTGTTCGGACTGGCCGAGCCTGTCAGCACTGCGCGGATGTAGAAGGAACAGCCGACCAGGCTCAGCAGCGCGCCGAACAGGACGAAGTGGGGGTCAATCATCGTTGAACTCGTTTTTCGATCGGAGGGCGAAACGCGGAATGGTTCTGCTTCGCCGGGCTTTTCGGATGTGGATCAGTCCGTTGTTGTCAGCGAGTTGAGCGCCTCGGCGGCACACATTGTGAGTAGGCGTAGCTGCGTTCGCGGCGGATATGTCTCGGTGTCCAAGATGGCCGTCAAGGCGAGACCATTGACGGTGGCGGACAGCGACTTCGCGATATCTTCGACGTCGTTTTCGGTGGCGTCTGAACGCAGGTCCTGGACCAGGGCGGTGATGCGCGTGACCCACTGGCGGTGGTGGTTGATGTGGACCTCTTTGAGTTGCGGCTCCGCCAGGGCGGTCGCGGCGAAGCCTGCCCACACGCGGACCTCGTCGACCCGGTCGTGATCCAGTGGCAGCACGGCCGATAGGACGTCCACAAGCACGTCGATGCTCGGCTTGCGGCCTTCCTGGATTGCGTCGGCGCGTGTGACGACGCGGCTGTACATCGTCCGACAGGCGTGAACCAAAACGTCTGTGCGCGAGCCGAAGTGGTGCATAATCAGGCCGGTGGTGCAGTCTGCGCGGACAGCGACCGCACGCAGCGAAACGTTCTCCAAGCCGCAGTCGGCCGCCACAGCCCACACAGCGGCGGAGATCCGGTCGACTACAGCTTGTGTCGGCCCGTCGGTCATAGATGATCCCGTCCCGGTGATACGTAACATGCGTTATGTGTGACCGTAACACACGTTACGCACCGGCCCAGTTAGGCAACATCGCCACTATCCAGGTCGGGTGAAGATGCCCGCTGTCGCAATGGCAACGCGGCGGCGTGCGGCTTCGGTGTCGTCACGGAAGCGATCCACACCCCATGACAGTGCGGTGATCAACTCGAACACCTCGTCCGCAGTGATGGACTCGACCGCATCGCCGGCGGATTTCGCTGCATCGAGAAGGGTGCTTGTCTGGGTGAATAGGGGATTGCAGGCCCCGTTCATCGATGATGACGGGTCTTCGCGGGCTGTGGAAATGCAGTACGGCAGGTCGTGGCAGATGCGCATCTGCCACGTCAGACGGAACAGCCATTCGGCAAGTGCCTCGCGTGGAGTGGACGATCGAGACAGCTCCTCTGGCTCGTTGAGCGCTGCTTCCGTGTTCGTCTCCATGACGGCCGCGAGCAGATCATCGCGGGTGGGGAAGTTGCGATAGAGCGTTGCATTGCCCACACCGGCGCGCAGGGCTATGCCATCGAGAGATGCGAGAACACCCTCGTCATCGAATGTTTGCGGGCGGCGTTGAGGATGGCGTCGCGGTTTCGCCGGGCATCGGCGCGCATGGGACGGGGCGACTTCGGGGCAGCACCCTGCGCAGCGGCCATGACAGCACTCCTTGACTAAGTGGGGAGCATCCCCCCACCAAGCGGTATGCGCCGCGGCCAAGACAGTGGCGGCTACCGGGCGTAGAGCGGCAGTTATTTCCGGGCGGGCGAAGATCACATCTTCATCGTCTGGTTCTTGCCAGTAGTGAGCGCAGTTCGCGGCGAACTCCAGAGCCTCGATCAACTCGAGTTCGGACAGTTTGGGGATCGCTTGAAGATCAACCGCCTCGATGACTTCGCGAACGTCCGCCGCAGTCTGGGGTCGGCGTCTGGGCGCAACTCGCTGATCTGAGCTGCACAAGTACGCGATGGCGGCGCAGAAAGAACGCCCCCGAGGTGACGCCAGAACAAGCGTGACCAGATCCATCGCGCAAGCTTACCGATGCCTGGACATTTGACCAGAACTGCGATCCTTCGGTGGTGACGTAAATTTCTGGGCCGCAATCGACTATCCGACGGTCATTCGTCTATCGAGTTGAGATGCCCCTGCCAGATGAAGCTTGAGACAACTCGTTCAGTCGGGTAGCGGTGGGCGGGGCGCGAATTGGCGTGCCCATACTTCTCGGGCCGCGATCGCGACCAGCACAACACCCATCGCGGACATGGTGTCGAGTTCGACGCTGTCGAGGATGCCTGGGGTAGCCAGCAGCAGTAGCCCCAACGCCACACACGGGGCGGCTACCGTAACTAGCCCCGGTAGCAACCGACGAGCCGAAATTGCTTCGGCCACAGCGGCGATGAGCACCACAACAAACGCAACCATCGACCAGAACTCCGGATCGGTCCATCGGTCATATGGCGCCGAAGCGCTGAAGTTGGCAATGCCCACCGGCGAGTCGGTCAGCGGGGTGTAGGCGGTCCACCGACTTGATCGCGCGGTGAAAGAGGCGTCAATAAAGCTGCCGTTCAAGCGATTGCTTGCGCCCGTCCAGCTGATGCCGCCGGCGAACAGTGTTGCGACCACAAAGATCCACCACGCGACATGGCCCGTGATGCGCGCGAGCGGGAATACGCGGCGGCTTGTCATGGTCAAGTTGTACAGGAGAGCGCCGTGTACGCGTTCGACTCTGTCGGTCGTGCAGAGCGCGGGCCAGGCGCTCAAACCTCGGTGATGGTGCCGCAGATGCCACATTGCTCGAGTTGACGACGCTTCCAACGTGCGATCGGAAGAAAAAACAGCGTGAATTGTTTGAATTGCTGGATGCGTGTCCATTGCGTGGTGTTGTGGCAGTGCGGGCACGTTCGGGTTTGACCCGGGCCGATGTGTTGCCGCTTGATGCCGTAACCGAAGATGAAGAACACAAGGCCAGCATAGAGGCCCCGTCTGGGTCGCCGAGTGCCCCGTGACACTGACAGGGCGAGAACGCCCCTTTCGACAGAATTCGTCGTGTTAGTAGGCGACGTATCGGGGAGCAGTCCATGTGCGAGCCGGCCGGCCGGCCGGCGACACCACGAATGGTAGTGTGGACCGTTCGTCGGGTCCGAGTAGGAATGCGATGACCGAACGCCCTGGACTTCGCTCACTGAGCCACTTCGACACCTGCACAACATGATTGGACCGCAAATGACGTCCCTACCGGTTGCCGAACTTCACCTCCACCTCGAGGGAACCCTCGAGCCCGAGACCATCTTCAGTCTCGCCGAACGAAACAAGATCACCCTGCCCTACGCCGACGTCGATGAACTGAGGAGCCGGTTCCAGTTTGCGGATCTGCAGTCATTTCTTGATCTGTATTACGCCAACATGTCGACGTTGCGGACCGCGGCCGACTTCGCCGAGATGACGAATGCCTACCTGGCGCGAGCAGCGCTCGCCGGTGTACGACATGCGGAGGTGTTCCTTGACCCACAGGCCCACCTGGTTCGGGGTGTTGCACTCGAAGAAGTGATGGAGGGAGTCACCTCGGCGCTCAGTAGCTCCATTGAAAATCACGGTGTCAGCACCGGCCTGATCGTTTCGATGCTGCGTGACCATAGTGCGGCGTCGGCCATGACCGTCCTCGACGACGTGCTTGCGCTCGGAACTCCGATGCTCGGGATCGGACTCGACTCCGCGGAGGTCGGATACCCGCCGTCGAAGTTCGTGGATGTGTACGCGAAGGCGCGCGCCGAAGGTTTGCACCTCGTCGCGCATGCAGGTGAAGAGGGCCCGCCTGCATACATTTGGGAGGCTTTGGACCTGCTCGGCGTCGAACGCATCGACCATGGAATAAGGTGCCTCGAGGACGAGAGGCTCGTCAAACGCCTGGTGCAGGAACGTGTTCCGTTGACCGTATGCCCGCTGTCCAATGTCAGCTTGAAAGCGGTTGATCAGCTGTCCGACCATCCGCTGCGGACAATGCTCCGCAAGGGCCTCAATGTGTCCGTCAACTCTGACGATCCCGCCTATTTCGGCGGATACGTCGACGACAACCTGAACGGGGTCCGCGACGCGCTCGACCTCAATGCTGAAGATCTCGCGACGTTGGCAAGAAATTCGGTCACAGGTTCGTTCGCGAACGATGCCCGTAAAGCCGAACTCCTGGCGGAAATATCGGTCGCGGTGCAGACGCTCTGAGCGCAACCGGATAGTGGGTCCGCTCACAGGACCTTTGCGCTCTGATGGTGCGACTCGTTGGGTCGGTGATCTCAGGTTTCGTCGAGGGCCGAAATTGCAGCCTGGATCACAGCGCGTGCACTGGCGAGTTGTCCAGCCGTGATAGCTGCGCGGTCAAGGAGGCGCGCCCGATCAGTGTCTGCCCGCTCGACCAATTGCTCAAGCACCCGGCGACCTTCGGACGTGAGCCGAAGGAGCGGCGAAGTCTGGTGGTCGGGATTGTCCACGGTCTCCACGAGGCCGTCTCGGATCAGGTCGCCGCAGACCCGGTGCACGCTCTGACGAGACAGTCCCAGACGCCGGGCCGCGCCGGCCGCGGTGGCCGGTTCGGACAACACGCTCAAGGCATGCCACCGGGCAACCGTCTGGTTCGCGTCCCGCGCGATCGACTCGCTGGTGCGACGAGATGTACCGGCCAATTCGTACACGTCGGCGATCAATAGTCGGTACATCTCGGCCCGGTCCACCAGGCGATGGTACACAAAAGTATGTCAATCGGGTGACAATTCGTCACCACCATGACACTCTGTCAGCATGTTGACAAATGTGGATGCGTTGAGAACGAACCTGTATGCGCCTGCGCCCGAGGAAGATCTCGCTGACAAGCTGCAAACGTTCGGGCAATTTATCGGCTCGTGGCACTTGCGGTGGGTCTCGGCGGCGACTGAGCTGGACACCCTCGACGGGGAGCTGCACTTCGGTTGGGTGCTGGGCGGTCGAGCGATTCAGGATGTATGGATCGTGCCTGGAACCGGGACGCCGGTGATGACTGGGCGTGTCCGTGCGTTCCACGGTTCCACGATCCGGTTCTACGATCCAGCGATCGATGCGTGGCGATCCACCTGGGTAGAGCCAATCAACTCGCGAGTGCGAAAGTTCATCGGACACAACGACGATTGCGGCAGCATCGAACTCATCAGCCGCGATGAAGATCCGTTGCTGCGGTGGCGATTCACCGAGATCACCGCCCGCTCGTTCACATGGACTGGCGAAGTTTCAGTGGACGACGGACACAGCTGGCAGCTGGAAGAAACAATGTTCGCCACGAGGACCCTGTAAACCGTTCCGGGGTCACACATTTCGTCGTGGAATGGCTGAGTCGTATTCAAGCCCACTGCGCCCTTCGCCGCGTCCCACAGAAACTCGGCGAGCAGTCCAGTTGTCATAGGACCCGTCAGACCGGCGTGCGAGAACGGGCACTCGCTGTACTCGTACACCTTCGCGGGGCACCTCGGCATCATCGAGTACAGCGTGACCGGGTTCGTTGAGCAGACGACCGATTCCGCGTATCGGCACACCATCGGGCGGTAGACCTTCACCGAATCGCAGCAGCGCGGAACGAACAAGGGCCAGTCGGACCGGTCCGTCGACTTCGATGCGGGCGACATAAGGAATCCACCATTCGGGGACCGACGTCTGCAGCAGATAGTCGAGTTCGGCATCGGGGATACGCCCGGAGAGAGGGGGTTCGACGGTATGGTGGTCGGCTTCTCGGAGGTGGGGGTCGCCCGCGAGATCTTCGACGATCCGCTCTACACCCCAGACCAGGTTGGCGGCTTCGTCACGCAGGAAAAGGACCTCTTCGACAGCCGGCCCCTCTAGGCAGCTGATCGAGGCGGGCGGGACGAACAGACCGTCGAACCCGGGTGTACCGCTGCGGTTCTCCCAAGCCTTGTCCGGTCCGGTGATCGTGAACATCCGCCATGGATCCTCGGGAAGGATCCGATCGCGGTCCGGCGCGTTCGCCGCGAGATACGTTTCGCCAAAGGTGTTGCGGTAGGTCACTGTTGTGACTGTGGCCAGCGACCTGGTGGGCAGGTCGATCGGAACGACGAGCCAGTCGCAGCCGAAAATGAGTGCGCATTCGGCGACGAGCAGGCGGGCCAGGTCGTGCGGGTCGGATTCGAGTGCGCCGATGTCGATCTGGGCGTCTTCGAATTCCCAGAATCGGTCGGCGGGCATGCCAGGGAACCGCAGTGGAGTTGCCACCGAGCGGTGGGTGAACGACTGTGGGTCGGTGCGTGGGCCGAGGTCGGTGGGGTCGCTGTCAAATGTCCACCAGTCGGCGGTGCCGCCGGCGGCTTCCGGGGCGCGCAGGGCTGTACCGGTCGAAATGCCCACGCTGTAACGGTGTTCGAGTCGACGGCCGACCCAGGACGACGCGTCGGTGGAGGGTGCGATCTCGCTGCGGTACCACTGCCGCCATCGGTTGGTGACCTCGAGGATCTCCGTGCGCTGCGGTCCGTCGAGCCAGGCGGGCAGGTTCGGACTTGCTTGTTCGAGTGCGACGGCGGCAATTTCGGCGTCGACGGCCCGTCCACGCAGGAGGAGGCCGGGGCCGGTCCAGCCGGGACCCGTCTTGTCACCGAACGGCAGGGGCGCCTCACGAATCAGACTGTCGGCGCTTGCGGACAGCCCGGCGTCGCGCAGGGCGGTGAGCAGGGCTGCACCTGCTTGGGCAAGAACTCGCAGGCCCGGGCGGCCGGCGATCGGCTCGCGTTCGACCGACACGTCCAGCGGTTCGTTGGTCAGGTCCCGCACGGCTTGTGGTTCGGTTGCCGTCCAATCGCCGGGTTGCCACCGCGTCACCGGTGCAATTGTCGCGTCCACGCGTACGGCCAGCGGGGTTCCCGCATCCTCGCCCGCGAACTCGCCGAACTGCCACTGTCGCGTCAACAACCACAGCGGATCACTCACGGCCGCAGACAAACCCGGCCCGGGATCACCCGAGAATGACTGCGGTTCGAGCCGAGTCCAGGATGGTGGTCGCAGAAGCAGCGGCGCCATCGTCGCGGTCCAGGCCTTCGTTGCGATCAGATCGGCCATCTCAGCTCTT
This sequence comes from Williamsia sp. Y853, assembly GCF_056786495.1. NCBI lineage: Bacteria > Bacillati > Actinomycetota > Actinomycetes > Mycobacteriales > Nocardiaceae > Williamsia > Williamsia sp. Y853. The sequence continues at coordinate 111,935 of NZ_JBXCJC010000005.1, forward strand.
TTCTGCGACGTGGGTCAGTATGGCTTCTTTGACGCCCGCGTTCATCACCAGCCGGGCGACGTCCAGCACCGGTTCGCCCTGCAGCGACCAGTCCTGCACGTAGGCGGCCGGAAGCAGCCGGCCGGCCAGCGGAAGCCGTTCCAGGGTGACCGCGCGTTCCTGTGCGAGCGCGTAGGTATCGCGCAGCAGATCGATCACCTTTTCCGGCGACCACGGCGCGTCGTCCGGACTCACCGCGAGCAACAGGACTTGCGGCGCACGGGCGTTGGGGCCGTTGGCATTGACCGCGAGTCCGGCGGTGCCGACTTCCTGCAGCGCACCGGTCGGCTCTCCGGTGGCCTGGTCGCGCACGGATACTCGTCGGGGCACCACGTCGGTCCATTCGTCGACGACAAACCCGGCAAGCCGTCCCGGTACCGCATCCGCAGTCGTCTCGACAACAAACCCGGTCACTGAAACATCCGGAGGCAGAGTATCTTTGCCGAACGGGAGGCCGATCCAGGTGCCGAAGGCGCCGTCCGGTAGTTGTCCCACGCGCAGCGGTACCCGCTGCCCCAATGCTTCTCGTAGGAGCAAGGTCTCGGTGTAGCGGGCCACTGCGGGTCGCACCCGGGCGATCCGGGTGAGCCAGGGCCGCACGTCTCGGCCGTCGGATACCTCACGATTCTCCTGCAGCACACGGACTCCGGCGGCGAGGCTCACTGCAACCGGGTCGGGGCCCTGCTCGATCACCGGCAATACCGGCAGCTTGTCGTCGAATACCTGCGAGATCACTTCGGCCAGCGCGGCCTGCGCTCGGGCATCATCTTCTGGTGGCTCTCCGTTGAATGCGGTGAGCAGTGCATCGGCCGCCGCGAACCGTCGTTGCGCTCCGGCGTTCAACCCACCTATGTGTGCCGCGAGTTCGTTGTCCGGCAGAATTGTCGGGTCACCAGACATACCCAGTCCGAACAGGGCGAAGGCGTCCACTCGGGCGATGGGTTCTTCAACGGCGTCGATGAGCGCCCCGAGCGCGGTCACCGCGGCCTCGGCGCGCGTATGAAGGTCGGCGAGATCAATGGTCCGACGTTGTGTGGTGCTCGTCGATCCGGCCTCCCCGGGTGGCACCAGGTCCTCGGGCCCGAGGGCGCGGGTTCCCACGATCAGATTCCGGAGGGAACCGGCGAGCGACCATGCCTCCGTGAAGATCAGGGCGTTCGCGGGGAGTCCGGCCGGACGGACCGGTTCGGGCTCGACAGCGAGACCGGGTAGGCGCCGACGAAGAAGTGCCCAGAACGGTGCAGGGTTGTTGCCTGCTGCGACAAGGAAGTCGAGGGCACAGAGGTGTGCGTCCGCGAGGGTGATTCCGGGCCCGAGCACGATCAGATCGGCTCGCCCGAACCCCTCGCGGGCCCACATCTCCCAGGCGGGGTGGGCTTTTGCGCGGGCCGCGACCGCCCAGCCATCGACAACGCTAACAGCACCATCGGGCACCCCCACAAGGATTCGATGTGTCAGGCCGACACCCGAGCGCGGTGTCTTCACGACATCGGGGATCGGGGGCATGCCATCGCCGGAGAGTGCATCCATCGCGGCGGCCGCCCGCGGCGCAGACCCGAGCACGAGTTGATGCACCGACTCGGCGAGCAGCAGGTCGGCGATCGCGTCGTGCAACCGGTCGAGCCGCTCGATCGCGGCGCTCACCGCCGCGATCTCGTCGGGAGTCGGGAGTGCCCAGTTCACGATGTAGTTCTTGTAAGCGGCGGGAGGTGTGTTGAGCCGGGCGAGTACCGAATCCGGGTCGGCCCGAAACAGTTCCAGCAGGCGGAGCCCATCGGTCACCTCGGAGGCGGCGATCGACTCCAGCGATTCCGGGACCGGGGTACCCGCGGGAGCCCGGTCGGTCGCCTTCGCGGCGACAATCGGTGCAAGCGATCGCAGGCAATAGATGAACCGATCCAGTGCGTGACCCTCCGGCGTCCGGATGTGTAGCCACTGCTCCAACCGATACCCGAGCAGTGCCCCCATCGGTTGACCGGACCGAATTCCGTCGAGCACCGACATCGCTGCGCGCGTTCGGGTACTGGACAGGTCGATGTTCAACGCCGAACGGCCCGTGTCGCCGGGATCGTGGGTGAGATGCGCGCCGCGCAGTACGGCAGCCGTCGCCGCGTGGGCAGGGCTCGGGGCAAGGATGTGGCCGCCGTCGCGCGATGCCTGGAACACCGGTCCCTCCAGGCCGGGCACGTCGACAGTAACCGGCGGCGCCAAGTCGAATCCGTCGGCCCAGCCGTAGGCGCCGACGACGATTCCCCGGACCCCACTCGTGCGGGCGGCAGTGAGCCGACGAGCGGCCAGGGAAGTCAGCCAGGCGTCGAGTCGGTGCGAGGTGCAGTCAAGGGTGCCGGACAGGAACAGCGTACGGTCAGTGATGCTCTCGATCCCGGCAATGGTCGTGATGGCAGCGCGAATTTCACTGAACCGCTGGGCAGCCCGAAGTGCTGCGGCCGCTGCACGCACACCTTCGATGACATCGCCGATGGCCTCCGTGAGGTGCGGGCGCAGCGAGACGATCGGGAAGCGGGCCGCGAACCGTGTCGGCTCGAACGGGCCGACGTAACTTTCCAGGGCAGACGCAGCATCCCGGTAGAGCTCACGCTCATCCCAGGACCGATCCGAGAGGCGTTGTAGAGCAGCAAGTCCCAGGTCGATCGCGTCTTGGCTGACAAAATCTTGGGCGGCACCCAGCCGGATCTGTAACTGCTGCAGCCGTTCCCGCACGAAAAACTCTTCTACCTCGTGACGGGATTTTGCCTCGGCGAGTCCGAGTAGTGCCTGCAGGACACTGTGTACCTCGGGGAGCTGTTCGATCCGCAGGATCGCTGAACAGAAGTCGGCGTCGCTGTCATGTGCCATCGGCAACGCCAGGTTGCGGGTGGATTTCCCGAGTAGGTCGGGCGGCACAAAAACACCGGGGGTGGTGCCGATAAGAGTCTCGATGGCCACGGTGACCGCATGTTGCGCCGCCGAGTTGGCTGCGGTCCCGAGGTTGGGCGTGATCGGTTTGGCCGTCTGCGCGTCGACGGCGCTACGCACTCGTAGGCCGCGCGAGAGCGGCGTGTGACCGAGGATGTGCGGTAGGTCCTTCTCGAGATCGCCCGAGGTCACCGTCGGCACCGAGTGAGCGGCCTGCGTCCACAGCGGCCGGATTCGTGACAGCAGCGCAGCCAGCGACTGGTCGATGTAGTCGCCTGCTCGGGGCTTCCACCACGCCCCGTGTGTGGTGGCGGGAAGAATTCCATAGGGTTGCTTGCCGATTCGCATCGTCGGCAGCGGACCGAGCCCCCGCACATGTGCGGCTGCATGCTCACGCACGGTTTCGCGAGCTGCCGCGGGTACCGCGCCGCTTGCCGCATTCGGGGTCAGGGATTTGTCGAGGAATGTTCCCCACGTGATCGGCCACAGCGCGGTGGCAAACGCCGCCGCCGTCGCCTGGTCGGTGCGGTTCGCGTCATCGAGTCCGATCAGGTCGGTGGGACTGATGCCGAACGCGGTGGCCAGCACCTGGGCGTTGGCCGCCGGATCCGGCGACGCGACGCCGATCGGTGGTTCACCCGGCGTCCGGGCAGCACGACTCCATGCCGACTTCGAGGAGGCGGTGTTGTTGGTGACCGTCCCCGGTGCGACAAACGCGAGTCCGTCGCCGAATGCGTGTGCACGCAACAGATGTGCGAGCTCGTCGGCCGTCGACTCGGGTGATTCTGCAGCACGTACACCGATCACGTACAGCCGGTCGATGCGCGCGAACGGATCGGTCAGCGGCACCGTCACGGCCATACCTGCGGCTTCGGCGGCGTCGTAGTCGGTGAGCCAAGCGATGTCGGGATCCGGCTCGATGCCCGGTTGCCCCCGCAGGCTGTCGACCATCGCACCGAGCTTCTCTGTCGCGCCGGGCTTTCGCAGATCCAATCCGGGGCCCAGCGCGAGGCCTTCGCGTGCGATCGGTGCGCCGGGAGTTGACGTCCGGACACCGGCTTGATCAACCACGACGCGAAAACAGTCCGGCAGCAACCGCGCCCACACACCGTTGACGTCCGGCGCATCGGGGACATCCGGGAACTCCGGCGGATCGTCCGGCCGGGCAGCGAGATTCACCGGCGTCAGGGCCGCCGCGACCCAGGCCGCCCGCCGCGCACCGATTGCACCGACCAGTCCGGTCCACGGGTCGGAGGCATTGACCGGTCGATCGACAGGCCAACGTTCTTGCCAGTAACGGACGCCTGCCACGCGTTCGTCGGGGTTCACTGCGGTATCGAGCATGTCGACATGGACGTCGTCGGGATAGATCCGTACGCGCAGCGCGGTGCGATCCGGCGTTGAACGGGTTTCGATTCGCACTGGCAGCAACAGCATTGGTACGGCCGGATCCACGGCTTCCCAGTTGTCCATCACCGCACCTTGTCCATGATGTCGGTGGCCGCGAACGCCGCCCGCGATGGTTGCTGGAACAGCAACCATGCCAGGAACGCCGCATCGGGCCGATAGCCGCCAGTCACATCGATCTTCACCCGAGGTGTGGTGGTTAGCAGGAACCCGTTGGCGTCTTGCATGAGATCACCCCATTGCAGGTCGTCGCGTTTCACCAAGGCCCCGTCGGGATGTTTGGCGGCCGGTTCGTCCACTTCGTCGAGCCCGAATCGTGGCTCACCGATGTGCTCGCTGAGAGTGAACCAGTAGGCGCCGGCCATCCCGGGTGGCGGCGCGGCCACATCGGCTGCTTTGAGATCGAAACCGATGAGCAGCAGGTCGGGGTCGAGGTGGAGGCGGAACAGCGTCTTCGCCGGATCCTTGGCGAACACCGTGGGCGGATCGGCATCAGCTGTCTGCTTGACGGCATGCGCGAGGACATTCGGATACCGCCGGATCAGTTCGCCGCGCACGAGCAGAACGAGTGCGCCGGCGAACTTTTCGTCGATGTGCTCGCCGAGCGACTGGTCGTCCAGGGCGTGGACGGGAGCCAGAAGTTCGGCTGCCGGCGTCCAGAACGAGTAGAAGGACGTCGCGCGCCCGTCGGTCGGGTACCCCCGCCACACCAGTTCGCGAGCGAATTCGGTGTTGGCGCCGATCAAGAATGCCTCGGCAAAGCGGGCGTTGGTCTGTAGCAGTGTCACCATCTCGTGCGGTTTCATCGCGCCAACACCTGGCATCAACCATTCCCGGTCATACCGGTCGAGCGCCTCATACATCGGGTGGGCGAAGCGTGGTGCGGCCAGCACCTGTTCGATTCTTTTGTCCCCGAACCAGTCTCGCGGTAGCCACGGCGGCCAGAGGTTGGGCGCAGGTAGCCGGGCGAGTACGCGTCGCGTGAGTGTTTCCTTCGGGTCGAGCTTGCCCAGCAGGTCGAGGCTGCCCACGGCGAAGTTGCTGCGGTCGATGTCGCGCAATCCGCCGGGACGGGTCAGGCCGTCGGACAACAACCGGTAGTCGTCGGCGAGGCCACGCGGCTCACTGTGGCGGATGGCGACGAGCAGCACATCGATCACCTCGGGGTCGGCGGCGACTTCAACCGGGAAACCGGCCTCGCGGGCCCATTCCGCCACCGCGCGGGCGTAGGACTCCACCTCGTTGACAGTGACCAGGGCCAAACCGTCACCCACCGAACGTCCGATGCCGGTGCGGGCAGCAGTCGATGCCTGCACGATCCAGTCGGTCTGGCCGAATCGTTGTCCGACGTCGAGAACTGCGAACAGTTGACGCAGGATGTCGCCGACACCGGCGGCCGCATCACGGTTCCGCTCCATCTCGTCGCGGGTCGGGAGTGCGGCGAGCAGGGCATCGAGCATGGTGGCCACAACATCTCGGGCGATGTCGGGTGGGTCGCCTTCGAGCAGGTCCGACAGTGATCCGTCGTCGGCGGCGGCGGTCAGCGCGTCGGGGAGGGCGGGTTCGGCCAACCCGGCGGCGACCAGGTCGCCGAGACCGGGAGGGAGGAGTTCCAGACCGGCGGGGTGCAGGTCAGTCACTCCGTCGGGATCGGCATAGGTGCGGACCCAATTGCGGGCGTTGCCTTCATCGTCGGTGACCAGGCGGCGCACTGCCCGCGCACGGGATACCGCGGGCAATTCGCCGTCGGGCGACCGCACGAACCGGGTGATCTTGCCGCGTGGTGCCGCGAGTCGCCGCAAGATCCCGGCCACCGCGCCGCTGGGCAGCACACTCGCCCCGATGTGCGCGCTCAGCGTTGTGCCCGGTTCAGCCAGAATCCGGCTCGACACCCGCTGCGTCACGGCGAGCAGGTTTGCCGCGTCGAAGCCGCCGAGGTGGCGACGGTGCAGCGATTGGGCTGTGTAGCGGGCGAATTGGGCCAACCGCAGCGCGCGGTTCGCGTCCTCGACCCCGGCCACCTGCGCCCACGCACTGGCCATCAGGGATTCCTGATCCATCTGAACGACACGGGTGCCCAGGCCCGCCACGATGCGGTCGGCCGGGTCGAGGTTGAGATCGCGAAACCAGGACGCCGGTGCGTCCGGGACCCGCGAGCGTGCGGTGTGCGCGCCCGCGTAGATCGGGGGACCAACAGCTGGGTCGTCAGCGGCGGGGGCGCCGAACTTGTGCTCGGCGGCGGCTTCGAGTTGGTGGCGCAGGTGGTCGGTGGTGCCGGTCGGCCAGTGCTTGCCGTCGGAGTTGGGCGCGTTGGGCCGGGTGAGCGCGCCCCGGACCCGCCGGTCGCCGCCTTCCGCATCGGCGGGGACAACAGGAATGCCGTTTCCGGGGTGAGTGGCATCGACGCGGCGCTCGCCGACCGAGCCTGTCGCCATCACCGGCCACAATCGTTCGGCGAGGGTTTCGAAGTCACCGTTCGGGCCCGTCGAGAAGGTCCAATGGTCGTAGACCGGCAGTGTGACCACACCACCCGCGCCGTCGCCCCAGGCGTACGCCAGCGTTTGTTCAGTGGGTTCATTGCCGAGCCCCGCCTGCGCGCCGACCTTGAAAGTCGGCACCACACAGGCGATCCAGTTCCGGAATGCCGGTAACTGACGCGGGGCGACAAGACGGGACAGATTTGCCAACGGTGTGGCGGGCGCGAGGCGTTGCGCAATGGTTTGTGCCGCAGCGATTTTGCCGATCACCTGCGCGTGCGCCCACGCCCAGGCCTCGCCGGTCGGCGGAAGTTCGGAACGTGGAGTCGTCAACACCGGAAGCCCACCCGACGTGGTGGTGACGACCTTGGAGACTGCCGCATCGACGACCACCAGACGCAGCCACGGCGGCAGGTGCCCGTTCGTATCCGGCCCAGCCGGCGTGAATTGCCATGGCAGGTCGGGCGCATCGAATTCGATGTGTGCGATGTCGCTCGGTTCGGCATTGGCGGTGCCGGGTTCTGGGTACCTCCGGATCACCTGCTTTCCGATCAGCGACGCCACCGCGCCCGGACCACGCAGGCGCAGCGTCACTTCGGCGTTGTCGGTCCCGGCCGCGGCGACCACCGGCACCCGCAGGGCCACCTTTGCCGTGGCGGGTGCGGTGGGACTGAACGGATGGCGCAATGCGGCGGCGATACCGGTGCGGTAGTGCGGCAGCAGCGTGTAGGAGTCGAAGACGAGCTTTTCGGGTTCGATCGGCAGGTGTACGCGAAAGGCGTCCGCCACGATTTTTCCGGCCATCAGGCGCCTCCGAGTGCGACAACTTGCAGGGCTGCGGGGGCGGCGGCCGCCGCCGCTTCGGCATGGGTCCAGGTCATGACCGCACTCGAAACCCCCGCCACCACAGTGAGGTCGCTGCGACTGCGAACAACGGCCTGGTCGGACCCTGCCATGGGCAGACCGGGCGACAGGGTGGCGTAGCGGTCGCCGGCCCGCAGATTGCTGTGTCCGGCCGCGGTTGCGTACGCCGCGAGCACGGCGTCGGCGCCAGTCAAGGTGTACAGCTCGGTCGTGAACCGCTTGCGTGGCCGATGCGGATACGAGGTCTCGTATCGCAGATCCGCCTCGACTGCTCCCGCCGCCGGATCGGCCACACCCTGCGGATCGATCCTGAGCCCCGCCGGGAACTGCTCGAACGAGGGCCGGCGCAGCTGCTGGTCGTCGGACAGATCGAGATACTGGCCTGCGGCGAACCGATCGGCGACCGGTGACCGGGCCGCCCCGGTGAGTGCGCCACCTCCACTGACATCTTCGAAAACTGGCTCGCCCAAACTGATTCGATGTTCGCCGTCAACAACCGGGCTGGCACCGACGCGGGCGATGTCCGTATCCAACGGCACCGCCGACTGCAGTCCTTGAAGCAGCGACCACGGTTCGACCGGAAGACCGTCGGAGGGGCCGGCCGGTAATTCGTGCAGGTGGACCGGTTGCTCCCGACCGGGTGCCGGGGCGGCCCGCCACGCCGCTTCCTTCGCCAGTGCGTCGCGAACGAGCTTGCGCGGCGATACCTTCGCCGGTTCGGTGGCCGGGTCGTCACCCCAGGTGATCGGGCCGACATCGAGGCTCACGTCGGGCAGCGGCCACGGCAGACACACCTCTCCGGTGCCCCAGGCCTTCCACGGACCGGGTCCTTCGAGGTGCAGGTGCAGGTCGATCGACGCCAGGGTGAGCCCGAAGACCCGAACGCACACTCCGGCTTCCACATCGACCAGGAACCCGAATCGGGGAGCGAACCGGATCAGCGCGTCGAGTCCGACATATCCGAACACGCCGGTGTCGCCGATCGCGATGGCCACCTGCAGATGCCCGCCGAACTGCACCGAATTGCTGGTGATCGCCACATAGGCTTCGAGCCGCAATTGCAGCCCGGGAGGGGAGAGCTCGGCATTGAGACGTTGGAGTGATGCCAGCTCGCTGGGCGGGTCATAGCGTGGGTGGAAGCCACCCGCCGACAGAGCGAATGTTGCGTCGTCTCCGAACCGGAGCAGCAGGCCGACATCACCGCCGATGCCGAAGAACCCGATCCGCGATCCGGACAGGCTGGCGATCACCAGGATTCGGTCTGCCGAGAACTCGCCGTACACTTCCGCCCGCAGGTCGATCAGCGCCAGTTCGGGCAGCGGAATCGCCATCCGCAAACGACCAAGGAGCAGGACCTTCGTGTCGGGAAGCGAGAGGATCAGCGCCAATTCGGCGGTGACAAAGGAAATCGGACGGCCCCAACCGAGTTTCACCATCGGACCGATCACGAATCCGTCCTTGGTGGGCGGGAACACCGAGGACAAGGTGTCCAGGATTGTCGGTGCGGCGCCGACCGGATCACTCGGGAACAGCAGATTGGCCAGCGCGCCGGTTCGCAGGCCGGCACGCAAGGCCTCGGTATTGGCAGCCACCTCGATACCGACGATGCCGCCGACCCCGTTGAGCGTGAACAACAGTCCCAGTTCGACGGGTGGGTTGATTTCCACCGACATCACCACGACGATGGAGAATCCGCCGGGTTTGTCGGTGATCACGCCGAATGCCTTGACGTCCACCGGACCTATCCGCAACTGCAACGCACCGCCGTAGCGAGTCCAGTCGGGATGTCCGGGGACGCTGCGTATGTCGAGGTATCCGCCGCCTCGCACCGGACCGGCATCGAGCACAACACCGAATCCGGTCGGCAGCTTGGCCGTCGCATCCTGCAGCGGATGCGGGTTCGCGGGGTCGATGACAAACCGCAATCCGGCCCCATCCACCGTGAGCTGGAGCGGTGGTCCGAGATTGCCCTGGATCATTGCGACCAGGTCGAACACCAGCCGTTCCCCGTCACGCCCGAAATCCAGTGCGAGCCCTTTGACTTTGATCGGCCCGGCTTGCGGACGCGCGGGCAGGGCGATTCGTCCCTGCGTCGCGCCGCCGATCGTGACGCCGGATGTGCTGTCGACCGTGACCGCGATATCGGCGGCCACGCCACTTCCGGCCAGGCCGATGGCCGACAGCAGTTCACCTGCCCCCGGAATCGAGATACGCGCCCCGGTCACTGTGACAGTCACACCAAGCGCCGGTGGGGCGCCCCGAAACCGGAGTCCGGCAGCGAGTTCCACCGAGTCGGCGCCGATTCCGACGATGTCGGGGCTGTTGACGCGCACCGAATACCCGAGCGTGCCGCTGCTTGCGGTGAGCGCGCCGGGGCCGGCAGGCAGGCCGAGTTGGCTGAGAATGCCGACGCCGGGGAGGGCGACGGCGAAGGTCTCGGTCAGGAGGGCCGCGAGATTTCCTCCCAGTTTGATGGCAGCGGTGTCGAGTGCACCGATCGCCGAGGCCAAAGGTGCGATCGCGGCGCGGATGAAATTGGGATTCGGGTGGAGTAGGCCGTCTTCGAGGACTGCGGAGAACTTGTCGATCGAGAGGAGTGCATCGGAATGGTCCCCGGCGATGGTTGCGCCGCCACCGGCAGCACCGAGCTTTGCGGCCAAGCTGTCTACCGAGGCGAGTGCGTCGATCGCGAAGGCATTCAGCCGCTCTCGAACGAAAATAAGGGCCGATCGAAGTAACTCGGCAGAGAACTCGCCTCGGATCCGGACATCGGCCGGTATCGGTCCGGTGCCGACCTGACCTCGAGCGGCCTCGAGTTTCGTTCCGGTGGTTGCGGCATCAGCGAGCAGGGTCACCTGCATCCCTTCGGCGGTGAGCGCCGCGCGGACGTTGTCGTCGAGATATGCGACCACAAACCATGTGCCCGAGTCACCGGATTCACCGCCGATGAGGTTCACCCCGGATCGCCCACGCAGCGTCGCGAGCTGGCCGTCGGTGCCGCGAACGATCACTTTCTCCATGGCGTGCTCCTCAGAGGAGGGCTCGGAACAGCCCGAACAAGCCGGCGTGGATCTCCCGCTCGATTTTCGGAAACTGTTTGGTGAAATGCGGAAAGAATCCACCGTCGGATTCGTCCGGATTGTTTTCATTCTGGCCGGCATCGAGACCGCATTCGATCGTGAACGCGACACACTCGGGCATGTCTTGATCGACGAATTGTCGGCTGAACACAAAGTCGTCTGCGCAGCCGACAAAGGTCTCCTTCGGCAGGATCCCGGTGTCCACTGTCTGCGACACCGCATACTTCGACCGATTCTTTGCGATCGGCGAACTTCCCGCCGACGCCAGGATCTCGGCAGACATGATGCCCGCCAAGGTGCGGAGTCGCTGATGCAGTTGGGTCGGGATGAACTCGCCGTAGACGGAGCCGAGTAGCCCGTCGCGACCGCTCGTCGGCTGATTCGGGAAGTGGTTCAGTGCGGCCTCGTCGAACCGCTGGGTTGCATCTGCCTCCTGGTTGCGGTCGAGCCCCCATGGGTAGGTGATGCTGCGCCCGCTCATGTGCACATCGACAAATGCCTGCACTTTGCGGTCGGTGGCGAGGGTGACGATGTTCTGCGTCTCGATCTCTGATCCGGGGCTCGGACCCTTGTATATCTGGACCTCGCACGGGTTCTCCGAGACCGCGGCTTTTGCTGCTGCTGCCGGATTGTAGAAATCGCGATGGAACCAGGCGATGGGGAAGTTCCGGTTGAGGTCGACCCCGACGCACGCTGCGTTCGTCGGTGATACCCGGCGGTTCTTCCGCCACAGCTGGTTGGCAGGGGTGCTCGCCTGGAGGCTGAAGTCGCGGCCATCGGGATTGATCAGCGGCACGAAGATCAACTCGAGCTTGTCGAACATTCTGGCGACGTCGGCGGACGCGATCGTGTAGTTGGGGTCGCTGTAGGGGACACCGCCGCTGACGAACTCGGGATAGACGATGTCGGTATTCAAAGCCCGACTGTTGAGTAGCCGCGTAGCCAGTCCGATCAGAGCGTCCGGCGGTGCCCATTCGCGGGCGTGTGCGCCGCCGATCACGAGGACCGGAATCCGGTCCTGAACGGCTGGATCATGAAGTACGACAACGTTAACCGGATTGCCGCCGACCGTCGCGGTCAGCTGACTCATGGTGCAGAGCGTAGGGAACGTTGTGGCGAGACCAGTGAGCGCCTCGGTGACCTGGAATGCGGTCAAGTATCCCATCGGGTTCCTCGATCGTTGGCGTGAAAGACCGGACGACTATTCGAGATGCTATGTACGCTATACCGTCGCGGGGCGTTCTACCTGAGTAGTCGACTACTCGTGTAAAAGACGTCAACTTCGTGGCCGCGGCAGGTAGTCGGCTATCCGAGGTGATGTCGCTAAGCACACTCGATTGAGGAAATCGCTGGGAATTCGTGGGACGGATCCCCCCGCCGCCTATTGCATTGTTGGACACGGTATTGAATGGCCATCCGATATTCCTCAGCGTTCATACCAGTCAGAAGGTCACCGGCGGCCTCAGCGCGGTTGTGGTGGTGAGGGTGGGGGCGGGTTTTCTTCACCTGGGGTTGGGATTGGGAACGTGAGCGTAGGCGAGGTCGACGTCGAGGTCGGTGGTGACACGAGTTGTTCCTGCATTGCGACGGGGAAGGCGAGTATGGCGTTGAGAGCGCCGATATTTGGACCTCCGCATTCATCGAGCGGATAGCGAGGGATCAAACCTTGGCCGCTGGCGTCGATCAGCCATAGCTCGGGCAATGCGATCAGCGAGTAGTCGCAGCTTTCCCTCTTGCGGTCCCTGCCATTCAAAGCGCTGACTGCGTCGGTGAAGTCTCCGCGATATCGCGATGCAAGGTAGGGAGCGCCGGGATTGTTGCGGGGATTCCCTTCGGCCTTCGCCCCGCACACCAAGGCCTCAATCGGCACGAAGTCAGGGGGTAACCGCGATGGCTCCGGCGGTGTATCTCCCAAGCAGTTTGGAGGTTGCAACTGCACTGGAGTTGCTGGTGGAGATTCCACGTACTGTGCACATCCCACCAGCAGCGATGCCGCTGCCGTCACTGGAAGCGCAATGCCGAGCCACCTCACGAGCGTAGACGCTGCGTTGTGGGGCGTGGCTCGGCGTCGCTCTGTCGAACGCGGTCAACCTGGTAGCGATCGTTCCTTTCGACAGTACGCGTGGACGGCATAGCCCCAGTGTCACCTACTGACGTCGATTAGGCGTGCTGCTCAATCCCTCCGAGTCCGTTATGAGAGCGAATGGTCCATCGGCGGGCATGTCGAACCGCGACTGCCTGGGAGGTTCGCATACGGGCTGCGCTACGTCACTGGTTACGAAATCGATTGTGCCACAACAGAGTCCTTCTAGGTGGGCGTGTTGATGTTGCGAGACGAAACCTCGACAGGGTTGTCCCCGGGGACTACCGGGCGGGGTTGGTGTGGTCGATGTGCAACGCGATCAGGGTGACGGCATCGACGCTAGCGCCGGTCGTTGCGGAGGAAGATGCTCGACACGGCGGCGGCGTTTGGCGATCAGGCGCGGTCGTGGAGGGTGATCTGGTAGCCGTCGGGGTCGGCGAAGGTGAATGTCCGACCGAAGGGTCCGTCGATCGGTGCGGAAACGATGGTGTGACCGTCGGCGACGAGAGCATCATGGATGGCCTGGACGTCTGTGGCGTGAAGCCAGATCGCGGCACCGATGCCGGGCTGGGCAACGGATGTGAGATCGGTGCCGGGAATGACGTCGCGCAGTGCAAATGCGATCGGTTTCGTCTCGAAGACGACGGCGTGCGGAGGTCCGGCCTGGGAGCGGACGAGGCCGAGGTACTGCTCGTAGAAAGCCTGCGAAGCGTTGAGGTCACGCGCTTGGAGCGAGAGGAAGTCGGGGCCGGTGGCGGGCATGATGATGCTCCTTAATTACGTGTCAGTTAGCTGACACAGAGCACGATATGTCAGGATACTGACATGAGTCAAGATGGTGTCGAGCTGGAGACGTCGCTGGGCTATCTGCTGAAAGAGGCGTCGAGCGCCCTCCGCGCAGCCATGGAGGAAGTGTTGCGCCCGTTGGGGATGAGTGTGACGCACTACTCGTGCCTCGAGCTGCTGGCTCAGCGACCGGGTTTGTCGAACTCCGAGCTTGCGCGGGGCGCGTTCGTGACACGGCAGTCGATGAACGTGCTGCTTCAGGCCCTGGAACGAGACGGCTACGTGACCAGGCCTGCAGAGGCACCCGTCGGGAAGACTCTTCCCACTCGGCTCACGCCTCGCGGCCGACGAAGCCTTGAGAAGGCGACCGTGGCGGTCCGGTCCGTCGAGGTCAGAATGTTGGCCGGCATGACCGAGACCGAGCGGTCAGGTGCGTTCCGGATCCTGCGGGGCATGATCGATTCCCTGCGCGATAGCAACGACGGTGCATAGCGTTCCCGGGCCTTCTATCCAACCCAGTTCAACGCCGACAGTAGCGATTACGTGAGCTGGGCTGTCGAGATGGGCAGTTCTTTGCGTGACCTACTGCTGGTCGGGGATCGGTGTGTCGAGGCCGCAACTCGCTGATCTGAGCTGCACAAGTACGCGACGGCGGCGAAGAAGAACGCCCCGTCAGGCGCCGCGCGTGAGATCGAAGTCGTAGCGCGACGTCGGCACCACGTCAAGGTTCCGGTCGGCACCAAAACGCGCAACGCTGTTGAGCATCAGGGTCATTCGACGACCAAGGTCGTCCTTGTCACCACCGCTGCCGTAGAACGCGTGGATGTCGCTGACAGCCGCCATCGGGAAGAGCTCTTCGACGATCCCGTCCACGCGGGGAGTGTCCTCGAGGAGCGCCCGAGTGACGACGTTCTGGACGTAACCGAAGGTGGCCTGGGTGTCGATCGCCACCTGCGTGTGGTGTCCGAGCCACCGCTCGAGCCACTCGTCGTGACCGAGCTCGGCCGGGCGCCGGAGGAACGCGATGTTGGACAACGCGTCGATCCGCGATCCGTCGGCGGGCAGCAGCGGGTCAAGCGGCGTGCGGGCCTCGACCTCCCAGGCCGCGATGGCCCCGTCGATGTCCTCCGCGAGGACGGCGAGCAACTTGTCGGGGTCTGGGGCCCAGAATGTCACCACAGCTTGGATCGGGGGATTGAGCTCGTCGATTCGCATGGCCGGTGACACCGGCTCGTCGCTGATGTTGACCTGAACACGAGTCGCACCCGACGCGGCACACCGATCGACGAGGTCAGCGGTGTTCGCCCGCGACAATCCGCCACTTCGGATCGCCACGATCACCTTCGAAGAAGTCACGATGCGTGACGGTACCCGCCATAAGCCGCGTCGGTCCGCAGTTCGTAAAAAGCCGATCCCATCGATAGTCCGGCACCGAAAAGAAGCTGCGCGAGAAGACTATCGGGCCCCCATAGTGCAGGGAGGTGCCCCACACTATGGAGCGCTGTCGATCAACGCGACCCAGTCGCCACGATCGTCCCCTCGGTTTGTGGCAGCCAGTATCGGCACAGAAAGTTCGTAAATCAGTTGTGCCGCAGCGGTTTAAAGTGCTCGATCGGAAACGCTGATCCACCTGCGGGCAACTGTGACCGGCGATGGTGACGTGGATCGAACGGGCCTACCACCGCGACCACCAAAATCACTCCGCTCCCCGTGGTCACCAGCAAAGGAAACAACCCAAATCCCCACCGCTACCGCGACATCAAGTCTCTAACTTGGTGGGTGTGCGAGGTGTGCGACTCGGACGCCCCGGACGGCGGGGTGGGCGTTGCCTTGAGTGCGGGCTGTGGCTGCGGCGTTCAACTACAGTGCAAAAGCTTGCGGGGGTCCTGCAAGGCTGGCCTTGGCTTGCCTGCCGAAATCGTCGAGAATCTCCAAATCTCCTGCCTCCAATCCATCAAGAGCTACATGTGCCAGATCGGCCGGTTGGTTGAGTAGTTCTTCAGGCAAGTTCATGCCTGCTTGCGCCGCGTAATCGAGCAGGGTCTGGGTGGCGATCAGGCCGGGCACCAGGGCAGTGACCTGTGTTCCCTGTCCAGCGAGTTCGACTCGCACTCCGTTGGTCAGGCCCCATGCTGCGGACTTGGCGGCGGCGTAGGCGGTGTTGCCGTCGACAGTGTTCCATGCTGCGGCGGACAGGACGTTAAGGATCGCGCCACCACCGTTGCGGGCGAGGATCGGGGCAAACGCGCGGATAACAGCAAGGGTGCCATAGTAATTGGAATCCATCACGGCGCGGATGGCGTCAAGTTCACCGGTGACCAGGTTTCCGCCACCGGTGAAAGCAGCATTGTTGATCAGCACATCGACGTCTCCGGCGACCGCTGCAGCCGCGTCGACCGACGCTTGATCGGTGATATCCAGGCGGAGAACCTCGACGCCGGAAATGTCGATCAGTTCTGGCCGCCGTGCTGTCGCGTAGACCTTCGCGCCTCGGCGCACCAATTCACTGGCCAAGGCGTGGCCAAGGCCTCGGTTGGTGCCGGTGACAAGGGCCGTTGCGTTCGATAGTTTCATCTGTCCTCCTGGTGCTAGCTCCGGACCAATAAGGTGACCCACCGGTCCGCTTACGTCTGCGACGCTAGCATGGAATCGGACCGTGCGGTCACCTTGCTACTATTGGGAGATGCCGCCATCTGACCGACCCTTGCGCGTGGATGCTGCGCGAAATCGGCAATTGCTGCTGGCAGCAGCCGAGGAGGAATTCACCGAGCGCGGATTGTCGGCCTCGGTTGCCCAAATCGCTCGTCGGGCGGGCGTGGGTAAAGGCACCGTTTTCCGGCATTTCGCCAGTAAAGAAGATCTCATGGTTGCGATCGTGACCGGTCATCTCGACATTCTCATCGCCCACGCCCAACAACTGGCAGGGGCTGCTGACCCGGGAGCTGCGCTACTGGAATTCTTGACCGTAGCGGCCGACGAACGGCAACAACATGACGTCGACTTTCTGTGGGCGGTCAGCGATGGCGATATCAGGGTGACGCAGCTACGGAACCGTCTGCACCTGGCCATCGATTCCCTTGTCGACCGTGCCCGCCAGGCCGGCACCATCCGCCCCGATGTGACTGGGGCAGATATTTTTCTGCTGATGTGCGCACCGGTACATGTCGTCAGCAATCTCTCCCATCCCGATCCCGAGCTATGGAAGCGATACCTCGCGATCATCTTCGATGGCCTCCGCACGGAAGGCGCCAGTCCTCTCCCGCAACCCGCACCGAATCTGCCCTGACGCGGTCACCGCGAACGGACTCGTGTGAGGGTCAGCGATCCTGATATCCGGCGCGGTCGGGATCCCTATCTTTGTTCCTTAAAACGTATTTCGGGCCAACTCGATCCTCGCGTCGACGAAAGAAATAGCCGCCGCGGTGTCCTCGACGACGTGGGCGCCGATGCGGCCTTGCAGAAGGCGGCATCGAGGAAAATGTAGGGAAAGGTGTTGTGGGTCAGGGCGCGTTCACGAAAGCGTGCGATCCCAGTATCGAGTTGCCCTCGGGTCCGTGGGACCGTACCGGGATTAAATCGAGCAATGACGAAGGCGCCGTTGATAGTTTCAAATTGTGCAGTGGGGGAGCAGTATTCGTGCTTCTGGTGTTGGACCAGTGTGGGCGGTTTCGGTGCTGCTGCGTACCCTCTGCGTACGACTTTGTGGAACCGAAGCCCGAGCGTGGGATCCGCGATCAGGCCCAACGCGACAAGGGCCGCACCAAGTAATTCGTCGGAACGTCTTCGTGCGCATCTTGGTGCCGATGGAACTGGCTACACAACTTCCGTAGCATCCTCTAGATGAGCACTACAATTCGAATCACCGTTGCACAGCAACGCCTTCGACTCCTGCCGGGCGAATACCGCATCGCGGACTCGCCATCTGGCAAGGTACCCGGGCCTGCAGTGGCCACCGTCGTCGCGCCGGACTGCACCACAGTCGTAGAGGTGCAGGATTCAGGCGGGGACGGCAATACGTGGCGGTGTTTCTACGGTGACGAGTCGGCACATGAACTGGACATCCCCGGGATGGCGGTCTCGGTACTTGCCCCGTTGGCAAGCGCAAAGATCTCGGTATTCGTCCTGTCCACGCTCTCTGCAGATCTGGTGTACGTCCCAACTGATCACGTCGACGCCGCGATCGCGGTCTTGCGTGAATCTGGTCACCGCGTCGCTGCCTAGGATGGAAGTAACATCGCGGCGAACGAGCGGTCGACCTGACGGCTGCTACTCGATACGGCGTGGGTGTGTCGCGCTGAGTGCATCGTAGGTTGCACCGCATGTTCTAGTATGGGACGTCGGCGATCTCGGGGGTTCGATTATGGTGGCGTTCTTTTCAGCGGTCGACGGCGGCTCATTGCGGCCTGAGGATCTATCGATCGGCCCGTGGTCACAATCGCAGATCGGTGGTTACGCAATCTGTGGAACTCTCGCGCGTTCAATCGAGCACAGTCGGCAAACGGAGGGCTTCATGCCGATAGAGTCGGCCGGTCAGGCCTGGCACTGTTTAGCTACCCCACGCTGCATCGAGCCATGACTAAACCCTTTGACTACCGCGACCCCCACCATCGCGCGCGCCTACCGTCGTGGTTGGAGCGTCGACGATAGACGTGGGTATACGCTGCAGGCGTGTCGGTGCTGAGAGCAGTGTGGTGGAGTTTGGCGCTGGCAGCGGTGGTGTTTACTGTCTCGTCTTCGATGTCGCCGATATCTGAAGTGTCGCTGTCGTGTTCAAAGACCGGCGACCTGGGACTCGACGGCGACCAAGCGTCGTTGCAATGTGATGATTCGATCGTCCACGTGCTGGGCGTGTGGCCGCTGGTCCAGCTTGGGCTGTTGCTGGCGGTGCCGCCGGTTGTGGCGGCTCTTGCGATGCGATGCTGGGTTTCGTGGCTCGTGGTCGCAACATTCTTCGCATTGACGTTCGTGGCTATAGCGAACTGGGCGTCATTTTGGGTGTCTCTTTGGTTCGCCGTCCCGATGGCGCTCGTTGGTGTGGTCGTCGCCACGGTGCAGCAGGTTGTCTCACCCGGAAGACACTCGAAATTGGTTTTGGCACAATAGAATTTGCTGGATTGGGACGTTCGCTATTGCAAGTGTTCGGTATTCCTGGGGATGCGGCGTGCCGGCGAGCTATCCCGCCGCACATCCAGTGTTCGGCGATTCCCAACACCGCCCTCGACCCGGCCGAGCGCCTTGCCGGTCGCATCGAATGCGATCAGTGTCGACTTGTCGCTCCGCTGCTGGATTCCAATCCGAGCGGTCCGACCACAACGGCGCCGACAGCTTGTGGCGGCAATTCGTTCAGACCTTCGCCAGGGTAATCCGGTGAGCTGGCGCAGGCAGTAGCGATGAGGAGGGTGGCCAGCGTCGTTGCTGCAACAAGGACTGGTACGAGACATGATCACGTAGGACAAATTACTGACCTGGATTATCAGTCGAACTCTCGCATGCTTGCACCAAACGGGATTGCGACGAGTATCGCAAACAGCGCAAAAGCTGTTGTGCTGAAAGCGAATCCGGCGGCAAGGGGAAGCCAGAACCGGCGGCGCCGGAAGGCTTGAACTGCACCCACGATCGCCACCAACGCCCACAGGGCTATTCCGGCCATCCCCGTGAAGTCGCCGGTCGTAGAACGAACGCCCGCGACTTGAGCCCCGGCCAGCGCCGCGAACAAGACCGCCGCGCCTACGAACCAACCACCCACTAGCCCAGTGACCACCTGAGTGGCAGCTATTAACGCTGTGATCCATCGGCTACGTGCAGTATGCGCTGTGGCTGGGCCGTCGTTACTCAGTGCCATACCGCCAACATACGGGCATCGCTACTCGTCGGCGCCGGCTTGCCGCCATCCTCGAGGTGCTGGCGTGAGGGGAATGTGGTTGCCCTCGCCGTCGATGCCGATCGCTCGAAAATGCATAACGTTGCCGTGTTCATCGAGTTTCGGTGGTGGAGGTGTTTGGTCGAAATGCTCACCGAACCAACCTGTTCTGGGCATAACGAGGATGGCGTTGTCGGCTCGCGGGATGTCGTGATTGTCCGGCGTCGCCTCGACTGGCTCCCATAGCCGCTCTACCCGTTCGGCGGCGGCGGCAATGACGGATCCGTCGAAGCTGACTTGGCGTTCGGGAATGTCGAAGAAGGGCCAAGCGGTGACGATGGAGAAGGGCACTTGAGGACCTCGAGGTTTCGGGTCGGCCGAACCCGTAGGAGCCGAGCGAGTGGGTAGGTACTCGTTTGAAGATGTCGATGGTCCACATCACGCCGACCGAGTACACCTCAACTGATGTCAGTGCGAAGACTACTTCCGAGGTGCGGTTGACGATGCCGGCGATCGGTGCGCGCACGGGTATCTCGTTGTCTGGTGGCCTCTGCATGTCTAGGACTCTTCCAGAGTGCGCCAGTCGAGTCGCTCAGATCGAGCCACTGACGAGCGCTCCGATTGGTGGATCAGCTCTCGATGTACGGCACCAAGGGCTTCGAACAAACGCGTGTCGTGGAATCCCCGCGGCTGCAGGCTGCGTGTTGTGACCGGACGACTGAGTTCGACGGGAGAAGCTATGGTCGGTGGGTGGTTGAAGAGGGGACGGTCGCGAGTTCTTCTGCCGATAGGCAATCAGGTAAAAGTTTTTGGCTGGAAGTGCTCACAGCCTTCGTGCCAGCAGTGGGCTTGTTCATCGGCGGCGTGCTCGGCTGGTACACGTCTACTTGGATGGTCCATACGTTTCGAGTCGCGTTCGACGTCGCAGAACTCTCGCCGGTACCGCTACACGACCGAGCTCCCGGGGTGCCGGGCCCGACGCTGGGCTATTGGTTGTCGTGGGTGATTCCGCTTGTGACGGTCTACAGCATTAATGCGCTCCTTTTGTGGAGGTGGCGTCGTGGGCGGTTACTTACCGGAACCGTCATAGCCGGCCTTAGCGGCGTAGTTCTATTCCTCGTGCCCATAGCGATGTCGATTGAGGTCGGCGGCTTCGCGCCCGACTGACCTCGATCACAAGGCGCGTAGGGTAGCCCGCCAAATGTGTGGGGCCTTTATGGCCAGCACGCTAACCCACCAAAGGTTCAGTGAGGTCGGTACTTTCATCTGTTTGGGCTCGTCCTACTCTCGCCGACAACAGATATAACGTCAGCTTGGCGGGTCGTGCCGCCCGGTGTGGCTATTGCCGGTCGGGGATGGTATGTCGAGGCTGAGGTAGGTCGATTGGCGAATCAAGTCGAGTGACACAGGGATGCCTGTGAGGATTTCGGTGAGAGTGAATGCTGCCTGATCCGACGGTAGGTCTAGCCAGCTGTCGTCCTAGGCGACGAAACATGTTGTCGCCCGATGTGATACGCCGATAGGACGCTTCTGTCGGAGCTGACAGCTTACGTCGGGTAGGGGAGCGGCGCTCTCGCGGTGCTCGGCGATGGCGCCGAGCGCGACATCCGGATCGTGCCTGCCGCACCGTAGACCCGTCCGATACGCAAACCGGCAGTCAGCCACTTCGAAGCGCCTCCGGCGGCGCATAGTGGTATCCCACTGCCGCGTGCTGTTTGTGGATGCCGCCACGCTGTCGCTGTCGCTGTCGCTGTTACCGCGTTAGGAATGGTGTTTACAACCTCGGCCCCAGCACCATCTATATGGTCTCTCGCAGCCCGCCAAGGCAAGTCGGCTCGGCGAGGATGAGTAATGGGGGTCTACGGTCACTGAATTGACGCACGTGTTGGCAAATCAGAACTGATAAGTCCTAGTGCTGATAAATCCTAGTCGACGAATCGTTGTTCAGCGGGCGTGGACGGCGGGTCTTGTTGTCGCGCCTTTGCGCGACTCGACTACCGGGTCGTTGGCCGGCGGAGGGTTCTTGTATCGAGAGTGCCCACGATTGGTCTGAGGGCGAGATGTTGTGGCGCAGTGCGTTGCCCGCGCTGACGCCGGCAGCAACCTGGCGGATCACGGTCCGAAACTTCTGTATCGCCGGACGGTTCTTTTTCTGCATAGACGAATGGTCGGCCTCTTCGGGGCTGTTGGCCAGTGGCACTGATGCCCACTATCGCTAAGATGGTGCCATGAGTGTGAGAGAGGGTACGGAAAGGCATCGGGTGGCCGTGCTCGCGTACGACGGTATGACGGGCTTCGAGATGGGAATAGCGGCAGAAGTTTTCGGTCTGTCGGAGTTGTCTGAGATGTTTTGGCCAGGTATCGCAAAACCCTGGTACGAGCTGCGTCTGTGCACTGTCACGCGCGATCCCGTGCGGTTGGTGGGGGGTGCGAGACTGCGAACGTCGTATGGACTTGATGATCTTGCTGCCGCGCACACCGTGATCATTCCTAGTGTCGCCGATGTTCGGGAGCCGGTGTCGCCGCGGTTGCTCGAGGCAATAAGCCATGCCGCCGACCAGGGTTCTCGGGTGGTCTCTTTCTGTTCGGGTGCGTTCGTCCTCGCGGCGGCGGGCGTGTTGGATGGGCGGCGCGCGACAACCCATTGGCGTTACACGAAGACACTGCAAGAGCGTTATCCTGCAGTTGAAGTCGACCCACGCCCGCTGTACATCGATGAGGGTTCGGTGTTGACGAGCGCCGGATGCTCTGCTGGACTTGACCTGTCGCTGCATCTCGTGCGTCGCGACTACGGTTCGCAGGTCGCCAATGACGTCGCACGGAGCCTCGTTGCATCGCCCCATCGTTCCGGCGGCCAAGCGCAATATATCGAGAGCCCACTGCCGACTGTGGCCGGTGACACCACCATCACTGACAGCATGAACTGGGCACTGGCCCGGATCGACCTACCAATCTCCTTGGACAATCTCGCGGAGCAAGCCATGCTGTCTCGACGCAGCTATCTGCGGCAGTTCGCGAAGGCGACGGGAACAACGCCGATAAAATGGCTCATCGCCAGGCGTATCGACGCCAGTTTGGAGTTGCTCGAGACCTCAGATGTGCCGGTTGAACGTATTGCGGGGATGGTCGGATTCGCCTCTGTGGTGACGTTTCGCTATCACTTCACTCGAATAATGGCCACCTCCCCAAGCGAATATCGAAGTACATTCGCGGTGGCCTGACATCGACAATCAAAGGCAGTTTTGACTGCCCCACATCCAGCGGAGGCTGCGGTCGTCGCTGGCGATGACGCGAGTGCGTTATTTGCGAACGCCAGCTACGAGTTCGAGTGGGAGTTCGGCGGCCGGCGCCCCGATGCGGTTGCTCCGCGTGTGCCGGGGGATCGGGCGGCTGGTGTTGGGTGTACTTGGTTGCTTTCTCGGTTTCACGGACCTGTCGAAGGCTGATTGGAGGCAGGGGCGGGTGACCAGTGTCCCTCATGTTCGTGAACCTCGGTTTTCGGCACACGAGCACCTTTGCCCGCGAGAAATCCGTTCAGTGGGTGCTGCTGCGGAGCGGGCCCTCCTTCGTTCACCATGTGAGCGCGGTTGCCCATCCGGAGATCTCCATCGATTCTCGCGGCACCCGCCGAGCGATCAATCCGGCCAGGACAACGGCCTCCGGACGGGTCAAATACGACGGATTCGCCACGATCGGCGCGCGGAACTGTTCGCAATCCCTCAGCGTCGGCGATGCCGCCATCACCGCCCTCGGCACATATGAGTCTCGATCGAGTCGAATCGCCTGAAACTCAACGTGCAGAGCAGATCCCGGGTCTGTCGGTTCGTCGGCGAGGCCGTCGCTCGTCACGTATCCGAACTCATAGATGCCCGGATTCTTTTTCCCGGTGATCCACAGCGCGATGAGATCACCGCGACGAACGAGTGCCGGGCGCCGGGTCCGGGCACTCAGGCACCACGTGGCCTCGATGACGGAGGCTGGCATGCTGCGTGCCGCACCGATATCGATGCCGACGTAGCCGGGGTTGGTCGCGCCATTGCCTTTGACGATCCAACACCCGACGTTATCTCGATCCACACCCACGCATCTCCCAGTTCCTTCACCCTGTGCTTCTGCTCCAGTACCCCAACCCGGCAGAAACCATGCCGAAGATTGGACGGGCCCGCTTCGTCTAAGCGTGCGGAATCTTGAACGGTGCTGTGGCGCCACCCAAGAGGTCATTGACGTTCCCCGTGGCCAGAGTCAGTCTGAGGAGATGGCGATGCTAGAGGCCGACTACCTGGTGGTCGGTGCGGGTGCGATGGGTATGGCCTTTGTCGACGCCCTCATCGACAGCGCCGACGTCTCCGTGGTCATGGTCGATAGGCGGCACGGAGTCGGCGGTCACTGGCTCGATGCCTATCCGTTCGTCCGGCTCCACCAGGCCTCTGCCCTCTACGGTGTGGCCTCGACGCCGTTGGGAGGTGGACGGATCCAGGAGCGCGGGCCCGAGGCTGGTCTGCACGAGCGGGCAACCGCGCCGGAGATCAGCGCCTACTACGAACGCATCCTGCGTGACCGCCTGCTCGCTTCCGGCAAGGTGTCGTTCTATTCGAACTGCGACTACCTCGGCGGAGGCCGGTTTGTGTCCCTGATCTCCGGGCGTCAGCACGAGGTGCGGGTACGTCGTAGCGTGGTCGATGCCCGCTATCTCGCCCCGGACATCCCCTCGTTGATGCCGCCACCGTTCGAGGTGGCCGACGGCGCGCACGTCATACCCATCAATGATCTGGTCGGCCTCGGTCGTGCCACATCGCAGTACGTGATTGTCGGTTCGGGCAAGACCGCGACTGACGCCTGCGTGTGGCTGATCGACAACGGGGTCGACCCCGACGCGATCTGCTGGGTGCGGCCGCGCGATCCGTGGATGTTGAACCGTGCCGTCATCCAGCCCGAGCCGGTGATGTTCATCGGTGCCGCGGCCGACACCATGCAGGCCGCATCCGAGTCCGCCTCGGCCGATGAGATGTTCTGCCGCCTCGAGGACGCCGGCGTCATGCTGCGGATCGACCGTTCGGTGACGCCCACGATGGCAAGGACTCCGACGATCGCGCAGTGGGAGCTCGATCGATTGCGGATGATCGAGAATGTCGTACGCCGGGGTCACCTGCGCGCAGTCGCGCCCGGGCACCTCACGTTCGACAAGGAAGAGGCTGCTGATGATGCGGTGGCCGTCGATCCCGACGCGGTGATCGTGCACTGTGCTGCGCGGGGACTACGTACTCAGCCGCAGGTGCCTATCTGGGGGAACGGGACGCTGACGCTGCAACCGGTACGTGCCGGCTTCCCGCTGTTCGGCGCGGCACTGGCGGGCCATGTCGAGGCGACCGTGGCTGTCGGATTGGACGCCGACGCCGCAAATGCTGCGAAGAACGCGGTCTGCCCGTCGTCGACCTATCCCAACGGTCTTGCCGAATGGGCGTGGATGCAGGTCACCGGTGGCCGCGCCGCTGCGGCATTCAGTGCGAACCCTGACATCAAGGCGTGGGCTGATCAGGTCGCGCTGAACCCTTCGCGTATGCCACCGGACCTGATGGAGTCCGATGAACTCGCCGCTGCGGTCGAGCGATTGACGAAGTACGCGGCGCTGGGGATGAGCCGGCTGACCGAGTTCGCCGGGATGCCCGCGTAACCGGACAGTCACTCGGCTGATGACGGCAGACGAGCTGACTTGCGCCGCTATCCGCATCGCGCGCGCTCACGGGGCACGAGACCTCGATGGCACGAATTGCGCTGCAGCCGATCGACGAATGGCTTCGCAGGCAGATCGGAGCGAGCCTCAAGCTTGTAGATCGTTGGCGGAATTGCGATTTATGAATGATGCAGTGGGGGAGCGGTATTCGGTCAGGTGAGGGCTTGTCGCATGGTGACAATGCCTTGTCGCGATCGGTGTCGACCGAGATCTGCCTTTCAAGGGTGCGGCTGCTTATCCGGAGCGAGGTGGGTTGGGCCGCTGACCTGATTGCGCGTTTTCTGGTCGGCCGAGGTAGGTCGATTCGAGCACGACGTCTTTGATGATCTTTTGGTATTCGGCGTGGGACGGGTGTTCTCGGGTATGCCAGTCGAGGCCCTCTTGGCTGCGCATGAATGCTCGGTACTGTGGGGCGCCTGGGTATTTGACGTTGTCTGCCACAACAACCGCGCCTGGGTGCAGCCATTCGCGGTCCAGGATCCGGTGGAGATCGGGAAGATATTCGTCTTTTTCGTGGTCGATGAAGACGAAATCGAGGGTTCCGGGGGCGAACTGGTGTTTGTCGCCCAGTGTGCTGAGGGTCCTGCCGTCATCGCCCAACGTTCCGACGATCACGACGATGCGCTCGCCGATGCCCGCGTGATCCCAGATCCGTCGGGCAACGACGGCGTTCGCCGGATTGAATTCGATCGAGTACAAAACGGCATCGGTGGGCATGACACGCGCAATGCGCAGTGCGCTGTAGCCGCAGTAGGTACCGAGTTCCAGCAGCCGGTGCGGTTGCGCTGCAACGACGGCGCGGTCGAGAAGCTTGCCTTTCTCGTCACCGATGTTGATCAGATAGCTCTTGGTGTAACAGAACTCGTCGATCGCCCGGATGACGTCGTCGATGTCGTCTCTGCGCGCATGCGTGCACACATAGTCGGCCAAGGCTTGTTCGCGGCCGTCACCGACCTGCCAGGTGGCGCCCATGTGCCGTAGACCGAACAGGAACCGCACATACGACCATCGCAGAAACATCACCGGCCTACCGGTGCACTCGTTGGCGCCGATAGCCAGACCGAGTGCCGCGATGGCTGCCAGCACAACCTGCGGGAGACGGCTCCCAAGGAGTCTTGGCCGACGTGTGGTCAGCAGAACCGATGAAGCGACCGACACCGTGACTGCCAGGATCGCAGCGAAATGTTTGCTCACATGTCTGTCCCTTAACGTGCTGCCAACGTCAGGCGAGACCCTCTGCGTGCTGTGTGACTTCACTGTCGCCTGCCGATGCGTTGTCGCCGATTCAATTCGGCCTCCAGGATCGGTCCGATGACCGCGATGGCCTCGGGGTTCGCCATTTGGGCGTGCGCGACGCCGACGGGGTGTTCGGTGATCTGTCCGGAAACATACGGTCGCCACATCTCCCCGGTGAGTTCGCTGGTGATTCCTTCGCGTGCCGAGAAGTACAGCAAGTCCCCGTCGTAGGATTCCGGCCGGTGGCGCGCCGACATGCCAACGCAGTCGACATATCCCTGGTGCAGGCGTTCGAGCTGCTGACGGGTCAACCCCCGGCCCGGCCCGGTGGTGTGGGCGAGTACATCGACAGCGTCGTCGATGTTCAGCGGCCGGCTGTCTGGAGTGTCTGTCTCATTGCCCTGTAGGTGGGTGACCAGATCGCGCAGGGTCGGCGGTGGCGGTTGGGGTGCACCGTCGGCGAATGCCACGCTGTCGAGCATGATGAGCAAATCCACGTCATGCCCACGAGCGCGTAGCCCAATGGCTAGCGCGTGCGCGAGTTGCCCGCCCAGCGACCAGCCCAGCAGGTAGTACGGCCCCTGTGGTTGCACGCGGGTGAGTTCGTCCAGATATACCTGCGCCAACTCCTCGACGGTCCGGTACCGGCGCCCTCCTGCGGCGATCGATGGGGACTGCAGCCCGTAGATCGGCCGGTCGGTGACGTATTGCAGCAAACCGGTGTAACACCACGACAGTGGCACGGCGGAATGTAGGCAGATCAACGGCGTCCCTGAACCGTTGCGACGCAACGGAAGAATCGTCTCCAGCGCCGATACACCCACCGTCACATCACTGTTCGCGCCGACCGCTGCTGAGGATTCGATGACAGCTGCCAAGGTGTGCACCGTCGGGGTGAATAACCACGACATCGCCACCGCAATACCGCTCTGCTCCGACAACCGCTGACACAGCTGCACTCCCAGCAACGAGTTGCCGCCGAGTTCGAAGAAGTTGTCGTCCAGGCCGATGCGCGACTGTCCGGTCACTTCGGCAATCGCATCTGCCACCGTGTGCTCGATCTGTGTCTGCGGCAGGCGAAATGCGGGACGCGCCAGCACCTGTGGATCGGGCAGTGCGGATCGGTCGGTCTTACCGCTGCTGGGGTTGATCGGTATCGCGGTCAGCGGAACCAACGCTGCCGGAATCATGGCAGGCGGCAATACCGTCCGTAACCGCGCCAACACGGCGGTGCGGTCAAAGCTGTCGCCATCTGCGGCGACGACATAGCCGATCAATCGGTCGCCGAGTGTCTCGGACGTCCAGATCCGCACCACGGCCTGATCGACTGCCTCGTCCGCGGTCAGAGCGCGCTCGACTTCGGACGGTTCGATGCGCTGCCCGCGTAGCGAGATCTGGACATCGCCTCGTCCGAGGTACTCCAGTGTGCCGTCCGGCTGCTCGCGTACTACATCGCCGGTGCGATACATTCGGGTTCCCTTGGGCCCGTGCGGGTTTGCCACGTAACAATGCGCCGTGGTCGCGGGCCGTCCCAGATACCCACGCGCCAACGCGTCACCGGCGAGATAGAGTTCGCCGCGGGCCCCGGGCGACGCCAGGCCGAGTCTGGCATCCAGCACGAGAATCTGCACTCCGGGAAGTGCCCCGCCGATCGTCATCGCCGCGTTCGGGTCGAGCGCGCCGGTGTGGGTCACGATCACAGTGGCTTCGGTCGGGCCGTAGGAGTTGAACATGGGCACCCGGGTGGCCCAGCGGCCGGCGAGTGCCGGTGGGCATTTGTCGCCGCCCACGGTGACGCTCTGCAGCGACGTAAGTCGATGCGGGTCGAGTGTCGCCAAAATGGTCGGCGTGACGTTCAAATGGGTGATCGCATCATGCTCGATCACCTGGGAAAGTTGTTCGCCGGCCACGATGTCCGGCGCCAACACGACCAGCTTCGCCCCGGACGCGAATGCGGAGAGGTATTCGAGCATCGACGCGTCGCAGTAGGGTGAATGCGCCAGCAGCACGACCGATTCCGGGCAAATTTGACCACGAGCGAGTAGTTCGTCGCTCAGTGCGGGCAGACCCTCGTGAGTGCTGAGCACACCCTTCGGCTCTCCGGTGGAACCGGAGGTGTAGATCAGATAAGCGGGGTGAGCGGCACGCAGTGGTTGTGTCCGCTCCGCATCGGTCACCGCCACTACCGGGTGTGATGCGGCGGCGGTGGTGAACTCGTCGCTGTCGAGCAGCAACCAGTCCACCGCCGTGGCGTCCAGCAGTGTGCACCATCTGGTGAGGGTGATTCCCAGCATCGCCCCTGAATCTGCAATCAGCTTCGCCACCCGCGCCGGCGGATCGGTGGGATTTACCGGGAAGAACACCGCGCCCGCTCGGGCCACCGCCCACAACGCCATAACCGATTCCACCGACCGGGACAAGGCCACCGCGACAACGACTTCCGGACCAGCCCCATGTGCGATCAGCTCACGTGCCCACTGCGCGGTCACCTCGTCGAGTTCGCGATACGACACCGACCGGTCCGGCCCGCTCAGTGCAATCCGTTCACCGGCTCCGATCCCGGCCGCCAGCAACTCGGGCAGCAACCGCGACCGGCGCCGGGGCCGGGGGGCCGCGACGCTCCGTGTGCCGGCGCTGAGTGCGAACACCTTCTCCTCGGCCGAAGCCCGCAGGAATCGGGACAACCAGTCGATGAACTGCTGCCGATATCGATCCAGCTCATCTGCGGTGTAGAGGTCGGGGTTGGCATGAAAATCAATGCTGAGGGGTCCGGTACCGACTCGGTAGCAGCTGACCGACATATCCTCCACCGGCCCGGCCGAGAGCAGGTGCGCCCGCCCGCGGGCGACACCGAAGCCGATGCTCTCGGGAAGGGTGAGGACGTTGATCAGCGGACCGTAGCCACTGCGACCAGCCAGACCCACACCGTGGTCGCGGAGCAGGTCTTCGTGGCGATACAGTTGGTGGCGCAACGCCCCGATGATGTTCAGGCGCACCTGTTGCACCAGATCAGCGACCGTGCTCTCGGCTACGCCCCGCACGCGTAGAGGCACCACATTCGAGACCATCCCTGCCGATCGCCGCAGTGCCCCGGTGGTGCGGGCGGCGACCGGCAGTGACACTGTGACATCGCGGTCGCCGGTCATGTGCGCCAGGAATCCGGCGACTGCCGCGACCAACACTTCCGCCATTCCGGTGCCATACCGGCCGGCCACGGCATCGAGCCGCGCCGTTGCTGCTGCATCGACCGATGCGTGCGCGGTATGCGGCCGTGCTGACGGTGCAGCATACCGATCGGTCAGCTTTGTGATGTGATTCAGACCGGTGAGTTGCTCAGCCCAGTACTCGCGGTCGGCGTCGAATCGCGGCGAGGACCGATACCGCTGCTCGGTCGCCACAATTTCGGTCAGGAGCATCGCCCGACACGGTGGAGCGTTCCGGCCTTCGGTTGCGGCGGAATACAATTCGGCCGTTCGCTGCGATAGTTGCGCGGCGCCGAAGCCATCGACCGCGATATGGTGGCTGCGCGCGTACCAGCGGTATCGGTCGGGGCCGAGGGTGAACATCACCGTCCTGGTGACATCGGGACCCGACAAGTCGATGGCGGCCTCACGGTCTTGGCTCATCCACACACGAGCGGCATGGTCTGGATCGGGGTGATCGCTCACATCGACGCAGTCGAACCCCGTCAGCAGGTCATGGTCGACGTATTGGCGCGGCCGGCCACCGACGACTGCAAATCTCACATGTGGCGACTGCAATTCGCGACCGGCCCGTCGCCCGCAATCCTGTAGCAGTTCGAGATCGACGGGTCCGTGCAGATCGGCATACTGAGAAATGGAAAACGGTACGCTGGGGTGAAGTTGTTGCGCCATCCACAGTTCGGACTGCGCGACCGACAATTCGAAGGTGCCCGCCTGCGGCATTGTGCTGCCATTTCGGCGCACATTGCCAGGCAGGTCCAGCACCGCAAAGTCCTTAACGCTCGACGGCGAGGGTCTCAGCGACGGCAACCATGCCGAAGTGCACTGTCATAAGTCGGCACTTGTCGCGAGGAAACGTTTTACATCATCCATCATCTGGCTGACCGAATCGGCGACAAACAGCACTGGCTGACACATGCTGTCGTCGATGTCGCTGGCAATGACATCCTCGACCCGGAAGTCTCTCAACTCCGCATCCTCGAAAGACTCCATCTCCGCAACCGAGGACAAGATGGCGGCACCACACGCTCGCGGGCGACCCTTCTCGATGACGAGGCCGACCTCCATGGTGAACCAGAACAACCGCGAGATCGCCGTCCGCACCTCGTCAGAGGCGGCATGCACGGCGGCTCGTCCGAACCAGCGATACAGCTGCGCGAACTCCGGATCGGCGAGCATCACCCCATGGCCGACCAGTTCATGAATGACATCGGGATCCGGCGAAAAAGATTGCTCCGTGACCGGGCGCAAATCCGGGGTTGACGTGAGGATCCCCTCGGCAAGTGGGCCGTAGAACAGGGGGCCTGGTACTGCTCCCATCGCCGGTGCAAGCTCGAAGCCGGTCAAGGACCGAAGCGTGCGTGAGACCTCACGGAGTTGCGGCACCCGGCCGGTGGGCAGCGTCACGCGTTGTGCGGCCAACTGATATTGCGCGCAACTAAAATTCTTGTGCATGCCGCGAAGCGTTGCGAGCACATGCGACCACAAAGCGTCCTCTTCGCTGCTGTAGCCAAAATCGGGCAATAGTTGCCCCGGACGGAACGCGCCGGTAAGCCGCTCACGCTCGGCTCGGACATCGAGAGATTCTGTCATCACCATCGGTCTTTCTGGTCGCTGGAATTCTCCTGCCAGTCTCAGCTACCCCCTGTTGACGCTCAGCTCATATGTGTTCCGGGCTCTCCGATTATCAACGGTAATTTTGCCACCCGTTCTCCGGATAGACCACACACCGGCAACATCTGAACTCATCTTCGCAAGCGATACCCGGCGAAATATCCTGCGAAACCAGCGATCCCGCCCGAAATGTGCGAAATGAACACTTCGGATGTCACCAACCCCGACACATTCTGGGGTCGCAGCTCATGCGCCGATCGCGGCAGCCAGCGTGGGCCAGGAATTGTGCAGCTCGTCTTGCCAATACGGCCATGAGTGTGTGCCGGTCGCAGGCATGTTCACGGTCACCGGGATGCCGAGGGCATGCAGGCGGTCCACCAATGGCCGCGTGCACTGATTGACAACCGCCTCCAACGCTCCGCCGACAACACCTCGATCGACCAGCGCGCCGACATTGCCGCCGATTCCCGGCGCATTCAGTGTTTCGTGCGGACCCGGAAGACCAGTGCCGACCGATAGATACACGTGGGTGCCACGCAGTCGATCCGCGTGCAGCGTCGGATCGTGGTCAGCCCACGCAGGATCCCCGGGTGGGCCCCACATGTTGGCTGCATTGGCGCCGAAGCTCGCCAACTCCGAATACACAGTTCCCTGCACCAGCGGGTCGCTCATGCGCGTGCAGCCGCTATAGGAACCCACCGCCTGATACAGCCCGCGTGCATGACCCGCCAGGTCCAAGGCTGAGGTCGCCGACATCGACAATCCGGCGACCGCATTTCGGCCTGTCATGGAGAACCTGGCGTTGAGCAATGGCGGCAGCTCGCGGGTCAGGAACGTCTCCCATTTGTTGGAGCCCAAGACCGGATCGTCGTGTTTCCAATCGGTGTAGTAGCTGGCGCGGCCTCCCATCGGGATCACCACGTTGACGTTCTTGTCGGCGAAAAACGAGGCCACGTCGGTCCGCCCGGTCCACGCGCCTCCGCCGTCGCCGCCATCGACGGAGTTGAGGAGATACAGCGCCGGTGCCGAGGCGTTCGGGTGCGAGACCCACAGCGGTATCTGCCGATTCATCGCCGCCGAATACACCGTCACGGCGAACTGGCGTCCGCCCAGAGGCGCAACGGCCACCACAGCGGATCCATTCGACGCAACAGGTCCAGCGGGGTTGGGGGCCGCGAATGCAACCGTGGAAGACGCGGCCATCGCGCAGACCACCATCCACGCACCGACGGCCATCCACAGTGGTCCCCGCCGGCGCACCGTCATCGGACTGGTTCGCTGCTAGCCGGTGAACGCCGCCGAGCGTGGTGTTCATACATTCCGAAATCGTAGCCGCTGCGGGAACGGTCCTGGCGCGAATCGAGTGATGCCGGTATTGCGCGGGTTGCCGTGGGGGCGAGTGGTGTGGGCGGCTGATATTGGACATCTCAGTTCGAGTGCCATGAGGTGTTGCTGCCGCATTTGACTGCTGTCGTGATCGATGGGATCTCGCGGATGGCACGGCCGCTATGAACGGGCGTTGGCAGAGACCGCGATCGCCGGCCGATCGGTGCGCATCCGATTGCCGGTTTGTGGTGCCTCGGTCAGACTCGAACCGACACTGGACGAGTTTGAAACTGCGGTCGTGGATGTTCGCAAGGTCGCGCTGAACCCTTCGCGTATGCCACCGAACCTGATGGAGTCCGATGAACTCGCCGCTGCGGTCGAGCGATTGAAGAAGTACGCGGCGCTGGGGATGAGCCGGCTGACCGAGTTCGCCGGGATGCCCGCGTTACCGGACAGTCGGAGCCTCTAGCCCTACTTCTTCTGCTGCTTCGGTCCAGTTCCGTGGCAGGTTACCGTGATCGATTGTGCCCCAGACTTCTTCGCGACGGTGGGCGTACGTTGGTCGGCCTAGTCGGTGCGGTTGTGTTGGCTCTAGTCGCATTACGTCACCGGTGAGTTGTATTTACGTCACCGGTGACACAAATTACCCTGCGGCACAACGTATCACGCCAATAGTGGATACTTTGTGAGATAGCGTCTTGAAGATGCTGGTAGACAAGACTATTCGTGTTCTACTTTGGCATTTTCGGATGACACTGCAAGTGAGACGTTGGCAGCCAGATTGAGACTCGATGACGTCAGTCTGAGGCAACCACAATGTGCGGTCTGCTCTGCCGCGCCTCGTGGTCGGCAACTGTTTCGCGGGCTTCGAATGTGCGCGCCATCGCCAACCTCCGGGTAGGCGACGTAAAGACCGTTTTGCTGCATCGGTTGCGAATCCATGCACTCGCAACCACATTGGAACGGACCTGGGGTGCTTCACGACGCGATAACGCTACTGTGGCGCGTCGCGCGTAATACCCTGTCGAATGACTGGAAGGGACACTCATGGCCCCCGACCCGACACACACCGCGAAGGCATTGCCCGGGGGAAAATCCGCGGCGGACAGTTCCCGCGATCAGACCCTTCTTATTCTGGGCGCGAGCGGCGACCTGACTGCACGGTTACTACTGCCAGGGCTGGGCGGGTTGGTGGCCGCCGACGCCCTGGAGAGCCTTGCGCTTGTCGGCAGCGGGCTCGACGACTGGGACGACGATCGGTGGCGCGCGCAGATCACGGAGCCCTTCGCGGAGGCCGACGCCAGCGGAGCGCAGGTAGACGCGGTCGTCGAGAGCGCGCGCTATGTCGAGTCCGACGTGACCGAGGAAGCGGGCAGCGCCGACACCGGCGGCTGGTCGCTCACCGGGCTTCCCCCATGGAGACAGTGACATGGCGAAAGACGAAACGCCGAAGAACAAGGCATCCGGGACGCGGCCGCAGGTCGATATCTCCGATGAGGGCCTGGCCCGGACGCGGCGCTGGGGGCTGTGGATCAACCTCGCAACCTTCCTGATCGGGTACGCCACTGCCGTCATCGCCGGGGCGCTGCTCTACATCGCGGACGATTTCGGAATCAACAGCGCTCAGCAGGGCCTCGCGACGAGCATCGTGCTGCTGAGCGCTATGGTCGCCGCGGTGTTCACCGGCCGGCTCGCGGACCGCTTCGGACGGAAGGCCATGCTCGGAATCGCGGGGGTGCTCTTCGCGGTGGGCTTCGCGGTCTCGGCGCTGGCGACGGGCTTCGTGGTGCTGATTCTTGGCCGCCTGGTTGTGGGCCTCGCGGTCGGCATCGCGTCGGCGCTCGTGCCCACCTACCTCGGCGAGATCTCGCCGCCGCAGATCCGGGGCCGGATGCTCACCCTCAATCAGTTACTGCAGACGGTCGGGATGCTCGTCGCCTACATCGTGAACTTCGCCTTCAGCTCCAGCGGCAACTGGCAAGCGATGTTCTGGGTAGGCGCGGTCCCGGCGGTCGTGCTGGCGGTGATCGCGGTACGGCTGCCCGACTCGCCGGTCTGGCTGGTTCGCACGGGACGTGCCGACGCGGCGCGTGAGGTGATCGAATCGGTCGCCGGTCCGGAGGGCGCCGATCGCGTGATCGAAGCCTACCGCCGCGAC
This sequence comes from Williamsia sp. Y853, assembly GCF_056786495.1. Classification (NCBI taxonomy): domain Bacteria; kingdom Bacillati; phylum Actinomycetota; class Actinomycetes; order Mycobacteriales; family Nocardiaceae; genus Williamsia; species Williamsia sp. Y853. The sequence goes on from NZ_JBXCJC010000005.1 coordinate 146,715, forward strand.
GAGGACGAGCAGAAACACCAGCGGGAGCAGGATCAGCGCCCCGAGCGCACGGGGTTGCGCGCACTGTTCTCGCCCCGGGTCCGCCCGGCGCTGATCGTGGCAGTCGGGTTGGCCATCTTCCAGCAGTTCGTCGGCATCAACACCGTCCTGTACTACGCGCCGACCATCATTGCCCAGACCGGGCTGAGCGCCTCGAACTCGATCGTTTACTCGATCATCATTGGGGCCGTCAACCTCGCGATGACGATCGTCTCGCTCAGATTGGTCGATCGGATCGGGCGTCGGCCGCTGCTGCTGGTCTCGTTGATCGGGATGGGGATTTCGGTCGCCCTGCTTGGCCTCGCGTTCGTCGCCGAGCTCAGCTCGGTGATCCTGCTCGTGGCCATGCTGGTCTTCGTGTCTTCCTTCGCCGTGGGGATGGGCCCGGTGTTCTGGGTGATCCTCGGGGAGATCTTCCCGTCCGAGAACCAGGCCGAGGGTTCAGGGGCCGGCTCGGCAGCGAGCTGGCTCTCGAACTTTGCCCTGTCCACGGCCTTCCTGCCGCTGGTTGGGGCGATCGGCACGGGCCCGGTGTTCTTGATCTTCGCGGTCGTGTGCTTGCTCGGCTTGGCGTTCGTCTACCGCTACGTGCCCGAGACCAAAGACCGGAACTTCAAGCAGATCGACTCCGACCTCCAGGCCCGCGCGCATGGAAAGAAGGCAGAGGCATGACCACTCCTCCATCGGGTCAGCAATTCGAGATCAGCCTCGGCGACCAGCGTGCGACGATCGTGGAGGTCGGTGGCGGCGTGCGCGAGTACGAGGTCGGTGGTTTTGCGAAATCCGTCCAGTCACTGCTTGGATCGCGGTTCAGAACTGGGTGTGCAGCGGGCGAAAGTTGGAACAAGTGGCTCAGATGCGTTGGAGCTGTTGTGCGCGTCGCGAATTCGGAGTGTCTGCGACTCGCGTTGTGCCCGGCGGTCTAGTTGGGGTTGGCTCCACTTCTGGGCGTATCCCCGTCGAAACGGCTGTTCGCCAGGTCTCCTGCATACCCTCTGCGTACCGGGGGATAATACAGCTCGACAGGAACGACAGCCGATTGTGCAGACTGCGTCACCTAAACTTGACAAGGGTCTAGTGGGGCTTTCCCTGCGGCACCTCGGGATCGGTCGGGCGACCTTGTGTCGGCATTCCGCAGGCCAGTAAAGAGAGTGTTGGCGGCTTAGTGGTTGAGATTCTTCCCGCCCCAGACGGTGTTCATGTCACGGAATGTTCCACAGCGGATACACGTCTCACGTCCCGCCACCAATTAGCTGGGCGCGAAGCCTTCGACACCAAGGGAGACTGCGAAGTAGCCAAGGGGTACCCCAACGATAAGGAATGTGACAAGGGTACTTGCGGCGAGCACACGAACTCGTCGCCACAGTGTCAGGGTGCCCAAGCATGCGATCATGACGATGGGTGGCGCCAACGCTGCTATCCAATAATCGAGGGTAGGTCCAGGGACGCCTGATGCGCGGTCATTGATCGGGACCGGTGAAAGAACCGGGACATTCATTGCTTCGGCGAGTGCAGATCTGATGGCGAATAACCATGCTATGACTAGGCCCGCGCCTACAATCATGCCGGCGGTGACAGCGAAGGTCGTCCCCCATTCTCTGAGTCCAGTTTGGCTGCTGTCTAGGGCCTGTGGCATGTGAACAGTCTGCCAGGTACGTGCGAGATCATCTTACGTTCCGTTGCCGGTGACGTAATAGTTTGTGCAACAGCCTATTACGCCGAGAATCGATATTGCGTCGGGTTGATGGGCGTTGTTCGTGCCAGTCCGGCGGGGTGTACTGAAAGGCAGGTATGAAACGAGCATCAGAAGTCGGAGGTCCGTCTTGGTCGGATCAGGACGGCAGTGTGAAGAGTTTACTGTCGAAGGTTTCGCCGATGGTGATGATGTGGGTGAACTCTTCGGTTCGGTTCGGGGTTGTCGCCCGCAGGACGACGCCGGTTGCGGCGTCAAAAGCGACTGCGATCGGTGCGCCGTCCCACGCCGGTGGGAAGTCGAACTCCCATGCGCGCCGCCCGGCCACCTCGGTCAGGCGTGCGGGTGTAGAGGTGGAGACGAGGCTGGCTAATGGTGCGTCCCAGCGTCGATGGATGTTGACGAACCGGTGCATGTCTGCTTGTGGCGCGTACGGTCCGCGGTGCCAGTGGTCGCGCGGAGTTCCTACAGCGACTAGGCCGTCGCTGTCGGCCTGTCGCGAGAATCCGAACGGGGTCTGCCAGATCTCGACCTCGGTCACTTCGTCGTTGCCGGATCCGGATTCGGTGAGCACGAAGTGGCCGTGAACTGTTTCCTCAGCAGACGATCGATACAGTTGCGCGACCTCGCCCCAGGTAGCCTGCTCGCCAACCAGGGGTAAGCGTGGCGGAAGTTCATGGGCTAGCTGGCATTCGGAGTCGGGAACTGTGGGAACGATTGCTACGGTAAAGTCTGCTGACTCAAGGATTTCTTGGGTCACCGTGACCCCTGTCAGGCGTTCGGCGAGCGCGAAGGCGCCCTCGATGTGGAAGAATTCGGTCCGTGTCCCGTAGTAGTCGCGCTCGATGCCGCCGACCTCGGGGATGAGGTTCAAGACTGTGGGTGAGCCTGCGGTGGGCGATGCTGCAGCAGCATCCAGATCCCACTCCGGCGATAGCAGGTCGAACGAGATCTGACGATCACTGTCGCGCCACCACACAAACCGTGAGTGCGCGTTGACGTTGCTGAAATGACTTATGACTTCATGCTTTTCAAAGACTGGCCGCATCAATTTGTCATCAATACCGAGGTACTCGCTGTTCTGTTGGATCATCAACACCCAACCGTCTCCAATGTCGGCGACGCCGACGGTCTGCGCACACATCACCATTGGCTGGACCAGTTCGAGGGACTCGAACTCACTAGAGCGGGCGGCGAAGCCTAGAAATCCGTGACCGTGTGGCCGTCTGTTGAATGCCTTGAGGGAGTCGAGGACATCGGTCGAGGACGTGTCGCGAATCAAACTGACGAGATACCCGTTACCGTTCCACCCATAGTACGGCTCGTCCTTCATCCACAGATAGTCACGAAAGGTCGACATAGCTCGAATCATGCCAGACCAAACGCAGCTGTGAACTACCGTTGAGGCTGCGTGGCTGAACTCCTGTGGCGGAAGGAGGTTGCCAGGCTTAGGCGGCGTGATCCGCGATTCGCTTTTATCACTGGTGAAGAAATCGATTGCGCCACAGAAGATACTGGAAGCGCGACGTGTAGATGTAGGACGAGTCGTTCCGCGAATGAGACCGCTTTCGTGTCGAGCCAGCACCACAACCAAGCAGGACACGACCGCTCTGGTGTGTGGGGGCGGGGGAGAGGTCCTCGCGAATGAGCGCGATCGCCTTCGACCGGTGAAACTCTGCTGGATAGTGAGACATGTGCTGACGCTCACCTGGGTCTCGCCCTCCGGCGCTAGGTCACCCAATGTCGGTCGACGAGGGTACCGGCGTCTTTCAGACCCAGGCCGGGGTAAGTCTCGCGGAGCTCCCTGACCGCCGGCACCCGCTCCTTATGTCGCGCGGCGATGTCCCCCACGACGGCGTCGTCCAGGTCGATGAGAGCAATCGTCGAGGGGCCCAACATTCCTCGATCAAGCGGCTTGTGTCGATTGCGCCATGTCGTGCATACCGTGAGCGGAAGATAGGCAGCTATCACCAACCAAATGGCGAATAGAATCCATTCCCACCAAAATGGTGTCGACAGGACTCTCGGAATAATCAGCGGGCCGTAGATCACCACTATTAGCGTGTCCCTGACGACCGGTCGCCAACGCGAGAACCCCGCCCAGAGTCGTGCCCGTCTACTCATCGCCCAATGTTCGCACAGCCGCAAACCAGCTGGTCGAGTGTTGCGTATCACTCGGTCAGGATCGGCGCCAGTGCCGACCATTTCTGAACTCCGTGGGACATGGTCGGAATCCCGTGTTGCACTGAAATCTGTTGTTATATTGGGTTTTGACTCGTCATACTTTTACGCCAATGATGCCGATTTCGCCAGCAAGGGACTAAAGCGGTGGGGAGTGTAACCGGCTGTATTCAGGTGGGTTTCGACGCCCCTTCTAGTCATGGGTGATGAATGTGAACCCTCCGGGCCGGTGTTCGTGTACTAGGACCCGGTTGCCGATACCGGTAATGACGGTCAGATATGCCGTGAGTTCCCCGTCGATGTATGTCATCGAGTTGGCGGTGATTCCTTGCCGGCGAGGGAGTCGTTGGTACACCGTGTAGCCGCCCTCGATGTTGGCGTCGGGGTGCAGGCGACGAGCGACGGCCAGGACGGACTGCCGGACCGATTCGAGGTCGACGCAGTCGTCGTCGGGTCCGACTTCGGACGGGGGGAAGTCAAGTAGCGGGAATGGAAGGTGCAGCGGTATCGGGTCCGGGACAGGCGCGGGTGCGTCTCCGAGGTCGGTGCTAAATGTCGTCTCCCAGGTCAGGGCGCCGTGAGAGGGGTCCTCTGGGTCGTGGATGAACCACGGACGCCATGGCTCGAACAGCGGTGCGTCGGTCAGGACGCTCACGCGGACCGCGGCGAGCATGTCTGTGATGGAGTCCCAGATGGGTTCGCTGCCGTTGTCGCCATCGTCTCGCGTCCAGTGCCGGATGCATCCGGAGTGTGGCCCGGGCCGGGTGTCGATGAAGTAGTAGTAGGAGTCCAATCCGCCGACGGGGATGTAGGACGGCAAGAAACAGAATGCTGTCGACCCCGCTTCGGAGTCGCGGGCATTGTCGCGTAGCCACTGGTCGTTCTCAAGTTCCCAACGGCCGTGCTTGACCATGATTTGATACTGCTCGGCGATGTAGTCGACGCGAAACAGCCAGGACTGCGGAAGTAGCTCGCCGTAAAAACGTTCCCGGTCGTCCGGGTCTTGACCGTTGTGCAGTGTGTAGAACTCACGGAGCTGCTGGGGCCACTCCGCATCTGTTGCGGCTTCGGCGGCCGCCACCTCTGTCGCGGACGCGGGCGGAAGGAATGTCAAGGCTCTGTCGGACAGCGTGTCCAGGGCCGACATCAGTTTGTTCCATTCTTGGGTGACACTCAATTCGGCTCCCTACGAACGTAAATGGACCGAGTCGGTGGCGGCGGTGCCACCGCGGCGAGGTTGAGGGGTAGGTCACTGCGGGTCGTGAACGTTGTCGCTGCGGGGAAGGGTGGGAAACGCGACACGAAGACGGCCATAGAGTTCGGATGTGTGCCGGGGGCCGTAGGTGAAGTGGGCGTGGCTCAACGCTTCCATCGCTGCACGCCGGCTATCGGGGTGACGGGCGCCGAGTACGGCAGGAATCGCAGTGTATGCCGACCCTGCGTTTAATTGCGGACCATCGCTGGCGTACTTGTCGAGACCGAGCTCGACCTGCAGCCGATGGACTGCGTCGATCGGGTCTATAAATGGGTCGGCCGCCGGCCGTCCCTCGTCGAGATCATCTAGTGCTGACGCTACCCATGGTCGTTGTGCTAGTCCCGCGTACTCGCAGGCGCTGCGGGCGCTCCATGCCGCGACCTGGCGTGCAGTGGCGTCGTCGGTGGCCAGAATGCCGACCACCACATCACGCGCGTGTCGAGTGAGCTCGTGGCCTGCGTTGTAAGACGTCACCTCCGGGATAGGGGGTCCACCACCCCAGGCATCCCATTCCTTCTGTCGGAGGGATTCGGCGTAGCCGGGCCGCTCCACCGTCTCCACCGACCCGTCCTCGTAAAACGTGGTAATCCACCGGTCCTCGTCGTCGGTCACGTTAAGCATGGTAGGTGGCTGGAACCGTCATCAACGGCACTTCCGTGGCAGGGACCGCTTACAGCGCTCACCCTCATCCAGGCGGACATACACCGCCAGACCAGAAGAGCGCAGCACCGAATCGAGCTTCGTTACAGCGCTGGTGATCGAATATCGATACTGCACCAATGAATCTCGCCGAAAGAACACCCTTCCGTGCTGTCGCGGAACGGGTCGCGATTGCGCGAGCTGCCTAGGATGCCTGCCATTGATGCGCCATCCCCGGAGTCAGATGAAAGTACTGCGGTCGACGGCGCGTGCCGCGATTGCATGCCGAACACCGATGGCGGTCACCACGATTGCCATCCCGATCAGCGTGCCCAACACCGGAAATGTGAGATAGGTCGGACTCAGTTCCCACAGAGGCGGCACGCCGTGAATCAATGGGTAGCGGTCGAGGTCGTTGCCGTCGATCGCGGGCCGCGGGGCCAATCGATTCGAAGTCGTTGCTCCGCGTGGCCAGAGGATCGGCCGACTGGTGTTGGGTGTACTTGGCTGGCGTCTCGGTGTCGCGGACCAGTCGCCAGCTGATTTGGAGGCGGGTCGGTGACCAGGGTCCGTCATGTGGCCAACCTCGGTTTTTTTGGCGCATGGGCAACTTTGCCCGTGAGAAATCCGTTCTGTGGCGTGATGTGCGCGGAGCTGGGCTCGATCTGTGCTGAGTGGCGTCGGCAGTCGGGTCGCGGCGCTCAAGGTTTGTCGCTCACCAGACCGGTTGCGGCGGAGGTAATTTCCCGGTTGTAACCGGCCCGGGAGGCGTATTCGTACCGAGGTATGGCCGCTGGCTGAATCGCAAATCTGGCCGCCTCGGAAGGTGTGACTGCCGAATCTCCTGCGTACCCACTGCGTACCCGCAGCATATCCGCGCCTTTAGCGGATCTAATCACCGCTGTGAACTGCGGTTTTGTGCCCCCGGTCAGACTCGAACTGACACTGGAGGGTTTTGAACCTCCGGTCGTGGTTGTTTGCTGTTTGTTGGCGGTGTTGAGGGTTTACGGATCATGCAGTGGGGGAGCGGTATTCGTGTTTGCGACGTTGAACCAGTTTGGGCGGTTTTGGTGCTGCTGCGTACCCACTGCGTACCGGGTGACATTTCTGAGGATGCCGACGAGCCGGCAGTAGCGGTTCCAGGACCGCCCATTGGTGGTCGGTCAGTAACGAGGACGGATTCACCGCGCACCGGTGTCCCGCCGACGCGTGAGGTGGGAACGACGGACACAGCGAAATCGGCGATGACATTGTGGACTCCTGGGTACTGGCTGCGACTTGCTTATCACCAAACCAGGAGCCCACCCACGATCCGCCAGCGCTGCTCACCATCGCGAGTTCTCGGACGCTTTCTCAGGGTGATTGCCCGCATAAAGTTGAAGAGCCTTTATGATCGGCGTAGTGAGTACTCCCCAGTCGCGAGAGATAGCCCCCGAGCTTGATTCGCCGAAAACCCGCAGACCACTGCGTGCAATCGCGATCACCGCGACGCTCGTCTCCATCCTGCTGATCCTTTTTGTTGTCCCGTGGTGGACGTTGGTGAGGTCGGGGACGCAGTGGCCGACTCCCGTCACCGCACTGGGAACCGTGGCCTGCGCGCTGACGTTGGTGGCACTGCCGGTGATGTTGGTTCTGAGCCACGGCCGCCGCCACCTCGATTGGGCAGGGTTGGTCGGCGACTCCATTCTGGGCATCATCTGGGTGCTGTTCGCATGGTCGGTGATCGGAAATCTCGCACGATTCGCGCTCGGTCTCGCTGGCGTCGAAGACCCGACTCGCTCGCGTTGGGTAGCCGTAGCCGTCATCGTCGTGTCCGTGATTCTCGTAATCTGGGGTAATCGGGAAGCCATGCGAGTGCCTCGGATCAAGCATGTAGACATCGTGCTTCCGAGACTCGGCAAGGGACTCGATGGCACCCGTGTTGTCGCGGTTACCGACACACATTTTGGTCCGATCAACCGCACGAAGTGGTCGGAGGGAGTGGCAGCAACCGTGAACGAACTACGCCCCGACATCGTGGCGCACGTCGGCGATATCGCCGACGGCACGGTAGAACAACGACGGGCTCAAGCAACACCACTCACCACCATGCGCGCCGAACTCGCGAAGGTCTACGTCACCGGCAACCACGAGTATCTCGGCGAGGCACAGGGCTGGCTCGATTACATGGACTCGATAGGCTGGGAAACACTGCACAACAAGCACATTGTCGTCGAACGCGGCGGCGACCGACTCATCATCGCGGGTGTCGACGACGCCACCGCGAAGTCCTCACAGATCGCGGGCCACGGCGCAAACTTCGAGGAGGCTCTGGCCGGGGCCGACCCGGAACTGCCGGTGCTGATGTTGGCGCACCAACCCAAGCAGGTCTTCCAGTCCGAAGCCGCCGGAGTTGACCTGCAGATCGCGGGCCACACACATGGCGGGCAGATCTGGCCGTTCAACTTCCTGGTCCGCCTCGACCAGCCCACCGTCCACGGCTTGAGCCGCCACGGTGAGCGCACACAGCTCTATACAAGCCGGGGTTCCGGTTTCTGGGGGCCTCCGCTACGCATCTTCGCGCCGAGTGAAATCACTGTGATAACACTGCATTCGGCTTGATTAACTCGGGTCGCTCCAGTTTTCGACGCAACTCTTCGGTTCCGATATGTTTGAGAGAGCCGTGACCAGGCTGCTGCGCCAGGAGTCGAACCTGCTCGGCTAAATCCGCCACCTGCTTGCGCGTCGCACTATGGGCTGCATCGTCTTGTTTCGCAACCTGCTCGAGCAACGAAGACGCCGGAGTGGCAGTCACGATGCCCGACAGGGCAATTCCGCCAATCGGCCGGGGCAGCTGCCATGAAAAGCATTGCCACCGCCGACCACCGTGCGCGGGATCTCGTCCGCTGGAACCGGTGCGGGGCGTGGCAGCATATCCACGACATGCTGCGCCACCGGCTACGGGGGCACGCCGGACGCGACTGCTGCCCGACCGCGGCAAGATGACGAACGGCCGCAAACGGCACATCGCCGTCGAGGTCAACGGGTTGTTGCTCGCGGTGCTGGTGCGGCACAGCAGGTTCAGGCCTGGTATTCCGGCGTTGTCGCCATAGGGGTCTGTGGTTGGTCCGTCGACGATGTGACGGTGCGTTGACGTGGTGCCCCCGGTCAGACTCGAACTGACACTGGACGGGTTTTGAACCTGCGGAAGTGGATGTTTGCTGTTCGTGGGTGTTGCTGGCTGTTTGTGAATTGTTCAGTGGGGGAGAGGTATTGGCGTTTGATGGTGTTGGTGGTTCGGGGCTGTGTTCACGGTGCCTGCATACCCTCTGCATACCGGGGCAGTCTGCTAGGCGCGGCCCCGTGCGATGGTCGCTGTCGCCACCCGGCCGATGTGAACCGGGTCGTGGACGGCGAAGACGCGCAGAGTGGCCGTCACCTCGCCGTCGGCACGGTCGGAACATCTATTACGAGTGACCGTGACAGATGTTCCGGCCGGCCCGCATCGGTGAAGGTTGGATACCGTTTATCGAGGTACGCGCTGGCTCCTGTCGAGCCTTACCAGATCAGCTGAAAGCTGCTTGGTATGCTAGTTCTCTCTGAGAGAGAATGGTATTTCCGGGCGGCTTTAGTCACCGTCTGGCGATCAACGAAAGGTCGATCCCGGTGAGGTTTGAAGGACATTCCGCTCTGGTCAGTGGTGGGGCAGGGGGGCTCGGGGGCGGCGCATCGCGCCGCCTCGTAGAAAGCGGGTTCCGCGTGGTTGTTTTCGAGCCGGATGAGCAGCGTGCGACGGACTTTGCGGAGAGTCTGGGTGAGCGGGCTGTGCCTGCGGCGGGTGACCACAACAACGCTGACGACGTGCGGGCGGCGATCGAGATCGCGCAGAGGCAGGGTAGATTCACAGTCAATGTCAACGCGGCTGGAGCTACTTTGCGAATGCCCCGTACGACCACTGCCGACGGTGTTCCCCACGATATGCTGATGTTTCAAGAGATGATCGCCATGCATCTCTTTGGGCCGTTCAACATGTCTCGGCTGAGTGCCGCGGCGTTCGCTTTGAACGAACTCGACGAAAATGGTGAGCGGGGCGTGATCATCAACACCGCTTCAACTGCGGCCTACGACGGTCAAGCGCGCCAGACCGCTTACTCAGCTGCGAAGTCCGGCATTGTTGGAATGACTCTGGCAATGGCGCGTGATCTGGCTGACGTAGCTGTTCGCGCCTGCGCCATCGCTCCTGGTCCGATGTGGACACCCCGACTCGCGAGTGCGTCCGAAGAACTCCTCGATCATCTCGTGAGCGCCGTTGCGTTCCCTAAGCGATTCGGTCGCGGCGAGGACTACGGCAATCTCGTGAATGCCATCATCTCAACCCCATTCTTGAATGGTCAGACGATCAGACTCGATGGCGCCATGTCGACACCGCTTGGCGCGATCTAGCGCGAACGCCTTATAGCCGCGGGTCCCTCTACCTGACGTATATGCGGCTCATTAGACGTCATGGCCGATCCACCTGTGACCTGAGGCATCAAGCCTGCCTGCGTGTCATGCTCGTCGACATGCGGGCAGACGGTGAAGACCGAGACAGCCGGGCCGCGTTTTCCGTTGCATTGCGTCGCTGGTGGCTAAACATATCGGGGCACAACGTGTTACGCCGATAGTATATATCTCATCAAGTAAACTTGACGCCACGCTGGTAGGTATCGTTCCAATCCTCAATTCGGCGGACTGCCCCGCGGGCGAACGCGCCAGAATCGAAGGCATGACAATGGAGGCGGTCAATACCCGCGACGTAGATCTCGTCGGGGTTGCGGCAATCACTGACCATTGGGTTATTGCGGTTAGCTCAACGGCATGGAGCATGGAAGATGTTCCGGCCCTCTCTGCCGGCCGGGAGGTCGTCTACTTCCGGGGCGTTCTTGGGCACTATTCGTTTAGTTTGTGGAAAACGGCGACTGCGTGTGCTCCTGTGATCCTCTGCTGCGCTGTGGAAGTGGGCTCGACGACTCTGTACCGGAACCATTGCGAACGCTGATGCGTCAAGCGGGATTTTCGGTAGTGTCCAACGACGAGGACGACATCGATGGCCGGATGCCAGACGGCAAGTTCCATATCGTGGAGGGATCCGTTGCGATGGTCGCCAACCACACTGGGGTGGATATCACGCGAGAGTTTCTAGAGTCCGCCACGTTTGAGATCGGTAGCGTGCGGTACTGAGCGGTTCTCAGGCCAGGCCGGGAAGATAGATTACGTCAGGTGGCCGAAGGGAACGGCTGCTCCTCGAGTGGAGGGTGGACCAAATCTGGCGATCAGCGCTGGGTGATGCGGTCGACGAGTAGATCGATGATTGCCCGTTGCTCTGCTTCGTCGCCGGGATGTGTGAGTAGGCCTTCGACCACGAACGCGATGATGTGGCTCGCCGGTTGCGCATCATCGGGCGGGAGATCGGCGCGGGTGAGTGCGTCGGCCATCGAGTGGAAGTTGCTGTGCCATCGATCTATTACTGGCGAGGCGGCGCGCCGCGAATGGACGGTGTCGACAAGGGTGCGCATTGCGGACAACTCTTTGACCACGAACATGATCTTGTCCGCCAGCGGACGCTGTGCCATCGGTTCGTAGCGCGCTAATGCCTCGATGAGCAGTTCTTCCAGGACGGCCACCAGTAGGTGGTCCTTGTCGGGGAAGTACCAGTAGACGGTGTTCGCGGTGACTCCGGCATCGGCGGCGATCTTGCTCAGCGCCGTGTCGTCGTAGCCGTTGTCGACAAAGAGTCGGCGAGCGGAGGTGACGATCTCGTCCCGCTTTTCTGCCCGTGCTCGTGGACGACGATTGGCGGGCATAACACCACTTTACTTGATCGGCGTTCAAGAAGACGCTAGATTCCTTGAATACCGATCAAGAAAACAGGGGGGCGACCGTGTCGAGCGGCAACCAGTACACCCAGGCTGAAGAGTTCTTCTCGAGCGACGGGGTCCGGTGCGCCGCGACGGTGTATCGACCGAGCGCTCCGCTGGGCTCGGTGCCGGTGGTCGTCATGGCTCATGGCTTCGCCGCGACGCGGGGGATTCGGTTACCGGCCTACGCGGAACATTTCGCGACCGCGGGATACGCGGTGGTCTTGTTCGACTACCGCTATTTCGGCGACAGCGAGGGTGAGCCACGCCAATTGCTTGATGTCCGATCGCAACTCGACGACTGGCGAGCCGCCATCAGGTTTGCCCGTTCTCTGCCGTTCGCCGATGCCGAACGTGTCGTTGCCTGGGGGACATCGTTTGCCGGAGGTCATGTGTTGACGTTGGCCGGCCATGGTGAGCGGTTGGCGGCGGTCATCGCTCAGGTTCCTCACGTCAGTGGGCCGGCGGCGGTGCGCGCCACGGGTCTGCGGCAAGTGCTGCGACTGGCGCCGGTGGGTCTTGCCGACCTCGTCGGATCTTTCCTTCGGCGACCGCCTCGATACGTCGCGGCGGTCGGGCCCGAAAACGCCGTGGCAGCCCTCGCTGCCCCGGGCGCGATGGCCGCGTTCGAGCGGTTGATTGCAGAGTCGAGCGTTAGGCGTGGGGATTACCCGGAGACCGTGGCCGCGCGGATCCTGGTGAAGATCGGGCTTTACTCGCCGGCGCGAACTGCCCGGAAGATCAGCTGTCCGGTGCTTATCCAGGTGGCATTGTCGGACAATATCGCGCCGGCCACGGCGGCAGTGAAGGCCGCCCGCGCCATCCCCGAGTCGACGCTGCTGCGTTATGAATGCGGCCACTTCGATCCCTACATCGATCCCGCCTTTCCTGGCGTGGTCACCGACCAACTTAAGTTTCTGGTTGAGACCGTGCCCGTCAGGTCTCGACAGGCGTGAGGAGTATAGGTGTTGCCGACCTGCCCTTGGGTGCTCAGGGACCCAAGGTCCCGAGTGTGCGATTCGGGGTACGTTTTCGTCATTGGTGACGAAAAGGGCTGAGCCGCAACGATGTACGCACAATAGATACTATGCCGCCCGAAAGCTAGAGAGGTCCCGTCGGCACTGCGTTGAATCCGTTCGAAGTCGGATTCTGATGTGCTTGTTGCCTCAGTTGCATCCTGTGGTGGTTCGCCGAATGGTGATCGTTGCTCCGCGTGCGCCAGGGGATCGGCCGGCTGGTGTTGGGTGTACTTGGCTGGCGTCTTGGTGTGGTGGACCTGTCGCCGACTGATTTGGAGACAGGGTCGGTGACCAGTGTCCGTCGTGGGCGAACCTCGGTTTCGGCACACGGGCAACTTTGCCCGTGAGAAATCCGTTCAGTGGGCGATGGGCGCGGAGGGACTCGGTCCGTGCTGAGTGGCGTCGGCAGTCGGGTCGCGGGGCGCAAGGTTTCTCGCTCACCAGATCGGTTACGGCCGCGGCAATTTCCCGGCCGTATCCGGCCCACGATGTGTGGTGGCCCCGAGGTGTGGTCGCTCCCTGAATCGCAAATCTGGCCGCCTCGGAGGGGGAGACTGCTGAAACTCCTGCGTACCCACTGCGTACCGCAGGATATCGTCACTTTTAGCAGATCTAAGCACCGCTGTGACCTGCGGTTTTGTGCCCCCGGTGAGACTCGAACTGACACTGGACGGGTTTTGAACCTGCGGTCGCGGATGTTTGCGGATTGTTGGCGCTGTTGACCGTTTACGAATGATGCAGTGGGGGAGCGGTATTCGTGTTTGGCGCGTTGGATGGTTGTGGGTGGTTCCGGTGCTGCTGCGTACCCTCTGCGTACCGGGGACGGTATCACTCGATTGGAGCGGGAGTAGACAGCAATGATCCTGTCAATGAACTGGCAGCGGTAGATTAGGTAGAAGTCCTCGTGTGACTTCGTCGCGCGTCCAACGCTCTGCGCGCTGATGCGAGTTCGTTCTCCTCGAAGTGGTCGTTAGCGTATTGAATCGCGGCGTCGATGAGATCGCCTAGTCCCGCCGTGTCAGCCTGTGGGGGACAACGGAAGTTATCGGTCTGAGTTGTTTGGGAGCGTCCGCCGGCATAGCGCAATCCAGACTCGGCCAGCTTGCCGCGGAAGTGGTCACTCCAGAAGGGCGGGGCCTTTGGGCTGAACGTCACTGAGATTATCGGATTCTCGGGCTGTTCGCCGTCATCGCTGGGCCCCACCACGATGTCCTCGATGCGCTTCCAACGCGCGACGTTGAACACCTCGATCACTTCCAGGAATTCCTCGTCGGATTCCAGCGGCTCGAGATCACGGGTGGCCGGACCGCCCATACGCCAAATTTCTACGTTCGACATTCGCCTGATTTGCTGACGGGGTTGGAACCTGTCGGGTGGCCGAATTGGGACAGCCTCTGTGGTGTGGACGCGCTTGATTCCCCCGCCGAGTTCCTGGCTCCACCGCCGCCCGCCAGCATCAGTGCATTCGACGGCGAACTCTATGCCGCTGGCGTCCGTGGTGTGGACGGTGACGAGGGTGAACCATGCTTCTTGGTCGGTGCGGTCGCGGTACGGGGAGAGCTGTTCAGCCGTCGGTATGAATTCGTGGAGCCGGTTATCCTGAGCGACCAGATCCGCAGTCCTGCGCTCGATGTCCGCGTCTGATCCATTGGGTGAATCGACGTACGGAACAGTGACATCGAAGAACAAGTCTTTGCTTCGATTCTCGATCCGATAGGTGGACAAGGACGAGATCGAGTCCTCGCCCTCAACTTTGTAGATGGTCAAAAGCCGGGCCTGCGCCATGTCGTTGTCCTCGCGGATATTCGCTGCCTGTCGGCGATCGAACCGAGAGTGCGCGCTCGCGACCGAGATGTTGAATGCGGCGATCAAGAAGGCCGCTGCCGTGCCCAGCCCGCCCGCCCAAGTGCCCCAAGCCACGAACCAGTTCGAGGTGATGTCTTGCGCGCTTCGTATGGACTTGACCACAGTCAGCACGACGAAGGCGACTGCGAACAGCGCGACCGAAATACACACTCCCATGAGGACGAACTTGAACTGACGCTCTTCAGGCAGCCGCGCACTGGCCTTCTCCGCACGAGAATGCCCCTGCGCCTTCATCTTGCGTGTCTCCTCTGTGGGGTTGACCAGTTCGCTTGGGACAGATTAGATCACCGCGTGCACGACGGGGAGCACGCGCCGAGTGAGTTGGAGACCTACTGCTTGCTGTAGTACTGATCGGGCGCATAGCGAAGATGCTCGGCCGCGCAGCGTAGCTGGAACCGGGACCCGGACACTTCGCCGGACGCGCCTGACAGGACGGATCGCCCCGGTCGGACGCGGTCCGTCGGGTGGGAATATGCATGGTTTCCAGTAAACTAACACGATCTTGATCCGGCTACTCGTCGCTGGTTCGGGACGAGATTTATTGCACCGAAACCTTTTTGGAAGCGGGATGACGTTGGAAGCTGATAGCGCCGCTGGCAAGCGGATACACACGGGCACGGCTGTAGCGGTCACCGTTGCCGGGGTAGTTTTGGCCATCTCGGTGTGCTTCCTTCCGGCCATCTTTGGCCCGAGTTTCGGCACCTGGCAGATCCTTCTGGCAACAGTGGTGATCAACGTAGGAACCACTCTTATGCTCGCAGCAGCGCTCTTGGTAATCGAGAGGTTGCTCGTGACACGCGTGCAGGATGTGGCGACTCGGAGCGCTTCAGCAGTCGTTGATGAGCGAGCCCGCGAGTTCACTGCAGCGACCGACAAACTGACTGCGCGGGTCAACGCGATTCAGGAGGCACTCGATGACCGGGCCGCGCAACAAGATTCCGCCCGGAGCGCTGCACTCAAACAACTTGCCGAAGAACCAACGTTCGACACCGTCGCCAGCGCGCTGGAAGCAGCGAACGATGTTGGCGCGTTAGCGACTGGTGACCTGGTTGTGCCTGCAGGTAAAGATGTAGTCAACGGCCCTCGAATCACGGCCCGGTGGGGCCCGGTCCACCTCGTCAGCATCGGCAGTTGGGACGAGCTGGACCGGGATCAACCACAGCTTTCCCTCACCTTGGACTACCAAGGATCGGATGATCGCGTCGTGGAGTTCGCCCATACGGTGGAATGGCACCCACAGATGTCCGCATTCGATGTGCTCGCTCAACATTCCGATGCCCTGCAACAGCAGCGACTTACGTTCGTGTCCCACATGATCTCGACGAATGTGCTGTTCGGAAATCTCGCTCTGGCGCTCCAAGAGGCCATGGATGTTTCCGTAGCAACACCGGATGGCGCGTGGTTCGCGGGCCGGGTCTACGAATGGCTATCTAGCGGCTGGGTCATTACCGAGGCTGGACTTTTCTCCAAAGATCACGGCGTCCTCTTCCGCGCGGGCCAGGTCAAGTTCGCGGTTGGAAGTCTTAACCGCCATGATGCGTTGCCAGAGGATGACTATTCTGTGCCAGACGGGGTGGATGGAGAGCTGTTAAAGCATGCGGTCAGGCGCACTCGTTCCCATGTCCGCGGAAGGCGCCAACAGCGCCAGATGGGTCCGCTCGGCTTGATTCCCGCCGCGTATACGACAAACACATCCCCCAGGTTGAAATTTACATAGCGAACCGGTTGGGGCGACTCATCTGGTGTGTCCCCAGTAGATGAGTTCGCGAAGTTCGGAATTTCTTGTCGCCCCGACCTGAGGCTGGAAGGACGATAGACATCATGGTTGGACGGAAATGGCACTCCGCGGAGCAGATCGTGCGCAAGTTGTGCCAAGGCGACGTGACATTCCCCCCCCGAATAGTGGAGCGTGGTTACGGGATGCTCAGTCCGATCAAAAATGAGGCATCGTTAATTGCGGACCTTATGGCCGCGTAACCACACTCCACAATCCGGGGGACCTCATCTCGTTTGCTGCACTCGAGGATCTCGCCGTGCAAGGCCGACCAACCTGCCATGCTGCTCGCGCGTCTTACACGCTCCGGTAGCTATGTCTCCGGAGACTTCTTTGAACCACCACCCGTAGACACGTGGGCTAACAGGCCCTGGGCGGGACCTGTGCAGATCTGATCACCTGTGTAGATGCGTGATCGAAGGTAGTCGGCGTGTCAGTCGTTCATGAGGTGATGGTGTCAGGTCAGCGGGGCTAAGACACGGACTTCAAGTGAGCCGTGGATCGCGGGTGCTCTGCTTAGATCAAGCCATGACCAGTGCTAGCGCATCGCGAGTAATCACCGCAACCGCCGTGATCCCCCTGGCTGATGAGGTTGGACTCGGGCACTTCAACCGCCTGCTGGGAGATCTCCATGAGGCTCTCATTACCGCTGCGATCATCGAGCGGATCAACGAGAATGGGTTCCCTCCATACCACCTGGCCAAGTTGCGCGAAGAAGTGGCCGGCGAGATCGAGGCTTCTATCCAGGTGAAACGCGTGTCATACAACTCACCACTTGAGGTCGCGCTTGCGATCGAGGCGATGTTCGGGTACATCGTTCGAGCTGTCGGGGTCATGTCAAACCTGTGGGGCGTGTTTCAGGGCCAAAGAGAAGACGTTGACAGGTACGGCGTTCAGAGGCAGATAACTAACCAGCAGTTGCAGATGATCTCGAGCGTGGAAGGTTTCGATCAACTGTCTGACACAGACCGCGAGGACCTTGCTAATAAGATCAGCCAGCAGGTCGACCTACTCGCACAGATAAGAAGTCTCAGCCTCGACGGCTGAGGCCTAGACTCCAATCTGCACTCGTTGAGAGCTTAACAGGATGCACCGATCCGGCAGTGACCGGCAGCGGGTCGTAGGCGCGAAATACCCTGTCATGGTTAAGAATTCATGGCGCTGCGCATCTATCTGCCGAGAATATTGAAGGCTTCTTGCCGGCCATCGCCGCTACATCCGTTCTGGCTCAGCTGTCCCACACCCGCGGTTTGCCGCCAAGCCATGTGTACGGCTTGACCATCAAACGACCGAACGCACAACCGGTCGAAGTCGACAATCGCGACCATTCTCCATGACGAATACTGGATCGTGGTTCTTGGAGAGGTGAAGAAAGGCAACCGCATCGATGCGAATGACGTTGCCAATCTGGTCAGCTTGCAGCGCGATCTGCACGCCAAAGGTATCGTTTCTCTTCTACTTTTCGCGACGCTGAAGGACGCGTTCAGCACTGAAGAAAAGAACACCATCAAGGCCGCCATCACCCAACCGATCACAGTCACACGGCATGAACGTTCTGTTCCCCTCATGCCTTTGGTGCTGACCAACCGCGACATGTCACTTCCCTGGATGCATGATGATCATCACTGGCGATGGCATGTGGCCGGGAGCGGCAACGGCATTCTCGGCGTTGCAATCACCTCGTGTCAGAAGGACCTCGGTCTCGCAACGCCATCCATGCTCACGTCGCATTTTTGAAACGGGCGGGCTCCTCGTCGGAGCGTGGAGCTACAGATCGAACGCGGCGAAGTACCGGAGATGAGCCTTGGTGTCCGTGCTGGTGCGGCCCGTAAGGTACTCGTACATCAACTGGGCCGAGTAACCAAGCGATCCGATTCCCGCCACCGCTGCCATCGTGTGGGAGTCATTCGCGAGTTGTAACCACCCCGTAGTGGTTACACCGATGCCTAGTCCAACAAATCCCTTCTTGAATGTCTTCGAAATGGACGCGTCGGTTTTCACTGCGGCTCGGAGTTGGTCCTGGGCCTCCCGCATCTGGTTGCCGAACGCCATTCTCGCCTTGACGTCCGATCCGTGTGTCTCGTGCATCGCATAGGTGTCGAGAGCGACATTGAGGGTGTTGCGCCATTGGCTGAAAGCGTCGCCGGAGCGAATATCGACGATGTCATCGGGACTGACGCGAGAGACATCCAGGAGCGGCAACCCGACCGTTGCAAGCATTTGAAGGTGCATGCCTGTGACGGCGGAGTGCCGAAGCCTGGCGAGCTCGTCCTCGCAGTCTTCGATTAATACTTCAAAGATGCGACGCTCGAGTTCGTTCGTGAGATATAGGTCAGCATCAGTTTCTGCTGAGTGTGCGAGTTGCCAGGAGACCTCCATGAGCGTCCGAGCGAATGCCATCAGCTTGTCTAGCGGTGTGAGAGTTGGGGGAATATCACCATTCCGAATACCGCAGGCGGCTAGTAGCTCTTCGACCTTTCGGGGGTAAACGTCCTGATTACGCTGCAACGGGTCGGGGAAGTAGCCTTCTTCAATCAGATCAGTGATTACCCGAAGGTTCTGTCCGAGATTGAACGGTGCTATCCAGGCCTGTCGCTTCTCATCGTTGAGTAGTGGGTGTGTTCGAGATACGTGAACGATGTCATCGTTGATGAACGGCTCGATGTCAGCGAGCCGAGCAGCAACGCGATGGATGTGGTCGCCTTCTGGCGAGGCGACCGGTTGGCCGTTGAGATTAAAGAAAATTCGCCGGAGAGGGTCCGCAAGGACGACACCGTTGCACGCCACGAGATGCATGTTCAACTCGTCTGCGGCGTCCTTCCTGTGGCGGTGTTCTGCACCAGCTACAAAGTTGCGAAGGACTACGTCTCCGTTGACGTCGTCGTGGTGACTGATGAGTGGCCACAACTCGTTCTGGCCTCGAGAAAAGCTGTCGGGCTGGGATATCCACTCTATGTAGGACTCACGTACCGCTTCGATCTCTCGCCGCCCCAGTGCGCCGCCCTTGGCAAAGTCAGATACACGAGCTCCAAGTGCGCGTTCAAAAACATTCGTTATGTGAGTCACGGCTAGATCTTGTCGCAAGTTGTCTAGCCGCGCGCTGTATCTGACGGTAGAGGAATTTGCCGACCTGGGCCGGCTACACACCTAAGCACCTTCCCACCTCCCCGCTGTTCTCAGCTGACGTTTCTTAGACACGTGCTCGGCCACAGGCATATCAGAGCGCGCACGGAAGCCTGCGTATGAGCAGGCTGACCCGCTATAGGGACGCGCACGACTTCCTACTTGCCGAAGAGGATCTGGGCCGTATCGACAAGTAGGAGATCGTCCGCGAGTCCATTAACCCCTCGGGGAGCACACCCCTCGATCTGTTGTCGGTGAAACGCTAAGACCTCCAACCGACATTGACTCTCCTGTGGTCAATGCGCCACCTCCACAACGCAGCGGGCCTCTGGCGCTCAACGAAAGGCACTCGCTGGTTCTGACTACCCCTCTACCGGTGCAGGCAACTAGACCCCGCGACTACAAGCGCACCCTGTCCATGACGTCGCGCCCTGGCGAGAAGGCGCGGCACAACAGCGGGTGTCGTCAACATTGCGATCCGACACGAGTCGAGGCTCGGGCGTTGTTTTGGGAATCGCCGTTCGGAGGCGCTAAATTGGCGGGTGCCTTTTGAAGACCTTGATTCGCAGCTCTGGGAGCATCAGCGGGATGCAATCGCGCTCATCGACATGTATCTAAGGAAGCGCAGTCACGACGGCCGATCCGCACTCGTCACGATGCCCACGGGCACAGGCAAGAGTGCGGTCATCGCTGGCGCGATCAACAAGTTGGGTGCAGGTCAGGCGGCCAAGAATGGGAAACACGTCCTGGTCGTGGCGCCGTGGAGAGGAATCGTGGATCAGCTCGCCCGCGACCTCAAGTTCCGTATCTGGGAACGGCTCGAGGTGCAGCGCCCCAAATCGTTTCCGGAAGCACGGGACTTACCTGCAACTCGTGAAATTGATGCGCTGCGGCAGTTGCAGAATCCGAGTGTTTTCGTCACAACGAACGCGAAAATTCTGAAGATCTACACCCGCCCGGGTACGGCAGATGTTGACATGGAGAACCTGTTCTCTGAATTCGTAGCAGTCTTCGTCGATGAGTGCCACTACGAGCCCGCACCACGCTGGTCGCAGGCAATTCGCGCAATCGGCCGCCCGACAGTACTGCTCACAGCGACGCCGTATCGAAACGACCACAAATACTTCAGCGTTGATCTAGATTCCCAATATCGGTATCCGCTGTCGCACGCTGTCCGCGACGGTTTCCTTCGTACTCCCGAATTCATCGAGTTCTCGGGCAGCGACATCGAGAAATTCGCGGCCGAATTTGTCCAGCTATTCGAGGAAAAGACGCTCCTGCACTGCAATACGCGTGCGATTGTTCGATGTAGCCAAGCGAGCCAGATCCGCGATCTCGTAGGGATACTGCGGTCCTCCCGCTACGGAAAGTCGGCAATCGGGATCCACGAGACGTTCCGCACCGATGTCGCAGTAGGCCTGTACCGTAACGTTCCCAACCCTGACAACACTGCAGACGAAGTTTGGATCCACCAGTCCAAATTGGTTGAGGGACTTGATGACCCGAACTTTCGTATCCTTGCCTTCTATGACGGGATGGGCAACGACCGCGGGGTAGTCCAACAGATTGGGCGTGTCCTCAGGAACCCGACCAAGTCTCCTGCCGATGCGACAGCGTGGGTTGCGCATCGTAGTGACTTCAACGTCGCGGAGGTATGGGAGAACTATCGTGAGTTCGACAGTAGCGCTGGTGAGGGCATTGCCACACGCAAAGAACTTGTCGATGAACTCATCTCTGCCGCACCGACATCGACCTACTACGACGGTAAGTTCCGGGTAGCGCTCGAGTTGGCAGCCGAAGATGCATGGCGGCACTTCAAGTTTCCGCTCGCCGCACGGATCTTCCGCCCCGACTCGGGGCTAGACCTGTCGAAGATCGCTGATGATGTCGAATCAGAGTGGAGCCGCTCGGACCGGGAAGTTCAACTGCGGCAGCATCCCGCCGACGACACCGTGATCATCCCATTCGTCGCTGTCGCAAACTCGTCTTTCCTCCGTACTGCCACTTTTGTCGAGACGCGGTTCGGCTTCACAGTGCTGCGCCGGTCTGGACCGCATCTTTTTGTGTTCGATACCGAAGGGCGCACGCCAGAGGTCCTAAGATCCCTGCCACTCGAATCACCCAAACGTCTCTCACTACTTCTGTCTAAAAACTCTAGGCTGACGACGGTTTCGCTGGACAATACTGATCTGGGACGGCAATCGATTCGAAGTCGTACGATCCGCGCCGCCGCGCTTGACGAGGTGGCACCAGAGCTCACCGACTACGCCTATGTGTGTTCAGTCGCGCAAGGCTATCCGCCCGCAGCAGGAGACCAGGACCGGTTTCGACGGTACGTGGGTATCAGCCGATCGCGCCTGCGCGATATGCAAGACAGCACCAACACGTTCACTGCGTTCGCCAGCTGGTCAGATTCGATCAGTAGACAGCTGGAAAGCAGAGAGGTCCCTGCTGATAGCTTCCGCCGCTACGCCGACACGTCGACGAGCCCATCCGACAAGACTCCACTGCACTTGCTCCTCGATGTCGTTGCCGATGACTTCGATTGTCCTGGAGACGGCGTCGCACGTCACGGGCTCGTTCTGGACGATTACTCGAGTGATGTTGATAACTGTGTCGGCACTATCAGGATCGACCAGCAGGACCTCACGTTCAACCTTTCTTGGGATTCTGAACGCCAGCGCTATGAATTTCGATGTCCAGAACTCGCCA
Source organism: Williamsia sp. Y853 (assembly GCF_056786495.1). Lineage (NCBI taxonomy): Bacteria > Bacillati > Actinomycetota > Actinomycetes > Mycobacteriales > Nocardiaceae > Williamsia > Williamsia sp. Y853. The sequence goes on from NZ_JBXCJC010000005.1 coordinate 168,892, forward strand.
AGCTGAACTACCGCGAACGGGTGGCTCCCGGACGAGAACTGATCTCGGTTATCAACGCAGAGCAACGTTTCCGTATCGTCCCCGCAAGCGAAGGGTTTTTATACGCAAATGGCCACTTCGCTCAGCCCATCCGACCGGACACCGCCGAAGACCGCTTCTGGCTACTTGATGCGCTGACTCCGATGGCCGCGCTGGACAGCGCACAGAGCGAAAAGGGGAACCGACGTGCCGGAAATGAGTGGGAAGCAGGTTCGGTTTTCAGCCTTATCGACAACATCGGCAAGCCCGGAACCAACAGCGAACCGAGTGCTGCGATGGCGCAATACTTCGACAAGCCGGATTTGATCCTCTGCGCAGACCTCGGGCATGAGATCGCGGACTTCATTGCAGTCCAATCGAATCGGATTGCCTTCATCCATGCCAAGGCGGCAAAAGGAAGTCTGCTGGCGCCATCGAAACTACATGAGGTCGTTTCGCAGGCCACCAAGAACCTGCTCTGGCTGCAACCTCTGAACAACGACGTGCCAGCGGCGGCGATGACCGACTGGAATAAACCTTGGAAGCTCACAGAGAAAGGGTGCAACGTTGAACAGATCGTCAACCGGCAACGTGTTGGCGAGTTCGATGGTGGCCAAGCGATGTGGGCGCACGCTCGATCTGTCATCAGAAACCCCAGCGCCGAGCGAGAGGTCTGGTTGGTTCTTGGTGGCACGCTGAGCCTGTCTGCGGCACGAAATGCGGTGGAAAACCCGACCCCAGAACTCATCCAGCTGTATGCCTTACTTCAAAGCGCGTGGAGCGCAACCAGTCAAGTCGGCGCACGCTTGAGAGTGTTTTGCTCAACGTGACCGGGTGCATTATTTCGGTCGGAGCTGGCGGGCCGGGAGCGGGCCAAAAATGTTCGTGGGTGTCATGAACAGATCAGTGCGATTGGAGGCGCCAGGATGTGTGGGAGACCGGTGGTGTTAGGTGCCGCGAAGTGGACGATTTGCTTCGCGAATCGGTCATTCGCCAGCTCTTTTGCATACCCACTGCATCCCGTGGTCTGTTAGTAGGTCTAACCACCGCTGTGACCTGCGGTTTTGTTCCCCGGTCAGACTCGAACTGACTCTGGACGGGTTTTGAACTTGCCGTCGTGGATGTTCGCTGATTGTTGGCAGCGTTGAGGGTTTACGAATGATGCAGTGGGGGAGGGTGCTTCGCGTTTGCGGTGTTGGAGATGTTTGGACGGTTTCGGTTCTACTGCGTACCGGGGGCGTAGCTGTCGGCGAAGACAACGGCGGTGTGAGCGCCGGTTTCCAACTCGCCGGGCCACCTCTGAATCCTTCTCGCAGCGCTTGTGCTCGCTGAAGGGTGATCAGATCCACCTTTAATCTGACAGTCTCGGCGGCTCCCGAGCATGAGGAGAATAGGGAGGGCGGAGCGCTGACGAAGGCCAGGGTGCCCGGACTGACCCGACGCAAAACCGACTCTCCTGGGCTGGTCGACAGCTAGGGCTTTTTGCGGCTGTTCCGGTAGGTGCGGGGATTAACGAGTTACGTTCCCCTGAGGCAGGATGAGTGGCATGCTCTGTCCAGATTCGATTGTGTGGGGAAACGTAGGCACGTGGGTGGGGGCGATTGGGACGTTCTTCGCTGTGGTGGTGGCACTATCGGTAGCCCTAGGTGAATTGCTACGTCGGAGAAAGCAGGAGCGACGCGAGCAGGCAGAGAAGATCGCAGGCTGGATGAGGTATTCCTCGAGCGTCACGCGGCCAGTGGTACAGATCAGCGACGCTGAGCGGCAGGAGACGGACCGAACGGTTACCCGCTATATGGCAAATATCGGTGGGGTTAACAACTCCGAGGGAGTCATTTACGGCGTAGCTTTCGTGCTGGCGATCAAAGATAGTGCAGACAGTACGGTAGACGTCCTAGTGGACGCGCTTGGTCCCGGGCACTGGGCACTGGACGAAGTCGCCCTACCTGACGATTTCGCAGGGGACAATGTCGAGCTTTCCATCTACTTCACCGATCAGAAGGGGGTCTCATGGCAGCGGCAACCGAACGGTCAGCTGATTGAAACCGAGGAGCAGCGACAGTCGCCGGAAGGACCGAACAGAAGATGGCGGACAATCCCGATACCGCTGACCGCGAAAGGCATGTAGTAAGTAGCAAGGTGTCCTCGAGGGCGTTAAACGAGGGGACAAATGCGCCGGCCGCGATCGCGATGGTGGTGCCGTTGGCGCTGTTGGTCGCCGCTTGTATTGATCGTCATGCGCCGGTTCTGGCGACCGGCCCCTCGGGCGCGTGCGCGCGCCACCGAACGGTTGATTTTTCGAAAATCCGTCCAGTTACCGCTTGGATCACGGCTTCAGATCAGGGTGAGCGGAGGGGAATTGGGTGTCTGTTCTGCGCGGTTGAATCAGGTCCGTTGTGCAGGTGAGAGATTGAGATCCAATCGACTTGCGATGTGGTCTGCAGTGACACTGGGGATGGTTTTCATGTGGGGTCGATTTTGCACGTCGGGATGACCTTCCGTGGAAGCTCCTGCGTACCCACTGCGTACCGGGATATCCATGCATTTGCATGCAACGCTGTGACCTGCGCGAATGGTGCCCCCGGTCAGACTCGAACTGACACTGGACGGGTTTTAAACCTGCGGTCGTGGATGTTTGCAGATCGTTGGCGCAGTGGACTGTTTATGAATGATGCAGCGGAGGAGTGGTATTCGTGTTTGCGCCGTTGAACCAGTATGGACGGTTTCGGTGCTACTGCGTACCCTCTGCGTACCCTCTGCGTACCGGCGCCAGTATCGCTCGACAGGAATAACTGGTAGCGAGACGTGGCATTTTCAATGAGCGCCGTCCGTTATGACGATGGTCAAAACGCACAACCAAACCCGCAGGAGGACGCTCAGCGGTTTGGTTTCGAATCGGCAAGCCTCCACGAGAAGCTGTGTACCGGTCGGCAGAAAGCGCGACTCGAGGGGCATCGCGTGGGGTTCCGTAACCTTGAGCGCTACATCTTGACCGGCAGCCACAGCGACCCGGTCGGAATAATGTGACCGCTGACAGTACAGGCAAGGTGTCATCTCAATCTCAATGACACTTGTCCGCCTTGCGTATGGTGTCGCGCTCGGTGGTCAGCTTGTGAGTCTCGGCCTGTAATCGCAGGTTCTCCGCGCGTAGACGAGCCAACTTATTCGCAGGCGTCGGCTGGTGGTCAGCGGCAGCGTCCTTGGACCTTGATGAGGTGGTCTCCCCACGAGTGGAGGCCTCCCCTCGAGTGTCAGCGACGGGGTGGTTTCTATCGGATCTCGGTGGAGACTGGGTCAAGTTGGAGAAGACAGGTTCTCTCCGCGAATTCTTTCACGACTGCGGTGACACGAAGGGTGTCTTTGACCCCCAGGGTATCGGGGATGTCCGGACCGGTGAGGCGTAGATCAGACACGATGTTGACGTCCCGAAACTGGAAATTCGGCCCGCGGCCGTCGCTTTCGTCGAAATCTCTGGCACCAATCAGGATGTCGTAGCGTGTTTTGTAACTGCCATGGTTGTCCATCGCAGCGATGTGACCGTCGAACTGAATGGTCCGGCCTGCATATTCGGTAGCCCAATCGGCGACTGGTTGGCCACACGTGTCCCCATCGTGCAGGATCCGGGCGAGATCCTCGTTGTTGTCGATGGTGAGTATCTCAGCGGTTTCAGGGGCCGCAAGTTCCGCTTCCGGTTCGGGAGCAGGCTGCGGGGCGGGTTGCTCAGTGCTCGCGGCTGCCACGGCGTCGGTCGTGGACGCGTCGCTGTCGCCTTCCAGCAGCGCCCCGACGGTGATGATGCCCGCCAGGATGACAGCGGCCACGCCGACTGCGGCCCACAATCGCCAGGGGGTCTTTGGCTTTGGTCGACGGAAGGTCATGGTGGTTCGCAGGCGGCCCTGCTGTTGGGTGACCAGTTCCCAGCCTTCCTGCTGCTTGCTTGTGATCGTTTTCGCCTCGGTGCCCCGGATCGCCTTGATCTCAGTGACCTCGTACCGTGTTTCCTCGCCGGTCATGTCTCTGCCCGTCCTTCGATAGGGGTGTAGTGGGTGAACCCCGTACCCAAGGGCAGGGAAGCCAGTTGCACGGTGGGCTGGGATGTACTTATTCCCGACGTGGTTGACGTTGTCGGAAGATTATCACCGGGGAGGGAAGCTAAAAATATTGGACAACAGGGCCAAGGAGGCGATGCGACTACATCCCTCACACGAATACCCGGTCGCCAGTGGTAGACGATTCGGTCCATGCGTTCTGCGTGTCGCGCTCGGGGGTCAAGGGCACGTTCTGGCCGATACCGGTACGGTCCCCAAAATCTCACTCGTGCATCGGTTTCCATAACTGGTCAATATCCGAACTTGTGAACCACCAGTTTCGGACACGAGTTTCAGAACATGGTCAAACCACCTTGACATGTTCCGCCGCGGAAAGTTACAGAAAGGGGATGGCAGAATTCTGTCTCGCCTTAAACACTGAGGATCGACATCTGGGACGTCTTAGTCCATTTCAGGACGTGATCAGACCTTGATGCTGTGGGCAGTACGCGCGGATCGAGGATTTCATGAATGTCTCAGTGGTATCCGCGTTCTCGAAGATGTTTTTTCCTTTTCCAAGCGTCATCGAGAGTTCGACCATTTTGTCGAACTTCTCGTTGTCCGGCAGCGTGGCGGGCCGGTGCCATCCAAGGCGCCGGCCCTCACGCAGCGAATCAGAGTGATCGCAGTTGCGGCGCCTCGCGGCCTACCGTAGGAACGGAGCAGGGTCGATTCGTCCGTGGAACCCGTTCTGGAAGTTCGGGTTCAATGGCAGAACTTCGAAATGCAGATGCGGACCAGTGACCCGCCCGGTCGCTCCCGAATACCCGATCAACTGGCCTTTGGAGACCGGCTGGCCATTGTTGATCACCGTACGACTCAAATGCGCGTACCCGGTGAACTTGTCGGAGTGCCTGAGCAGCACAGAAATACCGGCGACGTCCGTCATCCACGTGTTGTTCTGACCGTAGCCTTCGAAATGCACGGTTCCCGCGTCTGCGGCATACACGGGAGTGCCCGTTCCCGCGGCGTAGTCGATGCCGTTGTGGCCCGCACCACCGAAGCCGCGGTTGATCGCTGGGTTGCCGTTCACGGCACCCGCAACGACCCTGACGAGGCTGGCTGGTTGCTCTGCGCCGGAGGGCACTGCGGAACCACCGGATTGTTCGACCCGGTTTCGAGCATCGCGTCCGTGATATACCCACCGCTGTCGAGGCGGTCCCACACATTGGTGCTGACCCGGAATGGCCCGCCGGTAAACGTCTGCCCCCGCACAAAGCAAACAATCGTGACTTTCGAACCGTTCGGGATGGTCCGCAGCAACCGAGTATTCGTACCGGCACCTTCGCGAACGTTGACCGGCCCGGCACCGGTAGTAACGGTGACCGCGCGCGGCGCCGCCTGCGCAAGGGCAGGCTCGAGCAGCGCCGAACCCGCCAACGTAGTGACGGCAGCAGCGGTCAACGCAACAGCCCGAATCAGGACCTGAGACGACCGGAAGCGTGACGGCGACGAAATGGATGATGCGACCGTGGTGGATGTCATATCCAGGATTTAATGCCTCCAATACTGAGAAGGGTATCGCCTGTTCGTGCGACATTGGGCAATTCGCCTGTGGCCCTGTTTAATTCGACAGGGTCACCGGGGCGCCGATCCAATCCGGAGGCGAGAGGGGTCGGCATGTACCCGGCCAACCTGCTTGCGCGATACCCTCTCGCCGAGGATGTCGTCATGCACGTCGAAGTGCGCCGCCTCGGCCTCGTGGCCGTCGTGCAACGAGAACGGCCGAATCAGCGTCCAGTCGAATCCGCTGGTTCGGGTGAGTTCTTCCTGCCGCTCGCCGTCGGCGATCTGCGGTCCCAGCACGGCCCGGAAGAAGACCTTCATGAACGTGGACAGGTTTGCAAAGGTGTCGCCGAGACCGTAGGTGGTCAGCACCACCAAACGCCGAACCTCGTTTTCCCGCATCGCTTCCATCGCCGGTGAGGTGCCCGCAGGGCGGACTTCGAGCGGCGTCTTCGCCCGCCGCCGCAGCCGAACCCCGAATGGGTCGTCCGAGATGCCGAGCGTCGTGACGACCGTCTCCTGCCCGATCATCGCCTTGCCCAACGCATCCGAGTCGAACACGTCGCCGGTGACCACCCGCACGCCCTCCCGCGGGGCGTCTCGGTCCGCGCGAATGCGGTAACCAGGTGCCCTGGACGACTACGAGAGTGAGTTTTTCTTCCGACCGCGGATAGTCTGTGCGTGATGTACATCCTGGATGTTGAGCGAAAAGTCCTCGCGCAGTTCTCGAACTTTGTGGCTCCCTCGGATGCTGAGGCTCTGCGTCGGCGTACGCCAATCTGGCTGGACTGGTTCGATAGCTTCATTTTTGAAGCCACCCTTTGGGCGATGGATGAGGCCGCCGCGAACTCATTCTCGTACGCTTGCGAGCATTTCAAGGCAGCGCACCAGGAAGATGCGGCCGCCATTGGTGAGCCAGTGCCCCTTGTTCCGCCAAACGCCACCGAACACGTCGACCGCATCGTCTCCCGGTGGCGGCCTGGTCAGCAGGTCCCCGGGGCTATAGATCTACCTGATGAGGAGGCCCAGCTTCGCGATGAGCTGTATTTGAGTCTTGGTGGCGATCTTGGTGACGGGCTGGCGGCAGCGGGTAGTCGCCTGTGCAGCCGCATGTGGTCGGCACGTATCGCAGACGGCTTCGTTCACCCCGCGATCGGCGGACACATCTGGAACAGCAACGCAGGTAGCTTTGGCGGCGACGTTACCGAAGCCGGCGGCCCGCTCATCGCCGCGATCTACGCTGTCGGTGATATGACGGGACGGTGGCAGAGAGAACCGGAAACCCGTTCCGACATCGACCGCGAGATCACTGACCTCGCACATACCTTGGGCTGGACGGCTTAGCAGCCGATAGAGCCCCATGTGTTACGTATGTCGGCAAAGTGGTTGTCGCACAATGCGTCTACTCGTCTTAGCTGGCAGTCGATAGCAGGGTATTACGTTCAGCTAGGCAGGGTGGTGCTCCGAGGTGGGTTGAGGGTGTCGGCGTTGATGTCGAGGCGCCCGGTGTGTAGGAGGTGGACGGCTTCGATGCCGGAATGGGCGAGGATCGCTTCGGCGGTGGAAAGGACCGGACCGTAAAGGGGGCCTCGCCGCAGACGAGCGCCGTTGCGGGCAGCTTGGTGACCACATCAAGTTTGGCTGGTAGGGATACGGTGGTTAATGGTCGGACATCCAGCAGGTAGAGCGGGCCGCAGAGTCTTTAGGTTAGGTCTCTGTTTGGTGGCTTTAGCGGTGGTGATGATTGGAGTTGTGGGGCAGTTCCAGCATCCCGCTAGCGGCCTCGCTTGTGATGGGAACTCATGTAGCCCCACCGAGGGCAACTGGCCAACCGGTCTAGGGCTGTGGTCGGTCATCGTGGTTGCCGCGGTAGGGGCTGTCTTGACTGTTGTTGGCTACGGGCAGCGACGTTGTGCCGCAGCAAGAGTGGTTCGTCGTGAGAGATTAGGAGAATTAGGTGAGTAGAGAAGATGAGCGCCGTTAAACTCATTCACTCCCTGGTGCGCCCGGCTGCTCGTGCGTGAACCCAGTGGGCCTGGGGCAGTTCAGCGACGGTTGTAGGTCCATGTCAGCGTGTTGTTGGGGAACTCGGGTTTGTAGCCCAGGAAGGGTTGGCGGTCCTCTAGTGCGTCTGCGAGGTCGCCGAGGAAGTGGGACATGCTCTTCCACGTGGTGGCGTCGTCGTCGGCGTCGACTTTGTCGAACGCGAGGATGATGCCGTGGCGCGGTCCGGGACGTGTGTCACAGACGAGCGAGTAGCCGTCGCGTTCGCCGATGGGTATGTACTCGGGGATGAAGATGTAGGCGGGTTCGCCAGCAGTGGAGGGGTAGTCAATATCGCTGGGGCACATCGCCGCCACGGAGGTGTTCCGGCTGTGCAGTGACTGTTCTGCGGTCAGGAGGTCGTAGCTAGGGAACAGGGTGGTCCATCGATCGTCGGGGTAGCCGCTGAGGGTCGTGAACCACTGGGTGAGTTCTTGCGGCCAGTCTTGACCGGTGCTCGCAGCGATGTCTTGGACGTGTCCGGGGTTCTGGCGTCGAGGATTGGGGGAAGAGTCCAGGGGCGTGGCTGCACCGGCGCGTTGGAGAATGCCAGTGATGCGCCACCAGTGCGTTTCGGCGTCGACGCCTGATGTTTGGGCCTTTCGGGATCGGCGGGGGTTGGGTTGATGTTTGATGCGGTTCAGGTCCGCGGGGCCGTCGATGGGCCATATGTCGATGTGGACGTCGACGCTGGGCGGTTGGGTTATGCGGCGTTTGCTGGCACGGACCATGTTCCAGCCGGCGGGGACCGTGGTGAGGACGTCGCGTAGTTCTTCGGTGAAGTCGATGTCGAGGAGGTTGTTGGCTTCTATGGCATCTGGCTCGAACTCGGCGCCGGCTTCTTCGATGCTGTCCCAGCTGTCGAGGTCGAGGGGTGGTGCGGTCTGGTGGGTTGTGACTTCGATGTTGACTTCATCGGGCTCGTCCCCGATCACGATCACCAGGTACCGCGTGCCTTGTTCGGGCAGTTGCTGCCAGATTGGATGGTCAGGTGGGTACCCCTCATACGGTGTGGTGTCTCGTTTCGAGGCCCCTCCGACCGTCAGCAGCTGTCCGGGCTGCCACCCATCAGGCAGAGCTCGCAGCGCGACGTACTGGGGCTGAGTGACGCGCATTCGTTTTATAGCCACTAGGTGTCGGTGTCCTTCTTTAGTTGGCGCGTACGAGGAAGCGGTCCCCGTTGATCTCGCGCGATTTGGTGTAGAACCAGCCTTGCAGTGATCCTGCTCTCCGATTCTGCGTATTGCTGATGAGGCACACGCTCCAGCCGGTCCCTCGGTATTGAGCTGGGTCGCTCAGTTTAACAATGCCGGTATCGCGTATACCGCAGAAGGATTGGGGGAGCGTGCGAGCCACACCGTTGCCTGTACCACCCCGTCATGAATCCAGTTCGTTAGGCTGGTACGAATCGCTGCGTGGAATGCGGCTGGGGCGGAAGGGCGGGCGCATGGTGACGGAGCGAGGACCTTTTCCCCGGAAGGTGTTGAAACATGTTGTGGCGGTTTTGTGTGGGGTTGCTGCGTTAGCTTCTGTCGTCGGGTGTTCGGAAGATGTTGATCCACCACCTCAGATGACGCCGGTAGCATTAGCGTCGCCTGTGTGTGCAGGCAATCCAGCGCCTGTACCTGTCCAGGTGCCGAGGAATTTTGTTCCTGTCGAGGCCCTCGTGTGCGCAGATGCGAAGAATGGACCGCCCCGGCACGCGTCCGGGCCCTACACCGCAACGCGGTACCGCGGCGACTTCGCAGCCGCACTCTAGGCATTCGCCGGACGGGACCAGCGTCCCGACGATTCGTGCACAGCTGCAGCCAGGCGCGGGCCCGAAGTGTGGTTGATCAATGTCGATGGGCTTGGCCTAGTCCCACGCGAACCTCTGGACAGATGCGGTGTGAGCACCATCAAAGGGCTGCAGGAGCTTCGCCAACTTACTGTCGCCTCTACAGAGAACGTCACGCAGGCCGTGCCATAAGGCCCGTCGATGTGTACCCGGATGGGAATCTGATTGTCAGGCGGCCTCTGCGTGCCATCAACTCTCGCGGACTCCCGAACATTTCGTCATTGGTGACGAAATATGTTGTGCGGCAATCGGGTACGCCGATAAGATACCCCACCTCGCCCCGGAAGCTAGAGTTCCCGTCCGGTCGGGACTGCCTCGAATCGGTTTGAAGTCGCATTCTGGTGTGCTTGTTGCCTCAGTTGCATCCTCTGGTGGTTCGCCGGATGGTGATCGTTGCTCCGCGTGCGCCAGGGGATTAGGCGGCTGGTGTTGGGTGTACTTGGTTGCTTTCTCGGTCTCACGGACCTGTCGAGGGCTGATTTGGAGGCGGTTGGTGACCAGTGTCCGTCATGTTGGCGGACCTCGGCTTTCGGCACACGGGCAACTTTGCCCGTGAGAAATCCGTTCAGTGGCGAGATGGGCGCGGGGCGGGGTCGATCCGTGCTGAGTGGCGTTGGCAGGCGGGTCACGGCGCTCAAGGTTTGCCGCTCACCAGATCGGTTACGGCCTAGGCAATTTCCTGGCCGTGTTCGTCCCAGAAGGTGTACTCGCCCCGAGGTATGGCCGCTCGCTGAATCGCTAATCTGGCCGCATCGGAAGCGTTGCTTGCTACGACTCCTGCGTACCCGCAGCGTATCCGCAGCTTTAGCGGATCTAAGCAACGCTATGACCTGCGGTTTTGTGCCCCCGGTCAGACTCGAACTGACACTGGACGGGTTTTGAATCCGTTGCCTCTGCCAATTGGGCTACGGGGGCTCGTCGCAGAAGTCACTTTAGAGGACAGGCCTCACGCCAACCAAACCGGTACTGTTGCGTCACATCGTGGCGGGGGAAGTAGCGTGTATTGCTGCTGGTCCGTGCGTGGTGACCAGGCAATTTTTCAATGTGGAGGTGGACTGATGGCGACAACGGACGCGATTGCAGCCAAGGGCGGGGAGCCGGTTACCTCGACGTGCCGGGTTCTGGTTGCCGAAGATGACTCTCTGATCCGGATGGATCTGATCGAGATGCTCCGGGAAGAGGGCTACGACGTCGTGGGGGAGGCCCCGAATGGTCAGGTGGCCGTCGACCTCACCGAAGAGCTCCGCCCGGATCTGGTGATCATGGACGTCAAGATGCCGGTGCGCGACGGCATCGACGCCGCCGCGGAGATCGCCAGCAAGCGGTTGGCGGCGGTAGTGATGCTGACGGCGTTCAGTCAGCGTGAGTTCGTCGAGAAGGCGCGTGATGCCGGTGCGATGGCATACCTGGTCAAGCCGTTCACGAAAGCTGACCTGGTGCCGACGATCGAGGTGGCGGTCAGCCGCTACAACGAGCTCCATGTCCTGGAGCGCGACGTCGCTGATCTGACCGAGCGGCTCGAGATCCGCAAGCTGGTGGAGAAGGCGAAGGGCATCTTGATGCAGTCGCACGCCTTCACCGAGCCCGAAGCCTTCAAATGGATTCAGCGCGCGGCAATGGATCGCCGGACAACCATGAAGGCGGTTGCCGAAGTGGTCATCGAAACGCTGGGGACCAAGCCGAGCTGATCTCGTAGAGAACGTCTTTCGCGTGGCTGAAGCCAAAGCAAACTGGCCGAGGTCTCGAAATGATCACGGCGCGCTCCCAGAGGCTGTAGTTTCACGAACGTTACTCGCGGGCAACACGTTGGCGCTAGCTTTACCCCAGCAAGCGTCGGTCGTATGCGTCGTCAATGGCGCGCCGCGCTTTGTGGATGCACCGCGAGGAGAATATTGATGGCTCATAGATATCTCTTGAGGGGAACGGTGGCGCTGGCTGTAACAGCCATGGCGTTGGCCGGATGTAGTAGCGATGATGACTCGTCAGATGCGGCGTCGTCGAGCGGATCGGAGACCACCACAACCACCGATTGTGGCGACAACGTCCCCCAGGCCTCGCCTGGACCGGTGAGCACGGCCCCCTTGAAGATCGGCACACTGCTTCCTGCGACCGGCTCCCTGGCATTCCTGGGACCGCCTGAGTTCGCGGGCGTCGCACTTGCCATCCAAGACGTCAACGCTGCAGGCGGCGTCCTCGACAAGCCCGTCGAGGAGGTCAACGGCGACTCCGGTGACACCACCACCGACACCGCAAGCGCCACAGTCGATCGTCAGCTCGCGGCAGGCACCCAGGTGATCGTCGGTGCGGCGTCATCGTCGGTGTCGCTGAAGGTCATTGACAAGGTCGCCAGCGCAGGCGCCGTCTTGTTCTCGCCGGCCAACACATCGGACGAGTTCACCTGCTACGCCGACAAGGGCATGTACTTCCGTACGGCCCCGGCCGACACCCTGCAGGCCCAGGCCCTGTCCCAGGTCATCGCCGAAGGTGGTGTGCAGCGCGTCTCGATCCTGGCGATGAACGACCCGTACGGAACCGGCCTCGCCTCCAACACGGTCGCTGACCTGGAAGCGGCCGGCATTCCGTCCGACCAGATCCAGAAGATCATCTACGACCCGAACGCCCAGTCGTTCAACGCTGAGGTCGACCAGGTGAAGAACTTCAATCCCGACGGCATCGCCGTCATCGGATTCGAGGAGAGCGCCAAGATCCTCACCCGTATGAACGAGGTTGGAATCGGACCGAAGGACAAGCTGGTCTTCGGTGTCGACGGCAACATGGGTAACGCACTGGGTGAGTCGGTGGGCGCCGGAATCCTCGCGGGGATGAAGGGCACCACACCGCTGACCGAGGTCGGCCCGGACTTCGAAGCCCGACTCCTGGCCGTCGATCCCGGTCTGATCGACTTCAACTACGCCGGTGAAAGCTATGACGCAGTGGTGATCTCGGCCCTGGCGGCAGAGATCGCGAAGTCGACCAACGGTCAGTCGATCGCTTCGGAGATCAACAACGTGACCAAGGACGGCACCAAGTGCACGACCTACGAACAGTGCCTGGCGCTGGTCCAGGCCGGTACCGACATCGACTATGACGGTGTCACAGGTGAATTGGCATTCGTGACCGCCGGTGAACCGTCGATCGGTTCGTATGGTGTTCTCGAGTTCGACGCCGACAACAAGCTGATCACTCCGGTTGCCGACTTCAAGGTCGTCTCCGACGACTGATCGCCAGTAGCGACAGTCACACAACCCAATAGGAAAGGGGCCCAGGTCGAAAGACCTGGGCCCCTTTCTTTGTCGTTCTTGGGAGAACTACTTCTTCTCGGAGCTGCCTGCCAGTGTTCCCAGGTACAGCTCGATGATCTTCGGATCGTTGGCGAGGTTGGTGCCCGTATCGGTGTAGGCGTTGCGGCCCTGATCGAGCACGTATCCGCGGTCGCAGATCTGCAGGCAGCGACGGGCATTCTGTTCCACCAGAACCACCGACACCCCGGTGGCGTTGATCTTCTTGATCCGGATGAACACCTCGTCCTGGAACATCGGCGACAACCCCGCCGACGGTTCGTCCAGCAGCAGCACCGACGGTTCCATCATCAGTGCACGGCCCATGGCCACCATCTGACGTTCGCCACCGGACAACGCGCCGGCCTTCACCTTGCGCCGTTCGGCGAGCAGTGGGAACAACTCCGAGACGAAGTCGAACCGCTCGTTGAACTTCTTGGGACGCAGATAGATTCCCATCTCGAGGTTCTCTTCGATGGTCAGCGCCGAGAACACGTTCAAAGTTTGCGGTACGTAGCCGACGCCCTTGGTCACCAGCACATGCGCTTTGGCGGACGTGATGTCGTCGCCGCGCAGGGTCACCGAGCCGACCCGCACCGGAATGAGACCGAACAGCGACTTGAGGAGGGTGGATTTGCCCGCACCGTTGGGGCCGATGATTCCGACGATCTCGCCGTCGTCGAGATAGAAGTTGCAGCCTTCCAGGATGTTGATACCCGGCAGATAACCCGCGGTGATGTCGTCGGCCCGGAGCAATGCGTTCTCCGCGTCCTTGCGATGTACCTCGGGGGTCGCGGCGAGCTCGGCTTGGGTCAGCGCGCGATCCGGCGGTGTCCCACCGGATTTCGACATGTCCGGCCCGCTCATGGTGTGTCCTTTCGGTCCGAGTCATCGGACTTTTTCTCGGGTTCGGCGATGACCGGTTCGGAAAGGTCGCCGCCGGCCTGCAAGGTTTCCTCGATCGCCGCCTGCACCTCTTCGGCCAGAACCGCGGTCTCGCCGACGGGGTTGCCCTCGTCGTCGAATTCCAGGGCCTGATCGTGATGGCCGCCGAGGTAGGCGTCCACCACCGCCGAATTGTCGCCGAGACGCCCGGGGAGTGACTCCGCGATGACCTTGCCCTGCGCCATCACCACCACCCAGTCGCTGATGTTGCGGATGACGTCCATGTCGTGTTCGACGAAGACCACACTCATGCCCTCGTCGCGCAGTGACTTGATGTGTTCCAGCAGGCTCTGGGTGAGAGCCGGATTGACGCCGGCCATCGGCTCGTCGAGCATGATCACTTCAGGGTTGGTCATCAGCGCACGGGCCATCTCCAGCAGCTTGCGCTGGCCGCCGGATAACGAGCCGGCGTAGTCGTCGGCCTTCGTATCCAGTTTGAACCGTTTGAGCAATTCGTATGCACGCTCGGTGGTTTCGGCCTCCTGCTTACGCCACAACCACGGTGCCAGCGCGGCGAACATGTGCTCACCCTTTTGATGGCGGGCACCGAGCCGGACGTTGTCGAGCACCGACAACTTCGACAGCGCCTTGGTCAGCTGGAAGGTGCGGACCATGCCGTTGCGGGCAACCCGGTGCGGCACAACCGTTCCCATTTCCCGACCGTTGAGAGCCCACGTGCCCGTATCGGGTTTGTCGAATCCGGTGATCAGGTTGAAGAACGTGGTCTTGCCGGCACCGTTGGGGCCGATCAGACCGGTGATGCACCCGCGCTGAATCTCCAGATGTTCGACGTCCACGGCTTTGAGACCACCGAACGTGCGGGTGATCCCGTCGACCGTGATGATCGGATCGGGTTTGGCCGAGCCCGGCTCGGGTGACACCGACTCGAAGATCGCCGCGCGTTCGGCTGCCGAAAACGTCTTGAGTTCGGCGAGCGTGGCCGGAGCGGCGTCCTCTGTCAGGGTGGTCGCCTCGCCTGCGGGCTCATCGCCGGACGGGTCGGATTTCAGATGGCGTCCATCAGGCATCGAGTTGCACCTCCCGCTTGTTACCGAGAATTCCTTGCGGTCTGAAGACCATCATCAGCGCTATGGCCAATCCCAACAAGACGTAGCGGATGGCACCGACCTGCTGCTGGGTCAGATCGAACCAGGCGTCAGGGCCGGTGGTGACCTGCCGGAGCAGGGCATCGGGGATCGCGAGCAGGAACCAGAACAGCATCGCACCGACCACCGGGCCGAATACCGTTGCGGCACCGCCGAGTATGAGGGCGCCGTAGGCGAAGAACGTCTGCGCGGTGGAGTAGAAGTCCGGGTTGATCGATTGCGTCTGTATCGCGTTGTAGACGCCGGCGATGCCGCCGATGCAGCCACCGAGGATGAGTGCCTGCATCTTGTAGAGGTAGGCGTTCTTGCCGAGCGAACGTGCGGCGTCCTCGTCCTCGCGAACCGCTTTGAGCACGCGGCCCCACGGGCTGCGGACCAGTAGCCACACCAGCAGGCAGAGCAGCAACACGATGGACCAGCCGACCACCATCGCCCACAGGTCGGTGCCCTGGAACTTCACCCCGAAGAACGAGTACTGCTTACCGTTTTCGAACGGGCTGTACTCGAAGAACCCCCCGGCATAACCGAAGATGCCGTTGGTGGAGTGGGTCAGGTCATTGGACGCGGTCGAACGGAAGATCAATCGCAAGATCTCCGATGCCGCGATGGTGACGATCGCCAGATAGTCCGCCCGCAGGCGCAGGGTGGGGAAGCCGAGGACCAGGGCCAGGACACCGGAGGCGATGATGCCCACGAGCGCACCGATCCACAGGGGCTGGTCGTAGTTCTCGGCCATGATGCCGACGCCGTAGGCGCCGAGCAGGGCAAAGCCGATCTGACCGAAGTTGAGCAGTCCGGCATAACCGAAGTGCAGGTTGAGGCCGATGGCAAGGAGCGCGTAGAAAATTGCCGACGGGCCGACCAATTGGGCAACCGAGATCTGAAGTGCCGAAATGATATCCATGTCTCAGCCGATCCTCGCTTTGGACCCGAGAATGCCCTGGGGTCTGATGGTGAGAATGACGATGAGGACCAAAAGGCCTCCGATGTATTTGAGGTCGGGGTCGATCCAGTACGTCGAGAGCTGCACCAGCAGACCGACGATCACACAGCCCAGGAGCGCGCCGTAGGCCGTGCCGAGGCCACCGAGGGTGATGCCAGCAAACATGAGCAGCAACAGCTTGAATCCCATCTCCCATTGGACACGTCCACCGAGTTCGGACATCGCGAACAGGACACCACCGAGCGTGGCCAGAGCGCCGGCCAACGACCACACGAACAGGATTACGCGGTCGACGTTGATACCCGAGGACGCGGCCAGATCCTTGTTGTCTGCGACGGCTCGCATCGCCTTGCCGATTCGGGTCTTCTGCAGCATGACCGCCACCAGCAGGAGGACAACCAGGCTGATGATGATGCACCACAGGTTGACCGGGGTGATCGCGAAAGCGCCTGACCCGATCTGTTTCTGGACCTGATAGTCGTCGAGAGGTTCGGCGCGGTCGGAGAAGAAGATAAGGATGAGGTACCGCATGATCAATGCCAGACCGATGGAGACCACCAGCATCGCGATCAAACCCGAGCGCCGTCGACGCAGTGGTCTCCAGATGGCCAGCTCGTTCAGCATGCCGATCCCGATGCCGACGATGATCGCGAGGATGGTCGCCGGGATGAGCTGGATGCCCATCTTCACGTTGAAGAACCAGGCCACCACCGCGCCGAGGGTGACGAGTTCGCCGTGGGCGAAGTTGGTCAGGCCGGTGGTGCCGAAGATCAGGCTCAAGCCCACGCCACAGATGGCGATGATCAGACCGAATCGCAGACCGTCGATGGTGAGTCGGGTGAGTTCCTCGGCCGCGGAGATCTCGGTGCTCGTCCGCTTCTCACCGAACAGGAAGATCACCGGTCGCGGCGAGCCCGGGGTGACCGTGACCGGCACGGTGTCCTTCTGGACCTCGACCCCGCTCGGGATCGTTGTCTTCTCGATGACGACGGTGTAGTTGCCCGGCGGCACGAACACTTCCCACATGCCGGTCGCGGCGGAGACCGTGGACTCGACGGTCGCACCGGCCTGGTCTTTCGCATCGACTTGGACACCGGCAACAGGTTCAGAGCCGTTGCGCAGGGTTCCGAACACTCGCACGGTGTCGTCGTCGACGGGGGCCTCTGGAGCAGCCGAGGCCAGGCCGGAGCCCATCAGCCCGGCGAACATGAGTGAGATCAGCAGGGCAAGCAAAGCTCCTGCACCCCATCTGGCTCCAAAGACCCTTACCCGTTGAGCAGGATGGGGCATCACGCGTGTGTCCTCCCGAAAATGGTCGGCACCCGGCCGTCAGCCGGGCGGCGGAAAGTCATCTTTGCGGACTCTATAGCCAGCGATCGCACTCGGCAGGCTTTAGAAGTTTCCTCGCGGTTACCGTTGAGTAACTGAGTTCGTGACCTCGAAAAACAGTGCAAATTCATGAGTTTCTGGCCCGTATGGCAAGGCGTGTCGGGGCCGCTCCATACACTTGGACCCGTGAGTCCTGCCCAGATCAGTCAGCCCGGCCGTGCAACGGCGAAGTCCGCAACCGAATCGGGTGATCGCCCGACCTTGATGTTGCTCGACGGTCATTCACTGGCGTTCCGCGCTTTCTTCGCGTTACCGGCAGAGAACTTCAAAACAGCGTCGGGTCAGACCACCAACGCGGTATACGGATTCACCTCGATGCTCATCAACCTGTTGCGCGATGAGGCGCCGTCGCATATCGCGGCCGCGTTCGATGTGTCCCGGCAGACATTCCGTGCCGAGGTGTTCCCCGCATACAAGGCGCAGCGCAGTGCCGCGCCCGACGAGTTCCGTGGCCAGGTCGATCTGACCAAAGATGTCTTGGGCGCCATGGGGATTCCGGTCTTCGCCCAGGAGGGTTACGAAGCCGACGACATCATCGCCACCTTGACCACGCGGGCCGAGGCTCTCGGGTACCGCGTGCTGGTGGTCACCGGAGACCGCGACGCGCTCCAGCTCGTCAGCGACAACGTCACCGTGCTCTACCCCAAGCGGGGTGTGTCCGAGCTGACGCGTTTCACGCCGGAAGAGGTGGAGACCAAGTACGGACTCACCCCCGCCCAGTACCCGGACTTCGCGGCACTGCGCGGCGATCCGTCCGACAACCTGCCCGGAATTCCCGGTGTCGGGGAGAAGACGGCCACCAAGTGGATCCGTGAATACGGCTCGCTGTCGGCGCTGGTCGACAACGCGGACAAAATCAAAGGCAAAGTCGGCGAATCGTTTCGGACGCACCTGGCCAATGTCCAGATGAACCGGCAACTGACAGAGCTGGTTCGCGACATGGACCTGCCCATCGGGCCGGACGACCTGATGCTGGCGCCGTGGGATCGCGACAAGATCCATCAGCTCTTCGACGACCTCGAGTTCCGCGTCTTGCGTGATCGCCTTTTCACCACACTCTCGTCTGCGGAGCCGGAGGCCGAGTCCGGCTTCGACCTGCGCGGCAGCCTGCTGGGTGCCGGCGAGGTCGCTGCCTGGCTTGCCGCGCACGCTGCGCCCGGTGGCGCGCGCACCGGGTTGACGGTGCTCGGGCCCCGTCAGGTGTTCGGGTCGGATGTCACCGGTATCGCGATCGCCGCCGCGGACGGTGAATCGGCCTACTTCGACCCCGCAGAGATCGGACCCGACGACGAGAAGATTGTCGCCGAGTGGCTGGCAGATGCCAACGTACCCAAGGCAATTCACGAGGCGAAGTGGGCGTTTCATGCACTGCGCGGCCGTGGATGGCAGCTCGGCGGTGTCACCAGTGACACCTCACTGGCCGCTTATCTGGTGCGTCCGGGGCAACGCTCGTTCAACCTCGACGACCTCGCGCTGCGTTATCTGAAGCGCGAACTCGTCGCCGAGGCCGTGGCCGACAACGGTCAGATGTCTTTGCTCGACGAGGACTCCGGTGCGCAGGCGGCCGCCGATCAGGCGATGCTGCAGGCGCAGGCGGTCGCAGAGCTGGCCGACCGGTTCGACGAAGAACTGGCGAAGATCGACTCGGCGTCGTTGCTCACCGACATGGAGCTGCCGCTGCTGTTCGTGCTGGCCGAACTCGAGGCTGCCGGCATCGCCATCGACACCGCGCACCTGGAAGAGTTGGAGTCGGGTTTTGCTGCGCGCGTGCGGCAATCGGCTGATCTGGCCTACGAGGTGATCGGTAAGCAGATCAACCTGGGATCGCCGAAGCAGCTGCAGGTGGTGCTGTTCGACGAGCTGGAGATGCCCAAGACCAAGAAGACCAAAACCGGTTACACCACGGACGCCGACGCACTGGCCGGGCTGTTCGAGAAGACGGGCCACCCGTTCCTCGAGCACCTGTTGGCTCATCGCGACGCCACCCGGCTCAAGGTCACCGTCGACGGACTGCTCAAGACGGTCGCCGATGACGGACGGGTCCACACCACCTTCAATCAGACCGTGGCCGCGACCGGCCGGTTGTCGTCGACCGATCCGAACCTGCAGAACATCCCGGTGCGCACCGACGCCGGCCGTCAGATCCGCCAGGGCTTTGTGGTGGGCAACGGTTACGAGAGTCTGATGACCGCCGACTACAGCCAGATCGAGATGCGGATCATGGCGCACCTGTCCGGTGACGAGGGCCTGATCGAGGCCTTCAACACCGGGGAGGACCTGCACAGCTTTGTCGGGTCCCGGGCGTTCGGTGTGCCGATCGAGGAGGTCACCCCCGACATGCGGCGGCGGGTCAAGGCGATGAGTTACGGCCTGGCCTACGGACTGAGTGCGTTCGGTCTGTCGCAACAGCTCAAGATCAGCACCGGCGAGGCCAAAGATCAGATGGAGGCGTACTTCACGCGCTTCGGTGGCGTGCGGGACTACCTGCACGAGACCGTCGAAGAGGCCCGCCGCAACGAGTACACGTCCACCCTGTTCGGCCGTCGCCGGTACCTGCCCGATCTCAACAGCGACAACCGGCAACGGCGCGATGTGGCCGAGCGCGCTGCGCTGAACGCACCAATCCAGGGCACTGCCGCCGACATCATCAAGGTCGCGATGATCGATGTGCAGAAGGCCCTCGCGGAGCAGAACCTCACCTCGCGGATGCTCCTGCAAGTCCACGACGAACTCGTCTTCGAGGTTGCGGCCGGTGAGCAGGACAAGCTCGAAGAACTGGTCCGGGCGAAGATGGGTGGCGCGATCGAGTTGTCCGTGCCGTTGGATGTGTCGATCGGTTATGGCCGCTCCTGGGACGAGGCCGCGCACTGAGTCAAAAAGTCTTTCGGTGAGTGTGTCGATCGGGTCGATGCTTGTTCGACGCATGGGTGAGGGCAACGAACCTCAGAACATCCACTGAATGAGGAGAAGACAATGCGATACATGATGATCATGCGCGACACGCAGGAAGCGATCGACGCGAGCAAAGAGGTCCCCTTCGAGGAGATCATCGCGGCGATGGGCGCGTACAACGAGAAGCTGGTCAAGGCCGGTGTGCTGCTGTCCGGCGAAGGCCTCGCGGACGCATCCGAAGGCATTGTTGTCGACTTCAACTCTGATCCGCCCGTGGTGACCGACGGACCATACGCCGAGGCAAAGGAGCTGTTCAGCGGTTTCTGGATCATCGAGGTCTCCAGCAAGGAAGAGGCCGCACAGTGGGCCGCACAGTGCCCGCTGGGTAAGGGCAGCAAGCTCGAGGTGCGGCGCGTCCACGGACCCGAGGACTTCCCGGCGGACAACGAATGGATCCAGAAGGAAGAGCAATGGCGCGAAGAACTGGATCAGAAGTCGAGCTGAGCCGCCGGTGAGCCATCCCGACGCGATCGGCCGCACCGTTGATGCGGTGTGGCGGATGGAGGCCGCGAAGATCGTCGCGACCCTCAGCCGCATGGTCGGTGACGTCGGTCTGGCAGAAGACCTGGCGCAAGAAGCACTGGTAGAAGCGCTATCGAAGTGGCCGGAGTCAGGTGTCCCGCGCAATCCGGGCGCCTGGCTCACGACCGTCGCGAAACGCCGTGCCGTCGACGGCTGGCGGCGCCAAGAGCGGTTGGACGCGAAATATGTCGCGATCGCCCGCGACTTGGACACCCGACCCGACACCGAACTCGGCTGGGATCCGGACAACATCGACGATGACGTCTTGCGGTTGATATTCGTCTCGTCCCACCCGGTCCTGGCCAGGGAAGGCCAGATCGCGCTCACGCTGCGCGTCGTCGGTGGTCTCACCCCGACCGAGATCGCTCAGGCGTTCCTGACCTCGACCGCCACGATCCAGCAGCGCATCGTGCGCGCGAAGAAAACGCTCAAGGCCGCGAACGTGCCGTTCGAGGTGCCGCCCCGCGAGGACTATCCGAAGCGACTGTCCGCGGTGCTCAGCGTGATCTACCTCGTGTTCAACGAGGGCTATTCGGCCTCCTCCGGTGATCGCTGGATCCGCAGCGAGCTCTGCACGGAAGCGCTGCGACTCGGCCGCATCCTGGCGGAACTGGTACCCGGCGAACCGGAGGTGCATTCGCTGGTGGCCCTGATGGAGTTCCAGGCCTCACGATTCGGTGCGCGCATCGCCGCCGACGGGACGCCGATCCTGCTGTCGGACCAGGACCGCAATACGTGGGATCGAGCCCAGATAGGCCGCGGCACTGCGGCACTCGCGCGTGCCGACGCCTGCGGACGTGGCCGCGGACCCTACGGCCTGCAGGCTGCGCTGGCGCAATGTCATGCCACCGCGGCGACCGCGCAGGACACCGACTGGCACCGCATCGTGATTCTGTACGAGGCGCTGGGGAGGTTGGCGCCGTCGCCGGTGGTGGACCTCAATCGGGCGGTTGCGGTATCGATGGCATCCGGGCCCGGTCCGGCGCTGGAGATCATCGACGATCTGGTGGCGGACGGTGCTCTGGCCCGGTCGCATTTACTGCCCGCGGTCCGCGGTGAACTCTTGTCGCGTTTGGAACGGTACTCCGAAGCTGAGGGGGAGTTGAGGAAGGCGGCAGGGATGGCCGGAAACCGAAGGGAGAGCGAAGTTCTGCGAGCCAAGGCGGATTCGATGTCCGACACGTTCGGTCAAAACCGTTGACTGAATCGGTCCTGCCAGTACTGTGGTGCGTATCACAAGGGTCTTGGAGGGAATGCCATGGCAACCGCCGAAATGAACGAACTCCATCGCAGCATCGGCGCGCTGCGGCATCACATCGTCACACTGAAACTGCACTACGGGGATGTTGATGCAGTCCGCCGGATGACCAATGATCTCGACCGCCTCGAGATCGACCTGCACGACTTCGAACAGTCTCCACCGCCGGTGCGTAGATCACCGGTGGGCAAGGACGACGTGGTCTACGTGCCGGACAGCAAATCAGACGAGTCCGCGTGGCTCGGAGCGCAAGACGAAGGGCTGGGCTTCCACTCGCGTGAGCGAACGAAGTGAGCGCCCCCGCGACTGAGCGGGAAGCAACCGGGATTCTTTCTCCCGGACGGGCGCGCATCCTGGCGCGAACTCTTCGAGTGGATCGATGGTGGCTGTCGCCACTGCTGACCGTGATCGGTCTATCGGCGTTCATCATCTACGCGACCGTGCGTTCATTTGTCCGCAGCGCCTACTGGGTCGCGGACTACCACTACCTCTCACCGTTCTATTCGCCATGTCTGAGCGAATCGTGTGTCCCGGGATCAAGTCATTTCGGAACCCCGTTTCCGGAACTCCCGATGTGGATTCCACTCGGTTTTGTGGTCCTGCCGTTTCTGCTCGGCTTCCGGGTGACCTGTTACTACTACCGCAAGGCCTACTACCGGTCGTTCTGGGCCTCTCCACCGGCGTGTGCGGTGGCGGAGCCGCACGGTCGGTACACCGGGGAGACCCGCTTTCCGCTGATCGTCCAGAACGCCCATCGCTACTTTTTCTATGTGGCACTGATCGTTTCGGTGATCAACACCTACGACGCGGTCACCGCGTTCCACGGCAAGGGTGGTGGTTTCGGCTTCGGTCTGGGCAACATCATCCTGGTGGGCAACGTGATCCTGCTGTGGACGTACACGGTGTCGTGTCATTCGTGTCGGCACGTCACCGGCGGGCGTCTCAAGCACTTCTCGGCACATCCGATCCGATACTGGATCTGGACCCAGGTGTCGAAGCTCAACACCCGCCACATGCAGTACGCCTGGATCACGCTCGGCACGCTCGTGCTCACCGATTTCTACATCATGCTCGTGGCCAGTGACACCATCTCCGACCTGCGCTTTGTGAACTGATCCGTTGCCCTGTGCGCAACGACTGTTGCGCAATCGATTTCACGCTGGGAGCCATTGCTAGATGACCGAAACCGAACGCCACCAATACGACGTTGTTGTGATCGGGGCCGGTGGTGCCGGCCTGCGGGCAGTCATCGAGGCCCGGGAGAAGGGTTACTCCGTCGCGGTGGTGTGCAAGTCGTTGTTCGGCAAGGCCCACACCGTCATGGCCGAAGGTGGTTGTGCCGCATCGATGGGCAACGCCAACTCGAAGGACAACTGGCAGACCCACTTCAAAGACACCATGCGCGGCGGCAAGTTCCTGAACAACTGGCGCATGGCGGAACTGCACGCCAGAGAGGCACCGGATCGGGTCTGGGAGCTGGAAACCTATGGCGCGCTGTTCGATCGGACCGCTGACGGCCGAATCGCCCAGCGCAACTTCGGTGGTCACACCTATCCGAGACTGGCGCACGTCGGCGACCGGACCGGCCTCGAACTGATCCGGACCATGCAACAGAAGATCGTCTCGCTGCAACAAGAGGACTACGCGGCCACCGGGGACTACGAGGCGCGTATCAAGGTGTTCGCCGAGTGCACCATCACCGAACTGCTCAAGGACGGCGATGCCATTGCGGGAGCGTTCGGATACTGGCGTGAATCCGGCCGCTTTGTGCTGTTCGAAGCTCCGGCAGTGGTGCTGGCGACCGGCGGTATCGGTAAGTCCTTCAAGGTGACGTCCAATTCGTGGGAGTACACCGGCGACGGACATGCACTCGCGCTGCGGGCCGGGGCCAGCCTGATCAATATGGAGTTCATCCAGTTCCATCCGACCGGCATGGTGTGGCCACCCAGCGTCAAGGGCATTCTCGTGACGGAAGGTGTCCGCGGCGACGGTGGCGTCCTGAAGAACGCCGACGGCAAACGGTTCATGTTCGACTACATCCCGCCGGTGTTCAAGGGGCAGTACGCTGAAACGGAAGAAGAGGCCGACAAGTGGCTCGCCGACAACGACAGTGCACGCCGCACACCCGATCTGCTGCCGCGTGACGAGGTCGCCCGCGCGATCAACGAAGAGGTGAAGGCAGGCCGCGGCACCGAACACGGCGGCGTCTACCTCGACATCGCTTCCCGGATGCCGGCAGACGAGATCATCCGCCGGCTGCCGTCGATGCACCACCAGTTCAAAGAACTCGCCGATGTCGACATCACGGCGGAACCCATGGAGGTGGGTCCGACCTGTCACTACGTGATGGGTGGGATCGAAGTCGATCCGGATACCGGGGCCGCACGCGTACCGGGCCTGTTTGCGGCCGGTGAGTGTTCGGGCGGCATGCACGGCTCAAATCGTTTGGGTGGCAATTCCTTATCCGATCTGTTGGTGTTCGGACGGCGTGCCGGGCTCGGTGCGGCGTCGTATATCGAATCGCTGCAGACGCGACCCACGGTCGCGGCCGCGGATATCGATCGGGCGGCGGCGTTTGCGTTGGCGCCTTTCGATCCGCCTGCCGAGGGCAAGCCAGAGAATCCCTACACATTGCACACCGACCTGCAGCAGTCCATGAACGACCTCGTCGGCATCATCCGGAAAGAGTCGGAGGTGCAGGAGGCGATCGAGGTCCTCGACAACATCCGCGGCCGACTGTCCGGCATGCAGGTGGAAGGGCACCGCCAGTTCAATCCGGGCTGGCATCTGGCGGTCGACCTGCGAAACATGCTGCTGGTCTGTGAATGTGTCGCCAAGGCGGCACTCCTGCGCACCGAGAGCCGTGGTGGCCACACCCGCGACGATCATCCCGCGATGGACCCGAACTGGCGCAACACACTGCTGGTCTGCACCGCCGACCTCAGTGACGATTCGCCGGTCCCGGAGGTGACGGTGGTCAAGGAGGAGCAGACCCCGATGCGTCCGGAGCTGTTGGAACTCTTCGATTTCCCCGAGATCGAGAAGTACTACACCGCCGGCGAAATCGCCGGTCACCCTGACGCCGGCGGCAACTAGGAGAAACTGACATGGGCTATGACGCGAAGTTCCGGGTGTGGCGTGGTGACACTGCGGACGGCGACCTGCAGGACTACACCGTGCTCGCCAACGAAGGTGAGGTGGTGCTCGACATCATCCACCGGCTTCAGGCCACCCAGACCCCGGACCTGGCTGTGCGCTGGAACTGCAAGGCCGGTAAGTGTGGTTCGTGTTCGGCGGAGGTCAACGGCCGTCCGAAACTGTTGTGTATGACCAGGATGTCGACATTCACCGAAGACGAGGTCATCACGGTCACGCCGCTGCGCACTTTTCCGGTGATCCGCGACCTGGTCACAGATGTCTCATTCAACTACGCGAAAGCCCGTGAGATCCAGTCATTCACGCCGCCCGAAGGCCTCGAGGCGGGGGAGTACCGGATGAAACAGGTCGATGTGCAACGGTCGCAGGAGTTCCGCAAGTGCATCGAGTGTTTCCTCTGCCAGGACGTCTGCCACGTTGTCCGCGACCATGAGGAGAACAAAGAGAACTTCGCCGGTCCGCGCTATCTGATGCGTATCGCCGAACTCGACATGCATCCACTCGATGTGGCCGAGCGGCGAGATTCAGCCCAGTCCGAACACGGTTTGGGACTGTGCAACATAACCAAATGCTGCACCGATGTGTGTCCCGAACACATCAAGATCACCGACAATGCGCTGATCCCTATGAAAGAACGTGTCGTCGACCGCCAATACGATCCGCTGGTGTGGTTGGGGAACAAGCTCTTTCGCAGGTAGCCGGCAGCCATTGGTTCCACCCGCGCACTGCGGATGACGATCGCTTGTGTGGATGAACGCGATCCGCGATGGCCGCAGACCGGGCCAACTCCGGCAGCAGCCCGTAGGGTTGGAAACGGAACATCGCCGAGTGAGACAACCGAGGTGTGTATGCCCCTGGAGAATCAGCCGGACTCATCGCGACCGCCACTGGGCCTGTCCGAGGCTGAGCACACAGCCGACGGACATCTGGTCGAGGCGCAGTCCGATGACTTCGATCACGCGAAGCCGCTGCGTGTAGACAATGAGTGGTTCAAGAAGGCCGTGTTCTACGAGGTGCTCGTTCGTGCCTTCAACGACTCGAACAACGACGGAGTCGGAGATCTACGCGGTTTGACCGACAAGCTCGACTATCTGGCATGGCTGGGTGTCGATTGCCTGTGGTTGCCGCCGTTCTACGATTCGCCGTTGCGCGATGGCGGTTACGACATCCGGGATTTCCGGACCGTCCTACCCGAGTTCGGAACGGTGGACGACTTTGTCGAGTTGCTCGACCAGGCGCACCGTCGCGGGATCCGCATCATCACCGACCTGGTGATGAACCATACGTCCGACAGCCACCTGTGGTTCCAGGAATCACGCTCCGATCCGGAGGGCCCGTACGGCGACTACTACGTCTGGGCCGACGACGATGCGAGATATCCGGACGCGCGCGTCATCTTCGTCGACACCGAGATCTCCAACTGGACGTGGGATCCGGTTCGCGGGCAATACTATTGGCACCGTTTCTTCTCCCACCAGCCCGACCTCAATTACGACAATCCCGAAGTCGCCGAAGCAATGATCGATGTGTTGCGGTTCTGGCTCGACCTCGGGATCGACGGGTTTCGGCTCGACGCGGTGCCGTACCTGTTCGAGCGGGACGAGACCAACTGCGAAAATCTCAGTGAGACGCACCAGTTCCTTAAACGCTGCCGCAAGGTTGTCGATGACGAATACCCCGGACGAGTCCTTCTGGCCGAGGCAAATCAGTGGCCGGCCGATGTGGTCGAGTACTTCGGCGAATCGGAAGTCGGCGACGAATGCCATATGGCGTTCCACTTCCCGCTGATGCCACGAATTTTCATGGCGGTTCGCAGGCAGAACCGATTCCCGATCTCGGAGATCCTCGAACAGACACCGCCGATTCCGAAGTCGGCCCAGTGGGCGATCTTCCTGCGCAATCACGATGAGTTGACGCTGGAGATGGTCACCGACGAAGAGCGTGACTACATGTACGCCGAGTACGCCAAAGACCCACGGATGAAGGCCAACATCGGGATTCGGCGCAGACTCGCGCCGTTGCTCGACAACGACCGAAACCAGCTGGAACTGTTCACCGCATTGTTGTTGAGTCTGCCGGGATCTCCGATGCTCTACTACGGGGACGAGATCGGTATGGGCGACAACATCTGGCTCGGCGACCGGGACTCGGTGCGTACCCCCATGCAGTGGACACCCGACCGCAATGCCGGCTTCTCGCGGACCGATCCGGCGAGGATGTATCTGCCGGTCATCATGGATCCGACTTACGGATTCCAGGCGCTGAATGTCGAAGCGCAGATGTATTCGACCAACACGCTGCTGCACTGGACACGGCGCATGATCGAAGTGCGCAAGCAACATCCGGCCTTTGGGCTGGGGACCTTCACCGAACTCGGCAACAGCAATCCGTCGGTGCTCACCTACCTGCGGGAATTGGCGCCGTCAGCCGAAGAGCGTCGATCCAGCGACGTCATCCTCTGCGTCAACAACCTGTCCCGCTTCCCGCAGGCCGTGATCATGGACCTGTCGATGTTCGACGGCCGGATCCCGGTGGAGCTGACAGGGTCGATACCGTTTCCGAAGATCGATTCCGCGTCCTACATGGTGACGCTCCCTGGCCACGGGTTCTATTGGTTTGCGTTGCAACCGGACCCGGCTGATGCCGGTGTCGCCCAGGGATATCCACTCAGCAGCGAAGCAGAGGCGGCGGTCCAAACATGACTGTGAACTTGCCCGATGATCAGGAGTTGGCCACCGGATTGACGCAATGGCTCCCACAGCAGCGGTGGTTCTCGGCGAAAGACCGCCAAATAGTGGCGGTGCGGGTGATCATGCGGGTTCCGTTGGCTGCCGACGACGGCTACGCGGCCGAATACGTGGTGGTCTCTGTCGAATTCAGTTCTGGCCCCGACCTGCGATACCAAATCCCGCTCGGATATCGCACGCACCTGTCGGAACCGCTGCTGACGTGGGCGGTGACTGATCCGGTGCCGGAGGAGGCGAGCGCCTATGACGGGTTGCAGGATCCAGACCTGACCGGGCGCCTCCTGACTGCGCTGGCCACCGATGAGCGCATCGGGCCCTTGCGATTCGAGGCCTTGCCCGGTGGTGTTGTCGACTCGCAGGCGCCTGGTCGGGTCATGAATGCCGAGCAGTCCAACACGTCGGTGGTATTCGGTGAGTCCCTGCTGTTCAAGATATTCCGGCAACTCGAGGTCGGGATCAATCCTGACGTGGAACTACATCGCGCCCTGAGCGAAGTCGGGTGCAAGCATGTGGCCGAGCTACGCGGCTGGATCGAAGCGGACATCGATGGTGATCCGACGACGTTGGCCATGGCGCAGGAGTTCGTCGACAACGCCGCCGACGGGTGGAGCATGGCGCTGATCAGTGTGCGTGATCTGTTCAGCGAGGCCGACCTGCATGCAGCTGAGCTGGGAAGCGACTTCGCCGCGGATGCCGAGCGACTCGGCGCGGCACTGGCACACGTGCATGCGGATCTGGCCCGGAGCCTCGGCGTGAGCGAACGCAATGGCAACGGCTCGGTGATCAGTGAGATGCGGGCACGATTGAGCGCCGCGGCGGAATCGATTCCTCAACTGGCAGCCCTGCGCGAGCCGGTGTCGGCGGTATTCGACCAGGCCGCCGACGCGGGCCCGACACCTGTGCAGCGAATCCACGGCGACCTGCATCTCGGTCAGGTTCTGCGAACACCGTTGACCTGGTTGCTGATCGACTTCGAAGGCGAACCGCTCAAGTCGGTGGCCGAACGCCGATTGCCCGACAGTCCGTTGCGCGATGTGGCAGGCATGCTCCGGTCGTTCGACTATGCCGGTCACCATCTCCTGGGCGAGGCAACCCCGGGGCGCACCGGGCAACTCGAGTTCCGTGCCTGGGAATGGGTGGAACGCAACTCGGCGGCATTCTGCGACGGGTATGCCGCCGTGACCGGTGAAGACCCCCGAGCCCACTCCGCGTTGCTCCGGGCCTACGAACTCGACAAGGCCGTCTATGAAGCGGTGTACGAGGCGCGTCACCGTCCGGCATGGTTGCCGTTGCCGTTGAATGCGATCGAGCGACTCGTCGCCGTGTGACCTCTGATCCCGTGCTCGGTGTGCGTCAGATCAGCCGGAACTCTTCACGGGTGTCGCCGTTCCAGCGGCGCAGGCCTGCGACGTGTGCGGTGAACATCTCCGGGTGGTCACTGATGGCCCGCACGATGTGTCCGAGCTGACCTGGCAGCAGCCGGCGGGCGAGTGTGATGTGTGGGGTCCAGCCGCCGGGCTGGATATGGGGCAGCGGCCGTCCGCCGATATGTGGTCGGGTCGTGGCATATACCCGGGCATGCACACCCAAGAGGTTTTCGGATGGGACCACCAGGCGGGCGGCGGTACCGCGGCGACCCCAAAACAGTAGGAGCGCTCCGACATTGACGGGCATCCCGACAACATCGGGTATCGCGCCGAGCTCATCGTCCACGGCGGCGTCGATCGAGTCGGCTGCGACCAGGGTGACGTGCGGTCGATTGGACGTCGACCGGATATTGCCCTGGCTGGGCAGTCCGGCATCGGTGATCTTCTGCCACTGCTGTCCGATGACGGAGTTGGTGGCCTCATCGAAGATGAGCTCGATCGAGTGCGCCATTCAGCGCCGGCTCCACTGCTTCTGGTCATGGGCGGTAACTGTCGGAACATCGCCGCGATAGACCTCGATCTCGACTCGGACGAGTTGTCCGGTCGATCCCTGTGACAACCGGGACGTGCCGACGTCGCGGGTGAGGACATTCGGATTGCCGTGGACGCAGTCGGCGATGTCGGGGGCGCTGTAGTCGAACCAGGCGCCGGTGGACAGTTGCGCGATGTTGGGTGTGACCCGGTTGTCGATGACCGCACCTGCCAGCATCTGAGCGGTCTGACTGCGGACCAGAACCAGATCGCCATCGGCGATGGACCGCGAGGCGGCGTCGTCGGGATGGATGCGGATCGGCTCTCGGCCTTGCACTTTCGACGCGGCGCTGTAGGCGCCGTGATCGAGTTGGCTGTGCAGTCGCGTTTTCGGATTGTTCGCGATCAGGCAGATCGGGTACGCACCGGAGCCGAGTCCGTCGGCCTCTGGTGGGGCGAGCCAGGCCGGGTGCGGCGGGCAGTCGTCGTAGCCGAAGCCCGCGATGGTGTCAGAGAAGATCTCGATCCGGCCGCTCGGGGTTGGCAGCGGATGCGCGGTGGGATCGCTGCGAAACTCTTGGTAGAGAGTGTGTTCGGTGTCTGCGCCAGAAAGCTCGAGTCTGCCCTTCTCCCAGAATTCTGCGAAGTTCTCCTGCGGGGTGTGTTCTTCGGGTGTGGCGCGACGCCAATCCTCGTACATCTTCTCGAGCCAACCGGGTTCATCGAGATTCTCGGTGAAGGCATCGAAGACGCCGAGGCGTTTGCTGAGCTGGGCAAGGACGTCGAAGTCGCTCATCGACTCACCAACCGGTTGGGTCACCTGCCGCATGGCGATCATGGTCTGGTCGTACCGCCCGCAGCCGATGTCGTTGCGCTCGAGCGTGGTGGTCACCGGGAACACGATGTCGGCGTGGCGTGCGGTTGCCGTCCAGAAGGGTTCGTGCACGATGACGGTCTCCGGTTTTTGGAAGGCGCGCCGGAGCCGGACCAGGTCCTGGTGGTGGTGGAACGGATTGCCGCCGGCCCAGTAGACCAATTTGGTGTCGGGATAGACCTTGGTCTGCCCGTTGAACTCGTAGCTCTCGCCGGGGTGGAGCAGCAAATCCGCAATGCGCGCCACCGGGATGAACTCGTTCACCGGGTTGGCGCCCTGGAAGAACGTCGGCAGTGAATAGGGGAGTTTGGCCGCACCCATGCCACCGGTCGAACCGTAACCGTGACCGAAACCGCCTCCGGGAAGACCGATTTGACCGAGGAACGCGGCCAGCGCGATGGAAGCCCACAATGGCTGCTCGCCGTAGGTCGCTCGCTGCAACGACCACGACGTGGTCACCATCGTGCGTTTGGATGTCATCCGCCGAGCCAGGTCGGCGATCGAATCGGGATCCATGCCGCAGAGCTCTGCCGCCCACCGCGTGTCCTTGACAACGCCGTCGGGTCCGCCGCGCAGATAGTCGGCGAACCGCTCGAAGCCAACGCAGTGGCGGCCGAGAAAGTCCCGGTCGCAGAGGTTTTCGTCGAGCAGTACCCAGCACAGCGCCAGCATCAGTGCGGTGTCGCCGGCCGGAGTGATGGCGATCCACTCGTCGTGCTCCGTCAGCTCCAGGTCGTCGGCCAGCGGACCGATCAACACGAACTGCGCACCGTTGTCGTGTGCGGTATCGATGGCGCCGCGCACGATGTGTTTGCTGATGCCGCCGCCGTTGATCTGGAAGTTCTTGGCGGGGATGCCACCGAAACACACAAACAGCTCGGTGTGCCGGCTCATCACCTGCCACGTCGTCGGGTTGTACAGCGGCGCCTCGCTCCCGACGATGTGCGGGAGCAGCACGCTCGATGCACCGTGGCTATAGCTGTGTACCGATCGGGTGTAACCGCCGAGGCAGTTGAGGAAACGATGTATCTGGCTCTGTGCGTGGTGAAATCGGCCCGCACTGGCCCACCCGTACGAGCCACCGAAGATTGCGCGGTTACCGAAGGTGTCGCGCACGCGTTCCAACTCGCGAGCCGCCAGGTCGAGCGCGTGATCCCACGTCACCTCGACGAACTCGTCGTCGCCGCGAGCGCCGTCGGCGCCGGGCCCGTTGTTCAGCCATTGGCGGCGAACATACGGATGCAGGATCCGGGCGCCGGTGTCGAGCGACGCGGGGATGTTCCCCAGGAGCGGCGAGGGATCGGGGTCGGCGGAGTCCGGCTCGACATGCATTACGTCACCGTCGACGGAAGCGGTGAAGACACCCCAGTGCGAACTGTTGGTCGCTCCCGAACTTTTGGCCGATGCCGATCTTGTCACCCATGCTTCGTCAGGCATGTCCCTCAGTGTTGCAGCTCCGCCATCTGGAAGCATTGTCGCCATGATGCAGTGCTACCGGATCGGACTGATCAATGGTGACGGGATCGGTCCCGAAGTCGTCCCGGCGGCCGCGCGCATCACCGAAGCCGCACTGACAAATCTCGACCGTGCGGTCGAATGGGTACCCCTCGACATCGGCCGCGCGGCGATCGAGTCCGCGGGTGAGGCAATCCCCGAACAGACGCTGTCCGCGCTGGATGAGCTGGACATGTGGATCCTCGGACCCCATGACTCGGCGGGCTATCCGGCCGAGCATCGCACCGGTCTGACACCGGGTGCGGTGATCCGAAAGCGCTTCGATCTCTACGCCAACATTCGTCCCGCAGTGGCTTATCCGGGGGTTCCGGCGGTGAGTCCGCAGATGGATCTGATCATCGTGCGCGAAAACAGCGAGGGGCTCTACGCCGACCGGAACATGGCGCGCGGGACAGGGGAGTTCATGCCGACACCCGACGTCGCCCTCTCGGTCGGCGTGGTCACCCGCGCGGCGACCGAACGA
This sequence comes from Williamsia sp. Y853, assembly GCF_056786495.1. Classification (NCBI taxonomy): domain Bacteria; kingdom Bacillati; phylum Actinomycetota; class Actinomycetes; order Mycobacteriales; family Nocardiaceae; genus Williamsia; species Williamsia sp. Y853. The sequence continues at coordinate 201,430 of NZ_JBXCJC010000005.1, forward strand.
ATTGCGGTGTCCGCGTTCGAGCTTGCGATGACGCGGCGCAAACAGGTGACGATCGTGCACAAGGCCAACGTGCTGACGATGACGACCGGACTGTTCCGCGACGTCTGCCTGCAGGTCGGGGAGCGGTACCCGCAGGTACAGATCACCGAACAGCACGTCGACGCGATGGCCGCGCACCTGGTGCGGCGCGGGCACGAGTTCGACGTGGTGGTCACCGAAAATCTCTTCGGCGACATCTTGTCTGACCTCGCCGCCGAACTCGCGGGTTCACTGGGCCTGGCCGCGTCGATCAACACCTCGGCGACCAAGGGGATGGCCCAGGCCGCCCACGGCGCCGCGCCCGACATCGCCGGGCGCGGCATCGCGAATCCGGTGGGCATCATCGGGTCGGCCGCGATGATGCTGGATTGGCAGGCGGCCCGATCCGGTGACAACAACCTTGCCGACGCCGCCACCCGTATTCGGGCAGCAGTCGGATCAGCGTTGTCGCAAGGGGTCGCCACCCGTGATCTCGGCGGTTCCGCCACCACCACCGAGTTCACCGAGGTCGTACTGCGCTTGATCTGACTCCGCGGACTTCGGTCAGGGCTTTCTGCAACAGAAAATGGCGGTGCCCGGAAAATGTTGACCGCGAAGCGGACTCCATTGACCCCACTCCCGGTCGAAGCCCTCCGGCCATTCCGGCTCGATGAGGTCGTCGAGAATCAAGCCGGCCGCCCGGATCTCCCGGATCCGATCGCCGACGGTGCGGTGATGTTCGACGTACGACACAGTCCCGTCGTCCTCGGTCTCCACATACGGGGTGCGGTCGAAGTAGGAGAGCATCACGGTCAGTCCGGCAGGCCCTGGATCATCCGGGAACATCCACCGCATCGGATGGTTCACCGAGAAGACCCACTTCCCACCGGGCTTGAGCACCCGCGCCACCTCGGCCATCACCCCCGCGGAGTCCGCAACAAAGGGCACGGCCCCGAATGCCGAGCACACCGTGTCGAACACCTCGTCGCGGAATGGGAGCTGTTCGGCGCCTGCCTGGACCAGCGGCGGCTGTGGACCGCCGCGCGCCATCGCCATCTGACCCCGCCGCAGCATTTCCCGCGACAGGTCGAGGCCCACCGCGTGGGCACCCTGCCCGGTGAGCCATCGACTGCACGGCGCCGACCCGCAGCCGATCTCGAGAACGGTTTTTCCGGTAACGTCGCCGAGTAGGTGAACGTCTTCTTCGCGGAGCCCTTCGGGGCACCAGACGAAGTCGCCGGCCGCGCTGCCGGCTCCAAGGAATTCGCCGTGGCTGACGTGATATTCGTCGGCGTCGGCGTCCCACCAGCGACGATTCGCCGCGGCACTCGTCTGCGAGTCCACGGAGCCGCGCAACAACGGGTGCGACTCGCCGGTATTTGCCCAGCCCACCGGGCCTGGCGTATCCTCAACCACGCGCGTGCCTGAGCTCGTGTGGTTCTACATGCCGATCACTTTGGAGTGATACGTGTCGTTCCAGCAATATCTGCATTATCTGTCCCTACAACCCAACCTGTCCGGAGCCATCTAACATATGCCGTCCACGACCATTACCTCGCCGCAAGTAGCCATTAACGATATTGGCTCGGCTGAGGATTTTCTTGCTGCCATCGATGCAACTATCAAGTACTTCAATGATGGTGACATCGTCGAGGGCACCATCGTCAAGGTTGACCGTGACGAAGTGCTGCTCGACATCGGTTACAAAACCGAGGGAGTGATCCCGTCCCGCGAATTGTCCATCAAGCACGACGTCGACCCCAGCGAGGTCGTCAGCGTCGGTGACGTGGTGGAAGCACTGGTCCTCACCAAGGAGGACAAAGAGGGTCGGTTGATCCTGTCCAAGAAGCGCGCTCAGTACGAGCGTGCGTGGGGCACCATTGAAGAGCTCAAGGAAAAGGACGAGGCCGTCAAGGGCACCGTCATCGAGGTCGTCAAGGGCGGCCTGATCCTGGACATCGGTCTGCGTGGATTCCTCCCCGCATCGCTGGTGGAGATGCGTCGCGTGCGCGATCTGCAGCCGTACATCGGCAAGGAGATCGAAGCCAAGATCATCGAGCTCGACAAGAACCGGAACAACGTCGTCCTCTCGCGCCGTGCATGGCTCGAGCAGACCCAGTCCGAGGTGCGCAGCGAGTTCCTGCACCAGCTGCAGAAGGGCCAGGTCCGCAAGGGCGTTGTGTCCTCGATCGTCAACTTCGGCGCATTCGTCGATCTCGGCGGCGTCGACGGCCTGGTTCACGTCTCCGAGCTGTCTTGGAAGCACATCGATCACCCGTCCGAGGTTGTCGCAGTCGGCGACGAGGTCACCGTCGAGGTTCTCGATGTCGATCTGGACCGCGAGCGCGTATCGCTGTCGCTCAAGGCGACCCAGGAAGATCCGTGGCGCCAGTTCGCTCGCACCCACGCCATCGGCCAGATCGTGCCCGGCAAGGTCACCAAGCTGGTTCCGTTCGGTGCATTCGTGCGGGTCGAAGAGGGCATCGAAGGCCTCGTCCACATCTCGGAGCTGGCCGAGCGCCACGTCGAGGTGCCGGATCAGGTTGTCGCCGTTGGTGACGACGCGATGGTCAAGGTCATTGATATCGACCTCGAGCGTCGCCGGATCTCGCTGAGCCTCAAGCAGGCCAACGAGGACTACACCGAAGAGTTCGACCCCTCGAAGTACGGCATGGCCGACAGCTACGACGAGCAGGGCAACTACATCTTCCCCGAGGGCTTCGATCCCGAGACCAACGAATGGCTCGACGGATTCGACAAGCAGCGGGAAGTGTGGGAGTCGCGCTACGCCGAGGCAGAACGCCGCCACAAGATGCACACCACTCAGATGGAGAAGTTCGCCGCTGCCGCCGAGGCCGCTGCCAACGCTCCGACTGATTACTCGTCGGATTCGGCTGACAAGGATGGTGACGACGCTGCGACCACAACGGCATCGTCGTCCTCGTCGTCCGCTCCGAAGAGCGGTGGCTCGCTGGCCAGCGACGAGCAGCTCGCTGCTCTGCGCGAAAAGCTTTCGGGCAACGCCTGATAGAGCTGTAACGCAAACCGCCCCCGGCCTTTCGGTCGGGGGCGGTTTGTTTTGGTTCAGCCGCCGCCGGTGTCTTCCGCTGCATCGTCGATGTCCTCGCCGGTGTCGTCGGCAGGCCCGGCGTACACGTACGGGACCAGCGACTTGGCGACCATCGCGGCAGGCGGCAGCCCGTCGGCGGTGGGGGCCAAGTTGCCCCAGACCACCATCGTCACGTCGTTGACCGGGTCGTAGCCCATGAACGAGTTGTAGCCGGGCATCTCGCCGATGTGCCCGAGCAGCGGTCCCATCTGTGCGATGCCGTAGCCGTAGCCGTATCCGGAACTCGCCGGGTCGTCGGGATCAGAGGGCTCGATGCTGTCCATCCTCAGCTGCTGGGTTTTCGCATCGAGCAACCGGCCACTGCCCAGGGCCTCCACCCAGATCGCCAGGTCGTTGGCGGTCGAGATGCCCTGTCCCGCGGCCCACGTCCACGAGGGATTGTCCTTGGTGGTGACCCTCGGTTGGACCGTGCCCGCCTCGATCGCTGCCAGGCGCTCGGGCGGAAGAGACTCCTTGCCTTCGCCCAGGGTTTCGAGGTTCCCGCTGTACGAGTATCCGCTGACATACGGAGCCGGGATGGAGGTGTCGGTGTTGGCGGGAAATGACGTGCCCGTCATGCCGAGTTCCGAGAAGAACCGGTCCTGGAAGACCTGTGCGAGCGGTTTGCCGTCGAGTTCCTCGGCGATCAGACCGAGCAGGACAGTGTTCGTGTTGGAGTAGTGGTACTCGGTGCCGGGAGCCGAATACGGCGGGTTGGCGAAGGCGAGAGCCAGCAGCTCCTCAGGCGTCCACACCCGTTGGGTGTCGTCGTCGAGGGCCGTGTTCAGTTCGAGTGTCGCGGTGTAGTTGTAGAGCCCGCTTCGCATGTCGAGTAATTGGCCGATGGTGATGTTCTCCCCGTTCGGGACATCTGGCCGGTATTCGGAAACCGGATCGTCGACCGAGATCTTGCCTTCCTGGACCATCTGCATGATGGCGGTACCGGTCCAGGTCTTTGTGTTCGAGCCGACGCGAACCCTGGTGTCGACGGTGGGTTCGTCGGTGGAGTCGATTCCGAGTGTGCCCCACGCGTTCGTGTAGTCACCCTGGGGCGTCCGGATCAGCACCAGCATCCCGATTTCATGGAACCCGGTGGCGAGTTCGTCGACCACTGCGTCCATGGCGGCGGTGTCGAGGGATACCAGCGCACTGTTCGACGTTGAACTGCTCGTGGTCGATGATGTGTCTGCATCAGATGAGCAGGCGGTGCCAACCAGTGCGGTCGTGAGCATCAAGGTGACTGCGACGGATTGTCCCGACCGCCGGGTTCGACGGTGATAGTCCTTGGTGTTCAACAGATTCGGTGACAACATGTGTGCTCGCTTCCGGTGTGCCGATCGCGCCGAGGACACCGGATCCATCTGGGCGACAGGGATGTTCGGTAGAGCTTCGGGGGACCACATGGGCCGCTCGGGAATCCAGCACGCGCCGATCCCGACAGGTGGGACGCTCCGTGTGGGGTAGTGCGACGGTACCTCCCGATCGCATCTGCAGGACGCGGTTGCGCCAATGAGCTATGCAAACATTGCTTTTTGACAATCATTGTCATTAAGGCGGACGATTCGGGTGTGAAAAATACTCGCGCCGTCCAATTGATCACCGTTCTCTGTGTCGGGGGTCTACTTGTCGCCTGTGGAACCGACGACGGCACCACCACCTCAACCACTGCCGAGAAACCCTCGGGGAGCGCAGCTGCCGGTTCTGATCCCGTTGAACAGACCTCGGCCACCAAACGGCTGGCATTCACTCACGATGACGGCATCGTGATCGTCGATGCAGACGATCTCAAGCCGGTCGGAGACATCGCGACCGAGGGATTCATCCGGCTGAATCCGGCCGGCGATGGGCGCCACGTATTCGTGTCCCGGCCCGAAGGATTCGGTGTCCTCGACATGGGCACGTGGACACGCCAACACGGTGATCACGGCCACCACTACACGGCGCAACCGGCGATGACGGAGCTGACTTTCGGCGGGAGGGAGCCAGGACACGTTGTGGCACATCATGATCGGGTCACGCTGTTCTCTGACGGCACCGGTGGGATCGATGTGGTTGCACCCGCCGAACTGTCGCGTGGCAAGGCTCAGACGGAACGCCATCAGGTACCGGCGCATCACGGTGTCGCCGTGGCGCGCGCCGATGGCACCCTGGTGACAACAGTGGGTACCGAAGAATCCCGCAGTGGCATCCAGATTCTCGGACCCGACAACGCGGTGCTCGCAGGCAACGATCAATGTCCCGGTGTCCATGGTGAGGCCATCGCCGCCGGCGAAGCGCTCGCATTCGGATGCCAGGACGGTCTTCTGGTGGTGCAGGGCAACAACATCCAGAAGATCGCCAGCCCGGACGTCTACGGGCGGATCGGCAATCAGGCAGGCACCGAAGCGTCACCGGTGGTACTCGGTGACTACAAGGTGGACAAGAATGCCGAGCTCGAACGTCCGACCCGGATCAGTCTGACCAACACTCAGACCGCTGAACTCCGACTCGTCGAATTGGGTACCAGCTACAGCTTCCGATCACTGGCCCGCGGACCGCAGGGGCAGGCGCTGGTCCTGGGCACCGATGGCGACCTCCACGTGATCGACCCCGCTTCGGGCACCACGACCAAACGGATCGCGGTCATCGAGGACTGGGCTGAGCCCATCGAGTGGCAGCTTCCGCGTCCGACGCTGTTTGTCATGGAATCGACCGCCTACGTCACCGATCCGGCGAACAACAAGATCGTCGCGGTGGACCTCGACAGCGGCGACATCACCGCCCAGAACGAGTTCGCCGCGGCTCCGAACGAGCTGACCGGTGTCACGGGTTGACCCAATGGCTTGATCGTCCACCCGCTTTCGTTCCGTCCCGTCCAGATCCCGGCGGGCTGGTGCAAAAGCGGGTGGATGCGGGAAGACAACGGGTCGATCTGCAACACTGGGTCGGTGATTCGAGTAGGCCTGACCGGCGGTATCGGCGCCGGAAAATCCACGGTGGCACGCACGCTGACAGAGCGCGGTGCGTATCTCATCGATGCTGACCTGATCGCCCGGGAAGTCGTGGCGCCGGGATCCGACGGTCTCGCGAAGCTTGTCGAGGCGTTCGGAGCAGACATCCTGCTCCCCGACGGCGCCCTCGACCGGGCGGCATTGGCGGCCAAGGCCTTTGTCGATGACGAGCAACGCAAGAAGCTCAACGGCATCACACATCCGCTGGTTGGTGCCCGCGCGGCAGAACTGCTCGAGGCGGCGCCTGCGGATGCGATCGTGCTCCAGGACATCCCGCTGCTGGTGGAGAACCGGACCGCGCCGTTCTTCCATCTCGTGGTCATCGTGCACGCCGAGGAAGACGTCCGGCTCGCTCGCCTGACGGGACAGCGCGGCATGCCGGAAGAGGATGCCCGCGCCCGGATCCGGTCGCAGGCGAGCGTCGAGGATCGGCGTGCGGTCGCAGATGTCTGGCTCGACAACAGCGGTACCCCGGACGATCTCGCAGCACTCGCGGCCACACTCTGGGACGAACGGCTCGTGCCGTACGAGCGTGGGGTCCGCACCCGTGTGTGTGCACCACAACCGACGGCGGAGGTGGCCTACCGAGAGCAGTGGCAGGTCGATGCGACCCGGCTGGCGGATCGGCTGCGGTTGCTCGGCGCCGACAAGATCGTCGACATCAAGCATGTGGGCCCCACCTCAGAGGTCGGATCCGCGGCCGTCGACGTCATCGACTTCGACGTAGCGCTGGCTGCAGGGGCGTCGGCAGCAGATCTCGTCGACCCGCTCTCGGACGGCGGATTCCCGGTGAGCAGTCCCGGAGTGCACGCCAACGCCGATCCCGGGCGGGCTGTGACGATCAGACTGGTGTGACGGTCACGCTCGACTGAGGGCTCACTCCCACACCAGTGCTACGCCCTCCGCCGCGAGCCAGGCCTCGACGTCGTCACCATGTGTGGCGGCCCCGGTCATCGTCCGGGCTGCGATGTGGACGGCTGCCTCGGCGTGCTCGCGGGGGAGCAGCCCGGCGGCATGGGCGTCGAACAGTTCGTCGACGTCTTCGAGCTCGATCTGTCCCGAGCGCTCGATCAGGTCGAGGTACCAATCCTCGGAATGCCAGCACCCCTGTGCGTCGGGACGCGTGAACTCCCCGATGTCGAGGTAGAGGCGTTGGTCACGTTCGAACCCGGGACGAAAGTGGAAGATGGTGGCCCGGAGTCCGAAGTCGGGGAGCAGCCAGGACTGGAGTCGGCTGAACTTTCGGTGGTCGGCGGGCCGGTCCATGTAGAGGCCGAATTCAGTGGCCCGGTAGACATCTACCTGGCGGATGAACCCTTTCGGATCGGTGTTCGTGCGCCCGGGTACGTCGAATGTCTCGTGTTTGGGCGGATGAATCGCGTCCATCGCGTCAACCTAGCCCAGTGCGATGTTCACTGTCGGCGTACGCGCCGTGTCGGAGGTCGCGTTTACTCTGATGACATGGCCTTTGCAGCAGAACATCCGATCATTGCGCACTCGGAATTCCGCCCGGTCGGGGAGATCGAACGTTCGGCGGCCACCTTTGAGGTGGTCAGCGACCACTCGCCGGCCGGTGATCAGCCGGCGGCGATCAAGCAGCTGGAGCAGCGCCTGGCCAAGGGTGAGAAAGACATCGTGCTGCTCGGTGCCACCGGTACCGGTAAATCCGCGACCACCGCGTGGCTGATCGAGAAGGTCCAGCGGCCGACCCTGGTGATGGCGCCGAACAAGACCCTCGCCGCCCAGTTGGCCAACGAGCTACGTGACATGTTGCCCAACAACGCCGTCGAGTATTTCGTGTCGTACTACGACTACTACCAGCCAGAGGCGTACATCGCGCAGACGGATACCTACATCGAGAAAGACTCGTCGATCAACGACGACGTCGAGCGACTTCGCCATTCGGCGACGTCCAACTTGCTGTCGCGCCGCGACGTGGTCGTGGTGGCATCTGTGTCGTGCATCTACGGTCTCGGTACACCGCAGTCCTACCTCGATCGTTCGGTGCAACTCGACGTCGGACAGGAGGTCGACCGTGACGCGCTGCTGCGACTACTCGTCGACGTCCAGTACAGCCGCAACGATGTCAGCTTCACCCGAGGCAGTTTCCGGGTGCGCGGCGACACCGTCGAGATCATCCCCTCGTACGAGGAACTGGCGATCCGCATCGAGTTCTTCGGCGATGAGATCGAGGCGCTGTACTACCTGCACCCGCTGACCGGAGATGTCGTCCGGCAGGTCAAGGGGCTGCGCATCTTCCCGGCCACCCACTATGTGGCCGGTCCCGACCGGATGGAGCGGGCCATCGTCTCCATCGAGGCCGAACTGGAAGAGCGGCTCGCCGAGCTGGAGGGCAAGGGCAAACTGCTCGAGGCCCAGCGGCTGCGGATGCGGACCAACTACGACGTCGAAATGATGCGGCAGGTCGGGTTCTGCTCCGGAATCGAGAACTATTCACGGCATATCGACGGCCGTGGTGCCGGCACCGCGCCCGCCACCTTGATCGACTACTTCCCCGAAGACTTCTTGATGGTCATCGACGAGTCGCATGTGACGGTGCCGCAGATCGGCGCCATGTACGAGGGCGACATGTCGCGCAAGCGCAACCTGGTCGATTTCGGGTTCCGGTTGCCGTCGGCCGTCGACAACCGTCCGCTGACCTGGAGCGAGTTCACCGATCGCATCGGTCAGACGGTGTACTTGTCGGCAACGCCCGGGAAATACGAGTTGGGGCAGTCGAACGGTGAGTTCGTCGAGCAGGTCATCCGCCCGACCGGCCTGGTCGATCCGCAGGTGGTTGTCAAACCCACCAAGGGGCAGATCGACGACCTGATACATGAGATCCGGGAACGCACCAAGAAGAACGAGCGGGTTCTGGTCACCACGCTGACCAAGAAGATGTCGGAAGACCTCACCGACTATCTGCTGGAGATGGGTATCCGGGTGCGTTACCTGCACTCGGAGGTCGACACGTTGCGCCGTGTCGAACTCTTGCGACAGCTGCGGCTCGGTGACTACGACGTCCTCGTCGGAATCAACCTTCTCCGTGAGGGTTTGGACCTGCCCGAGGTGTCGTTGGTCGCGATTCTCGATGCCGACAAGGAAGGGTTCCTGCGGAGTACCACCAGCCTCATCCAGACCATCGGCCGTGCGGCCCGAAACGTCTCCGGTGAAGTGCACATGTACGCCGACAAGATCACCGACTCGATGCGCAACGCCATCGATGAGACAGATCGTCGACGCGAGAAGCAGGTCGCCTACAACAAGAAGATGGGTGTCGATCCAAAACCGTTGCGTAAGAAAATCGCCGACATCCTCGACCAGGTCTACGAAGAAGCCGAGGACTCTGTCGCCGTCGGCGGTTCCGGCCGCAATGCCAGTCGTGGACGGCGCGCGCAGGGCGAACCGGGTCGAGCCTCGACCTCGTCGGGTGTTCTCGAAGGCCGGGACGTGTCTGCGATGCCACGCGCCGAACTGGCCGACCTCATCGGTGCGCTCACCGATCAGATGATGAATGCTGCCCGCGACCTGCAGTTCGAACTTGCGGGTCGCCTGCGCGACGAAATATCCGATCTCAAGAAAGAATTGCGCGGTATGGACGCCGCAGGCATCTCCTAGCCGATCTCCCGCAGATACATGTGACGTGAGTGACAGTAAGTGTTGTTGCAGGTCAGCGGGCATGGTGGCGTGCGCTTCGGTGGATACCCAATTGTTGGCCGCGGGTATCGATATACCCTCTCGGAAGGCAACGCCCCCTTCTCGGAAGGCATTGCCGCGGAGCGTATCCACATGCAAGCACGTTTATTGGAGGAATGAATGAGCGCATACCAGACCGTCGTAGTGGGAACCGATGGATCTGAATCGTCGATGAAGGCTGTGGAACGAGCGGGGGCGATCAGTGGGGACTCGGCAAAGTTGATCATTGCCTGTGCGTACTTCCCGACTGACGACAAGGACTTCTCTGCGGCATCAGATGTGCTCAAGGACGAGGCTTATCAGGTGCACGGGTCTGCGCCGACCGAAGAGATTCTTCGGAGTGCCAAAGAGCGGGCGGCCGCGGCAGGTGGCGTCAACATCGTCACCCGCCCAGTCGTCGGCTCGCCGGTGGACGCGCTCCTGAACCTGGTGCAGGACTCCAAGGCCGACCTGCTCGTGGTCGGCAACAAGGGTCTCAACTCGATCGCAGGCAGGTTGTTGGGATCGGTTCCGGCGGACGTCGCCCGCAAGTCGCGGTGCGACGTCCTGATCGTTCACACGGTCTGAGCGGACTGCCTCAGAGGCTCGGGCAACTCGGCGCTGTGCACAATTGCCAGCTGCTGGGTTGCCCGGGTGAGCGCGACATATAGGTCGCCCCATCCTCGCGATGATTGATGCACGATCATCGTCGGCTCGATCACGATCGTGCGGTCGAATTCCAGACCCTTGCACTGCGCCACCGTGAGAACGGACAGCTCTCCTGTGCCCTCGAGATTCTCAGTGGCACTGCGGATCTCGTCGACCAGATCGTCGGGTGCGATGATCGCGGCGATACCGTCGAGAGGTTCGGTGGCGAGCCGACCGGCTACCGCACCGAGCTTGTCGGCCGATGTGTGTTCGAACACCGGGGGCCGCCCGCTCGACCTGATCGAGGTGGGCGCCGACATCTCTTTGTCGATCTGTTCGAGAATCGGTGCCGCGACCGCCATGATCTCGCTGGGCGTGCGGTAGTTGACCGTCAGGTCGAACTTGCGCCACCGCTGTGCGACATACGGCGTGAGGACTTCGCCCCAGGAATTCGTCCCGGCCGGATCGCCGGTCTGCGCGGTATCCCCGATGACGGTCATCCAGCGATTCGGGATGCGGCGCATGATCATTCGCCAAGCCATCGCCGACAGTTCCTGCGCCTCGTCGACGATCACGTGCCCGAACGTCCACGTGCGGTCGTTGTAGGCGCGTTCGGCCGTGGTCAAAGCCACCCGGTTGGTCTGGCGTGCGGCGAGTTGTTCGGCGTCGATCAGGTCGTACGCCATCAGGATCTCCGGATCGAGTTCGTCCTCGAGATCCTGTGGTGCCGAACCGGTCAGGATGTCGAGTGCATCCTGTGCGTCCGAGAGCTTTTGGCGCCACTGGGCGCGTTCGCGTTCTTCATCGTCGTTGTCGTCGATGCCGATGATCTCGGCCAGTTCGTCGAGCAACGGGGCGTCGGCGGCGCTGAAACCACCCCGCTCGGTACGGAGAAGTGCGTCGCGGTCGGATTGCGACCAGCCCGGCGTCGCGGACTTGATCCGCTCGGGCGACGTCAGTAGATCGGCCAGCACCACATGCGGGGAAAGCTGTGGCCAGAAGTGCGCCAGTGCGGCGGTGATATCCGGGTCTTCGCGCATCTCGTCACGAATGTCCGCGATGTCGGTGCCGCTCAACAACTGTGAACCGTCGACAACGCTGGATCCGATGCGTTCGGCATGTTGCTGGGCCAGAGCGTCGAATGCCGAGCGCAGGAACACCGATCGGGCATGGTTGTGCGGCCGCCTCGATGACCGGGCCCGACCGCGGGCGCGCTGGATCACCTTGCTGGTGATCGCGACCTCATAGCCCTCGAACTTGCGGATGATCGGCGATGTGGGCAGCTCTTGCCGGTCCCGGACCGCTTGTTTCAAGACCTCGACGATGGCCAGGTCGCCCTTGCGGGTCGATGCCACCGGATTGTCTGTGAGGGTGGCCCGTACGCCCGGATAGAGGTCGCCGATGGTCGAGAGGAGCACGCCGCTCTCACCGAGCGAGGGGAGCACCTGTCCGATGTACTTCAGGAAGGTGGTGTTGGGCCCGATGATGAGAACGCCACTGCGCGCGAGGGTTTCGCGATAGGTGTACAGCAGGTACGCGGCGCGGTGGAGCGCGACCGCGGTCTTGCCGGTACCCGGACCGCCCTGGACCACCAGCGCTCCCCGGTGCGGTGACCGGATGATGACGTCCTGCTCGCGCTGGATGGTTTCGACGATGTCGTTCATGTGCCCGGTGCGGGCGGCATTGAGCGCGGTGATCAGAGCCGTCTCGTTCACCACATCGCCGTGGCCGGTGTTGTCGGCATCGGCGATCTCGGTGACGTCGAGGCGTTCTTTGTTGATCGCGGTGATCTTGCGATTGCGGGTCCGGACGTGACTGCGGACCTGGACGTCTTCCGGTGAGGCCGGCGTCGCGAGATAGAACGGGCGACTGAGTGGTGCACGCCAATCGAGCAGGAGAGTGCTGTCCTGCTCGTCGTCATCGAGGATGCCGATACGGCCGATCCGGCGAACCTCACCGTTCTCGAGGTCGAGGCGACCGAAATAGAGATTGTGTTCGGCAGCATCGAACTTCGTCAGATCGTCGTTGTACAGACGCTCATAGGATTCGCGTTCGGAACGTGCCTGCGGAGTGCCGCCGGTGTCGCGCAGAGCAGATGCCAACCGCGTCTGGGTATTGCGGCGCATCCGGTCCAGACGACCATATACGCGATCCAGATGGTGTTGCTCGGCCTCGAACACGGTCCTCCTCGGTTTGCTTCAGCACCTTGTCGAATTGCGAATTCGACCGCGCCGTACGCGCACAAAATAGTGCTAAAGAATAACGCGGTGGGTCGGGTAAACGTTCCCGGCCCACCGCGTCACGTTGGGGATGCGGCCTGCTAGCAGGCAATACTCATCGTCGTTCAGGCGTCGAGATCCGACGCGACGAGCTGGGCGACCTTGTCGAGGGTTGCCTGGTCTTCGCAGGTGACGGTGACCTCGGTGCCCACGGTGGCGCCGAGAGTCATGATCAGCAATGCCGAACCGGCGTCCACCGGCTCACCACCGGCCACCGAAAGTGTCACCGGGACTCCGGCGGCGGCAACGGCCTCGGCGATCGTGGCTGCGGGGCGGGCATGCAGACCGATGGACGATCCGACTGCAACGGTGGTACTTGGCATGATTTCTCCTTGTTGTTATTCGGTTGATGCTGATCAGGGGCGATATCGGTCAGGCCGCGCTGAGAACCTTTGTCTCGTCGGGTGCTGCCTTGCGGGGACGGATGAATTGTTTGGCAGCGACAACGCACAGCGCCGAGACGATGGTTCCCGCGGCAAGTGCGACAAAGAACCAGGCGATCCCGCCGATGGCGAACGAGACGAAGATGCCACCGTGGGGAGCGCTCAGGGTGACGTCGAAGGCCATGATCAGACCTCCGGTCACGGCGCCACCGGCCATCATCGACGGAATAACCCGCAGTGGGTCGGCCGCCGCAAATGGGATGGCGCCCTCGGAGATGAACGAGGCGCCCAGCAACCAGGCGGCCTTCCCGTTCTCCCGTTCGGCCTCGGTGAAGAGCCCGGGACGGACGGTCGAGGCAAGTGCCATCGCCAGCGGCGGCACCATGCCTGCCGCCATGACCGCGGCCATGATCCGTAGTGAGGCGTCGTCGGTGACCGAGAGTCCGGCCACCGCGAACGCATAGGCCGCTTTGTTGACGGGTCCACCGAGGTCGAAGCACATCATCAATCCGAGGATGACACCGAGCAGGATGGCAGACGAGCCGGACAGGCTGTTGAGCCAGTCGGTCAATCCCTCGGTGATCGAGGCCAGCGGTTTGCCGAGCACGATGAACATCAACAAGCCGACAACCAGCGAGGCGAACAGCGGGATGACCACCACTGGCATCAGACCGCGCGCCCATTGTGGAACGGGTATCCGGCCGATGTAGAGGGCGGCAAAACCGGCGATCAATCCGCCGACGAGGCCGCCGATGAACCCGGCTCCGACGAATACGGCCACCGCGCCCGCGGTGAAACCGGGGGCCAGGCCCGGCCGGTCGGCGATGGCAAACGCTATGTAGCCGGCCAGCGCGGGCACGAGGAAGCTGAAGGCCAGGGAGCCGAGCTGGTACAGGACGGCGCCGATGTAGGTCATCAGACCGCCGTCGGGCAGTGACGTCAGTGAGTTGTCGAGGGTGATCTCTGCTGCGTTGTCCGAGATCTCATAGCCTGCGAACAAGAATCCGAGTGCGATGAGCAGTCCACCGGCGGCCACGAACGGGATCATGTAGCTCACGCCGGTCAGCAGGATCTGACGCGTTCGCGTACCCCAACCGACGTCGCCGCCGCCGGAGCCGGATTGTTCGGTGTCGCCGGTCGTGGAGCCTGCGACTCTGGCCGCGTTGGGATCTTCGCCCGCGCGCAACGCCTCGGTGATCATCGTGTCCGGTTCGTTGATCGCACGCTTGACACCTGAGGCGACCACCGGCTTGCCTGCGAATCGCTCCTTGCCCTTCACTCCGACATCGGTTGCGAAGATCACCGCGTTTGCCGAGGCGATCGCCTCGGGTGACAGCGGAGTGCTGCCGCTCGACCCCTGGGTCTCGACGAGCACCTCGACGCCTGCGCGTTTGCCTGCCGCCACCAGCGAATCGGCGGCCATGTAGGTGTGCGCGATTCCGGTGGGGCAGGCGGTGACCGCGACGATGGTCTGCTCGGACCCGGCCGGACCGGTGTCGCCGGTGGGCGGGGCAGGCGACTTCTCGGTACTTGGCTTCTCAGCACCGGCCTTGTCTGGGGTGGCGGCCGTGGCAGGCGGCGTGGCAGCGGGTGCGGCCGCGGGTGCCGGATGCAGGACATCCTCGACGAGTGCGACAACGTCGTCGGGACCGGCGGCTGAACGGAGTGATGACACGAACTCCGGCCTGACCAGCGCGCGGGCCAGCGAGGTCAGCAGTTTCATGTGCTCGGAACCGGCGCCGGCCGGTGCCGCGATGAGGAACACCAGATCGGCCGGGCCATCGGGGGCGCCGAAATCGACCTTCGGGTCGAGTCTGGCAAATCCGAGGGACGCCGTGACGACGGATTCGTCCCGGCAATGCGGGATCGCGATCCCACCGGGAAGTCCGGTGGCCGATTGTGATTCACGGGCCAGCGCGGCGTCGCGCAGGCTGTCGACGTCGGTGGTGCGCCCGGCGGCGGCGAGCTTGCCGGCCAGGGCCCCGATGACGGCCTCTTTGGTGGTGCCGAGTCCGGCATCGAGCGTGATCAGTTCTGGAGTGATGATCGCCGGCGTGGGGCCGGTGTGGACTGTCGGGTTCGACATGACGGATTCCTAGGTTCGAGATGCGCGATCGTGAGGGTGCGCAGCGCTGGTGTTCAGATCGGGTGCAGCCATCAGGGGCTGCCGAGGATCGAGGTCAGCGCGGTGACGGTCACCGCGTCCGGATTGATGTGACTGGGACTCGGAAGTGCCGTGCCCGGTAGGGCGGCAGCGGCACTGCCGTACGCGACCGCCATGACGAGGCGGTCAGCTGGTCCGGCGTTTTCCAGATCAGCGAGTAGATATCCGGCCAGCGACGAATCGCCGGCACCGACCGTGCTGAGCGGCACGATCGGAGGTGTGGTGGCGTGCCAGGCGCCTGTCGGCGTGACCAATACCGCGCCCGCGGCACCCAATGTGGCGAGCACGGTCTGTGGGCCGCCGCGCTCGATCAGCGATCGGGCCGCGCGGGCGGTGGGGTACGGGTCGCCATCTTCGGCGGCACGTTCGAGTTCAAGTCCGTCCATCCCGACGATCTGCCCCAGTTCTTCAGCGTTGGGCTTAATCAGATCGGGTGCGGCAGTGGAGAATTCGGCCGCGAGTGCACGCAAGGGGCCGTCCGAGGTGTCGACCGCGATCCGGACCGGGGTGCTCCCGGTCGAGGCGGTGCGGAGCGTCGCAACCAGATCGGCGTACCAGCGATCGGGGACTCCCGGTGGCAGCGAACCCGACAGGACCACCCAGTTGGCAGACACCGACAGGTCGCGCAGACAGGTTGCCAGGGCGTCGAGGTGTTCGGGAAGCAGTGCGGCGCCGGGCTCGTTGATCTTGGTCGTGGTGCCGTCCGGTTCGGTCACGGTGAGATTCACGCGCGCCGCACCGGGATATTCGATCGCGCGGTGCTCGATGCCGGCTTCGGTCAATGCCACGAGGAGTGGTTCGTTCCGGTTTCCGGGAAGGACTGCCACGGCGCGTCTTCCGGCAGAGGTGATCACGCGGGCGACGTTGACGCCCTTGCCGCCCGGATGTGAGGTCGCGGTGGTGGCACGGTGTACGGCGCCGCGACGCAGTGGTTCGGCCAGCGTCACGGTGCGGTCGATGCTGGGATTGGCGGTCAGCGTGATGATCATGCCGTCACCAGGTCGACGCCGGCATCGACGAACTCGGCACGGGCGGCGTCCGAGATCTCAGTGTCGGTGATGAGTACATCGACCCGGTCGATCGGGGCGAAGCTGATCAGGTCTTCGCGGCCGACCTTCGAGGAGTCCGCGACGACCACAACCTGGTGCGCGGATGCGACCATGGCCCGCTTGACGGCTGCTTCGTCGCTGTCTGGCGTGGACAAACCGTGGCGCACGCTGATGCCGTTGGTCCCGATCACCGCGACGTCGACTCGCATCGTGGACAGTGTGCGTAGGGCTTCGTCACCGACGACTGCCTGGGTGATGCCGCGGACGCGTCCGCCGAGCAGATGCAGCCGCAGACCGCCGAGGCCGCTGACTCGCATGGCAACCGGAAGGGAGTTGGTGATGACAACCAGATCCTGGTCGGTTGGCAGGTACGCGGCCAACCGTGCGGCGGTGGTCCCGGCATCGATCAGCACACTGCCACCGGCCGGTGGCAAGTGGTCGAGGGCGGCTTTCCCGATTCGTTCTTTCTCGTCTGCGTGGCTGTTCTCGCGCTCGGTGGTGCCGAGTTCGATGGCGGTCAGGGCCGAGGCCGGGACCGCGCCGCCGTGTACCCGGCGGATCAGTCCGAGCCGGTCCAGTGCGGCCAGATCGCGACGGACGGTTTCGGTCGTCACGGCGTACAGCTCGGCGAGGTCTGCGACTGACATGCGACCGTTCTGCGCGATGACCGATGCCATCGCCTGCTGCCGTTCCTCTGGGTACATCCGTCCTCCGTGTGGCTCGCCGCGATGTGCAAGCATGTGGTTTGAATGTTGCTTTATGTTGTTTTATGCCCGAACGTATTGTCTTGTCAAGAGGTTTCTGTAATCTAGATCACATCGCTACGTTGGATATGTCCAGCCACGCGAGGTGAACGGATCGGTCTGAGGAGGTCGGATGAATATGTCAGCGCAGGTGGAGAGTCCGCGTCAGGTTCTGCGAGGTACCCCGGTGGTGCCCGGCGTTGTCCTCGGGCCTGCTGTTGTGCCCGGACCTCGCGTGGATCCGGTGATCAACACAGATCCCGTGCCTGCTGCGGGTCGTGAGGCCGAGCTTCAAGCGTTCGGTCAGGCGACCACCGCTGTGGCGAAGCGTCTGCAAGACCGTGCGTCGATGACGAGCGGTTCGGCATCGGAGGTGCTCTCGGCCAACGCTGCGATGGCGACCGATCGCGGGTGGCTGGGCGCCGCAGAAAACCTGATCACCGCCGGCAGTTCGGCCGCGGCCGCGGCCGTTGCTGCGACCGCTCAGTTCGCCGACATGTTCACCAAACTCGGCGGGCTGATGGCCGAGCGGGTGACCGATCTCAACGACGTTCGCGATCGGGTGCTGGCCGAGTTGCTTGGGCAGCCGGAACCCGGTATCCCGGTGCCGGAGGTGCCTTCGGTGCTCCTGGCCGACGACCTCGCACCCGCTGACACCGCAGGACTTGACCCGACGCTGATCGTCGGGCTCGCAACATCACTCGGCGGACCGACCAGTCACACCGCGATCATCGCCCGTCAGCTCGGGATCCCTTGTGTGGTGGCGGTTTCCGGACTCGAGACCGTCGCGGCCGGAACGCCGGTGCTGATCGACGGAAGCGCCGGTGAACTGACGGTGTCGCCGGACGAGGAGGTCGCGGCACAGGCCGTTGCCGCATATAGGTTGATCGCCGAGCGCACTGCCACCTGGACAGGTCCGGGCGTGACCTCGGATGGGCATCGCGTGGATGTGCTCGCCAACGTCCAGGACGGGGCAGGCGCGCGGGTGGCTGCCAGGAGCGCGGCCGGGGGAGTCGGACTGTTCCGGACCGAACTCTGCTTCCTCGATCGGGAGCAGGAACCGCCGGTCGATGAGCAGGCGGCGATCTACCGCGAGGTGATCGAGGCATTTCCCGATTCCAAGGTGGTCCTGCGAACCCTTGATGCCGGCTCGGACAAGCCGCTGCGCTTCGCCGCCCATCCTGATGAGGCGAATCCCGCGCTTGGCGTCCGTGGTATTCGAATGGCATTCCTGGACAACGGATTACTTGAGCGTCAGCTCGACGGGGTGGCGGCCGCGGCCGACGGCCTGCGGGCACCCTGGGTGATGGCACCGATGATCGCCACCCCGGCCGAGGCCAAGTGGTTTGCCGAGAAGGTGCGCGAACGCGGGCTGGTGCCCGGCGTGATGATCGAGGTGCCCGCGGCGGCGCTACTGGCCGAACGAATTCTCGAGCACGTCGACTTCCTGTCGATCGGTACCAACGACCTCGCCCAGTACACGATGGCCGCTGATCGGATGTCGGCTGATCTTGCCGGGCTGACCGATCCGTGGCAGCCGGCGGTGCTGTCCCTGGTTGCGCGGACGGCGGCGGCAGGTGCGGCGGCAGGCAAACCGGTGGGTGTCTGTGGTGAGGCGGCGGCCGATCCGCTGCTCGCCTGTGTCCTTGTCGGGCTGGGTGTCACATCGTTGTCGGCGGCGGCCTCGGCGGTGGCCGGAGTCGGCGCGAAGCTCGGGACGGTCAGCCTCGATGACTGCCGCCGCGCCGCGGCAGCGGTCTCGCAGACGTCCGATCCGGTAGGTGCGCGGGCAGCGGCCCGTGCGGTGCTGGGCTGAGGCCCGCGCGCCCACCGGATTCAACTAGACCGCTTTTTCTGCTTTCTTCTGTGCCTTCTTGGCCTGCTCACGGGCAAGGGCCGAGAGCTTGGCGCCTTCGTCGGCGGCGCGCTCGGCAACTTCGGTGCCGTGCTCTCGCACGTACTCGACCAGCTCAGGGGCCTTGTCGCGCACCGTGTTCAGGTAGTGCTCGGCGTAGCCGTTGGTCGACGCCCAGGCCTTTGCTGCCGACTCCGCGAGCTCCGCGCCTCGCTCGGCCGCCAGATCTTTGGCGGTCGAACCGTTCTTGGCAGCCTTCTTCGTGAGCTTGGCCTGCTCATGTGCGGCGAGCTTTGCGAACTTCGCTTGCTTCTTACCGGCCTGCTTGCCCAGCTTCGCCTGCTTTTTGGCGGCCACCTTGGAGAGCGCGGCCTGCTTCTTTGCGGCAGCCTTGGTGAGCGTGGCGGCCCGATCAGAAGCCACGTCCGCCAGATGCTCGCCCCTCTTCGACGCGACGTCGGCGAACTCGGAGGCCCGCTCGGCAGCGATTCCCGCGAGGACAGCTCCCCGTTTGGTCGCCACATCCGAGAACTCGGACCCACGTTCGACCGCGACATCGGCGAATGTGGCCGCCTTCTCCGATGCCTTGTGTGCCAGTTCCGCTGCGCGCTCCGAAGCCACATCGGCGAACTTGCCACCTCGATCAGCGGCGACCTCGGCCAACTCCCCGGTGCGTTCGGAGACCAACCCGGCGAGGTGCGAGGCCTTGTCGGTGAGTACCTCTGTTGTTGCCGAACCGGATGAACCGGAGGGCAGCACGGCGGCCACCTTCTCGCCGGCGGTGGCGGCAGCCTTGCGTCCGCGCCAGGCGAGCGACGGTTTGCCCTCGGTGTCGACCGTGGCGAGCAGCAGTCCGCCGAGCAGACCGAGGTTCTGGATGAAGTGCGCCTGCTGTTCGGCGCGCTCATGTGGGTCGGTTTCGTTCCAGAAATCGTGGCCGGCCAAGGTGGTCGGGACCACAACGCCCGCGAGCGACAGTGCTGCCAGCCTCGGGAACTTCCCGGTCGCCAGGGCCAGGCCGCCGACGATGTGAATGGCGCCGTTGACGCGGACGAGAACCTGCGTGTCGGCAGGGATGAGGTCCGCGGCTGCGGGTGGCAGCGCGACCTTTGCCTTGTCAACGTAGGGTTGCGCGGCCTCGGCAAGTGCTTCCGGCCGTCGGATCACCTCGACCCCGGTGGCGATGAACGCTGCTGCGAGCATGGGACGGGCAATTCGGCGAATCAGCATGAAGGGCCTCCTCAAAGACACTGTTCTAAGTCGAATCTGCTTGTCGAACTTCTCGGCTACTGCTCTTTTGAGCCTATAGACGTTGGGTGTGTACCCCGCGGAGCGAACTTCTACCAGCCTCGCTCGCGCCATTCATCGAGATGGGGGCGCTCGGCACCGAGAGTGGTGTCGAGTCCGTGGCCGGGATAGACCACCGTGCTGTCGTCGAATCGGTCGAACAGCTTTGTCTTGACGTCGCTGATCAGCGATTCGAAGTCTTCTGGTGTCTGCGATTTGCCGACACCGCCGGGGAACAGACAGTCGCCGGTGAACAGGTGGGTGACGTCGTCGTCGAAGAACAGGGCGATGGAACCGTCGGTGTGGCCTTTGACGTGAATGGTCCCCAGCTTCAGGTTGCCGACCTCGATGACGTCGCCCTCGTCGACGAGCCGATCGGTGGCCACCTGGATCGGTGGGGCGTCGATCCGGCCCGCAGCGGTGGGTAGACCGGTTGCCTTGACCACCTCTTCGAGTGCGATCCAGTGGTCGGGATGCCAGTGGGTGGTGAAGATCGATTCAATGTGGCCGTGTGCCTTGATCAGGTCGATCAGGACATCGGCGTCGTTGGCGGCGTCGATCAACAGACCCTTGCCGGTTTCACGGCAGGTGATGACGTAGACGTTGTTGTCCATCGGGCCGACGGACAATTTGAGGATCGTCGAATTCGGTGTGGTTTTGCGTTGTGGCACATCCGAATTGCTGAAGTCGCCGGTGTAGTTGTCGGAAATCGGGGCCGCTGCACTCATGGGAACAACCCTAACCGTCCGAATGAGGGTTTGGGGGTCGCCTGCCCCCGAATCTGCGCCGATGGGTCCACGGCGACTGAGATGGGCATCCGCCACCGACTCTGCACCAGACCGGCTGAACTGGGCCGGTGACGCATAATTGAGCCCATTGGCCGGACTCGGCCGGGAGTTGTGGATGGTGACGGTGCGGCCTTGAACACGATCGATCGCAGTGAACTGGCGTTGGCCACCGCATTGACCGCGGTCGCAGGATTTCTGGACGCGGTCGCGTTCATCCACCTCGGGGGCTATTTCATCTCGTTCATGAGCGGCAACACAACGCAGATGTCGACGTCGTTCGTCGAGGACATGACGGGTGCGGGGCTGCGTTGCCTGCTGATCATCGGATTGTTCGTGATCGGGGTCATGGTGGGTTCGATTGTTCGCCGCCTCAATGCCGAGGTGCATGGTCGAATCGCGGTGATGTGTTCGGTGACAACACTTCTCGGGGTGTCAGCGGTGATCGCGGCCGCGTGGTCCGGATATGCGTCCTTGATGGTCGTGGCAGTCGCGATGGGCGCACTCAACTCGGTGTTCGAGAAATCGGGGGTGGTCTCGGTGGGCTTGACCTACATGACCGGCACCCTGGTGAAGGCGGCGCAGCGGCTCGTGGATGCGGCGTTCGGTGGCCCGCGATGGGGGTGGGTCCGGCATTTCCTGTTGTGGTCGGCGATGGCCGTCGGCGCGTTCGCCGGTGCCGGCGCCTACCGTGGAATAGGTATGTCGGCGGTGTGGTTACCGTTTGTGATCGTTGCCTTGCTCACACTCTGGGTGGTGAGGGTTTTCGCAGGTCAGAAGGTTTGACGAGCTGCGGCAGGGGGCGCGATCGGTCGGCAGGCTCTGCTGCCGCCGGTATCTTGTCAGTAGGTGCCTCTAGCATTGCCGGGTACGCCCTGGCGCACGCCCAACAGCTGATCAGTGATGGTCGGCACAGTACTAATTTGACCTTGAAAAGGACCACAGTGGTTGATCGACTCATCGTGCGCGGAGCCCGCGAACACAATCTTCGCGGCGTCGACGTGGATCTCCCGCGCGACAGTTTGATCGTTTTCACCGGGCTCTCCGGCTCCGGGAAGTCGAGCCTGGCCTTCGACACGATCTTCGCCGAGGGCCAGCGCCGATACGTCGAATCGCTCTCCGCATACGCCCGGCAGTTCCTCGGGCAGATGGACAAGCCCGACGTCGACTTCATCGAGGGTCTGTCTCCGGCGGTCTCGATCGACCAGAAGTCCACCAACCGCAACCCGCGGTCGACGGTCGGCACCATCACCGAGGTCTACGACTACCTTCGTCTGTTGTATGCGCGCGCAGGCAAGGCACATTGCCCCGAGTGCGGGGCGGCCATCGAGAAGCAGACCCCGCAGCAGATCGTCGATCAGGTGCTGGCGATGGAAGAGGGCATTCGATTCCAGGTGCTCGCGCCGGTGGTGCGGACCCGCAAGGGTGAGTTCGTCGACCTGTTCGGCACGTTGCAGACGCAGGGTTTCTCGCGCGCCCGTATCGACGGTGTGGTCCATCCGCTGGCTGATCCTCCGAAGCTCAAGAAGCAGGAGAAGCACGACATCGAGGTCGTCGTCGACCGGCTCGCGGTGAAGGCCTCGGCCAAGCAGCGGCTCACCGATTCGGTGGAGACCGCGCTCGGTCTGGCCGACGGTGTGATCGTGCTCGACTTCGTCGATCTGGAAGAAGATGATCCGGATCGTGAGCGCCGGTTCTCCGAGCGGATGGCCTGCCCGAACGGTCACCCCATCGCGATCGACGATCTCGAGCCCCGCTCGTTCTCGTTCAACTCGCCCTACGGTGCCTGCCCGGATTGCGATGGCCTCGGTATCCGTAAAGAGGTCGACGAGGAATTGGTCGTCCCGGATTCCGATCTGACGCTCGCCGAGGGCGCCATCGCGCCGTGGGCGGGTGGCCACAACGCCGACTACTTCCTGCGATTGCTGTCCGGACTCGGCGACGCCATGGGTTTCGACACCGACACCCCGTGGAAAAAGCTGCCGGTCAAGGCACGTCGGGCGATCCTGAACGGCAGTGAACATCAGGTCCACGTGCAGTTCCGCAACCGCTACGGCCGCACCCGCTCGTATTACACCGAGTTCGAAGGTGTGATGTCGTTCCTGCATCGCCGGATGGAGCAGACCGAGTCCGAGCAGATGAAGGATCGGTACGAGGGCTACATGCGGGACATCCCGTGTCCCACCTGTAACGGCGCCCGTCTGCGTCCGGAGATCCTGGCGGTCACCCTCGACCACAAGCGGTTCGGTGAGAAGTCGATCGCCGAGGTCTGCGCCCTGTCGGTCGCCGAATGCGCCGACTACCTCTCCGACCTCAAGCTCGGAAAGCGTGAGGAAGCCATCGCCGGCCAGGTCCTCAAAGAGGTGCAGTCACGCATCCGCTTCCTGTTGGACGTGGGACTGGAGTATCTGTCGCTCTCCCGGGCGGCGGGATCGTTGTCCGGCGGTGAAGCGCAGCGCATCCGGTTGGCAACCCAGATCGGTTCCGGCCTGGCCGGTGTCCTCTACGTTCTGGACGAACCGTCGATCGGCCTGCATCAGCGGGACAACCGGCGGCTCATCGACACCCTCACCAGGCTGCGTGACCTGGGCAACACCCTGATCGTGGTCGAGCATGACGAGGACACCATCCGTTCTGCGGACTGGATCGTCGACATCGGCCCTCACGCCGGTGAACACGGCGGTCGGGTTGTCCACAGTGGCAGCTACAAAGACCTGCTGAAGAACGAGGAATCCATCACGGGCGCATACCTTTCGGGGCGTTCGAGGCTGGAGGTCCCGGAGACCCGGCGGCCGATCGACCGCAAACGACAGTTGACCGTTGTCGGGGCCCGGGAGCACAACCTCCAGGGCATCGATGTCGTGTTCCCGCTGGGTGTTCTCACCGCGGTCACCGGTGTCTCGGGGTCGGGCAAGTCGACTCTGGTCAACGACATCCTGGCAACGGTGATGGCCAACAAGCTCAACGGTGCGCGCCAGGTCCCCGGCCGGCACACCCGCATCAACGGGATGGACAACCTCGACAAGCTGGTCCGTGTCGATCAGTCTCCGATCGGCCGCACCCCGCGATCCAACCCGGCCACCTACACCGGTGTGTTCGACAAGATCCGGACCCTGTTCGCCGCCACAACCGAGGCCAAGGTCCGCGGCTACCAGCCGGGCCGGTTCTCGTTCAACGTCAAGGGTGGCCGCTGCGAGGCATGCTCGGGCGAGGGCACGATCAAGATCGAGATGAACTTCCTGCCCGACGTCTACGTGCCGTGCGAGGTTTGTCACGGTGCGCGGTACAACCGCGAAACGCTCGAGGTCCACTACAAGGGCAAAACCATCTCCGAGGTGCTCGACATGCCCATCGAGGTGGCCGCCGAGTTCTTCGAACCGATCACCTCGATCCATCGGTACCTCAAGACCCTCAACGAGGTCGGGCTGGGTTATGTCCGGCTCGGGCAGCCGGCGACAACACTGTCCGGCGGTGAGGCGCAGCGCGTGAAGCTGGCGGCCGAACTACAGAAGCGGTCGACCGGACGCACCGCCTATGTCCTCGACGAGCCCACCACCGGTCTGCACTTCGAGGACATCCGCAAGTTGATCCACGTGATCAACGGCCTTGTCGACAAGGGCAATTCAGTGATCGTCATCGAGCACAATCTCGACGTCATCAAGACCGCCGACTGGGTCATCGACATGGGTCCCGAAGGCGGATCGGGTGGCGGCACCGTGGTTGTCGAGGGAACCCCCGAAGATGTCGCAGCCGAGCCGCTGAGTCATACGGGCAAGTTCCTCGCCGAGATCCTGAAGCCGACGAGTGCCGCGGCGCCGACGCCTGCGCGTAAAGCGGCCCCGCGGAAGGCTGCGGCCAAGCAGACTGGACGTAAGAAAGCGGTCACCGCAGGCTGAGTGCGGCACGACTGATCGGGTCAGGCGGGATCCTCGCCGGCCGACGACAACACCGAGGAGTTCCAAATGGTCGACATGAAGCCCCGTAGCCGCACCGTCACCGACGGGATCAGTGCGGCTCCGAGTCGCGGAATGCTTCGTGCGGTCGGGATGGGTGACGAGGACTGGGATAAGCCCCAGATCGGCATCGGCAGCTCGTGGAACGAGATCACCCCCTGCAACCTGTCGCTCGACCGGCTGGCTCAGGCCAGCAAGGAGGGTGTGCACGCCGGTGGCGGATACCCGCTGGAGTTCGGCACCATCTCGGTCTCCGACGGCATCTCGATGGGCCACGAGGGCATGCATTTCTCCCTGGTCTCGCGTGAGGTGATCGCCGATTCGGTCGAGACCGTGATGTCGGCCGAACGCCTCGACGGATCGGTGCTGCTGGCCGGGTGCGACAAGTCGCTGCCCGGCATGCTGATGGCGGCGGCCCGCCTCGACCTGGCGTCGGTGTTCCTCTACGCGGGCACCATCGCGCCGGGCTGGGTCAAGCTCGCCGACGGCACCGAGCGAGATGTCACCCTGATCGACGCCTTCGAGGCGGTCGGGGCCTGTCGGGCAGGCAAGATGTCCGAGGAAGATCTGGGCCGCATCGAGCGGGCCATCTGTCCGGGCGAGGGGGCCTGCGGTGGCATGTACACCGCCAACACCATGGCGTCGATCGCCGAAGCCCTGGGGATGAGCCTGCCGGGCTCGGCCGCGCCGCCTGCCGCTGATCGACGACGGGATGCCTTCGCCCATCGTTCGGGGGAGGCAGTGGTCAACCTGCTGCGGCTCGGGATCACCACCCGCAACATCATCACCAAACCCGCACTCGAGAACGCGATCACCGTCACCATGGCCCTTGGCGGTTCCACCAACGCGGTGCTGCACCTGCTCGCCATCGCCAGCGAGGCCGAGGTCGATCTGCACCTCGACGACTTCAACCGCATCGGCGACCGCACGCCCCACCTGGGCGACCTCAAGCCGTTCGGCCGATACGTGATGAACGACTTCGACCGCCACGGCGGTATCCCGGTCATCATGAAGGCTCTTCTGGACGCCGACCTGCTCAACGGCGATGCCCTCACCGTCACCGGCAAGACCTTGGCCGAGAACCTCGAGGCAATGGAGATCGGCCCGCTCGACGGGAAAGTCATTCGGGCACTGGACAACCCGATCCACAAGACCGGCGGCATCACCATCCTGCACGGCTCGTTGGCGCCGGAGGGTGCCGTGGTCAAGTCGGCAGGCTTCGACGCCGACACCTTCGAGGGCCCGGCGCGGGTCTTCGAACGCGAACAGAGTGCCCTGGCCGCGTTGGCCGACGGTGTGATCCAGGCGGGCGATGTGGTGGTGATCCGGTACGAGGGTCCCAAAGGTGGACCCGGGATGCGGGAGATGCTGGCGATCACCGGCGCGATCAAGGGCGCCGGCCTGGGTAAAGATGTGTTGTTGCTCACCGACGGACGATTCTCCGGCGGCACCACCGGGCTCTGCATCGGGCACATCGCGCCGGAGGCATCCGACGGGGGACCGGTTGCCTTCATCCGTGACGGCGACCGCATCCGGGTCGATATCGCGGGCCGCACCCTCGATCTCCTCGTCGATGATGCCGAGATCGAGTCGCGCAAACAGGACTGGCAACCGCTCGACCACAAGTATCAGCGGGGCGTGCTCTCCAAGTACGCAAAGCTCGTGCGTTCGGCCTCGGTCGGCGCCGTCACCCACTGACCCACTGGCACACCCGATGATGTGCCCTTTTGGCGAACAAAACCCCAGGTGGGCGCCGCCAAAAGGTCACATCATCGGGGAGCGGCGGGCTATTCGGTGACGGGGCCGGTCTGCTTCTCGCCGGGACCCTTACCGAGTTCGTCGGGATGGGAGCTGGCCTCCCGGAAGGCGAGTTGCAGGCTCTTGAGGCCATCGCGAAGTGCGGAGGCGTGGATGCCCAAATCGGCGACCGACGCCTCGATGAGGCCGGCCAGGGCGGTGATCAGTTTGCGGGCTTCGTCGAGGTCGAGGTGCGGGCTCGTCGACGGATCTTGCTCGGACAAGCCGAGTTTTTCGGCCGCGGCGCTCATCAGCATGACCGCGGCTCGGGTGATCACTTCGATGGCCGGGATATCGGCCAGGTCGCGCACGTCGGGCTCGGAATTCAGGTTTTCCGTCATGGCTGTTAGACTTTCACCTACGACCGCCCTGGTTCACGCCGGGGTTGCAAGTGGAGTTCACACTCCCACCGCTCGACGTCGATATCTTCGTAAGAAGGAATCGCACGGTTGAACGGTCCGGTTTTGTCGCCGGAGATGCCGCGAATGCGGAATATTCTCCGGGGGTCTTCGCGTTGGAGGCTGTGATCGCTGGGATGCGATAGGTGACATATACCGGTCGGTGTGGGCCCCGTCGATGATCACCATCGATCCGGGGCCTTTTCGCTGAGGATCTGTTTCACCAGTTGCTACCGCGGTCCAACCTGAGACGAAAACGTCTGCCACGAGGAACCACCTACGTACGCGGACACAAATGAGGAGGCCCCATCAGCACTGAGACTCGTATCAATGAGCGCATCCGAGTACCCGAGGTCCGTCTTGTCGGCCCCAACTCGGAGCAGGTAGGCATTGTCCGCGTGGAAGATGCCCTGCGCTTGGCTATCGAGGCCGATCTCGACCTGGTCGAGGTTGCCCCGAATGCGCGTCCGCCGGTCTGCAAGATCATGGACTACGGCAAGTTCAAATACGAGGCGGCACAGAAGCAGCGCGAATCGCGTCGCAACCAGCAGATGACCGTCATCAAGGAGCAGAAGCTCCGCCCCAAGATCGACGACCACGATTACGAGACCAAAAAAGGTCACGTCATCCGCTTCCTCGAAGCCGGGTCGAAGGTCAAGGTGACGATCATGTTCCGTGGACGCGAGCAGTCGCGCCCGGAACTCGGTTACCGATTGCTGCAGCGTTTGGGCTCCGACGTAGGCGAGTACGGGTTCGTCGAGACCTCCGCCAAGCAGGATGGCCGCAACATGACGATGGTCCTGGCCCCACACAAGGGCGCCAAGACCAAGGCACAAGCACAAGCACAAGCACAAGCTCCAAAAGCGCAAGCGCAACCTCAGCAGAGTGCACCCACCAAGCCTGCGGCAGATTCAGGGCCGGCTCCGGCCGCCAACCCTGAGAGCTGACCCTCTCCACAGGCGTTACGAAGAGAAAGGCATTCCCATGCCCAAGACCAAAACCCACAAGGGAACCGCTAAGCGTTTCAAGGTGACCGGTAGCGGCAAGATCGTCCGTCAGCGTGCGGGCCGTCGCCACCTGATGGAGCACAAGCCCTCCAAGCAGACCCGTCGTCTCGATGGCACCGTTGTCGTTTCTGCGAACGATGCTCCCCGCATCAAGCGCCTGCTGAAGATCTAACGCTCCCCAGACCACCCGCTGCCGGTTCCCGGCCGCCACATATCTAAGAGGTAAATTCACATGGCACGCGTGAAAAGGGCGGTAAACGCCCAGAAGAAGCGTCGT
Organism: Williamsia sp. Y853; assembly: GCF_056786495.1. NCBI lineage: Bacteria > Bacillati > Actinomycetota > Actinomycetes > Mycobacteriales > Nocardiaceae > Williamsia > Williamsia sp. Y853. Next base: position 229,847 of record NZ_JBXCJC010000005.1, read on the forward strand.
TCGATCCTGGAAGCTTCCAAGGGTTACCGCGGACAGCGTTCGCGGCTGTACCGCAAGGCCAAAGAGCAGCAGCTCCACTCGCTGACCTACGCCTACCGCGACCGTCGCGCCCGCAAGGGTGAGTTCCGCAAGCTGTGGATCTCGCGTATCAACGCTGCGGCCCGGGCCAACGACATCACCTACAACCGCTTCATCCAGGGTCTGAAGATCGCTGATGTCGAGGTCGACCGCAAGATCCTCGCCGAGATCGCCGTGAGCGATCCCGAGGCATTCGCCGGTCTGGTCGCAGTTGCCAAGCAGGCACTGCCGGCTGACGTCAACGCCCCCGCAGCCTGATCAGCAGCGAGACAAACATCCCCGCGCCGGACGTTCTCACCGAACGTTCGGCGCGGGTTGTTTCATATGCAAAGCTGCACCGTTCCGCGGCGCGGCGTAAGGCAGGCAGCTTCCTGGCCGAAGGATTCAATGCCGTCGACGCCGCCGTCGGATCGCGTCGCGCACAGATTCTGTTGGCGACCGACGAGGCCCTGGACCGGTACGCCGATCTTGTGCACAAGGCGCGGGCCGGTGGCATCGAGGTCGTGCCCATCTCCTCGGGTGCAGCCGACAAGCTCGCCGAAACCATCACCAGCACCGGGTTGTTCGTGGTCTGCGACCTGGTCGACGTGCCGATGTCAGAGGTGCTGAGCGCCACTCCGCGACTGCTCGCGGTGCCGATCGAGATGACCGATCCGGGCAATGCAGGCACCCTCATCCGGACCGCCGATGCGATGGGCGCCGACGGCGTCATCCTCGCCGGTGACAGTGTCGATCCGCACAACGGCAAGTGCGTACGTTCCACGGCCGGCAGTGTGTTCCACGTGCCGGTCGCCAGGGAGCGGAGTGTCGACGAGGTCCTCGCCGCGCTACGCCAGGCCGGTGTGGCCATCTGTGCAACCGCGGGGGATGCCGAGTTGAGCCTGCCCGACGCCGGTGAGGTGCTCGCCGGGCCGACCGCATGGTTGTTCGGCAACGAGGCGCATGGACTGCCGGACGACATCCTGGCGCAGGCCGATCACCGGATCTCGATTCCGATCCACGGTCGAGCGGAGAGCCTCAACCTGGCTGCCGCGGCCGCGATCTGCCTCTATGCCAGCGCCGATGCCACTCGAGCGGTCGACTACCCTCGCAGGTGAGCCAAGCCAGTTCCATCAGACGTACTTCAGCTCTAAGAAGTCATATTCAAGGGAGTCAACACAGCCGTGGCCGACGTCGACAGCCAGAGCTTGGCGACCGCAGTGGACGCTGCCGTCGCAGCATTTTCCGCCGCGGTTGATCTGCCAGCGCTGGCAACTGCCAAGACCGAGCACCTCGGTGACAAGTCGCCGATCGCATTGGCCCGCCGCGAACTCGGCGCGTTGCCGAAGGAGCAGAAGGCCGAGGCCGGGAAGCTCGTCAATGTTGCTCGGGGACAGGCGCAGAAGGCGTACGAAGAGCGTCTTGCGGTCCTGACCGCCGAGCGCGATGCCGCCGTGCTGGTCGCCGAGACCATCGACGTCACGCTGCCGACCGCGCGCCGGACACCGGGAGCCCGGCACCCGATCACCGTGATCGGCGATCAGGTCGCCGACGTGTTCGTCGGGATGGGCTGGGAGATCGCCGAAGGTCCCGAGGTCGAGACCGAGCACTTCAACTTCGATGCGCTGAACTTCCTGCCGGATCATCCGGCGCGGTCGATGCAGGACACCTTCTACATCGCGCCGACCGAGTCGCGCCAGGTGCTGCGTACCCACACCTCGCCGGTGCAGGTGCGTGCCATGTTGTCGCGGGAATTGCCGATCTACGTCGCCTGCCCTGGCCGCACATTCCGCACCGATGAACTCGACGCGACCCATACCCCGGTGTTCCATCAGGTCGAGGGCCTTGCCGTGGACAAGTGCCTGACGATGGCACACCTGCGGGGCACCCTCGATCACTTCGCCAAGGCGCTGTTCGGTCCCGAGACGGTCACCCGGATGCGTCCGAGCTACTTCCCGTTCACCGAACCCTCGGCGGAGGTGGACGTCTGGTTCGCCGGCAAGAAGGGTGGCGCCGGCTGGGTCGAGTGGGGCGGCTGCGGCATGGTCCATCCGAATGTCCTGCGCGCCAGCGGCATCGACCCCGAGGTCTACTCGGGATTCGCCTTCGGGATGGGACTCGAACGAACCCTGCAGTTCCGCAACGACCTGCCCGACATGCGCGACATGGTCGAGGGCGACATCCGCTTCACGGTGCCCTTCGGTCCCGGCGCCTGAGTACGCAGAACCAACGAAAGAGCTGAGTTTCCAGTGCAATTAGCGCAGTCGTGGCTGACAGAGATCCTGCAACAGGGCACTCCCGGATGGGCCAAGCCGTCCGCAGAGATCGATGAGGCCTTTGTTCGTGTCGGATTCGAGATCGAAGACATCACCGGATTGCCGGAGATCACCGGTCCGCTGGTGGTCGGCCGGGTCACCAATATCGAAGAACTCACCGAATTCAAGAAGCCCATCCGCTTCTGCCAGGTCGATGTGGGTGAAGAGAAAGACCGCGACATCGTCTGCGGTGCAAGGAACTTCGCCGAAGGCGACCTGATCGTTGCGGCGCTGCCCGGCTGTGTCCTGCCCGGGGGCTTCGCGATCGCTACCCGCACGACGTACGGCAGGGTGTCGGACGGCATGATCTGCTCGGTCACCGAATTGGGTGTCGGCAACGATCACAACGGCATCCTGGTGCTGCCGCCGGAGACCGCGGCGCCCGGTGCCGACGCACGTGAGGTGCTCGGTCTCGACGACACGATCATCGACGTCAACGTCACCCCGGACCGCGGCTACGCGTTCTCGGCGCGCGGTCTCTCACGCGAACTCGCCTGCAGCTTCGACCTGCCGTTCGCCGATCCGGCAACGGCACCGGTGCTGCCGACCACAGTCGGCGAGTCGGGCCCGACCGTGCACCTCGATCCGGAGTCCGGTGCCACCCGGTATTGCGCACTGGTGGTGCGCGGTATCGATCCATCGGCCCCGAGCCCGTGGTGGATGGTCAAGCGGCTCATGCTGTCCGGAGTGCGGCCGATTTCGGCGGCAGTGGACATCACCAACTACGTGATGCTCGAACTCGGCCAGCCGCTGCACGCTTTCGATGCCGCCAAGCTCTCCGGTGACATCCGGGTGCGCCGTGCGATCGCGGGGGAGAAACTGACCACGCTGGATGATGTGGTGCGGGACCTCGATCCGGAAGACGTTGTCATCACCGACAATACCGGCCCGATCGCGCTTGCCGGTGTCATGGGCGGTGGCGCCACCGAGATCAACGCGCAGAGCACCGATGTGTTGCTGGAATCGGCGACGTTCAACCCGGTCTCGGTGTTCCGGACCGCCAAGCGGCATCGACTCACCAGTGAGGCCAGCAAGCGTTTCGAGCGGGTTGTCGACCCGAAGGTTACCGACATCGCACTACTGCGCGCCGCGGCGCTGCTCGCCGAGATCTGTGGTGGCACAGTCGATTCCGCCTACACCGACGCCGGGTTCGTGGCCCCTGCGGCGACCGTGTTGATGTCGGAGCAGGCTCCATCGGACACTGCTGGCATCGACTATCCGGTCGGCACCGCGCAGCGACGCCTTGTCCAGGTGGGTTGCTCTGTGGAAGCTGCGGGCGACGTGCTCACCGTCACCCCGCCGAGCTGGCGACCGGACCTGCGACTGAGCGCCGACCTCGTCGAAGAGGTGTTGCGTCTCGAGGGCTACGAGAACATTCCGGTTGTGCTCCCCAAAGCCCCCGGCGGACGAGGTTTGACCCAGCGGCAGCTCCGCCGCCGCAGTGTCGGGCGCAGCCTGGCGTTGTCGGGCTACGTGGAGGTCTTGCCGTATCCGTTCATGCCTGCCGGTGTGTTCGACCTCTGGAATCTGCCCGCCGATGATCCGCGTCGGGCCACGGTCACCGTGCTCAATCCGCTCGAGGCCGACCGCCCCGAACTGAACACCACGTTGCTGCCCGGACTGCTCGAGATGGTCGGTCGCAATATTGCGCGGGGACAACGTGATCTGTCGATGTACACGATCGGTCAGGTGGTCCTGGGCGGACAGAACGTCCGCCCGATCGAGGCGCTGCCGGTGGACAGGCGGCCCACTGCCGAGCAGATCGCCGAGCTGATCGAATCACTTCCGGCGCAGCCGCTGCACGTTGCCGCTGTGCTGACCGGGCTGCGTGAGCCGGCCGGGCCGTGGGGCAAGGGACGCGTTGCCGACACCACCGACATATTCGATGCGGTGGCGATCATCGGGCAGGCCGCCGGTGTCGAGCTGAAGCTGCGGTCGGCCGCGCAGGTCCCTTGGCATCCCGGTCGTTGCGGCGAGATCCTCGCCGATGGCGCCGTGGTCGGTTGGGCCGGTGAACTGCATCCGGCGTTGCTGGAGAAGCTGCACCTTCCCCCGCGGTCGCTGGCTCTGGAGATCGACCTCGACGCCATCCCGGTGAACAATAACCTTGTCTCGCCGCGGATTTCGCCATACCCGCCGGTCCTGCAGGATCTCGCTGTGGTCGTCGACGCCGATGTGGCCGCCGAAGACGTCCGTGTTGCGTTGCAGGCCGGAGCGGGAGAGTTGCTCGAGAGCATCGCGCTGTTCGATGTCTTCACCGGCGAGCAGGTGGGTGAGGGCAAGAAGTCCCTCACGTTCTCGCTGCGTTTCCGCGCGGACGATCGCACTCTGACCGAGGACGAGGCCACCGCAGGTCGCGACGCCGCGCTGGCTCACGCCACGTTGACTGTCGGCGCCATGATGCGGGGCTGACAACGCTTTACCGATCGACGTCGTCGACGTCGCCCCGATGAGGGCGACGTCGACGGTCGGCGATCAGTGGAGGGGATGATCGCCGGGCCGGGTTCAGACCGGATCTGGTTGTGCCGACCGGTCTTTCGCCACGTCTGCTGGTGCTGAGGTACGTTCGCTCCGTAGGGTCCACGCTGCGATGACCGCACCCGACGCCGCGATCGCGGCCGATACCCAGAGAGCTTTGTCGAGCCCGGACACGAAGTCGTGGGGATCGGCGGAAAACACCGACTCCGCGGGTAGCAGTGCGCCGAGCGCGGCCACACCGACTGCGATACCGGTCTGCCGAAACGCGTCGTTGATGCCTGCCGCGAGGCCGGAATGCTCTGCGGCACTTGAATCGAGTACCAGTCTGCTCATCACCGGGTTGAAGATGCCCGCACCGATCATCGCCACGATCATGCCCGGCAGGATCGCCAGGCCTGAGCTGTCGACGTCAACGACGGTGGCCATCGCCAAGCCGATACCGACCAGCATCAGCGACCCGGACAACATGAGCCAGTCGGGTACCCGCTCGCCGATCTGCGCGGTCGCACCGGCGACGATGAACATGGCCACAGTCGCGGGCAGATAGACCAGCCCCGCCTCGATCGGGGAGAGGCCGAGCACGCTCTGCAGGTAGATCGTCGTGTAGAGGAACACGGAGAACAACGACACCGAGATCGCGAACGCCGCGATCTGGGCGCCGGTGAACGCCCGGTTGCGGAACATCCCCAGCGGCAACATCGGTTGGGTGACCCGCATCTCGACCGCCACAAACGCGGTTCCGGCGACTGCGGCGACCACAAAGGACAATGCCGTGATGGTCTCGGTCCAGCCGTGTTCGTTGCCCCGGAGCAGCCCGAGGACCAGTGCGGCCAGCGCGATCGAGGCGAGGACCTGCCCGCCGATGTCGAGGCGTCGATAGTTGGGATCGCGTGACTCCGGAACCCATTTGAGGGTGGCGACGAGCGTGATGATCCCGATGGGGAGATTCACGAAGAAGATGGCGCGCCAGTCGAGCCATTCTGTGAGGATGCCACCGACCAGTGGTCCGAGCGCAAACGCGCCACCGATGGTCGCGCCGTATGCGGCCAAGGCGCCGGCACGTTCCTTGCCCGGCGCGAACACGTCGGCGAGCAGGGCCAGTGAGCAGGCGAAAAGCATTGCGCCGCCGAGGCCCTGGATTGCCCGCGCGATGTCGAGGGTGAGGATCGTCGGAGCGGCCGCGCACGCCACCGAGGCGAGTGTGAACATCACCAGGCCGATCACGAACACGTGGCGTCGACCACGGCGATCACCCCACGACCCGGCGCTGAGCACAACGGTGGCCAGCGCCAGCGTGTAGGCGTCCACCACCCACTGCAGGGCGCCGAGGCCGGCGTCGAGATCGACGGCGATGGAGGGCAGCGCAGTGTTCACCACCGCGATGTCCAACATGAGCATCGCGGTGGTCACGCAGACGACGGCCAGCGTCGCGCGTTTCACCACGTGCGTGTGAGTGCTTCTGTCAGATGTCATGACAGCGACGATGCGGTTGCGTCCTTGGAGACCACGGGGTCGTTTTCTTGGAAGCGTCGGTTATTGGGATTACACCACCGACGAGAGCACGGATCTGGAGTTCAGTATGGCGTCGGGTCTCAGCCGGTCGGTTGTGATCGATCACGTAGGCGCAGTGCGCTTTCTCGGAACTTCGCGACCACCTGTGCTTCATCGACCCCGACGACCTCACCGTTGTCGACGACGAACTTGCCCCCGACGATCGTGTGGGTGACGTCGTCGGCGCGCGTGCTGTAGACCAGCGCGGCCTCGACGTCGTAGACGGGTGCCACGTGCGGTCGGTCGAGATCGACAACAACCAGATCGGCAGGCGCCCCGATCCGGATTGCCCCCAATTCGGGTCGGTGCATCGCGATGGCCGACTGGCCGGTGGCCATGTCGAGCACCTCGCGGGTGGTCAGGAACGTGGGATCGGCGGTGCTCTGTTTGTGGGTGACGGCGGCGAACTTCATTTCTTGGAACATGTCCAGGGTGTTGTGGCTCGCCGGACCGTCGGTGCCGAGACCGACTGTGATCCCGGCCGACCACAGCCCTTTCAGATTCATGGTTCCGGACACCAGTTTTGCGTTGCAGCAAGGACAGTGGGCCACTTTGATGCCGTGTTCGGCGAACAGTGCGATGTCGCCTGCGGTCAGTTGTGTACAGTGCGCGGCGGTGATGTCGGGTCCGAGGAACCCGAGGTCGTCGAGCCATTCGACTGTGGTGCGCCCGTACGTCGAGGCCATGTAGGCACTCTCGTTGAGTCCTTCGGCGATGTGGGTGTGGATCGGCAGCGACCGCTCGTCGGCGAGGTCCCGAACCGCTTGCCAGAGTGGACCACTGCAGGAATACGGCGCATGGGGGGAGAGCGCCAGCCGGACACGATCGTCGATGAGACCCTCCACCGGTGCGGTCGCGGCGTCGAAGTCCTCAACCGCAGCCCACGACCAGGGACCGACATCGCGGTAGACGCCGCCGTCGGCGAACCCGTATCCGAGCGTGGCCCGCAGGCCCACCTCGCGCAATGCCCGTGCCTGCGGCGTCACCGCGTAGGCGTCGAAATGTTCGTTGAAACAGGTGATTCCGGCCTTGGCCATCTCGACCAGACCACACATCGACGCCCAGTAGAGGGTCTCGTGGTCAAAGTTCTGCTTCAGGCGCCACATGGTGTCGAGCCAGGCGAACAGTTCGGTGTCCTCGAGCAGGCCACGCAACAACATATTTGACGCGATGTGGGTGTGCGCGTTGACCATCCCGGGCAGCACTACCGAGTGTGTCCCGTCGATCACCCGCGCCGCCTGCACGGGTGTTGATGCCGGCACCAGACCCTGGATGAGCCCGTCGGCCACCAGAACCGTGTGGTTGGGCAGTGGATCCAGACCGTCCGGCATGATGACGGTTGTTCCGGTGATGGCGATGTCGGCCTGCTGGATCATGCCGGGCTCCTCATGTTCTCGTGTGCTGGTGCGTGCTGGATGCGCTCGAAGCCGGTGGTCACTCGGTCGGGGCGGCGGTCGCAACTCACAGCCGGGCAACGATGCTGGTGTCGAACAGCTGATCGGCGGAGATGTCGATGCCTGCGGACTTGAGTGTGGCGATGTTGCTGGCGATCTGGGCGTCGGTCATCGTCAGGAGGTCGGACGCGGGAACCTCCGGGGTGACCATCAGCGCTTCGATGCTCTCCGAAGCGAGGGTCTGCTGGGCGAGGTCCAGACCGGTATTCTTGCCGTACACCTCGACCGCGAGCCGGGCGCCGAGCGCTGGGTCCTTGAGGTTTTCCTGCCAGCCCTGCCTCTCACCGCCGAGGAAGGACAGGAGCATGTCGGGCCGGTTCTCGATGGTCTCCGTCGTGGCGAACCAGACGCTCGAAAAGACGTTGTAACCGAAGTCCGAGAACAACATCGTGTTCACGTCCAGACCCTGTGCGCGCAGCGTGGCCGGTTGGTCGATGAGGAACCCGACCTGTGCGTCGACCTCACCGTTCGCCACCGGCGCCGGATCGAACTGCACGGGCACGATGTTGAGGTCGTCGGCGTCGATGTTGTTGATGGCGCACAGGACTCGGAATGGCGCCTCGTTCTGCGCCGCGACACCGATCTTCTTTCCGATCATCTGCTTCGGGTCGGTCAGAGCCTTGTCCTGGAGGGAGTACACACAGAATGGGCTGCGCTGGAAGCGGGTTCCGATGATCTTGACGTCCGCGCCGTTGCTGATCATCTCGGCCACCGCGTCCGCATTTCCGTTGCCGAGTGCCGCTTTACCCGAGACCACCACCGTGTCGACGGCAGTGTTGGGTCCGCCCGCGAGAACATTGACGTTGATGCCTCGCGACGTGTAGTAGCCGTTGGTGGCCGCGACATAGGTGCCGGCCTGTTCGACCGTTGGTACCCACTGGGTTTGAGCCGAGACGCTGCCGTCGTCCGACGATGTGGAATCCGAACCGCAGGCACTGAGGATCGGGACGCCGACGAGGGCGATGGCGCCGATACCGAAGCCCCCGCGGAAGAGTGACCGGCGGCTGATCTGTGTGGACAAGGGTGAAATCGGCATGGGGAACTCCTGGTTGCGAAATGGGTGACCGCATATTGCACGGGAAAGCGGGGTTGGGGTACAGGCGGCTACGTGCCGGGAGCGGTCAGCTTCGAACGCGATTGATGGCGCTTTCGGCGAGTGCTGCGATGCCATAGAGTGCTGCAGCGGACAGGGTGACGAGGGCGACCAGCGACCACATCAGTGAATAGTTGCCCGTGACACCGGCTCTGAGCATCATGAAGCCGGCACCGTCCCCGGTGGCAAGCCATTCGCACAGGAGCGCACCGGTCATGGCCAGTGGTGCGGTGACCCGTGCCGCGGCAAAGAATGACGGTAGGGCGGCGGGTAGCTGGACTATCCACAGGACCTTTACCGGGCCGCCACCGGAGACCGTCACCACCTCACGGGCGCTGGGCGGGACGGACCGGATACCGCCGACGATCGTCACCAGTGCGGGAAAGAAGGTCACGACTCCGGACACGACGATCAAGGTGATGAACCCACGGCCGAAGATCAGTGCGATCAGCGGGGTCATGGCGACGAGCGGGACGGTGCGGATCGACATGGCGATCGGCATGATGATCGACTCGGCGATGCGGGACAAGACGACCACAACGGCTCCGATCAGGGCCAGACCCAGGCCGCTGGCGAAACCGACAACCGTGTGGACGATGGTCAGACGCAACGCCGCCCACATGTCGGACAGGTCTCGTCCGGAGGTCAGGTAGTTCCAGACATCGACCGGCGTCTTCCCGAAATATGGGTCGACCGAACGGGCGATCAAATACCAGCCACCCAAGACCAGCAGCAAGGTCACCGCGAACTGCGATACGACACCCACCACGTTTCGGGCTTTGGTCACCTGCGGTGCGGAGGCCACCGAGATGTCGGACACGGTCTCCTGATCGCGCCAGGTGTAGACGAACTTCTCTGCGAGCACGGTGAGGCCGTAGGCGCCTGCAGCCAGCAGGGCGGCGTACAGGGCGAGGGCCCAGGTGCGGTCGACGTTGAGTGACTGCTGCGAATAGACCATGGCGACGCCGAGACCCTTGTCCGCACCGAGGTATTCGCCGATCATCGCACCCAGAACGGCCAGCGGTGCGGCAACGCGGAGCGCGGCGAACAGGGCGGGCACTGCCGATCGGATCTGAACCATCCGCAAGACTTTTCCGCGCCCGCCGCCCGCGGCCCGGATGACGTCGACCCGGGTGGCCGAGGCGCTGTGCAGTCCGAGGACGGCCCCGACCAGCGTGGTGAAGAAGACACCTTGGGCAGAGATGAGGACGACGGACATGTACCGGCTGGTCACCGCAACCAGGATCGGTGAAATTGCCACGATGGGAAGGCAATACGCGACCACGCCGACCCTCATCACCACGGCTTGGGTCCATGGCAGGAGTAAAGACAGTCCGGCCAGCGTCACTGCCACGGCGTTGCCGAGCAGCCATCCCCAGCCCGCCTCTCCGGCGGTGGTGAGCAGGTTCGGCCAGACAAAGCCGAAGTCGTCGATCGCGGTGACCAGGATGTCGAGGGGTGCGGCGATGGCGTAGACATCGCTGAAGGCAGTCTTTGCGAGCAGCTGCCACACGAGAACCAGGCCGACGACGCTGCCGAGGGCGAGCATGTTCACTTTTGCCACGACGGCGGTCAGATTCAGGCGCGGCGGGGACGGCGCGGTCAGTGTTGTTGACATCGGGGGCCTCAGCCTTCGAAAGCGTCGAGGTCGGCGAGCATGCGGGACTTGATCTCATCGGATGCGAAGCAGGCCTGAATCGACGTCGCGGCAATGGATTTCACCGTGTCGAGATCCCACCCGAATGTGCGGGCGCAGTCGACGTAGTCGTCCTCGATGCGAACGCTCATCGGCGCCGGGTCGTCGGTGTTGATCGAGACCTTGACCCCGGCCAGTCGCAGTGGCTCGATGGGATGCACGTCCAGTGACGGGTAGATCTTCAATCCTTCGACGTTGGAGCGAGGGCACATCCCCAGCGGGATCTCACGTTCGGCGAGGACCTCGACCAGCCGCGGATCCTCGATGGAGCGGACGCCGTGGTCGATCCGCTCGGCATGGAGCAGATCCAGTGCACCCCAGACGCTTTCCGGGCCGCTGGATTCACCGGTGTGCACCGTGCGCCGGAATCCGGCATCGCGGGCGAGGGTGAAGGCGGGCGCGAATTTCGCATTGGTGTCGCCGGCATGGGTTTCGTCGCCGTCGATCGAGAGTGCGACAACTCGTGGAACGCGCGCGCTGATCATCTCTTCGACCACCTCGAGCGCGGACTCGCCGGATTGCTGACGCAACAGGGACACACAGAGGTTGGCCTCGCACAGGCCGTCTCGGGCGGCTTCGTCGAAACCCTCGGCGATGGCCCTGGTGAAGTCTGTGAGGCGTCCTTGCCAACTGCCCCAATGTGTCGGGTTGACGATGATGTCGGCGTATTGGACACCCGAAGCGCTTTCACGTGCGCACGCGCGGTACGCGGCGCTCGCGAGGTGGTCATGGGTGCGGACGAGTGATCCTTCCCAGTCCAGGAACTGGAGAAAGGTCCCCACACCCATGCCCTTGACGGCTGCGCCCTGTGGATCGCGTTCGACGTGATGGGTCGAGGTGTCGAAAAGTGTTGCGGCCGGGCCGGGCAGCTCGACGCCGAGTGTGTGTGCGCTCTGGACGAGGTCGGCGATGTCGAAGCAGCCCTCGAGGTGCACGTGGACTTCGGCTTTGGGCAGGCGACGCATCAGGTCGGCAGTGAGGGCCACTGCTGTGGTCATCGGACAACCGACTCGGTCGGTGGGGCGAACAGTAGATCGGAGGCCTGCTCGACGTAGCGCCTGAACTCCGGACTCCGCATGATCTCCGGCGTCCGGGGGCGTGGCAGATCGACGTCGATCACCTGCTGAATCCGGCCCGGGCGTGCCGACATCACGGCTACCCGATCAGAGAGGTAGATCGCCTCGGAGATGCCGTGGGTGACCATCAGTGTGGTGGACGGCCGTTCGGTCCAGATGCGCATGAGCTCGGTGTTGAGACGTTGTCGGGTCATGTCGTCGAGCGCACCGAACGGTTCGTCGAGCAACAGAACCATGGGCTTGAGGATGAGCGCGCGAGCGATCGACACCCGCTGGCGCATACCGCCGGAGAGCTGGCCGGGTTTGGCGCCTTCGAATCCATCCAGTCCTACCAGCTTGATCAGATCGGTGACATCGCTGTGGGACACGGGCTTTCCCGCGGCTTCGAGTGGGACCCGGATGTTGGCTTCGACGCTGCGCCAGGGCAGTAGTGCCGAATCCTGGAACGCCACGCCCAGAATATGTTCGCTACGAAGCTCATTCGGTGTCCGGCCGTCGACGAGGATCGATCCGGTGGTGGGCTCTTCGAGATCGGCGAGCAGGCGCAGGATGGTCGACTTGCCACAGCCAGAGGGTCCGAGCAGGGAGACGAAACTGCCGCGGTCTGTCTGCAGGCTCACGTTGTCGAGCGCGGTCACCTGCTGCCGCTTCATCGTGAACCGCTTCGACACTCCTGCGAGGTCGATACCGGTTGCGCGAAAACCCGATTCCGGGCTCCGAGCGTTCATGAATTCTCCTCTGGTGAATCTGATGGGGACTTGGGTGGAACGACTTCCGGCTCGTGGGGCTGTGTCACTTGTGGGGGCTGTGTCAACAGTCAAGTCCACTGGCGAGCACCTCGACATGGATGATCCGCCGAAGAAGGCAGGCCAAAACCGGCTTCGAGTCGTAGGAACCTCCAAGCTGATTTAAAGTGGTTTCCTAGGCGTAACAACTGGTTCGCTTCGGCTGAGGTGCTGATCACATGTCGGCGACGAAAGGGGTTGCGCGGTGCTCTTGTCGGATATGGCAACGATTCCCGGTCTCGACTTCATCGAGGTCGTGCCCGGTGATGGCGATCCTCAGGTGCACGGGGTCTACACCACCGACCTCGGCGATCCATTGGCGTTCCTCTACGGCGGGGAGCTCGTGCTGACCAGTGGTTTGTGGTACCGGGAGCCGGTTGATGCGGATACCTTTGTCGGGGCGTTGACCGGTGGTCATGCAGCCGCACTGGTGGTGGGTCTGGCGGCAATCGGTGAGGTTCCGCCTGCGCTGATCCGGGCGTGCCGGGAGACCGGGCTGGCACTGTTCGCGGTGGAGGGTGCGGTGTCGTTCCGCTTCCTGACCGAAACCGTGATGCGTGCGCTGGCAGGCGCAGCGGGAAAGCTGACGCTCCACCGAGACCTGGTCGCCGACCTCGCCGCCGGTGAAGGGGCAAGCGGTCTGGTCGGTTCGCTTCGCCGGGCTCTGGGGGTCGATTGTGCCGTGGTGACCGCGACGGGACGGATGGTCGCAGGCGGGCTCACCGGAACGGGGTCCGAAGGCCTGGCCGTCGCGTTCCGAAAGGCGTTGAGCGAATGGGCATTCCCCTCGGCGCAGCGGATCGACGAGGGCGACGTCTCGTTCTTCGCGGTGCAGTCGCCGGTGGCCAGGCGTCCGGCGGTCGCATATGTGGCCATTGCGAGTGATCACCGCACGCAGGCTCCGTGGATGTCGACCGCGGTCGAGGAGGTCTGCGCATTGCTGGCCATGGACCGGTCGACCAGGTATGAGTCGCGGCGGCTCGAGGAACGCATGGTTCGGGAGGCGCTCGCCCGCCTGCACCGGCACGATTCCGCGGGCGCCGCCGGCCAATTCCGGAGCCTGGGCTTCGAGGACGACGTGCCGGTGAGCTGCATCGTGGTGAGTTCTCGCGACACCCGCTACGGGACGGAACTCGCCGGTGTCATCCTCGAGGAACTGCACGACGAGATGCCGCTGTCCACCGCTCCGGTGAAACTGTCGTCAGAGGCATACCTGGTGTTTGTCGGCGTTGTCCCTGAGTTGACGGCGGATGCAGCCAATATCCTTTCCGCGCAGGTTCGTTCGATTGCGCAGCGGCTGAGCCCGCTCCTGGATCGTGGTTATGTGGCGATCGGTACGGGTACCCCGGGCCAACTGCCCGAAGGTGCGCGCGTATCGATGAGCGAGGCCGAATACACGCACCGATACGCGACCCAGGGTGGCGGGCCGATCAGGTTTGCCGACAACAATTCGTTGTCGTCGCATCTGCTGCTGGTGGCTTCGGTCCCGGACGAGATCAAGCGGGTCTTTCGACAGCGTCTGATCGGGGTGGTCGCCGATCACGACGAACGCCACCGGACCGACCTGCTGCCCACGCTCGGAGTGTTTCTCGAGGAATCGGGCTCGTGGAGCCGCAGCGCCGAACGGCTGCATATCCATGTCAACACCCTGCGCTATCGATTGCAGCGAGTCGAGAAGCTGACCGATCGAAGTCTCGCGACACTGCACGACAGGGTTGATTTCGTTCTCGCGCTCAGTATTTCGGAGTGAGCGGTGCGCGTCAGGGCGTGGTGCGTCGCAGGGTGGCCGCACCCAGACATAGCGCGACGACCGAAAAGGCCAGCACGACAACCAGGTCACGCCACATCTGGCCGGTAGGGTCGGGGTGTGCGGCGACCTGTTGCAGTGCGTCGACGGCGTAGGTGACCGGGAGTATCCCGCTGACCCAGTCCAGCCAGTCGGCCATCTGATCGCGTGGCACGAACAGTCCGCACAGCAGGAGCTGGGGTATCACCACGACCGGGATGAACTGCACCGCCTGGAACTCGGTGCGGGCGAATGCGGAGAAGAACAGTCCCAATGCCACACCGAGTATTGCAACCAGGATTGCGATCACCACCACCCAGACGGCCTGGCCTGCGATGTCGAGGTCGAGGATCCAGAAGGCCACCGCACTCGCGAGAATTGCCTGCGCCGCGGCGGCGACCGAGAACGCGGCGCCGTATCCGGCGAGGAGGTCGAGTTTGCCCAGCGGTGTGGTGAGTAGGCGTTCGAGGGTGCCGGACGTTCGCTCCCGGACCATGGCGATCGACGTCGTGACGAACATCAGCACGAACGGCAGGATGCCGAGCATGATGATGCCGATCTCGTCGAAACGTGAGGTCCCCGGGATGCGGCCGGGCTGATCCTCGAACATGAAGTACAGCAACACCATCAGGATGCACGGCACCACGAGGATCAGTGCGACGGTGCGGCGGTCGTCGAGTAGCTGCCGGAGTATGCGTCGCGTGGTGGCCGCGAACCGACGCCAGCGCATCAGCCGGCTTCCTTGGTGATCAGCTGCAGGAATGCCGTTTCGAGATTGGTCTGCCCGGTGCGTTCTCGGAGCTGGGCAGGCGTCAGTTCGGCGAGTATTTCTCCTTCGCGCATCAGGATCAGGTTGTCGCAGCGGTCGGCCTCGTCCATCACATGACTCGAAACCAGCAAGGTTGCACCGGCGTCGGCCAGTGCATGAAATCGATCCCACAGGTCTTTGCGTAACACCGGATCGAGGCCGACGGTGGGTTCGTCGAGGATGAGCAGCGTCGGAGAACCGACAAGTGCACAGGCAATCGAGACGCGACTGAGTTGGCCACCGGACAGGTCCAGCGTCTTGCGCGCGCGGAACTCGGTCAGACCCACCGCGTCGAGTGCGCTGCTCACCCCGGCCCGGTTGTCGTAGAGATCGGCGAAGTACGTGACGTTCTGCTCGACGGTCAGGTCGGTGTAGACCGAGGGTGCCTGTGTCACGTAGCCGACCAGGTGTCGCAGCGCAGCGGTGCCGGCCGGTTGGTCGAGGACCGTCACCGAGCCCGATTCGATCTGCTGGGTGCCGACGATGGCACGCATCAGGGTGGTCTTGCCGCAGCCCGACGGACCGAGAAGCCCGGTGATGGACCCCGCGGGTACCGTGAGGTCCAAGTCATGCAAGACAGGATTGCCGCCTCGCCTGACGACAAGTGATTGCGCGATGATCGCTCCGGGCCTGGTCACCGTTCAGTCTTACCGCGCTGCGCACCGGCCCGGCGGCAAAGCGCGGGGACCCGCGAATGAATTAACTTGCGGTGGGGTGCATAATGAATCATATGAGTGTGACAGTCGCAGTAGCCGGCGCAAGCGGGTACGCAGGTGGAGAGATTCTTCGTCTGCTGCTCGGTCATCCCAAATATGCATCCGGAGAGTTACAGATCGGTGCCCTGACGGCCGGATCGAATGCCGGATCGTTGCTCGGGGAGCACCATCCTCATCTGCTGCCCTTGGCGGATCGTGAATTGTCGGAGACGACCACCGAGATCCTGTCCGGGCATGACGTCGTCTTCCTTGGCCTGCCGCACGGAACCTCCGGACCCGTTGCCGATGCGTTGCCGCCCGCGACCCTCGTGATCGATTGTGGCGCCGACTTCCGGCTGCAGGACCCGGCGGAGTGGGAGCGGTACTACGGCGGGACCCACGCCGGTAGCTGGCCCTACGGACTGCCGGAACTGCCCGGCAATCGGGATGTTCTCTCGGGTGCCACCCGGATCGCGGTGCCCGGTTGCTATCCGACCGTGAGCACGCTGGCGCTGCTGCCTGCCGTCGCGGCAGGCATCATCGCCCCGCAGGTGACCATCGTTGCCGTCAGTGGCGCTTCGGGTGCCGGGCGATCGCCGAAGGTCGACCTGCTTGCCTCCGAGGTGATCGGCTCGGCTCGGGCGTACGGCGTCGGTGGTGCTCACCGGCACACACCGGAGATCATTCAGAACCTGTCGGCGGTGGCAAACGCGCCGGTCAGCGTCTCGTTCACACCGGTGCTGGCGCCGATGGCACGGGGAATCCTGGCGACCTGCACCGCACCGACGTCGGTCACGACGGCCCAGGCGCGGGCGGTATACGAAAAGGCATACGCCGACGAACCGTTTGTGACCCTGTTGCCCGAGGGGCGGCAGCCTGCCACCGGCTCGGTGATCGGCTCGAACGCGGTGCAACTCAGTGTCACGGTCGATGAGCGTTCTGGCACCTTGATCGCGGTCGGCGCGATCGACAATTTGACCAAGGGCACCGGTGGCGGTGCCGTGCAATCGATGAATCTGGCCCTGGGATGGGGCGAAACCGAAGGACTGAGCACCGTGGGAGTGGCACCGTGAACAAGGGCAGTGGCGATGTGGCCGCAAGCGGGGCAGATGGAACCGGTGGCAAGGTGGTGGATGTGGCCGCGAACTGGCGCGAGGTCGACGGCGGACACCGCATGACCCACCTGCAGGGTGTGACCGCACCCCTGGGGTTCCGGGCCGCGGGCATCAAAGCCGGCATCAAGGCGAGCGGCCGAGAAGACCTGGCGCTCGTGTTCAACGAAGGCCCCGATTATGCGGCGGCCGGAGTGTTCACCTCCAACAAGGTCAAGGCTGCCCCCGTGTTGTGGAGCCAGCAGGTCCTGAGCACCGGACGGCTGCGCGCGGTCGTCCTCAACTCCGGCGGCGCAAATGCCTGCACGGGTCCGGGAGGATTCCAGGACGCCCACGCCACGGCCGAGGCGACCGCAGCGGCGATCAGCGACTGGGGCACCGAGACCGGTGCCATCGAAGTTGCGATCTGTTCAACGGGTTTGATCGGCGATCGCCTTCCGATGGACAAGGTGCTCGCCGGTGTCACCGAGATCGTCCACGAGATGGGCGGCGGCCTGACCGGCGGCACCGATGCCGCATACGCGATCATGACCACCGACACCGTGCCCAAACAAGCGGCCTTCCACCACAGTGATGGCTGGAATGTCGGCGGTATGGCCAAGGGTGCGGGAATGATGGCGCCATCGCTGGCCACAATGCTCTGTGTGATCACCACCGACGCCGCGGTATCGGCCGCGCAGTTGGACGAAGCGCTGCGGGCTGCCACCGCGCTGACGTTCGACCGGCTCGACGTCGATGGTTCATGTTCCACCAATGACACTGTGCTGCTGCTGAGTTCGGGTGCCAGCGAGAAGACGCCGGATCAGTCCGCCCTCAACGAGGCCGTCCGGCTGGTCTGCGATGACCTGGCCACACAGATGCAGGCCGACGCCGAAGGCGTCACCAAGCGGGTTGTGGTGACCGTGACCGGCGCGGCGAGCGAGGCCGATGCGCTGGCCGCCGCTCGCACGATCGCCCGCGACAGCCTGGTCAAGACGGCGCTGTTCGGTTCGGATCCCAACTGGGGCCGGGTGCTGGCCGCGGTCGGCATGGCTCCGGTGGAACTGGATCCCGATCGGATCTCGGTGCGGTTCAACGACTATCCGGTCTGCGAGAACGGCATGGGCGTGGAAGGCGCGCGCGACGCCGACCTGTCGGGCATCGACATCGACCTCACCGTCGACCTCGGAATCGGTTCGGGGACGGCGTTCATCCGGACCACCGACCTCTCCCACGCCTATGTCGAAGAGAACTCGGCCTATTCGTCATGACGGAGACCAGAGACGAAGCGAAGCAGAGTGGATCTGGACCTGCGGTTGCCGGTGAACTGAGTGCGCTGGACAAAGCGCACGTACTCGGTGAGGCGCTGCCCTGGCTCAAACGGTTCGCGGGCAAGGTGGTCGTCATCAAGTACGGCGGTAACGCGATGGTCGACGAAGATCTCAAGGCTGCATTTGCCGAAGATATGGTCTTCCTGCGTACCTGCGGGATTCATCCCGTCGTGGTGCACGGCGGCGGTCCGCAGATCTCGGCGATGCTCGCCCGGCTCGGGATGACCGGCGAGTTCAAAGGTGGCTTCCGGGTGACCACACCCGAGGTGATGGACGTCGCACGGATGGTCCTGTTCGGGCAGGTCGGTCGAGAACTTGTCGGCCTGATCAACGCGCACGGACCGTATGCGGTCGGGATCTCGGGTGAAGACGCCCACCTGTTCACCGCGACCAGGCGTTCCGTGATGGTCGACGGCGAGGCGACGGACATCGGTCTCGTCGGCGACGTGACCACGGTGAACCCGGGCGCAGTCACGGATCTCATTGCGGCCGGACGTATTCCGGTTGTCTCGACGATCGCGCCGGACGCCGACGGCGTGGTTCACAACATCAACGCCGATACCGCGGCGGCAGCGCTGGCCCAGGCGCTCGGAGCCGAGAAGCTCGTCGTGCTCACGGACGTCGAGGGCCTGTACACGAACTGGCCCGATCGCGGATCGCTGGTGTCGGAGATCAACACGACCGCATTGGCCGAATTGCTGCCGACCCTGGATGCCGGGATGGTGCCGAAGATGGAGGCCTGTCTGCGCGCGGTGGCCGGGGGAGTGCCCCGCGCACACGTGATCGACGGCCGCACACCGCATTCGACACTGCTCGAACTCTTCACAACCGAAGGCAACGGAACCATGGTCGTGCCCGACATCGACCATGCCATCCCGGCCGCTTACGGCGAACAGCCACTTATCGAGGAAAAATCATGACCAAGCAAGCCGATGCCAGTCAGCAGGCCGATCCGACCGTCGCACTGCAGGAGCGGTGGACGGCTTCGATGATGAACAACTACGGCACACCGAAGGTGGCGCTGCGCTCGGGTAAGGGTGCGGTTGTGACCGATGTCGACGGTCGCGAGTACCTCGACCTCCTCGGCGGCATCGCGGTGAACATCCTCGGGCACGGCAATCCGGCGATCATTGATGCGGTCACCGAGCAGCTCTCCACGCTCGGACACACATCGAATCTCTATGTCACCGAACCGGTCATCAAGCTGGCCGAGTCCCTCTTGTCCCGGTGGGGTGTGGAGGGCAAGGCGTTCTTCTGCAACTCCGGCGCCGAGGCCAACGAGGCCGCATTCAAGATCGCGCGCCTGACCGGCCGGCCCGAGATCATCGCTGCCGAGAAGGCCTTTCACGGCCGGACCATGGGCGCGCTCGCGATGACCGGTCAGCCCGCCAAGCGGGCGCCGTTCGAGCCGATGCCTGCCGGGGTGCGCCACGTTCCGTATGGCGACCTCGAGGCCATGAAGGCCGCGATCGGCCCGCAAACCGCAGCGGTCATCCTCGAACCCATCATGGGGGAGAGCGGTGTGATCGTGCCGCCGGTGGATTACCTTGCCGCGGTCCGGGCGTTGACCGCCGAGCACGGCGCGCTCCTGATCTTCGATGAGGTCCAGACCGGAATCGCCCGTACCGGAACGTTTTATGCGCATCAGGCGTCCGGGGTCACCCCGGACGTGATGACGTTGGCCAAGGGGCTCGGCGGGGGTCTGCCGATCGGTGCGGTCCTGGCCACCGGCGCTGCTGCCGATCTGCTGCAGCCCGGACAACACGGGACCACATTCGGAGGTAACCCGGTGTGCGCCGCGGCGGCACTGGCCGTGCTCGAACAGGTCGACACCCTCGATCTGACCAATCATGCTGCGCGGCTTGGCAAACACATCACGTCGTCGATCGAAGAACTCGATCACCCGCTGATCGACCACTCGCGTGGGTCGGGCCTGCTGATCGGAATCGTGCTGACCGAGCCCCTCGCTCCGGCCGTCGAGGCGGTGGCGCGCGATCACGGCTACCTCATCAACGCGCCCGGTCCCGACGTGTTGCGGCTGGCTCCGCCGCTGATCCTCACCGAAGAACAGGCCACAGGATTCGTGAACGATCTCCCGGGGATACTCGACGCCGCGAAAGGAGCCGCGTCATGACGCGCCATTTCCTGCGCGACGATGACCTGTCGCCCGCCGAGCAGGCGCGCGTGCTCGAACTCGCCGCCGAGCTGAAGCGGGATCCCTTCTCCCACAAGCCGCTTGCCGGGCCCAAAGGTGTCGGTGTCATCTTCGACAAGAACTCCACCCGCACCCGATTCTCGTTCGAGGTGGGCATCGCGCAACTCGGCGGTCATGCCGTCGTCGTCGATGGCAAGGCCACCCAGCTCGGCCGAGATGAGACCCTCGCCGACACCGGCCGGGTGCTGTCCCGGTACGTCGAGGCCGTGGTCTGGCGCACCTATGGTCAGGACCGGCTCGAGGAGATGGCGTCGGCGGCGACGATCCCGATCGTCAATGCGCTCTCCGACGACTTCCATCCCTGCCAGGTCCTCGCCGACCTGCAGACGATCGCCGAGCAGAAGGGATCCCTTGCTGGGCTGACCCTGACGTACCTCGGTGACGGCGCCAACAACATGGCCCACTCGCTGATGCTCGGTGGCGCGACCGCCGGCATGCACATCCGGATCAGCGCACCCGAGGGATTCACCCCCGACGAGCGGTTTGTCGGCTACGCCACCGAACGCGCCGAACTGACCGGTGGCAGCGTCGCAGTCATCGGTGATCCGCGCGAGGCCGCGGCCGGGGCCGATGTACTGGTCACCGACACCTGGACCTCGATGGGCCAGGAGGACGACGGCAAAGACCGGATGGCGCCGTTCTGGCCGTACCAGATCAACGCCGAACTGGTTGCGCTCGCGGATCCCGGGGCCATCGTCATGCACTGCCTGCCGGCTCACCGCGGAGAAGAGATCACCGACGAGGTCCTCGACGGCCCGCGCAGTGTGGTCTACGACGAGGCCGAAAACCGTTTGCACGCACAGAAAGCGGTGCTCTTGTGGCTTCTGGAACAGCAGTGACCACCCGGGCAGCTCGTCATGCCCGGATCGTGGCCCTGCTGTCCGGTGCCCAGGTGCACAGCCAGACCGAGTTGCAGACCCTGCTGGCAGACGAGGGTATCGAGGCGACCCAGGCGACGTTGTCGCGCGACCTCGACGAGCTCGGTGCGGTGAAGTTACGCGGGGCCGACGGTGGATCGGGGATCTACGTCGTGCCGGAGGACGGATCCCCGGTGCGCGGCGTCATCGGCGGCACCGACCGCCTGTCCCGTCTGCTCGGTGAACTGCTCGTCTCGGTCGACTCGAGCGGCACCATGGCGGTGCTGCGCACCCCGCCGGGTGGGGCGCACTATCTTGCCAGCGCACTCGACCGCGCGACCCTCCCGGAGGTCGTCGGGACCATCGCCGGAGACGACACATTGTTCGTGCTCGCCCGCGAACCTTTGACCGGAGCGGACCTGGCCGAAATGCTGGAGGCGTTGGCATGAGATTCTGACATGCGGCCGCGTACCACCACGCACACGTTTTGAACACCCAAGACTTCATCATCACGAACAAACAAGGAGTGATCCCCTCATGGCGGAGCGCGTAATCCTCGCGTACTCGGGCGGCCTGGACACCTCGGTGGCCATCAGCTGGATCGGTAAAGAGACCGGTAAGGAGGTCGTGGCGGTTGCCATCGACCTCGGTCAGGGCGGCGAGGACATGGAGGTGGTTCGTCAGCGAGCCATCGATTGTGGCGCTGTCGAGTCGGTGGTGGTCGACGCCCGGGACGAGTTCGCGGACGAGTACTGCCTTCCGACCATCACCAGCAATGCGCTGTACATGGACCGGTACCCGCTGGTCTCGGCGATCTCACGGCCGCTGATCGTCAAGCACCTGGTGACCGCCGCGCGTGATCACGGCGGCACGATCGTCGCCCACGGCTGCACCGGCAAGGGCAACGACCAGGTCCGGTTCGAGGTCGGATTCGCGTCGTTGGCGCCTGAACTCGACGTCATCGCCCCGGTCCGCGACTACGCCTGGACCCGCGAGAAGGCGATCGCGTTTGCCGAGGAGAACGGCATCCCGATCAACGTGTCGAAGAAGTCTCCGTTCTCGATCGACCAGAACGTGTGGGGTCGTGCAGTGGAGACCGGCTTCCTCGAGGATCTGTGGAATGCGCCCACCAAGGACGTGTACTCGTACACCGAGGACCCGACCACTCACTGGCAGGCTCCCGACGAGGTCATCATCAGCTTCGACAAGGGTCGCCCGGTGGCCATCGACGGACGGCCGGTCAGCGTGCTCGAGGCGATCGTCGAACTCAATCGTCGCGCCGGAGCACACGGCGTCGGCCGCCTCGACGTCGTCGAGGACCGGCTTGTCGGCATCAAGAGCCGTGAGATCTACGAGGCACCAGGCGCGATGGTCCTGATCCGTGCGCACGAGGAACTCGAGCACGTCACCCTCGAACGCGAACTGGGTCGTTACAAGCGCCACACCGATCAGAAGTGGGCCGAGCTGGTCTACGACGGTCTGTGGTTCTCGCCGCTGAAGGCTTCGCTCGAAGCGTTTGTCGATCACACCCAGGAGCACGTCTCCGGTGACATCCGGCTCAACCTGCACGGTGGCCACATCGCGGTCACCGGACGTCGCAGCGGTGAGTCGCTGTATGACTTCAACCTCGCCACCTACGACGAGGGCGACACCTTCGATCAGTCGGCCGCCAAGGGATTCGTTCACCTGCACGGGCTGTCCTCGAAGATCGCCGCGAAGCGGGACCTGGGCCTGTAGATGACCCCGTCTTCAGGTTCCGGGACCAACGAGGGTTCGCTGTGGGGCGGCCGGTTCGCATCCGGACCGGCCGACGCCATGGCGGCCCTGAGCAAGTCGACCCACTTCGATTGGGTACTGGCTCCGTACGACGTCCGGGCGTCGCAGGCGCATGCCCGGATCCTGCACAAGGCCGGACTGTTGTCGGACGACGACCTGGCCACCATGCAGGACGGTCTGACGCGGCTGGCCGATGATGTGCGTTCCGGCGCGTTCGGTCCGGCCGAGTCCGATGAAGACGTCCATGGAGCCCTCGAGCGCGGCCTGATCGAGCGTGTCGGTCCCGAGGTCGGCGGACGGCTCCGTGCCGGTCGTTCGCGCAACGACCAGGTGGCAACGCTGTTCCGCATGTGGTTGCGGGACGCGGTCCGTCAGGTCGCCACCAGCGTGCTCGACGTGGTCGATGCACTGGTCGCCCAGGCGAAGGCGCATCCCGACGCGGTGATGCCGGGTAAGACACATCTGCAGGCTGCACAGCCGGTCTTGTTGTCCCATCATCTGTTGGCCCACGCGCATCCGCTCCTGCGAGATGTCGAGCGCCTCAAGGACTTCGACAAGCGTGCTGCGGTCTCGCCGTACGGTTCGGGTGCGTTGGCAGGGTCGTCGCTGGGACTTGATCCGGCCGCGATCGCCGAGGACCTCGGATTCGACAGCGCTGCCGAGAACTCCATCGATGCCACGTCTTCGCGTGACTTCGCTGCCGAGGCGGCCTTCGTGTTCGCGCTCATCGGTGTCGATCTGTCGCGGATGGCCGAAGAGGTGATCCTGTGGAGCACACCGGAATTCGGCTACATCACGCTCGCTGACGAATGGTCGACCGGTAGCTCGATCATGCCGCAGAAGAAGAACCCGGACGTCTCTGAGCTCACGCGCGGCAAGTCCGGCCGGATGATCGGCAATCTCACCGGATTGCTGGCCACCCTCAAAGCGCAACCGCTCGCGTACAACCGCGACCTGCAAGAGGACAAAGAACCGGTCTTCGACTCGGTTGCCCAACTCCAGTTGTTGTTGCCTGCGATCGCAGGTCTGGTGGGCACGCTGACATTCCACGAAGAGCGCATGGCGGAACTCGCTCCGGCCGGATTCACCCTCGCGACCGACATCGCGGAGTGGCTCGTCCGGGCCGGTGTGCCGTTCCGGGTCGCCCACGAGGTGGCCGGTGCCTGCGTGCGGGCAGCCGAGGAACGTGGTGTCGGACTTGCTGATCTGACCGATGAGCAGTTCGCCGCGATCAATCCGGCGCTGACACCCGATGTCCGCGAGGTGCTGACGGTGGCGGGATCGATCGCTTCCCGTGATGCACTCGGTGGGACGGCCGGTGTCCGGGTGGCGGAGCAGTTGCAGCGACTGGTGGCCAAGGCTACGGAGCACCGCGACTTCTGACCCAGGGAGACTGGGCGCTGAGATGTATGTCTGTGGGTGGCAGGCGATGACGCCGGGTAATATGTGATAGCAGTCACCTATTTTTCGGTGTGGTTCTGAGGGGGGTTTGTGCGAGGCGTTCCCAATATCAAGGAATCCCTTGATCGTGTTGTGGCCACGGCGCAGAACGGGCTCGAGGTCATCCGGTACGGCGGTCTCGAGACCGGGACCCGGCCCGCTCCGTTCCGCGTGGAGGAGACGGTCCCGATGTACCGGCTGCGTCGGTACTTCCCGGACGAGGTGGCCGCGGGTCCGCCTGTGGTGCTCGTACCGCCGATGATGGTGTCGGCGAACGTCTATGACGTCACCACCGACAACGGGGCGGTGAGCATCCTGCACCGGGCCGGACTCGACCCCTGGGTGGTCGACTTCGGTTCGCCGGACAAGGTCGCAGGCGGCATGCGCCGCACCCTCGCCGACCACATCGTGTCCATCGACGAGATCATCGACCGGGTGCGCGCGGTGACCGGCAAGGACGTGCACCTCGCCGGGTACTCCCAGGGCGGCATGTTCTGCTACCAGGCTGCGGCCTACCGCCGTTCCAAGGGCATCGCAAGCATCGTCACCTACGGCAGTCCGGTGGATGTGCTGGGTGCACTTCCCCTGGGGCTGCCCGCGGCACTGGTGACACCCGGGGCGCAATTCCTCGCCGACAACGTGTTCAACCGCATCGCGATCCCGGGATGGCTGGCCCGCACCGGCTTTCAGCTCGTCGACCCGGTGAAGGCGGCGCGCAGTCGGATCGATTTCCTGCGCCAGCTCCACGACAGGGAAGCGCTGCTGCCACGCGAGGATTCGCGACGCTTCATCGAGGTCGACGGCTGGGTGGCGTGGTCCGGACCCGCGGTGGCAGACGTGCTGCGCCAGTTCGTGGTGCACAACCGGCTCGTCGGCGGTGGATTCGTGATCAACGATCAGGTGGTCACGCTCGCCGAGATCACCTGTCCGGTGCTGGCGTTCCTGGGAGAGGCCGACGACATCGGGCAACCGGTGGCGGTGCGGGGCATCCTGCGGGCCTCGCCGATGGCACAGGTCTTTGAATCATCCTTACCGGTAGGGCATTTCGGGTTGGTCGTCGGATCGACCGCGGGCTCGCGGACATGGCCGGGCACCGGGGAATGGGTCCGCTGGATCGACGGATCGGGGGAGCAGCCGGAAACCATCGAGAAGATGCGCGACGATGTCGACCAGGGCGGTGGAACCGGTGTCAGCTTCTCGTCGCGGGTTGCCCACGGACTGGGGTCGGCCGCCGGGGTGGGTGCCGACACCGGTCGCGACATCGTCGGCGCGGCCAGATCGGTCGGCCGGACCGCCGATGCGGTGCGCCGCGAATCGTTGCGGGTGCTGCCCCGACTGGTGAGGCTCGGTCAGATCCAGTCCCGCACAACCATTTCGCTCGGCAAGTTGATGAACGAGAATGCGCGCCGCAACGGCAAACAAGAATTGTTCCTGTTCGAGGACCGCGTTCTGAGTCATCGGCAGGTCAACGATCGGATCGACAATGTGGTGCGCGGTCTCATCTCGTGTGGGGTCCGACCGGGCGAACATGTCGGTGTGCGGATGCAGACTCGTCCGAGCGCACTGGTGGCCATTGCCGCATTGTCCCGACTCGGTGCGGTCGCGGTCATGGTGTCGGCGGGTTCGGAACTGAAATTGTCTTTGCAGCTGGGGGATTGCTCCCTGGTCATCACCGATCCGGCCAACCTCCAGCAGGTGGCTGCGGTTGCCGATCGGGTGCTGGTCCTCGGTGGTGGTGATGAACGGACACTCGCGCAGGCCGATGGCGAACGCATCATCGACATGGAGCAGATCGATCCGGAATCGGTGGAGGTGCCCTCCTGGTATCGGCCCGATCCCGGGCGGGCAGGCGATCTCGCGTTTGTGCTGTTCAGCAAGAATGGCGAAAACCTCGAGAAGTGGCCGGTGACCAACCATCGGTGGGCGTTGTCGGCGTTCGGTGCCGCCTCGGCTGCCGCGCTCAGCGGTAACGACACCGTGTATTGCCTGACACCGTTGCATCATGCGTCCGGACTGCTGACGGCTCTTGGTGGCACCGTCGTCGGCGGTGCGAGAATCGCTCTGTCCGCCGGTCTCGACCCAGACACATTTGCCGCAGAGATCTCTCGGTACGGGATCACGGTGGTCTCGTACACGTGGTCGATGCTCCAGGACATCATCGGGGCCGACGACTTCGCGATCACCGACCACAACACGATCCGGTTGTTCATGGGTTCGGGTATGTCTGCGGGACTGTGGGAGGACGTGAACGAGAAGTTCCCCCGGGCTCGCGTGCTCGAGTTCTTCGCGACCGGCGACGGGTCGGCGATCTTGGCGAATGTGACGGGCACCAAGGTGGGCTCGTCCGGCCGTCCGGTACCAGGTGTCAACGATGTCGCGATCGCCGCATTCGATCTGGCCGAGGGGCGCCTGATCACCGACGACAACGGCTTCGTTCGCGAGGCCCGGGTCGATGAGGTCGGTGTGATGTTGTCAAAAGCCCAGCAGCAGTACGAGTTCGGCGCCACAGTGTTCCGTGATGTGTTCGCGGTTGGCGACCGGTGGCAGCTCTCGGAGCACATGTTCTCCCGCGACGCCGACGGAGACTTCTGGTTCATGGGTCACACCAGTGCGGTGGTCGATTCGACCGATGGATACATCTACCCGCAACCGATCGTGGACGGACTGTCTCGTCTGGTCCAGGTCAAACATGCGGTCGTCTACAAGGTGGGGGAACCGGGTGACGAGATCGCGATCGCTGCGGTGTCGAAACAGGACGGGACCGGTTCGCCGACCGGGTCGGCCCTACGACTGGCTCTGGCCGGTCTGACGCCTGCGCAGCGTCCGCACATCATCTCGATCCTCGACCACATCGATCTGACCTCTTCGTATCGACCGCAGGCTTCGGTGCTCCGGGCCGCAGGCATACCGGCGGCCGGCGCGTCGGTCTGGTACCGCGACGAGGGCGGCAGATACCGCAGACTCACCAAGGCGATCGCCCACGAGTGCGGGTGGGAACCGGGTGCCGGGTACCGTTGACGCCGTGTCACACGAAGCCGGATTGAGTCCCTTGTTGTTGACCTTGCTGGCCTGCCCACAAGATCACGGTCCGTTGCTGGTCATCGGCAACGAGCAGATGTACAACCCACGCCTGCGCCGGGCCTATCGGATCGATGACGGAATACCCGCATTGCTGATCGACGACGCCCGTGACGTCGATGAGGATGAGCATGAGCAACTGCTCTCGCGCGCAACGGCAACAACCGGCCCCGTCGCCGACTGATCGGTTGTCCGCGCCGGTCCTGTTCGATGCCCGCCGGTTGGCCGATGCCACGCCGGTGCAGGCTGCACGCCGCCTGCTCGGGTCCTACCTGGAGGTCGACGGTCCCGGCGGGACGGTCCGGATGCGCATCGTCGAGGTCGAGGCCTACGGCGGACCACCCGGCAGTCGATACCCGGATCCGGCGTCACACGGTTATCGGGGTCGGACGGATCGCAACGTCGTGATGTTCGGCGATGCCGGGCACCTGTACGTCTATCGCTCGTATGGCATCCACTGGTGCGGCAACATCTCGTATGGCCCCGTCGGGCAGTGCGGTGGTGTGCTGATGCGCGCGGGGGAGATCGTCTCAGGCACTGCGCTCGCCCGCACTCGTCGGCCAACGGCGCGCAACGACAATCAATTGGCCTGTGGCCCAGGCAATGTCGGGTCTGCGATGGCAATCGACCGGAGCTTCAACGGTGCGGCGGTCTGCACCGCCGAGTCGCCGGTGCGCTTGTTCCGCGGACCACGCATCCCGGCATCAGCTGTCGGACACGGACCTCGGGTCGGGGTGAGCACCGCGCAGGATCACCCGTGGCGACTCTGGGATGAACGCAGCCCCGCGGTGTCCAAGTACCGGCGGGCCGCACCCCTCCGACTGTCGGTACCGGCCGCCGATGGGGGAGGATCGACTACGTGACCGCAGCAAATCTCGCACCGGCAGACATCCTGGAAGAACTGACTTGGCGTGGGCTCATCGCCCAGAGCACGGACCTCGACGAGTTGGGGAAAGTGCTGTCCGAGCTGACCACCCTCTACGCCGGCTTCGATCCCACCGCGCCGAGCCTGCATGCCGGGCACCTGGTGCCGCTCCTGACATTGAAGAGGTTCCAACGCGCAGGTCACCGCCCGATCGTGCTGGCAGGTGGAGCCACCGGATTGATCGGTGATCCCCGCGACGTGGGGGAGCGGACCATGCAATCCGCCGAGACCGTCGCCGAGTCAGCCCGTCGGATCAAGGGCCAGCTCGAGCGTTTTGTCGACTTCGATGAATCACCGCAAGGCGCCATCGTCGTCAACAACCTGGACTGGACCGGCAAACTGACCGCCGTCGACTTCCTTCGTGATCTGGGCAAACACTTCTCGGTCAACGTGATGCTCGCCCGTGAGACGGTCCGTCGCCGTCTCGAGTCCGACGGTATGAGTTACACCGAGTTCAGCTATATGTTGTTGCAGGCCAACGACTATTTGCAGCTGCACCGGGAGTACGGCTGCGCGCTGCAGGTCGGCGGATCGGATCAGTGGGGCAACATCATCGCCGGTGTCGACCTCACCAGGCGGGTGGATGGACATGCGGTTCACGCGATGACGGTGCCTCTGGTCACCTCCTCGGATGGCAAGAAGTTCGGAAAGTCGACAGGTGGCGGAAGCCTGTGGCTCGACCCGGAGATGACCACGCCGTACGCCTGGTACCAGTACTTCCTGAACACCGCCGATGCCGACGTCATCCGCTACCTGAAGTGGTTCACCTTCCTGGGTCGCGAGGAAATCGCAGAACTCGAGCAGGTCACGGCCGATTCGCCGCATCTGCGGGCAGCGCAACGGCGGTTGGCCGCGGAGATGACCACCTTGGTGCACGGTCAGGCCAACACCGATGCGGTGGAGACCGCCAGTCAGGCGCTCTTCGGTCGGGCCGAGCTCGACAGCCTCGATGAGGGCACTTTGGCCGCGGCGCTGTCAGAGACCACCGTCACGGAGTTCGACGCAGGCTCGACCCCCACGATTGTCGAACTGCTTGTCGCCAGCGGACTGTCCGAAGGCAACAAGGCTGCGCGACGGACCATCAACGAGGGTGGCGCATACGTGAACAACATCAAGATCACCACCGACGACTGGACTCCGGGCGCCGACGATCTGCTCCACGGCGCATGGCTGGTGGTCCGACGGGGCAAGAAGAATCTGGCCGGCGCCAAGATCGGATGAGTTTTTGCGGGCCGGGGATGGATTGTTAGGACGCAAAACCCTCTGACCAGCCGATTTGACGCGCTGCTGACAACCGCGTAACTTTCTTCAAGTCAGCGAGTGAGGCGCCGGAGAGCGAGAGTCCGGAGCGGCCCTAACACCGACAGGAAGTTCTTTTCCTGAAGGAACAACGCAGACCGCCCAAGTGAGAATCAGATCCACCTTCGAGTGGAGCGTTCAAGCGCGGGTGGACCGAGGTTGAGAAACCCGAGCGCCGCAAGCTGGTTACCAGCGTGTTGCAGGAGAGTTTCGAAGCTGGTAGGTTGGGAGACCTGCGCCAGACAGTGTCGGGTCGCAGAACTTCTAAGGTATACAACATAAATATCCCTTCCAGGATGGCATCGAATGCGTATGTCGAAGTTGGTTGCGGGTGTGTTCTTTGAGAACTCGATAGTGTGTCGATGGATTGTTAGTGCCAATTTAGGTGCTGTATGTCTGTCACGGTGACGAAATCCCATTCCGGGGTTTAGTTCAGTGATGGGTGTGTGGTGCCGGCATTAGTTAGATATTATTTTGATCCCATCGCAGGTTTTGAGTCCTGTGGTGGTGTCAGTTTTTGTTTGGTTGGGATTTGAAAATCTCTTCAGAACAGATTTTTTTGAAACTT
>NZ_JBXCJC010000006.1:0-231535 GCF_056786495.1 Williamsia sp. Y853
ATCGATCCCGCAATGCCACCCCGCGGTTGATCTGCTGTTCGGCGGCATGCTGGGTCAGTCCCTGTGCTGCAGACAATCTCGCCGCACACTGTGCGAGCGGATCGAGCGCCCGCATCTCCGCTTCGGTCCCAGCGGTCGGCTCCACTAACTGTCGGTGCAGCATCGCGACAGCGGCGTACCGCTCCCATTCCATCCGTGACTGCTGGGCCATCGCCAGCTCGGTGTTACGCAGCAACTCATTGGTGCGCAGCAGATAGGCGGGGCCGATTTCATCGTCCCCACCTGCATCTTCGATCTCCCCCTCGAACATACATTCGAGTCTAGATCAGGTGTCCGACAATTCTCTCGCAGTTCACTACATACACGTTTGGGCGGAGCCTTCGGCGGGTAACCGCAGCCCATGACACGACGGCTCGGCGTTGCCATCGGCACCGTTGTGGTCGCATGTGCCACATCGATAATGCCTCTCGGTGCGAGCCCGGCGTCCGCGGCACCGACCGTTGCGTGCGGACAACCGTTGTCGGACAACGATATCCGTCGGATCACAGAGCTCTCCGACACCTCGGATCAGCGCGCGGCGACTCCCCTGGCCCAGTTGGACAGCGCGATTGCCGACCTCGAGTCGATCACCGAGATCTTGGTCGAACGCGGCGACCGTCGTGGACTGTTCGCGGTGGGCCTCGACAGCGTGGAGCGTGATGCCGTCGCGCCGCTACAGCACACCGAGAACGCCTTCGAACATCCGCAGTGGGCACCGGTGATCAGTCTGGCATTGCTCAACCGCTTCCTCGACGCCCTGCACGCGGAGTTCACCGGCACAGCAGTGCCGCCGCAGTGGGAACGCTACTTCGACCTCGCTCGTGACTGTGTTGCTTCCCCGGCCCGGACCGCGATGGTCGGCTACAACGCTCACCTGACGGTGGATCTCGCCTATGCGGTTGCCGACGCGAGATCGACACCGGCACAGGCCCGCGACTACTTCACGATCGTCGACACCATCGCGATCCACGGCGATTCGATCGTCAACGAAACCATTGCGGCCTACGGGCCGGCCGCAGACCTCGGTCCCCTCTTCCGCTTCTATTTCGTCGGCGAGGGGCTCGACCGTCTTGTCGGGGCAGGCGTGGCAACCGGAGCGATGCTGCGCGCTGCCGACGTCGGCTACAACGTGTTGACGTTCACCAACGGGCTGAGTCTGCAGAATCCGGCAACAGCCCTCGAAGCTCGCAACAACATCACAGCGCTGTGGTACACCGCCGACGAAGCCTTCACCGCGCTGACAGAGTTGGATCTGCTCTGAGATCAGCAGTTTCACAGCCCGCCATCGCGGGTACCTGTGGACATGCCCAGCACACACGACGACGAAGCGTTCGCAACCTCGACACCCGAACCTGACGATCCGCGCAAACCCGAGTCGCCGACAGACCTGACGAAGCCGTCAATCTTCTATGTCTTGCGCAAGGTGATTCGCGAGTTCTCAAAGGACCAATGCACGGACCTCGCCGCTGCACTCACCTACTACGCCGTGCTCTCACTGTTCCCCGCACTCCTCGCCCTCGTCTCACTGCTGGGCATTTTCGGACAGGGCGAGAAGACAGTCGACTCCGTCTTGCAGATGGTCGATGACCTCGGGCCTTCATCGGCAGTGGACACGTTGCGAGGTCCGGTCGAGCAATTGGTCGATGCACCGTCTGCCGGGTTCGCTCTGGTCATCGGTCTGGTCGGTGCACTGTGGTCGGCATCGGGGTACGTCGGCGCCTTCGGCCGGGCGATGAACCGGATGTACGAGGTCGAAGAAGGCCGACCGATCTGGAAGCTGCGACCGTTGATGTTGCTGGTGACGCTTGGCGCGTTGCTGATGGCCGCAGCCGTCGGGCTGATGCTCGCAGTCAGCGGTCCCGTCGCCTCGTCGATCGGCGACACCATCGGACTCGGGGACACCGCACTGACGATCTGGAACATCGCCCGCTGGCCCGTTGTCCTGCTGTTCGTGGTGCTGACCGTGGCGATCCTCTATTACGCCACCCCGAATGTGAAACAGCCGAAGTTCCGGTGGATCAGCGTGGGCGCCGTCATCGCCATCCTCACCTGGATCGTCGCGTCGGTGCTC
The DNA here is from genome assembly GCF_056786495.1 of Williamsia sp. Y853. Lineage (NCBI taxonomy): Bacteria > Bacillati > Actinomycetota > Actinomycetes > Mycobacteriales > Nocardiaceae > Williamsia > Williamsia sp. Y853. Next base: position 2,111 of record NZ_JBXCJC010000006.1, read on the forward strand.
TTCGCCCTCTATGTTTCGAACTTCGGCAGCTACAACAAGACCTACGGCGCACTCGCCGGCGTGATCGTCTTCCTACTGTGGCTGTGGATCACCAATCTGGCGCTGCTGTTCGGGGCCGAATTCGATGCGGAACTCGAGCGCGGCAGACAACTACAGGCAGGCCTGGCGGCCGAAGAGTCAATACAGCTTCCGCCTCGCGACACCACAGCGTCCGACAAGAACGCCGAAACCGACGCGAAGTTCGTCGAGCGCGGCAGGCACTTGCGGGCCACCCACGGTGACGACGAAAGCACGAACCGCTGAGACCGAATCTGTCCTGTAAACAAGCCCTTCGAGGCCGGAGGTAGACCAGATGCACGCTTGGCGAGTGAGAACTCCAGGACCTGTGGAAGATACGCCGATCGAGTGGGTGGACGAACCTCGACCGACCCCGAACGCCGGTGAACTCCTACTCGCGGTCGAGGCGTGTGGGGTCTGCCGAACCGATCTCCATGTCACCGAAGGCGATCTCCCCGTGCACCGCCGCGGCATTGTTCCCGGTCACGAGATCGTCGGTCGCGTGGTGGAGATCGCTCCCTGCACCACAACCGACTTTCGGGTCGGCGAGCTGGTCGGCGTCCCCTGGCTCCGGTACACCTGCGGAATCTGCAACTACTGCCGTCGGGGCTCTGAGAATCTTTGTCTGAGTTCGCTATACACCGGATGGGACCGCGACGGTGGTTATGCCGACTACGTGGTTGCACCTGCCGACTACGCCCTTGCCCTCCCGACGGGCTACAGCCCCACACAACTGGCGCCACTGCTGTGTGCCGGGATCATCGGCTTCCGGGCACTGAAACGAGCCGCACTGCCACCGGGAGGACGTCTGGGGCTGTACGGCTTCGGCGGCAGTGCCCACCTGGTGGCGCAGGTCGCGCTGCATCTGGGCGCGACCCTGCATGTGATGACACGCGGTCAGGAGGCACGAGACCTCGCTCTCGACCTCGGTGCCGCCTCCGTCCAGGGCGCCTATGACCCACCACCGGAACCCCTCGACGCCGCCATCGTGTTCGCCCCTGTCGGCGACATCGTGCCCACCGCACTCGAAGCGCTCGACCGCGGGGGAACATTGTCACTGGCCGGCATCCACATGAGCGACACACCTGCTCTCAACTATCAGCGACATCTCTTCCACGAGAAGAACATTCATAGCGTCGAAGCCAACACGCGGGCCGACGCACGCGAATTTCTCAATTTCGCCGACGAATACGAACTGCAGATCGAAACGACCGAATATCCACTGGCCGAGGCGCATACCGCGCTACGCGACCTCAAGGCCGGACGGTTCGCCGGCGCAGCCGTCCTGCGACCTTCACTTCAGCAACACTGATACCGGCCACCTTTGCACGAGACGGCACCGCATGTCACCGGGCCGTGGGCACGATCAGCACCGGGGTCTGCACGGTATGGAGCACCGCTTGGCTGGTGGAACCGACAAGCATCGTCGGCAGCCCGCCCCCACCACGGCTTCCCATCACGATCAACTGCGCCTGATCGGCTTCGCGCACCAGGTGACGTACCGGGCGGTCCCGGACCGTTTCTCGACGAATACGTACATCCGGGAACTGCTCCTGCCATCCGGCCAGGCTCTCGGCGAGCACCACGTCGTCGCCCGGGTCGGCGGGCAGCTTCGGATCAGCGAATCCACCCGAGTTGGCGTGAGCGGGATCAAAATCGATCAGGGCATGAACCGCAACCAATTCGACGCCACGGATCGAGGCCTCGGTCAGTGCGTGGGCCAACGCCGGTTCGCTGTGCTCGGTGCCGTCGAGCCCGACCACCACCGGCAACACGGACTGTCGCGCTGTGTGGTCGCCCGACTTCACCACGGCGATCGGGCACCGGGCATGCGTGACGATGTGCGTGCTGACCGATCCGATGAGCCCGCCGGTGAACTCACCGAGTCCTCGTGAGCCGACCACGAGCATCACCTGCTGCTCACCCAACTTCAGCATCACGTCTGCTGCTTCACCCACCTCGATCGCGGTGTTGACCTCGAGATCTCCGGTACCGGCAGCCTGCCGCGCCGCCTCGGCTGCCACTTCCAGGGTCTCTTCGGTCTTGCGCCGAAGACTTCTGGAACGGTCCGACCTCAGATTGATCGCATCGGCCAGGCTGGGCAATCGATCCCGCATCACCGTGACGATGGTCAGAGACGCTCCCCTGAGTGCAGCGTCAAGGGCGGCCCAGCGCACCGCCTCGAGAGAATGTTCCGATCCGTCAACACCAACGATGATTCGCTGAACCTGCGACATGGCAGCACCTTTCAGGCGAGCAAATGTGTGACTCGCACGTGTGTATCGTGTCTCGTCTTTCCAGTGTCTGTGGTCGAGGCCCTGATGCCAAGTGTCATTGGGCCTTCGCAGCGAGAATTCTTCGGGCCGATGCAGCGCGGAACATCGAAATCACCAGGGACTACGGTCGGATACAACGCGCGGACCGGGCTCGGGTACCGGCTGATTTTGTCGAAAGGTCAGGGGGTGTGATGTCGGATACGGTCATTCGCATCGGACCCGTGCTCGTGGTTGCGATAGCCCTGTTGGCCGTCACCGCCGTACTCGTGGCCTATGCGGGACGAACCCGACTGCCATGGGCCATTGCCCGGGCGTCACTTCGCGCAACGGTTCAACTGGGTGTGCTGGCACTCGTTCTGGGGCTGCTGATGCGCAATCTGTGGGCGTCGGCCGGATTCGTTCTCTTGATGGCGATCATCGCGGCGTGGACCGCCGCAGGCCGGGTCACCGGTCACCGGCCCACCCTTCGCGAGATCTGGCGGACTCTGCTTCCGGTGGCGGCGATGACGATCGTTGTGGTCGGCACACTGGTGCTCGTTGGCGTACTGCCTGCGTCGGGGTTGGCCGTGATTCCGAGCGCGGGCATCATGATCGGTGGCGCGATGAACACCACATCGTTGACCGGGCGCCGCGCGGCAGACGAGTTGAAGGCTCGTCACGGCGAAGTCGAAGCGGCACTGTCCCTGGGGTTCTCCACATATGACGCCCGGATGGAGATCTGCCGCACGGCAGCGGCGACCGCGCTCGTGCCTGCCATCGACCAGACCCGAACTGTTGGGCTGGTGACGATTCCGGGGGCGTTTGTCGGCATGGTGCTCGGCGGGGCGTCCCCGGCCGATGCCGCGGTCATGCAACTGTTCGTACTGATTTCGTTACTCGCGGTGTGCTCAACGGCCCTGGTTCTGACCACCGAACTCGTCGCTCTCGGCAAGCTCTTCGATATCAATTCGCGACTCCACTAGGCATTTTCACCGGGCATTCCACGAGTCCCCCTGTGCACTTGGCGAGTTCGATCGGGTTGATGCCGGACGCGCTCGCGACCGATTCAAAATCATGCCCAGCAGATTGCGAAACGGGCCGGGCGTGCAACGCTAGCTCGATGACGGATCGAGAAGTGTTGACATGGGACCTGTTCGGCCATGCGAGCCGCGAACTCGCCCAAACGATCGCCGACTCCGGTTACGTACCCGAAGTTGTCCTCGGGATCGCACGCGGCGGCCTGCTTCCGGCCGGGGCACTGGCCTACACCCTCGATTGCAAAGCGCTGTTCACGATGAACGTCGAGTTCTACACGGGCGTGGGCACCACGTTGGACAGTCCGGTGATCCTGCCGCCGATCCTCGATGCCACCGAACTCGACGGACTGAGCGTTCTCGTGGTCGACGACGTCGCCGACAGCGGAAGAACCCTTGAACTGGTCCACAGCTTCTGTCGCGACCACGCGTCCGAAGTCCGCACAGCGGTCCTGTACGAGAAGCCGGCATCGGTCATCCGCGCCGACTACACCTGGCGCTACACCGACAAGTGGATCAATTTTCCGTGGTCGACGATGCCACCCATCACGCCGAGGTAGCTCAGACCAACGCCGCCACCGCGTCGACGTCGAGTTCATCGATACCCCCGATGACCATCGCAGCCGGCTCGAGAGCATCGTCTGCGGGCGGGTATTCCGGGCGCGGGGCAGCGATCAGCACCAGCCCGGCCGCGGTTGCCGAGCGCATACCGTTCGACGAGTCCTCGATGGCGGCGCAGGCAGTGGGCTCGGCGCCGAGTGCGGCCACCGCATGCAGATAGACATCCGGGGCAGGTTTGCCCCGATCGAGTTCTTCCGTGGAGACCGTGACCGCAAAGAGATCGGTCCATCCCGCGGTCTGCAGGACCGCATCGATCAACCTGCGCGGCGACGAACTCGCCAGCCCCAGCCGCCACCGGCCAGCACATCGGCGGACCGCCTCATCGGCGCCCGGCAGCACCGGCAGGTGCTCTTCGTATCGCGCAACCATGTGGTCGATGACAATCTGCGCCACCTCGGCCGGAGGCTTGCCCACCCCGAGGTCAGCGCTGAGGTAGGCAGCCCATTCCGGGGTGCTCATCCCCATCAACGCCGTCTGCGCTTCCGGAAGCCAAGTACCGCCGTATTCGGCGACCACCTCCCGCCGGACCTGTTCCCAGATCGGCTCGGAGTCGATCAGCACGCCGTCCATGTCAAACACCACTGCTTCGATCACCGGTCCATCATCTCCCACAAAGTCCAGTCGGCTCGAATCCGGCGATTCACGGTTACGAAAACGGAGGCGGCCCAAGGATTTCGATCCCGCCGTTCTCCTGCGCGGATACGCGGATACGGTCGAAATCGACGACCCCTCCTGCATGCCCGTCGTCGAGCGATTCGCTGGCCCCCAGATAGAACCCTTGGCAACAACCGGGGGTGTGGAAAAACAGCAGCCGCGCAACGTCGGAGGCAACCAGGAAAGCATGCGGGACCTCGCGCGGGGCGAACATGAATCCACCTGTGCTGAGCGAGTATTCGGCCCCGTCAAGATATACGCGGATCTCACCTTCGAGCACATACATCATCTCGTCGGCGGGATGTGTGTGCAGCGGGGTCGCCTTCCCCAGATCCATCAGATCTTCGAACAGGAGGAATTGCCCATTCGTCTCCTCGGCAGTCGCCTTCCAGGTATGGACACCACCGCCGTAGAACCACCGCTTGTCGCCATCGACTGCCGCCCGGACGATCGGAACGGATGAACTCGCTGTAGTCATCGCGGCACCTCATCTGCCTTCATGGAACACATGTCCCATGTAGGGACTACGGTACCATGAAGGCGTGTCGATCTCCTACGAATCCACCGGGCGCACAGCCCAGAAACAGCGCACCCGGGATGCCCTCGTCGGCGCAGCGAAAGCGCTCGTCGCCGCGGGCGAGACCCCGACCATCGACGAGGTCGCGGCCACCGCCGACATCTCCCGTACCACTGCGTATCGCTACTTCCCCAATCAACGCGCCCTACTGGCCGCGGCCCACCCCGAGACGGCCGCCGAGTCCCTACTCGGATCCGATCCACCCGCGGACGCCGCCGGACGCCTCGCCGAGGTCATCGAGACATTCACCCAGTTGATTGTCGACACCGAGGCCCAGCAGCGGACCATGCTGCGACTATCCCTCGAAGCGACGCAGGCCGAGCGTGACGCGTTGCCCCTGCGTCAGGGTCGCGCCATCGGCTGGATACAGGAGGCCCTCACACCGCTGCACGGAGAGATCAACGATGAACAGTTGCGGCGATTAGTACTGGCAATCCGGAGCGCAGTCGGGATCGAAGCGCTGGTGTGGCTCACCGACATCGCCGGCCTCTCCCGCCGCGACGCCGTCGCTCTTCAACGATGGTCGGCCCAAGCGATGCTGCAGGCCACTGCCACTGGGACACCACCCATTTGAACCACACCGCGGACCAAAAGAGATCTTGTCCGTCGGCACTGCTCAGCTGAGTGTGATGACGCCGGGCCCGGGTGGGTCGGCGTACAGGTCGACGATCGTCTGGGCATATTTGTTCGCAATCGGCTTGCGCCGCAACTTCATCGTCGGAGTGAGCTCGTCGCCACCGGGATCCCATGCCGTCGGCACGACCACAAACCGCTTGACCTGTTCAACCCGCGACAGCTTCGCGTTTCCGGCCTTGACCGCCGCGGTGACCTCATCGACGATCGCCGGATGGGCGGCCAGATCCGCGATCTGGGCATTCGGAATCCCCAGCGATTTCGCCCGCAAAGCGGCCACGTCGGGATCGAGCACCACCAGCGCGGTGATGTAGGGCTTGTCATCACCGACCGCAACCACCTGACTCACCAGTGAGGAGAAGGCCTTCACCGCATTCTCGATGGAGCTGGGCGACATGTTTTTTCCCGACTCGTTGATGATCAGTTCTTTCTTGCGATCAACGATGGTCAGATTTCCCTCGGTATCGATCGTGCCCACATCGCCGGTCGCCAACCAACCATCGGCATCGATCGTGGCTGCAGTTTTTTCCGGATTGTTGCGATAGCCCCGCATCACGATCGGAGCCCGCACGAGGACCTCACCGTCATCGGCGATCTTGAGTTCCACTCCCCCGACCGGCTTGCCCACCGACCCCACCTTGAGGTTGTCGACCGAGGTCTTCGTGGCAGCGCCGGTGGTCTCGCTCAGCCCCCAGACCTCGGTAACCGGAATGCCCAGTCCGACAAAGAATTCGATCACTTCAACCGGTATCGAGGCGGCTCCCGACATGGCAACCTTGAGTTCGTCCAGCCCCAGCGCAGCCCGCACCTTGGACAACACCAACCTGTCGGCAAGCTGATATTGCACGTCGAGCGCCTTGCCCCGCGGCTTGCCTGCAAGATCCGCTTTGGCTGCCCGGGCCGCAACATCCAGCGCCCAGGCCGCCAGCTTCGACTTGACCGGACTCGTCTCCTCGGCGATCTTGCCCTCGATCCCGGCCTTGATCTTCTGCCACACCCGCGGCACACCGAAGAAGACGGTCGGACGCACGTCCGGCAAAGCAGAGGCAAACTCCCGAGGGTCCACGACCGACGTTATCTGTACGCCGCGCAACAGGTTTGACCCATGCGTCGACACCCTGTCCGCAATATGCGCCGCGGGCAGATACGAGATGATCCGATCATCGAAGCCCGCATCGACGTCGTCGGTCACCGACGCGGCGGCCGCGATCACGTTGCGGTGGGTGATCTCGACACCCTTGGGCGGACCGGTGGTACCCGAGGTGTAGATCAACGTGACCAGATCATCGGGTTCGGTTGCGCGCCAAGAAGCCTGGAAGTCGAACGTCTCATCGGGCTGCGCTTCCACCTCACCCAATTCGAGTGCCCCCTCGGCAGGGCCGTCGACGGTGATGATGTGCTCCAGTTCCACACCGGACTGTTTGACAACCGGCAGAAACGCCCGTTCGGTGATCACGATCCGGGTGGCGGCATCGGTGAACAGGTACGCGAGTTGTTCTGGAGCACTGGTGTTGTACACCGAGAACGGAACTGCCCCCAGGTGCGTGATCGCGGTGTCGACCAGGTGGAACTCCGGCCGGTTGGCCAGCATCAGTCCGACGGTGTCACCGCGTTTGACTCCCAGCCGCGCCAGACCCAGCGCGATCGCTTCGACCCGCTCGGCATATTCGCGCCAGGTGATCTCCTGGATGCCTCCCGGGGTCCGCAGTGCCACCCGGTCGGGATGCATTTTGGCCGTTTCCTGAAAGGCTTCGACTGTGGTGCGGACAGCGACCCCCGACTCGTGATGGAAGACGGTGTCTGTGGTGTTCTCGTCCATCTGAACTCCTTGACGGTCCGGTCGACCGGACAACTGACCCAGCACCGCATCCCCCGCGATGCCGTATCGAACACCCCTGTACCGAAAACCTAGCCCTGCCGACTTGTCGATGCTGCAGGTTTCGGGTTACCCACGATTCGACAAGACAGAGTTACCCGTGGGTAACATAGCTTCCGTGGGTTCTGGATCTCGCCTCACACTGGCATGAGGCGACACCGCGATCCGCGTACCGCAAATTTCGTACCGTAGACCTGAAGGAGCACGTCATGTCCACTCCAGACGCCACGTCCGGACCGACACCTCTGACCATCGCAGCCGACCCGGCAGCGAGCCCCGCCGCGGACGGTTCGGTCACGTACCGGGTCGAGCAGACGGCCTTCGGTCCTGTCGCTCACGTGCAACTCAACCGTCCCGACAAACACAACGGCCTCACCCTCACACTGCTCGCGGGGCTGACCAAGGCCGCCAAGATGGCCGCACAGGACAGAACACTGCGCGCGGTCGTCATCAGCGGCGCGGGCAAGTCGTTCAGTGCGGGCCTCGACTTCGCCAGCCTCGCCGGCAAGGAAAAGAGCATCTACCGCACGTTTGTTCCCAATATTCTGTTGGGGTCCAACGGTTTTCAGAATCCTGCATGGCAGTGGCGACGGGTCCCGGTGCCGGTGATCGCGGTGGTGCACGGTCATTGCTACGGCGGCGGATTGCAAATCGCTCTGGGTGCTGATTTCCGCTTCGCTTCCCCGGACGCCGACTTCTCGGTCCTCGAGGCCAAGTGGGGCCTGATCCCCGACATGTCGGCTTCGGCATCGTTGTCACAGCTCACCGGCATCGACATCGCCAAACGCCTGACCATGACCGGTGAGATGCTCTCGGCGGCCGAGGCCAAGGAGATCGGGCTCGTCACCGGGGTGGCCGACGATCCGCACGCCGCCGCCATGGACCTGATCGAGAAGATCGCCGCGCGATCACCTGACTCGGTGTCGTCGACGAAGCGCCTGTTCGAGAAGACCTGGTCCCGCTCACCGCGCTTCTCGTTCCCTGTCGAGCAGGTCTTGCAGCTCCGCCTGCTGCGCGGTGTGAACCACGCGATCGCCCGCAAGGCCGGGATGAAGCGCCAGACCCCGGTGTTCAAGGACCGTCAGGTCTGAACCCGGGCCCGACTCACGGCTCGAAGATGATGCCGCGCTCGAGTCCGTTTTCGGTGGTCTCATACCGGAAGGTGTCGCCGACCTCCACCACGTAGCGGTCGCGGCCTTCGGGGATACCCGGGACCGAGAACTCGAGCCGGCATGTATCGGCCGACAACTGTGGTGCCGTCAGCGATGACTGCTCGAGAATGGTCAGGTCGGTATCGAGGATCCGGACCCGCGCGCCCGCTCTGATGTCTTCGAACTCGCCTGTGCCACCGCAGACATCGCCCGCCGATGCCTCGTACTGACCGGCGGTCAGCACCACCGCACCTTCGGCAGTGAAATCTCGTGGCAGCGAACCGATCACGACCGCGCCGATCCCGACAACTGCGAAGATCACACCCGCGACCGTGCTGATGACGATGACCGGTCGGCGGGTGCGCCGCTGCCAGTTGCGCGGCTCCAGATCATTCCCCGGGGCCGGCCAATACTGGGGCACCGATTGCACAGGCTGCATGGACCCGAGTCTGCCTGATCGGTGTTTGCGGTGTCGATCAGTTGCGGGGCGGGAAGTACTTGATGAGCGCTTCCTGGACCACAGTGGTCGCCAGCACACCCTCCCGGGTGAAGAAGCGGCCCGTACCGAGCCCCCGGGATCCGGCAGCGACCGGGGACTCACTGGCGTACAGCAGCCAGTCGTCGAAGCGGAACTCACGATGGAACCACATCGAATGGTTCACGGTCGCGGCGAACAATCGATCGATACCCCACGACAATCCGTGGGTGGTGATGATCGAGTCCAGCACCGTGGTGTCGGAGGCGTAACACAGCGCCGCGATATGGAGTAGCGGATCGTCGGGCATGCGACCGTCGGTCTTCATCCACACCCGGTTGTGCACGAGGCGCTCGCCGGTTTCGCGGGCCTTCCAGCTCGGGTCGTTGGCGAAGCGGATGTCGATGGGATGCATCGCATTCACAAAGGTCGCGACCCGGTCTTCGTAACCCTTGAAATGTTCGCCGAGCGGCGGCAGATCCTCCGGGTACTCGACCTCGGGGATCTGCACCGAATGTTCGAGTCCGGCCTTGTTGTCCTGGAAGGCGACAAGCATCGAGAAGATCTCTTCACCCTCTTGCATCGCGGTCACCAGCCGGTTGGCAAACGGCTTGCCGTCGCGCAGGCGGGTCACGTGATATTCCAGCGGTTTGGTCACATCACCACCGCGGATGAAATGCGCATGGATCGCGTGGACCGGCGTCGGCCGCGGCACACTTCTGCCTGCGGCAACCACACCCTGACTCAGGAGCTGACCGCCGAAGGTCCGGGCACCCACCTGTGTCGGGTGCACCCCGATGTACAGATCCGGCTCGGGCTCCTCGAGATCGAACAGCGAGAGCAGCTTGGACAGATCCGACGACGTACCCGGGGCATCACTCACAGGCTCAGACTGTAGAGGATGCCCCGCACCGCCGGCCGGGTCAGTGGTCGTCTTCGCCGATCCGGTGGACGTGGATCAGGTTGGTGTTGCCGACGGTGCCGGGAGGGGCACCGGCCACGATGACAACCTGGTCGCCGACCTTGAGCCGACCGATCTCCAGCAGGGCCTTGTCCACCTGGCGGATCATCGCGTCGGTCGAGTCACATGCGGGGACGATGAAAGTCTCTGTGCCCCAACTCATCGAGAGCTGGCTGCGCACCTCGGGCAGCGGCGTGAACGCCATCACCGGAAGTTTCGTGTGCAGGCGGGCCAGACGGCGGACGGTGTCCCCGGACTGCGTGAAGGCGACCAGAGCCTTGGCGTCCAGACGCTCACCGATGTCGCGGGCGGCGTACGAGATGATTCCCCGCTTGGTCCGCGGCACGTGCGACAGCGGCGGAACCGTGCGTGGGCTGTTCTCGACGGCCGACACGATGCGGGCCATCGTCAGGACCGTCTCTATGACGTGCTTGCCCACCGAGGTCTCCCCCGAGAGCATCACGGCGTCGGCGCCATCGAGCACGGCGTTGGCCACATCGGAGGCCTCGGCGCGCGTCGGGCGTGAGTTCTCGATCATCGATTCGAGCATCTGGGTGGCAACGATCACCGGCTTGGCGTTTTCGCGTGCCATCTGGATGGCCCGCTTCTGCACCAGGGGGACCTCTTCGAGAGGCAGTTCGACACCGAGGTCGCCGCGGGCCACCATCACCGCGTCGAAGGCCAGGATGACCGCTTCGAGGTTGTCGATGGCCTCGGGCTTCTCGAGTTTCGCGATGACCGGGACCCGTCGTCCGACCCGATCCATGATCGCGTGCACCAGTTCGATGTCGGCAGGCGACCGCACGAACGAGAGTGCGACGAGATCGACGCCGAGCGCCAGCGCGAACTCGAGGTCGGCCTCATCCTTGTCGGACATCGCAGGCACCGAGACGTTCATCCCCGGCAGGGACACACCCTTGTTGTTGCTGACCGGCCCACCTTCGGTGACCGTGCAGATGACGTCGTTGCCCTCGACGCCAACCACGGTCAGGCCGACTTTGCCGTCGTCGACCAGCAATCGGTCACCGGGCGTGGCATCTGCGGCGAGTTGCTTGTAAGTGGTCGAAACCCGCTCCGCGGTTCCGGCACAATCCTCGACGGTGATGCGCACCTCTTTGCCAGCCGGCCAGAGCACCGGGCCGTCGGCGAACGTACCGAGTCGGATCTTGGGGCCCTGGAGGTCGGCGAGAATGCCCACCGCGCGCCCGGTGGCGTCGGAGGCCTTCCGTACCCGGTTGTACATCTCCCGGTGGTCTTCATGTTTGCCATGACTGAAGTTCAGTCGCGCGACATCCATGCCGCTTTCCACCAACTCCTGAACACGTTCATCAGTGGCAGTTGCAGGTCCGAGGGTACATACGATTTTGGTACGACGATTCACTCCTACGAGCCTAGTCCGCAGCGTCGGACCGTTCTACGTGAGCCACCAGAACGTCACGAGTTGTTTTCTGCACCACACCTGTGTTTGGGATAAACGCGTCAGATTCCAGACAGATCACCTTCGATGTCAACGGCACGCCCCACTCACCGGGACAACGCTGTCGGTCAGCGGACAGACAGCGGCAGTGCTGCCGGATGTACCGGCGACGGCAGATCCGATTCACCCATCAAGAACTCGTCGACCCCGCGTGCGGCCGCGCGACCTTCGGCGATCGCCCACACCACCAGCGAGGCACCCCGATGTGCATCGCCACACACGAACACCCCCGGCGCATCTGTCTGCCAGTCACTGCCGCAGCCGAGCGCGCCGCGGCGGTTGAGTGCAAGCTCCAGATCCGACAACAGCTGCATGTCCTCGACACCCTCGAAGCCGATCGCAAAGAGGGCCAGTTCGCAGGGCAATTCGAACTCGTCACCAACCGGGACGATCGTGCGGCGTCCGTCCTCGTCGCGCTCGACGGTGACCTCGGCCAGGACCATCGCGGCCACGTTGCCGCGCTCATCGCCGATGAACCGCTGCACCGCCACCTGAAACCGGCGTTCTCCGCCTTCGACATGCGCCGATGAACTACGCAGGATCAGCGGCCACGTCGGCCACGGTGACCGGTCGTCGTCGCGCTCTTCGGGTAGCTCCGGGTTGTAGTCGAGCTGGGTCACCGAGGCCGCACCCTGCCGATGGGCCGTGCCGAGGCAGTCCGCGCCGGTGTCTCCACCGCCGATGATCACCACGTGCTTGCCGTGCGCCGAGATCGGCGTCGGTCCGTCGCCCTCGCACTCCTTGTTGGCGGGCACCAGATGCTCCATCGCCAGGTGCACACCACCGAGGCCACGGCCGGGCACCGCGGTGTTGTCGCGGGCCTTCAGCGCGCCCACAGCCAGCACGACGGCGTCGTAGCGCTCACGTAGCTCGGGAACGGTCAGATCGACGCCCACGTTGCAGCTGACGACGAACTCGGTGCCCTCATCCCGCATCTGCGACAGGCGGCGCTCGACATCGGCCTTCTGCAGCTTGTATTCGGGGATTCCGTACCGCAGCAGACCGCCGAGTCGGTCATCCCGTTCGTAGACGGTCACCGCATGGCCCGCCCGGGTGAGCTGTTGTGCCGCAGCCAACCCGGCCGGGCCCGACCCGACCACCGCCACCGACTTCCCCGACGTGGTCTTCGACGTCAGCGGCCGGACGAATCCCTCGCGCCACGCCTCGTCGGCGATGGTCTTCTCGATGCGTTTGATGGTGACGCTGCCACCGGTGGTGGCCTGCGAGATCGAAAGCACACAGGCGGATTCACACGGCGCCGGACAGATCTTCCCGGTGAACTCCGGGAAGTTGTTGGTGGCGTGCAGCCGGTCACTGGCCACATCCCACCGGCCCCGACGGACCAGATCGTTCCACTCCGGGATGAGGTTGCCCAACGGGCAACCGGCAGTTCCGGAGTGGCAGAACGGGATCCCGCAGTCCATGCACCGACGGGCCTGTTCGGAGACGTGGGCGATCTCGATGAGCGGATCTGCATCGGCATATACATCGCGCCAATCGTTGACGCGCTCGTATACCGGCCGGGTCGCGGCCTCGGCCTTGTCGACCTCCAGAAATCCGTGCGGGTCAGCCACGAGCTGCCTCCATGATCGCCGAATCCACGTCTCGGCCTTCGGCTTCCGCCATCCGGGCCGCGTCGAGGACACGTTGGTAGTCGGTGGGCATCACCTTGGTGAACTTTCGGCTGCGCCGGGGCCAGTCGGCGAGCATCGAGGCCCCGACAGACGAACCGGTCAGTTCGACGTGCTTGGTGATGCGTTCGTGCAAGAAGAGCAGGTCGTCGGGATCCGGACTCTGCAGATCGACCATCGCGGTGTTCACCTTGGACGAATCCAATTGGTAGACATAGGCGATGCCGCCCGACATGCCCGCCGCGAGATTGCGTCCGGTCGGCCCGATGATCACCACCCGGCCACCGGTCATGTACTCGCAGGCATGGTCCCCAACCCCTTCGACCACCGCGACGGCACCAGAGTTGCGCACCGAGAACCGTTCGCCGACGCGTCCGCGCAGGAACACCTCGCCGCTGGTGGCGCCGTAGAGGATGGTGTTGCCCGCGATCACCTGATCTTCGGCGATGAAGAGTGCGTCCGGATCGGGCCGCACGACGATCTTGCCGCCGCACAAGCCTTTTCCGACGTAGTCGTTGGCGTCACCGGTCAGGACCAGGGTCACGCCCGGCGGCAGGAACGCACCGAGTGACTGACCGGCCGACCCGAACAGGGCCACCGTGATGGTGTCCTCCGCCAGGCCGGACGCGCCGTATCGACGGGTCACCTCCGAGCCGAGCAACGTGCCGACGGTTCGGTTGACGTTGCGGACCGGAAGCTCCAGGGTCACCCGGTGAGCGTCCTCGAGTGCGCCCTCGGCCAGCTGGATCAGCGTCTGATCGAGCGCCTTGTCGAGCGCGTGTTCCTGGCCCCGCATCCGACGTTTGGGTGATGTCGTCTCCGGCACCGCGAAGATCGCCGAGAGGTCGAGCCCCTTCGACTTCCAGTGCGCCACACCCGGTGCCGTGTGCAGCGCCTCGGCATGTCCGATCGCCTCGTCGAGGGTGCGGAAACCGAGCATCGCCAGATGCTCCCGGACATCCTCTGCGATGAACTTGAAGAAGTTGATGATGTGTTCGGCCTGGCCGGTGAACCGCGCCCGCAGCTTTGGATTCTGGGTCGCCACCCCCACCGGACAGGTGTCGAGGTGACAAACCCGCATCATGATGCAGCCGGCGACAATCAGTGGCGCCGTGGAGAATCCGTATTCCTCGGCGCCGAGCAGTGCAGCCACCATCACGTCGCGACCGGTCCGCAACGCGCCGTCACACTGCACGGTGATGCGGTCGCGCAGCCCGTTGAGCATGAGGGTCTGCTGTGCGTCGGCCAGGCCGATCTCCCAGGGGGTTCCGGCATGTTTGAGCGATGTCAGCGGTGAGGCTCCGGTACCCCCGTCGTGGCCCGAGATCAGCACCACGTCGGCGTGCGCCTTGGAGACACCGGTGGCCACCGTGCCGACACCCATGGCACTGACCAACTTGACGTGGATCCGCGCCTGGGAGTTGGCGTTCTTCAGGTCGTGGATCAGCTGGGCCAGATCCTCGATCGAATAGATGTCGTGATGTGGCGGCGGCGAGATCAACGCGACACCCGGCGTGGAATGCCGGGTCTTGGCGATCCAGGGATAGACTTTGTACGCCGGAAGTTGGCCGCCCTCACCGGGTTTCGCACCCTGGGCCATCTTGATCTGGATGTCGGTCGCGTTGATCAGGTAGTCACTGGTGACGCCGAACCGGCCGGAGGCGACCTGCTTGACCGCGCTGCGGCGCATCGGGTCGTAGAGCCGATCGGTGTCCTCTCCACCCTCACCCGAGTTGGAACGTCCACCGATGGTGTTCATGGCGATCGCGATCGTCTCGTGCGCCTCGGCCGAGATCGAGCCGTAACTCATCGCCCCGGTGTTGAACCGCTTCATGATCTCTTCGATCGGCTCCACCTCGTCGAGGGGGACGGGCTCACGATCGGAGTCGAACTCGAACAGGCCACGCAGAGTGCCGCCCTCACGGGAAAGCCTGTTCACCTCATCGGTGTACTTCCGGTAGACCTCGGTCCTGCCGGACTTGGCCGCATGTTGCAGCAGGAACACTGTTTCCGGGCTGAAGAGATGGAGTTCACCTTCGCGCCGGTACTGATATTCGCCGCCGACCTCAAGGGGGCGATAGGCCTGCTCCGTCGCGTTCGGTGGGTAGGCCCGGTGATGACGGATCCGGACTTCTTCGGCGATCTCGTCGAGACCGATGCCACCGATCCTGGTCTTCGTACGGGTGAAGTATTCCTGAACCAGATCCCCCGCCAGGCCCACGGCCTCGAAACACTGTGCGGCGGTGTAGGACCCGACGGTGGAGATACCCATCTTGCTCATCACCTTGAGCACCCCCTTGCCCAGGCCCTGCAGATAGTTGCGTACCGCCTGGGACGGGGTGACACCCGTCAATTCGCCCTCTGCGACAAGGTCTTCGATCGTCTCGAACACCAGATACGGATTGACCGCTGCGGCACCGAAACCGATGAGCAGGGCGATGTGGTGGACCTCCCTGGCATCGCCGGTCTCGACGACCAGCGCCACCCGGGTCCGCTCCTTGGTGCGGACCAGATGGTGATGAACCGCTGAGGTCGCCAGCAGCGACGGAATCGGCGCATTCTCACGCGTGGTCTCGCGATCACTGATCACCAGCGTGGAGTGTCCGGCCGCAATGGCCTCGCTGGCCCGCGCCCGCAGATCCGCCAGGGCACGTTCGAGTCCGGGGCCACCCTCGGCCACCGGATAGTGGGCGCGCAGCACCTTTGCCGATAGGCCACGGTGGTTGCCCTCGTCGTTGATGTGCACGATCTTGGCGAGCTCGTTGTTGTCCAGCACCGGCCACGGCAACAGGATCTGCCGACAGGAAGCAGCCGACGGATCGAGCACGTTCTGCTCCGGTCCCATCACGCGCGCCATCGAGGTGACGATCTCTTCGCGAATGGCATCGAGCGGCGGATTGGTCACCTGCGCAAACAGTTCCACGAAATAGTCGTAGAGCAGACGGGACCGCTGCGAGAGCACCGCGATCGGGGTATCGGTGCCCATCGACCCGAGTGCCTCGTACCCTGAGGCCGCCATCGGTGTGATCAGCACCCGGAGCTCTTCTTCGGTGTACCCGAATGTCACCTGCCTGCGCACCACCGATTCGTGACTCGGGACAAACCGTGGACGTTCGGGCAGCCGTGCCAGTTCCAGCAGGCCGGCATGCAGCCATTCCTCGTACGGCTGCTCACCGATCAACTGTCCCTTGACCTCTGAGTCGGGAACCAGTCGACCTTCCGCCGTGTCGATCAGGAACATCTTGCCGGGCTCCAGCCGCCCCTTGGCGATGATCTCGTCGTTCGGGATGTCGAGCACGCCGGCCTCCGAGGCCAGCACCACCTTGCCGCCCGCGGTCTGCCACCACCGCCCGGGCCGCAGTCCGTTGCGGTCGAGCACGGCGCCCACCATGGTGCCGTCGGTGAAGGTGACGCACGCCGGGCCGTCCCAGGCCTCCATCAGCGAGGCATTGAACTGCAGGAACGCACGGCGCCGGGGATCCATGTCGGTGACGTTCTCCCAGGCCTCCGGGACCATCATCATCACGCAGTGCGGAACGCTGCGGCCACCGAGATGCAGGATCTCGAGGACCTCGTCGAGCGAGGCCGAGTCCGAGGCGTCAGGGCTACAGATCGGGAACACGCGGGTGATGTCGCCGGGGATCAGTTCGGTGGCCAGCATCGCTTCCCGGGCCCGCATCCGGTTCCGGTTGCCGCGCACGGTGTTGATCTCACCGTTGTGGGCGACGAATCGGAAGGGATGAGCCAGCGGCCAGGAGGGGAACGTGTTGGTCGAGAACCTGGAGTGCACGATCGCGATGGCGCTGCAGACCCGTTCGTCACGCAGATCGGTGTAGAAGGCAGGCAGCTGCTTGGTGGTGAGCATGCCCTTGTAGACGATGGTCCGGCTCGACAGCGACGCGAAGTAGAGCCCGCTGCCGTCGGCCTCGATCTCCGGCGTGACCCGTTCGGCACGCTTGCGCAGCGGGTAGACGAGGCGATCGAGATCCAGGCCCGCAGGCGCGGTGTCATCGGCACGCAGCGGCGCGCAGACGAACAGCTGGCTCATGTACGGCATGCAGGCGCGGGCGGTACCGCCGATGTCGGCGGCATCGACCTCGACCGGCATCTCGCGCCAGCCCAGGACGGTGATGTTCTCTTCGGCGGCGATCTCCTCCACCCGGGCGATCGCACGGGCCCGCGCCTCCGGCTGCATCGGCAGAAAGCAGTTGCCGACCGCGAAGGTGTTGCCTGCGATCGGATCGGCGGGTGGCAGGACGAAGTCGACCACTTTGCGCAGGAATGCATGGGGTACCTGGATCAGGATCCCGGCACCGTCACCACTGTTGGTCTCGGCCCCTGCAGCTCCACGGTGGTCCAGGTTCTCCAAGGCCAGCAGGCCGTCTGCGACGATCTCGTGAGTTCGACGCCCATGTATATCGGCGACCATCGCGACACCGCACGAGTCGACTTCTGAGTCAGGGTCGTACAGACCCTGGGCCTTGGGGAGCTGAGAGAACAGCAAATCCAACCTCCACGCCTAGCCCCCGGACATCCGAGGGAACCAGCAAACAATCCTCAGGACGTCACTGGCCCGTGGTATGAACACGCACCTGAGAATTGACGTTGGTGCGACTGCTAATGCTAGCAGTTAAGCCGAAAGGCGGCTGATTCACATCGGGGTCAAACCTGGCGTTCGCCGGTCTCGCTTTCGGTGTCCGGCTTGGATTTACGTACCTTGTCAGCAGAGTCCACCCGGTCCCCCGCCTCAGAGTCCGTCAGGTCGTCTTCGACGTAGCCCTCGACGGGATCCTCGCTCGGCCCGGACTCCGAATCCGGTGCTGCGCCGGGGTGATAGATCTCCGACGGGGTCTCGCGACCCTTCGGAGCGAGAACCACGTAGATCGCCGCACAGGCGAACACCACCGCAGCGGTGAACAGATTGACCCGCACACCCCAGATCAGCGAGGCCGTATCGGTGCGCATCGTCTCGATGACAAACCGGCCGACGCAATATCCGGCGACGTACAGCGCGAACAGTCGACCATGCCCGATCCGGAAACGCCGGTCGATGACGACCAGCGCGATCACGATCAGGATGTTCCAGAGCATCTCGTACAGGAACGTCGGTTGCACGATCGCGTAGACGACGCCGTTGGATTTGCCGTCGATCAGGCCCGGGCTGACATAGCCGGAGGAGTCGACGCGTTCGTAGATCTTCAGGCCCCACGGCAGGTCGGTCTTGTCGCCGTAGAGTTCCTGGTTGAAGTAGTTGCCGAGGCGGCCGATGGCCTGGGCCAGCAGAATCGGCGCAGCGATCGCATCACCGAAGGGCGGCAACTTGATGCCGGCCCGGCGGGCACCGATCCAGGCGCCGAGCGCGCCGAAGGCGACCGCACCCCAGATGCCCAGGCCGCCGTCCCAGATCTTGAGCGCATCGATCGGGTCTTTGGGTCCGTCGCCGAAGTAGGTCTTCCAGTCGGTCGCCACGTGGTAGATCCGGCCACCGATGAGACCGAAGGGCACCGCCCAGATCGCCACGTCGAGGACTTCACCGTCGCGGCCACCGCGGGCGACCCAGCGCTTGTTGCCCCAGAAGATCGCCACGATGATGCCGACGATGATGCAGAGCGCGTACGCCCGGACCGGGAAGGGTCCCAGATCCCAGACCCCTTGGGAGGGACTGGGGATGTAAGCCAGCGGCTCCGTGTTCACGAACGAACCCCGGAGCGCATACGCACGCCCTCGGCCAGTTCGGAGGTGAGGCCACGTAGCGCGGCATCACCTTCGGCCACCGCGGAGACCAGCGCCGAGCCGACGATCACACCGTCGGCGTATTCGGCGATCTCCGCTGCCTGCGCCTTGCTGCGCACGCCGAGTCCGACACCGATCGGGATGTCGGAATGCGCACGGATCCGGGCACACAACTCCGGGGCCATCGACGACACGTTGTCGCGGGCGCCGGTGACGCCCATCGTCGAGGCGGCGTAGATGAAGCCGCTGCTCGCTTCGAGTGTCATCGCCAGCCGCTCTTCCGTCGACGACGGAGCGACCAGGAAGATCCGGTCGAGCTTGTGTTCGGTGGAGGCCGCCATCCAGTCGTCGGCCTCGTCCGGGATGAGGTTCGGCGTGATCAGACCCAGACCACCGGCACCGGCCAGATCGCGAGCGAACCGGTCGATCCCGTACTGCAGCACGGGATTCCAGTACGTCATCACCACGGCGCTGCCACCGGCGTCGGCGATGGCCTCCACAGCGGTGAACACGTCACGGACCCGGATCCCAGCGCGCAGCGCCTGTTCAGCCGCATCCTGGATCGTCGGGCCATCCATGACCGGATCGGAGTACGGGACCCCGACTTCGATGATGTCGCAACCGGCTTCGACCATCGACCGCATCGATGTCAGCGAACCGGGCAGGTCCGGGTATCCCACCGGTAGGTAGCCGATCAGCGCACTGCGCCCTTCGGCGCGGCAGCGATTGAACAGTGGTCCGAGCCGAGAGTCGGCTTCAGGCATTGTCTGTGTCCTCATCTAGAAGTCCGAACCATTTGGCCGCGGTGTCAACGTCTTTGTCGCCACGCCCGGAGAGATTGACGACGATGATCGCGCCCTCCCCAAGCTCGACGCCGAGCTCGAGCGCACCGGCAATGGCATGCGCCGACTCGATCGCCGGGATGATGCCCTCTTTGCGACTGAGCAGGGCAAGGGCATCCATGGCCGCGCTATCGGTGCACGGACGGTATTCCGCGCGGCCGATGTCCTTGAGGTATGCATGCTCGGGGCCGACGCCCGGATAGTCGAGTCCTGCTGAGATGGAATGGGATTCGATGGTCTGGCCGTCTTCGTCCTGCAGCAGGTACGAGTAGGCGCCCTGGAACGCACCCGGTGTTCCACCGGTGAACGTGGCGGCATGGCGTCCGGTTTCGACACCGTCGCCTGCGGCCTCGTAGCCGACCAGTCGCACGTCTTTGTCATCGATGAAGGGATGGAAGATGCCGATCGCGTTCGAACCGCCACCGATGCAGGCGACCACGGCGTCGGGCAGCCGGCCGGCGGAGCGCAGGATCTGCTCACGGGCCTCGAGACCGACCACACGCTGCAGATCGCGGACCATCACCGGGAACGGGTGGGGTCCGGCGGCGGTGCCGAAACAGTAATAGGTGTTGTGCGCGTTGGTGACCCAGTCGCGCATGGCCTCGTTGATCGCGTCTTTCAGTGTGGCCGAACCTGTGTCGACGGCGACCACAGACGCACCCAGCAGACGCATCCGCGCCACGTTGAGTGCTTGACGTTCGGTGTCGACGCGACCCATGTAGACGATGCATTCGAGACCGAACATCGCACATGCGGTGGCAGTCGCCACGCCGTGCTGACCGGCGCCGGTCTCGGCGATGATGCGCTGCTTGCCCATCTTCCTGGCGAGCAATGCCTGGCCGAGAACGTTGTTGATCTTGTGAGATCCGGTGTGGTTCAGGTCTTCTCGCTTGAGGAAGATCCGCGCGCCACCGGCATACTCGGAAAGGCGTTTGGCCTCGTACAGCGGCGACGGACGCCCGCTGTAGTCACGTTGCAACCGATCGAGTTCACGCAGGAACTCGTCGTCGGTACGAACCTTCTCCCAATTGACGGTGACCTCTTCGATCACGGCCATCAGGGCTTCGGGCACGTGCCGTCCGCCGTAGACACCGAAATGTCCACCGCGATCGGGTTCGACCGATGTCCTGTTGACCAGACCGGCACTGGCCTGAGGGAGTTCGGAATAGAAGGAAGCTGATGCGGCAGACGGCGAGGTCATGATGAAGACAGGGGCCTAACGGACTGGTTTGGGGCAGGACGGGTGGGTTCCGGCGGTCACCAGTTCCGAGACGGCCGCACGAGGGTCACCAGCTGTGACCAAGCCTTCTCCGACCAGGACCGCATCGGCGCCGGCGCCGGCGTATGCCAGCAGATCGGCAGTTCCGCGAACCCCGGATTCGGCGATCCGGATCACCTTGGAAGGCAATCCGGGAGCAATCCGGGCGAAGCTGTCGCGGTCGACTTCGAGGGTCTTGAGATTGCGCGCATTGATGCCGACCACGGATGCTCCGGCCTGCAGCGCTCGATCTGCTTCTTCCTCGGTGTGCACCTCGACCAGCGCGGTCATCCCCAAGGACTCCGTGCGGTCGAGCAAAGAGCTGAGCACGTTCTGCTCCAGGGCAGCGACGATCAGCAGGATGACGTCCGCGCCATGGGCACGGGCTTCGTGGATCTGATAGGGGCCCACGATGAAGTCTTTGCGCAGGACCGGGATCTGGACCGCTGCGCGAACGGCATCGAGATCGGCGAGCGATCCGCGGAACCGACGTTCCTCGGTCAGCACGCTGATGATCCGCGCCCCGCCGGCCTCGTAGGCCTGCGCCAGCGCGGCCGGGTCGATGATGACGGCCAGGTCGCCTTTCGACGGGCTGGCGCGCTTGACCTCGGCGATGACACCGATCCCGGGCTCACGCAACGCTGCGGTCGCGTCGATGGGCTCCGGTGCTGCCGCGGAGGCGGCTTTGATGGCAGCGAAGTCGATCACAGACTCGCGTGCTGCCACATCGGCCTTCACTCCGGCCAATATCGAATCAAGGACGGTTTGCTTGCTCATCATCAACCCCTTTCTCACGCCACTGACGAGATATAGTCGGTCGCGCAAGACCCCAGCAGCTCGTGTTTCAGTAAACAAAGGGTAGCTGCGACCCGGTTAGCGGTGGATTCGGGGTACCGCCAACCAAAGTGAGAACCGTCACCTTTCGCGATCCGGCGGGTCAATGGTCGGATCGTCGCCGGTGTCGAGGGCATCCCAGAGCATCCGTTCGTTGCCGTCACCTGGCGTCGAGCCGGTCTCGCCGGGGGTCGGGGCCCCCGCTTCGCCAGAGCTGTTTTCAGCCGCATTCTGTTCGGCGTCGCGCTTGGCGAAGACTTCTTTTTCGAGCTCGGCGCGGCGCGCCGCAGGTGACTTGTACTTCGAGGACATCGGCGCATCCCGGGACGCGGTCTGCAGCATCACGACTGCGCCGATCACGGCGGCCAGCGCTCCCGCGATCACGACCAGACCAGGCAAGGTGTTGGTGTCGACCTGCAGCGCCTCATAGCGGGACGGCAACTCGATCACATCCACCGCATAGCCGACGTGGTCGTCTCCGGTCAGCAGCGTCAACGCGGGCAGGAAACCGATGACCGCGACCGCCGCGACGACAAACGCGGTGATCCGCAACGCCCAGCCGCGCAATGATGCCGCTGCCGCGATCCCGGCGAGCAACACGATTGCCAGCGGGGTCAGGAGTGGTGTCCAGTCAGAACCCTTGACCGTGAACGTTCGTGGCGGCGCCATGCCGTCGGCCGCGATCAGTTCGGCCCAGGTCATCCGGGAGGCCGCCCAGAAAGCCAAGGCACCTAATCCGAGCAGGACAGTGATGATCGCCAGCCTCCGGCCACGACCACTCGCTCCCCGACCGGTCGACGCAGCCTTGCCCGCGGACTTGCTCTCACTCATCGTCGGTACCCGCGATCGGTGTCATCGTCTCGGCCGCCGCGATCGCCTTGAGGACCGCACGCGCCTTGTTGCTGGCCTCGTTGTACTCGTAGTCGGCCTCGCTGTCGGCCACCACGCCGCCACCGGCCTGCACATATGCGCGTCCCTCCTTGAGGACCGCGGTACGGATCGCGATGGCGGTGTCGGCGTCACCCGCGAAGTCGAGATAGCCCACGATGCCGCCGTACAGGCCGCGCCGGGTCTTCTCGTGTTCGTCGATCAGTTCCATCGCCCGCACCTTGGGCGCACCTGTCAGGGTGCCGGCCGGGAAACAGGCGTTCACCGCGTCGAGGGCGGTCTTGCCGTCCTGCAGTTGCCCCGACACCGTGGACACCAGGTGCATGACGTGGCTGTAGCGCTCGATGTGCCGGTAGTCCGACACCTTCACCGTGCCCGGCTCGCACACCCGACCGAGGTCGTTGCGTCCGAGATCGACAAGCATGAGGTGCTCGGAGTTCTCTTTTTCGTCGGCGAGTAGGTCTTTTTCCAGCAGCAGGTCGTCGGCCTCGGTCTCCCCACGCCAGCGGGTACCCGCGATCGGATGGGTGGTGGCCACCGAATCCTTCACGGTGACAAGAGCTTCAGGACTGGATCCGACGATCGTGAAGTCGGGTCCACCATTGCCCGGAACCCGCAGCAAGTACATGTACGGACTCGGGTTGGTGGTTCGCAGGACGCGGTAGACATCGATGGGATCGGCGTCGGTCTGCATCTCGAAACGCATCGACGGCACCACCTGGAAGGCCTCGCCCGCCTCGATCTCGGAGACCAGGCTGGTGACGATCGTCCCGTACTCCTCGCGAGTGCGCTGAGCGGTGAACTCCGGTTCTGCGGGGTGATACGTCGAGACGGTCGACGGCGCGGGTGCGGCCAACGCGGCCGTCATCGTGTCGAGGCGGCCCACCGCGTCGGCGTACGCCTCCTCGGCCCGATCGGCACTGCCGTCCCAGTTCACCGCGTTGGCGATCAGGGTGATGGTGCCTTCGTGATGGTCGACGGCGGCGATGTCGGTTGCCAGCAGCATCAGCATCTCCGGCAACTGGAGATCGTTCACCGTCGTGTCGGGCAGACGTTCGAGGCGACGGACCGCGTCGTAGGCCAGAAAGCCCACGAATCCACCGGTCAGCGGCGGCAGATCGGGGAACCGATCAGTGGCCAGGATTCGCAGCGACTCGGCGAGGGCGACAAGTGGGTCGCCTCCCGACGGTGCGCCGGCGGGCCGGGTCCCCCACCACTGCGCCTGGCCGTCGACCGAGGTCAGCGCAGCGGGCGAGCCGGCACCGATGAACGACCATCGGGACCACGAGCGGCCGTTCTCCGCGGACTCGAGCAGGAAGGTACCTGGCCGGTCACCGGCGAGTTTTCGGTACGCACCCAGCGGTGTCTCCGAATCGGCCAGGACCTTGCGGGTCACCGGCACAACCCGATGGTCGGCTGCCAGCTCCAGGAACTGGGCCAGCGTTGTGGTGTCTGTGAAGCCGCCTGCAGTGGCTGCAGCGGTGGTCATGTTTGCCATCGTCTCCGATTGTCCCAGTCGCTCGCTATTGACCGAGCGGCTCCCCACCCACACCCCAGTGCGACCGCGGAACCTCGGTGATCGTCACCCACACAGAATCGGGGTTTTTCCCGGTCGCACGGGCATACGCCTCGGTGACCGCGGCGATGGTTTCACGCTTGACCCGATCGCTGAGTCCGGGTGTCTGGGAGATCTGGATGAGTGGCATGAAACGAATGTGCCATAACTCCGCTCGGTTCCGAGTGGGTGACCAGGCGGACGAGTCACGTCAGACTTCAGCGGACGGGTGGCGAATTGACCTATTCCAAACCAGGTGAGCGGCGCCGGCGGCACACTTGACCCCACGTACATGACCTGCGAGGGAGGCTGACCGTGGCCGATTGGGACGGCGACCGAGTGAGCGGCGCCGGCGGCACACTTGACCCCACGTACATGACCTGCGAGGGAGGCTGACCGTGGCCGATTGGGACGGCGACCGATATGCCGACGTCAGTGCGCTGCAGAAAATGGTGGCCGAGGTCTCGATCGGTGATCTCGAACTCGCCGGTGATGAGCGCCTGCTCGACGTCGGCTGCGGCGACGGGTTCATCACAATGCAACTTGCCCAGCGGTTGCCATCGGGTTCGGTCGTGGGTGTGGACGCTTCCCGACGCATGATCGACAAGGCCCTCACCCGAGTGCCTGTCGGCATGCTCCGGGTGCAATTCCATGTCGATGACGCATTGGCCTTGCCGTTCGAGCGCGATTTCGACATCGCGGTGTCGTTCAACGCGCTGCACTGGATCGGAGACCAAACCGCTGCACTGCAAGGCATTGCCCGCAGTCTGGACGATGGCGGCCGGGCCGTCATCCAGATCGTTTGCGCAACAGACCGTCTCAGTATCGAAGACGTGGCCATGGAGGTGGCGGCGAGCTCATCGTGGCGCGAACATTTCGTCGACTTCCAGGCTCCGTACTTCCATGTCGAACCAGACCGGTTCCGCGAATTCGCCGCAACCGCCGGCTTCACCGTCACCGATCTCGATGTGCAGGATCTGCGCTGGCAGTTCGACTCCACCGAGGCGTTCGCACAATGGTTTTCGGTCGGTGGCACGGACTGGACCGACCGACTTCCCGCAGCCGGCGTCGACGGTTTTGTCGGTGAAGTGATCGATCGTTACCAGCAGGTGATCGGCGAGCGCGCTGTGCTGCGATTCAGTCAGATGAGAGCGTCGATGGCACTTGCGAGGCGGTGAAATGTTTCAAGCGGTGAGATGTGTCAAGCAGCGTTGTATTTGACGCGGCGCCAGCCGAAGTCGACGTTGAACACCGGTGCCGGCTCAGCCTTCTCCTCAAAGATGGAGCGGGCTCGCTGCATGAACCACTCGGCATCAGCGTCACTGTTCGGGTTCCACATCTCCGGGTTGGTGAAGTACTTGTCCGGGAAATGAGTGTTGTTGGCCTGCGGCAAATCCAGGCTTCCGCGTTGACGCCAACCGATCCGGCCCTGCCAGCCCGGTGGACCGGTATCTGCATTGATGATCTCCGTGATCCACCCCGTCTCACCATCGTGGACCTGCGCATGGTCGGGATCGCACACCAACGTCAACACAGTGATGTCAGTCCATCCACCCTTGGACCATTCCCGCGTGTGATGGACCGCCACCTCAGTGGCCGGAGCATCACACCCCGGGCGTGAGCAGCCCCGCTCAGCGGCGATCAACGCCATCCGCTGATCAGCAGTAGCCAGGCGTTGTTCCCGACCCAGAAACAGGGGGCGGTGCTTATCGTCGAGCAACGCCAGGAACTTACGGTTCACCCCGGCCAACCGGATCGCGTCACGCACCGGCATCACCCCGCCCGAGGCGGTGGTCGCGACACCGGATTCTTTTTCGAGTTGGTCCAGTGTCATGGTGACGATGACCCGCGCGGGTAGCCCGCGGTGCTGACCCAGAGTCCCTTGTCCGACAGCCAACTCCAACAGCCGTTTGAATGCATCGTGATTACGCTGCCCGGGCGTGCGGTGATCGCGTTTGGCTGCGGCCTGCACGGTGTCTTTGTCGGCTTTATCGGATGGTCCGGACGGCGATTCGGGATCGTTGGGGTTATTCATCCCGGCCGCAGCCCACTTGGCGGCCACCACGTCCCACAGCGCTTTGGTCACAGGATCGAGGGTGCCGGTGATCTCGGCCATCTTGTCCGCACCCTGCTTGGACACCGACAACCCGCGCTTCTGGGCTCGGTCCGCATCGTCGAAATCGCCGTCCGGATCCAAATGATCGCGCAGATACAGCCCGACCCGCTTGAGTTCGTCAGGATCCATCGTGCGGGCAGCTTCGGCCATCAACCGTTCACCGTCAGACCACAATTCGAGGTTGCTGCGAATACTGCCCGGCAGATTACGCAACGTGTCGTCGATGACGCTGTAATGCGCTATCCCGATCGCACCATCGCGCAGCGCCTGCCAGGTGTGCGGATATATCGGCGCGAGTACTTCACCAGACGGGGTGTGCCATTCCCCTACGCGTTCAGCCCGTTTGGACCGTGCACTGGCTTGGGTCGAAGAAATGCGTAGCTGGCGCCGCAAAAACTTGTTGTGCTTCAAACCTTGTTTGGCAGCGACCGACCGCTCCCGCAACTCCACTGCGATCCGCACTTTCACGGCTTCATCACGGCGGGTTTGGGTTTCGATCGTTTGCGCCAGTTCAACAGCCTCTTTGTCCGACAGGTTCGCCAGCGATACGTCAACAAGACTGCGGGACAACACTTCACGGACAGCAACGATCTCTTCCGCATCAAGGGACATGCCCTCGATACGGTTGATGAGATCTGCCACCCCCGACGTCATAGAACAGTTCTATCAGCGACCACCGACAAGTCCCTGACCAGCAATTTCTGACCCACTACGGGCGGAGCGGTCGAAACAGCCGACCACCTACGGGTATGTGCGAGCTCTCAGGCCGGTGCGGTGTACAGCACGTTGGCGTCGAAGCAGGTGTGGTCGCCGGTATGGCAGGCCGCGCCGGTTTGTTCGACCGTCATCAGGACGGTGTCGCCGTCGCAGTCCAGGCGCAGCTCGATCACCTTCTGGGTGTGGCCGCTGGTCTCACCCTTGATCCACTGTTTGCCCCGCGACCGCGAGAAGTACGTGGCCTCACCGGTCTCCAGGGTGCGGGCCAGCGCGTCGTCATCCATCCACGCGACCATCAGCACCTGCCCGGTGCCGGCTTCCTGCACCACAGCGCAGACCAGGCCCTCGGCATTGCGTTTGAGCTGCTCGGCGATCCCGGTGTCCAGCGGCATAGTTGTCACTCCCGTATACGAAACCTATTGGTGCAGTGCTTGATTCAGCACAGTGCATGTCTTAACGGACGGGGATGTCCTCGGCGCGCAATGCGTCCTTGACCTGCCCGATGGTCAGCTCACCGAAGTGAAAGACCGAGGCCGCGAGCACCGCGTCTGCTCCACAACGCACAGCGGGCGGGAAATGTTCCACCGCGCCGGCACCGCCGCTGGCGATCACCGGCACCTTCACCGCAGCGCGCACGGCGGTGATCATCGCGAGATCGAAACCGTTTTTCGTGCCGTCGGCGTCCATCGAGTTGAGCAGGATCTCCCCTACCCCGAGGTCTTGGCCGCGGCGCGCCCATTCCACGGCGTCGATTCCGGTGCCCTCGCGGCCACCATGGGTGGTGACCTCCCAGCCCGACGGAGTCGGGGGCTGACCCTCCGGCACGGTGCGGGCATCAACCGACAGCACGATGCACTGCGATCCGAAGTGCCTGCTCATCTCACCGAGCACATCAGGATTGGCGATGGCCGCGGTGTTGACGCTGACCTTGTCCGCGCCGGCGCGAAGCAGGCGGTCGACGTCGGCGACGGTGCGGATACCACCACCGACCGTCAGCGGGATGAAGACCTGATCGGCGGTGCGCTTGACCACGTCGATCATCGTGCCGCGATTGCCGCTCGACGCTGTGACGTCGAGGAAGGTGAGTTCGTCGGCCCCGGCCTTGTCGTAGGCGGCGGCAAGCTCCACCGGATCTCCGGCATCACGCAGGTTCTGGAAATTGACGCCCTTGACCACCCGGCCGGCGTCGACATCCAGACATGGGATGACCCGAACCGCGACCGTCATATGTACTTCTCCTTCGGAGGTTCAAAAGCCTGAGGATCCCCGATCCGGCCGATCAATTCGATCAGCTCCTCGTGGACCCCGGCACTGGCCGCCACGATCGACGGCGATGTGACCGACCATGGCCGGCCTTCGATGTCGCTGATCCGACCACCGGCCGCCAGGACCAATGCGGCACCGCCTGCGTTGTCCCAGGCGTGGTGGCCAAAGGTGATCGCGCCACCGAGTTGTCCACCCGCGGTGAGCGCAAGGTCGAATCCGGTGCTGCCGAACAGTCGCAGACGCGCTGTCCGCCTGCTCAATTCACCGAGCATCTCCACCCGGTACGCACCCGGATACCGGCCGCGACCGTTGATGTTGAACGCTCCGAACGCCAGCATCGCCTCGCTGAGCTTCTGCTCGGGCCGCGGCGGCACGGGGACACCGTTGCAGAGCAGTTCACCGTCGACAAAACCCTGATAGTTCAAGCCCGACAACGGCAGCCACGTCAGTCCGAGTACCGGCAGTCCGTCGTGGACCAGTGCCAGCAGCATGCCTGCGATCGGCAATCCCGCCGAGTAGTTGTAGGTGCCATCGATCGGGTCGACCACCCATACCGTGCCCTCGGTCAGGTCCGGTCCACCGAATTCCTCACCGTGAACGGCGATCTGGGTGCGCTGCTCCAGCTCCGCCGAGATCGTGCGCTCCAGCTCGAGATCGAACTCGGTGGCAAAGTCGTTATGCCCCTTGGACACCGCGCTGGGTGCACCAACGCCCGACAAAAACCGGTCGGTGCTCTGATCGAGGACCGCAGCAGCGCTTGCCAGCAACTGCTCCGGATCGAGATCGGGTGGGAGGGTCCCTCCGAGCGCCGAACTCATGACGCCGACGCGACCGCCGCAAGCGCCTCGACGAGGGTGAAGCGCCCGGCGTAGAGCGCCTTGCCGACAATCGCTCCCTCGACGCCCGTGCCAACCAGTCCGGCGATCGCAACAAGATCCTCGATGGCGGAGACGCCACCGGAGGCAACCACCGGTGCATTCGTCTTGGCGGTGACCTCCCGCAGGAGTTCCAGGTTCGGTCCGGTGAGGGTGCCGTCCTTGGTCACGTCGGTCACGACGTAGCGGCTGCAGCCATCACGCTCGAGGCGCTCGAGGACGTCCCACAGGTCGCCGCCGTCAGACACCCACCCGCGGCCACGCAGGCGGTAGGACCCGTCGACCAGCTGAACGTCGAGGCCGACCGCGACGCGGTCGCCGTATTCCGCGATGGCGCGTGAACACCACTGCGGGTCTTCCAGTGCGGCGGTACCGAGATTGACGCGGGCACAACCGGTTGCCAGCGCGGCCTTCAGGGAATCGTCGTTGCGGATTCCGCCCGACAGTTCCACCTTCACGTCGAGTTCACCGATCACCTCCGCCAGCAGTTCACGGTTGCTGCCGCGACCGAATGCGGCGTCGAGATCAACCAGATGCACCCACTCCGCGCCGTCGCGCTGCCAGGTCAGGGCCGCCTCGCGGGGCGAACCGTAAGAGGTTTCGCTGCCGGCGGCACCCTGCACCAGCCGTACTGCCTGGCCGTCGGCCACATCGACCGCCGGGAGCAGTTCAAGTCGTGCATTCATGCTGGGGATCAATCTCCTTCGATTTCTGATTGGTCTGCTTCTTCGCGCATCGCGCGGGCCACGCGGTCGACCATCCGGTTGGCAACAATACCCATCGCGACAATTGCCAGTATCAGCGCCAGAAGCGCAACGATCAGGGCAGCGACCGGTGACACCTTCGCCAGTCCGATCACGATCACCGCCGAGACGGCCAGCACCACGACTCCGGCACCCACGGTGAAGAGGGCCAGCCGGGCAAACGAGAACCGCGGTGCGGTCATCATTGCGGCGCAGGGCTTGTCACGGCGTTCACGTCAATGACCCGACCCAGTTGTTGAGCAGCCGGGCTCCGGCGTCACCGGACTTCTCTGGGTGGAACTGGGTGGCACACAACGGGCCGTTCTCCACCGCGGCGAGGAATCGTCCCCCGTGGGTGGCCCAGGTCAGCTTGGGCGCCTTGAACAGTGCGTCCGCGGGCAACTCCCAGCTCTGCGCGGCGTACGAATGCACGAAGTAGAAGCGCTCCTCTTCGGGCATGCCCGCAAAGAGCATCGAATCAGGTTCTGCCTCAACGGTGTTCCAGCCCATGTGCGGCAGCACCTCGGCCTGGAGTTGAGTGACCGTACCCGGCCACTGCCCGCAGCCCTGCGCTTCGGCTCCGAATTCGACACCGCGTTCGAACAGGATCTGCATACCGACACAGATGCCCAGGACCGGGCGGCCACCGGCCAGCCGGTCGTCGATGATGCGGTCGCCCTTGACCGCGCGCAGACCTTCCATGCAGGTCGCGAACGCGCCGACGCCGGGCACCACGAGACCGTCGGCCTCCAACGCGATCGCCGAATCGGACGTCACCGTGACCTGCGCGCCGGTCCGCTCCAGGGCCCGCTGCGCCGAACGCAGATTGCCCGAACCGTAATCGAGGATCGCAACCGTCCGATCGCCGTTGCTGCCGCTCACAGGGCCCCCTTCGTCGACGGCACACCACTCACGCGTGGATCCGATTCGGTCGCGGCGCGCAGCGCGCGTGCCACAGCCTTGAACTGGGCCTCGGTGATGTGGTGCGGATCGCGGCCGTAGATCGTGCGCACATGCAGCGCGATCTGGGCGTTCATCGCCAGAGTTTCGAAGACATGCTTGTTGATGACCGTGTGGTACGGCACGCCGGGATTGCCGCCGATGGTGGTGGTCAGCATGTGCTCGGGCTCGCCGGTGAACACGCAGTACGGGCGACCGGAGACGTCGACGATGGCCTGGGCCAGGGTCTCGTCCATCGGGATCCAGGCGTCGCCGAAGCGGCGGATGCCCCTCTTGTCGCCCAGAGCCTTCGCAATGGCCTGGCCGAGCACGATCGCGGTGTCCTCGACGGTGTGGTGGGCCTCGATCTCGACGTCACCCTTGGCCGCCACCGTGAGGTCGAAGCTGCCGTGCGCACCGAATGCGGTGAGCATGTGGTCGTAGAACGCCACGCCGGTGGAGATGTCGGTGCGCCCGGTGCCGTCGAGATTGATCTCCACGGTGATCGAGGACTCCCGGGTGGTCCGCTCGATGCGGGCCACGCGCGGTTGTGCGGTCATTTCTGCTCTCCGATCAAGTCTGTCTGGCCTATTAAGTCGGTGCGGGCCAGTTCGGCGCTGCGGGCCAGCAGCGCGTCGTTTTCGGCGGGCAATCCGATGGTGGCACGTAGATGGCCCTCGATCTGCATGTCACGGACCAACACGCCACCGTCGAGGTAGTTCTGCCAGCTCGCGGTTGCATCGGCGAACGGGCCGAACAGGATGAAGTTGGCGTCGGAGTCGACCACCGAGTAGCCCAACCGGGTCAGTTCGGCGGTGACACGCCCCCGTTCGGCGACGATCGCGGCGACCCCGGCGAGGGTGTCGTCGGCATGTCGCAGAGCCGCCCGGGCGGCGGCCTGCGTGACCACCGACAGGTGGTACGGCAGCCGTACGAGCAGCAGCGCGTCGATCACGGCCGGATCGGCGGCCAGGTAGCCAAGGCGTCCGCCTGCAAAGGCGAATGCCTTGCTCATCGTCCGGCTGACCACGACCTTGGCGGGGAACTCCTCGATCAGTTCGACCGCACTCGGTGCCGCCGAGAACTCGCCGTATGCCTCGTCGACGATCACGATGCCCGGCGCCGCAGCAGCCACGGCGCGCACGTCGTCGAGTGAGATGGACCCACCGGTCGGGTTGTTGGGTGAGGTCAGGAACACCACATCGGGTCTGCGCTCGGCGATTGCCGAGAGTGCGCCATCGAGGTCGAATGAGAAGTCGGCGTTGCGCTTTCCTTCGATCCAAATGGTGTCGGTGCCGGTGGAGATGATCGGGTGCATCGAGTACGACGGGACAAACCCCATCGCGCTGCGGCCCGGACCGCCGAAGGCCTGCAACAACTGCTGCAGAATCTCGTTGGATCCATTTGCCGCCCAGAGGTTTTCGGCACCGAGCGCAACACCCGTCGCCGAGCTGAGGTAGGCGGCGAGATCGGTACGCAGCGCGACCGCGTCCCGGTCCGGATACCGGTGCAGCTGCGACGCGGCCTCGCGTACCGACGCCGCGACGTCGTCGATCAGTGCCTGCGACGGCGGATGTGGGTTCTCGTTGGTGTTGAGGCGGTACGGCACGTCGAGTTGCGGTGCGCCATAGGGCGACTGGCCCTTCAGCGTCTCGCGCAGCGGTAGGTCGTCAAGCCCGATCCGTCTGGTGGAGGAGGTGGGGGTCGAAGAAGTCACCGAAGATCCTCCGAACCGGCGAACCGCAGCCGCACGGCTTCACCGTGCGCGGGCAGATCCTCCGCCTTCGCCAAGGTCTGCACGTGCCCGGAGACCTCCTTGAGTGCGGCCTCGTCGTAGTCGATGACGTGCACGCCGCGCAGGAACGTCTGCACCGACAAACCTGAGCTGTACCGCGCCGAACCCGACGTGGGCAGAACGTGGTTGGAGCCTGCGCAGTAGTCGCCCAGGCTCACCGGCGAGTAGTCACCGACGAAGATCGCACCGGCA
Source organism: Williamsia sp. Y853 (assembly GCF_056786495.1). NCBI lineage: Bacteria > Bacillati > Actinomycetota > Actinomycetes > Mycobacteriales > Nocardiaceae > Williamsia > Williamsia sp. Y853. The sequence goes on from NZ_JBXCJC010000006.1 coordinate 35,266, forward strand.
CTGCGCACTCGGGCAGCCACCGCAGCAGCGTCCCGCGTCTGGATCTCGAGGTGTTCGGCGGCGTAGGCGTTGACCACCTGCAGGCCCTGATCGATGTTGTCCACCAGAATGATTCCCGACTGCGGACCTGCCAGGGCTTCACGGACGCGGTCGGTGTGCTTGGTCCGGGAGACCTGAACCTCGATCTCTGCGTCGACGGCGTCGGCGAGCTCCGGGCTGTCGGTGACCAGGACAGAGGCTGCCATCACGTCGTGTTCGGCCTGGCTGATCATGTCGGCGGCCACGTTGACCGGACTGGCCGAGCTATCGGCCAGGATCGCGATCTCGGTGGGGCCGGCTTCGGAGTCGATGCCGACTACGCTGCGGCACAGCCGTTTTGCCGCCGTCACGTAGATGTTGCCCGGGCCGGTGATCAGGTCGACAGGATCGAGGTCGGCGCCGTCGGTATCGGTGCCGCCGTAGGTCAGCAGGGCGACGGCCTGTGCGCCGCCCACCGCCCAGACCTCGGTGACACCGAGCAGCGCGCAAGCCGCCAGGATCGTCGGATGCGGCAAACCGTCGAACTGGGCCTGCGGGGGCGACGAGACCACCAGGGATTCAACACCGGCCACCTGGGCGGGCACCACGTTCATGACCACGCTCGACGGGTAGACCGCATTGCCGCCCGGCACATACAGACCGACTCGGCCGACGGGGATCCAGCGTTCGGTGACTGTTCCACCGGGTGAGACCTCGGTGCTCACGTCGGTCCGACGCTGATCGGCGTGGACCCGACGGGCCCGGTCGATCGCCTCGGACAGCGCGGCGCGGACGTCGGGATCGATCTCGGCCAAGGCCTTCTCGATCTGCTCGCCGGGAACCCGCACGGTCTCCGGTGCCACGCCGTCGAACTTCTTGCCGTAGTCGAGCGCCGCGGAGGCACCATGCTCGCGGATCGCCTCGATCACCGGTTTGACCTGGCCCAAGACCGTGTCGACGTCGGTGGCGCCGCGCGGAAGGGTCCGGCGTAGTTGAGCGGTGGTGGCGTTGGCACCGCGAAGGTCGGTGCGGACAAGCATGAGCACGAACTCCTGACGAATCGTTGGCGATCCGCATTGCCCGTGGATTGGCCACTGCGGACTTACTTCTAGGATATGCGTTCCGGCCAGCAGTTTTTACCAGCGCCCCTAGGATCTCAACATGGTCTTCGCCGCACGACTCCTCATCAATGCTGTCGCCATCTGGATCGCAGCAGCTCTCATCAACGGGATATCGATCGCCACGGACGGCCGCGACACCGGCGCCCAGATCCTGGTGGTGCTGTTCATCGCGCTGGTCTTCACCATCGTCAACACCGCGATCAAGCCGTTTGTGCAGCTGTTGTCTCTCCCCCTGCTGATCCTCACATTGGGACTGTTCACCCTGGTCATCAACGCATTGATGCTGTTGCTGACGGCCTGGGTCACCGAGACCACCGACTTCGGCCTGAGCGTCGACGGATTCTGGACCGCGGTCGGTGGCTCGATCGTGATCTCGGTCGTCAACTTCCTGCTCGGGGCACTGGTCCCCGACCGTCAAGACCGCTGACGTCGCCCAGTCCGGTCAGAGTGTTGCGGTGTCGATCACAAATCGGTAGCGCACCTCCGAAGCCACCACCCGCTCGTAGGCCTCGTTGATCTGTGAGGCATTGATCACCTCGATCTCGGCACCCAGGTTGTGCTCGGCGCAGAAGTCGAGCATCTCCTGGGTTTCGGCGATTCCACCGATCAGTGAACCGGCCAGCGAACGCCGCTTGGACACCAAGGTCATGGCCTCCACTGAAATCGGGTTCTCCGGCAGGCCCAATTCGACCAAGGTGCCACCGACAGCAAGCATCGACAAGTACTGATTGATGTCGAAGTTGGCGGAGACCGTGTTGAGGATCAGATCGAACTTCCCACGAAGTTCGCTGAAGGTGTCGGGGTTGTCGGTCGCGTAGTAGTTCTGCGCACCCAGTCGGAGTCCGTCTTCCATCTTCTTGAGGGACTGTGAGATGACACTGACCTCGGCGCCCATGGCGTGAGCGATCTTGACACCCATGTGTCCGAGTCCACCGAGTCCGATGATCGCGACCCGCTTGCCGGGTCCGGCGTTCCAGTGCCGCAGCGGCGAGTAGGTGGTGATGCCTGCGCACAGCAGCGGCGCGGCAACATCCAGCGGCAGCCCCTCGGGGATGCGTAGGACGTAATTTTCGTCGACCACGACCTCCTGGGCGTAGCCACCGGTGGTGACCTTTCCGTCCCGGCCGACCGCGTTGTAGGTGCCGACCATGCCCTTCTCGCAGTACTGCTCGTCTCCCTGCAGGCAGGGCTCGCACTCGCGGCAGGAATCAACAAAACAGCCGACGCCAACCCGATCGCCGACCTGGTACTTCGTCACCTCTGAGCCGATCTCGGCGACCGTGCCCGAGATCTCGTGGCCGGGCACCACCGGATACTGCGCCTGGCCCCATTCGTCGCGAACCGTGTGGATGTCGGAATGACAGATACCGGCGAAGGCGATGGCGATTCGCACGTCGGCCGGACCTACGTCACGGGTCTCGATTGTCATCGGGACCAGTGCACCCTTCGCGGATGGAGCGGCGTAGGCATTGATGGTCGGCACAGATAAACCTCCGAGAATGTGGGGATCGCGGTGTTGAACCGCGCATTCAAGCGTACATACGCATATGTCCTTGGCTAACGAATGCGACGTGCACCACAGTCCCCACCCACGCAAGCATTTCCGTTTGCGCCCCGCTTTTTCAGCGGTGCCGGCACAGACACGGAGAAGCTGTTGAGATTGACGAAATCAGTCGCCGATCCAGTCGAACCCGATGTCGAGGGCGGTCACCGAATGGGTGAGTCCGCCGACGGCGAGGTAGTCGACGCCGGTGCGGGCGTATGCCTCGGCGACGTCCACGGTCAGTCCACCAGAGCTCTCGAGTTTGGTGGACGGCGACTTGGTGTTGCGACGCTGCACCGCCATCTGGGTCTGCCAGAGCGGAAAGTTGTCCAGGAGAACGAGTTCGGCACCCAGAGCCAGAGCCTCGTCGAGTTGCTCGAGACTGTCGACCTCGACTTCGCAGGTGATGTCCGGGGCAGCAGCACGTACTGCATTGAGTGCCGCGGTGACCGATCCGGCGGCTGCGACGTGGTTGTCCTTGATGAGCGCCTCATCGCCGAGACCCATCCGATGGTTCTGTCCACCACCGCAGCGCACCGCATACTTTTGCAGAGATCGCAGACCCGGCAACGTCTTCCGTGAGTCTCGAATGACGGCGTCGGTGCCCTCTACCTGCTGCACCCACAACGCGGTGGCGGTGGCGATTCCGGACAGATGACACATGAGATTGAGTGCGGTTCGTTCGGCCACCAGCAAACCCGCCACCGGTCCCCGAAGCGTTGCGATCGCCGTACCGGCCTCGAGATGCGCGCCGTCCTTGAGGCGATCGAGGACCTCGTACTGACCGGCACCGATGACAGTGTCGAAGACCCGCAGAGCGATGTCGAGGCCGGCGAGGACGCCGGGTTGCCGGTTGGCGAGCACCGCGGTTGCAACGGCACCCTCGAGAACCGTTGCAGCTGTGGTGACATCAGGTCCGTAGCGCAGGTCTTCGTCGAGCGCGGTGGCAATGAGCGCCGCAACCTCGGGTGTGCCGGCCTGGTTGTCCGTCACTCGCCCACTCCCGGGTTACCGATCTCGATCATCCGCTGAACACTGCGACGTGCCTTCTCGGCAACGTCGGGAGCCACATGAACCTCATCTTTGCCTTCACGCAGGCAACGCAGCAGCGCGGCCGGGGTGATCATTTTCATGTACGGGCAGGAGGCACGGTCGTTGACGGCCTGGAAGTCGACATTGGGTGCAGCTTTGCGCAGCTGATGGAGCATGCCGACCTCGGTGGCAACCAGCACCTGTGTGGCGCCGGTTTCCCTGGCGGCGTCGAGCATGCCACCGGTGGAGAGGATCTTGACCTTGTCGGCGGGTACAAAACCCTCGCCGGCCAGGTACAGCGCCGATGTGGCGCAACCACATTCGGGGTGTACATACAGCTCGGCGTCTGGGTGTGACTTCGACTTCGCGGTGAGCTCATCGCCGTTGATGCCGGCGTGGACGTGGCATTCACCGGCCCAGATCTGCATGTTCTCGCGACCGGTCACCCGCTTGACGTGGGCGCCGAGGAACTGGTCCGGCAGGAACAGGACCTCTTTGTCGGGATCGATCGAGTTGACGACATCGACTGCATTCGACGACGTGCAGCAGATGTCAGTGAGCCCCTTCACCTCGGCCGTGGTGTTGACGTAGGAGACGACCACCGCATCGGGGTAGTCGGCCTTCCAAGCCCGCAGGTCGTCCGCGGTGATCGAGTCGGCGAGGGAACAGCCGGCCCGCTCGTCGGGGATGAGCACGCGCTTGTCCGGGCTCAGGATCTTTGCGGTCTCGGCCATGAAGTGCACACCACAGAAGATGATCTCGTCGGTCTCGGCCTCGGCCGCGATCCGCGACAGGGCAAGCGAATCCCCTACGTGATCGGCAACGTCCTGGATGGCAGGCAGCTGGTAGTTGTGCGCCAGCAACGTGGCGTTGCGCTTCTTGGCGAGACTCTTGATCTCGGCGAACCATTCCGGCGTCGGCTCGACCCCGGTGTAAAGGGGTTCGGTCGAACCGAGTGTGAGTGACGTGGTTGTCATGACAACCACCCTCCTGTTCATGGCGCCGGTCTTCGGTGGCCGGCCTGGGCTATGGGCGGGGGTTTTCGACTGTAGATCGAAAACCTCCTCCGATCCTACACCCGGCATGTGCGCACCCTCACACTCCGGCCTGCGATACCCCGGTCACGCCTGGTCCCAGCACCCACGGCGCACGCACTACACTCGCAGCCATGCCGTCGCCGAGCGCCTTCCATGAAGTCCTCTGTGCCGTGTTCCAAGTCCGCGAGCATCAGGTCGGCGAGCCGCCCGTGCTGTCGATTTTGTTGTGGCAGCGCGCTTTTGAACCGCAGGCCGGGTCGTGGTCACTACCCGGCGGCAATTTGCATGATGACGAGGACCTGAAGTCGTCGGCCTTGCGACAGCTCGCCGAAAAGGTGGACCTACGCCAGGTGGCCCACCTCGAGCAGCTGTCCGTGTTCTCCGAACCCGACCGTATCCCCGGCCCGCGGGTGATCGCGTCGTCCTACCTCGGCATGGTGCCGTCGGATTCGCAACCGAACCTGCCGCCGGATACCCGCTGGCACCCGGTCTCAGACCTTCCGGTGATCAGTTTTGATCACCGCAAGATCGTCGAACGGGCACGCTCGAGGCTGGCTGCCAAGCTCTCGTACACGAATATCGCGTTCGCACTCGCGCCTGCCGAGTTCTCGATGTCGGCCCTGAGCGACATCTACTGCGCAGCCCTTGGCTATCCGGTGGACTCGACCAATCTGCTGCGCATCCTCTCGCGACGCGGCGTGATCACCGCGACCGGGACCGTCGGCCGAACCGGCCCGTCGGGTGGACGGCCGCCCGCTCTGTACCGCTTTGCCGACAAGCAACTGCGCATCACCGACGAGTTCGCAACGCTGCGCCCACCTCTGTAGACCCCTCGAGCGGGCAAAGATGCTGTGTCACTTGTCCATCACCTGAGGTATCGCCTGCTCCCCCGCTTCGGCGAACAGGTCCGCGACGCGGTCTGCCGTCTGCAACGACTTCCTCGTGGTCGAGTAGATGCCGCTCGCCAGGATGACCATCCCCAGTCCGGCGGCGACCCACCACAACGGCGCCATGTCCGAAGCCGATGATGTTCCGTGGTCGCCCGCGATCACCGAACCCGCCATCGCACCCGACAACGCCACACCGATACTCACACCGACCTGCCTGCTGGTGGATGCGATCGCCGAAGCTGCCCCGGCCCGGTCCCTCGGCATACCGCTGACCGCGCCGGTGGTGATCGGCGCGTTGACCATGCCGAAACCGATTCCGAACAAGCCAAAGGTGATGAGTAGCTGCCAGATCGGTGTCACATCGTCGATGGTCGACATCAACACGGACGCAATCGTCAGGAGCGTCCCGGCAGCGACCAGCGACGGCCGGGTGCCGTAGTGACCGACCAGCCGCCCGGACAGCGGAGAGAAGAGCAGCGTTCCCGCCGCCAACGGCAGGAACATCAGACCGGTCTCGATCGGGCTGAATCCACGGATGCTCTGCAGGTAGATCGACACCACAAAAAGGAAAGCCCCATAGGCCGCAAAAGCGCAGATACCGGTCACCGTGGCGGCCGAGAACGGAATACTGCGGAAGAACCGTAGGTCGATGAACGGGTCGTGATGACGCAGTTCGTAGCGACAGAACGTCCCGAACGCCATGACGGTGACCGCGAAGATCCCGATCGTGGCCGGGTCGGTCCAGCCCATCGAGGGTCCTTCGATCAGGCCGAAGACCAGGCCTGCCATGAAGACCACCGCCAGCGTCTGACCGACCGGGTCGAGACTGCGCACGTGCAGCGACTTCGACTCGGGCACAACAAGTGCGGTGGCCACCACTGCGATGACGCAGATCGGCAGGTTGATCCAGAACACCGCTTCCCAGCTGAAGAGTTTGATCGCGGTCCCGCCGACGATCGGCCCCAGTGCCATCGAGATGCCCACCACCGCACCCCAGACCCCGACCGCCCGAGCCCTCTCCACCCGGCCCGGGAAAGTGTTGGTGATGATCGACATCGCGACCGGGTTGAGCATCGAACCACCGATGGCCTGGACGAAGCGGGCCGCGATCAGCACCTCGATGCTCGGGGCCAGACTGCAGAGCAGCGAACCGAGCGCAAAGGTGATCAGGCCGATCTGGAAGACGCGGCGGCGACCGAACTTGTCGGCCATCGTCCCGGCCAAGAGCAGCAGGCTGGCCAACACCAGGGTGTAGATGTCGATGACCCATTGCAGCTGTGACGCACTGGCATCAAAATCCGCACGGATCGACGGGATCGCCACGTTGACGATGGTCGCGTCCATCGTCACGATCAGCAGGCTCAGACAGCAGGTCACCAGAATTGCGTTCTTACGACGCGGACTGAGCACCGCTGCTGAGGTCACCTGGTAATTGTGATACTTGTCAACTACTGCGAATGCGGCGGGTCACCTATGCGGCATGTCATTCGACACGGGCCGGTGGCGTGGTCAGCGCGACCGCCTCGTCCGGAAATCCCAGATCGCCGGACCGATTCATCACAACGAACACCACATAGGTCAACATTGCGGTCAGTGGTGCGATCACCAACAACGCCCAGGAGAACCCGATCCCGCCACCGAAGTCGAGGTACGCCCCCGTGATGCGCAGGCTGGGTGCCTGCGTGAACTCGTCGCCAACGGCCACCCCGTCGCGGCCGGGGAAACGCAGACGGGCCACCAGGTCTCCGACCCAGACCGCGACCACACCGGACGCGATCGCGCCGAACGCCAAACCGGTGACGCCGGCCGGACCTCGCAGTCGCGGCGACATCCAGAAGACCACCGCCAGGACCACACCGGCGATCAGGGCCACCGAGAAGTACAACCCGATGGCCGTGAACTCCGACGTGGCATCACCCGTTGCGACAGCACGATCCGGGGCGACCATGCGCCCTTCGATACCCGGAGTCAACAAACCCCAGATCAGGCCCCATAAAACCCCGGCAAGTACCGCACCTGCCGAGACAAAGCCCACAGACCGAACCCTGCCGGTCAACGTTGATACAGCTCCACCGAATCGACGGTACCGTGCCGCGAACATCGCGCCGACCAGCCGTCAGGACGAACCTGGACAACCATCCGCCTGCCGCACTGTCCGCAGTAGCGCGGCGGCTCGAGCCCGAGCTGCGCCGCCCGCGGAATCGAATCGGGGTCCTCGACATCGAGCTTCACCCCGGTGTACACGCCGTAGACCATCGGGACGGCCAGCGGAGTCGGGATGTCGCTCATCGTCTGATCGCTGATCAAATCGAGTCGTTGAGTGCCTTGATCGGCATCTGCAGCTCGTCGAGCAGATCCAGATCGGTTTCGGCAGGACGGCCCAGCGTTGTCAGGTAGTTACCAACGATGACCGCGTTGATCCCACCCAGGATGCCCTGTTTGGCACCCAGATCACCCAGCGTGATCTCGCGTCCACCCGCGAACCGCAGGATGGTGCGCGGCAGCGCCAACCGGAACGCGGCAACAGCCTTGAGCGCTTCGGCCGCAGGCAACACATCGAGGTCGCCGAACGGGGTACCGGGACGCGGGTTCAGGAAGTTCAGCGGAACCTCATCGGGATCGAGTGCAGCCAGGTCCGCGGCGAACTCGGCGCGCTGCTCGAGGCTCTCGCCCATTCCCAGGATGCCGCCGCAGCACACCTCCATCCCGGCCTCACGGATCATCTTCAACGTGCCGAAACGCTCTTCCCAGCTATGGGTGGTGACCACGTTCGGGAAGTGCGACCGCGCGGTCTCCAGGTTGTGGTTGTAGCGATGGACCCCCATCGCCTTGAGCTCATCGACCTGTTCCTGGGTCAGCATGCCAAGGCTGCAAGCGATCTGGATGTCGACCTCGGCCCGGATGGCCTCGATGCCCGCGGCCACCTGCGCCATCAGGCGCTTGTCGGGTCCACGTACGGCGGCCACGATGCAGAACTCGGTGGCGCCGGATTTGGCGGTCTGCTTGGCGGCTTCGACCAATGCCGGGATGTCGATCCAGGCACTGCGAACCGGCGAGGCGAACAGCCCTGATTGTGAACAGAAATGGCAGTCCTCGGGACAGCCGCCGGTCTTGAGGGAGATGATGCCTTCCACCTCGACCTCGGGGCCGCAGTGCTTCATCCGTACGTCATGAGCGAGTTGCAGCAGGTCGGTCAACCGGTCATCGGACAACTGCAATATCTGCAGCGTCTGCTCCTGGCTGAGCCCCTCCCCGCGTTCCAACACCTGCTCACGTGCGACGTCGAGTATGTCGGTACGTACTGGCGCCTGGGTCACGTGGGGCCTCCCTTTTGTCGCGAACGTTGAGGTCTCAGTGTGCATCATCACGCACACCGGGTACCCGGCAGTGGGTCACAGACCCGCAAGCCAATCCGGATCAAACCATCCAGATGCCTGCGAAGTAAAACTACTGCGCGGTAGGCTTCCGGCCCCTGCGGGGATCCGCCCGACCACCGGGACTCCCGTCAGGGCCGGCAGGTCGTCGAGGTTGCACAGTTCGGCCAGACCCGGCTGCGATGGCCACGAGCCGATGACGATGCCGGAGCACTCGAGGCCTGCGGCTTTGATCGCCGACGTGGTGAGCTCGGTGTGATTGAGCGTGCCGAGTCCGGCCGCGGCGACAACCAGTAGCGGCGCACCGATTCCGGCCGCGACGTCGAGCATGGTGATGTCGGGCGCCAATCGCACCAGCACCCCACCGGCGCCCTCCACCAGCGTGAGATGGTGCGAATCCAACCCGCGGATGCCGTCGATGATCACATGCAGATCCACCGGTGTGGCACCTTCACGAACGGCCGCCCGAGACGGTGCCAGCGGATCACGAAAACGGTAGAGCTCGGACGTAGCGGTGACACCTGCAAGCCGGATCACCTCGTCGACATCGCCGGGTTCGCCCGGCCCGACCCCGGTCTGTGCCGGTTTGCACACGGCCACGCTCGCCCCCGCAGCCATGACCGCAGCTGCCACCGCGGCGGTTGCCACCGTCTTACCGACCTCGGTCGAGGTCCCGGTGATCACGAGTCTCACAGCGCGCCCTCAGATCTCGGCGAGTACGGCCGTGACAACCTCTGCCACCCGGGCGATCTCGTCGTCGGACAGATCTGCGCGAACGGTCAGGCGCAGCCGCGAGGTACCCGGCGGCACCGACGGCGGACGGAAACACCCGGCAAGCACTCCGCGGTCGCGACAACGTTGCGCGGCCGCAAACGCCTGGGCCGGATCGCCGATGATGATCGAGACAACCGCCGCCTCCGACTCCGTGCCGCCACACAGACTCGCGAGCCGGGCAGCGTTGGCACGCACCCGAGTTGCCAGGTCCGGCTGCGCGCGCAGAACCCGCAACGCAGCCTGCGCTGCGCCGGCTGCGGCGGGTGCCAGACCGGTGTCGAAGATGAATGTGCGGGCGCGATCGATCAGATGATCACGGACCATCGCCGATCCGAGGACCACACCGCCTTGCGAGCCAAGCGATTTCGAGAGAACCGCCGTGGTGACGAGGTCGGGGGCGCCGGCCAGTCCGGCTTCGTCCAGAACCCCGCGACCGCCGGTGCCCCGAACGCCGAAGGCATGGGCTTCATCGACCAGCAGTACCGCACCGTTGGCGCGGGCCGCGGCATACAACTCGGCAACCGGGGCGATCGCACCGTCGATGGAGTACACGGAGTCCGTGACCACCATCGCCCGCTGCTCGCTGCGCCCTTCCAATTCTCGTCGTACCGCCGCGTGGTCACCGCGATCGACGACCACCACCCGGGCCCGCGACAGACGGCACCCGTCGATCAATGATGCGTGCGAACCCCCGTCGGAGACGATCAGATCACCGCGACCCATCAGTGCCGACACGGCCGCGATGTTGCCGACATAGCCTGACGAGAACACCAGGGCCGCTTCATAACCGAGGAAATCAGCGAGGTCGTTCTCGAGCGATTCGTGGATCTCGGTGGTACCGGTGACCAGCCGCGACGACGTCGATCCGGCACCCCACAGATCGAGCGCCTCGTGTGCGGCGGCCACGACGTCGGGATGGCGGGACAATCCCAGGTAGTCGTTGGACGCCAGGTTCAGCAACCGGTCGTCGGTCCCACGCGGCACCAACGTCCGGTGCAAACCCTCTGCCGCGCGAACCTCGGCGGCCTCATGGAGCCAGTCCAGCGCGGTGTCGGTGTCGGTGTCGGCCACGTTCGGCGTCATCGGTTTCACTGTGAGAAGCCTCTCATAGAGCCGGAAGTGGTGGCATGGCCCGCCACCGCGGCACGTACGGACGCATTCACACCACCGATCAGTGTGTCGATGTCCGCTTCGGTGCAGATATATGGAGGCATCGTGTAGACGAGGTCGCGGAAAGGTCGCAGCCAGACGCCCGCATCCACGGCAGCATCCGTCGCAACGGCCATGTCGACCGGGTCGTCGAGTTGCACCACCCCGATGGCGCCGAGGACGCGCACTTCCCGCACCCCTGGCAGCTCCGACAGCGGCGCCAGCCCGGTTGCCAGAGCCGCCGATATCCGGGCGACCCGATCGCGCCATGGCGATTCGAGCAACAGTTCGGTCGAGGCGACCGCAATGGCCGACGCCAACGGATTGGCCATGAATGTCGGGCCGTGCGCGAGCACTCCGACGGCCGAACCCGAGATGGTGTCGGCAATCTCACGTGTGCACAGAGTTGCTGCCATCGACACATAGCCGCCCGTCAGCGCTTTCCCGACGCACATGATGTCGGGCGAGACACCCACGTGGTCGGCGGCGAACAGTTCTCCGGTCCGCCCGAATCCGGTGGCGATCTCATCGAAGATGAGCAGCACCCCCTGCTCGTCGCAGATTCGGCGGAGCTCGACGAGGTATCGGGGGTCGTGGAAACGCATCCCTCCGGCACCCTGCACCACCGGTTCCACGATGACCGCGGCCAGCTCGTCCCGATGCGCGATCACCAGCTCTTCGAACTCACCGACGTAGTCGGCCTCGTAATCGACCGGCGGCGCAGGCGCAAAGACCTGCCGGGTCAGGACGTCGGTCCACAGCGAATGCATCCCACCTTCGGGATCGCAGACGCTCATCGGTGTGAACGTGTCGCCGTGATAGCCGCCGCGCCAGGTCAGGAGCCTGTTTCGACTTGTTGTGCCCCGAGCCCGCCAGTACTGCAGGGCCATCTTCACGGCGACCTCGACGGATACGGATCCCGAATCCGAGAAGAACACGGTGCGCAATGTTTCGGGGGTCATCTCCACCAGCAGCTCGGCCAACCGGGCCGCGGGCTCATGCGTCAGACCACCGAACATCACGTGCGCCATCGAGTCGAGTTGAGTGCGCGCAGCGTTGTCGAGCACCGGATTGCGGTAGCCGTGGATCGCCGCCCACCACGAACTCATCCCGTCGACCACCGTGGTCCCGTCGGCGAACGTCAAACGCACGCCTTCGGCCGAGCGCACCACCCGCGGGACCGGCTCCGGATGCGGCATCGTGCCGTACGGATGCCAGATCAGTTCGGAATCGAGCCTGCTGATCTCCGCTGCGGAGCGCGCAGCCGATTCGTTCGAAGCTTCAGGAAACGTGGGCACGGATCCACACTAGTGAGGGCGCGCGGTGGATCTGAGCCCGGGATTCTGATCTAAGGCAGGTACATTACGTGGCTGGACAGCCCAACGAATTGCTGCGATCCGACCGATCACGCGGCAGACCCCGAACAAATGAGACACCAGACCATTGACTGCCACGCCCAGCGTTGACACGCGGACCTCCACGGTTCCCCCCGACACGGTGCCGATCTACCGGACCGACCTCGACGGACTCCGTGGCCTCGCGATCGTCCTCGTGGCCTGCTTTCACATCTGGTTCGGCCGGGTCTCCGGTGGCGTCGACGTCTTCCTGACCCTCTCGGGCTATTTCTTCGTCGGCTCGCTGCTGCGGCACACCATCGTCAGCCAGGACGAGCGGACCACGTTGTGGAAGACCGTCAATCCGGTCCAACGTCTGACGCGCCTGGCCCGGCGGCTCCTGCCCGCTCTGGTGGCGATCCTGATCGTCATCAGCCTCGGGACGCTGCTGATCTTCCCGGAAACCCGGTGGCTCGCCACCGGACGCGAGGTCATCGCGAGCCTGTTCTACTACCAGAACTGGTTCCTGGCCTTCAATTCCCAGGACTACACCGCGGCAAGCTCGGCCAACAGTCCGTTGCAGCACCTGTGGTCGATGTCGGTGCAGGGTCAGTTCTTCGTGGTCACGATGCTCACCGCGCTCGCATTTGCCGGTGCCATCAAGTTGCTGGTGCGGTCCGGGTTCAAGAAGCTTGCCGACCCGACGGTGATCCGGGTGGTCATCGGTCTGGCGATCCTCGGCGTCGCCGCGGTGTCGTTCTACTGGGCACACATGCGGATGGGCGTGAACCAGCAGTTCAACTACTACGACACCATCTCGCGCGCCTGGGAGCCGCTGGCCGGTGGCCTGCTCGCCGTGTGGATGCCGAAGTGGCGTGTCCCCAACGCGATCCGCAACCTGGTGGCGATCGTCGCGCTCGGCCTGATCATCAGCTGCGGCTGGTGGATCGTCGGTGTCGAGCAGTATCCCGGACCGTGGGCCCTGGTTCCGGTGCTGTCCACTCTGGCGATCATCTGGTCCGGCAACAACGCCGTCAGACGTGGCTCATCGGTCGAACGGCCCGCGGTCAGCAATGCACTGGCCGGCAGGCAGATGGTCTGGCTCGGCTCGATCTCGTACGCGCTGTACCTGTGGCACTGGCCGCTGCTCATCTTCTATCTGACCTGGCGCGACAAGAACGACGCATCGATCGTCGAGGGCACCGTCTTGATAGCGCTCTCGATCGCGTTGGCCTGGCTGACAAAGCGGTATATCGAAGAACCCCTGCGGGCACCACGTTCGGTGTCCGCTCACGGACCCGTACGCGGGGCCGGAGCCGGCCAAGGTGTTGATAAAGACGGCCCATTGCACGAAGGGACGGCGTCGCGGCACCATCAGCCGGCCCATGCCACGCCCGTGCGCCCGTGGCGTGGACGCCTGCTGAACTATTCGACGATTACCGGCAGCCTCCTTCTGGTCGGCGCCATCGTGATGACTACCGGGTTCAAGGCGTGGGAGAGCCACGCCACCAATCTGACCGTCGACACCACCAACCTCGATCCTCGCGTCTACCCCGGCGCCGGTGCGCTCCTCGACGGTGTCCCGGTACCCCACGTGGACCCGCAGCCCTCGCCACTGGCAGTGGTGATGGACTTGCCCGCAACCTCGTTCAACGGCGACATCAGCGACTTCGACGACGGCGACGTCCACATCGGTGAGTACGGAGATCTGCAGGCCACCAAAACAATTGCACTGGCAGGCGGTTCCCATGCCGAGATGTGGATCACCGCGCTCGACATCCTCGGCAAGCAGAACCATTTCAAGGTCAGGACCTACCTGAAGATGGGCTGCCCGCTGACGGCCGAAGCAGAACCGAAGCAGTCCGGAGTCCCCTACCCGCAGTGCCGCGCGTGGGTGGACAAGGTGATGCCGATGATCATCGCCGACCGACCCGATGCGGTGTTCACAAACTCGACCCGACCCAAAGACAACGATCCCGGCGACTGGGTCCCCGACGACTACCTGCCGATCTTCGCCCAGTTCGCCGCCGCCGACATCCCGGTCCTGGGCATCCGCGACACCCCCTGGCCGCACAACGATGACGGAGCCATCAACACCCCGGACTGCCTGTCGAAGAGCTCCAACGACGACTGCAGTACGTCCCGCGCGTGGGCATTGGCGCCTACCGATCCGGCGCTTGACGTGGTGCCCGACTACCCGAATCTGCATCCGCTCGATATCACCGCGGGATTGTGCGACGACACAACATGTCCCGCCGTTGTCGGAAACATCACCGTCTACAAGGATTGGCACCACCTCAGTGCCACCTTCATCCGTAGCCTGATCCCGGAATTGCAGCGTCAGATGCAGGCCGCCCTACCCTGGACGTAACCAGCAGATTGCGGCCACGGTGCCACGCCCCGCTCCGAATGCCGCCCGGCCCGCGTCCCAGTAGGGTCTTGGACATGAGTAATCGAGAGTGCAGATGACGACGCCTGACGGTGGTGCGCTCACGGAGGACGCCGGTGACGAAGTACCCACCGAGGTGAGTACGCCAGAATCGGACACGCCGACTGCGGTGCCGGCGCAGAGCAGCGCCGCCGTGACCGAAGAGGTCGAAGAACTCATGGTGTGGCCGGGTACGGCCTACCCGCTCGGCGCCACGTTCGACGGCACCGGAACGAACTTCTCACTGTTCTCCGAGGTGGCGACTAAGGTCGAGCTGTGTCTGATCAGCAAAGACGGCACGGAGACGCGCATCGAACTCGAAGAGGTCGACGGCTACGTCTGGCACGCATACCTGGCCACGATCTCTCCCGGACAGCGATACGGTTACCGCATCCACGGACCTTACGATCCCCGGCAGGGTTTGCGATGTGACCCGTCGAAGCTCCTCGTCGACCCCTACGGCAAGTCGTTTCACGGAGAGTTCGACGGCGATGCGTCGCTGTACTCGTATCCGATCGCTCTCGATCCCCCTGCTCCCGAACCGCCTGCTTCCGATCCGGCTGTTTCCGAACCATCGTCCGGGGAGTCGACAGGCGACGAAACCACTTCGGCAACAGATGAATCCGTCGCCGAGGCAATGGCCGCCAGTGAGGTCGAGGTCCCGGTCGCCGACACCGCGGCCGAACTCTCGAGCGAATCCGACGATCTCACCGACGTCGCGGTGGTGGCAACCACGGTCACCGAGACCGAAGCGGAGGACGCCGGGGCCGAGCCCGAGGCAGAAGCGGATCCCGAGCAGCCCGACCCATTGTTCGGAGAACCTCCGCGCCTGGATTCGTTGGGACACACCATGACCTCGGTCGTGATCAACCCATTCTTCGACTGGCAGCATGACCGCGCGCCCAACCGTCCGTACTACGAGACCGTCATCTACGAGGCCCATGTCAAGGGCATGACCGCCACGCATCCCGAGGTCCCGGAACAACTCCGCGGAACCTATGCGGGGCTGGCGCATCCGGCGATCATCGACCACCTGACGAAGCTCGGTGTCACGGCCATCGAACTGATGCCGGTGCATCAGTTCCTGCAGGACCAGACGCTACTTGATCAGGGCCTGCGAAACTACTGGGGCTACAACAGTTTCGGGTTCTTGGCTCCCCACGCCGACTACGCGTCGAACAAGCGGGCCGGCGCCGCAGTGCCCGAGTTCAAGGCGATGGTCCGGGCATTCCACGACGCGGGTATCGAGGTCATCCTCGATGTGGTCTATAACCACACCGCCGAAGGCAATCACATGGGACCGACCATCGCCTTCCGCGGCATCGACAATGCCGCCTACTATCGGATCGTCGACGACGAGCCCTGGGCCTACATGGATTACACCGGGACAGGTAACAGTCTCAATGTCCGGCATCCACACACCCTGCAGCTCATCATGGATTCCCTTCGGTACTGGGTTCTCGAAATGCATGTCGACGGATTCCGTTTCGACCTCGCATCGACCCTGGCCCGGGAACTGCACGATGTGGACAGGTTGTCGGCATTCTTTGATCTCGTGCAACAGGATCCGGTGGTCAGCCAGGTCAAACTCATCGCCGAGCCGTGGGATATCGGCGAAGGTGGCTACCAGGTCGGTAACTTCCCCGGCCTGTGGACCGAATGGAACGGCAAGTACCGCGACACCGTGCGCGACTACTGGCGTGGCGAACCGGCGACCCTTGGCGAGTTCGCGTCCCGGCTCACCGGTTCCTCTGATCTCTACGAGGCGACCGGACGTCGCCCCAGCGCCAGCATCAACTTCGTCACCGCACACGACGGATTCACGTTGCGTGATCTGGTGTCGTACAACGAGAAACACAACGAGGCCAACGGTGAGGACAACCGGGACGGCGAGAGTCACAACCGGTCGTGGAACTGTGGGGTCGAAGGTCCCACCGATGATCCGGTCATCGAAACCCTGCGGGCTCGCCAGCAGCGGAACATCCTGGCCACCCTGATGCTCAGTCAGGGCACCCCGATGATCGCCCATGGCGATGAGATCGGCCGGACGCAACAGGGCAACAACAACGTCTACTGCCAAGACAATCCTCTGGCCTGGATGGATTGGGCTCTGGCAGAGAAGAATTCCGAGCTTCTCGATTTCACTGCCCGGGTGATCGACCTCCGCAAAGAGCATCCGGTGTTCCGTCGTCGGAGGTTCTTCGCCGGACGTCCCATCCGCTCCGGCGACGAACCTCGCGACATCGCATGGCTCACCCCATCGGGCCACGAGATGACCGAAGAGGATTGGGACAGCGGTTTCGGAAAGTCCCTCGCGGTGTTCCTGAACGGATCGGCCATCGGAGAGAAGGACATTCGTGGACGCGTCGTCCAGGACAACGACTTCCTGATGTGCTTCAACGCGCACTACGAGCCGATCGCGTTCGGATTGCCCACAACCTTCTACGCCAACGAGTGGGAGGGCGTACTCGACACCGCGCATCCCCTCGGTGACAGCGCCGTCATCGCCAAGGCCGGAACCCCCGTCCTGGTCACCGGAAGGTCGTTGCTGGTCCTGCGCAAGGTGAACTGATGATCCTGCCTCCCACCGCCACCTACCGTCTCCAGCTGAATAGTGGTTTCACATTCGCCGACGCCGCCGGAAACCTCGATCACTATGCGGCACTGGGGATCAGCCATCTGTACCTGTCGCCGGTGCAGACCGCCCAGGAGGGATCCGAGCACGGTTACGACTGGGTGCCGCCTCCCGAGGTCTCCCCCACCCTCGGCGGCATCGACGGTCTGCGGGATTTGCGTCGCGCCGCTGCCGGACGCGGCATCGGGTTGATCATCGATATCGTGCCCAACCACACCGGCGTCGAGGACCCGCGGCAGAACCCGTGGTGGTGGGACGTACTACAACTGGGCGCGAACTCGCAGTACGCGTCCTACTTCGACATCGATTGGTCGTCGGAGAACGGGGCCGACGGCAAAATCGCTCTGCCGGTTCTGGGTTCACCCGACGACCTCGACGCCCTGGAGATCGACGCCTCCGGCCCGGAGCCCGAACTCGCGTTCTACGAACACCGCTTTCCACTCGCTCCGGAAACTTACGACCCACAGGCGCCGGAATCAGCGGTCGCGGTGCACGACAAACAGCCATATCGGTTGGTGCCGTGGAACATCGGTGTCATCGGCTATCGCCGCTTCTTCTCGGTGAACGGCCTCGCCGGACTGCGGCAAGAAGATCCGTCCGTGTATGCGGCCACCCACACCCTGGTCCGCCAACTCATCGACGAAGACCTGGTCGACGGGATCCGGGTTGATCATCCCGACGGTCTGGCAGACCCGCAAGGGTATCTGCGCAACCTTCGTGACGACCTCGGACCGGACCGCATCCTGCTGGTCGAGAAGATCCTCTCCAAAGGTGAACCCCTCGACCCGTCGTTGCCGGTGGATGGCACCACCGGGTACGAGATGTTGCGTTCCGTCGGAGCCGTTCTCATCGACCCGAATGGCGAAGAGCCACTGGGTGATCTCCATCAGCGGTACGCGGGCGACCGCGGCGATCACCGGTGGCTCGAGGCCGCCGAACGGCATCTGAAGTTGTCGATCCTGTCCGACACCTTCCCCGCCGAACGCGCCCGACTCCGGCGCACACTCCTGGCGTTCGCGGCCGCCACATCACCCGTCACCCCAGAGGTCTCCGCTGAAGACCTCGACTCCGCGATCGGCGCGGTCATCGCTTCCCTCGGCGTGTACCGCAGCGACTATCCGGTCCTGGCCGGAACACTGGAGTCTGTACTGGCCACCAAAAAACAACGGCTACCTGCGTTGAGTGCAGCGTTCGACCTCATCGGTGCGGCCGTCGACTCCGACGCCGAGGCGAGAGCACGTCTGGCGCAGGTCTGTGGCGCCGTCACCGCCAAAAGCGTTGAGGACTGCCTCTTCTACCGAACCGCCCGACTGGTGGCCCTGCAAGAGGTCGGCGGCGATCCGGGGACATTCGCCGATTCGACCGAAGAGTTCCACCGCATCAACGTCGAACGGGCCGCCGCCTGGCCCCGAGCGCTGACCACACTCTCGACACACGACACCAAACGCAGCGAGGACGTCCGCGCCCGCATCGGCGTGCTGTCCCAGATCCCCCTGCGCTGGACCGAATTGGTGGATCGATCGCAGACGCGCAACCCGGCGCCCGACGGAGTCACCGGACTGTTCCTGCGGCAGAACCTTTTCGGTATCTGGCCGATTGACGGGGTGATCACCGATGACCTGCGGGGCCGCTTCCATGACTACGCGACAAAGGCCATCCGCGAAGGTGCGGTCGGCACCACCTGGACCCAGGTCAACACCACCTTCGAGTCGGCAGTGCATGGGTGGATCGACAACATCTTCGACGGGCCCTGTGCCAAAGACCTGACCGACCTGACCGGCGAGGTCGGCTCGCATGCCGAATCCGACGCTCTCCTGCAGAAGGCCCTGGCCATGTTGACGCCGGGAGTCCCCGACGTCTACCAGGGCACCGAATGGTTCGACGATTCGCTGGTTGATCCCGACAACCGACGGCAGATCGACTACAGCCGATCCGTTGACCACCCCAAAGTCGCAATCGTGCGCACCGCAGCACAATTGCGCCGTCGACGCCCCGAGGTGTTCACCGCAGGCGACTATCACCCGCTGCCTGCGCACGGCCCGGCAGCTGAACACGCCATCGCATTCGGACGCAGTGAGCCCGGCGCGGACGTCTCGGTGATCATGGTCGGATGCCGCTGGACCGCGCGTCTCGACGAACACCTGTGGAAGCAGACAACACTCGACCTTCCGCCCGGCACCTGGCGAGAGTTGCTCACCGGCAGCGACATGTCCGGAACCGTGCAGATCGCGCGCTTCGGAACCGCCGTCGCGATCCTCGAACGAATCTGACTCTCGGGGGTACTTCCCGGTCAGCCGGCGGGAGCGGGCGCGGTGGCCGGAGCGGGCGCGGTGGTCGGTGCGGGCGCGGTGGCGTTCGGATCAACACCGGTGCTCGACGGACCCGGATCCATCTGGGATACCAGCCATTTCCCGTCGTGCTTCTCCAGCGTCAGCTGGAACATGCCCAGGTTGGTGACCGGGGTGGTCGCCACACTGCTGGTGCCGGTGATCTCGGCGACCACCAGAGTGGTTGCCGTGTCGGTCGTATTGGACACCACACCCGACGACCAGATCTCAGGTGTGATCTTCAGCTGCATCGACGCGATGTCGGTCTGGGTCTTCTCCCGCTCGTTGAGCAGGTTGTCCCGGAATGCACCGGTGGTCAACGGCGACATCCGATTGACGTACTCACCGGCGGTGGTGGTGTTCATCGAATCGAGCAGTTGGGTGACGAAGTAGTTGGACGCCGCCTTCGCATCCGATGCCGCATCGAGCTTGGCCTTGTCCGACTTCCAGTTGACGCCGAAGAAGATCACGGCACCCAACAAGGCAACAACCACC
Source organism: Williamsia sp. Y853 (assembly GCF_056786495.1). Lineage (NCBI taxonomy): Bacteria > Bacillati > Actinomycetota > Actinomycetes > Mycobacteriales > Nocardiaceae > Williamsia > Williamsia sp. Y853. The sequence goes on from NZ_JBXCJC010000006.1 coordinate 55,423, forward strand.
GCGCCTGCCAGAATTTTTCCGACGACCGCAACGCTGATGGTGATCTGCTTGCCGCCCTTGGTATTCGAGTCGCTCACGACGCGGCCCGGCACCGCGGCTTCGACTGTCGGGACGTCGGCCTCGGAGCCTGCTGCTTTGCGTCGCGGCTTCCCGGTCGGCTTCTTGCTCACCGAGACACCCTCGGTGGGCTCGCCTTCGGTTTCAGGTTTGTTGTTCTCGGCCATACGGCGTTTCTACCTCATAACAATTGTCGGACGGTGGCGCGTGGTGCTCTCGCAGCTCAGCCCAACGGGGCGGTACGCGCATTCGGATCGAAATTCGGTGGCGGACCGGCGGTGTCATCACCGGGCGGACGTGGCGCGTTGGATGCCCCGCGTATCTGTTGTGTCTGATCCTCGGTCACGCAGTACAGGTTGACCGGTACCGAGGCCTCGAGGATTTCGGTCGGCGGTTCCGGCAACACCGGGTAGTCGCAGTACGGACGTGGATAGATCGACCCGTAAGCCCACCAGGCGCCGTCGTGGAACATCGACTGCGCGGTGATCGCCCCGTCGCGGATCGCCGGGAACAGATTCACCAGGGCCGGAGCACGCAACGCGCCCTGCTCGGCGATGTCGAGGAACTGCGTGAGCACACCCGACAACGGATCGGTCAGCTGGTTGAGCGACCCGCCCAGGGTTGTCAGCTGCGCAGGCGCCCGGCCGAGGAAGGTACGCAACTCCTCATCCGAGGCAGCCAGGGCATCGATCAGTTCGCTCATCCCGGTGGTCAGTGTTCCCAGATCGGGCTGGATATCGGCCGTCGTCTCCAGGATCGTTCCGGTGTTCTGGATCAACGTGACCGTTTCCGGGAGTACCCGATAGAGATCGGCAAAGATCACGCCGCCGCTGTTGAACAGCGCACGCAACTGATTCTTACCACCGCTGTCGAGCGCGACGTCGAGCTCGTCGATGGTGATGCGCAGCTTCTCTGCATCGATCTGCCGCACCACGTCGAGCGACGACTCGAGCAGTTTCGGGAATGCGACCGTCGACGACGTCTGTGTGGTCGAGATCTTGTCACCATTCGAAAAGTACGGTCCGTCAGCGGTACTCGGCTGGAAGTCGACGTATTGTTCACCGACGGCGGACAAACCGAGCGCGGCGACGTGCGAATCCTTGCTGATCTTGTATTTGGAGTCGATCACGACCTTCACCTCGACCGAGGTCGGAGTGGTCCGGATCTGGTCGACCGCACCGACCCTGGCCCCGCGCAACGTCACGTCCGATGTGCTCTGCACGCCACCGGAATTGGCGAACTCCACGGTCAGCTCGTACGTGTCATCCAGCGGCCGCCAGCGCAGCACCCCCAAACTCAGATAGCCGAGGCCGACGAACATCACGAGCACCAGGGCAAGGTTCGAGAGCAATATCTTGTGTTTCAGCAACCACGCTGTCATCGCTGTCCCCTCACCCACAACATCCGCGGGTACCGGTCAGCCGGGCCAGCACCCTGGTCAGAGTCTGTTCCAGGCTGTTGACACCATTGGTGAGATCCTCCATCTCGGGAAGCCTGCTGCGCGAATCGAATCCGAATCCCGGCGACAGGTACCAGACCCTCGCGGACACGGTGGCCGCGCTACCGGGTGTCGCATCGACCCACTTGGGGGTCAGCACCTTGAGCCTGTCGGCCAGCGGACCGAGTTCACCGGCGGCGCGACCGAAGGCCTCGACATCGACGGCGAGATTGTTCGTCAGCTCGACCGTGTTCTGACTCTGGCTGTCCAGGAAGTCGTTGAGCGCATCCGTGACCGCCTTGGTCTTGTTCATCGTCGTCACGATCGACGGGATCTGGCCGTTGACGACGTCCAATGCCGGGCCAACCGTGCCGAGCGACGCCACCAACTGATTCCGGCCGTCGGCCAGGTCGGTGGTCACCGCGTTCAGCGACTCGAGCGAGGTGTCGATCTCCTCGGTGTTCATCGCAAGACGGCTGACACCGGTGGTCAGCCCCTGGATCACACCGGTCAGATCCTCCGACTTGCCGCCGATCGCATCAGAGAGTTCGTTGATGATCTCGGTCAGATTCTTGATGGCACCACCGTCGACAAACGCGGTCGCGGTCACCAGCAGATCCTCCACCGTTGCGGCCTCGGTCATCTCACCGGTCAGTGTGTCGCCCGACGCCATCAACGCCGCCGACGTTGCCTCGGCCGGCGGGAGCAACGCGACGAAAACGTCGCCGAGCGGAGTGGCCTGGCGCAGCTGTGCGCCGGTACCGACAGGCAGCTCGATGTCCTTGCGAACGCGCATGGTGACATTTGCCCGGTAGTTGTTGGCGGTGATCGTCTCCACCAGTCCGACGTCGTTGCCGTTGAGCTTCACCTTGGCCCGCGACGGCAGGTTGAGCGCGTTGCCGAAGGATCCCTTGATCTCATAGCCGTCGCCGACGCCACCCGGCGCGGGCATCGGGAGCTGTTCGATGGTCAGCCCCGGGATCGCACCACAACCCGACAACAACATCATTGCTGCCAGGCCGGCGATCACGGTCGCCCGCAGTCGTTGTCCGGTCCACTTCTGTCCGGTCCGCTTCTGCCCGGTGCGCTGCACATTCCTCATCTGCTCAACTCCACCAGCGCCGAGAACACACCGAGGTCCGGTCCGAAGCCGGTCAACTTGCCGGTCCGGCAACCGTCAGCGTGCAAATTGATCGCCTCACAGAATGTCGAGAGAAGCTCGTTGTCGAGCAGCGACTTGTCCACCAGAACCTGTGCGCGCCAAGCCCGTTGCTCCGTCGACACGGAGTTCGCCAGGTTCTCGAAGGCCAACGGTGCAACATCGATGGTGTCGACCAGTTGGCGCGAATAATCGCTCAGGTTGCTGATCAGTCCGGCCAGCCGGCCCATCGCACCACCGAGGGTGTTGGTGTTGGCCTCGAGGAACGTAGCGGTGTTGTTGAGGGTCTGGTTGAGCGCTCCGAGTGTGGCCTGCAGGCCGACCGACTGGTCGCCAAGCATCTGCGACACCTCGGTGAGCGACGCGGAGAATGCGGTCATCTTCGGGTAGTTGTCCACCAGGGCCGTGGTCAGCTCCGACATGTTCTTGATCACCTCGACCAGGGCGTCACCGTTGTCGACACCGACCTGTGCGAACTTGCTGAGCTCGTCGATCGCGGTCTTCATGCGCTCACCGTTGCCGCCGAAGATGCCGGCCGAGATCGTCAACATGTCGCCGAGTGGACCGTTGCCATCCGGGTCGGACGCGAACTCTTGCACCAGATTGTCGACGGTGTCGAACAGCGTGCCGATCTCCACCGGCGACTTCGCGTTTGCCAGCGTGTCGCCTTCTTCGAGCTTCGCTCCTTCGACATACGGCGGCGACAACTCGACGTGCCGGGTGGTCACCAACGAGGTGTTGATGATCGCGGCGGTGGCATCGGCGGGAATCGGGATGTCATTGTCGACGGTGAACTCGACCTTGACGTGTTCGCCCTCCGGAGTGATCGACAGAACCCGGCCCACCGGCATCCCGAGCACCGAGACATCGTTGTCGACATACAGGCCCGCGACGCTGTCGAAGTAGGCCGTCAGCTTGATCGACTGTCCCGCAGCATGTTTCAGACCCTCAGGGATCAGCGAACAACCGGTACCCACCAGGGCCGTGGTGAGCAGGACCGCGATCAGGACAACAGTGCGGCGCACCTGTACCCCCAGCAGATGAGTATCGGTCCGAGTCAGCATCCGGCCACCACATTCGCTGCGCAGAGCCAGTTGTCGGGGAACAGACCCCACGGGAGATAGCCCATCGCGTACGGACCCGATCCCGTGGTGTTCGCGATCGAGCGCACCGTCAACGGCAGCACCTCGAGCAGATGCCGCAGGTTGTCCCGGTTCTTCTCCATCCCTTCCGAGATCGTGTTCAGGTTCATGACCAGGGGCGCGAACTCGTTGTTGTTCTCCGCCGCCAGCGCCTCCATCTCGTTCGACAGCTCGGCAACACCGTCGAGCAGGCGCATCACCATTTCCTGCCGGGTGGCGATCTTCTGTGCCAGCAGCTGACCCTGCCCGACGATCACCGACAGCTGGTACTGGCTGCTGGTGATCACATCGGTCACCGTCTCGGTGTCCTGGATCAGCAGGTTGATCTGGTCGGTGCGGTCGGTGATCACCTGCGACATCTGTGTCAGCGCATCGAGCGTCTGCCGGGTGACCCCTGGCGCATCGGCCAACTGTTTGTTCAGTGCGTCGACGCTGCCTGCGAGTTCGCCGGCGTTGATGCCTGCCAGGACCGGCGTGCCGCGCTCGATCGTCTTCTGCAGGTCGTAGGGCACCTGGGTGTTGGGGATGCGGGATCCGCTCAGCTGCTCGGTCGAATCCCCGATCTTGAGGTCGATGAACCGCTGACCCAGCAACGTCGAGAGTTTGATCTCCGCCGAGCCGTCCACCATCACCTCGACGTCCTTGTCCACCTCCATGCCGATCTTGACGTGGTCGCCTGACAGCTTGGTCGACGACACCTCACCGACATCGATACCGGCCACCCGAACCTTGTCACCGGTACGAATACCTCCGGCCTGCGAGAAGTCGCCCGTGTACTCGCGCTTGCCGATTCCGGAGTCGGACAACACAAACGTCGCCATCACAACAACCAGCAAAGCCACCGCACCGAGGACACCAAGCCAGATGAACCGGCTGTTGCGCCAGCTCGTTCGCATGCGATCGCGACTGAACACGCTCATCGGCACACCACCGAATGTTCTGAGCCGCCGATCTGGCTGATCAATCCCGGCGGGAACAACACCCCACCGATGGAGACATCCAGGTCGCAGGCATAGATGTTCAGGTAAGTGCCCTGACCCATGACCATCGGGAAATGCACCAGGAACAGTGGCAGGTCGATGGCCAGCTGGTCGAGCTTGGCGCCGACGCCGATCAGCTCGCTGGTGGTGGATCGCAGACCGCTGCCGATCGATTCGACATCCGGACGGATCTGACCGAGCAGCCCGCCGAGACGGTCGGTGGCGCTGCCGATGCTGTCGACCGAGGCACCCAGCGCGGGCGAGTTGGCGTTGAGCCCCTCGATCAGACCGGCCAGATTGTTCACGAGCTCCTGCATCTGTTCGCCCTGCTTGCTCAGATCTCCCATGACCGCACTGAGGTTCGTGATGATGGCGGCGATCACCTGGTCACGGTTGGCAAAGTCGGAGGCCACCTCGCCGATCTGGGCGATCGTGTAACTCAGTGAGACCTCATTGCCCTGGAATGTCTGGACCAGACTCTCCGAGAGCGCGTTGACCTGCTCCGGTTCCAGGGTGTCGAACACCGGTTGGAACCCGGCCAGCAAAGCCGACACGTCGAACGAGTCCTGCGACGGTTCCTGCAACGTCGAACCCGCCTTCATCCGCTGCTGCTCGGAGTCGTCGACCAGTTCCAAGCCGAGGTATCGCTGTCCGATGAGATTCTGATATTTGATCGATGCGCGGGTGTTGGTGAAGACCGACTGGTCGTTCTGGACCTCGAACTGCACTTCGGCGCGGTTGCGATCGAGCTCGATCGATGCCACCCGGCCCACCCGGACGCCTGCCATCCGCACGTCATCACCTTCGTGCAGACCGGCCACGTCGTTGAAGTGGGCGGTGTACTTGTTCGTCTCCCCCGGTACCGACCGCTCCAGCGTCGACCAGATCGTCCAGGTCAGCACCAGCGCCAGGACGGCAAAGAGACTGAATCCGATCAACGGCTTGCGATAACTCATCTCCCACCTCCCTGAACCTGGACGGACTGCACCAGCGGACCCAGCATCAACGTGTCGGCCGCCGACGGCTCCCGGTCCAGCGCGGCCTGCAGTGTCTTGTTGTCGGTCGCGGTGGTGACCACACCCGGCGCAGACGCCGGGCTCGTGTCAGTTGTTGCATCGGAGGTGGTTGCGCCGGCGGGGGTGATCGCCAGCGGACCCGAACTGGTCGGTCCGGTACCGGTGCCGGGTCCGGTACAGCCCGGCCCGCGGGTGATGCCGTATTCCCCGCCGTCGTAGACCGGGCAGTTCTGATGCTTGTACATCTGAAACGGGCTGAAGCTGACACCGATGTTGAGCAGGGGTTTGCCGTTGGTGCCGGTGAACACGGTCAGCACCTTGGCGGCAAGCACGTTGAGTGCGCGCAGGCTCTGCGGCAGCGCGTCGGCATCCACGGCAATGGCTCCGGTCATGATGTTCAGGTCGTTGACGATGCGGATTCCGCCATCTCCGTTGGCCGCGAACAGCGTCTGCAGGCCGTCGATCATGCCCTGTGCGGCGGTCAGGGTGCTCACGAGTTCACGCTGACGCTCGATGATCGTCAGCGACGGCACAACCGCTCGCCCCATCGCGTCGAGGAGTGCGGGCGTAGACTCTTCGATTCCCTGCATGGAGTCGTTGAAGTTGTCGAAGCCCGGCGGCGCACCGTCAGGGAACTGGGCATTGATCTGTTCCCAGTACTGATTGAGGGTGCCGACAAATGCGCTGAACACATTGCCACCACCGCGCAGCGCCTCGGCGATCGTCGCCAGGACGCGACCGATCTCCTCCGGCGGTACCGCGGTGAACAGTTCGCGGAGTTCGTTCTGCACCGACTGCAGGGCGATGGTCTCCTTGGACTCGTCCGCGACGATCTTGCTCCCGCTCGACAGATGACCGTTCGGGTCGGCAGGCGGGATCAGCTCCACCGAGTTGACCCCGAAGAGGTTGCTCGGGACCGTCCGGGCGGTCACGTTGGCCGGAATGCCCGGCGCCTGTTCGGGAATGATGTTGATGTTCACGTCCGACAAGCTGGTGTCGGTGACGTCGATCGAGGTGACCACACCGACAATGAGCCCGTTGTAACGCACATCCGCCTGGCTGACCAGGCCGTCCCCGATGTCCTCGAGACTGGCTGTTACTTCGACCTTTTCGTCGAACGCCCCCTGGTACCGCAATGCGAGCACCGCCAGGATCAGGATGAGGACGATCACGAACGCGACACCGCGCAGAAGGTACTGCGTCGCCGATGGGTTCCGCCCGGTTGTGTCGACTTTCATGCCATCACCCCGAGATCCTGATGCCGGGCGACAGACCCCAGAAGACAAGTGTCAACAAGAGATTCGCGAACACCAGCACGATGATCGACAACCTGATCGCGTGCCCGGCGGCCACCCCGACACCCTCGGGACCACCCGAGGCGAAGAAGCCGTAGTAGCACTGGATGAACGTTGTCAGCATGACGAAGATGACAACTTTGATGACCGAATAGACCATGTCGCGCGACAGGATGAACTGGTAGAAGTACGACAGATAGACCCCGTTGCCCTGACCGCTCTGCACCTGGAACATCACTTGGCAGGCAATGTAATTCGCGGCGAGTGAGACCGAATACAGCGGGATGATGCAGATGACGGCCGCGATCATCCGGGTGGTGACGAGATACGGCATCGGACGGATCGCGATCGATTCGAGCGCGTCGATCTCTTCACTGATGCGCATGGATCCCAGTTGCGCGGTGAACCGGCAGCCCGATTGCGCGGTGAATGCCACGGCCGCGAGCAGCGGGCCGAGTTCGCGGGTGGTCGCGAACGCCGACACGGCACCGGTCACCGGCGACATCCCGAGTAGGTTCAGCGCGGTGTAGCCCTCGATGCCGACCGTGGCGCCGCCCATGATGCCCAGCAGGATGATGACGCCGATAGTGCCGCCGCCGACCACTATGGCCCCGTTGCCCCAGGTGACGTCGGAGAGCAGGCGCCAGATCTCTTTGCTGTAGTGCTTGAACGCGATCGGGACAGCCCCGACCGAACGGACCAGGAACGTGACCTGGTGACCGATCAGAACCAGGACGTCGCGGGGTCCCTCATAGACCTTCTTGCCCCACTCGACCGGCTTCAGTACCGGGGGCGTGTATTTGGACGCAACCATCTCAGACCACCCTCGTCGGGACGAGCACGGCGAAGATCTGGGTCAGGATGACGTTGACCGTGAACAGCAGGATCACCGAATTGACGACGGCGGCGTTCACCGAGTTCGCGACGCCGGACGGTCCGCCTTTGGTGTTGAGACCGCGATCGCATGCGACCACGGCAACGATCGCACCGAAGATCACCGCTTTGAGAATGGCGAAAGCGAGATCGGCCGGACTGGCAAACGACGCGAATGTGCCGGTATAGCTACCCGGCGTACCTCCCTGCGCGTAGACGTTGAACACATAGCCGGTGACGAATCCGATGAAGCAGACAAAGCCACAGAGCAGGAAACTGACAACCATCGTCGCGAGCAGTCGCGGCGAGATGAGCCGCTGGGTCGGGTTGACGCCCATGACCCTCATCGCGTCGATCTCGTCGCGAATCGTGCGAGAACCGAGATCCGCCGCGATGGCCGAGCCGACGGCCCCGGCGAGCAGCAGCGAGGTCACCAGCGGAGCGCCCTGCCGGATGACGCCGAGGCCGGTGGCCGCACCCGAAAACGAGGTGGCACCGATCTGATTGGCGATGTTGCCGACCTGAATCGAGACGATCACGCCGACCGGGATCGCCACCAGCAGGGTGGGGATCACCGAGGTGTTCGCCATGAACGCACATTGGCGGATGAACTCACCGAACGGGAACCGCCGCTTCACGATGTCGACAAAGAGAACTTTGAAGACTTCGAGGAACAGCGTCATCTGCCGGCCGAAGGTCTCGAACGAGGCAACGATGTGCTCACGAAACCACCGAGTGAGCGGTGCCAGCCTTCTGCGTGTCGCGGCAGCTCCCCCGGTGCCTGCCGTCACGGATTGTGTAGTCACGCCCTACCTTCGTTGTCCCCGCCACACGTAACCGCATCGTGTGAGTTCGCTCATAGTGCCATATGGATATCGAACCACCCAACGAACACGCGTGGTCCCCCTGAAAACCTGGTTCCGTAGCGCAACTGATGCAATACGGGACTCCGGAAAACTCCCCCGAGAAATGGAAGCGTGCGAAGTCACACTAGCCCAGGTCCCGATCCTGATCGGTACCCGGTGCGATTCTTCGTTAACTTAGCCCATCGAGAGGGGCCGCAACCAGAAGACTGCACATACAGCGTTCTCGGCTCCGAGGACATACGGTTCGGGGGTGACATTCCTCCCGGTGTGGGCGCCTGCCGCACAGAAGATGCGCGTGATCATCGACGGTACGAGACACGAGATGCTGCCGCGCCCTGGCGGCTGGTGGGAATCTCCGGTCAGCGCCGCACCCGGCGCGCGGTACGGATACCTGATCGACGATGCCACCGAGCCACTCCCCGATCCGCGTTCGGCGAGACAGCCGGATGGCGTCCACGGACTCAGTCAGGTTCACGAGATCGCGGAGCAGGTCTGGACCGATACCGACTGGGTGGGCAAGCCGGTCGCCGGAGCGGTCATCTACGAGCTGCACATCGGGACGTTCACGGCCGCCGGAACCCTGGATTCGGCGATCGACAGACTCGATCATCTGGTTTCACTCGGCGTGGAGTTCGTCGAACTGATGCCGGTCAATGCCGTCAACGGCACCCACAACTGGGGCTACGACGGCGTCGGCTGGTATGCAGTCCACGAACCCTACGGCGGCCCGGACGCGTTGGTTCGGTTCGTGGACGCAGCCCACGAGCGTGGGCTCGGCGTCATCATCGACGCCGTCTACAACCACCTCGGACCTTCGGGCAATTACCTCCCGAACTTCGGCCCGTATCTGACCTCCGGCGCCAACTCGTGGGGGCAGGCGGTGAACCTGGACGAGGCCGACTCCGACGACGTCCGCGAGTTCATCCTCGGCTCTGCACTGCGATGGATGGAGGTCTTCCATGCCGACGGCCTACGGCTCGATGCCGTGCATGCCCTCGTCGACCGGACCGCACTGCATCTGCTCGACGAACTCCAGATCCGCACCGACGAACTCTCGGCCCGGGTGGGCCGACCCCTGTCACTGATCGCGGAGAGCGACCTCAACGACCCCCGGCTGATCACCCCGCGCGAGTTCGGCGGGTACGGCCTGGCCGCGCAATGGTGTGACGACGTCCACCACGCAATCCACACCGCGGTCTCGGGCGAGCGCCAGGGCTATTACGCCGACTTCGGCAGTCTCGAAAGCCTGTCGAAGGTCCTGCGGGAAGGTTTTCTCCACGCCGGGACATACTCGTCCTTCCGGCGTCGCAGGCACGGCCTGCCGATCGAACCGGAGCTGGTCAAGGCCACCTCACTGGTGGTCTACACGTGCAACCACGATCAGATCGGCAACCGCGCGATCGGCGACCGGCCCAGCGAATACCTGAGTGCCGGACAACTCGCGGTGAAGGCGGCGCTGGTCCTGACCTCCGCATTCACCCCGATGCTGTTCATGGGTGAGGAATGGGCGGCGAGCACACCGTTCCAGTTCTTCACCTCGCATCCGGAAGACGAACTCGGTGAGGCGACCGCGAACGGCCGCAAGGCCGAATTCGCCGAACACGGCTGGGATGCCGCCGAAGTCCCCGATCCGCAGGACCCGGCGACCTTTGAGCGCTCCAAGTTGCGCTGGGACGAGGTCGGCGTCGGCGAGCACGCCCGGGTGCTCGCCTTCTACCGCGCACTGATCGCGCTGCGTGCCGGCGAACCCGATCTGACTGCGAACACCTTCGATTCGGTGGCCACCGATTGGGCCGCCGACGATACCTGGTTCGCCATGCACCGCGGCGGAATCACCACGGTGGTGACGCTGACCGGGCAGTCGGTCCCTTTGCCGTTCACCGGCACCGTCTTGCTGGCCTGGGAACCGCCTACCCCGGACGGCACGATGGCCGGACACAACGCAATCGTCATCCGCCGGACCTGATCCCCTCGCCCGGATACCAAACGCTCCGGTTATACGAAGATGCTCCACATATTTGTGGAGCATCTTCGTATAACCGGAGCGTTTGAGTAGTGGGTCCGGGTCAGGTGAGGTAGCGGTAGGCCGGGGATCCGGGTTCGAGACGCTCACAGGTCAGGCGCGAGTTGTCGATCCGGCCGAGCAGCGGGCCCAGACCGTCCGGCGATCCGAGTTCCACACCGACCAGTGCGGCACCGGTCTCCCGGTTGTTGCGCTTGACGTACTCGAACAGCGTGATGTCGTCGTCCGGGCCGAGCACCTCGTCGAGGAATCTCCGCAGGGCGCCGGGTTCCTGCGGGAAGTCCACCAGGAAGTAGTGCTTGAGCCCGCGATGAACCAGCGATCGTTCGATGACCTCGCCGTACCGCGAGACGTCATTGTTGCCGCCCGAGAGCAGACAGACCACAGTCCAGCCCGGTTCGATCGGCAGGTCGTCGAGCGCGGTCACCGACAGCGCACCGGCAGGCTCGGCGATGATGCCCTCGTTCTGATAGAGCTCCAGCATGGCCGAGCAGATCGCGCCCTCGTCGACATGCGTGATGTGCGAGCCGCCGATGGGCAACTTGTCGACGTCGTGATGCACCGTGCTCGCCGGCGGGAGGTCCGGATGCGAGGCGACGGTCGCGCCTGCGGCAACCATGACCTGATGCCCGATGTTCCCGATGCGCCTGACGGCGGCACCGTCGACAAATGAGTCGATCTTGTTCAAGGTGACCGGACCACCGTCGACAAGCGCTGCGGACAGCGAGATCGCACCGGTCGGTTCGACACCGACGATGCGCACCTTGTCACTGTGCGCACGGAGATAGGTCGTGATGCCGGCCAGCGCGCCACCACCGCCCACCGGCACGACCACCAGATCGGGCATCACCCCGAGTTGGGCGACGATCTCCTTGGCGATGGTGCCCTGTCCGGCTGCGGTGCGAGGGTCGTCGAACGCATGGATCCAGGTGGCTCCGGTGGCCGCGACATCGGTCAGCGCCGCGGCCGCCGCAGCGTCGTAGGTGTCTCCGACGGCGATGAGTTCGACGAACTCCCCACCGTGCCAACGAATCCGGTCGCACTTTTGTTTGGGTGTGTTGATCGGTACGTAGATCCGGGCCCGAATCCCCATGGTGCGGGCCGCGTAAGCAACGCCCTGCGCATGATTGCCTGCGCTGGCGGCGACCACACCGGCGTCACGTTCGGCGTCGGTCAGCTGCGCCATGACGTTGTAGGCGCCACGAATCTTGTACGAGCGCACCGACTGCAGGTCTTCTCGCTTGAGGTAGACCGTTGCGCCGGTGCGCGCGGACAACCGCTCGCAGAGCTGCAGCGGAGAGGCGACAACCACGTCACTGATGCGCTCGGCCGCCGCGTCGATTGCGGCGGCATCGAGCGGTGTGGCGATGGTGTTGTCGGTCGAAGATCCACTAGTCACGCCCGCAATGGTCTCACTTCACCAAAACGCGGTTCCCGCCGCCACACCTGCCCGGTTACTGCGCGGGCTCGAGCACAAACACCGGGATCTGGCGATCGGTCTTCTTCTGGTAGTCGGCGTATGGCGGGTATGCCTCCACTGCGCGCTCCCACCAGATCGCCTTCTCCTCACCGAACACCTCGCGGGCGACCATGTCCTGGACCTTCGGGCCGTCCTGGAGTTGGACCTGCGGGTGGGCGACGACGTTGTAGTACCAGACCGGGTTCTTCGGTGCCCCGCCCAACGATGCGACGACGGCGTACTTGCCGTCGTGCTCCACCCGCATCAGCGGGGATTTACGGAGTTTGCCGGACTTGTTGCCCACGGTGGTGAGCACCACCACCGGCATACCCTCGAGCTCGGTGCCCTTGGTGCCGCCCGACTTTTCGATCTCTTCGGCCTGCTTGCGCGCCCAGTCGGAAGTACTCGGCTCGTATTCACCCTGTAGTGGCATCGATCCTCCATATGTGTTCACGTGCACGAACCGCGTGCACGAATTCCGGTCAACCTCCCCCGCCGGGCCGATATTCCTGCCCGTTGGGGGTCTAAACGCTCAAACAGGACGGTCCGAGCAACGCCTTGAGATCACCCATCAGTGCCGACGTCGGGTTGACGCGGAGCTGATCGTCGAGTTTCAGCGTGGTCTCCTTGGAGCCGCTGGTCAACCGGACGTGGACGTCGGAGGTTCCGGGATGACGGACCAGCACCTGCTTGAGCGCGCTGACCCGGTCGGCGGTGCACAACCTCGTCGGCATGATCAACGACACCGGCTTGGCGACTCCGACATGCGAAAGATCAGGTACGGCAAGATCATTCGCGGAAATCATCATGCTGTCATCACGTAGGTTGACGCGCGCCTTCACCAACACCACCGCATCGGCGGCGATGTCCATGCCGAATGCCTGATAGGCCCGCGGGAAGAAATAGACCTCGACGCCACCGACCATGTCCTCGATCTGGACAACGGCGTACGACTCGCCCTTCTTGTTGACCCGTCGGGTGACGGCCGAGATGATGCCGCCGATCACGATCTGCGCACCGTCTTTGGCATTGCCTTCGAGCAACGAGGTGATCGACGTGTCCGTCTGGGCCGAGATGACGTGCTCGACGCCGTTGAGCGGATGGCCGGACACGTAGAGCCCCAACATCTCTCGTTCGAGTGCGAGTTTGTGTTTCGTATCCCACTCTTCGTCCGGGACCTTCACCGCGAACGCATCGTCGGTGACACCGCCGCCGCCGTCACCACCGGCGTCACCGAACAGATCGAACTGTCCGATCGCCTCGGCCTTCTTGGTACCCAGGACCGCGTCAACCGCGTCCGCGTGGACCAGGAACAGGCCCTTGCGCGGATGATCGAGCGAGTCGAAGGCGCCGGCCTTGATGAGCGATTCGGTGACCTTCTTGTTGCAGGCGGTCACGCTGATCTTCGCCAGGTAGTCCGAGAAGCTCGTGAAATTCGACTTCTCTTTGCGCGCTTCGATGATCGAGGCGACCACGCCGCTTCCGACGTTGCGCACCGCGGCCATACCGAACCGGATGTCCTCACCGACGGCGGAGAAGTTCTGCTGCGACTCGTTGACATCCGGTGGTAGCACCGTGATCCCGAGGCGTCGGCAGTCGGCCAGATAGATGGCGGCCTTGTCCTTGTCGTCGGCCACCGAGGTGAGCAGGCCCGCCATGTACTCGGCCGGATAGTTGGCTTTGAGATACGCGGTCCAGAACGAGACCAGACCATAACCGGCAGCATGCGACTTGTTGAACGCGTAGCCGGCGAACGGCAGAATCGTGTCCCACAGTGCCTTGATCGCGGCCTCGGAGAATTCGTTGTCCAGCATGCCTTGCCGGAACCCGGCGTAGGCCTCTTCGAGCACCGAGAGTTTCTTCTTACCCATGGCCCGACGCAGGATGTCGGCCTGTCCGAGCGAGTACCCGGCCACCTTTTGCGCGATCTGCATGATCTGCTCTTGGTAGACGATCAGACCGTAGGTGTCGCCGAGGATCTCCTTGAGCGGCTCTTCGAGCTCCGGATGAATCGGGCTGACCGGCTGCCGGTTGTTCTTACGGTCGGCATAGTCGTTGTGGGCGTTCATGCCCATCGGACCCGGACGGTAGAGCGCCAGCACCGCGACGATGTCACCGAACCCGGTGGGCTGCATACGTTTGAGCAACTCACGCATCGGTCCACCGTCGAGCTGGAAGACGCCGAGCGTGTCGCCGCGCGCCACCAACTCATAGGTGGCCGGATCATCGAGCGGCAGTGCATCGAGGTCGATGTCGATGTTCCGGTTGAGTTTGATGTTGTCGATGGTGTCGCCGATGACCGTGAGGTTGCGCAACCCCAAAAAGTCCATCTTCAACAGACCGATGGCCTCACACGACGGGTAATCCCAGCCGGTGATGATGGCGCCGTCCTGCGCGCGCTTCCACACCGGGATCGCCTCTGTCAGCGGCTCGGACGACATGATCACCGCGCAGGCATGGACGCCGGCGTTACGGATCAGACCTTCGAGGCCGAGGGCGGTGTCGTAGATCTTCTTGACATCCGGATCGGTCTCGATGAGCGTGCGGACCTCGCTGGCCTCTTTGTACCGCTCATGGCCGGTATCGGTGATACCGGCAATCGTGATGTCCTTGGCCATGATCGGCGGCGGCAGTGCCTTGGTGATGCGGTCGGCGATCGCATAACCGGGCTGGCCGAACTGGACGCGGGCCGAGTCCTTGATCGCGGCCTTGGTCTTGATGGTTCCGAAAGTGATGACCTGGGCGACCTTGTCGCTACCCCACCGTTCGGTCGCGTACCGCACCATGTCGCCACGACGACGATCATCGAAGTCGATGTCGATATCGGGCATCGACACACGCTCGGGGTTGAGGAACCGCTCGAACAGCAGGCCGTACGGAATCGGGTCGATATTGGTGATGCCCAGCGCCCAGGCCACCAGTGACCCGGCGGCCGATCCACGGCCCGGACCCACCCGGATGCCGACCTCGTTGGCATGCCGGATGAGGTCTCCGACCACCAAAAAGTAAGCGGGGAAACCCATCTGGATGATCACGTCGAGTTCGTAGCTCGCCCGATCGAGGTATTCCTGCGGCACCTCCCGGTCCGGGAACCGCCGGGTCTTCAGACCTTGTTCGACCTCTTTGCGCAAAAAGCTCGGCTGCGTCTCGCCTTCGGGCACCGGGAAGATCGGCATCCGGTCACGATGCTCGAAGACCTCGGAGTAACTCTGTACCCGCTCGGCGATGAGCAGCGTGTTGTCGCAGCCGCCGGGTACCTCCTGGTCCCAGAGCTCGCGCATCTCGGCGGCCGACTTCAGGTAATAGCCGTCGCCGCTGAATTTGAACCGCGTCGGATCGGACAGCGTCTTGCCGGTCTGCACACAGAGCAACGCCTCGTGGCTGGCGGCGTGATCTTTGGTGACGTAATGGCAGTCGTTGGTGACCAACGGTGGGATCCCGAGCTTGCGAGAGATCTCGAGCAAACCGTCGCGGACGCGGCTCTCGATCTCGAGGCCGTGTTCCATCAGCTCCAGGAAGAAGTTCTCTTTGCCGAAGATGTCCTGCCACTTGGCGGCGGCTTCGAGTGCTTCGCGCTCATGGCCGAGTCGCAGTCGCGTCTGGACCTCGCCGGACGGACAACCGGTGGTGGCGATGATGCCCTCGGAATGCTCCGCGATGATCTCCGCATCCATGCGGGACCACTTGCCGAGTTGTCCCTCGATCGACGCCCTCGACGACAGCCTGAACAGGTTGCGCAGACCGGTGGCGTTCTCGGCCACCATCGTCATGTGGGTATAGGCGCCGCTACCCGAGACGTCGTCGCCCTTCTGGTCCCGGCTGCCCCACAGGACGCGTTTGGTGTTCAGACGCGACTCCGGTGCGATGTACGCCTCGATACCGATGATCGGCTTGACGCCCATATCGGTGGCAACGTTGTAGAACTCACTGCCGCCGAACATGTTTCCGTGGTCGGTCATGCCGATCGCGGGCATCTCCAACCGGGTGGCCTCGGTCATCATCGGTTTGACCTTGGCGGCCCCGTCGAGCATCGAGTACTCAGTGTGGTTGTGCAGATGGACAAACGAATCCGACACGCGCTACCTCTCAATTCGAACTCTCGAACACCACGCCGACACCACCGCCGAGAGCGGGTCGCGGGCGCAAGGCCTTCAGTCTAGGCGGGGCTACCGACGAGCTCGGACAGGCGCGGCGGACACCTCATCAGGAAGTGACGGATGTGCCTGTTGCGACGCACTGTGACCTCGTCATGCAACGCACTGTGACCCCGTCATGCGACCAGGAAGATCGCCACCACGATCGCGATGGCCACCACGACCAACCCGATCAGCAAGGCGATCATCACCGCGTTGGAATCCGAGGCACCGGTACCTGAGGCATTGGCCCCCGACTGATTTTGGGCGGGATGTCGTGGCTGCGAATACTGCGGCGAGACCTGGTGCGCGGGCGACGGCGTCGCCTGCTGGTACCGCGGGGCAGCGCTCTGCCCCGGCTGCTGCTGCCCGAGCGACTGGGGTCCGGCGGATTGGTTGGGCGTTGGCGTGGAGTGCCGCGGCAGCGGTGTCACCGGACCTGCCGGGCGGGAGGTCACCGGTGGCCTGGCCGAGACCGACGGCGAGTAGGCGGACATCCCCTGACGTAGTGCTGATTGCAATGCGTCGGTGAACTGCCTGCAGTTGGCGAACCTGTCGTCGGCCTCCTTGGCCATGGCCTTGGCGATGACCGAATCAACGGCGGGCGGCACCGCAGGGACCATCTCGGACAACCGCGGCACCGGCTTGCTCAGATGTCCGGCGATGACGTCGGCGGTGCCGTCACCCTTGAACGGAACCCGGCCGGCCAGCAGATGAAACGTGGTGGCCGCCAAGGAGTACTGATCTGTTCGGGCATCGACCGACTGGCCTTTGAGCTGCTCGGGCGAGGCATAGGACAACGTCGCGAGGACTGTTCCGACGACGGTCAGCGATTCGGTCTCGTTGGCCGCCTTGGCCACACCGAAGTCGGTCAGCAACACCCGCTGTTCATCGGCATCGGTGGTGTAGCCGCGGTCGATCCCGTCACCGAATTCGCTCGACTCATATTCCGACAGCAGGATGTTGGCCGGTTTGATGTCACGGTGCAGCAACCCGCGCCGATGTGCGTAGTCGAGGCCACGGGCGATCTCACCGGCGATCCGGACGACCCGCTGCGGCGGCAAACCCACCTGCGCACCGGCCCTCTCCTGCGCACGCTGCAATTCCTGCGCACAGTCGGTGCCTGCGACGTACTGCATCGAGATCCAGAGCATGCCGTCGTTGCTGCCCCGGTTGTAGATCGTGACGATGTTGGGGTGGTCGAGTCCGGCAGCGACCTCGGCCTCCCGCAAGAACCGCTTACGGAACTGATCGTCCTGCCCGACCTGCTCACCGAGCACCTTGATGGCGTCACTGCGCGGCAGTTCGGGATGTTTGGCCAGGTATACCGCGCCCATGCCGCCACTACCGAGGGCACGCTCCACCCGATACCCGGCAATCCAGGACCCCGGCTGCAACATGGTGTCCCCTCCCACAACTCGCGAATTGTCTAGGGCACACCATATAACGAGCTAGCTCGCCGGAATGGGTCCATCGTCGGGCACCGGTTCGACGACATCGACCATTGACGGGAGCAACGGAATCACGGTGAACATGCCCGCCGAGGCATCGGTTGGCAATGCCTCAACCGCCCGGACCCCCGGAGCGGTGGCGACCTGCTGCAGGACGGCGAGCCGATCGCGGACCACCAGTCCGATCAGGCACGTGCATCCGGCCCGCAGCCGTGCTGCGGCCACCGCACCGACCTGCTCGGCGCGGTCGGTACCTGTCGACCGGACGATCACCTGCTCGGCAGCGATCTGCTCCGACCAGTAGAACGAATCCTTGGTGTTGCCGGTCGCGGCCCGCACCGTCGGTGTCTGAACTCTGTTGATCTGCACGTTGAAGATGTTCTGCGACAGCAACATCGTCGGATATGAAGTGCCCAGATCCCAGCCCTGGTCGAGTGAGTTCGCCGCCGACAACGAGATCAGCGCCCACCGGTCGGTGTCGGGTCCGGACAACGACTCCTCGGCGCGGGCCAGATAACCGGCGACCTGTTCCCCGTTGTCTGGGCCCAGGACATCATCGGTGACCACCGGCTTCGGGACCGGATTGACCACACCGACCACATACAGGCCGGCCACCAGCACCACGATCACGGCCAACAGGCCAAGTGCGGTGCGGACGGCCGAACTCATGGCTAACCGGCCCGGAGAATGTCCAGCGCACGCTGCAGATCCGCCGGATACGGACTCGTGAACTCCACCAGTCGACCGTCAGCCGGATGAGCGAACGACAACGCCCTGGCGTGCAGCCACTGCCGCTCCAGCCCGAGCCGGGCGGCGAGCACCGGATCGGCGCCGTACGTGAGGTCGCCGCAGCAGGGATGGTGCAGGGCCGAGAAATGCACCCGGATCTGATGTGTGCGGCCGGTCTCCAGATGCACATCGAGAAGGCTTGCAGACCGGAACATCTCGACGGTGTCGTAGTGGGTGATGCTGTGTTTGCCCGAGGCCGAGACCGTGAACTTCCAGTCGTTTCCGCGGCTGCGGCCGATCGGGGCGTCGATAGTCCCACTGCGCGGATCCGGATGCCCCTGGACCACAGCGTGATAGCGCTTGTCCACGGTGCGCTGCTTGAAGGCCCGCTTGAGCGAGGTGTACGCGCGTTCGGAGGTGGCGACCACCATCACACCCGAGGTACCCACGTCCAACCGGTGCACGATGCCCTGCCGCTCATGGGCTCCCGAGGTCGAGATACGGAATCCCGCTGCCGCCAGACCGCCGATGACGGTCGGTCCGGTCCACCCGACCGACGCATGGGCCGCGACCCCGACCGGCTTGTCGACCACCACGATGTCGTCGTCGGAATAGATGATCTCCATGCCTTCGACCGGTTGTGCCTCGATGGTCAGGACCCGCGCCGGTGCAGGGAGCACCACTTCGAGCCATTGACCGCCGACCAGCTTGTGGGACTTGCCGACCGGTGCACCCTCGACGCTGATGTCACCGTCGTCGGCAAGTGTCGCCGCAACCGTCCGCGACAATCCGAGCATCCGGGCGACGCCCGCATCGGCTCGCATACCGTCGAGACCGTCCGGAATCGGCATGGACCGTGATTCCCGGGTCATGCGTCGCGGCCGTTCTCTGTTGAATCATCCGTGCTCACGTTGTCGTTCACTGCCTTTGTTGTTGTCGAGGTGCTGGTGTCGTCGGCCCGGTGGTCGTCGTCGCGGCGGTCGCCGGCGCGGGTTCCGTCGAACTCGAACCCGAAGAGGGTCAGACCCACCAGGAGGACGGCGCCACAGACCACCGCCGAGTCGGCGACGTTGAACACCGGCCACCATCCGACCGACACGAAGTCGACGACGTGCCCTCGGAGTACGCCGGGCGACCGGAACATGCGGTCGATCAGGTTGCCGACGGCGCCACCGAGCACCAACCCGAGACCGACGGCCCACCAGATCGAACCGAGCCGACTGCTGTACCGCACGATCCCGACCACCACGGCGAGCGCGACGATCGTCAGGACCCACGTGTATCCGGTGGCCATCGAGAAGGCCGCGCCACTGTTGCGCACCAGTTTGAAGGTGACCGTGTCGCCGATGATCTCGATCGGATCCCCGGGTTCGATCACCGCGACCGCGATGATCTTGGTCACGAGGTCGGCGATCAGGATCACGACGGCGACGATCACCAGGGTCACCCAGACCTTGGGCCGGGCCGGTTGCGGGGCTACGTCAGCGGTCGAATCGCCGGCTGACTGGGGGGTGGGCTCGCTTGTCACCTGTCCATCATCCATGAGTGACTCGATACGCTGGCGGCCGTGTCCTCTCCTGCTCCGCTCCGGTCATCGACCCGAGTCCGATTTCTGTCGATTCCCCACCTTCCCCGGTTGTCGCGACCGGTCGGATCCCTCGCCGCGGCCCTGATCCTGACCCTCGGCCTGGCCGGATGTGGATCGAACGACGAAAGCACCCCTCCTCCCGCACCGACGGGATGCGCCACCGATTCCACCGCCGGTTCCACGGACGCGGCTCTACTACCGGTCCCGCCCGCGAAGGTCACCCTGGAAACCGCAGGTGACGAGCCCCTCGGGGTGGCGCTGAGCGCGTTCGACCGGGCCAGCGCACAACCCGCCAAGCTCGTGACGACGTCGACGTTCGCCTCCCCGGACGGCGAGGGTGCCGCCTCGTCGGCGACCACGGTGGACCTACCGATGACGTCCCGCGTCAACTGCACCGATGCAACCGACATCGACCTGCAGATCGGTGCCGCCGGCTCCCCCGACACCGCCCTGAACGAAGCACTCAAAGCCCAGGACGGCTCGCGGGCCGGTATGAGCATCGGCACAGGTATGGCGCCCATCTCACTTCGGATCCTGCCGGGCAAGGACGCGGACGACAACGCACGTCAGGCGGTGGAGGAAGCCCTCATCTCCACCTTCCAGCGATCGGTCACCCTGCCAACCGAGCCCATCGGGGTCGGGGCACGATGGGAGGCCGTCCGGACCGTCAACGCCGGAGCCAGTGTGCGTCAGACGATCAATGCAACGCTCACCGAACGTGAGGGCGACCGGCTGACGATCGAGTTCACCATCGATGAATCGCCGAACAACTCGGTGTTCCGGCTTCCCGAGGGCGGCACCCTGAACATCGAGAGCTATTCGATGACCGGTGGCGGAACAGTCGTCATCGATCTGACGCGGGGTGTGCCCGTCTCCGGTCAGATGAACATTTCCGGTGGTCGCACCCTGGTCGGCGGCGATGGAACCCAGTTCCGGCAGCTCCTCGGTTTCAACTCGACGTGGTCGCAGTAGCACTGGTCACCGCACGACCCAGCGCACAGCAGCACCGGCGCCGATCGCGAAGAGTTCGCGTTCGGCGCCGGTGCTGGTCTTGTATCTGTTGTCGTCCCGATTGCTCAGGTCAACGGGTGTCCTAGCTGGTGGCCGGGCACATCGGGCTGGTCTCGTTGGCAGCCGACAGAAGCAGGCAGACCGTGGTCGAGGACAGCTTCCAGGTGCCCTGATCGAAGACGATCAAAGCCTCGAGCTGCTGCTCCGGGGTGTCCGGGAGCTTGACCTTGACGTTGGCCTTGGCCTGGTCCTTGCCCGCGGGGCGGACCGGGGCAACGATCTGGTAGTCCAGGTCCGGGTTGGCCTGGGCGGCCTCGACCAGCTTGTCGAAGAGTCCGGGATCCTTGTCGGAGTTCTGCACCAGCTTGGTCTTCTCGCTGGCAGGCACATTCGGATCCAGCGCCGTCTCCAGCATGGTGTTGAGCTGCGCGGCGGTCGGCGGCTTGCTGGAGTCGGTCAGCCCGCCCTCGCCCGGCGCCTCAGAACTGACAGACGACGTAGTCGTGGTGGTGGTGGTCGAGCCGCCGTCGTCGTCGGAGCAGGCAGCAATGGACAGGAAGGCGCATACTGCGACTCCGGCGGTCACGAACTTACGAAGCTTCAAAATCCGTCCTTCTCATTTCACAACCGGTCACCGGAAGTGACAGGTGAATCTGGTCGTTGGGCCAAATCGGCATCGGTCCCGACCCACTATGCCAAATGCTTCCGGATTTGACCCGTACGGTCAGGGAGTCAAAGCTGACCTGCATGGCGTACAAGCAGGCTGTGGTGTCAATTCTCACCACCGGAGGGACCATCGCGAGTCGCCGCTTCGCCGACGGAGCGCGTCCGGATGTCGGGGGTGCCGAACTCGTTGCGGCCGCAGCATCGGACGAGACCGAACTGCGGGTCCGCGAGGTGGTGCAGGTCGATTCGGGGGCACTGCTCCCCATCGATCAGGATGCGATCCGGCAGGCGGTGGCATCCGAACTCGCCGATCCTGACGTGTCCGGGGTTGTGGTCACACACGGCACCGACACCATGGAAGAGACCGCGATGCTTCTCGACCTGATGCACGCCGATCCCCGGCCGGTTGTCGTGACCGGCGCGCAACTACCCGCGGACTCCCCCGATGCCGACGGTCCGGCCAATATCGACGCGGCCATCGCAATGGTCCTCGACCCCGGCATGCGCGGGCGTGGGGTCCTGATCGCCATGGGCGGAGAGGTGGTCGCCGCACGCGGTGCTTCCAAGTTCGACACCCGAACACCGATGCCGTTCCGGCAGGTTCATCCGGGACTACGCCGCCGACTGGTGCCGACCGCTCCGATTGCCGGTGTCCGGGTCGACACCATCGCCCTCTATCCGGGCATCGACCCCCAGATCCTCGACTGGGCCGCCGATGTCGGTGCCGCCGCAATTGTGCTGTCGGCCAGCGGTTCCGGGAATACTCATCCCGACGTTGTCGCGGCCGTCGATCGAGTGATCAATCGCGGGCTGCCAGTGGTCGTGTGTTCGCGGGTTCCCCTTGGTGAGGTGGTGCCGCTCTACGGCGGCGGCGGCGGCGCAATCGATTTGATCAAGCGCGGCGCCGTGATCTCGCCATGGCTTCGCGCGTCACAGGCACGAATCGCGGTGCAGGCGATACTCGCCGGGGGCGGCGGCCGAGAGGAAATCTCCGACTTCTTTGCCACCGTCTGAACCACAGCCGGTCAACCGGTCATCCTCAGAGCACGGCTTGGGTCTGCGTGACCTTCCCGACGAGTTTTCCGGCATCGTCAGAGATTTCCGTCTCGACCACAATGAATCTGCTGCCGGCGTGCAAAGGTGTCGCCGACGCGATGGCGTGGCCCGACCGCACGGCGCGCAGAAAGTTCGTCTTCGATTCAACCGTGGTCGTGCCCGCTTTCCCCGCGGGCAGATTCAGGTACGCGCATACCGCGGCCGTGGCATCGGCCAGCGACATCAGCGCCCCGCCGTGGAGCACTCCGCCCAGGGTGCACAAGCTCTCGTCCCAGGCCAGCCGGCTACGAACCAGGTTCGGTCCGTGCTCGAGCACCTCGATCCCCAGCTTCTCGGTGAACGGCATCGTCGTGTGAAACAGCTGGGTTCCCTCGGTATCGGTCATGGCCACCAGCGTGCACTTGGCAGGTGCGCGCAGTCCATTACCTGCCGGGTAATGCTGTGCGCTCTGGGCAAAGTCATCGACCCGAACCGGATGCACTCGGTCGGCGGTCAGTCCTCCTCGTGCACCGGACGCAGATACTCATCCGGCCAGTCGAGGCTCAGCAGCGAATCGGCACTGTGCAGTTCGGGATCGTCGAGGGCGAATGTGTGGGCGAACCCCGGACCGCTGGCCCGGGTTTCGAATCGGATCGTCACCCGGCCGTGGCCGCTGCCCTGTACCCAGCCGTAGCCGTGCTGCCGGTGGTGGACGTCGTCGCCGGTGGTCCAGCGCAGCCGATCGACGTCCGGGGTTCGGCCGCCGGGAAAGGATTCCTCCGCCGAGGTCGCATCACCCTCGCCCGCCTCGGTCCCGGAGAACACGTCCAATTCCGGGAACATCGAAAACTGTTGTACCGCCGTCAAACCGGAGTATCCGACGCCGACCAGGCGGATCGGTCCGATCTCCTGCGGGTCGAGCACCAGACGCTGGGCTGCCGCGGCGAGGACCGGAAATTCTGTGGTGGCCGCGGTCAGCGTGCTCGACCGGGTGAGTACCGACATGTCGGACTTCTTGAGTTTGACCACCACCGTGCGTGATCCACGTCCATCGGCGAGCAGCCGGCGATGGGCCGAGGCCGCGGACCGTTCCACCGCACCACGTAGTTTCACCAGATCCGTGATGTCCTCGGCAAATGTCGATTCGGCGCTGATCTGTTTGGCCGAAGCCCGCTCCGCCACGGGCCGGTCGTCGACACCCTGCGCGAGAAGGTGTAATCCGGGACCAACCGTGGCGCCCAGCACCGACGAGACCTCCATCGACGACATGGCCGCCAGGTCGCCGATCGTGTCGATACCCAAGCGCTGCAACCGTTCTCCGGCGACCGGTCCGATCCCCCACAGTTTGCGCACCGACAATCGGGCCAGGAACTCCCGCTGCTCGGCGGGGCGGACGACCACCACACCGTCGGGTTTGGCCATGCCGGAAGCGATCTTGGCGATCTGCTTGCCGGTTCCGAAACCGACGGAGGCGGCCAGGCCCACCTCGTCGCTGATCCGCTTCCGCAGCCGCTGTGCGAACTCTTCCGCGGCAGCGGCATCGGCACCGGCCAGTTCGGCGGGCTCCCCGAATGCCTCGTCGAACGAGAGTGTTTCGATCACCGGGATCATCTCGCGCATCAGGCCGAACACCCGCCTGCTCACCGCTCCGTACACGGACCCCCGCGGCGGCAACACCACCGCACCGGCGCCGACCAGCCTGCGCGCCTGATGCATCGGCATCGCCGAGCGCGCACCGAATACCCGAGCCTCATAGCTCGCGCCTGCGACCACTCCGCGCCCGCCCATACCGCCGACCATCACCGGCCGCCCGCGCAATGTCGGCCGGGTGAGCTGTTCGACCGAGGCGAAAAAGGCATCCATGTCGATGTGCATCACCCACCGGGAACTGCTGCCCCCGCCCTGTTGTTGCACATCGGTAATCGTATGCCCCGGCCTCGACACCGGAACGCCGCCCGGGCGTCAGGAAGTGGCCCGCAACTCAAAGACCGGAATGATCCGACCCGCCGCCAGCAGGTCCTCATCGGAGGAGTCCGCGCCGATCTTGACCGGCATCAACGAGGCGACTTCCCAACCCCAGCGCTTCAGGTACGGGCGCAGCAATGCCGGCTTGTCCGCGACGTCGACTTCCGACACCGAGTACGTGGTCGCGGTCCGGCCACCACGCAGCGTGCAGGTGCCCGCCGCTCGAACATTGCGCGCCCACTGGGTCTCACCCCGCGCTCCAAACAGATAGGTGCGCCCCTCGATCCGCAGCGGGTTGACCGGGATTCGTTGCAGATTGCCCGAGACCCGGCCGCGCACCTCGAGTGTGCGCGCCCCGGCGAGCGTGATCCCACGGTCGGCCAGCCACGAGACGATGCCGTTGAAGAAGTGCACGCTCTTGCCGGGCCGGTTGTAATGCGTGATTGCGGTCATAACCTGTTCCTCCACTCGTTTTGGAGAGCACTGCTCTCGCTTGATGTCGAGTGTGCACCACCGCTGCAACAATTGCAAGAGCACCGCTCTCGCTTGTGGCAGGATGGAGACATGACCGACAAGCTGACACCGCGCGCGCAGGCCCGGATACAGACGAACCAGCGCATCCTCGAGGTGGGCCGCGAGCATCTCGCGAAGTATGGCGCGGCAGCGCTGTCACTGCGGGCGATCGCCCGGGAACTCGGTCTGGTGTCGTCGGCGGTGTACCGATACGTCGCGAGCCGCGACGATCTGCTGACGATGTTGGTGGTCGACGCGTACGCCGAACTCGCCGACCAGGTCGGTGCCGCGCACAACACCGCACCGGCTGACGACCCGAGAGAACAGATCCGGCGCAGCTGCATGGCGTTCCACGACTGGGCGGTCGCCGAACCCGCGCGGTACGCACTGCTCTACGGCAGCCCGGTCCCCGGATATCAGGCACCGGCCGAGAAGACCACCGAACCCGGGACACGTGTTGTCGCACTGTTGATGCGCACCATCGCCGACGCCGCCGCGTCAGGCCGGATCGCGCCGCAACCCTCGATCATCGAGTCGCGTGTCGACGCCGTCTTCGACGGCATCCGGAAAGAGTTCGGCCTCGATCTCGACGACCACCACCTCCACAGCGCAATTGCCTTGTGGGCAGGCACAGTCGGCCTGACAAGTCTGGAGGTGTTCGGTCAGTTCGGCGTCGAGTCACCCACCGATATGCAGCGGTTGTTCAGACTGCAGATCGATGGGCTCCTCGATCGGATCGGGCTGGTACCGGGCTAGCCGGGGCTCCTAGGCTGCCTTGGTGACCGTCGCCTGGACGCCGTCGCCGAGTTCGACCCACTCCCCCGATGCGGGTTCCTCGCGTCCGTCGACCAACGTCAGGTCCACGGCCAGGATTTCCCCTGCGATGAGATCGGCGTGCCGCCTGGCCCACTCGAGGTGCTCGGCAGGCACCGCCAGGACCACCTTGATCCGGTCGGAGACATCCAGGCCGGCGCTGCGGCGCGCTTCCTGCAGTTCCCGGATCCGGTCCTTGGCCCAGCCCTCGGCTTCAAGTTCTTCGGTGACCGTGGTGTCGAGTACCACCAGCCCGTTGCCCGACGGCAGCTCGGCAGTCGATTCCGGCTTGACCGCAACGAGTTTGCGGCTGAACTCACCTTCGAGCAGTTCGATTCCGTCGGCACTGACCACCTCGGCGCCGTCACGTTCGGTGATGCTGACGTTCCCGGACTTGACGGCCTTGATGACCCGCTGGACGTCCTTGCCCAGGCGCGGACCGGCCACCCTGGCATTCACGGACAACTCCACCTTGCCGTACTGATCCGCATCTTCGGTCAGGTTCACCGACTTCACGTTCATCTCGTCGGCGATGAGATCGGTGTACGGAGCCAGCCGCAGCGCATCGGGCGAGGCAATGGTCAACGCCGGCAACGGAAGTCGAACCCGCAACTTGTTGGCCTTGCGCAGGCTCGACGCCACCGAACAGACCGACTGCACGTCGTCCATCGCCGCGACCAGTTCCGGATCAGCGGGGAGTTCGTCCTCGGCAGGCCAATCGGTCAGATGCACCGACCGCTCGCCGGTCAGCCCACGCCAGATCGCCTCGGTGGTCAGCGGCAGCAGCGGCGCAGCCAGGCGGCAGGCCACCTCCAGCGCCGTGTACAGCGTGTCGAACGCCTCCGGGGCCTCATCCTGACCGGCCCAGAATCGCGAACGCGACCGCCGCACATACCAATTGGTCAGCGCTTCACAGAAGTTCCGGAACTCGTCACACGCACCGGCGACGTCGTAGGTCTCCATCTGCTCGGTCATCGCATCACGGGTGGCCGCAGCCTTCGCCAGGATGTACCGATCGAGCACGTTGGTGGACGCGGTGCTCCACTGCGCGGGCCGCTCGGCGTACAGCTGCAAGAAGCTGTAGGCATTCCACAACGGCAGCAATGCCTGTCGGACACCTTCCCGGATCCCACGCTCGGTGACGACCAGGTTGCCGCCCCGCAGGATCGGAGAAGCCATCAGGAACCACCGCATGGCGTCGCTGCCATCCCGGTCGAACACCTCGTTCACATCGGGGTAGTTCCGTTTGGACTTCGACATCTTCTGACCGTCGTCGCCGAGCACGATGCCGTGTGCGGCCACGGTCCGGAATGCCGGACGATCGAACAGTGCGGTCGAGAGCACGTGCAGGTTGTAGAACCAGCCGCGCGTCTGCCCGTTGTATTCGACGATGAAATCGCCTGGGCTGTGGCCTGATTCGGTGTCGGTACCCTCGAACCAGTCGGTGTTCTCGAACGGGTAGTGCACCTGCGCGAACGGCATCGATCCGGATTCGAACCAGCAGTCCAGGACCTCGGGCACGCGACGCATCGTCGAGCGCCCGGTCGGGTCGTCGGGGTTGGGGCGGGTGAGGTCGTCGATGTACGGCCGGTGCAGGTTGTCCGGGCGGACACCGAAATCGCGTTCGAGCTCGTCGAGGCTGCCGTAGACATCGGTGCGCGGGTATTCGGGATCATCCGAGATCCACACCGGAATCGGCGCACCCCAGTAGCGGTTGCGGCTGATGTTCCAGTCCCGCGCCCCTTCGAGCCATTTGCCGAACTGGCCGTCACGAATGTGTTCCGGGGACCATTCGATCTGCTTGTTCAGCTCCACCATCCGGTCACGGAAGGTGGTCACGGCGACGAACCACGACGGAACGGCCATGTAGATCAACGGCTTTCCGGACCGCCACGAGTGCGGGTAGGAGTGCTCGATCGTCTCATGGCGCAGGATCTTGCCTGCCGACTTGAGGTCTTTGATGATCACCGGGTTGGCATCGAAGACCATCTGACCCTCGTAGGGCGGGACCATCGAGGTGAAACGGCCACCCGGATCCAGCGGCTGCACGACCTCGATCCCGTTGGCCGTGGCAAGGTCCATGTCCTCTTCACCGAAAGCCGGTGCCAGATGGACGATTCCGGTTCCGCTCTCGGTGGTGACGTAGTTGCCCAACAGGATCCGATGTGCGCCTTCGTGTCCGACGAAGAAGTCGAAGGGCGGCTGGTACCTGATGTTTTCCAGCTGCGAACCGGTGTAGGTGCCGAGTACCTCTGGGTCCGAACCCAATTCGCGCGCATAGCTGCCCAGCAGCGCGGTGGCGAGCAGGTACTCCTGCCCGTCCTCCCCACGAACGTGGCTGTACTCGGTGTCGGGATGAACGGCCATCGCCAGGTTCGAGGGCAGCGTCCAGGGCGTGGTGGTCCAGATCAGGGCATTCACACCGTCGAGCTCGGAAGGCCCGAAGTCCTTGGTGGTCAGCGTCATCCGCACGGTGAGTGCGGGATCCTGACGCATCCGATAGGCGTCGTCGAGCTTGCTCTCCTGATTGGACAGCGGCGTCTGCTCGTACCAGGAATACGGCAGCACGCGGTAGCCCTGGTAAACCAGGCCCTTGTCGTGCAGTGTCTTGAATGCCCACATGACCGACTCCATGAAGTCGATGTCTAGGGTCTTGTAGTCGTTGTCGAAGTCGACCCAACGTGCCTGGCGGGTGACGTACTCGCGCCATTCATCGGTGTAACGCAGCACCGACGAGTGGCAGTAGTCGTTGAACTTCGCCACGCCCATGGTCTCGATCTGGGACTTGTCGGTGATCCCGAGTTGCCGCTCTGCTTCGAGTTCGGCAGGCAGTCCGTGCGTATCCCAACCGAACCGGCGGTCGACCTTCTTGCCGCGCATGGTCTGGAAGCGCGGCACGAGGTCTTTGACGTAACCGGTCAGCAGATGGCCGTAGTGAGGCAGACCGTTGGCGAAGGGCGGTCCATCGTAGAAGACGAACTCCGGCGCGTCCGCCCGGTTGTCGATCGAAGCCCGGAAGGTGTCATCAGACTTCCAATAGTCGAGCACCCGCTCCTCGACCTCGGGAAATGAAGGCGCCCCGCTGCGGATGCCGCCTGCGAGATCAACCAACGGGTACACCCGCTCGGTCGCCTTCTCCCCAGCCGATTCCTGCCCCGAAGAACTCTGCGCTGCCGATTCGTGTGAACTCACTACCGTCTCCTCGTGCTCTGGCGTGTTAGCCGGCACGGGGACGAACCGATGGTTTCATCGGCCGCGGTACCACCCCGCTTGCGCCTGGAATCGGCGCCACTCCATCGATTGACCGGCATACTCCTGCCGGCAATCGCCGAGGCTTTGACGGACCTCATCCGCCCGGTTCTACTGGGGACCTCACGGCCCCGTTCTTCCGGGTGCTCCCCGGTGATGGCCGGATCAACGCGTGTTCGAGTCTAACGTGGTTTGTCCAGAAAGATTTCTTCGGTCGGCGGATCGTCATTCCGACCATGTTTCGATATCCGCGGGATCTCACCGGTGTCGGCTTCAGATCCCACGTCATCGTCGCCTGCATTGCGGGTGTGGCCCTCGGACGAGTCGCCGGCTGCGGGATCTTCCTCATGTTCCGCCACGGCGGACCAATCCCCAGCCTGCTCCTGATCCGAGGCCCCGACCTCGTCATCACTCAAATCACTGTCCGCGGTGTCGCCACTGGAAGCGTCACTGTCGTGGGGATCGTCCGCGCCGGGTTGGGCTGCGGCAGAGGAACTCCGCCCCAGTCCGAGTAGGTCGGCGATGAGAAATCCGACGCCTATCACGCAGACGACCACACAGGCTATCGCCAACCAGAGAACACCACTGAGCAAAGCCGCCACCAGTAGGACGAATCCCACCAGCGTGGCCGACAGCGCCAAAACCAACACTTGAAGCGTCCTGGTTACCCGGTCGCGTCAGTTGCTCGGCTTGGAGAATCCGCCCGTGTTGGTAAAGCCACCATTGCCCGGATCGGACGAGAAGGCATCACCACCGCGTGCGTTGTCCACCGGTGCCGCGCTGCCCCGTTGCTGCAGCTCTTCGAGCTGCGACTCCAGGTAGGTCTTGAGCCGTGTCCGGTACTCGCGCTCAAAGGTCTTGAGCTGCTCGATCCGGCCTTCCAGCACCGAACGCTGCTGGTTGATGGTGCCCATGATCTCGGTGTGCTTGCGCTCGGCATCCGCCTGTAGGGCAGCTGCCTTCTCCTGAGCCTGACGCGTCTGCGTCTCGGCGCGGGTCTGCGAATCGGCGAGGATGGCCTCCGACCGCTGGCGCGCGTCGCTCAGCATCGCCTCGGACTTCGAGCGGGCGTCGCCGACCAGCGCGTCTGCGCGGGCGCGGGCATCGGCCACCATTGACTCGGACTCACTACGAGCATTGTTGGTGAGTCGATCGGCGGTCTCCTGAGCCAGACCCAACACTCGGGCGGCCCGGACGCTCTGGTCGTCGTTCTGCGGTGCCGCGGGCGGCGCGGACTCGGGGGCCGGAGCCGCCGGTTGTGCTGCCGCAAACGCCTGCGTTGCAGGTTCTGGAGTCGGTGCCGGCGCGTTCTTCGCCGCAGTGACCTCGCCCTCGAGCTCTTCAACCCGTTGTTTCAGGTCAGTGTTCTCTTCGATCAAACGCGCCAGTTCGGCTTCTACGAAGTCGAGGAACTGATCTACCTCGTCCTCGTTGTAGCCGCGTTTGCCGATCGGCGGTTTGCTGAACGCGACGTTGTGCACATCAGCTGGTGTCAGCCGCATTGGTCGGTCCCCTTATACCTTGTGTCGAACTTCGGTCTTCTACTTTTCGGGCAGATGCTGGCTCAGCGTGTCCGCCGAACCGTGAGCGTCCTTCATATTATTCACGATATGCACACAGGCTGTAACTGGCGTCCATCCTGTCACACTAGAACCGTTCGTTGCACCCTATGGATGCGATGTCGAAATCAAACAGCGGTCAAAACGCACCATTTAGAACGGCGCGCCGTGAATCCGTGACCCGTTTGTTATCAACCTACTCGATACTAGTGCGTCCCACGCCACTCAAGGTGATCCGGAACATCATCGCCCTGTTCACGCGGAGTGTCTCCGACGCCACGCACCGCAGATCTCCCACGAATTCAGTGGGCGGATACGAGGATTCGGGCAATAGAATCTGGGCGGGCCGAACTATCCGGCAACCACGGTCATCGCTATCAACACCAGGATCATCGTGATCATCAGGGACAGATCCAAGCGGACCGGACCGAGCGGGATCGGCGGGAGGATGCGCCGCAGCGTCTTGATCGGCGGATCGGTGGATGTGAAGACACCCTCGATGACCACAACCGAGGCGCCGGTCGGGCGCCATTCCCTGGCAAATGTACGAACCAATTCGATCACCAGCCGGCCCAGGAGCAGCAACCAGTAGATGAAAAGGACGTAGTAAATAATCTCTCGCGCGATCGTCACGCCACAACTCTGCCCGATTTCGCTGCGGTTTGGGAAAACCGCAGCACCAGCGGCCTGTTGCCGAGGTCCTACTGGTGGTTGTAGAAGCCGGTCTCGGCGATCTTGCGGCGATCCTCGGCCGAGACGTCGATGTCGGCGGGGGCCAGCAGGAAGACCTTGGTCGCGACCTTGTCGAACGATCCGTGCAGAGCGAACGCAAGACCGGCCGCAAAATCGACAAGGCGCTTGGCGTCGGCGTTGCTCATGTCGACGAGATCCATGATGACCGGGCTGCCGTCGCGGAAACGCTCACCGATGGTGCGCGCCTCGGCGTAACTGCTCGGCCGCAATGTGGTGATCTTGCCGAGCGGGTTGCCTTCTTCGAAGACGCGGTCCAACTCTGCGCGGGAATCGAGTGCAAGTGCGCCACGAGTGCTCGTGCCGCCACCGACAGTGGTGGTACGCGCGGCTGCGGGCCGGGTGCTGCCGAGCGGCTCGAGGCGTGCCGAAGGCCGGGCAGGCGCCGGTGCGGCGGCGTACCGATCGGCCGATTCGAACTGGGGGCGACGAGCACCGGCGTAGGCGTACTCCGGAGCGCGCTCGTACTCGGCGCCTGCGAACTCGGCCTCGCGGTAGTCACGGTCATCGACCTCGTCCCGATACGGACGGGCGACAGCGGCTTCGTCACCGTAGAACGGCTCGCGGTAGTCGCCATCGCGGTAGTCACGCTCATACCGGCGAGCCCGGGCGGGAGCCGGATCCTCCAAGTAGTCGTCTTCGTAGTCTCCGGGCGGGACCATGCCGAAGTACGCCTTGAACTTGTGGATGGTGCTCATCGCATTTCCTCTTTCAGTCGCAGCTTGTACTCGACAATCTTTGTTAGCCGTGTTGCTCGTGTTACTCATGTGACTAACTGTTAGGGCGAGATTACTGGCCGGGAGCCCATGATTGCGGTACCGACACGCACGCATGTCGATCCGTACTTGACAGCGAGCTCGAGATCGTCTGACATACCCGCCGACAATTCGGTCGCCGCCGGGTATTGCGTGACAAATCCCTGGTGGATGCGGGCCGCCTGCTCCAGCCACTGCTCCGCCGAACCACCGAGTGGGGCGATCACCATCAGCCCGCACAATTGGAGATTCGCCGATTCGGCGATGGCGTCGGCCAGGCCCGGCAGTTCGTCTGCCGATACCCCGCCGCGCCCCTTGGCCTCGTCGTCATCGAGGCCGATCTGGATGAGGACCTCCAGCGCTCCGGCCCGCGCGCCGTCCTCGCGGGCGGTTCCGACGGCGCGGTCGAGTGCCTGGGCGAGTTTGAGACTGTCGACCGAATGCACCCGGTCGGCCCAGCGGGCCACCGACTTCGCCTTGTTGCGCTGCAACTGCCCGATCATGTGGAACCGCAGATCGGCGCGACCGGTCGAGGCCCGAACCTCCGCGGCCTTCTCACCGGCCTCCGGTTCACGCGATTCACCAAACTCGGTGGCGCCTGCGGCAACCAGCAAAAGCACGTCCTGCGCCGGGAAGAACTTGGTGACGGGCAACAACTGAACCTCGGCCGGGGAGCGACCCGCCGCGAGGCAAGCCGCGTCGACACGACTGCGCACACGTTCAAAATTCGCGGCGAGTTCTTCTCCGCGCTCGGATGACCGGTCAGAGCCCTCAGGCACCGCTGTCCATCCAGATGACCGAGGCGATCCGTCCTGTCGGCGCACCACGCCGGTGACTGAACAGGGACTGGTCCTCGATCGTGCACCGAGGATCCTGCGCCACCCCATTGACCCCGGCCTCCAATAGCTGCCGGCGGATGCCTGCCCGAAGATCCAGCCCGGGGGTGCCCTTGAGTGTCTTGGTGGCGCTACCGGGCAAGTGCGCCTCGACATCGGCCTGCATGTGCGCGGGCACCTCGTACTGCCGACCACTGGCCGCCGGTCCCATGAACGCGCCGATCCGGCTCACCACCGCGCCTGCGGCTTCCATCTCGGCGAGCACGCGCGGCACGATCCCGATCCGCGCGCCGACCCGTCCGGCATGGACGGCCGCGATCACACCCGCCGTCTCATCACTGAGCAGCAACGGAACGCAATCGGCCGAGAGCACCGCCAACGCGAGATCCTTGGTCGTGGTGACCAACGCGTCGGTGGCAGGCACCGGCTCGGACACCGGACCGTCGACGGTCACCACGTTGCGGCTGTGGATCTGTTCCATCCAGACCACCCGCGAGGGACCGACACCGATCTCTTCACCGAGCCGGATCCGGTTGCGTGACACAGCCTCCGGATCGTCACCGACATGATCACCGAGATTGAACGAAGCATAGGGTCCGGTCGAAAAGCCACCGGCCCGCGAGGTGGTCACCCGCCGGACACGAAAACCCACTGCCACGCTCAGCGCTTCATGAACGGGGGAACGTCCACCTCGTCGTCGGCCTCGTCCATACCGTGGGCCGGACGTGAGGTCTGGCGTCCCTGGCGATCATCGGCAAAGGGGTCTCCGGCGGGAGCCTGCGCGAACAGCGAGTCGCGGCGTTCGGAGTCGCTGCCCTTCGACACGACACCGGAGCGTCCGGATCCAACCGAGGCGCTGCGAGCGGCGACCGTGGCCGCGGACTCGACCGGCTTGCGAGCCGGTGATCCGCTGTCGAAGCCGGCTGCGATGACCGTGACGCGAACCTCGTCGCCGAGGTTGTCGTCGATCACGGTGCCGAAGATGATGTTGGCGTCGATGTGGGCAGCTTCCTGCACCAGCGTGGCCGCCTCGTTGATCTCGAACAGACCGAGGTCGCTGCCGCCTGCGATGGAGATGAGCACGCCGTGCGCGCCCTCCATCGAAGCCTCGAGCAGCGGCGAGTTGATCGCCGACTCTGCGGCCTTGGTTGCGCGATTCTCGCCGCGCGAGGAACCGATACCCATCAGGGCGCTACCGGCATTGCTCATCACACCCTTGACGTCGGCGAAGTCGACGTTGATCAGCCCGGGTGTGGTGATCAGGTCGGTGATGCCCTGAACACCGTTCAGGAGCACCTCATCGGCACTGCGGAACGCATCCATCAGGCTGACGGCGGCATCGCCCATCTGCAGCAGACGGTCGTTGGGGATCACGATGAGGGTGTCGCACGATTCGCGCAGAGCGGTGATGCCGACCTCGGCCTGTCCCCCGCGACGCTTGCCCTCGAACGAGAACGGCCGGGTGACCACGCCCACGGTCAGCGCACCGAGCTTGCGCGCGATGCTCGCGACGACGGGTGCGCCACCGGTGCCGGTGCCACCGCCCTCGCCCGCGGTGACGAAGACCATGTCGGCGCCCTTGATGAGCTCCTCGATCTCGTCTTTCGCGTCTTCGGCGGCGCGGCGACCGACCTCGGGGTCGGCGCCGGCGCCGAGCCCGCGGGTGGAGTCGCGACCGACGTCGAGCTTGACGTCGGCGTCACTCATCAGCAGGGCCTGGGCATCGGTGTTGATCGCGATGAACTCAACACCTTTGAGTCCCTGTTCGATCATGCGGTTGACGGCATTTACTCCGCCGCCGCCAATACCGACGACCTTGATCACGGCAAGGTAGTTGTGCGGGGGCGTCATGGCGCTCGCCTTCCTTTTGGTCTGTTCGAACCAGTTTGGTTCTACGGCACGGCCGCTTCGCGAAAACCCTCAACCTAAACCACAGGCTTAGAGTTATGTCAAGTAGTCGTGTGCTGATGGAAACGCTAGGCACCTTCGGACACCGGAGCCAGCAACCGGCGCGGCGTGTCGGGAAAGAACTCTGCGAATTGCACCAAATCGGCTATTTGAACGTCGGATTCGACGGGCTGGACACATTATATTCGGTCCCCGGTTGCGTCAGCACATGGCGCAGGGTCTCCGCTTTCTCCGCGTTTCGACTGTCGTCTCCCCAGACCACGGTGCGGTTGTCCTTGAGTACCAACACGATATTGACCGGAGAACTGACTTCGATCGCGGCGATTTGTCCGGACACGTAAGGGGGAACCTCGGCCATCACGGTCAACGCGGCCCGCGTCGAGGCGTCGCCCGAACCCGGGTTCCGGGTACGTAACTGGGCCAGCCCGGGCGGCGGATCCTGTTGCGCGAACTCGAATCCCAGCTTGTCCATCAAATACTTCTGTCCGTCACGTTCGGTGAACACCACGGGGACGCGCTCGACCACCGAGATGCTGATGGTCGAGGGGTACTCACGCTTGACCCGGACCGAGGCGATCCGCGGAATCATCGACACCCGCTGGGCCGCGGCCGCAGCATCGACCTGCAGGAGCGGCTCACCCGCGGGAACTGCTGCCGCGGAGGTGATCTCCTCCGCCTGCACCACGGAATTGCCCGTCACGTCGACGCTTCGCACCGACATCAGCGGCGTGAAGTACGCAACCAGGAACAGTGCGATGACCGCCACGATGGCACCGATGGTGCCGACCAGCACACGCATGCCGCTGATCGCGGGCCGGGCGCGACTGCGACCACTGTTCTTGCGACCACTGTTGTTGCGACGCAGCCAACTGAACCTGCTGCGGCCGAACTGTCGGCCGCGGTCCCTCGCCGACCTTCCCCTGCCGTCCGAATCGTCCGATCTGTCGGAGTCCTCGACGCCCTTACCGGCTTCGATATCGCCGACTTTGATGTCGTCGTCTTCCAGGTCATCACCGAACTCGTCGGGATCGAATTCTTCTGCGCCGAACTCGTCCCCGAAATCATGTGGGCCAGGGTCTTCCGCGTCCGTGTCCGCTGCGTCGATCTTCCCTGGGTCGGGGTCGTCTGGACCGAGCTCATCCGAACCGACGACCTCTGCGTCGCCGGTACGCCGCGACTTCCCATCGCGGCCGGGCCGACGACGGTCGCTCATTGTTCGCCCCGCGGAATCCGGTCGTCCTGATTCACCCGACCGGCATCGCGCAACGCTATGACTATCTCCCCTGCCTGCATGGTCACGTCGCCGGCACCGATGGTGAGGATCACGTCCTGCGGCTGAGCCAGCTCGACCACCTGACGCGGTAGCGCCGAGACATCCGGCTGGAACGCAACGGGTTTGCCGATCCGTTCGGCGATCGTCACGCCACTGATCCCCGGGATCGGTTGCTCGCGGGCTCCGTAGACATCGAGCACGATGACCTGATCGGCGAGGTCGAGTGCGGCGGCGAACTCGGTCGCGAATGTTTGTGTGCGTGAATACA
Organism: Williamsia sp. Y853; assembly: GCF_056786495.1. Lineage (NCBI taxonomy): Bacteria > Bacillati > Actinomycetota > Actinomycetes > Mycobacteriales > Nocardiaceae > Williamsia > Williamsia sp. Y853. The sequence continues at coordinate 92,233 of NZ_JBXCJC010000006.1, forward strand.
GATGGGGCTGGAAGATGGCCACCACACGGCCACCGTCGACGTCCACCATGTCGCGCGCCGCGGTCAGCACCGCCCGAACCTCGGTGGGGTGATGTGCGTAGTCGTCGAACACGCGGATTCCACCGACCGCACCGCGCAGCTGGAATCGGCGGTGTACACCGGTGAAACCTTCAACGCCTCTGATCACATCGGAGATCTGCGCCCCGGCAGACTCTCCGGCGAGTACCGCAGCCATCGCGTTGAGCGCCATGTGTTTACCGGGGACCGGCAGATTCATCTCGCGTTCGGCGACCACACCGTCACGGTCGGTGAATCGCACCTGCGCGACACCCCCACCGGCGCGGCTCTGCCAGGCCAACAGCTCGGCATCCAACGGAACATTCGGCGCCAGATCGCGATGCACACCTTCGCCGTAGCCGCGGACCGATATCCCCCGCTCGGCCAACCGGTCGACCACTCGGCCCGCGAACGCCGCCGAACCCGGATCGTCCAGGCAGACCACGAGGGTCCCGCCGTCGACGATGCGGTCGGCGAAGTCGTCGAACACCCTCACATAGGCCTCTACGGTCCCGAAGAAATCGAGATGATCGGACTCGACATTGGTCACCACAGCCACATTCGGCGTGTATTCCAGGAGCGATCCATCGCTCTCGTCGGCCTCGGCCACGAACAGCTCGCCCGAGCCGTGGTGTGCGTTGGTTCCGGATTCGTTCAGCTGTCCACCGATGGCAAACGACGGATTGAGACCACAGTGCTGCAGGGCGACCACCGTCATCGACGTGGTGGACGTCTTGCCGTGGGTGCCCGCGATCAGCAGATTGCGATGCCCCTCCATCAACGTCGCCAGCACTCCGGGCCGCAGCAGGATGGGGATTCCCCGTTCGCGTGCTGCCACCAGTTCGGGGTTGTCCTTGGGGATGGCGGCCAGGGTGGTGACCACCACCGTCGGGCCGCCGTCGAGCATGTCGAGTGCGGCACTGTCATGCCCGATGTGGATCTGGGCACCACGAGTGCGCAGATCGACCACACCCCGCGATTCCTTTGCGTCGCTTCCCGAGACCTGACCCCCACGCGCCAACAGGATGCGTGCCAGCCCGGACATACCCGCGCCACCGATCCCGACCATGTGCACGCGCGAAAGTTGTGCAGGCAACGGTTGTTTCATGTCTCCGACAATCGGCTCGTTCATCGGCTCGCCGCCGCACGCCGGGCTTGCGCGAGTTCGATGCCGGCCGCGGCGACAGCCTGCGCGGCACCCCTGGCACCCGATCCGGCGGCCGCAGCGGCCATGGCCGCCAGCCGCTCGGGATCGGTCAGCAACGGCGGAATGGTCTGTGCCACATAGTCCGGCGTCAGATCGGCATCGTCGACCATCAGTCCACCGCCGGCCTCGACCAGTGGAGCGGCGTTCAGTCGTTGCTCACCGTTGCCATGCGGAAGTGGGACGTACACCGCGGGCAGGCCGGTTGCCGAGACCTCGGCAACGGTCATCGCGCCAGAGCGGCAGATGGCCAGATCCGCCGCCGCGTACGCGAGGTCCATCCGCGAGATGTAAGGCAGGCCGACATACGCCGGTGTCGCGTCGAACGGCTCGAGGGTGTTCTTCTTCCCATAGGCGTGCAGAACACCGATACCGTTGTCCGCCAATACCTGCGCCGCACCGCGGACCGCGGAGTTCAGACTCTGCGCACCTTGCGATCCACCGAACACCAGCAGTGTCGGCGCATCGGGATCGAGCCCGAAAAAGGCTCGGGCCTGCGCTCGCAACGCACCCCGATCGAGATCGGAAATTGCTGCGCGCACGGGGATTCCGACAACTTCGGCCGCCAGGCCCGATCCGGGAACCGCGGCCAGCACGCGCTGGGCCAGCCGCGCACCCACCTTGTTCGCCACACCGGCGCGCGCGTTGGCCTCATGGATGACCACTGGGATCCGCGCGCCCGAACGGCTCCGCAGACGGGCCGCCAGGTACGCAGGCAACGCGACGTATCCACCGAAGCCAATGACCACATCCGCGTCCACCTCGTCGAGGATCCGACGCGTAGCCGCGACCGACTTGGGCAGCCGCAGTGGAAGTTTGGCCAGATCCGCGTTGGGTTTGCGGGGCAACGGTACGGGCGGGATCAGCTCGAGCCGATAGCCGCGCTCGGGCACCAAAGTCGTCTCGAGCCCACGCGCTGTACCCAGCGCGGTGACCTTGATCGTCGGATCGATCTCGATCAACGCATCCGCGACGGCCATCGCCGGTTCGATATGACCGGCTGTACCGCCACCTGCCACCACAACCGACAGTGGCCGGGTCGATTCACTCATGGTTTCGTGCCCCATCCGCCTGCGCCCCGTCCAGATTTCCATCCGGCGGTTCGCTCACCGCCTCGGTCGCGGATCGCGGTATCGGCGGTCCTCGCCGTAGGCCGGACGGGCAGAGGTATTGCTGCCGCGACGGATATCTCGCGGCTGACGATCATGGGCATAACTGTCATTGTTACGCAGTGACTGCGACCGGCGCTGCGGCGGGTTCGCAGTGCCGTCGTAACCCCAATCCTGGGGTCGCTGCACCCGCACGCGCCTGGTGTCCTCACGCGCCGGATGGCTGCGTGGAGGCTGCCGCTTCTGGGCCGGTCGCCGCGCCGGTTCGGTGGCCGCGGCGCGGCGTGCGCGTCCCACCGGACTCGGTGCGCGCTGCACCCGTCGCCGGTCCAGGCGGTCGCGCAGAACCTCGGCACGGGTCTGAGCGTACGGAACCGGGTTGGGCAGCCGGAGCATTCGGCCGAACCTGCCGTCACCGCCCGATGCCAGCGCCGCAACCGCTTCGGGTTCGTGCCGAGCCGCGTTGGCCAGCAAACCGAACATGATCAGTGTGGTCAGCGTCGAGGTGCCACCGGCCGACAGCAACGGCAGCTGGATGCCCGTCACCGGGAGCAGTCCGACGACGTAGCTGATGTTGATCAGTGCCTGCGCGGTCACCAGGATCGTGATGGTCGCGGTGAGCAGTCGCAGGAACGGGTCCACCGAGCGCACCGCGATCCGCAGGCCGACAAAGGCGAACAGACCGAACAGCAGCAGCACGATGACGCCACCGACGAGTCCGAGTTCTTCGCCGATGATCGCGAAGATGAAGTCGTTGTGGGCGTTGGGCAGGTAGTTCCACTTCGCCCGGCTCTGCCCGAGTCCTTCACCGAACGGTCCACCGTTGGCGAGGGCATAGCGTGCCTGCCGGGCCTGGTAACCGGCACCCTGCGGATCGTTGTCCTGACCCAGGAAGCTGAGCACCCGCGCGCTGCGGTAGCCGGCCGACATGGCGAACACGGCGGCCAGCGCCACACCGGTGAGCGCGAAGAAGCCGAAGACCTTCATCGGCAGACCCGCAAACCACAGCAGTGCGCCGATGATGATCGCGATGGTGATGGTGGTACTGAGGTTCGGCTCCAGGATGATCAGGCCACAGATCAGGACCGCGACCGGGATCAGCGGGATCAGCAGCTCACGCAGTTGCGCGTCATCCCGGCGACGTGAGGCGAGCAGATGGGCACCCCAGACACAGAGTGCAACCTTGGCCAGTTCTGAGGGCTGCACCGAGAGTCCACCGATGACAAACCAACGTCGGGCACCCTGACTCAGCGTTCCGATGCCCGGCACGAGGACCAGCATCAGCATGATCGTGGTGATGATGATCGCCGGGGCGGCCAGCCGTCGCATGATCCGCACCGGCATCCGGACGGCGAAGTAGAACAGCACCACACCCATCGCGGCGAACACCAACTGCGTGGTGAACATGCCGTACGACGAACCGGTTTTGGAATAGCCCTCCACCGACGATGCCGACAGCACCATCACCAACCCGAAGGCGGTCAGCAGGACGGTGAGGGTCACCACGAGATGAAACGACGCAAGTGGCCGGCTCAGGACACCGGCGATCCTGGTCAGAATCGAACCGATCCCCTCGCCAAGGGAGATGACGCGGCGCTCTGGCCCGGACTTGCGCTCTGGCCCGGACTTGGATGTGCTGCGAGTACCGGCCCCGGTCGAACCGGCGGCCTCGGCCTTGTCATCGGAGCCGCCGCCGATGTCGACGCCTTCCAGATCCCCGTCGTCCTCGAGGTCTACGCCGCCCAGGCTTGTTTCCGGATCGGAGTCGATATTCGAATCAGAATTGTCAGAGTCCGCGTTGATCCGGTTCTTTCGCATCAGGATTCCCCCAGCACCTGCGCGCCCGGGAGGGCGCGGGCACTCGCGGCGAAGCTGTCGCCGCGGGCTCCGTAACCGGAGAACATGTCCAGCGATGCCGCCGCCGGGGCCAACACCACTGCATCAGGGGTGTCCGGGTCGGCTGCGCAGAGGTCCCAGGCGGCCCGCACCGCGCTGTCCATGACCGCAGTAGCGGAAGCGATGTTCACCGCCCCATCTTCCCCTGTTACTCGTGTGACTGTTGGGACCAGAGGGGCGTGTCGTGCCATTGCATCTCTGATGATGTCGCGATCGGCTCCGATGATCACCACCCCGGCGAGCCGATCGCGGACGGCGACGATGAGTTCGTCGACCGAAGCGCCCTTCAGCAATCCCCCGGCAATCCAGATCACCCGGCGATGTCCCAGGATCGAGGCCTGCGCGGCGTGGGGGTTCGTCGCCTTCGAGTCATCGATGAAGGTGGTGGTCCCAACAATGGCGACCGGCGCACTGCGGTGTCCGGCGACGGTGAACGCTTCGAGCCCTTCGGCCACGGCCTGCGGGCTCACCCCGACGGACCGGCACAGCGCCGCCGCCGCCAGCGCATCGAGTACGCCGGACGGACCCTGCGGCCGCACCTTGTCGGCGTCGATCAAGGCAACGACATCGGACAACGGGACCGGACGGGAATCGCCACCGGCGTCCCAGTCGACCCGGTCGACCAGTCGGCCGTCGACAACACCGAGTTCATCCGGTTCCGGGACCCCGAGCCGGAATCCGAGCGTGCGCCCTTCCGGATCCGAACCGGTGAGGTTGCCTGCCACCGGGTCGTCGCGGCCGACCACCGCAACCGGCCCCGACAGGGCGATCGCCTTGGCCTGGATGTAGGCATCCATCGAGCCGTGCCAGTCGAGGTGGTCTTCGGCGATGTTGAGCACCACACCCGCGGTCGGACGTACGGACGGTGCCCAGAAGAGTTGAAAGGACGACAGTTCCACCGCGAGCACGTCGACGCGGGGCTCCGCGACCAACGCGTCGAGCACCGGCAGGCCGATGTTGCCGCAGGCCATGACCGAGGCTCCGGCAGCGGACATGATCGACTCGATCATCCCGGTTGTGGTGGTCTTGCCGTTGGTACCGGTGACCACCAGCCACTGACGTGGCGGCCCGGTGACGCCGGATCGGTCCACCTGCCAGGCCAATTCGACCTCGCCCCAGACCGGTAGCCCCGCGGCCGCAACCACCAGCGGGTTGTCGGGCCGAAAGCCCGGCGATGCGACGACGAGGTCGAAGTCGGTGGTCCAGTCCGAGGTAGCGGTCAGAGTGTCCGGGGACACCGCCGCAGCACCGGCGGCCACCAGCGGCTCGAGCGCGGCAGGTCGGTTGTCGCAGACGGTGACCGCCACACCCTGGTTCAGCAGGAACCGTGCTGCGGAGGCTCCGGCAACACCGGCGCCTGCGACCAGAACCCGCTCACCCCACGGTGATTCCTGCACCGTCATCGGCTATCCCCCACTTGCACCGAGGAATTCGCTGTAGAACAGCGACAGCCCCAGAGCGCAGGCGATGGCGGTCAGCAGCCAGAACCTGATGATCACCGTGGTTTCCGCCCACCCGGACAGTTCGAAGTGATGATGGAACGGCGCCATCCGGAACACCCGCCTGCCGGTGGTCCGGAAGACTGCGATCTGGATGACAACCGAGATGATCTCGGCGACGAACAACGCGCCGACGACGACGGCCAACAACTCGGTACTCGTCGTGATCGAGAGACCGGCAAGCAGACCACCCAGTGCCAGAGAACCGGTGTCGCCCATGAATATCTTGGCCGGCGCGGCATTCCACCACAGGAATCCCAGACAGGCTCCACCGCCGGCCACCGCGATCAACGCCAGATCGAGTGGATCGCGGACGGTATAGCAACCGGGCTCGGCAGCTTTGGGCCCACCGACACAGGCGTTGCGGTACTGCCAGAACGTGATCAGGACGTAGGACCCGAGCACCATCGCCATCGAACCCGCGGCGAGGCCGTCGAGTCCGTCGGTGAAGTTGACCGCGTTGGACCATGCCGACACGACCAGCCACACGAAGATGATGAAGACCACCGAACCCATGGCGATGGCGTCGATCTCACGGACATAGGACAGCTTCGGGCTTGCCGGCTGGTAACCGGCCTCGTTGCGGAACTGCAGCGCCAGCACACCGAACAGCAATGCGGCGATGAGCTGACCCACCGACTTCGCGGTCTTGTTCAGTCCGAGGTTGCGCTGCTTGCGGATCTTGATGAAGTCGTCGAGGAAGCCGACAAGCGCCAACGTGGTCGCCAGCGACAGCACCAGGATGCCCGAGGCCGTCGGACCGCTGCCGTCTGTGATGTACCCGAACAGATGCGATCCCCAGTAGCCCGCCCACAGTGCGGCGACGATCGCCACGCCGCCCATCGACGGGGTCCCGCGCTTGGTCTGGTGGCTCGCGGGCCCCTCGACCCTGATCTCCTGACCGAAGCCTTGACGCGAAAAGACCTTGATCAGCACCGGGGTCAGCAAGATCGCCACCGCCAGCGAGATCACGCCCGCAATCAGGATCTGCCTCACCTGAACATCCCTATCTGTCGAGTATCAAAGCTGTGGTCGAAGACGTTCACGCAGGATCGCCGCCCGGAGTCCGGCGGTCGCCGCGGCCGTTCAAGAATTCGGTCAGACCGAGCTCGCGCCCACCCATCACCAGCACCACATCGTGCTCGCCGAGTTGCGCGTCCAGTATCTCCGCAGCCTCCTGTGGTGTGGACACCAGGACCGCCTCCGAACCCCACGACCCCTCCATGACCGCACCTTGGTGGAGTCCGTGTACGGCTCGAGAGGTACCCACGCAGATGACCTGACCGATGTCCAGGCGCACAGCCAGCCGTCCGAGTTCGTCGTGGGAGACCACCCAGCGCGTCATCTGAAGCCGATCATCGGCATCGAGATCCGGCGGGAGGTCCATCTCACCGAGCACCGCCCAACTGCGCCGCTCCGGCGCGGCGTGCACCGCATCGGCCAGGTCCCGCAGGGCGGCGCGTACCGCCCTGGTGTCGACCCGGTCCACCCGCTCGGCCTGGCCACTATCGGTATTGCTCACTGTGATGACTCCGTGTCAGTTGAATTCTGTTGCGTTCCAAGATCATCGATCGCCCGGGCCAGGACGACCCGATCGTCGAAGGGATGCTTCACGCCGTGGATCTCTTGACCGGCCTCGTGGCCTTTGCCCGCCACCAGCACCACGTCACCGGGCCGCGCCCAGCGGACGGCGGCTTCGATCGCCTCGGCCCGGTCGCCGATCTCCCGGACCGGTTCAGCGTCCGAGGGGCGCTCGGCAAGCGGTACGGCCGCGGCTCCGGCGACCACCTGCGCCCGGATCTCGGCTGGTACTTCGGATCGCGGATTGTCATCGGTCACGACCACGAACTCGGCGCCGCGTGCGGCCGCCTCACCCATGATCGGACGCTTACCGGTGTCGCGGTCGCCACCGGCTCCCACGACAACGGCGATGCGGCCTTTGCTCTGTCCTCGCAGCGTGCCGATGACGGCCTCGAGCGCGGCGGGTTTGTGGGCGTAGTCGACCACGGCGAGGAACGGCTGCCCGCGGACCACGCGCTCGACTCGTCCGGGTACCGCAACGTCACCGATCGATGCGATCGCCGTCGCCGTCGGCACACCGGCACCGGCCGCGAGCGCAACTGCGGTCAGCGCATTGGCGACGTTGTAGCGGCCCGGCATCGGGACAACCATCTCGTACGACCGGCCGTCCGGCCCGGTCATCGTGACGTGCTGTGCACCGTCTGCGGCTACCTCGGATGGTCCGGCATGCCAGTCGACGCCCTCCCCTGAACCCGACGTCGACACACTGACCGCGCCGGGGCCGGCGATCTGCAACATCTCACGGCCCCAGTCATCATCGATGCAGATCACCGACGCCTCAGCGTGAACCGGCGAATCCGGCTGGAACAGAAGCGCTTTGGTGTTGAAGTAGTCGCGCATGGTCGGATGGAAGTCGAGATGGTCCTGCGAGAGATTGGTGAAAGCCCCCAGCGCGAACCGGCTGCCGTCGACACGACCCAGATACAAGGCGTGACTCGAGACCTCCATCACCACCGAATCCACACCTTGCTCGAGCATTGCGGCCAACAACCCCTGCAACTGTGGGGCCTCCGGCGTGGTCAGCGCACTGGGCTGCCGAATCCCGGCGATCCGGGTCTCGACGGTGCCGATCAGTCCCACCGAGTGCCCGTCCGCCATCAGCGCCGCCTCGGTGAGGTAGCTCGTGGTGGTCTTGCCCGAGGTTCCGGTGATACCGATCAGTGTCAGACGCCGGGAGGGGTGGCCGTATATCTGGGAGCTGAGGTCACCGAGGACCTGCCGCGGCTGCGGATGAACCAGCACGGCACAGTCATGGGCGCCATCGAGACCGGCGACGATGTCGCGTCCGGCGGGATCGGTCAGTACCGCCGTCGCACCGGCAGCCAGTGCATCCGCGGCGAATTGCGCACCGTGGAAATGGCTGCCCGGTAGCGCCGCGAACAGGTCTCCGGGCCGAACATCCTGCGCCCGAAGGGTCACACCGCTCACCGCGGTCTGTCCTGTCGCCGTGCCGATCAGATGTATCTGTGTGTTGCCGGTCGCCGCGAGAGCCTCGACCGAGGTCGGGGTGACCAGGGCAGGGCGCAACACCGAACTATCGGGAGCAGACATTTCCTCAACATACCGCCGCGGGGTCACCCGGCTTGCAAGACCAGTGGAGGCGTCGGGCCCGATGACAGTGGTATCCGTTCGCGCTGCAGCATCCAGGACGCGATGGTCTGGAAAAGCGGCGCAGAGCTCTGTCCACCGGTGCCGTCACTGCTTCGTTTCGGGTTGTCCAGCATGATGCCGATCACGTATCGCGGGTTGTCAGCGGGCGCGATTCCGGCAAATGTGATGTTGTACGCCTCGTTGGAATAGCAACCACACTTCGGATCCACCTGCTGCGCGGTACCGGTCTTACCGCTGATCTGATATCCGGGGACGTCGGCCTTCACGCCGGTGCCGTTCTGCACACCCATCGGATCGCTCTGGACCACCGAACGGAACATGTCACGAACCGACTTGGCGGTCGCGGGGCTCACCACCCGAACCCCTGCAGGCTGCTCGGTGACACCGGGCTGACCCTCGCCGTTGATCGCCTGGATGATCCGCGGCGGGATCCGCACGCCGTCGTTGGCAACGGCCTGGTACATGGCCGTCATCTGCAGCAGCGTCATCGTCAGACCCTGGCCGATCGGAAGGTTGGCAAAGGTGCCACCCGACCACTGCGTGCGGGCCGGGACCACGCCGCCACTCTCGCCCGGCAGACCCACATCAGTGCTCTGGCCGAGGCCGAAACGCTTGAGCATGTCGGCAAATCGGTCCTCGCCCACCTTCTCGGCGAGCATCAGGGTTCCGACGTTGGAGGACTTACCGAAGATGCCCGTTGTCGTGTACGGCGCAACATCATGCGCCCAGGCATCTTTCACGGTGGCATCGGACATGGTGATCGTTCCCGGCACCTGGTGCACCTCGTCCGGCGTGGTGACACCGTATTCGATGGCGGCCGCCGCGGTGACGAGCTTGTTGACCGAACCGGGCTCGAATGGCGATGTGACCGGTAGGTCACCGAGCTGCACATCCCCTTGTTCATCAAGGGGTTTGGCGGGATTGAACGTTCCGTCGTTGGCCATCGCCAGCACTTCACCGGTCTTGGCATCCATGACCACGGCCGACGCGTTCACCGCGCCCGAGCGTTCTTTGGCCAGCTGCACCTGGTTCTGGACGTACCACTGGATGTCGGAGTCGATGGTCAGTTCCACAGTGGCACCGTTGACGGCCGGATGCAGGTTGCGAGGGCTGCCCGGGATGACCGCGCCGTCGGAGCCACGGTCGTAGGTGCGCGACCCGTCAGCGCCTGAAAGTACTGAATCCATCGAGGATTCCAGGCCGATCAAACCGTTTCCGTCGAAGTCGACGTCGCCGACGATGTTCGCGGCCAACTCGCCACCGGGGTACAGCCGAACGTCCTGTCGCTCCGAACCGACCTCGGGGAATTCGTCGATGATCTTGTTTGCCGACTCCGGGCTGACCGCCCGGGCCAGGTACACGAAAGTCTCGTTGCTACGCAGCAGTTCACGAAGCGAGGACTCGTCGAACTCGTTGCCGAGTTCCTCTCGGATTCCCCTCGCGATCTCGCCGATCCGGGTGTCGAGGTCCGGTAGCTTCGAATCCTTCTGATGCGCTTCTTCGATCTCTTTGCGCACCTTGGCCGGCTGGAAGGTCAGTGCGCGAGCGTCATCGGTGTAGGCGATGGCCTTGCCGTTGCGGTCCTCGATGGCACCACGTTTCGCGGGCAGCACCTCGGTCACCGCACGCTGACTCGCCGCCTCGGCGGACAATGACGGACCGTCGACAACCTGCAGCATCGTCATCTTCACCGTGACCACCAGGACCACAACAAGGATCAAAGCCGTTGCCACCCGGTGGCGCCGCAAGAATTGGCGACTGGCCCGGATCATGTCGTCACTCCCGTGGTGCGAACCACCGGCCGGGAAACTGTTACGCCCGGCGGCCGTCCGGGGCGCGTTGTCCGGATGGTCGCTGTCGCGATATCCGGCAGGACCCGTTCCCTGACGTCCCCGCGGACGCTGGGATGGGCCGACCCGATCCCTGCCCGCCGATCGCTGCCGGGTACGACGGTCGCCCGCACTCCTCGGCCGCATCATCGGCGGTACCGATCGTCAGCAGATCCATTCGCCGTGAACATCATCGCAAATGAGACCTTCATGGTTGTCAATTCTCTGCTGCGCTAACCGTCTTCGCCCGAATTTGCGCCCGGCGCGCCGCCATTGGTTGGAAGAACATTTGTGTACGCGGGCGCCGTCGGGGCCTCGGCCGGGGTATTCACGGTCGGTGCCGTCGGAGAGGTCGGGGCGGTCGGCAGAGGATTGGCGGCATCGCCACCCGGGGCGACCGGGGTTCCCTGGATCGGAATACCCTGAGCCCCTGGTGTTGTCGGGGCGACAACCGGAGTCTCGGCGGGCTTCGGCACGACCGTTTTCGGACCGTTGTTCATTGACGGCGCTTTGTCACCTTCAGCAGGCTTGATCTCCCCGACAACGGTTTCACGTCCATCGGGACCGACGACCATCCGCGGCACATCGGTGGCCGGGATCATGCCCAATCCACCGGCCTTTTCGGACAATTCAGGTGCAGAATCACCCGACTCATATTCCTTCTTGAGAGCGTCGCGACGGTCTGACAGCTGTTCGTTGTATGCGCGTTCCACACCGAGCTGGTACGAGTCCTGAGCCGACTTGGTCGAAAGCCACAGTGTCAGCGCCAATCCGGCCAACAGCATCCCGACGACGACAACGGCGAACGGGACACGACGCACCGCCTGTACCGGCGCACTTCGCATGCGGCCCCACATCGCCGGCTTCTCCACCGGCGTGGTCGGGCCCTCGGGACGTTGCCAGTGACGCGAAGTCGACGAAACCGCCCCGGCACCAAGGCGTTTGCGACGACGCTCGAGCGCCTTCTCCGCGGCGGCCGAACGTTGCCTGTTCGCACCCGAATGCCTGGCACCCTGCTCACCGGCATCGCGGCGACGCGCTGTGGCGAGATTGTCGTCGGTAACCGTCACTTCTTCCCCCCCGCTATCCGCTCGATGACCCGCACCCGCACGGATGCGGACCTCGGGTTGCGCTCGATCTCTTCGTCCGATGCCTGTTCCGCTCCCCTGGTCACCAACACGAAATCCGGTGCGGTTCCTGGCAGATCGACAGGGAGTCCGGGTGGTGTCTTCGATTTGGTCCGCTCGACGAACTCGCGTTTGACGATCCGGTCCTCCAGCGATTGGTAGGACATGACCGCCAGACGCCCACCGACCGCCAACGCCGAAAGTGCAGCGGGCAGAGCAGCCTTCAATGAGGTCAGCTCTCCATTGACTTCGATCCGCAACGCCTGGAATGTGCGTTTGGCCGGATGACCACCGGTACGTCGGGTGGCCGCCGGGATTGACCGATACAACAGTTCCACCAGTCGGCCACTGGTGGTGAAAGGTTCGATCTCGCGTTCACGCAGTACCGCGGAGGCAATCTTGCCTGCAAACCTCTCGTCACCGTATTCCGAAAGGACACGGGCCAATTCGCCGTGCCCGTAGGTGTTGAGGACGTCGGCCGCGGTCAGGGGGTCATCAGCATTCATCCGCATATCCAGCGGAGAATCAACCGCGTAGGCGAAACCGCGGTCGGGCTGATCGAGTTGCATCGACGAGACGCCGAGATCGTAGAGTGCGGCATCGATCTTCGTGACACCGGCCTGCTCCAGGGCCTCGTCCACCGCGTCGTACCGCGTGTGGACAAAGGTGATCCGATCACCGAAGGGTGACAGGCGCTCGCGCGCGAGATTCAAAGCGTTGATGTCGCGGTCGATTCCGATGATCGAAACACCGGGAAATCTCTGGGCGATGAGTTCGGTATGGCCGCCTGCGCCGAGAGTGCCGTCGACGTAGATCGCGTCGGTACCGTCGGGATGTCGCCGGGTGATCGAAGGTGCAAGCAGTTCGATCATCCGCTCGGCCATGACCGGGACGTGCCCGAAGGGGCCATCGGCGAGATCCACTGTGCTACCTCTCGTGCGGTCCGGGTGCGCCAATTGGCCGGCAGGTGTGTGGGTGGATCCTGGTCCCTGCCCGATCTCCGCACCTGGCGCTGGGGAAGTGCGTCAGGGGCGGGCTGTCGAACCTGGCGCTGGGGAAGTGCGTCAGGGTCGGATCGGGCAAAGGCCTCGATTCACCCACGTGGTCTTGTGGTCCTTGGCCTCAGGCCGTGTCCAGGACGTCGAAGCCCACGCTCGAGAAGTTTTCCTCGTGCTCATCCTGGTAATCGCGCCATGTCTGCGCGTCCCAGATCTCCAAGTGGCTCATGTTTCCGATGACCACACACTCTTTGGCCAGCCCCGCATAGCGACGGTGATCCGGGGACAGGGTTATGCGCCCCTGACCGTCTGGCCGCTGCTCATCGGTACCCGAGCTCAGTTGACGTTGAAAAGCCCGGGCAGCAGGATCGTTCTTGGGCGAGCTCATCACTCGTTGAGCCAACTCATAGAAGTCATCCCGCATGTGCACTGCGAGGCTGCGGTCCTGACCTTTTGTGATCATCACCCCTCCTGCAAGTGCGTCTCGGAACTTTGCGGGCAGCGTGAGCCGCCCCTTGTCGTCCAACTTGGGTGTGTAAGTGCCGAGGAACATAGCGCTGGCCATGTGTCGTCACCTCCAACCCCAAGGTTGATGGAAAGATCCGGTTCTCTTCCACCAACGATCACCACTGTACCCCACAATCCACCACTTTCCACCCCTTGGAGCGCAAAAATGGGCGTAAGTCCTCCGATCCTGCAGGTACAGGCCTTGTAGCCAGGTGGGGGACGAAACCTGATCCCGGGTGTCAGGGAACCGTTCGGGCGGCATTTTCGAGCTCCAGGGGGCACTTCAGCCCCGTTTTGTCGGCGAAACCTCATGGGTGGGAGAAAGTGGGGGCCCGGGTGGAAAGTGGGGCGAGATGCCCTGAAAACACAAAAAAGGCCGTACATCGCAATGCGATGCACGGCCTTCTACGGTCAAGCGCGCCCGAAGACGTCTACTCCTGCTCGAAGCGGCGGTTGAACCGCTCTTCCATTCGTTCAGAAAACTTTCGTCCTTGCCGCTGCTCGCGGCCCGACGAACCGCCGCGCGACGACGACCCCGAAGAACCTCCGGGAGTCGATCCGCTCCTAGTTCCCCACAACGCCATCAGCCCGGCACCGAACATCACCAGGAAGCCGATGAGGCTGACAATGGGGAATCCGCCGATCTGCACCTCGATGACGACTCCCCCGACAAGGAGGACAAGTCCGACGAGGAACAACACGGCAGCCTGCAGTCGACGGCGCGCAGTGGAGCCGCGAAAGCGACGCGACCGTACGTTCGACGCAAACTTGGGGTCTTCGGCGTACAGAGCGTTTTCGATCTGTTCGAGCATGCGCTGCTCGTGCTCTGAGAGTGGCACCCGCCCCCTCCTTCAGCACATGGTTTCGGTAGAGCATCCAGAGGAGACAATTCCGGTTGCCCGGACCCACTGCGGTGGACCCACCTCCGATGATACGAGGTGTTGGAAGTTCGAACCACCATTCCCCGCCACAAGTTGGTCAATTTTGGTCCGTTAGCAGTAATTTCGGAGCCTTCAGGCCGCACCAGCAGGCATATTCGACGGTTTGCCCCGCTCGAGTCGCAGGATTTCCATCTCGACCACGTGTAAAAACTTGTCCACCTTCGGTCGCAACTCGGCAATCTGTTCGTCGGTCACCGACCGGATCCCGGCCTCGGTGTCGGCGCGTAGGCGAGAGAGCCCGGCGAAGTACGTTGCCCACTCGGAGAGCTCAGGCATCGCCTGCGGCAACCGCGCCCACGCACTGCGCGACCCACGTCGGCGGGTGGGGTGCTCGGCGACGGCCAGGACGGCGCCGGCCGCGCGCAGCGCCGATTGGTACAGCGCGCTGAACGCCTCGGCGGAGTCGGTGACGACATCCGATTCACGCAGCCGCGACTCCGCTCGTTCCAGCATCTCGCGGGAGGCGATGATCTGGGTCGGCTCGGGCAGTCGGGTGACCCGTGCGGCCCGTCCGGTCGAGGCCGGTCCGACATTCCGGGGGCCGCGCGCAGGGGTTCGTGCCATCGTCGCCATCTCGGTCCTCCTTTGCCGGACTATCTGTTGTCTATGCGGGGTCGGCTCGGTGGCCTACGCTTCCCTCGTTGGCCACCGAGCCGCCCTCACGTCGTAAAGCGGGTAAACGATGCGGCTTGCGCCTTTGCGGAGGTTGAAGCCTCGAACACCCGTTCGACAGATTCAATATACCCAACGACACCGACAACCATCAAGCAAAAAAGGCGGAAACTTCTGTGCCCATCCGGATCGCCGACCTCTCGGCCCACGATGCACAGATCTGGCTACCCGAGGCCTTGAGCGTCTACGTCACCGCGATGAACTACCCGCCGGGCACCGAAATGCAACGGGCTCCCCTGTGGCACGACCACATCCGGCGCCCCGGTTGGAAGGCCGTCGCCGCGATCGACTCAGCCGGCCCGGCGACCGGGCGGGAAACCCTGGTGGGGATCGCATACGGATACAGCGGCGCGCACGATCAATGGTGGAACCAGCAGGTGCGCAGTGGTCTGGTCCGCGCCGGGTCAAGCCGTGAGCGAATCAGCGCCCTCACCGACAACTACTTCGAGCTGACCGAACTTCACGTGCATCCGTCCGCACAGGGCAGGCAGATCGGCGAGCAATTGCTACAACGCCTGCTGGCCGGTCGCTCCGAACCACAGGTGCTGCTCTCGACACCCGAGGTAGACGAGGAGAACAACCGTGCGTGGCGGCTCTACCGCAGGTTGGGTTTTGCCGACGTGCTCCGCGGCTTCACCTTCGCCGGTGATCCCAGACCGTTTGCTGTCCTCGGCCGCGCCCTCCCACTGCGATAGGACCACATGATCGACACCCTCGTTATCGGCTCCGGACACAACGGCCTCGTGGCCGCCGCCTATTTGGCAGCCGCCGGTCAACAGGTCAAGGTGCTCGAACGCGACAGTGTCGCAGGCGGAGCCGTGTCCACCGTCGAACGGTTCCCGGGCTATCGCGTCGACCGTGGATCGTCGGCGCACCTGATGATCAGGCACACCCCGATCCTCGAAGAACTCGCACTGGCCGATCACGGACTGCGATACATCGACTGCGACCCATGGGCGTTCTGCCCCGCTACCGACGATGCTCCCCCGATCATCTTCCACCGCGACCTCGAGAAGACGGTCGCGTCGATCGAGGCGGCCTGCGGTCCCGCCGATGCGCGCGCCTACCGTGGATTCGTCGACGTCTGGGCGCGCCGGTCGGCGGCGATGATGTCGGCGTTCACCTCGTCGCCCTCCCCGCTCGCTCTCGGCAAGGCGTTCTGGGGTCTGCCTGCGCGCATCCCCGGCAACGGCTCCGCCGCCGGACTCGGGCTCTCACAAGAGTTCCTGATGTCCGGCAATGCACTCCTGGACAACTGGTTCGAATCCGAACACCTCAAGGCGGCGCTGGCGTGGTTCGGAGCGCAGTCGGGTCCGCCGATGAATGAACCGGGAACCGCACCCATGGTCGGTTTTGCCGCCGCGATGCACACCATTCCCCCAGGCCGGGCGGTCGGCGGCAGCGGCGCGCTCGCCGAAGCCCTCATCCGCAAACTTCACGCCGACGGCGGCGAACTCGAACTGTCGGCCGCTGCGACCGCCATCGAGAAGCAGGGTGACAGCTGGCTGGTTCGGACTGCCGATGGTGGCGCGCACCGTGCCCGATCGGTGATCAGCGCCTGCCACATTCTCACCACCCTTGACCTGTTGCAGGCCGGTGGATTCGACCGCACCACCGCCGACCGGTGGCGCTCACAGATCCGCATCGGTGGCGGTATCGGTATGGCGGTCCGTCTCGGGGGCACCGCCCTGCCGCAGTATCCCGGACTGCCCGCCGACACCTCGGTACATGGCGGGCTGGGTCTGCTGGTTACCGATCGCGGACATCTGGCCCGGGCGCACGCCGATGCCGGCGCAGGCGATCTGCCGCGGCGCCCCGCGCTGATCGCGATGAGTTTTTCCGCAATCGATCCGACCCTGGCCCCACCCGGCCGGCATCAGACGAGTCTGTGGGCCCAGTGGCATCCGTACAAGCTCTCCGGCGGGCGCAGCTGGTCCGACCTCGCGGCCACCGCAGGCCAGGAGATCATCAACGAATTGGACCGGCACGCACCGGGGTTCGCCGACTCGATCGAGCACACCTACGTCCAGACGCCCGCCGACCTGGAATCCGAGATCGGGATGACCGGCGGCAACATCATGCATGTGGAGATGTCGCTGGATCAGATGCTGATGTGGCGCCCCCATCCCGAATTGGCCCGGCACCGGGTTCCCGGCGCCCCGGGTCTGGTGCTCGCCGGGGCCTCGACCCACCCGGGCGGTGGTGTCAGCGGTGCCAGCGGTCGCATCGCGGCGACCGCGGTCCTGTCCGACCGGAGATCTCCGTTGGCCAGGATCACCCGCGGCCGATGGGGATGACCGCAGCGCTGGTGGTCCCCCGACGTCAGATCTTGCTGTGGACCTCCGCGGTCCTGCTCGCCGGATCGATCGCCGCGCAGATCATCTACCCCTTGGTCGACGGGGTGGCGCGCGATCAGGCCACCGTGGTCGTCGTTGTCGCCGCGGCCGCCGCGATGCTCGCTCATGCCACGTTCCGGCTGGGGCCACTTCGGGCGGTCGCGGTCTTCGCGGCCACGGCCGGCGTCGGATGGACCGCCGAGATCGTCGGCGTCGCCACCGGATTCCCGTTCGGCGCCTACGCCTACGCCACCGATCGGATCGGGCCATCCGTGGCCGAGGTACCGGTGATCATCGGCTTGGCCTGGACCGCAGGCGGTTACAGCATGTGGTGGATCAGCTCGCTGATCAGTCGCCGTCTTCCGATCCGGATCGCCGCGGCAACCGTCGGGATGGTCGGCTGGGATCTGTACCTCGACCCGCAGATGGTCAGTGCCGGATTGTGGACCTGGTCCACCGATGACGCCGGGCTCCCCGGCATCGACCAGATCCCGGTCACCAACTTCATCGGCTGGGCCGGTGTCGCGTGCGTCATGTTCATCTTGCTCTCGCTGATCGACCCGAAACCGGTCACGGTGACACCGATGACATTGGTCGCACCGGTGGGCTGGTTCACCTGGACCTGGCTCGGATCGGCGCTGGCGTTCCTGGTCTTCCTCGACGATCCCGCGCTTCCCGCGGCGGTTCCGTACGGGCTGATCGGGATGGGCATCCTGGGGGTACCGGCAGCTGTGGCACTGTCTCGTCGGCCTCGTTCCGGCATCAACTGAACGCCATCAGCGCGGCCCTCCTCACGGACCGGCCCGGCTAATGGCACGATAGCTGCGTGCCTGAGATCACCCGACCCAACCGCCGTCGCGGTCCCCTGAGTGCGGTGTTGCTCGTGCTGGCCCTGCTCTTCGGCCCGGCACTTGCCGCCTGTTCTGACGAACCCGCCCAATACGGCGATCGGCTGTGGGGCGCGATTGTGCTCGCCGAGAAGGACATCGGCCAGGAAAAGGGTCCGCAGATCACGGTGCCGCAATCGCTCGAGACGGTGGTCACTGCCACCGAGTTCAAACGCGACGGACTGATCGGCACCCGGGCAACATTCACCGAGGCCACCCTCGGCCAATTCGCCCAGCTCGGCGAACTCGTCGACGACGCCTACCCGGATGCCCCCGTGACTCTGGACCTGCAGGCGCAGCGCCGCGGAGAAGCGGTCACCTTCCGCGGTACGGCCGATCTGCAGGGTTTGACGCCCGAGCGCGACTACATCGAGTTCTCAGTCCAGTTCGCCGGACCGATCAGTGCCACCAACGGCCAGCAGGACGGCGACGACGCCGTCTCCTGGAAGCCGGAGATCGGCAAGGCGACCCCGATGACCGCCGAGGCCCGCTACGACGAACCCGGGACCGCCGCGTTCGCCGGCTGGACGGGCCTGATGGCAGGCATCGCGTTGGCCGTGGCCGTCGTGGTGGTGGCGCTCGCGTGGGTCAGCCGCGACCAATCGTCGCGGCCAGGTGCCCCGCACAAACGTCCGAAGGACGCCCCGCATCCACCTGTGGGAAGCTCGAACGCCGGCGGTACGGGTCGCAGCGGAACCGACAGCAGCGGGAACTCACACTGATCGGTTGGCTACCCACTCTGGTGTCGTCGAGCGGTCAGGCAGCGAGCGAGTTCATCCCGAGTCGCTCGAGGACCTCGCTGGTGGCCTTCGCGAAGTTCAGGCTGCAGAAGTGCAGACACGGCGCGCCCTCGTCGATCAGGCGCTGCGCCATCTCGGTGGCCAGGTCGATGCCCACTGCGCGGACCGATTCCCGGTTCTCCTCTGGCCCGTCGCCTGCAGCTTCGGCCAGTCGCTTCTCGACCGCGGGCGGGAGCACCGAACCCGAGAGTTCGACCATGCGACGCACCGAGGCGAGCGAGGTGATCGGCATGATCCCCGGGATCAGCGGCTTGGCGCCCTGTTCCGGATCGACCGCGTTGACACGGTCGCGCAGTCGCAGATAGTGATCGACGTCGAAGAACATCTGGGTGATCGAATACTGGGCTCCGGCACGAAGTTTCGACACCAGGTACCTGGTGTCGTGATCGAGGTCGGGCGCCCGGTGATGACCTTCGGGGAACGAGGCCACCCCGATGTTGAAGTCGCCGAGATCCTGCAGTAGCCGGACGAGTTGTTCTGCGTACTCCAGCCCGTCGGGATGCTTGACCCATTCGCCCAGCGGGTCACCCGGCGGGTCACCACGCAGGGCCAGGATGTTGGTGATGCCCTGGTCGGCGTAGCCGCCGGCCATCGCCCGAAGCTCGTCGATGCTGTGCCCCACCGCAGTCAGGTGAGCGACGGGGAGCAACGTGGTCTCGCGCGCGATCTCCCCGGTGATACGCAATGTCCGATCACGGGTGGAGCCGCCGGCGCCGTAGGTCATCGAGACAAAGGCCGGGTTCATTCGCTCGAAAATCCGCACGGTTCGCCACAGGCGCGCCTCGGCCTGCTCGTCTCGGGGCGGCATGAACTCGACCGAGAACGGCACCGGACCCGAGTGGGGTTCGGTCAGCCGCTTCACGATCGATGATTGCGTCATCTGCGAACTCACCCGGCAAGTATAGAGGTGGCGGCCGGGGACGACCGCCTGCCTGCCGCCGCCACATCCCACCGTAGTGTGGTTGACGTGGCAATCCAGTCTGTGACCGACGTTCCCGCCGCGACCACCGACCTCTTGCAGCGGGTTTTTGCAGACCGCGCATCCACGGCAGCCGACATTGGTCCGGGATTCTGCGATGCGGTGGACGCACTGTCTGCTTTTGTAGTCCGCGGCGGCAAACGTGTCCGACCGACGTTCGCCTGGGCCGGTTACCTGTCCGCAGGCCCGGCCCGCACCGATCCCGACCGGCTGCTGTCGGTCTGCGCCGCCCTGGAACTGATGCAGGCCTGTGCGTTGATCCACGACGACATCATCGATCGCTCTGACACGCGCCGCGGGTTCCCGACGATCCACCGCGAGTTCGAGACCCGACATCGCGAGGCCGGCTGGCGTGGAGATGCCGCCGACTACGGCGAAGGCGTTGCTATCCTCCTCGGAGATCTGGCCCTGGCCTGGGCCGATGACCTGATCGCCGAAGCCGGGTTCGATGCACAGATCCATCGGTCGGTGTCGGCGATCTGGCGGGGTATGCGCACCGAGGTCCTCGGCGGTCAGTTCCTCGACATCGCAACCGAGGCCTCCGGCGACGAGACACCGGAGGCCGCCTATCGCGTGATGCGGTTCAAGACCGCCGCCTACACGGTCGAACGCCCGCTGCACCTGGGCGCTGCGATCGGCGGCGCCGACGCCGGCCTGATCGAGTCGTTGCGTTCGTTCGGCACCGACATCGGCATCGCCTTCCAGCTTCGTGACGATCTACTCGGGGTCTTCGGCGATCCGTCGATCACCGGCAAGCCGGCAGGCGACGACATCATCGCCGGCAAGCGGACCGCACTGTTGTCGGCAGCTCTGGGCCATCTCGACACCCATGACCGGGAGGCGGCACGCGTACTGCGTGAGCGGGTCGGACGTGCGCTCGACGCCGACGAATTGGCTCAGACATTGGCGATCATCACCGCCAGTGGTGCCGTCGCCGAGGTGGAACAACAGATCGAGGATCTGGTGACCAGCGCGCTGGCCACCTTGACCGCCAGCACCGCGACCGCCTCCGCCAAGGCCGATCTGATCGAACTGGCAACCGCCATGACCCGCCGCCAGTACTGATGCCGCGTACCACCTCAGGCAAGAGCGACCGGATTGTTGTTGTCGGCGCAGGGTTGTCGGGGCTGACCGCAGCCCTGTATCTGCGCGGTGCAGGCCGCGAGGTGACCGTGCTCGAGGCCGCCGAGCTACCCGGCGGCCGGGTCGCAACGGAGACGATCGGTACCAACCGATTCGACACCGGCGCAACAATTCTCACGATGCCCGAACTCGTCCACGCACCACTGGCCGCGGTGGGCATCAATCGAGACGACGCGGTGCGGCGTCTGGATCTGATCGACGTCGACCCGACCTATCACATGCGATACGCCGACGGAACCGAACTGAAGATGCACCGCGACATCGACAGGCTGGCCGCCGCCATCGCCGAAACCTTCGGCGTCGAAGCGTCTCGCGGCTACCGAGGCCTCACCGACTGGCTGGCACGGTTGTACGACGCCGAGTTCGACCGCTTCATCGACCGCAACTTCGATTCGCCCATCTCGATCGTCCGAGACCGGAAAACCCGCACCGACGCAGCACAATTGGTGCGCCTGGGCGCACTGGGCAAGCTCTCGTCGGCGGCGGGGCGTTTCATCACCGACGAACGACTGTTGCGCGCCTTCACCTTTCAGGCCCTGTACGCGGGGGTACCGCCGGAGCGAGCCCGCGCGGTGTACGCGGTCATCGCCCACATGGACATCAGCATGGGTGTCTACTATCCGCGCGGCGGTATGGGCCGGGTCGCCCAGGAGATGGCCAACGCACTGATCGAGGCCGGTGGCCGCGTCGAACTCGGCGCCGCCGCCGAAGGTGTCGAGTGGGACGGCAACCGGGTGAGCGCGATCGCGACCACCGATGGCCGCCGGTGGCCCTGCGATGCCGTCATCTTCACCACCGACACGCCCGTGACCCGGCGACTACTCGGAGACAAGCCCCGTGGCGGTTCCCGCAAGATCGTCTACTCGCCGAGCGCAGTGGTCGCACACGGCGTGGTTCCCACCTCCGTCACGGCACAGTGGCCGGGCGGGCATCACACGCTGGACTTCGGCATGGCGTGGTCGCAAACCTTCCGTGAACTGACCGCCCGCTCGGGCCGGGGCCGGCTCATGAGCGACCCGTCGCTGCTCATCAACCGGCCCGCGGTCTCCGATCCCGACCACTCGATCACCGCGGCCGGCGAATCCGTGACGGTGCTCGCCCCCTGCCCCAATCTCGATTCCGCACCTCTGCCGTGGCGAGAACTCTCGAGGCCGTACGTGGACGAGGTGCTCGCCGTCCTCGAGTCGAGGGGTTACCACGGCATCCGGGAGAACTTCGAGATCGTCAAGGTCGACGACCCCGGCACGTGGGCTGACAAGGGGATGGCGGCGGGCACACCCTTCGCCGCAGCCCACACCGTGCGCCAGACCGGACCACTGCGGACCCCCAACCTCGTCCGCGGAACCGACAACGTGGTGCTGGCAGGCAGCTCGACGGTGCCCGGGGTCGGCATCCCGCCGGTGCTGGTCTCGGGTCGCCTGGCCGCCGCCCGCATCGTCGGTGACTAGGATCATCGAGATGTCCGTACCCGCCACCACCCCTGCGCCGGTCACCGTCGCCGGTCGGTGGCGGCGAGGTTTCTCGGTTCGAGCGTTGCGCGAGTTCTGTGCCACCGAGATCGGGCGCCACGTAGTACTCGGATTCATCGGTTCGGTACTGGTCACCATCGGCAGTTTCGGTGTCGGTGACGTCCCCCGCAACAACACCTCGCTCCAGAGCATGAACCTGTCGTGGATGTACTACGGCCACGGAAGAACCCTGAGCACCATCGCTTTCTGGCTCGGTGTTGCGTTGATGGTGATCGCGTGGGTCCGGATCGGCCGCACGCTGCACGCACAGCAGGCCGGTAACGCTCAGAAGACCAGCGCCACACCCGCATCGGCCATCGGCTGGGCGTCGGTGGCCTGGTCTGCTCCCCTGCTGATCGCGATACCGCTCTACAGTCGCGACGTATACGCCTATCTCGCGCAGGGGGCGTTGCTGCGCGACGGCTTCAATCCCTACTCCGACGGTCCCGCGGTCAATCCGGGGCCGCTGGTCGATTCGATGGCGCAGGTCTGGGCGACCACCACCGCGCCCTACGGACCCGGCTTCATGGCCGTTGCCCGCGCGGTGACGGAGGTGACCGGCGACAGTCCGGTTGCCGGAGTCCTGGTGATGCGCCTGGTCTTGCTGCCCGGCCTGCTGTTGACGCTGTGGGCACTGCCCAGGCTTGCCCGCCGGTTCGGCACCAATCCGTCGATGGCCATCTGGATCGTGCTCCTCAATCCGATGGTCCTGATCCATCTGGTCGGCGGCCCGCACGTCGAACTGCTGATGATGGGTGTGTTGATCGCAGGCGTCACGCTGGTGGTCGAAGGCCGCCATGTTGCCGGGATGAGTGTGCTGGCGCTGGCCACCGCGATCAAGATCACCGCCGGTGTGGCGATTCCGTTTGTCCTCTGGATCTGGCTCGCGCACATCCGCGCCGAGCGACCGGTGCGGGCGGGCGATGTGGTCCGGGTGCTGGCCTGGATCATCGGACTGGGCGCGGTGATCTTCGGTGGCCTGACACTGGTCGTCGGTCATGGATTCGGCTGGCTGCTCGGGTTGACCTGGGCCGACAAGATCATCAACTGGCTGACGATCCCCACCGCGGTGGCTCATCTGATCACCTTCGCCGCTTCACCATTCACGGCGCTGCCGCTACTACCGGTGCTCGATGTGGTCCGCACCGTCGGATCGGTCATCATGGCGCTGACGCTGGTGGGTCTGTGGCTGTGGTTCCGCAGATCCGAGCGGGACGCGGTCAAGGGCATGGCGTGGGCGATGTTCGCCGTCCTGCTGCTCGAACCATCCACGCTGCCTTGGTATTACACCTGGGCGCTGGTTCTGGCCGCCGCCTTCGCGATCGACAGGCGAGCCATCGTGGCGATCATCGTGTTCTCGGTGTTCCTGTTGCAGGTGTTCGGCCCCACCGACGAGATCTACATGTATGAACTCACCGACGTCCTGCTGGCGCTGGTGTTGTCCGGGTTGGCCGGGTGGTCTTTCGTGCGGGTTGATCCGCTTCGATTACGCCGGTTGATCCGAGGGAAACCGGCACCCGTCCCCGCCGCCGGTGCCACCGAAGACCTGTCATGACCGAAGATCTCAGCGCCGCGTACGAACACTGTCGTCAGCTGGCCAAGGTTCACGGCCGCACGTATTACGCCGGTACCCAACTGCTTTCGAAAGACAAGCGCAACGGTGTGTACGCGCTGTACGGATTTGCGCGGATGGTCGACGACATCGTCGACAACGAAACGGGACCAGACCGTCTCACCCGCCTGGATCTGATCGAATCCGATCTTGCCGCGGCCCTCGCCGACCCGGCGTACCGGCCAGACCTACCAGAAGTGCTGGCGGTCGCCGATACCGCGACCACCTACTCGATCGACCACCGCTACTTCGGAGCTTTCCTTCGCTCGATGCGAATGGACCTGCCCGAGAGCCCACTTCATGTCAGCCGCTACCGGAGCATGGAGCAACTGCGGGACTACATGTACGGGTCGGCCAGCGTGATCGGCCTCGAGTTGCTCCCGATCCTCGGGACGGTTGTCCCGGTGTCGGAGGCGACCGAATCAGCACGTTCGCTCGGAGACGCGTTCCAGCTCACGAACTTCATCCGCGACCTCGGCGAGGATCTCGACCGCGACCGAATCTATCTCCCCACCGACGAACTCGCCGCATTCGGCGTCGACGAATCGATGCTGCGCCGGTGCCGTAGGACCGGACAGGTCCCACCCGAACTACGCCGGGCCCTGGCACATCTGATCGCGGTGACCCGCGCCGAATACCGCCTCGCCGAACCCGGCATAGAACACCTGACACCGACCAGCCGTCCCGGAATCCGCGCGGCGTTCACCATGTACCGGGCCATTCTCGACGAGATCGAGGCGAGCGATTACCGCATACTGACCCAGCGTGCCGTGGTCCCCCGGCGCAAACGCCTGACCCACATCGCCGCAGCACTCACCGTCCGACGCTGACGATCGTCACCGGGTTCGCGGTCTCAGTTGAGATCAATCTCGGCATTGGCCGCTGCCTCGATCCAGTCGATCGCCTCATCGGTCAGTTCCGACGAACCGTCCACGGAATCGATCTTGCCGCGAGCGGGGGTCCGGGCGCATCAGGAACAACCCTGAATTGCGGACCGGACCTGCGCGCTTCGCCGCCGCATCCGAGAATGGCCAAACTGTGTCAGACCGGCCGGGCACAATGTGGTCCAACCCCATTCGCACACGGAGAGGAACTGATGTGGCCACAGACACCCCGCCACCCCGTACCGGTTCGTCCGAAAAGGAAGTGCTGGTGGGCTTTCTGGACTATCTGAGGGTGTCCGCGGCCTCGAAACTCCTCGGAGTTCCCGAGACGGCAGCCCGGGCACCGGCGGTTCCGAGCGGCACGAACCTGATCGGTCTTCTGCGTCACCTCACCTATGTCGAACGAGCAATCTTTCTCGAAGTGAAGGTCACGAACTGGAAATCCACGTTCACCGCAACAGATTCGGACACAGTCGATTCGATCATCGAGGCGTACCGCGACGCCACCGTGCAAGCCAACGCAGTCATCGCCACCTACACCGACCTTGCCGAACCCGCACCGATCGCACCCGGTCGAACATCGGCGCCCTCGATGCGATGGGCGCTGACCCACATGATCGAGGAGACCGGACGCCACGCTGGCCACCTGGACATCATCCGCGAGCAGCTCGACGGCCAGACCGGGCGATAGATGGAGGTTGAGTAAACCCGTGCGCGGTGACGACGAGAACCTTGACGACTCCGGTCAGATCGTGACCGCACGGCTGATTCTGCGTACATGGCAGCCCGCTCACTGGTCTGGTCGATCCCACCACATTGGACGTCCGAAGTAAGAAAATAGAGCCGGTACGAGTTTCGAAAGATGGTGGAGTGAAAGAGATCAACATGATCGCCAGCTGCACCGACCCGGTACCCGTCGCCGAATTGCGGTGGACCTGGGCCCGCGAGTCCGACGCAACAGTTCCCCATGGTCCACCGATGAAGCATTCACAGAATTGACAGCCGAGTGGCAGGGCTTCAGCAAGGTTGTCCTCTCCCCATCCGTCCCTTCGATCCCCCTGTACACCCGATGTGGGTTCTCGATCGAGAACAACCTGATGGTGCGTCAGGCGAAAACCTGATGACCGTAGCGAAAACGAAGGTGAGCATGAAACCAGGAGGCGACGTGACGTCGGCCGGTTACCAAGCAGCAGCGCAGCTCTATGCCGATAGCACGCCGCCGCTCGGTGAGCATCTGACCGCGTATCTCGATCGAGTTGCCGTTGAAGTGGGGTCCGGCGGGTTCATATTGGAACTCGGCAGCGGCCCAGGCTGTGCAGCGAAGTACCTCGAGAGCAAGTACCTGCGTGTGCGACGCACTGACGCCGCACCGGCTTTCGTCGAGATGATGCGCGCAGACGGTCACCACGCCGATGTACTCGACATTCGCAGTGATGCCTTCGGCGGCCCGTACGACGCAATCCTGGCCACCGCCGTCCTGCTGCACCTGACCGGGGACGAGTTCGAGAACGTCCTGCAGCGAGCCAAATCCGCGATCGCACCTGACGGAGTACTCGCGTTCACGATCAAGAGGGACAACGGATCAGCCGGGAGGACGGCGAAACTCGGCGTGCCCCGGCAATTCACCTACTGGCGCGAATCCGAGATACGCGACGTTCTGGCCCGAACCGGATGGACACCTGTTCTGCTCGATCAGGTCGATCTCGACGAACCTTGGATCTTTGTCGTCGCCACCTCGTCCGCCCCGACCCCGCCCTGGGGGTGACACCGTCGCGCCTTGACTGCACACAAATGCCATCGAGGAGGCCGGATGTGACCTGGCACCACGATGTGTGTGCACGCACCGCCCGCCGGTGGCAGGCGCGAACAAGACCTACGTCAGAAGGCTTCGGCCTGCGCGCGGCGGATCATCTCGCGGGCCGAGTGCCCGTGCAGTGCCTGAGCGGGCGTGATGCCCAGGTCTTCTTGGACAGTGAACAACCACCGCATGATCTCGTCACGGCTGAAACCACTGTCGAACAGGACTTCGATCAGTCCGGAAAGGTGTTTGACGATGTCAGAACCATCGAAGAACAACTCCGGGATCGCGATCTGTTCGTCGCGGCGAACCGCGAGCAACTGATGCGAGGTGATCATGTTGAGGACTTTGCTGTTGGAAAAGCCCATTCGGGAGGAAACCTGAGAGACCGACAAGACGTCGACGTCAGCAGGAAGAGTGTCTGGAGAAAGCGGTACGGAACCCACGGTC
The DNA here is from genome assembly GCF_056786495.1 of Williamsia sp. Y853. NCBI lineage: Bacteria > Bacillati > Actinomycetota > Actinomycetes > Mycobacteriales > Nocardiaceae > Williamsia > Williamsia sp. Y853. The sequence goes on from NZ_JBXCJC010000006.1 coordinate 119,661, forward strand.
AAGAGGGTACCGAGCAAGTGGTCAAACCGTCGAATCACAGCCCGTGCTGCTCTGCTCGACCGCGCCGTGACCGATTCTCGATCCCACATCGCTAATGTGGACTCGGTTCGACATCTCCACCTCAATTTCCACCCCCATCACGAAAGGCTTCGACACGGTGAACGCTCCCTCCGACGTGCTTTTGGGTGCGCTCCTGGAGCGCAGATACCGCATCGATGCGCTCATCGCCCGCGGCGGTATGTCCAGCGTCTATCTCGGCATGGACCTACGACTGGACCGGCCCGTTGCCGTCAAGGTGATGGACCCGCGGTTCTCGGCCGATCCCCAATTCCTGGCCCGTCTCGAGTTCGAGGCCCGCTCGGTGGCCCGACTGAAAGATCCGGGCCTCGTTCCGGTGTACGACCAGGGTGCCGACGGCGACTACGCCTTCCTGGTGATGGAACTCGTGGAGGGTGGCACGCTCCGAGAGCTACTGCGTGAACGCGGGCCGATGCCACCTCACGCCGTCAACGCGGTGACGGCACCGATCCTCAGTGCTCTGGGTGTGGCCCACCGCGCCGGCCTGGTCCACCGCGACGTCAAGCCAGAGAACGTCCTGATCTCCGACGAGGGCGAAGTCAAGGTTGTCGACTTCGGACTGGTCCGGGCAATCGCCGCAGCGGGCATCACGTCCAACAGCGTCATCCTGGGCACCGCAGCCTATCTCTCCCCCGAACAGGTCGAGACGGCCTCGGCCGATGCCCGCTCCGATGTCTACTCGACCGGCATCCTCGTCTTCGAAATGCTCACCGGCAAAACGCCGTTCAACGGCGATACCGCCCTCGGACTGGCATACCAGCGACTCAACAACGACGTGCCGCCGCCGAGTTCACTCATCGCCGGCGTCCCACCCGAGTTCGACGAGTTCGTGCTCACCGCGACGGCCCGCGACCCGCAGGACCGCTACCGCGACGGCTTTCACATGCGCGAGGTCCTCGATGAGATCGCCGCCGACCTGGAACTGCCGCCGTTCACCGTGCCCGCCCCTACCCGATCCGCCGAACGCGACACGATGGTCGCCTTCCGCGACCAGAAGATGGCGCCGCCCGCCGATCCCGACAGGACCGACCCGATCCGGGCGGCGGTCCCACCGGCACAACCCCCCACCGGCCGCAATCCCACCCGCATCCAGACATTGCCACCCGACACCCGCGCGCCCTCTCAGGACCCACCCGGTCAACCACCGGCCGATCCGGGGCAACCGACCGAGCACCATCCGACCTCGGCGGTGCTCGGTCCACATGCGACCGACTACGCGGAACGTCGTCGCAAATCCCGGCGCACCACCCTGATCTGGATGCTGGTCGTCGTGCTGATCGCCGCACTCCTCGGAGTTGGTGGCTGGTGGCTGGGTTCTGGCCGATTCGCCACGGTTCCGGATACGAACGGCATGGATCGGGTTGCTGCCACCGAGGCCATCGAGGACGCCGGACTCGGCGTGGTGGACGACCCGACATTCCACAACGAGATCCCGGTCGACGAGGTGATGTCGGTCGAACCCGCCCCTGGCACCCGCGTCAGCCGGTTTTCCGATGTGACACTTGCCTATTCGGTCGGTCAGCCGAAGGTTCCGGACGTGAATTCGGGGACCTCGCTCCCCGAGGCCGAAAAGTTGCTGCGTGAACACACGCTGGTGCCCGAGGTGACCCGTCAGCAGTACAGCGCCACCGCCCCGAAAGGTGCGGTCGTGTCGCTGACCCCAAACTCGGGAACAACCGTCCCGGTTGGCAGTACCGTGCAGATCACCACAAGCCGTGGCCCCGAACCCGTTTCGGTCCCGGACGTATCCGGGCGGGATCAGGCCGAGGCCACCAAGCTCATCAAGGGCGCCAAGCTCAAACCCGGTTCGGTGACCACCCGCTTCAGCCCGGACATCAACGGCGGCGACGTGATCGGCACCGAACCGGCGGCCGGAACGCTGGCAGAACCCGGCAGCACGGTCACCCTGGTGGTCTCCGACGCGATCATCGTGCCCGATGTGTCCGGCAAGACTCCCGCCGACGCCCGTCGGACCCTGCAGGACGCCGGTCTGATCGCCGAGGACGGTGGAACGTCCACCGATGGAAAAGCGAAGGCAGGCACCATCACAACGGCCAGCCCGGCATTCGGTGCGCGCGTGGATCCACGCAATCCGGTGGTGAAGATCTTCATCTCCGATGCGGTGTCGGTACCCGACGTCACCGGGGACACCGTCGGCACCGCCAAGAAGAAGCTCTCCGAGGCCGGACTCGAAGTGAACAGTCGCGGTCTGACCGGTTCGAACATCTCGATTGTGGTCAGCCAGAGCCCAGGTGGCGGAAACCGGGTCAAGACGGGCTCCACCGTCGACATCACATCGATACCCTGACCGACGTCGATCTCGAACAGACCCCGTACAGGCTCTCCTCACGCACGCATGTCTTGGCAGTGCCGGTGCGTGGTCGGAGAACCTGTACGGATCGGTCCGGAACGGATCAGCCTCGGAGCATCTCCGCGACCAGGAAGGCCAGTTCCAGCGACTGCTGGGTGTTCAGCCTTGGGTCGCAGGCGGTTTCGTAGCGTCCCGACAGATCCAGATCGGAGATGTCCTGGGCGCCACCGAGACATTCGGTGACATCTTCACCGGTCAGTTCGATGTGGATACCACCCGGGTGGGTGCCCAGCGCGTGGTGGACCTCGAAGAATCCCTGCACCTCGTCGACGATGCGATCGAAGTGACGGGTCTTGTATCCCGTGCTCGCCTCGTGGGTGTTGCCGTGCATCGGATCGCACTGCCAGATGACCTTGTGGCCGGTGGCCTCGACGGCGGCGACGATCGGCGGCAGCACCTCGCGCACCTTGGAGTTACCCATCCGCGCGACCAGGGTCAGACGACCGGGCACGTTGTGCGGGTCGAGACGCTTGACGTATTCGACGGCCTGTTCCGGCGTGGTGCCCGGACCGATCTTCAGGCCGATCGGATTCGAGAGCAACTCGGCAAAGGCGATGTGCGCACCGTCGAGCTGGCGGGTGCGCTCCCCGATCCAGAGGAAGTGTGCCGAGAGGTCGTAGAGCAGCTTGCCGCCCTCTGGATCCTCCGGATCGTCGGCCAGACGCAACAGGGCGCGCTCGTAGTCGAGCACCAGCGCCTCATGTGAGGCGTAGATGTGTGCTGATTCGAGATTCGAGTCGCGCACACCGCAGGCATCCATGAACTTGAGGCCGCGGTCGATCTCCGCGGCGAGTGCCTCATAGCGAGCACCGGCCGGTGAGGTCCGGACGAACTCCTGGTTCCAGTCGTGCACCCGATGCAGGTCAGCATGACCGGCACCGGACAGCGCCCGGACCAGGTTCATCGCGGCGCTGGCATTGGCGTACGCCCGAACCAGCCTGGAAGCATCGTGCTCTCGCACCGCCTCGTCGGGCAGGAACCCGTTGACCATGTCACCGCGGTACGACAGCAATCCGAGAGCATCGGTGTCGGACGAACGGGGTTTGGCGTACTGCCCGGCGATGCGGGCGACCTTGACGACCGGCAGGCTGGCGCCGTACGTCAGCACCACGGCCATCTGCAGCAACGTGCGGATGTTGCCCTTGATGTGAGGTTCGGTGTTGTCGGCAAACGTCTCGGCGCAGTCACCGCCCTGCAGCAGGAACGCACGACCCAGCGCCACCTCGGCGAGCTGAGCCTTGAGCTCCTCGACCTCGTTCGGCAGACAGATCGGGGGCACGCTCTCCAGGACGGTCCGCATGGCGCGGGCCTTGTCCTCAGGCCAGCTCGGCTGCTGCAACGCCGGTCTGCTGATCGCATCGGCAAAGCGCTCGGCCAGGTCGCCGGGCAACGGCGGAAGCTCGGGAAGTTCATTCAGCGGAACATCTACGGTCCAATTCACCACCCCAACAGCCTAATGCCCTCGGAGCACGAGATGAACGGCGAGGTCACACGCGCGGTGTACCCAGCGCAGCCTCGATGGCCAGCCACTTGTTGAGATTGTGCCGGGCGTCAGCGAGCGCGTCGTGCGCATCCTTGGGTGCGGCGGGCAGTTCCGTGCGTCCGTTGAGTTCCCAGTGCTGCCGCAACTCGCGGGTATAGCGCGGCATCTCGCGCGGTAACGCGGTCATCGGACCCCAGAGCTGACAGAGAACCACATGGTCGTAGGCACCGACCCAGGCCCAGAGCTCGATCGTGCCTTCGCCCTCGTTCAGGAAGTCGAAGAGGTCGCTGCGGATCCGCGACCGTCCGCGCCAGGCCTTCGACGCCGGCGACGGCAGCTTGGGAAGAACATTCGCCCGGACCCACGGTCCGGCCTTATCCGGATTGAACTCGGTTGACACTGCATAGAATTCGCGGCCGTCTTCGGCCACCATGCCGATCGACACGAGATCGATGGTGTGGCCGTCCTCGATGAACTCGCAGTCGTAGAAGTAACGCACCGCCGGGCTCAGGCGGCCGGCGAGGTGGAGGCGGGCGGCTCGGCAGGCTTGTCCTTGAGGGACGCGGCGTACACGTCCACGTACTGCTGACCACCGAGGCGCATGAGTTCGTACATGATCTCGTCGGTGACGGCGCGCTCGATGAAGCGGTTGCCCTCCATGCCCTCGTACCGACTGAAGTCGAGCGGCTTGCCGATCTTCACGGTGATCCTGGCCGGACGCGGCACCGTGGTCCCGGGCGGATTCAGGTCGCTGGTACCGACCATCGCGACCGGGATCACCGGCACACCACATTCCATCGCGATCCGGGCCAAGCCCGTCTTGCCCTTGTAGAGGCGACCGTCGGGCGAACGGGTGCCCTCCGGATACATCGCCATCAGATCACCGGCATCGAGCTTGCGCTTGGCCGCAGACAGGGCGCCAGACGCCGCGTCGGCCCCGGTGCGATCGATCGGGATCTGGCTCGACGCGGTGAAGAACCAGCGTTGGAAGGCACCCTTGGCGCCCGTTCCGGTGAAGTATTCACTCTTGGCCAGAAAGTACATCCGGCGCGGAACCATCAGCGGCAGGTAGAAGCTGTCGACGACGGCCAGGTGATTGCTCGCCAGGATCGCCGGACCCTTGACCGGAATGTTCTCCACGCCTTCGACTTTCGGCCGTCCGATGACCCGGAGGAACGGTCCCATCAGGATGTATTTGAAGACCCAGTACCACATGTCTTCCCACTCTCTGACGAGCCACGAACTCCCCGCCGCTGTTTACCGAAAACCGAATACGACTGCAAACTTTACCCACCCGGCCGGGGCAGCGTCATCGCCCCGATGCGGGACGCGTCATTTCGGCCGCTTCGGTGCGCGCGACCTGGGCGGCACCGATCATCCCGGCGGCCTCCCCGAGCTGCGTGCCGCGGATCCGGGCCATGCGGCGATGTCCGGCACCGGTGAGCAACGCCGAATAGTGCTCGCGCGCCTCATCGAGATACAACCCGGCCGACGACCCCACCCCACCGGCGATCACCACCAGGTCCGGATCGAACACGTCGCAGACCATTGCCAGCCCCAGCCCCAGCCAGCGCGCGAAATCTGCGAACGCCGCCAGCGCCAGTGCATCTCCGTCATGCGCCGCGGCAGCGATCCGGCGACCGGTCAGCGAGCCCGGATCCTCCATGATCTCGCGGGCGAGTTGACTGTTCCAGTCACCACCATCGGCGATCATCTCGACGACGGTGTCGACCAGAGCCGTACCGCTGCAATATCTTTCCCAGCACCCGTACTTGCCACACGAGCACGGCCGACCGTCGGGCATCACACGCAGATGCCCCAATTCGGGTGCCACCCCGAAACTGCCCCGATAGATTTCTCCGTCGATCAGGAACGCGGCACCGATGCCGGTACCGATCGTGACGACCACAGTGTTGCGCCCCCGGCCCGCACCGAAGTGATACTCGGCCACCGCGGCAGAGTTGGCGTCGTGTTCGAGGAAGACCGGTAGCCCGACCCGCTTGCTCATGTCTTCGGCGACCCGCGCCTCGCGCCACGGCAGATGCGGCGAGAAACGAATGGTCTGTCGATCAGCGGTCAGAAAGCCCGCCACCGCCAATCCCACCGCGCTCACGCTCCACCGGCTTGTCAGCTCCGCCACGGCGCGATCGAGTGCGGACTGAAGGGCCGCTTCGGTGCCCGGCGTCGGCGCCCGGAACGTGTCGTGAACCCGTCCGAGTTCGTCGACCACCGCAGCCCTGATACTCGTGCCACCGATGTCGATCCCGATCGCCAGTTCCCCGCCGACTGCGCCACCGAGGCGGATCGGACCGGACGCCCCCGCGCTCACCCGCCGCCCGTCGGCGGATCGTCCTGGGAACCTTGAGGGTCCGGGGAGTCGAAGTGCACCGTGATCGGCTCGTAGGGATGTTCGCGCCATCCACCTTCGCCTGCCGATGCGGCGGCAGCGGGCCCAGGCGTCGAACCCATCAAGTGTTCGAGTGCCTCTTGGATGGCCTCGAGGATCGCGATCAGCTGACCGAGCATCTGCCAGATCAGCTCGCCGGCCTCTTCGACGAGGATCTCCAGCGTGGTTCGGATCTGTGCGGAGAAATCGCTCGGCGCGCCCGCGCCGTCACCGGCCGCACCTCCCTTACGGGGTCCGGATTCGCCTCCGAGCAGGCCCGCCGCAAGGAGGTCGACCTTCTCGAGCAGGCCGACCAGCAGGACCCGCCACGCGTCTGAGTCTCCCCCGGATCGAGATCCGCCTGGCGAGCCGTCGTGCTGTTGGTCCACTCGGCCCTTCTCTCGGTTGGAACTGACTCATCGGCCACGAAATCGTGCGGTGCCCGCCATTCTTACGTATCTATGACTGACTCGGCCACAGATCAGGATCGGGCCGGAACCGCACGGTCATGAACCCATCATCCCAATGAGCGCCCACAACCACGCACCGGCGTAGCACCGAAGGCAATCGGACCCGTTGCCGGACGCCGCTGACGGTGACCATCAAGTCGTCTCCACTACGGCCCAATCGGAGGCCGGACGGGTCGGGCAGCGACTGCCGCCACCGCATCCGATACACCGAATCGACACCGGTCCCTGACTCCCGGGCCACGTCGGCGGCCCGCGGGCCGACCGGACTCATCGGCCGAGCCTCCAGTGACGCCCCGAGCTCACGCATTCGGATCACTGAATCAATGGGTTCGGAAAGCCAAGGAAGGCAAATCAATTCGGCCTCGCCACCGATCTCCCGCAGCTGTTCGACGCAGGCGCGCTGATCGGCGGATTTACGGGCGAACCAATCCGCTGTCGATTTCGCGGCCGCACCTGTCTCCGGCATGAGCCGGTTGACCAGAACAGAGGTCAACGGCAGACCCATCACTTGCAGCACGGCCTGGTACCGGCGAGCTGCCAGCACTCCGTGGTCGTCGGCCCCGACCACCAGGTGGGCGCTGACCCCCGAAGAATCGAACAGCAGGTCATCGATGTCGGAACAATCGCGGATCAGGGCATCGAGTACCGCGACCACACGCGCGATCCGGGTGTTGTCGGTCGCCGCACCCAGCCGACGATGGCGGGGCCAGAGTCGCTCGATGGTGTCGGCCACCATCTGCGGGACGCGGAACAGTTCGAATGCGTCGGTCGCACCGGATGTGTCGACGACCACGCGTGACCACTGACCAGAGGCCGCCTCATCGCGGATACGTCGCAACGCGAGGAGCGATTCCACCCCGGGCATCCCGAGGATCTCTTCGGGATCCAGGCCCGCCAGCACCGCTTCGGATCCGGGAACCGCGGTACCGGTCAACGCCCCGGTGGCCAGTGCGTCCCGGATCATGCCCCAGGTGTCCGCCAGCATGGCGAGCGTGTCGAGCTCCAGGAGGTCGACCTGTTGCGAGGCCGGAATCGTCTGGCCCGGAACAGAAAACACTCCGAAGATCCCGGACATGACATGAAACCGGTCCAGCGACACGACCAGTGTCTTACCGCGGCGGCCAGATTCGGACCGACCGTCGCCGGATCGACGCGCACCTACTGCACCGGCGGCGGCGACCGTCGACGTTCCGGTGCCACCCGGTCCCAGGACGAGGTGGATGGGCGCTAGATCGATCAGTCTTCGACCCTCTTCTTGAGTTCCTTGAGTGCGGCGTCGGTGATGGCTTTCTCGGCGCGACGTTTGAGTGCCCCGATCATCGGGATTGCCAGATCCACCGTCAACTCGTAGGTCACCTTTGTCGAGCCGGGCGCCTGCTGCACAAGCGAATACCGTCCGTGCTGGGCGGTCTGCAGTTCGCTCGTGATCAAATCCCAGGTGACCGAATACCCGTCGGTGGACCAGTCATAGCTGAGCTCGTACCTGTCCTTGAGGACACCGGCGTCGAGGACGAACCGCACGTGCTCGGCGCGGCCGTCGGCACCGGACTTCACGACCTCGACCTCACGAGCCGCCGACACCCATTGCGGATATTTCTCGAAGTCGGCGATCACCGCCATGATGTTCTCGGCGTCGGCGTTGATGACGATCGATTGCTCAGTGCGGTCGGTCATCTTCCGGCTCCGTGTCCGTCCAGAACCACCGCTGCCGCCGCCGGCCCCCCGACATGACGCTCCCGCTCGAGCCGGTCCTTGACCTCAAAGGCCATCGCCCGCCCGGCAACCCGTCGCCGGTGATTGAGTTTGGCCACCGCGTCCATGCGGGCCCGCGGCTGCGTGGGAAGCTCGCCGGTCGGTTCGGCATGCAGAAAGTAGTGCATGACAAAGCCGTCGAGCACCGGCTCGAGCCAGAGCTCGCTGGTACCGGCAAACGGGCCTGCCACGGTCCAGCGCACGCCCTGCTCCGCCCGATCCTCGACAACGGTCAGTCGCAGGTCGGGCCACCAACGACGCCAGTTTTCGCGGTCGGCAATCACCGCCGTCGCGCTCTCGGGTGGCGCCGCGATGAATGTCTCATCGGCAACCTGAATGCTGGTCACCGCAATAGCTTCACATATCGGCTTCGCGACCCGACCACAAACCCTGCCTTGACCCCGCAGCGCCGCCCCTGTGCGGTCACAGCAGATGCCCCAGACGGCTTGCCATGTGCTCCCATTTCCAGCGGGAACACACCCACTCGCGCCCGGCACGACCCATTGCTTCGCGCAGCTCCGGGTTGCCCAGAACAGTTGTCAGGGCCTGAGCGACCTGCGATACCGAACGTCCGTCCACCACCAGCCCGGTCTCGCCCTCGCGGACGGTCTCGGGTGCGCCGCCCGAGTCGCCCGCGATCACCGGCACCCCGGTCGCCGAGGCCTCGAGATACACGATGCCGAGGCCTTCGACGTCCAATCCACGGCCCCGCGTGCGGGCAGGCATCGCAAAAACATCCGCGATGTTGTGGTAACTCGCCAACTCCTCGGCCGCGACCGAGCCGGTGAACAGGACATGGTCGGCCATGCCGGTCTCGGCCGCCAGCTCACGAAGTCGTTTCGCATAGGGCCCGCCGCCGACGATCACCAGGGTGGCCCCCTCGATCGCTTCGCGGACCTGCGGCAGTGCCCGGATCAGCACGTCCTGCCCCTTACGCGGGACGAGCCGTGACAGACACAGGATGGTCGGCGCGTCGCCAAGCCCGAGTCGCTCCCGAAATGCCTGGCGCGCAACCGGGTCCGGCGCGAACCGGTCGACATCGACACCGGGCGGCAGATGCTCCAGCGCCGCCTGCGGGCCGAATGCGGCGGCAAAACGGGCCCGCGTGTACTTGCTCACGTAGGTGATCAAGTCGGTGTTGCGGCCGATCATGCCAAGTGTCTGGCGGGCGACGGGCAACATCGACCAGCCCACCTCATGACCATGGGTACTGGCGACCACCCGACTGGCGCCGGCCCGGCGAACCGCACCGGCCAGCGTCGCCAGCGGCGCTGCCGCACCGAACCACACGGTGTCCACCTGGTGCGCGCGAACCAATTCGGCGGCCCGATGGGCAACCACGGGCGTCGGCAGCATCAACGTGGTCGGATGCCGGACCACCTCATAGGGCTGCTCAGCATCGAAGCGGATATGACTGTCCCCACGCCAGCGAGGCGCATAGACGACGATGTCGCCGGCCGGAAGCCGATCGACCAGATTCTGTAGGTACGACTGGATACCCCCTTGCCGGGGTGGAAAGTCGTTGGTGACCAACAGGGTCCGGTGCATCAGCTCACCGTATCTGCGCGGTGAGCCAATCGCGCCATTGCCGCACCAGTTCTTCGCGCGAGATCCTCAGCACCACTGCGGACGCGGTGTCCTGGGCCGCCACCACCAGTGCGGGGTCCAACGGCTGGTCGGCACCGGCAAGGGCGACGTAAAAGTTCCGGAGCTTGTCCTCGCCGAACGTCTCGGCGATGAAGGCCGCCACCGACCAGGCCGATTGATACGACACGGCCGCATCGGGATTGCTCGGCGAGAAATCGGCATCGCTCGGCAGATCTTCCGGTGGCCCCGAGCCCGCGATCTCCGCGGCCAGGGCCGGAGCCGCCTGCGCCAGGTCCGTGTAGGTCCCGCTGCGGCCGACATACTCTGCGACGCCCTCGGTGATCCAGATGGCGGCGTTCTCCGCGGTGGCCGTGCGCGCCGCCACATGGAACACCTCGTGGCGCAAGACCACGGCCAGGTCCGCGGAATCGAGTTGCGCTGCTTGCGGAGTGAACACCACGCGCTGGCCGATGGCGGTCGGCGCGGCCCCGTCCGGTCGGTCGATCCCGGAGAACACCGTGACAGCGGCAGCGGCGTCGGCATCGCCGGGAGATGCCCCTGTCAGCGAACGGAACTCGTCGTCGGTCGCCGCGGCGACCACCCCGGCACTCTGCGGCCACTTCGTCCCCCAGAACCGGCTCACCGCAGTGACCGCGGCCGGAAGCTGCCGCGCAATCTCTTTGGTGAATCGGCGGTCGCTGCCGTTGGTGAGTACCAGCGACTCGCCGGGATCGGTTGCGACCTGCTGGGAACCGGGATCCGGGAACTGCCACACCTGACCCGGCGCCGGGGGCTCGCCGAACAGTGGTGCGGCTTCGGCGACAATCCGCCAGCCGTCGGGATATTGGGCCATGACCATCGGGATGTCCACCACCACGGCCTTGGCGTCGATACCCGCGTAGGCATATCGCAGCTGGACCGGTGCGACCCAGGAATCGACACTGCCTGCGGCGTCGAGTGTCTCCTGGATCTGCGCAGGCACCATCCGTTCGAAATCGCGACGCTCGGACAGCCGGTACTCGAAGGTCGTCAACGGCAGATCGCCGACGCCGGCGGCACTGAGCTCGGCCTGGGTGCGCAGGGCGAGGTCGGCGGACGGGTCGAGTTGTGCCAGCGCCGCGGCCGGTTCGGCATTGCGCAACGCATCGGTATAGGCCTGCAGGGTCAATGTGACCCCGAGCGTTCGCGCCTGCTCATACGGATTTGCCGGACGCGCAGCGGGTGCAGCGGGATCTGATACCGAATCCTGGGATGAGTCACGGAAAATGACGGTGGCCGCGACCGCCACAACAGCGACAAGCGCCAGAGCAACGACCACCCAGATGATCCGGCGGGTCCGTGGAGCGAGGGCAGCCAATCCCTTGCGCACCGAGATGGTCAGTACCGACGGGCAGAGTTGAACGGGCCGCCCTTGTCGACCGGGACAACCGCCACGGGCACACCGAAGGTCGACGCGTGGATCACGTACCCGTTGCCGATGTACATGCCCACGTGGGTTGCGTCGGGGTAGTAGATGATCAGATCGCCTGGACGCATGTCGTCGCGGGAGACCTGGGTTCCACCGGCCAATTGGGCCTGGCTCGACCGCGGCAACGTCTTACCGGCCTGCTTATATGCCCAGACCATCAGTCCCGAGCAATCGAACTGGTCGGGGCCGGTGGCGCCCCAGACGTACGGATCGCCGACCCGGGTCATCGCCGCACGGACCGCGACCACTTCAGGGGCGGCGCCCGCCGGCAGCAGCTTCGGGTCGAAGTCGACGCTCCCACCGGCGAGTTCGGCGAGCTGCTTGCCGGTGAGTGCCTGATACATGGCCCGGATCTCGGTCGCCTTGAAGACGCGCTCACTCTGCTGGGCCTGCAGGTCGGCGCTGGTCTTCTCCGCGGTGGCCACGGCGGCTTCGGCCTTGAGCTTGGCATCAGACGCGGCCTTCTCGGCATTCTCTGCCTTGGTCTTCGCGGTCGTGAACCTCTTGACGTCCTCGACGGTCTGCCGCGAGATCATCTCCAGGCCGGCCATCTGATCGAGGAGCGACTGCGGCGAATCACTGACCAGCACCGCGTAGAGACGGTTGACCCGCGCACCCTTGTAACTGGCGGTGACGAGCGCATCAACTGCGCCCTGGAGACCTTCGGCCTGCTCGTCGAGTGCCGCGAGGTTGGCCACGGCCGCCTCGGTGTCCTTGGTCGCCGTCGCAACGGCCTCGCGCTGCTTGCCCAGTTCGATGGTGGCCGTGTGGATCGCCTCGGTGGCCTGCTCGGCTTCACGCCCAAGTTTCGTGTAATCGGCGAGCATCACGTCGGGGCTCTGCGGAGCAGGCTCGGCACTTGCCTGCGCACCGGCGCCCAGCGTGACCGCCAACGCCACGACCACTCCGGCAACGGCAGTCCGCATCACGGCGGCATATCCCTCACGCACCACGACTTTGACAACTCCTCGTTAACCGACGTTCACAACTCTGGTCGACGGTCACCCGACGACCAATCCCCTTGCACTGCAATTGACCAACCCGGCCAGGCTACACAGCGCGCATGGGCCGACGATGTGAATCGCCAGACCTCACCCGCCGCACCGGTGGCCGGATGCCGTCGGGCGGGACCGCAAGGATGCGGACCCGCCCGATGGCCTATTCAGTTCTGGTTGCTCAGTAGTGGCGGATGTCCACGATCGACTGACCGTTGATAGCCATACGCGCGACGGGCACACCCTCGGTGGAAGAGTGCACAACTTCACCGCCACCGATGTAGATGCCGGCGTGGCCGCCACCGTTGTAGATCACGACGTCGCCGGGCTGGGCGTCCGCAGCGCTGACGCTGGTGCCTCCGCCGAGCTGGCCGTAGCTGTCACGAGGAATGGTCTGACCGGCCTGCTGATGCGCCCAGTAGACGAGACCCGAGCAATCGAAAGCACTGGGGCCGGCTGCGCCGTAGACGTACGGCGAACCGATCTTGCTGACTGCGGCGTCCGCAGCGACCTGACCGGCAGCCTTGACGGGTGCGGGTGCAGCGGCGACGCCGGGGAGAAGGTTCTCCGGCTTCAGCTCATTCGGAATCATTTCCGGGGTCACACCCGGGATGTCGAAAGTTCCGACACCGGGAACTGTCACCGGTGCGGCAAAGGCAGGCGCTGCGGCGATACCCAGGGTGCCGAGTGTGATCGAACCGGCAATGAGTGCACCGCGGGCACTCTTGGCCCCACGGCTTTCCTTGTTCAAACGATGTTTCGCCACGAAGCGAGATCTCCTTGTTTCTTCCCTATCCGCTGACCGAGTTAGCTGTCGGATTCGGGCCGGAAGATGGCCCTACCCGGTGAACCCGCAAAGTCGTTGAGACCTCAGGGTTCGATGGGATTCACCCCAAATGCGGACTTGTGGTCTGCATCAGATGGTTCCCCGGTTCACCGTGTTGGTGATTAAGCGGCGACCTCACGATTCGCTCCGGATGGAGTGAACGCTTTCGCAAGGTCTCAGAAAGGTTACGAAACCGTGGCGACGAATGTCCACCGGAAGGACGACAGAGGTCCCCCGGCGTGTCGTGTTACACAGCCCACAATTGGGGCTGATTCTGCCCCGAAAAGTGGCCCCCACCTGCGCCGGGCCTTACGCGATGATCGTGAGTGTCAGACTTCGCGAGCATGCCCGCGGCGCGGAACATCGCCACTGCATCCTCGAGGCGGGCCTCGTGATCAATAACGAATTCATCACAGCGAACTTCCGCATCCTCGCTGCTCCGGACCCCTACGGGACCCATGAAAACCGTCATCATGCAGCCGTCACACTCAACTGGACGACCCGGGCAGGTGCTGCATTCGATGAGCAATGTGATCTCCGTCTCATTGGGCCACTCATCTCGATCTCAGGGGCCCTCAGGGTTTACCCGGAGCCGAGATGAGCCGGCTTTTGTTACATCGATCGCGACGCTAGCGGCACCATCCGACAAGACATCCCGGATCTTTTACCCCGCTCCCTGCGGCCGGAAACATCCCAACGTTGTCGGAGGCTCGAACTAGTGTTCGCGACGTGAGTGTTATGAGTGGTGTTGATGAGGCTGTTGGGGCTCAGATGTCGTTTGACGACCCGACTATGGCGCATCCGGACGACCAACCTCTGCGGGAGACAACCTTTGTTGTTGTCGACCTCGAGACCACTGGCGGCAGTCCCACCGACGATCGCATCACCGAGATCGGTGCGGTCAAGATCCGCGGCGGCGAGATACTCGGCGACTTTGCGACGCTCGTCGATCCCCAACGCGGCATTCCCCCGCATATCGTCCGGTTGACCGGGATCACCGAAGCGATGGTCTACCGGGCACCGACCATCGATCAGGTGCTCCCGGCATTCCTGGAATTCGCTCAGGATTCGGTGATCGTGGCGCACAACGCACGATTCGACGTCGGCTTCCTTCGCGCTGCCGCCACCGAACTCGGTCATCCGTGGAACTTCAACCGGGTGCTGTGCACCGTGAAGCTCGCCAGACGGGTGTTGACCCGCGAGGAGGCGCCCACGGTGAAACTCTCCGCCCTCGCCGCATTGTTCGCCGTACAGACCCGCCCCACCCACCGAGCACTCGACGACGCCCGCGCCACAGTGGAGGTACTGCACCGCTTGTTCGAGCGGGTCGGCAACCAGGGCATCCATACATATAGAGAATTGCGCGACTACCTCCCCGGGATCTCGGCAGCGACCCGCAGCAAGAGAGTCCTGTCCGATAACTTGCCTGCCGAGCCCGGTGTCTATCTTTTCCGCGGCCCGTCGGACGAAGTCCTATATATAGGGACCGCGGTCGATCTGCGGCGGCGCGTGCGCAGCTATTTCACCGGCTCGGAGACCCGCACCCGCATCCGGGAGATGGTGGATCTGGCCACCCGCGTCGATCATGTGCAATGCGCGCACCGCATCGAGGCCGGGGTCCGGGAACTGCGCCTGCTCGGCGCCCATGCCCCGCCATACAACCGCCGGTCCAAGTTCCCCCACCGCGGTTGGTGGCTCTGCCTCACCGACGAGCCGTTTCCGCGCCTGAAGGTGAGCCGCACCCCAACGACAGTGGCTCTGGGTCCGGTCCGATCGCGGACCGTCGCCTACGACATCGCCGACCTCATCTCCGAGCTCTGCGAACTGCGCACCTGCCGGACCCCGCTGCGCGCTGACGGTCTACATCAGTGTGAGGTCGGGCCAGACGGCAGGCGGATCGTCGGCGGCTGCCATGGCGCGACCGCCGAATCGGTGGACGCCGACGCCTACAGCCGGCGGGCGCAGGCTGTGGCCGACCTGCTCTCCGGACGCAGCGATGCACCCGTCCTGGCCGCGCTGGATCGACTGACCACCCTGTCCGAGGCAGAACTGTTCGAGAACGCCGCCCGCCTGCGCGACCGCCTCGATCAACTCATCGCCCATCTCGAACGCTGTCAGCGCCTCGCCGCGCTTGCCAGGATCTCCGAACTCGTGGCCGCCGCACCCGACGGGCGTGGTGGCTGGGACCTTGCCGTCATCCGTCACGGGCGCCTGGCCAGCGCCGGGGTCGCGGTCCGCGGAGTCTCTCCGATGCCGGTGGTCGAGTTGCTCGCCGCCTCGGCCGAGACCGTGATCCCCGCGACCGGACCACTCTGCGGCGCCGCGCCGGAGGAAGCCGCCCTCGTCTTTCGGTGGCTCACCAGTCCTGGCGTTCGAATTGTCTGCGCCACAAGCGGATTCAGCCTCCCGAGACACGGCGCCGGACGGTGGGCGCAGTGGCGGGAACTCGTCGGTTCGGCACATCGCACCATCGATATCGATCAGACCTGATCCGGCACTAGTCTGAATCCATGATTACCGCGATCGTCCTGATTCAGACCGATGTCCACCAGATCCCCGAAACTGCGCAAGCGGTCGCCGACATCCCCGGTGTCACCGAGGTCTATTCGTGCGCAGGGGACGTCGACCTGATCGCCAAACTCCGAGTCCGCGACCACGAGAAGATCGCCGACGTGGTCACCGAATCCATCAGCCGGCTCCCCGGGGTCAAGCACACCGCAACCCATATCGCGTTCAAGAGCTATTCGAGCGCCGACGTCGACGCGGGCTTCTCCATCGGCGAGTGATCTGGCGGCGAGTGATCCGGGCGGCGAGTGATCTCGCCCAAGAGTCGGGTCAGGCGTTGCTGACGCGGACCCAATCGGCCAGCCGTGCTGCGGCAGCACCCGAATCGATTGCTGCCGCGGCCACGGCCATGTGCTGACGTAACTGCTCGTGCAGATCGACATCGGGTTGCGGACGGTACGCGGCCAGTGCGCCGGCGGCGTTGAGCAGCACCGCATCCCGGACAGGTCCCGTCCCGCCGGCGAAGACCTCCCGCGCGACGGCGGCGTTGTGTTCGGCATCCCCACCCTGTAGTGCCGACAGTTGCACCCGGGCCAACCCGAGCGTCGTCGGATCCACCGTCTGTTTGCGCACCGTACCGTCGAATGCCTGCCACACCGTCGAGGTCGACGTGGTGGTGAACTCGTCGAGGCCGTCGTCGCCGCGGACCACGAGCACTGAATCGCCGCGCTCCACAAAGGTCTGTGCCAGCACCGGCGCCAGATCGGCGAAAGCACAACCGACAAGCCCGCTCGTCGGCCGTGCCGGATTGGTCAATGGACCCAGCACATTGAAGACCGTGGGGATGCCGATCTCCTTGCGCGGTGCGGCAGCAAAACGCAACGCCGGATGGAAGACCGGGGCAAAACAGAATCCGATACCGGCTTCCGCAACACACCGGCTGACGCCGTCGGCCGTCAGCGCGATGTTCACACCCAGCGCCTCCAGCACATCGGCGCCACCACTCTTCGAGGTCGCGGCCCGGTTGCCGTGCTTGATCACCGGCACACCGGCAGCCGCGACGACAACAGCTGTCATCGTCGAGATGTTCACGGTATTCGAGCGATCACCACCGGTGCCGACGATGTCGACACAGGCCACGGACGTCGGAACCACCGTCGAGTGGCTGAGCATGGCATCGGCGAGACCACGCAATTCGGCGGCGACCGGCCCCTTGATCTTCAGTGCCACACCGAATGCGGCGATCTGCGCCGGCGTCGCGTTGTCCGACATGATCTCGTTCATCGCCCACTCGGCGCCGTCAGCGGTCAGGTCCCGGCCATCGGCCAGGACTCCAAGTACCTGAGGCCAGCTGCGGGCCTGCGCATCGGAGTGGGTCACGCGAAAAGAGTATCCACTGCCCAACCGTAACGACCACCTAGGCTTCCATCACTGCAACGACAAGAGCCCTAACGCGGCCGCAGCACCTGTTGCGACAACACCAGCCGTCAACGCGGCTGCAGCACCTGCCAGGCAATGACTGTCCCACCGTGACGCTGCGCGAGCCCCGCCATGCGCGAGCGCTCCTGAGATACGTGCAGGGCATCGATCAATTGCACCCGCGCCAACGCCACGACGATCTGTCCCGCGGCGATCTCGACCGAGTGCGGAACGTCCGCCGATACACGTCGATAGTGGTCCTGCGCGGCCAACCCGATGACCGTTTCGACCGAATCTTCGGACACCACCAGCAGGTGCCGCAACACGGACTGTTCGTCGGCGACCCACTGTGAGGCGGACAGGGTCGTCGACGCCGCCTCCGCATCGTCGAAACTCTCGGCGGTGATTGTCAACGAAGAGTCGTCGACCGACAACTCCCCGTTGGACTTTCGCCCGCCCCCGAGAGGACTTGTCAGTCGCCGCCAGCGGGGGACCTCGATCGGATTGCCATTCACATCACGTGCCACCCCACCAGCCTCTCAGGTGGCCCTGAACAACATCTTGGACACGCCGCAGCGAACCGTTTCAGTGCCACTACCAGCGCCGCCGCATCGGGGCTGAAAAAAATCTGGACCCGAGTAGTCAGGGCTTACTACGAACCGTCATACTTCTCTGGTGACTAGCGCTGCAGCACCCACAGGATCAGCTATCACCCAGCGCGTGCACTCGCTGAACCGACCGAACATGGTCAGCGTTGGCACCATTGTGTGGCTTTCGAGCGAGCTGATGTTCTTTGCCGGATTGTTCGCGATGTATTTCGTGGCACGAGCCGGAAACTACGGCAATTGGCCGATGGAGCCCACCGAGCTCAATCTGACACTGGCGATCCCCGTGACCGCCGTGCTGATTCTCTCCTCGGTGACATGTCAGCTCGGCGTCTTTGCCGCCGAGCGGGGCGATGTCTTCGGTCTCCGACGGTGGTACACCATCACCCTGATCATGGGCGCGTTCTTCGTCGCCGGACAGGGCTACGAGTACTACCACATGGTCCACGAGGGCACCACGCTCTCGTCGAGTGCCTACGGTTCGGTCTTCTACATCACTACGGGCTTCCACGGCCTGCACGTGATCGGCGGCCTCGTTGCCTTCGTCATCTTGTTGCTCCGTACCCGGCTCAGCAAGTTCACCCCGGCACAGGCCACCGCCGCGATCGTCGTCTCGTACTACTGGCACTTCGTCGATATCGTCTGGATCGCGCTCTTCGCGACCATCTACTTCATTCGGTAACGGCCGAAACAGTCTTTTGGCACAGGCAAAGTCAGTCCGCTAAGCAGAGAGATACAGATGAGTTCATCTCCCCCACCCACCTCACCCGGGGATTCGGAAACGGGTGCCCTGAGCGAGGGCACCGGTCGCACAGACGCCAAGAAATCCAAGTCGCGCCGCAAATTGCGTCGTCGCGCCTCCGGAGCTCTTCTCCTGTTGGCAGGTCTGGTTGTCGCCGGCGGACTGGCCGCAGCCATCACGCCTGAAGCCCAGGTCGCCAAAGCGGACAGTGACTCCACTGCCGCACTGGTCCAAGACGGCAAGAAGCTCTACGAGACCTCTTGCATCACGTGCCACGGCGCGAACCTCGAAGGTGTTGCCGATCGCGGTCCGTCACTGGTGGGCGTCGGCGATGCGGCGGTGTACTTCCAGGTGTCCTCCGGCCGTATGCCGGCGGTCCGCGGCGAAGCCCAGATCGTCCGCAAGCCGAGCAAGTTCACCCAGGCCCAGATCGACCAGCTCGGCGCCTACATCCAGTCCATCGGTGGTGGCCCGCAGGTGGTCTACGCCAAGGACGCCGACGGAAACGTCATCTTCGAGAACGGCTACCCGGTCATCGAGCAGGGTGCTCTGCGGGGCGACAACATCGGACGCGGCAGTGAGCTGTTCCGCCTGAACTGCGCCTCATGCCACAACTTCACCGGCCGTGGAGGTGCGCTGTCGTCGGGCAAGTTCGCGCCCGCCCTCGACGCGCCGAACGAGCAGGAAATCTATACCGCCATGCTCACCGGACCTCAGAACATGCCCAAGTTCTCTGACCGGCAGCTGACCGACAACGAAAAGCGCGACATCATCGGCTACGTCAAGTACGCCACCACGGCGAAGGACCCAGGCGGCTACGGACTCGGCGGCTTCGGCCCGGTGTCCGAAGGCATGTTCATGTGGTTCGTCGGCGCGGTTGCTGTTGTCGCCGGCACGATGTGGATTGGATCACGTAGATGACCGACCAGCAGAAACCAGATCCGACCCCGGATGAGCTGGATGCGATGAGCCACGACGAGTTGGTCAAGCTCGGCACGAACCTCGACGGCGTGGAGGTCATCCACCGCCGGGAGCGTTTCCCCGAGCCGGGTACCAAGGCGGAGAAGCGGGCCGAGCGCACAGTCGCATTCTGGTTCGCACTCGCCGGGGTTTCGGCCCTCGCGTGCTTGATCATCTTCCTGTTCAACCACTGGGAATTCGTGATGCCCGATGGTGACAACTACATGGCGTACATCCTCAACACCCCGCTCATCGGTTTCACCTTCGGTCTGTCGATCCTCTCTCTCGGTATCGGCGCCGTGCAGTTCACCAAGCGATTCATCCCTGAAGAGATCTCGGTCCAGGACCGCCACGACGGCGGTTCCGCCGAGGTCGACAAGCGGACCATCGCCGCAGAGTTCGCCGATTCGCTGAACACCTCCACGCTCCCCCGCCGCAAGGCGATCAAGCGTGCCGGTCTGTTCGGCCTCGGCGCCTTCGCCCTGACCGGCGTCGTCGCAATGCTCGGCGGTTTCATCAAGAACCCGTGGGCACTCGGCAAGAAGGCACCGCTGTGGAACACCGGTTGGTCGCCGATCTACAACTCGCCCGAAGATCCCAACGAGACGGTCTTCTTGCGACGCGACAACGGCAATCCGATGTCAGTGGTCCTGGTTCGTCCCGAGGATATCGACGCCGGAGGCATGGAGACCGTGTTCCCGTGGCGGGTGTCCGACGGAACCGGTGAGACCGAAGAGTCACGTCACAAGCTGATCGAGAGTCTTCGTGGCGTCAGCAACCCGGTCATGTTGATCCGTCTGCGCCCCAACGACGCCGCCAAGGCGATCAAACGTCAAGGCCAGGAGAGCTTCAACTACGGCGACTACTACGCGTACACGAAGGTCTGCTCGCATCTCGGCTGCCCGACATCACTGTTCGAGCAGCAAACAAACCGTATTTTGTGCCCGTGCCACCAGTCACAGTTCAACGCCCTCGAATACGCGAAACCGATCTTCGGTCCTGCCGCCCGTGCTCTCGCGCAGTTGCCGATCTCGGTCAACGAGCAGGGCTTCATGGTGGCTGCCGGTGACTTCATCGAGCCCGTAGGCCCGGCGTTCTGGGAACGCGGCCAGGGGAAGGACAAGCCATGAGCAAGATCGGACAGCAGGCCGAGGCTGTAGATTCCCGGTATCACATGGCGGCAGGTATTCGCCGCCAGATCAACAAGGTTTTCCCCACGCACTGGTCATTTCTGCTCGGTGAGATCGCGCTGTACTGCTTCATCATCCTGCTGATCTCGGGCGTCTACCTGACGTTCTTCTTTGATCCGTCGATGTCCGAGGTCATTTACAACGGGTCCTACGAACCGCTCAACGGCGTCATGATGACCCAGGCGTACGCCACCACACTCGACATCTCGTTCGAGGTCCGTGGCGGACTCTTCGTCCGGCAGATCCACCACTGGGCAGCGCTGCTCTTCGCGGCGTCGATCATCATCCACATGGCCCGCATCTTCTTCACCGGCGCTTTCCGGCGTCCGCGTGAGGCGAACTGGGTCATCGGCTGCTTCTTGCTGGTGCTGGCGATGTTCGAAGGCTTCTTCGGATACTCGCTCCCCGACGACCTGCTCTCGGGCACCGGTGTTCGCGCCGCGATGTCGGGCATCGTCCTGGGCATCCCGGTTGTCGGAACCTGGATCCACTGGGCATTGTTCGGTGGACAGTTCCCCGGCGACATCATCATTCCGCGCCTGTACGTCCTGCACATCCTGTTGTTCCCGGGAATCATCCTGGCGCTCATCGGTGCTCACCTGGCGCTCGTCTGGTACCAGAAGCACACCCAGTTCCCCGGCCCCGGCCGCACCGAGACCAATGTTGTCGGTGTCCGGATCCTGCCGGTGTTCGCAGTCAAGTCGGGTGCATTCTTCGCCGTCACGTTCGGCATCCTGGCGATCATCGCGGGTCTGTTCCAGATCAACCCTGTGTGGGCGATCGGGCCTTACAACCCGGCGCACGTTTCGGCAGGCTCTCAGCCCGACATCTACATGATGTGGACCGATGGTCTGGCTCGACTGATGCCTGCGTGGGAGATCTACTTCGGCAACGCGTACACGATCCCGGCCATCTTCTGGGTCGTTGTGGTGCTGACGATCGTGTTCGGGCTCATGTTCACGTACCCGTTCATCGAGAAGAAGCTGACGGGCGATACCGCTCACCACAATCTGTTGCAGCGGCCGCGTGACGTGCCGGTGCGGACCGCGGTCGGCGCGATGGCGCTCTCGTTCTACATCATCCTCACGCTGTCGTGCATGAACGACATCATCGCCTACAAGTTCCACATCTCGCTGAACGCAACCACGTGGATGGGCCGTATCGGGCTGATCATCGTCCCGCCGCTGGCGTACTACATCGCCTACCGCTGGGCTCTGGCATTGCAGCGCAGCGACCGGGCAGTGCTCGAGCACGGCATCGAAACCGGCATCATCATGCGTCTGCCGCACGGTGAGTTCATCGAGCTGCACCAGCCGCTGGGACCTGTCGACGACCACGGACATCCGATTCCGTTGCCGTACGAGGGTGCTGCGCTCCCGAAGCGGATGAACAAGCTCGGCTCCGCCGGCGAACCAGGTACCGGTTCACTGCTGATCGCCGACCCCGCCGAAGAGCAGGCTCGCAACGTCGCGCTCGAAAAGAAGGCACATCACGACGAGAAGGACGCCCTGCGCGCGCTGCAAGAGCGCGGCGGAGATCCCTTCGTCGACTGACACGGCCAATAGACAAGAGCCGGACCGCAATTGCGGTCCGGCTCTTGTTGTATGTGCGGACGGTCTGTCGCTGCAGACGGCAGCGGCACTCCCCTACCCCACCGTTGTCCCGTCGCACACCGTGGTCGCCACGATCATCCTGCCAACTGTATCGACGGGCGTTGTTCCCTCGGACCTTCATCGGGCCGTTGGTCACGCACGCGACTACGCAGTGTCCAGCTGCGAATAGTGCTGAACGACAGGAAAAGGTTCGTAGAAGTGATGCAACAGGTCTCGCCACTGCTGGTAAGCCGGCGACCCGCGGAAGCCCTCGGTGTGATGCTCCACCCACTCCCATTGCACGAGCAGAAGGTAGCGATCCGGATCTTCGACGCACTGCGACAGCGTCAGACCACCGAATCCGGGCATCCCGGCAATGATGTTCCTCGCGTCAGAGAAAGCGGTACGGAAATCCTCGCTCATACCCGGGCGAACCTGTAGGACCGCATGTTCGATGATCATCGAACCAATCATGCCTGCGCAGGTCACCAGAGCTCGCCGCAGCGCCAATCGCATGTCAGTTCACCGGACACCGGTGTTGACCGTCCGTAGACGTGAACGGCGCTTTCAGGGGTCTTGATCAACCCGTGCGGAGTCATCGCCGACAACCGGCCGGTCCATGGAACCCAGCCGTGTGCTCGGTAGAGGCGCAGACCGGCATCACTGGCCCCCAGGACACCGAAGTCGTAGGCGCCGTCGATCACGCCCTCTACGGCGCTCATCAAGCGGTCACCGATGCCTTGGCGCTGTCGGTCTGGATCAGTCGCCACCGCCTCGACGTAGCCCACCCGGTATGCGCGGCCGTCATGGGCGATCGACCGGGCCACCACCGCGGCATGACCGATCACCACTTCACCGTCGGTGATCATCGCGTGGACTCCCCCGAGCGCGTGATCGAAGTCGGCGTCGGTGAAGTCGCCGTCGAAGGCCCGGTCGAGAAGCGCTCGGATCGCCGTACGCCAGAAAGCACTCAGCTCCCAGGTGTGCCGCAGTTGAACCTGCGGACCTGGGAGCTGAGTGCTGATTATTGTTGTCAGTGCTTTTCGGGTCCGACGTGGTACTCGAGCACCAGACCGCACACCGCACCGATGATGCAGACCGCGGCAAACGCAACAAGCCAGAACTGCCCGAACGCGAGTGCGACGGCGAACAGTGCGGCACCGGCGGCGATCATAATCGGCCACCAGCTGCCGGCGCTGAAGAAGCCCAGCTCGCCCGCGCCGTCGGACACCTCCGCGTCTTCGTAGTCCTCCGGGCGGATGTCCACCCGGCGAGCGACAAAGCGGAAGTAGGTGCCAACCAGCATGGCCAGACCACCGGTCATGACGAGTCCGGTGACGCCAACCCATTCGACGTTCTTACTGGTCAGTCCGGTGGCCAACCCGTACGCCACGCCCACTGCGAAAAAGAATCCGGTGAGGATCTCGAAGATCCGCGCTTCAATATGCATCTCGTAGCTTCTCCGTGACTAGTTCGGCGCGGTCTGCGTGCCGCGCTTGGTGTCGAAGGGCTTGGTGGTGATCGCAAGCGGATCCTCACCAATCGCCTTGAGCGCCTCAGCATTGGTCGCGTTGGGGTTGGCTTCGCGGAACTTGATGTACTCGTCGAACTTCGCCGGGCTGACCGCACGAACCTCGAAGTTCATCATCGAGTGGTACGTGCCGCACATCTCCGCGCAACGTCCCACAAACGCACCCTCACGGTCGATCTCGCTGACCTGGAAGCGGTTGTCCGAGTGGTTTTCCTTCGGGAACGGCATGACGTCCCGCTTGAAGAGGAACTCCGGAACCCAGAACGAGTGGACGACGTCGGTCGCCGCGATCTCGAACTCGATACGACGATCGGTCGGCAGCACCAGGACCGGAATCTCGTCCGAGGTACCCAGTGTCTCGATCTTGTCGAACTTCAGGTACGACCGAACGTCATTCTCGAGAGCCTGGAACGGCGCATCGTGCTCATCGCCCGACTCTTCTGGGTGCTCGCCCTCCGGGACCTGCTGGTCGTACGGATTCCCGTCGGCTTCGGAGCCGTCGTAAATCTGACCGTCCTCGAAACGAACGGTTCGGTAACCGAACTTCCAGTTCCACTGGAATGCGGTCACGTCGACCACCACTGCAGGATCGGGCTGCTTCGCCTCGACCTTGTTCTGCACGATGATCGTGAAGTAAAAGAGGACCGCGATGATCACAAAAGGAATCGCGGTGTAGGTCAGTTCCAACGGGACGTTATATGCCGTCTGACGCGGGAACTCGTCTTGTCCTGCCTTACGGCGATGGAACGTAATGGTCCAAAATGTCAGACCCCACACCAGAACACCCATGATGAGGGCCGAGATCACCGACCACGTCCATAGATGCCGCATGTCTTCGGCCTCGGGCGTAATGCCCTTTGGCCAACCGAATCGCAACGCTTCTTCAGCGCTGCAGCTCGACAGCATCAGTGCGCCAACGCCTAGGAACAAGGCTGCGCTTATCTGCTTGATTCGACGTCCGCGGTGCTGACGCTTGGTCGATGCCGGAGGTTGCCCACCGTGTGCCAATTTCACGCCTTCCTACCCTGCCCTGACTGGAAACAGTCACAACGCTCTCCACGATTGGTAGCTCGTGTACTACGCAGCGTAGACCAAGCCCGGCTCACATTCGTATCGGGGTTTGGGTTCGTGTCCCGCGGTGCCGCCGACGGACCACCCAACCCGGGCCGCGCACGCGGCGCTACTCCCGATTGCGGCATACTCGGGCGTGTTCTGTACCCCGTCCCTGGACGAATTGAGGCAATTTCGTGTGTGGTCTGTTAGGTCTGCTGTCTAGCGACGCATCGGCCGCCGAGTCAGCTGATCTGGTCGCATCTGCGTTGCACTGCATGCGACATCGAGGACCTGACGAACCGGGCACCTGGCATGATTCCGACCTGGTTTTCGGCTTCAATCGGCTCTCGATCATCGATATCGAGCACTCGCATCAGCCGTTGCGCTGGGGTCCACCGGAGAACCCCGAACGGTATGCACTCGTCTTCAACGGCGAGATCTACAACTACCTGGAGATCCGCGCCCAGTTGGCCGAGGATGAGGGTGCCGAGTTCCGTACCGAGGGCGACGGCGAGGCGATTGTCGCGGCCTTCCATCACTGGGGTCCGGATTCGGTTTCCCGATTGCGAGGAATGTTCGCGTTTGCCATCTGGGACACCGAGGATCGGTCACTGTTCCTGGCCCGGGATCCGTTCGGCATCAAGCCGCTGTTCATCGCGACGGGTTCGGGCGGCACCATCTTCGGCAGTGAGAAGAAGAGCCTGCTCGAGCTGATCGATCGCATCGGCGTCGCCGATTCCCTCGACAGCCGCGCGATCCAGCATTACACCGTGCTGCAGTACGTCCCGGAGCCCGAGACGTTGCATGCCGGCATCCGCCGACTCGAGTCCGGCAGCTACGCGACCCTGCGACCCGGCCAGATGCCCAAGGTCTACCGGTACTTCACACCGCAGTTCGCCGTGCGCCCGTTCACCAAGGGCAGCGAGCAGGCCCGCTACGACGAGATCGCCGAAGTGCTCTCCGATTCCGTCGCCAAGCACATGCGCGCCGATGTCACGGTGGGCTCGTTCTTGTCCGGAGGTATCGACTCGACGGCGATCGCCGCACTCGCCATCAAGCACAACCCCGACCTGATCACCTTCACCACCGGGTTCGAACGGGAAGGCTATTCGGAGGTCGACGTCGCCGCGGAATCTGCCGCGGCCATCGGCGCCAAACACATCGTGAAGGTCGTCGGACCGGCCGAGTTCGTCGCCGCGATTCCGGAAATCGTGTGGTACCTGGACGATCCGGTGGCCGACCCCTCACTGATCCCGCTGTACTTCGTGGCCAAGGAAGCGCGCAAACACGTCAAGGTCGTCTTGTCCGGCGAGGGCGCCGACGAACTGTTCGGCGGCTACACCATCTACAAAGAGCCGTTGTCGCTCAAGCCTTTCGAACGTCTGCCCCGCGGCCTGCGGGCTGCAGCCGGCCGATTGTCGGATCGGATCCCGGAAGGTAAACGGGGGAAGAGCCTGCTGCATCGCGGGTCCATGACCCTCGAGGACCGCTACTACGGCAACGCCAGGAGCTTCGACGACGCCCGACTTCGGGCCGTGCTCAAGGATTTCCGTCCCGAGTGGACCCACACCGACGTGACGGCCCCGATCTACGCGACCTCACGCGGCTGGGATCCGGTGGCCCGGATGCAGCATCTGGACCTGTTCACGTGGCTGCGTGGCGACATCCTCGTCAAGGCCGACAAGGTGACGATGGCCAACTCACTCGAACTGCGGGTGCCGTTCCTCGACTCCGAGGTACTCCGCGTGGCCGAGGGCCTGCCGTACGAGGAGAAGATCTCCCACGGCACGACCAAATACGCGCTTCGCAAAGCGCTCGAACAGATCGTCCCGGCGCACGTCCTGCATCGCAAGAAGCTGGGTTTCCCTGTGCCCGTACGGCATTGGTTGCGCGGCACGGAACTGTACGACTGGGCGCATGAGACGATCGAGAACTCGCAGACCGACCACATCCTGAACAAGGATGCGATCCGCACAATGCTCAACGAGCACCGCACCGGCGCGGTCGACAACAGCCGTCGGTTGTGGACCGTTCTCATCTTCATGGTGTGGCACGGGATCTTCGTCGAAGGCAGCATCGTGCCGCAGATCGAGGATCACCAGTACCCGGTCCGGCTCTAGCGAACATCGTGAGAACAAATCCGCCCACCCCTGCAGAAGGGGCGGGCGGATTTGTTTGTCTGGGGTGTTTGTTGACTGGCGGTGATCAGGCGGGAAGGATCGCGCCGATCTCGGCAGAAGCCTCGGCGCCGTAGGCACCGGACAGACGCTCGAGCGCGCTCTTGCGGTCCCACACCCATTCCTGGGTGCCAACGGTCTCGAGGACCAACACGGCGACCATTGATCCCAGCTGCGCGCTGCGCTCGTGGCTCAGGCCGGCCGCGTTGCCGACCAGGAATCCGGCGCGGAACGCATCACCGACGCCGGTCGGATCAACCTTGGCGGTCTCCGGGACAACCGGAACGTGGACGCGCGAGCCGTCGGCGTCGACGATCTCCGCTCCCCCACCACCAAGTGTGGTGACCCGGACGCCGACCATTTCGGCGACCTGGGCCTCACTCAGACCCGACTTCTGCCGGAGCAGACCCCACTCGTATTCATTGGTGAACAGATACGTGGCGCCTTCGATCAGCTCGCGAACCTGCTCGCCGTCGAGCCGGGCGAGCTGCTGCGAGGGATCGGCGGCAAACGGGATGCCGAGTTCGCGGCATTGCCGGCTGTGGACGATCATGCCCTCGGGGTCGTCGGCACCGATCAACACCAGCTCCGGTGTACCGAAATCGGATGCCAGTGTGGTCAGCGAGATTTCGCGCGACTCACTCATCGCACCGGCGTAAAAGCTTGCCAGCTGCGCCATCTCGTCGTCTGTGGTGCACATGAAGCGAGCAGTGTGCGCGGTCTTCGACACCCGGACACCACGCGTGTCGACTCCGTTGCCCTCCAGCCACTTCCGATAGTCGTCGAAGTCGCTACCGACCGACCCGACCAACAGCGGCGAACCACCGAGGACCCCCATCGCGTAGGCGATGTTCCCGGCAACACCACCGCGCCGGATCACCAACTCCTCCACGAGGAAACTCAGCGAAATATGACTGAGGTGTTCTGGCAGGAGCTGTTCAGAGAACTTGCCCTGAAAGCGCATCAGATGGTCGGTAGCGATCGATCCACAAATGGCAATGGCCACGAAGGGGTGCCTTTCTTCCTCACTGAATAATGGCCTAACGCTACCTGCTCATCAGGTGAACGCAGGCAGGACCCGGAGACAACAAAAAGGCCGCACCCGAGCTGAGCTCGGATGCGGCCAAATTGTGTGTATGGATCAAGCAGCCTGGTGAGAGGTCAGGCGTCAGTTGAACGAATCGCCACAGGCACAGCTGCCCGTTGCATTCGGGTTGTCGATGGTGAAACCCTGCTTCTCGATCGTGTCGACGAAGTCGATGCTGGCACCCATCACGTACGGGGCACTCATGCGGTCGACGGCCAGTCCGACACCGTCGAACTCGACGACGAGGTCTCCGTCGAGGTTGCGGTCGTCGAAGTACAGCTGGTAGCGCAGGCCGGCGCAGCCACCGGGCTGGACGGCGATGCGCAGCATCAGCTCTTCGCGACCTTCTTGCTCACGCAAGGCCTTCGCCTTGGACGACGCAGCTTCGGTCATAATCACACCGTGCGCGGGTGCCTCGGTCTCGGTCTGCACAGCAGTCTCGTTCGATGCGGTCATGAAATCTCCTCAGTGTGCGGGGCGTCGGCCTGCGAACCCACAGTGGTCCGGGTTTCGGATGCGAACTTCCGTCGGCTACAACCGTACTCCTGCCCGGTCTATTCCTGCCTATCACACCAGGTGCGCTGCAGCGATGCTCACCACGAGTCGGCAACTCGACGAGCGAGTTCGGTCAGCTGGTTCTGCGCGTCGTCCATGGCCCGCTGCACCGAGCCCGCGACCTCGACGATGGCATGACCTCGCGCGATACCGGCCTCGGCGATCTGAGCCGGGGTCAGCGCCAGTTGGCCGGCCAGCACGATCGTCGGAATGTCATGCTCGCGGGCCGCACCCGTCAGGGCCGCGACGACCTTGCCTTTGAGGGTCTGTTCATCGCATTTTCCCTCCCCTGTGATGACCAGGTCGACCGTGGCGATCAGGTCGGCCTGTCCGGTCGCGTCCGCGATCACCGTCGCACCCGAGATCCGGGTTCCACCGAGTGCGAGCAGCGCTGCCCCCAGACCCCCGGCAGCGCCGGCACCGGCCAACGGGCTGATGTCGCGGCCGGCGAAGGCACCGAGCCTGCCCGCCCATTCGGTCATGCGCGCCTCGAGCGCTGCGACGGTGTCCGGGTCAGCGCCCTTCTGCGGACCGAATATCGCGGCCGCACCGTCCGGACCGAGCAGCGGATTCTCCACGTCGGAGGCCGCCACCAGGGTGATCGGCCGTAGCAGTCGCGACGCCTCTTCCAACCCACCGAGCGCATCGATCAGGCCCTTGCCGCCGTCGGTGCTGCCGCTACCACCCAGTCCGACCACGATCGTGTCGGCGCCTGCCGCAACCGCGGCCGACACGAGCCGGCCCACTCCATATGTATCTGCGGCGACCGCGGTGCGAGGCGACGGCCCGCCACCCAGCTGATGCAGACCGCAGGCCTGTGCGCATTCGATATAAGCGGTCACGTGCTCTTTCTCACGATGCAACAGCCACTGCGCCGAAACGAGTGCACCCAGAGGTCCGGCGACGGTTTCTTCCCGGACCTCACCGAACCGACTGGCCAGCACCGACACGAATCCGGGCCCGCCATCGGACTGTGGCGCGAGGATCAATTCGTCGTCCGGCCTGGACAGAGCCCATCCCGCGGCGATCGTCTCCGCGGCGGCGACAGCGGTCAGGGTGTCACCAAACGAATCCGGGGCGATCAGAGCTTTCATGGACGAAGTATAGGAAGGCGACCGCCGCGCGGCAGTGTGCAGAAACACACCCGCAGAGCGCCACCGCCTGCTCGATCCACGCAGTGGCCAGACCCGGCAGCCGCTGCACGCGCCGTCGGGATAATCTGGAGAGGTGAAATTGCCCTGGAAAAAAGACGACGACGCCGAGGTCGCGGCCAATACGACGTCGACCGTCGAGCAGACGGCAGAAGAAGCTGCGGCCGATCGCAGATACACCGAGGGCAAGGGCCGCCCCACCCCCAAGCGCCGCGACGCCGAGGGCAAGCGACGTGGTCCGGTTGCGCCGGCCCCGACGACCCGCTCCGAGGCCCGGGCTCGCAAGAAAGAACTCAAGGGTTCGACGGTCAGCCTGACCAAAGAAGAGAAGCGCTCGCAGTCCGATGCGCGTCGTAAGGCTCGCACCGACCAGCGCGAGAAGATGATGGACGGTGACGAGCGTTACCTGATGCCCCGTGACAAGGGTGAGGTCCGTCGATACGCCCGCAACATCGTCGATTCACGGCGCAACTTCGCCGGGCTGTTCATGCCGTTCGCGATCCTGCTGATCCTCGTGATGTTCGTGCCGGCCCTCGCGGTCTACGCCACGCTGTTCATGCTCGTCTTCGTCATCTTCCTGGTGATCGACGGCGTGATGCTCGGACGGATCATCAACAACCGCGTGCGTGAACGCTTCCCGAACACCACCGACGGCGGGTTCAAACTCGCCTGGTACGGATTCAGCCGCGCGATGCAGATGCGGTTCATGCGCGCACCGCGGCCCGTGGTCAAGCCGGGCGACGCGGTCTGATCGGTATGCGAACCCTGGTTCTTGGTGGAATACGCTCGGGCAAATCAGCTTTCGGTGAGAGCCTGCTGCCCCGCGACGGTGTCAGATACTTGGCGACGGCCGCCGATCCGGCAACCGGCGACCCACAGTGGGAAAGCCGGATCGGAGCCCACCGCACCCGCCGTCCCAGCGGGTGGACCACGGTCGAATCCGGCGACGTGGCAGGCGAATTGCGCCGCGATGCGCAGACACCGACCCTCGTCGACGATCTCGGCGGCTGGCTGAGCCGGTACATCGACTCGGTCGGTGGCTGGGAGGACGATGCCTTCGACCTGTCGGCCACGGCGATCGAATTGTCCACGGCAGTTGCCGAATACACCGGCGATCTGGTGATCATCAGTCCAGAGGTCGGCCTCTCGCTGGTGGCACCGGTTCCGGCCGGGCGACTCTTCCAAGATCAGTTGGGCATCGTCAACGCGGCAATTGCCGCGGTCTGCGACCGGGTTGTGCTGGTCGTTGCCGGCCAGACCCTCGAACTGCGCGGTGGCGCGGCAGGCGATGTCGCTGCCCCGGAGTCGGTTTCATCCCCACTTGCAGCATCGGTCCTGGCGCCGCTTCCCTCACCCGACCCGGTACCGGTCCCCGCCACGGTCGACGATCCGGCCACGCTGGACGAGCCGACCGCGGTTGCCGATCCGGCACCGTTGACCGAGTTCGAGAAACCGGAACAGTTCGACTTCGTCGCAGCGCCCGACCGCAATGCTGCGATCGCCGCGCGTGAACGTCAAGGCACACTGACGAAACCGGCCGGATCGCTCGGGCGTCTCGAAGAAGTCGGCATCTGGGTGGCGTCTTGCCAGGGCATCTGCCCTCCTCGTCCGATCAACGAACCCAGCGTGGTGGTCTTTGCCGGCGACCACGGTGTCGCCCAGAGCGGTGTCTCGGCGTATCCGCCTGAGGTCACCGCACAAATGGTCGCAAACATCTGTGCCGGTGGAGCTGCGGTCAACGTGCTGGCACGGCAGAACGGTGCGCGGGTCCGGGTCGAGGATCTGGCTGTGAATGCGCAGACACCGGACGAGATCAGTCGCTTCAAGGTCCGCCGCAGCAGCGGCGATCTGACGCGTGAAGATGCTCTGACCACCGAACAGACACGCGCCGCAATCGCGGCGGGACGCGCCATCGCGGATCAGGAGATCGATTCCGGCGCAGATCTTCTCATCGCCGGAGAGATGGGGATCGGGAACACCACCCCGGCCACGGTCCTGGTCGGCCTGCTCACCGATTCCGAACCGGTCGTGGTTGTCGGACGCGGCACCGGCATCGACGACAACGGCTGGATCCGCAAGACGGCGGCCGTGCGGGACGGCATGCGACGAGGTCGGCCACACGCGCGGATCCCACTCGAGCTCTTGCGAACCGTCTCCGGTGCGGAGATCGCTGCGATGGCGGGATTCCTCGCGCAGGCCGCATTGCGCAAGACGCCGGTCATCCTCGACGGCCTGGTGGTCACCGCGGCCGCGCTGGTTGCCAACGATCTGGCGCCCGGCGCCCGGGAGTGGTGGGTGGCCGGACATCGGTCGGCCGAGCCCGCTCACCAGATCGCGTTGCGGCACCTCGATCTCGAACCGCTTCTCGAGTTGTCGATGCGTCTCGGTGAAGGCAGCGGTGCCCTCACCGCCCTCCCCCTGGTGCAGGCGGCCGTCAACACGCTCGCATCGATGGCCACGTTCGCCGAGGCTCAGGTCAGTGGTGCGCCCGACGCGGCGTCCTGACCACCGATGAACCTACGAGCCGCATTTCGGGGTCCGCAGACCGCGCTGTCGTGGTTGACGATCCTGCCGGTCCCCACCCCGAAGGGTCCTTTCGACCGCGCATTGGGTGGCGCTGTCATCGGTTCGACGCCGCTCGTGGGCGCAGTCCTCGGAGTCGTCACCGCGGCAATCGCACTCGGCCTCGGCGCGACCGACCTGCCACCGCTGCTCGCGGGCCTGCTCGTCGTCGGTGCGATCGCAATGCTCACCCGCGGCATGCACCTCGACGGATTGTCGGACACCGCAGACGGATTGGGTTGCTTCGGGTCGCCCGAACGCGTGCACAAGGTGATGCACAGTGGCAGTGCCGGGCCCTTTGGCGCGGCCACACTGGTAGTCGTACTGGGCGCGCAGGCGGCCGGCTATGGCGCCCTGATTCAGCAGAATGATTGGGCCGCAATCGTTTTTGTACTTTTCGTCAGCCGGGTGGCCCCGGTCATCGGCTGCCGGGTGAATCTGTCCGCCACCAACGAATCCAAGTTCGGCGCACTGACGGCAGGAACACAACGGCTGACCATCGTGTTCTGGGCGCTCGGAGCGATCGCCGTCGGCTATGCCGTCGACACCGAACTACCTCTTCCGGGTGTGTTCAGCGCGATGGCGGTTGTCGTATTCGCCTGGTGGTTCAGCTTTCACTGCGCCCGCCGCTTCGACGGCATCAACGGCGACGTACTCGGCGCACTCATCGAATTGAGCACGCTGATCGCCATCTGCGGGCTACTGGTCACCTGAGCCGCGGCTCCCCGGAGAACTCAGCCGACCGAACTCTCAGCCGTGGAGCTTGGCCATCCACCCGTGGATGTCGGCGAAGGTGCCGCGCTGGATGCCGGTGAGCGTGTCGCGCAACGCCATCGTGACCTCGCCGGGCTGACCATCGCCGATGGTGTAGTCGTCGACGTCACCCTTGACGTGACCCACCGGAGTGATGACGGCGGCGGTGCCGCAGGCAAAGACCTCGGTGATCTCACCCGAGGCGACGCCCTTGCGCAGCTCTTCGACGCTGATCTTGCGTTCGACAACGTCGAAGCCGGCGTCCGCCGCCAGCTGCAACAGTGATTCACGGGTGATGCCCGGCAGCAGCGACCCGGACAGTTCCGGGGTGACGAGTTTGGCATCGGCGCCGGAGCCGAAGACGAAGAACAGGTTCATGCCACCCATCTCCTCGACGAACCGGCGTTCGATGGCGTCGAGCCAGACCACCTGATCGCAGCCCTGTTCGGCGGCCTGGGCCTGCGCGAGCAGCGAGGCGGCGTAGTTGCCACCGAACTTGGCCGCACCGGTACCGCCGGGCGAAGCGCGCACGAATTCGGTCGAGAGCCACACACTCACCGGCTGCACACCACGTGTGAAGTACGCGCCGGCAGGTGAGGCGATGAGCAGGTAGCGGTACTCGTTCGCCGGCCGCACACCGAGGCCGGCCTCGGTGGCAATCATGAAGGGACGCAGGTAGAGCGCCGCTTCCCCACCGGCCTCCGGCACCCAGAGGTTGTCGACGTCCACGAGCGCGCGCAGCGAGTCCATGAAGTCCTCGACCGGCAGTTCCGGCATCGCCAGGCGCCGCGCCGACCGCTGCATACGCAGGGCGTTGGCTTCGGGACGGAACGACGAGATGCTGCCGTCGGCCTGACGGTAGGCCTTGAGACCTTCGAAGATCTCCTGCGCGTAGTGCAAGACCATCGACGACGGATCGAGCTGGATCGGCCCGTAGGGCAGTACCTTCGCATCGTGCCAGCCCTGTTCGGTGCTGTGGTCGATGGTCACCATGTGATCGGTGAAGTACTTGCCGAATCCCGGTGCAGCCAGGATTTCCGCGCGGCGCTGCGCCGACAACGGCTGCGGGTGTTCGGTCCGGGCGAACTCCAAAGTCATGCGTCGATCGTATCGCCTGACCCCCC
Source organism: Williamsia sp. Y853 (assembly GCF_056786495.1). Lineage (NCBI taxonomy): Bacteria > Bacillati > Actinomycetota > Actinomycetes > Mycobacteriales > Nocardiaceae > Williamsia > Williamsia sp. Y853. The sequence continues at coordinate 154,083 of NZ_JBXCJC010000006.1, forward strand.
GCCGATTTTCCCCGGTGGGACTCCGATCGTCTCGGCGTTGCCCGACGTCGTCGGACCGGACAATTCCGGCCAACGGCGACCGCGGCGCTAGCTGGTGCCTGCCGACACAAACGGCGGCAGGACGACCTCGCATTCGAGAGCCCGGCCGCGGACGTCGACCACCACGGTGTCACCTTTGGCGATGCCCGCGGACGAATCGATGAGTGCCAACGCGATTCCCACCTTCAGGGTCGGCGAGAAGGTCCCGGATGTGGTGGTACCGATCTGCGTTCCGCCGGGCCCGTCGAGGACGGCGAGGTCTGCGCGCGGCACCCCCCGCCCGGTCGCCCGCAGGCCCCAGAGACGACGGACCGGACCGGCCTCTTTCTCGGCCAGCAGGGCATCGCGACCGAAGAACTCCGGCTTGTTCCAGCCGACGGCCCAACTGCACCGGGCTTGAACCGGACTGATGTCGACGGACAGCTCGTGTCCGTGCAGCGGATAGCCCATCTCGGTGCGCAACGTGTCGCGCGCACCGAGTCCGGCCGGTGCTCCCCCGGCGGCGATGACCGCGGCCGACAACGCCGTGAAGACCGGTTCGCTGTCGTCCCACGCAGGCAGCAACTCGTAGCCGATCTCGCCGGTGTAGCCGGTCCGACAGACGCGGACCGGGTAACGCTGCTGTCCCACAACCATTTCGGTGTCGACAAAGGACATGTACTCCATATCCGTTGGCAGTCCCAGCCCCGACAGCACCGCCGACGACTGTGGTCCCTGGACCGCGAAGACCCCGAAGTCGCGATGCCGGTCGACCACCTCGACGCCGTCGGGAACCACTGCCTGCAGGGCCGCCACCACGGCGGCAGTGTTGGCGGCGTTGGGAACGAGGAACACGTCCTCGTCAGAGACCCAGTAAGCGATGAGGTCATCGATCACACCGCCGGAGTCGTTGGCGCACAACGTGTACTGCGCTTTGCCCGGGTGGATCTTGTTCAAGTCGTTGGTCAGGCAACGGTTGACGAACTCCGCCGCACCCGGCCCGGTGACCGAGGCCTTGCCCAGGTGACTCACATCGAAGATGCCCACCGTCTCGCGGACCGCGGTGTGTTCGGCAACAGTGCCCGCATAGGACACCGGCATGTTCCAGCCACCGAACTCGGCAAAACTCGCGCCGAGTCCGCGATGCAGTTCCTCGATGGGGCCTGCCAGCAATTCACCTTCGCTCATGCGCCCAACGCTATCGCGTCGCGAGAGCGAGTCGGGTACGACCACTAAGCTTGGTCGAGAGCAAGGTACGGCTACGAGTGGGAGTGAAGTGTGAGCAAGTCAAGCGCAAAACGTCAGCTGGGTCCGCAACTGTCACTGGCCACCGGGATCAGCAAGGACGACGATGTCCTGGTCATCGGACTGACCACCGCAGACGAAGAGGGTGGCGCACCGAGTCTTGTCATCGGTGAAGGACTCCTCGACGACGCCACCGCCTCCACAATCGACGATGCGCTCGCCGCGCTCGGCGCGAAAGGTTCGGCAGGCGAGCTGACCAAGCTCCCCGCGCCCGCAGGCCTGGGAGTGACATCGGTGCTTGCCGTCGGACTCGGCGCGCCCGACAAGCTCGATGATGCCGAACACATTCGCCGTCAGGCCGGTGTGGCCGCCCGCAGCCTGCAGGGTGTGGGCACCGCGGTGACCAGTCTTCCGGCCGCCGACCTCGCAGCCACCGCGGAAGGCTTCTTCCTCGGCGCCTACCGGTTCGACGAGTTCCGCTCGACACCGCCCGAAAAGGCACCCCTGGCAGCGGTCCGCCTGCTGGTACCTGCCGCCGACAAGAGCACCGAGGCGGAATTGGATCGCGCCGCGGCCATCGCCCGCTCAGTTGCCATCGCGCGCGACTTCGTGAACACACCGCCGAGTCACCTGTTCCCCGAAGAGTTCGCCGACCGCGCCAAGGCCCTCGGCTCCGCGGCCGGACTCAAGGTAGAGATCCTCGACGAGTCCGCCCTGGACAAGGCCGGCTACGGCGGCATCATCGGCGTCGGCAAGGGCAGCTCACGTCCGCCTCGCCTGGTCCGGCTGAGCCACACCGCAGGCAAGAAGGCCAAGACCGTTGCCCTCGTCGGCAAGGGCATCACCTTCGACACCGGCGGCATCTCGATCAAGCCGGCCGCGGGCATGGAGAACATGACCTCCGACATGGGTGGCGCCGCCGCCGTGATCGCCACCGTGATCCTGGCTGCCGAGCTCAATGTCGGGGTCAACGTCATCGCCACGGTTCCGATGGCCGAGAACATGCCCTCGAGCACCGCGCAGCGTCCCGGTGACGTCCTGACCCAGTACGGCGGCAAGACCGTCGAGGTCATCAACACCGACGCCGAGGGCCGGCTGATCCTTGCCGACGCCATCGTGCGCGCCTGCGAGGACGAGCCCGACTACCTGATCGACACCGCCACCCTCACCGGCGCCCAGATGGTTGCCCTGGGCACCCGCACCCCTGGCGTGATGGGCACCGACGAGTTCCGCGACCGGGTCGCATCGATCTCGCAAGCCGAGGGCGAATCGGGTTGGCCGATGCCATTTCCGGAAGAGCTACGCCCCGATCTCGATTCACGCGTCGCCGACCTGGCCAACGTCACCAACCACCGCTGGGGCGGAATGCTCTCGGCGGGTATCTACCTGCGCGAGTTCGTGGCGAAGGATGTGCAGTGGGTGCACATCGACATCGCCGGTCCGGCTTTCAACACCGGCGGCCCGTGGGGCTACACCGGCAAGGGTGGAACCGGGGTGCCAGTGCGGACCATCTTCGCCGTACTGGAGGACATCGCTGCCGAAGGATGAGGCAAAAGGTAGGGTTTAGAACGGCGGTTCGCCTCATCCGGCGGATCACCACCTCCATGCCTGCCACCAACACTGGTGGTAAGGCCCAGACCGTAGACCGCACACCGGTTCTCGAAATCAAGGAGTCGACAACGATGGCCTTCTCCGTCCAAATGCCAGCCCTGGGTGAAAGCGTCACCGAAGGCACCGTCACCAGGTGGCTCAAGCAGGAGGGTGACACGGTCGAGGCCGACGAACCGTTGCTGGAGGTGTCGACCGACAAGGTCGACACCGAGATCCCCGCACCGGCGTCCGGCGTCCTGATCAAGATCGTCGCGCAAGAAGATGATGTCGTCGAGGTCGGTGGCGAGCTCGCCCAGATCGGCGACGCAGGCGAGTCCGCCGGTGACAGCACTCCTGCGCAGGAATCCACACCCGAGCCAGAAGCCGAACCGGAGCCCGAGCCCGAGTCCGAGGCGCCGGCAACCCCGGCCGCGTCGGCACCGGCAGCCGGATCCGCCGAAGGTACCGACATCACGATGCCCGAACTGGGCGAGTCCGTGACCGAGGGCACCGTCACCCGTTGGCTCAAGGAGGTCGGAGACTCTGTCGCGGCCGACGAGCCACTGCTCGAGGTCTCCACCGACAAGGTCGACACCGAGATCCCGTCGCCCGTCGCCGGCACACTGCTCGAGATCATCGCCTCCGAGGACGACGTCGTCGAGGTCGGCGGCCGCCTGGCCGTGGTCGGCTCTGCCGAGTCGAAGCCGACCGTGGCACCGTCCGAACCCGAGCCGGAGCCCGAGGCCGCACCTGAGCCGAAGGAAGAGCCCCAGCCGAAGGCGCAGGCAAAGCCGGAGCCGGTTGCAGAAAAGAAGCCGGAGCCGAAGGAAGAGCCCAAGCCGGCAGCCGAGCAGGAGTCGACACCGTATGTGACCCCGCTCGTCCGCAAGCTCGCGGCCGAGAACAATGTCGACCTGAGCGCCATCAAGGGCACCGGCGTCGGTGGCCGCATCCGCAAGCAGGATGTGTTGGCCGCTGCCGAGGCCGCCAAGGCACCGGCCGCCCCGGCAACCCCGGAACCGGCTGCAGCACAGGCGAAGTCGGCCCCGGAGAAGTCAGCTCCGGCCGCACCGAGCCCGGAGTTGGCCAAGCTGGTCGGCACCACGCAGAAGATCAACCGGATCCGTCAGATCACCGCCAAGAAGACCCGCGAATCCCTGCAGGAGAGCGCACAGCTCACCCAGGTCTTCGAGGTCGACATGACGAAGATCGCCACCCTGCGGGCCGCCGCGAAGGCAGGCTTCAAGGCCAGCGAAGGTGTCAACCTGACCTACCTGCCGTTCATTGCCAAGGCAGTGGTGGAGGCGCTCAAGGCGCATCCGAACGTCAACGCCTCGATCAACGAAGAGGCCAAGGAGATCACGTACTACTCCAAGGTCCACCTCGGCATCGCGGTCGACACCGAGCAGGGCCTGCTCTCCCCCGTCATCCACAACGCCGACGATCTGTCGATCGCCGGCCTGGCGCGGGCCATCGCAGATATCGCGGCACGGGCACGGAGCAACAACCTCAAGCTCGACGATCTGACCGGTGGTACCTTCACCATCACCAACATCGGTAGCCAGGGTGCGCTATTCGACACCCCGATCCTGGTTCCGCCGCAGGCGGCCATGCTCGGTACCGGTGCCATCGTCAAGCGCCCGGTGGTCATGACCGGTGCCGACGGTTCGGAATCGATCGCAGTGCGGTCGATGTCGTTCCTGCCGCTCACCTACGATCACCGCCTCATCGACGGCGCCGACGCCGGCCGCTTCCTGAGCACCGTGAAGCATCGCCTCGAAGAGGCTGCTTTCGAGGCGGATCTAGGACTGTAGGAAGTCCATGCGGATCGCCATAGCGGGATCTTCTGGCCTGATCGGCTCGGCCCTGGTGGACAGTCTCACCGGGGCCGGCCATCAGGTCGTCCGCCTGGTTCGCCGTCCCGCCACTGCCCCGGATCAAATCCAATGGGAGCCTGATTCATTCGGCATCGATCCCGCCACGTTGGCGGGGGTCGACGCGGTGGTGAATCTCTGCGGTCGCGGTATCGCCGACAGCCGGTGGTCCGGACACGTCAAGCAGCAGCTCCGAGACAGCCGGATCATCCCGACACAGGTGCTCGCCGAAGCAATCCGGATCGCCGGTGTGCCCCTATTTGTGAGTTCCAGCGCAACCGGTTTCTACGGCGACACCGGTCCACGGGTGGTCACCGAGGACGATCCCGCAGGCACCGGGTTCCTGGCAGATCTGACCACCGACTGGGAAGCCGCGGCTCTCCTCGCGCAGTCGTCCGGATCCCAGACCACGGTGGCACTGATCCGCACTGCGCCGGTGATGTCTCCGTCCGGTGGCATGCTCGGCAAACTGCGGCGGTTGTTCAGTCTCGGACTCGGTGGCCGGTTGGGCAACGGTCAGCAATACATGCCGTGGATCAGCCTTGTCGACACCGTGCGGGTCCTGGAGTTCGTGTTGACGCGGCCGATTGCCGGTCCGGTCAACATGTGCGCACCCCTGTCGGTCACGAACGCCGAGTTCACCAAGGCGTTGGGACGTGCGTTGCACCGCCCCACACCGTTTGCGGTACCGGCGTTCGTGTTGTCGAAAGCCGCAGGTGAGATGGCCGAGGAAATGTTGTTGCATGGTCAGAACGTTGTACCGAAGGTGCTGACCGAACACGGCTTCGAATTCCGCCATCCCACCATCGATTCCGCGCTCGCGTACGCGGTCGGCAAGGGCGCCTGATGCCCAGCGCTCGTCTATCCGCTGCACCTCTCGAGGTCCGCTGGCTGGGCCGGGTCGACTACCAGGAGACCTTCGACCTGCAACATCGACTCGCGAATGAACGTGCCGACGGTGTCCTCGACCACGACGTCCTACTGCTGCTCGAACACCCGTCGGTCTACACCGCGGGCAGGCGTACCGAGGATGCCGACCGTCCCACCGATGGCTCCCCCGTGATCGACGTCGACCGCGGCGGGAAGATCACCTGGCACGGACCCGGTCAGCTGGTCGCCTACCCGATCGTCGCCTTGGCCAGTCCGGTCGACGTCGTCGATTACGTCCGGCGACTGGAAGAAGCGATGATCCATGTCTGCCAGACCCTGGGTCTGCCGACGTTCCGGGTCGACGGTCGCTCTGGTGTCTGGGCGGTCGATCAGCCGGAACACGTAGAGTGTCGTCCTCGCCCCGACCGCAAGATCGGCGCGATCGGCATCCGGGTGGCACGGGCGGTGGCTTTGCACGGCATCGCCGTGAACTGCGACCCCGACCTGCTTGCCTTCGGCTCGATCATCCCCTGCGGCATCCCCGACGCCGGAGCTGGTTCACTCACCGACGAACTCGGTCGCACGATCACGGTCGACGAGGTTCGTCCCCTGCTCGCCGCGGCGATCGCCAACGCCCTCGACGGGACGTTGCCGGTCAGCTCACACACTGCATCAACCAAGGTCACCGAGCGTGACAATCGAACCCACGTAGGATCTCTCCAGTGACTGTTTCGCACGACAAACCAGCCAAATCGAGCGCATCGGCATCAGTTGGCCCGAACGGGCGCAAACTTCTGCGCCTCGAGGCCCGCAACTCCGAGACACCGATCGAGCGCAAGCCGTCGTGGATCAAGACCCGCGCCACGATGGGTCCGGAGTTCACCGAACTCAAGGCCCTGGTCAAGAGCGAAGGCCTGCACACGGTCTGCGAAGAAGCCGGCTGCCCCAACATCTACGAGTGCTGGGAAGACCGCGAGGCAACCTTCCTGATCGGTGGCGAGCAGTGCACCCGGCGCTGCGACTTCTGCCAGATCGACACCGGCAAGCCCGATGACCTCGACCGCGACGAACCCCGCCGGGTCGCCGAGAGTGTGGCGACGATGGGTCTGCGGTATTCAACCGTGACCGGTGTGGCCCGCGACGACCTCGCCGACGGCGGCGCCTGGCTCTACGCCGAAACGGTCCGGTACATCAAGCAGCTCAACCCGACCACCGGTGTCGAACTGCTCATCCCCGACTTCAACGCCGACCCCGACCAGCTGGCCGAGGTCTTCGCCTCACGCCCAGAGGTGTTGGCGCACAACGTCGAAACCGTGCCGCGCATCTTCAAGCGGATCCGCCCGGCATTCCGTTACCAGCGCAGCATGGACGTCATCACCGCAGCACGCGACTACGGCTTGGTGACCAAGTCGAACCTGATCCTGGGCATGGGCGAGACACCCGAAGAGGTCCGCGAGGCGATGGTCGACCTGCACGAGGCCGGCTGCGACATCCTCACCATCACCCAGTACCTGCGCCCCTCACCGCGGCATCATCCGGTGGACCGATGGGTCAAGCCCGAAGAGTTCGTCGAGCATTCGAAGTTCGCAGAAGACCTCGGTTACGCCGGTGTCATGGCCGGACCACTGGTTCGCTCGTCGTATCGGGCCGGCCGCTTGTACGCGCAGGCGATGAAGCATCACGGACGGGAACTCCCCGAGGCGATGTCCCATCTGACCGACGGCGGAAGTGCCAGCCAGGAAGCCTCTTCGCTGATGGCCCGCCTCGCCCGCTGAGCCCTGATCGGCGCCGCCTGCCGACCAGATTTCCGGATCATCGGAGGGCGGGGGTACCGGGTTTGGCGGATGTCTACTGCGGGCCAGTATCCTGATGGGCATGGCGAAGGCAACAAAGGCGACAAAAGAAGCAAAGGCGGCCGCGAAGGCTGCCCGTAGGGAAGCGTCGCGAGCCCGCCGCAAGCAACTGTGGCAGGCGTTCCAGATGCAGCGCAAAGAAGACAAGCTGCTGTTGCCACTGATGATCGGCACCATCGTCGGCGCGACGGTGATTGCAGTTCTCGTCGGAATCTTTGTCGGCGGCCTGATCTTCGTCCTCCCGATGGGCATCGTGCTCGGCGTGCTGCTCGCGTTCATCATCTTCGGACGCCGCGTTCAGAAGACGGTCTTCCGCAAGGCGGACGGTCAGGCCGGTGCCGCGGCCTGGGCGTTGGACAACATGCGTGGCCAGTGGCGGGTCAAGCAGGCCGTCACCGGTACCGCTCAGCTCGACGCCATCCATCGCGTGATCGGCAGGCCGGGTGTGATCCTCGTCGCCGAAGGGTCGCAGAGCCGCACCAAGCCGCTGCTGGCCCAGGAGAAGAAGCGGGTCGCCCGCATCGTCGGCGACACCCCGATCTACGACATCACCGTCGGCAACGAAGAGGGTCAGGTTCCGCTCAAGAACCTCGAAAAGCACCTGAACAAACTTCCGAAGAACATTGACAAGAACCGTATCGACGCGCTGGAGTCACGGCTCGCCGCGCTCGGCGGCAAACAGCCCGGTCCGGGCATGCCCAAGGGCCCGATGCCGGCGGGCGCCAAGATGCGCAGCATCCAGCGCACCGCACGCCGTCGCTGATCGGTCTCCACGCCGCAACAAAAAAACCACCCGTCTTCCGCGGGTGGTTTTTTGTTGGCGCTGAACTGCTCAGCGAGTACGGATCAACGCTGTACCGGTCGCCCGGTCGTGCATGCCGCGGCCGTCGTGGTCGTTGATCAGCGGCGGGACCAAGAACACGATCAGGATCTGCCGGACGAATGCGCGGACGAAACCGACTCGCTCTACCCCGTCGACGCGAGCGACCCGCATGCCGGTGAGGAATTGTCCCGGGGTGAACCCGAAGGCCGTCACCGAACCGACACCGACCACGAACCAGACGAGCAAGACCACATTGGACAGGATCGGCGACTGCAGGTCACGGACGAAGATCAGCGTCACGCCACCGGACATCAGCCAGTCGGCGAGCAACCCGAGGCAGCGATGCCAGGAAGATGCCAACGAGTTCGGACCGGACTCGGCCAAACCGAGCTTTTCGCCGCGGTAGGCACCTACTTCGACATTGTCTCCGAGTGCTGCCTGCGGGCCAGAAAGCCACGATCCGGTAATACGTCCCATGGCCATAATCATAGATGTGCTGCGAGAACAGTCCCACCAAGCATTATGCGGCCCATCTCACACTCCGATTCCTGCTGGAAAGGCGCGCGTAACACGGGCGAAACACCGAAGTATCTGGCTAGCAACCTGACGTCAATACGGTCAGCGTTGATGATCCGCCGCTCTACAGTGGACAGGGACAATCGCCAGCCCTTGCAACATCCATGAATATGGTGCTGGCAGCAATTGGGCACGAGTGAAGGAGTCACCCGCAGGTGTACAACACAAAAGAAGAACTGCTCGAGGGCATCAAGGCTGAAGGTGTCGAATACGTCGACATCCGCTTCTGCGATCTCCCCGGAACGATGCAGCATTTCTCGATCCCGGCAACAGCCTTCGACGAAAGCGTCTTCGAAGACGGCCTGGCATTCGACGGTTCGTCGGTTCGCGGCTTCCAGTCGATCGACGAGTCGGACATGATGTTGCTGCCCGACCCGACGACCGCACGCATCGATCCTTTCCGCAAGGCGAAGACGATGAACGTGACCTTCTTCGTGCACGACCCGTTCACGCGTGAGTCCTACAGCCGCGACCCGCGCAACGTCGCCCGCAAGGCGCAGGATTACCTGCTCAGCACCGGCATCGCCGATACCTGCTACTTCGGCGCCGAGGCCGAGTTCTACATCTTCGACTCGGTCTCGTTCAGCTCTGAGATCAACGGCACCCACTACAACGTGGAATCGGAGTCGGGTTGGTGGAACGCCGGTTCGCAGCAGAACCCGGACGGCTCCCCGAACCTCGGCTACAAGGTTCGCCAAAAAGGCGGCTACTTCCCCGTCGCACCGTACGACCACTACGTCGACCTGCGTGATGAGATCTCGACCAACCTGACCAACGCCGGTTTCATCCTCGAGCGTGGGCACCATGAGGTCGGCACCGGTGGCCAGACCGAAATCAACTACAAGTTCGACGAACTGCTGAAGGCCGCTGACGATGTTCAGCTGTTCAAGTACATCGTGAAGAACACCGCATGGAAAAACGGCAAGACCGTTACCTTCATGCCGAAGCCCCTGTTCGGCGACAACGGTTCGGGCATGCACGCCCACCAGTCGCTGTGGAAAGACGGCAAGCCGCTCTTCCACGATGAGGCCGGCTACGCGGGACTTTCCGACATGGCCCGCCACTACATCGGCGGCATCCTGCACCACGCTCCGTCCCTGCTGGCGTTCACCAACCCCACGGTGAACTCTTACAAGCGACTGGTCCCGGGCTACGAGGCCCCGATCAACCTGGTCTACAGCCAGCGCAACCGCTCCGCTTGCGTGCGCATCCCGATCACGGGCAACAACCCGAAGGCCAAGCGCCTCGAGTTCCGTTGCCCCGACAGCTCGGGCAACCCGTACCTCGCGTTCGCTGCCATGATGATGGCCGGCCTCGACGGCATCAAGAACAAGATCGAGCCGCACGAGCCCGTCGACAAGGATCTCTACGAGCTCCCGCCGGAGGAGGCCAAGGGCATCCCGCAGGCCCCGACCTCACTCGGCGCAGTCATCGATCGCCTCGAAGAGGATCACGATTACCTCACCGAAGGTGGCGTGTTCACCGAGGACCTCATCGAGACCTGGATCAGCTTCAAGCGCGAACAAGAAATCGAGCCGGTGCAGATCCGCCCGCACCCGTACGAGTTCGAGCTCTACTACGACGTGTGATCTGACCTTCTGATCTGACGAACCCGGCCCGGCCTTCTGCAGCAATGCAGATCGCCGGGCCGGGTTTTGTCCATCAGATCCAGTCACGGGTCGCCGGACTACTCCAGGACCTCTGGTTGGGTGAGCCGCAGCACCTCCCGGTCGAGCCGAGCCTGAATCGTCAGAAGCGTGGTGCCGCTGATCTCACCGCGATCGCGAAGCGCAATCGCCACCTCTCGCTTCCGGTCGAGTATCGCCAAACGCAATTGCACGTCCTCATGGCTGCGCTTGAGAAGTTCCTGTTCCTCAGCACGGTCGGGATCCGCGTCGAGAACGGCCAGATGTTCGCGGTAGTCCTCCAAGACTCTCGATCGCACCGGTTCGCTGACACCGAGGTCGTCCGCAAACTTCTCCACGACGCCAACGGCTTCCTGCGCCATCGCACGTTGCGCAGCTGCGAGTTCCTCCTCGCCCGAATGGTCGGCGGGTAGATGTGCCCACCGCAGCACGGCGGGAAGCATCAGACCCTGCACGACCAGACTGAGCAGCACCACGCCGGCTGCGACGAAGATGATCTGATCCCGACCCGAAAACGTCTCACCGCTGGTGAACGTGGCAGGCACTGAGAGAGCGACCGCAAGGGACACCGCGCCACGAAAACCGGCGACCGTGCTGACAACACGCGCGCGATGTGGCATGCGCCGGCCGCGCTGTGCCGGACGCCGGTCGACAAGGCGGATCAGATATACCGCTCCCATTTGGAACAGGAACCGGATGATCAGCAGTAATGCCCATGCCGCGATCGTCAGAAGGATCAGCGGCGCGATCTGAGAGGTTTCCACCGCGCGGACCGCCGACTGCGCTTCGATCCCTATCAGCGCGAACAGTGCGCCATTGAGAACGAAGGTCGACAGGGACCAGAATCCGTACGTCTGCTGTCGAGACACCGGGGTGCTCACCCACGGGCCGGACTGGGTGATGAAGAGGCCGGCCACCACCACAGCCACGACACCCGACGCATCCACCAATTCCGCCAACATGAAGGCGAGGAAGGGAATCACGAGCAACGTCGTGTTGATGACCAGCGACTCGTCCAGTTGTCGCAACAGCAGAGTCCCCAGCCACGCGATGGCGAGACCCAGAACGCCGCCACCCACGTAGGCGACGACGACCAGCCAAGTGATCGACCAGCCGGTGTACACGCGGTCCCCGACGGCCACCCCGACTGCGATCGTGTACATCACCAGCGCTGTGCCGTCATTGATCAAGCTCTCCGCACGCAGCAATGTCATGTTCCGGTGCGGTAGCGATCGTGCCATCGCCCCAACGGCGGTCGCGTCCGTCGGCGCAAGGGCAGCACCCAAGATGAGTGCGGCCCCAAAGGACATTCCCAGTGCCGTCCCGAGACCAGCGACCCCGAACGCGGTCGCGACCACCAGCAGCGTGCTCAGCAACAGGATGCCCCGCAGATCTCTGCGAATCTCACGCAAAGACGTGGTCAGACTCTCCCAGAACAGCAGAGCGGGCAAGAACAGAACCAATACCGCCTCAGAAGGGAGATGGATTTCGCGTACCTGCGGGACGAAACCCGCCAAGACTCCCAGGACAAGTAATGCCAACGGGACCGGAATACGCAGACGTGGAGCGATTGCCGCACCCACAACCAGGAGTGCTCCGATCAAGACGACCGTCTCGAGCGATTCCATCTGAGCACCACACTTTCAATTCAAACCGCCGCCGATGTTGCCGCTCTCCCCTCTCGCGGTTGACGACGTCAGTCTTGGTCCGATGCTGTGCGCCGCGGTCAAGGTCGATCTGGCGCCAGTCAACCCGATCGATGTCCGGCGCGGCAGGGACTGTGATTACCGGTATCGGGTTGATCCCTGACATGGACGCGGAACCTTGCGCAGGCCAGCAGTCAGAATGTGCTGGCGACAGCCTTGACGGCGATCCACCTGTTTTGCCGCCGCTCGTATGTGACCACCAGCTGCAGGTTCCCAGTTGTGCACGATCACCGGCTATATCGACCGAAATGTCGCGCTCCTGCGTCGAGAAGTACCGCACAAGTTTATCGCCGCCATACCGCGGCATATCCGAACTGCCGAGCCCGGCCGACCTCCACCCGGAGAGTGAGTCCGCGCACAGGGTGGTCACATATCTGCACCGTGGAGGGGGGTACCGGCAGTACCTGCATCGGCGGGCTCTCCCAGACGCCCGACACTGCGACAACGCTGGTCTTTGTCGGCGATGTTCATCCACGTCGCCCCGACCGACCCAAACCAGCAGACCGACCCAACCAACAGTGGAGATCATCGATGCGAGCAACATTCATGTACGGCGCCGGCGACGTGCGTGTGGAACACGTACCCGATCCGACGATTCAGCTGCCGAGCGACGCGATCGTCCGAGTTGTCCGTGCCTGCGTCTGTGGATCCGATCTGCACCCCTACAACAGCATGGCGGGTTCGCAGGCGCCGACCCCGATGGGCCATGAGTTCCTCGGCGTCGTCGAAGACATCGGCGCGGATGTGACCACCGTGAAGAAGGGTGACTTCGTCATCGGCACCTTCGCGTTCCAGGACAACACCTGTGTCTTCTGCCAGGAGGGTTTTCAGACCGCCTGCGTCAACGGTGGCTGGTATGGACAACCCGGTATCGGTGGCGCGCAGGCTGAAGCAGTCCGCGTGCAACAGGCCAACGGCAGCTTGCTGGCGGTTCCCGTGGACGAGACCTCCGAGTTGTTGCCTTCTCTGCTGACCTTGTCGGACGTCTATCTCACCGGTTATCACGCCGCCCACATGGGTAACGTCTCCCCCGGCAAAACCGTCACCGTCATCGGCGATGGCGCAGTGGGGCTTTCGGCAGTGCTCGCAGCCAAACAACTGGGTGCCGAACGGATCATCCTGATGGGCCGCCACACCACTCGCACCGATCTTGGTCGAGAGTTCGGCGCCACCGATGTGGTCGCCGAGCGTGGCGAAGAAGGAATCGCGAAGGTGATGGACCTGACCGGCGGACTCGGCTCGCACGTGGTCCTCGAGGCCGTCGGTCACATGCCCGCCTACGAACAGTCCTACGGAATCGTGCGACCCGGCGGCGTCATCTCTCGTGTCGGTGTGCCCCAATACGAGGCCGCCCCCGTGGGTTTCGGGTCATTGTTCGGTAAGAACGTCACCCTCAACGGTGGACCGGCACCCGTGCGTGCGTATATCGAGCACGCCATCCCACAGGTGCTGGACGGCCGCATCAACCCGGGGAGGGTGTTCGACCTCACCGTTGGACTGGACAACACGGCCGACGGCTACCGGGCCATGAACGCCCGCGAATCCCTCAAGACACTCGTGCAGCCGTAGCCACCTGCGCGGCGCTCCCGTCGGCAACGTGGGGCGGCAGAGGAGCCGTCGGCTTGATGCTGCCGCTTCACACCACCGTTGCTCTGATCGGCAGATGTTTGAGCCCACCGACAAAGGTGGTGGCGATCAGTTCGGGTTCGCCGGTCAGCTCCACCGACCGCAAGCGTGGCAGCAGTTCGGAGTAGAAGCTGCTGACCTCCATCCGGGCCAGCGCGGCGCCGAGGCAGAAGTGGACCCCGTAGCCGAAGGCGACGTGGTTGTTGGGGCTGCGGCCGACGTCGAATCGGAACGGGTCATCGAAGACGTCTTCGTCCCGGTTGCCCGACACGTAGGACAACAGCAGCGACTCCCCCTGCGCGATCGGCACCCCACGCACCTCGGTGTCCTGCGCTGCGGTCCGCATGAAGGCCTTGACCGGCGTGGTCCACCGGATCATCTCTTCGGCGGCCGACGCCATCAAACCCGGATCGGCGACCAAACGTGCTCGCTCATCCGGGTTTTCGATCAGCGCCTGCATTCCGCCTGCGATGGTCGCGCTGGTGGTGTCATGGCCGGCGGTGGCGATGATGAGGTAGTACGACACCGTCTCGATGTCGGAGAGCGGCGCACCATCGATGGTCGCGTTCGCAATCGTCGACGCCAGATCATCCGTGGGATGTTCGCGCCGAGCAGCGGTCACGGCGTTGAAGTACTCGAACATCTCCAGTAGTGCCATGGTGCGATCTTCCTGGGTGTCACCGCGGTGATACTCCGGTTCGTCACCACCGAGCAGCTCCTGCGTGAGCTTGAGCATCAGCGGGAAGTCGGCCTCGGGTACGCCGAGCAGCGACATGATCACGTACAGCGGATAATTCACCGCGATCTCTTGGACGAAGTCACAGTCGCTGTCCATTGCACGCATCTTGTCGACATAGATCGCGGCCAGTTCGGCGACCCGGGCTTTCATCGCCCACATCGCCTTGGGACGGAACCAGTCCCCCGCGATCGCCCGCACCACCTTGTGTTCGGGATCGTCCATGTGGATCAGCGTCTTCACCTGGCTCGCGATGTCCATCTCCTCCTGCACGGATTTGATCAGAACCGGACGCGGAAAGTTGGTGAAGAGGGCGTTGTTGCGCGAGATCGCCATGATGTCTTCATGTTTGGTGATCGCCCAGAAGGGGCGGTAGTTCGGCTCCTCCACCAGCGAGACGGGCGCCGTGGCCCGCAGGTGCGTCAGCGCGTCGTGCAGGCGCGCGTCGTCGGTGTATGCCGATGGATCAGCGAGCACCCGCGCTGCATCATCGGTACTCGGAACTGTCATACGAAATCCCCTTACAGATCACTTCTTTGGGCTGGACAATACGTACCGCCCGATGATCATGGGCAGATCCAGGAAAGTACGAATACCCGGTGCCGCTGCACAGAGAGGTTGGATCGCGTGCACGGCATGCATCGCGGTGCCCAGGCAGGCCTGGTCGTTCTCGTCCTCACCGGCGGTGGCGATCTGCGCTTCGAGAACCAGAGAGGGCACGCCCGCCACGGTGACCTTCCATCCTCGTCCGGTTGGCCAGTCCGGCGCCTGATCGTCGCGTAGCCGCGTGATGTGTTCGACGGTCAACGCCTGCCTGCCATCGATGATGGCGGTACAACTGAATCGCTGGGCCGAGACGGTTCCGGCCGCAACCGGGCCTGCCTTCACCTCGAACGGCTCGTCGGTGACCGCCACCTGCCGGTCGAAGGTGAAGTCGTCAATGGTGGCGCCCAGTCCGTCGGCGAGCAACATCAGCGGGGCCCGGAATGACGATCCGGCGAGCACCGGGTCGGCCATCGGCACCTGTTCTTCTGGCAGCTTTCCGAAACCCATGATGCCGAACAGCATCGAAGGGCTGTCGTACTCGCCATAGTCGAGTAGTTCCTGGACGAGGATCGAGTCCACCTGCCTACACAGCCCGGACATGATCAACGGCACCACTTCTGCCGCCCAGCCCGGCTCGATACCGGTGGCGTGCATCGACGATCCGCCTTGTGCGCACGCCGCCTCCAACCGGTCCACCACATCCGCGCCGAGGCTCGCCGGATAGATCAGAGCGGTCACCGCGGTGGAGACGACGTTCTTGCCGGAGGCGAGCAGTTGGCAGATGGTGTCGATGGCGCCCATCGGATCCATCTCCCCCTGCGCCATGTAGAGAACGCAGTCGGCGTCGAGCGCGGTGATGTCCGCAACGCTGTTCGTCGCGAGCACACCGGTGTCGGCGATCCCGCAGATCTCACCGACGTCGAGGCCGACCTTGTTGTCGCTGTGGACATATGCCCCCACCAGCTCCAGGTCGGGATGTCCCACCACCGCGGCCGCGGCATGCCTGCCTACAGAACCCGTGGCCCACTGGATGATTCGAAGTCTGTCCATGCGCGTACGTATTCCTCACCGGGTCCGGGCTGCACCATGTAACTGTAAGTCGTACAGTATCCCACTTTCACTAGCCTGCGACACCTTCCCAAGCACCTCGATGCACGCTAAATTGAAAGCCATACTGTATGGCCCTCGAAACGGAGAACAGTCGTGGACAAAAATGACATGATCCTGATCAGCGTCGATGACCACATCATCGAACCTCCCGACATGTTCAAGAATCACCTGCCGAAGAAGTACCTCGACGACGCGCCACAGTTGGTACACCAGGACAGCGGCGCCGACGTGTGGAAGTTCCGCGACATCGTCATCCCGAATGTCGCACTCAACGCCGTGGCCGGGCGCCCCAAAGAGGAGTACGGCCTCGAACCCGACGGACTCGACGAGATCCGCCCCGGTTGCTTCGACGTCGATGAGCGCGTCAAGGACATGAACGCAGGCGGTGTGCTGGCGCAGATGAACTTCCCCTCGTTCCCGGGTTTTGCCGCGCGCCTGTTCGCAACCGACGACCCGGACTTCTCGCTCGCGCTCGTGCAGGCCTACAACGACTGGCACATCGACGAATGGTGCGGGGCGCACCCGGGGCGATTCATCCCGATGGCGTTGCCGGTCATCTGGAATGCCGAGCAGTGCGCCGAGGAGGTCCGCAGAGTCTCCAAAAAGGGCGTCCACTCACTGACATTCAGCGAAAACCCGGCAGCCCTGGGCTATCCGAGCTTCCATGACCCGTACTGGAATCCGCTCTGGAAGGCCCTCGTCGACACCGAGACCGTGCTGTCGGTCCACATCGGTTCCTCGGGCCGGCTCTCGATCCCCGCCGTCGATTCACCACCCGATGTGATGATCACCCTGCAGCCGATGAACATCGTGCAGGCCGCGGCCGACCTGTTGTGGTCCCAGCCGATCAAGGACTACCCCGATCTGAAAGTTGCTCTCTCCGAGGGCGGAACCGGTTGGATCCCCTACTTCCTCGAACGGGTCGATCGCACCTTCGAAATGCACTCGACGTGGACCTTGCAGGACTTCGGGGGCAAACTCCCGAGTGAGGTGTTCCGTGAGCACTTCCTCACCTGCTTCATCAGCGACCCACTCGGCGTGAAACTCCGTCACGAGATCGGCGTCGACAACATCAGCTGGGAGATGGACTATCCCCACAGCGATTCGGTGTGGCCCAATGCCCCCGAAGAGCTGTCCGAGGTGTTCGACGCCGAAAACGTCCCTGACGACGAGATCGACAAGATCACCCATCTCAACGCAATGCGCTGGTATTCGTTTGACCCGTTCGGACATGTGCCTCGCGAGAATGCGACCGTGGGCGCACTGCGTGCGGCGGCGTCCGGCCATGACATCAGCATTCAGGCCCGCAGCCACCACACCATCGATGCAGCCCAGAAGCTCGCGAACTTCCAGACCCAGATCAAGGCGGCCACCAGGCACTCCGCCGCCACATAGGCCCAACCACTTTCGACCCGTCACCAGCATTTTCGAAGAGGAACGAGGCATATGACAAACGCACAGGGCTGGAAGGAAACGCTCTCCGATCTCGAGCGCCGCCGTCAGCGCGCACACGAAATGGGCGGGCCGGACAAGGTTGCCAAACATCACGCGAAGGGCAAACTCGATGCCCGGCAACGGGTTGCACGATTCCTCGATCCAGGTAGCTTCCAGGAGTTCGGCACCCTTGTCGGCGGTGAGATCGCCTCCGACGGCATCGTAGTCGGCTCGGGCCTGGTCAACGGAAACCCGGTGATGATCGGTGCCGAAGACTTCACCACCATGGCGGGCACCATCGCGCCGGGCAGCAACTCCAAGCGTTACCGCATCGCCGAACTTGCTGTGCGCAACAAGATCCCATTGGTCATGATGCTCGAAGGGGCCGGGTTCCGCGCCACCGCCCACGCATACGGACGCACACCCACCGATCTGCTGGCACAAGCGCAGTGTTCGGGTCAGGTCCCGCTGGTCACCGCGGTACTCGGTTCCTCGGCCGGGCACGGCGCCCTGGTCGCCCCCATCTCCGATTTCACCGTCATGTCCGAGCAGGGCGCGATCTTCACGGCCGGACCTCCGGTGGTCAAAGAATCGACCGGAGAAACCATCTCGAAAGAGGATCTCGGCGGACCGGCCACCGCGATTGCCAGCGGCGTCATCCACAACCTGGCCGACGACGATGAAGCCGCCCTCGACGACCTACGGCGGTATCTGGGTTACTTCCCGTCGAGCGCCTGGTCATATCCGCCGTCACTGCCCGCAGGCGACGACGATGACAACGAGCAACGCGCCACCGCAGAGCTTCTCGACGTCATCGCGCGTGACAGTCGGCGGGTTTACGACATGCACGACGTACTCGATATCGTCTTCGACCGTCCCGACTACTTCGAGGTTCAGCCCACGTTCGGTCCGGCGATCATCTGTGCGCTCGCGCATCTGGGCGGTCATCCGGTTGCGGTCGTGGCCAATCAGCCGCAGACGATGGCCGGTTCCATCAACTCCGATGCCGCCGACAAGGCCGCCCATTTCATCAACGTGGCCGATTCGTTCCATCTCCCGCTGATCTTCCTTGCCGACAACCCCGGGATGCTCCCCGGCAGCGAGTCCGAGCGCAGGGGTGTCCTTCGAAGTGGTGCGCGGATGTTCGCGGCACAAACCGGTGCCACCACCATCAAGTTGCATGTCACCCTTCGTAAGGCCTACGGATTCGGCTCGATGGTCATGTCCCTGATCGGATTCGACGGCCAGGCAGCCACTTTCGCCTATCCCGGGGCAACCATGGGCGCGATGAGTGCCGCCGCGTTGAGCCGGGCGTCCAACGCGAAGGAGGACATGAGCACGGTGCTTCGTGAAATGGAACTCGAGGCGTCCTACCGATCGGCCGGACACCTCGGTTTCGATGAACTCATCGATCCCACCGAGACACGCAACGCACTTCTCACCTCACTGGAACGTGCGCTGCGCGGCCGGCAGGCTGCGGCCCAGCCCGTCATGCGAACAACCATCACCCCCTGAGAGGTCAACCCATGAAGGTTCCGTTCACCTGGAAGGTCACCGGCTGGTTCGTGATCGGTTGGTCGCAGGAGTATCCGGTCGGCGAGACCAGGCCGCTGAAGTACTTCGGCGAAGACCTGGTGGCCTACCGGGGCGAGTCCGGGGACATGCACGTGAGTTCGGCGCGCTGTCGGCATCTCGGTGCGCACCTCGGGCACGGCGGAAAGGTGGTGGGCGACTGCGTCGAATGCCCGTTCCACGGCTGGCAGTGGGGCCCGGACGGCGTCAACCAATTCCGGCCCGACGAACCCGATCGACCCAACAAGATGCTGACACTGCGCACCTTCCCGGTTCAGGAGCAGTACGGCCTGGTGTTCATGTGGCATCACCCCCGTGGTGAGCCACCCAGGTGGGAGCTGCCGGACCTGTTCGGGAAGTTTCCGCAATTCCCGACCGCTGCGGACGCCTACTACCGGCCGTATCCCGAGTTCGCCCGCAAGTCCGAGCACGAACCGGTCCACCCGCAGATCGTTGCCGAAAACGGCCCTGACAGCGCCCATTTCAGATACGTCCACAATGCCACCGTCACCCCGGTCGGATTGAACTGGGAAGTCGTCGACAACGAGTGGAGATTCCTCACCGGCTGGCCCGATGTGCGCAGCGATGATCCGGACAAGATGGCGCTGTTCATCCACAGCCATTTCTCTGGATTGGGTTTTGCCATCAGCGCTTTCGAGGGCGCCACCAACTATCGTCTGATCTTCGCCTGCACACCGGTCGAGGACGGCTACTCCGACCTGTTCTATTCGATCTGGTGGCCGCGCAACCCTGGCGATGAATCCGATATCCCGCCCGATGACGTCCGGGAGAAGGTCGAAAAACAGTTCCTCGTCACGGTATTCGAGGACCTCAGTATCTGGCGCTACCAGGAGTATGTCGAGCATCCGCCACTGTCCCGGGTTGATGCGCCACCGTTTCGGGCGATGCGCAAGTGGGCAACACAGTTCTACGACGTCCCGCCCACCGAGACAGTCGGTACCTCATCGTGAAGGTCGATCTCTCCGAGTTGATTGCGCCCGGTCGCACCGCAGTCATCACCCAGGAATTGCAGGGAGCGGTGGTCGGCCCCGACGCAGGTCTGCGGATGCTTGCCGACGAGGCCCGCCGGGAGGCGCTGCCCAACATCGTCCGACTGTTGCCCGCGGCGCGTTCGGCAGGTATTCAGGTGGTGCACGCCCTGGTGCAGCGACGACCGGATGGATTGGGCTCCAACCACAATGCCAAGTTGTTCGCCCTCGGAAGGACCGAGGTCGGTATCACCCCGGGAACGCCGGGTGCCGAATTGCTCCCCGAGTTCGGACCGGACCCGTCAGACCTCGTCTTGCGCCGGTGGCACGGACTCGGGCCGATGGGCGGCACCGATCTGGACCCCATCCTGCGCAACCTGGGCGTGAGCACCATCGTGGCAGTGGGGGTCTCGCTGAATGTGGCGATCGCGAACCTGGTGATGGACGCGGTCAACGCCGGCTACCGCGTCGTCGTTCCGAGGGATGCGGTGGCCGGTATCCCCACCGAGTACGGCAACGCCGTCATCGACAACACCCTGTCACTGCTGGCCACCATCACCACCACCGACAAACTGATCGAGGCATGGAAGCAATAGCCCTGCCCCGCCTCACGGTCTGCGACCCCGCCTCGACACCGCGTGGTCGGTCAGGACTCAGCCTGCGACGGGTCCGCCACCGAACCATGGCGATGGCGAGGTCGCCGCCCCTGCGCATCGGACCGCTGAACGGCGGTGTCGCGATCCCGGTTGTCACCGAGAAGCGCAGATCGGTCCCGACAACCGTGCGGTGGTGGCTGAACGCGTCGAACCCCGCTTTGCCGTGATAGGCGCCCGTACCGCTGTTCCCGACACCGCCGAAGGGCGCATCCGACGGCATCATGTGGATGGCGAAGTCGTTGCGGGCAACTCCCCCACTGCGCGTATGCCGCACGAATGTCCGAAAGTTGTTGTTGTCGGGGCCGAACCAGTAGGCCACCAGCGGTGACGGTCGCCGATTGACCTGGTCGATGGCGTCCGGCAGACCCCGATAGGTCCGGACAACCAGCACCGGGCCGAAGATCTCGTCGTGCGCGATCGTCATCTCTTCGTTGATGTTCGAGACGATCGTCGGCGCGATCTTGCGGGTCCGTCCGTCCGGCAGAACTTCGCCTTCGGGGGCAACGGACTCGACGATGCCGCCATGTGAACGTGCATCATCGAGGAGGCCGAGTATCCGCTCGAAGTTCGCCTGGTTCACCGACGACGAATAGTCGTCGTTGTCGATGATCGTCGGAAACATCGCCGAGAACGTTGCCCGGACCGCGTCGACAAACGTCTCGGCGTGCTCTTCGGGTACCAGCACATAGTCCGGGCAGACACACACCTGACCGCCATTGACCATGCGGCCCTTGGCAATCCGTTGCGCCGATCGCACGATATCGGCATCCGGGGCGACCACCACCGGGTTCTTTCCACCGAGCTCCAGGGTCACCGGGACCAGGTTCTCGGCGGCGGCGCGCGCAACGAGTTTGCCGACCACCGGTGAACCGGTGAAGAAGAGATGGTCAAAAGGCAGGGAGACGAATTCGGCGGCAATGTCGGGTCCACCGGTGACGACCACCAACTCCGTGTCGTCGAAGTGGCGCGGCGCCAGCTGTGCCGTCAGCTCCGCGGTGTGTGAGGTGATCTCGGACATCTTGATCATCACCCGGTTGCCTGCGGCGAACGCGGTTGCCGCGGGGAGTATCACCAGATTCAGCGGAAAGTTCCACGGTCCGACGATGCCGACCACGCCCAGCGGCGTCGGCTGCACCTGCGCCGTGATCCCGGCCAACCGACCCGCGCGCATCACCGGGGTGGTCCGCATCCACCGTGGGATGTGGGACCGCGTGTGTTCGATGACGGAGATCATCCCGAAGATCTCCGTCATCAGTGTTGCGGTTCTCGACCGGGTACCGAAATCACGAACCATGGCCTCGACGAACTCGTCGGAGTGCTCGAGGACCAGTGCCATCAGACGATCAATGCGGTTGCGCCGCAGCGCGGCATCCGGTGGACCATCCTGCAGGAACGATGCTCGTTGCTTGTCCAGGGCCTCCGCGATCTCGGTGCCCATCACTGAGCCATCACGTGATGTTCATCGGACCGGTCTCGACCACCGACCGCAGCAAGCCGAGATCAACGCTCGATTCCTCGGCCGAGGCGATGCAGGCCGCCACGTCTTTGGCGATGTATGGACCGGCCAGGTCCGTGAAGCCCTGGAGTCCACCGATGAGCTGTAGTGATTGCGCCGCCTTGCTGGCACCGCTACACACAGCCAAGGCCTCGAGCAATTGAGCTTCTTCGACGCCCAGCTTTTCCCCGAGTTGGATCGCAGAGGCGACCAATTGAGCATTGGCGGCGAACAGCACATTGTTGATCAGCTTGAGCGCCAACGCACTTCCCACGTCACCGGTGTCGATGATCGGGTCGGCGTACGCAGCCAGGACCGGCCGGACGCGTTCACGTACCGGCTCCGGGCCTGCCAGCAAGACGGTCAGCGTGCCGGCGAGGATGTCATCGGCAGATCCGCTCACCGGTGCATCGATCAGCTCCGGGCCGTCGGGATACTCCGTCTTCAGTGTGGTCAGGGTGCTCAGGAGTCCGGTGGTGTGGGAGACCACAACGGAGCCCGATCTGGCGTTGGCCATGTACCCGCCCTCTCCCCGACCAAGCTCCAGAAGCTGAGGGTCGGAGAAGACGCACAGGATCGTGATGTCGCTACCGGCAGCGACCTCGGCAACCGAATCCGCAAGCCGTGCGCCCTGATCCGCCAGTCGGGTCCGCACCTCCTCTTTGCGCGCATAGAGCAGCACGTCATGGCCTGCGGCGACCAGACGGGTGACCATGGGCTCACCCATCTGCCCCGCCCCGATGAATCCGATCACGTCTGACATTGCCTCATCCCTCCTCATCCCTACTCGTCATCCCTACTCGTCACCCTTACTCGTCACCCTTTCCAGGGCTTGGCTTTGATGTAGCCGCCGGCATCGATCCGCAACTGCGTGCCGGTGATGTACTTCGACGCGTCGCTGGCGAGGAAGACCACCGCGTCCGAGACGTCCTGCGGTTCGATGTACGGCACCGGCATCGCCTGCATCGCAGGGAAGCCCATCTCGGCGTCTTCGCGGGTCGGGGCAGCCAGATCGGGGCGGAACACCTTGTACATGCCCTCGTTGTGCAGCATGTCGGTGTTGACGTTGGTGGGGTGGACCGCGTTGACGCGAATCATCCTCTTGGCCAGCTGAATCGACAGATCGTTGACGTACCGGGCCACGATCTGCTTGGCCAGGCTGTACGCCGAGCCACCCGGTCCCTGGTTGGTGGCACTTCCGAGCTGCGCGGCCAGTGAACCGGTTGCGATGATGGAGGACCCGTCGGCGATATGCGGCAGGCTGGCTTGGATCACGTTGAAAACACCGGACAGATCCGTATCGATCGTGTCCGACCACGACTGCATGGTCTGCCCGTCACCCATCGCGCAGATGCCGGCGTTCGCGACCACGATGTCGAGCCGTCCCAGTTCTTCGACACCGTCGGCCACCGCCTTCCACACCGCGGCACGTTCGCGGACATCAACCACCGCGGTGACCACCCGGACGTTCTCCTTCTCGATCAGCCGAGCCGTTTCCTCCAGATCTTCGGGCCGGGCAAGCGGATAGGTGTTGCCCTCGAGGTCGGCGCAGATGTCCAGTGCGATGATGCTGGCACCCTCGGCCGCCAGATTCACCGCGTGCGAACGCCCCTGGCCGCGTGCGGCACCCGACACCACCGCCACCTTGTTGTCCAGTTTTCCCATGTGCTGATCCCTTTGCTCGTGATGGATTCGGTCTGTGCGTCGCCGAACGCGGCACGCCTCAGTGCGGTTTCGGCGCCCGGTGCGCGACGGTCTTCGTCTCGAGGTACTGCGCAAAACCTTCGATGCCGCATTGCCGCCCGACACCGCTGTTCTTGAAACCGCCGAACGGTGCGTCGGCGCCGTAGAACATCCCGCCGTTCACGCCGATCGATCCGGTCCGGATGCGGCGCGCGACCTTCAACCCGCGCTCGGTCGAACCCGACATGACCGCACCGGCGAGTCCGAAGGCACTGTCGTTGGCGATCCGGACCGCATCGTTGTCGTCGTCGAACGGGATGAGCACGGCCACCGGGCCGAAGATCTCGTCCTGGGCGATGGCAGCGGAGTTGTCCACTCCGACAATCACAGTCGGTTGCACGAAGTTGCCGCCAGCCAGATACTCGGGCAGGTTGTCCGGGGTTCG
This sequence comes from Williamsia sp. Y853, assembly GCF_056786495.1. NCBI lineage: Bacteria > Bacillati > Actinomycetota > Actinomycetes > Mycobacteriales > Nocardiaceae > Williamsia > Williamsia sp. Y853. Next base: position 178,576 of record NZ_JBXCJC010000006.1, read on the forward strand.
GCCACCCGTGACGAACTCGGCGCCGTCGGCGCGCGCCCGATCCAGGTGCGCAAGGATTCTCGACTTCTGCGCATCGCTGATCACCGGACCGACAAAGGTACCCGCATGGGCCGGATCACCAACGGGAAGCATTTCGAACCCAGCGGCCACGTCGGCCACGGCATCATCGAACAGCGACCGGTGGATGAGTATCCGTGATGTTGCCGCACAGGCCTGACCCGCGTGAGCGGTGGAAGCCAATGCGCCGTAGATGATCCGGCTCGGGTCGGCATCATCGAGCACGATCAGCGCCGACTTGCCACCGAGTTCGAGGAATGTGCGTTTCATGGTGGTCGCGCCCTGGCGCATGAGCAGCTTGCCGACGTCGGTCGACCCGGTGAACGAGAGCATGTCGACGCGCGGATCGGTTGCAAGCAACTCCGCGACCTCGTTGAAGGGCGTGGTCACGACATTCACCACACCGGCCGGGATGTCGGTGTGCTCGGCGATCAGACGGCCCAGCCGCGCGGCATTCCACGGGGTGTTCGGATCCGGTTTGAGTACAACGGTATTGCCTGCCGCCAGTGCCGGACCAAGCTTGTTGAGGATCACTTCGATCGGGTAGTTCGACGGACAGATCGCCGCCACCACACCCACCGCTTCCTTCACGACAGTACGTACATTGCGCTCGCCGAACAGTCCCCCGCCGTCCAGGACACGTTCCCACTCAAACCCCTCGATCAGGTCTGCCGGATAACGCAGTGACTGCGCCAGCGGCCAATCCAGTTGCGCATCTTGTGTTGTCGCCGCCGGACAGCCGACCTCGGCGATCAGTTCCTCACGCAGGTCCTCTTGCTCGGCCTCGATGGCCGCCTGTAATTGCCCCAGGCAGCGTCGCCGCATCGCGCGATCGGTAGACCAGTCCGTCTCGTCGAATGCCCGCCGGGAGGCGCTGATCGCCCGTTCCATATCCGCCGTACCCGCCGCGGCGGTCACTCCGAGGACCCGTCCCGTCGCCGGGCTCAGATTGTCGTATTCGGCGCCATCGGCCGCACTGACCAACTGTCCATCGATGAGCATCCGCGTCTCTGCTCGGCGACCGACGCGTTGTCCGAGTTCCACACTGGTTTCGGCACCCTCGATACCCGGCCCTTCGATGCTGACGTTGCTCAAGTCGTCTCCTGATCATCGAGAACTGCATAGGTACCGACGCGGAACCGCGTGAGCCCGGACGCTGACGGGCTGACTAACTGTAATTCTTACAGTAGGCTCGAACATTATGTGCGTCAAACAGTTGGAAAGGGAGTGCGAATGTCCTCATTGCTGAGCGGTGTCACCGTGGTCGAGCTGGCTTCATGGACATACGTCCCGAGCGCGGGCGTCATCCTGCGCGACTGGGGCGCCGATGTGATCAAGATCGAGGACACCCGTGGGGGCGACCCCTGTCGGCAGCTCACCGTCGGCGGACTGCAGCCGCAGGACTCGCGGGTGAAGGTCAACTTCATGATGGAAATCGGCAATCGCGGCAAACGCAGCATCGGCGTTGACATCAAAACCCCCGACGGCAAGGCGATCTTCGCCAAACTGATCGCCGAAGCCGATGTCTTCCTGACCAACTGGCTGCCCGGCCCACTCGAACGGGCCGGCCTCACGGTCGACGCGCTACGCGAACTCAACCCACAGTTGATCATCGCCCGAGGCAGTGGGCAGGGATCACTGGGCCCCGACCGCGACAAAGGCGGATTCGACGCCTCCGGCTACACGGCCCGGGCCGGGGTGGCCTACGCACTGACACCCGACGGCAGCGAGTTCCCGTTCGCCCAGGGTCCGGCATTCGGCGACCTGCAGGGCGGCAGCACGCTGGCCGGCGGTATCGCCGCCGCACTGTTCCATCGCGAGCGCACCGGCGAACCCGATATCGTCGACGGTTCCCTACTGGCACAGGGTATGTGGGCCGTCGCACCGGATATCGTCGCCGCCGACCACTACGGGATCGATCGAATCCCCGCGTACCCGCCGGGCGAAGCTCCCAACCCGGTGGTCAATCGCTACAAGACCCGCGACAATCGGTGGCTGCAGCTGGTGTTCCTGCAGGCCGACCGATACTGGGCCGGTTTCTGCGACCGGATCGGACGTCCAGAACTGGCGACCGACGAACGGTTCACACCGATCGCCAACCTGGTCGCCAACAAAGATCTCGCCACCGCGGAGCTGCGAAAGGTCTTCGCCGACCGCGATCTGGCGGAATGGGGCAAGATCCTGGCCGACGAGCCCGGCGTCTGGGCCGGCCTTGCCACACCCCGTGAAGTCCTCGACGACCCCCAGGTGGCCGCCAATGGCTACCTCCTGACGGCAACAGACGACGACGGTGTCGCCTTTCAAACCGTCAGTGCACCAATTCAATTCAACAACACCGCACCCGATGGCGCCCGCGCCCCCGAATACGGTGAACACACCGAGACCATACTCCTCGAACTCGGCATGGACTGGGACGAGATCATCGCCGCAAAAGAGGCCGGCGCGATCATCTGACCCGGGGCAACAAACCCGAACAGACCGAAAAGAACTCTGGCGCCGGGGATTCCCCCGGCGCCAGAGTTCTTTCGTTTGAGATCGGTCAGGTTGTTCAGGTGGCCTGGCGCGTGAAGAGGGCAGAGACATCGATGGGTTTGATGTCGACAACCGTGCCGTCTTCCTCCGCCATGCCGATGAGTCCGTCCTTCGTGCAGACGTTCGGTGTCACCGGAATCGGCTTGGTGCCGCACTGAAACGTGAGACCGGCTGCCATCGGTACCAATTGAGGCTCCGGCATCGCTGCGAGTCTGGCCGCGATCGTCTCCCGGTTGATCTCGCCGTCCATGCCGTTCAAGGCCCGCTGCAACGACACCAGGCCAACCCAGGGAGATCCGGCCGTTTCAGCACCTTGACCGTTGTATTTGGCCAGTGTTGCCGCGAAGATCTGATAGTCCTTCTGCGTCGGCGACAGATCTCTCGACACCCCGACCGGCATGTCCGCGTAGCCACCGGGGATCTGAGAAGCAACGTCCTCGCCTCCGATGCACTGCGTGATCAGCATCGTCTCCTGATCGGTGTTCAGTGTCCGCATCGCCTTGAGCACTGCCGTACAGAACGGGACGTCACCGAGAATGTGGAACATGTCCGGATCATTCGACAACGCCGCCTGTACCTGCGGGGTCGCGTCAGCGGTTCCCGGCGGGATCGTCACCAGATCCATTTCCACCCCGGCATTTCCAAAGGCCATCGGGCCGAGGAACTGGATCGGCTGCACCGCGTTCGGCGCGTCGATCGCAAGGATGGCGACCTTCTTGTACCCGTTATCCTTGGCATATGCCGCCGGTGTTCCGAGAATCGGTGCGAGCGGATTGCCCAGGACAAAGGTGTTCGGGAGCGACAACACCTGTTGCCCGCCACCGGACACCGACAGATAGGGCATCCCCGACGGAGAGGTGATGCTCGCAACGGTGTCGGCATTCGCGAACTCACCGGTCACCGTGATCACCGCATCGGATTGGACGAACTTGTTGGCGCATTCACGGGCGGCTGCGACCTGGATCTGATCTTCACACACCTCCGTGAGCTCGATCGGCCTGCCGTTGATACCACCGAGGTACTCGTTGATGTAGCCGACGGCCGCGTTCGCCGCCTTCAACTCCTCGACGTGGGTCGCCGCATTGGCCCCGGTCCACGCGAACGCGATCGGAATCGGCTCACCCGTGGCCTGATTGACCTCGCCCAAGACAGACTGGTCGGCTGTGGTCGAATCCGATGAGCTGCTGTCGTCGCTCGAACACCCGGTGGCGACAAGCGCCACGACAGCCGCGGCGCAGGGCAGAACGGCCCACCGCTTTCTCGACAAACTGAACATGTACTGATCTCCTGACATTTGAGACGCTTGCTGGGGCTAGGTGTTCGGCGTTACGGCAATGCCACCTCCCAGGTACGCGGCTTCGAGTCGCTGCGGCGCGCTGCGAAGTTCTGTCGCGGTACCGCGGAGCGTGACGTTGCCGTGCACCATCACAATCGCGTGATCGGCGACCTCGAGGGCCAGGCGCACATGTTGTTCCACGAGAACGACGCAGGCACCGGTGGTTTCGGCGATCTGGCGGACAACCGGAAGCAGACCCTCCACGATCACGGGGGCCAGGCCCATGCTCATCTCGTCGATGAGCAATACCTTCGGTGCCTGCACCAGCGCTCGGGCGATGGCGAGCATCTGCTGTTCGCCACCCGACAGTGAACCCGCCGCCACCTCCCACCGAGGCTGCAAGGCCGGGAACAAGTCCACGATCTCCGAGATCTCGGGGCCACCGCGCCGGTGTGCGATGGACAGATGTTCTTCGACGGTCAGCGAGCTGAACAACGCCCGATTGTCCGGTACCAGAACCAGACCCGCACGATTCGCCGCCACCGGACGGCCACCGGCGAGCTCACGACCGTCCACGCTCGTCGTGCCGCGCAGTGGTGGAAGCAATCCCGCCATCGTCCGCAACAGTGTTGATTTCCCGGCGCCGTTCGGACCGAGGATCGCAAGCACAGACCCGCCGGGAACCTCCAGATCGAGCTTGCCGACCACCTTGACCTTGCCGTGGCCTGCCTCCAAACCAATAACTTGCAAGCTCATTTCACGGCCTCCCCGGCAAAGGTGCTTCCGAGGTAGGCCTCGGTGACCGCGCGATCGCTACGTATCTCCGCGGGCGTGCCGGACGCGAGTGTGCGACCGAAGTTCAACACCTCGATGCGGTCACAAACACTGAGCACCAAACTCATGTCGTGCTCTACCAGGACAATCGTCACCCCGCTCGCCCGGATGGCCATCAACCGCTCACCGAGCCAATGACTTTCGGTCGTATCGAGTCCAGCGGCCGGCTCGTCGACGAGGAGCACTTTCGGCCGCCCCGCCAGCGCTCTGGCGATCGACACGAGTTGGCGCTGGCCCTGCGACAGTTCACCGGCACGAATGTCACCGACCTCGGACAGTCCCAGTAGTTCGAACACCGCGGTGACGTCGTCGTCACCTCCTGGTCCATGGTCGGCGCCGCGGGCCGAGAGGCCGACCAGTACGTTCTCCCGGACGCTGAGATCCTCGTACAGGTCGATCGCCTGGAATGTGCGGGCCAATCCGGCTCGGATACGTTGGTGGGTACGTTTTCCCGTGAGGTCCTCGCCGTCGAGGGTGATGGTGCCGGTCGAACGTGCCAGCCCACTGATCGCATCGATCAAAGTCGACTTGCCCGCACCGTTCGGTCCGATCAGGCCGATGATGGCGCCTCGCGGCACGTCGAACCCCACGTTGTCGATCGCCACCACTCCGCCATAGCGAACCGTGACCTCGCGCAGGCTCAGAATCGGTTCACCGAGCTCCACCGGGCTGTGGTCGGCGTCCGGGACATTCACCGCCACAACAGATCCGACGCGACCACTGGTGGAGGGCCGTCCCATCCGCGCGATGGCCCGGTGCGCGGGTCCGGTCAGACCCTCGGGGTTGAGCAGAACGATCAGCACCAGCCCGACGCCGACAGCAACCTGATACCAATCCCCGGTGCTGTCCCCGATCATCTGGTCTGCGGCGTAGAAGACCAGACCACCCGCTCCGAGGATGCCGCTGAGGATGCCACCGGAGATCGAGGTCACCCCCGCGAGATAGACGGTGGCAAAGAGAGTCAGACCGGCGATGGCCATGAACGGCTGATAGGAGATGTTCGTCTGTTGATACGCGTAAAGGCAGCCACCGATGCCGGCGATGAATGCACCGATTGCGAACGCCAGCAACTTGGTTCGGGTCACATCGACACCGGAGGCCGCGGCAGACCGTTCGTTGGCGCGGACGGCCAGCATCCGAGTGCCGAGCCTGCTCCGTCGCAGCAACGCGATCCCGACGGCCACCGCCACGAGTACCACCAGGCACAGCAGGCCGAACCCGATCCGCGGATAGTCGTTGCCGATCCCGATCCCGAGGTCGATTCCGAACAGCTTCGGTGCCGGGACCTCGATTCCGCTCGAGCCGACGATGTCGGTGTTACGGAACCACAATGCCTCGATCGCATAGGCCAGCGCGAGGGTCACCACCGCCAGCGTCAACCCGCGGACGCGCAACGCCGGGAGTCCGATCATGACCCCCAGTACCGTGGCCGCCGCTGCCGCCAGCAGGGGCGCGATCGGAAATGGGACGCCCCAGTTCTCGGTGATGGGTCCGACCAGGAATGCTGCGGTGCCTGCCAAGGCGAGCTGTGCCAGTGACACCTGCCCCGCGTAGCCGGTGACAACAACCTGCGAGAGTCCGATGACCGCGAGTATCAGGCTGGTGATCAACGCCGACCGCACGTCACCGCCGAGTGCGATCACACCGACCGCAGCGACCGCAGTCGCCACGATCGTCGTCGACCACAATCGCCTGGGATATGGCGCACTGCCCAATTCGGCAACGATGACCCCGCCTCGGGAAGGAAGCGGCCGAGCCCAGGCGACCAGAACTATGAGGATCAGGACCAGCGGGACCAACTCGACCAGACCGGTCGACGGGAGCCATTCATAGACCCGCGGTAAGTACGTCGCCTCGGACTGCAACATCCCGATCGCGAACCCGGCGGCCGTGGCCGCGAGCACCGACGTGAAGCGTCCCATGATCGCCGCGGCCAGCGCCGGAACGATGAAGAGCGTGTACGCCGTCGGGGTGAGCGGAACGATCGGCGAGATCAAGATGCCGCCGAGGCCCGCCACACCGGAACCGATCATCCAGTTGTAGGCAGCGGTCCGATCGGGTGAGACCCCACTGACGAACGCACCCTCTTCACTTTCCGCCGCCGCGCGGGTGAACAAGCCGAAGCGGGTGAACCGATAGGCCGCGGCCAGCGCAACCGCGATGGCGATGATCGTGAGCGCGAAGTAGATCCGGTCCTGCGGGATCCGAACATCGCCAACCGTCCAGATGTCGACGGGGAAGATGGCATCGACTCCAACCGGAAGCGTTCCGACCTGCTTGGCCGCCACCGCGACCATGACAAGCATCAAGGCGATGGACGCAACCGCCCGCGCGATCGGCGGTGCCTTGCGCAGCGGCCGGAAGATCACGACGTACATGACCAGACCCAGCAGTGCGCAGAAGATCACCGCGATGATCGTGGAGATCAAGAATCCCGGATCACCGCCGATATCCACGGATTTCGGCGCCCCCGGGACCAGGAGCACGAATTCGCCTTCCCGCAGGAAGGCATACACGTACGCGCCGTACAGCGAGATCGCACCGGTGGCAAAGTTGACGACCCCCGAACTCCGATAGATGAGCACCAGAGCCACTGCGAGAGCAGCGAATACACCACCGCTACTGATACCTAGGACGAGGAATTGAAGATGCTCGGTCATGGGCGGCTTTCTTGAGATCGGAGGCCCGACACCCGGCCCCGTGATCGGCGGCCGAGGCTGTCGGGCATGCCCCTACGGTAAACGAAACGGTAGGAACAATAGTTGAATTGGGATTACTGGGACATCCGACCCAAAAGACTTATCGTCCGATCATTGGACACAAACAAGGGCGCCGATCTGCACGTGGGCAGATCGGCGCCATCAGCCGGGGTCGAGCGGCTCTCCGCTAGCCCACCTGAACCTTCGCATCGATACCGAGCAGCCTGGACATGTTGCCACCCATGATCTTTCGGGTGTCCTCTTCGGAGAGGCCGGCAAGTTTGTTGTCGATCAGACTCAACGGGTCCTGCAATCCTTCCGGATGCGGCCAGTCCGAACCGAAGAGAACGTGATCGGCTCCGAGCAGGTCGACCACCTCGGCGTAGCTGTCCTCCCAGAAAGGGTTGACATACACGCAACGCCTGAATGCCTCAATGGGGTTCTCCAGGAACAACTGTGGCAGCTTCTTGTAGGTGTTCTCGAGGTTGCGGAACAATGTCGGCAGCCAGTCCGCCCCGTTCTCGATCAGCAGGAGTTTGAGATCCGGCACCCGCGACAGGGTCCCGTGACAGGTCAACGCGGTCATTGCATCCTCGATGGCGCGACTGCCCATCGCGGCCGTCCGAAAGCCCGTGGTCGGGGCGAACGGCTTGAACTCCGATGCCGGCTCCCAGATGTTGAGCACTTCGGAGTAGCCACTGTCCGAGGCATGCATCGACACCGGGATGCCGGCATCGACGCAGGCCTGCCAGAACGGGTCGAACTCCTCGAAACCGAAAGACCGCGACCCCCTGAACCCGGGAACCGGTGCCGGACGCACCAGCACCGTGCGGGCTCCCCGTTCGAGGGCCCAGTGCAACTCCTCGATGGCGCGGTCCACGATCGGGAGCGTGATGACCGGCGTCGCAAAGATCCTGTCCTCGTAGTTGAACGACCACTGCTCGAACATCCACTCGTTGAGCGCGTGGATCACATCGTGTGTCAGTTCCGGATCGTCCTTCAGACGCTCCTCGACAAGGGAGGCCAGCGTCGGGAACATCAACGCGTAGTCGACACCCAGCTCATCCATCTTCTCCAGACGGGCCGCCGGTTCCCGGAACGCCGGAATCGATTTCATCGCCTTGCCCATGATCTCCCGGGCACTTTTGCCCTCCGGATTTCCGTTGCGGAAGTAGTCTTCCTGCGCCCCCGGTGCGGCAACAACGGAGAATGTCGGATTGGGGATGAACTCGCTGATCGTGTCGCGGACGACGATCTTGGTGCGCCCATCGATGTCGACGTAGCGGATCGTGCCCTTGGCGTGTTCCGGGAGGAACTTGGTCAGGGCCTCCTGTGTCTCGTACATATGGCTGTCGGAATCGAACACCGGGAAGTTGACTTTGCGCGACGGCATGATTGCACGCTCCTAGTTGTCAAAATTGTTGTGCACAGGAATGATCGGCTGTTCCTAACCTGCTTTGGCCTTCGCCTGCGAATAGTCGGGGCGTCCCAGCCCGAGAGCGTGCTGCGCGATCATGTTGCGGAACACCTCCAAGGTGCCGCCGTAGATGCCACACAGCGGAGCCCAGCGGTACAGGTACTCCGATGCACCGTCATCGGTGGCGCCTTCGGTCTCGACCGGCAAGGTCGACGCGGTACCGAGGATGTCCATCAGATCCGGGGCCGTGTCACGCATTGCCTGGGCGATGGCCACCCGGCCGAACATGCCCGGCGCCGACAGCGACGCCTCCATCCGGGCGGCACTGCGACCGAGCCGATACGCCACCGACGAATCATCGAGAGCCCTTTTACCGGAACGTGTCTCACGTGACACCGCGGCCGCGACCTTGTCGACGGTTGTCGCCATGTACAGGCCCTGATGCATCATGATCGCGATGTCGTCCAGACCGTCGGGCTTGCGCTCGGTCACACCGTGCTCGACACTGAGCGGCCCCATCAGCACGGCCCACCCGCCGTTCACCTCACCGAGCCGGTAGCGGTCGTCGACCTCGACGTCGCTGTAGTAGACGATGTTCGTCCGGTCCCCGTCGACGGTACGGATGCCCTGGATCTCGACGCCAGGTGAATCCAGCGGCACCAGGAACATCGTCAGGCTCTTGTGTTTCTTGGCGTCCGGGTCGGTGTTGGTGATCAGGAAGACGTATTTGCTGTTGTGGGCACCGGTGGTGAACATCTTGGACCCGTTGATGATCCAGCGCTCACCATCCCGCACGGCTCGGGTCTTGGAGGTGGCGATATCCGAACCCCCCTCGGGCTCGGTATAACCCAGGCACATCCGGATGTGACCGCTGAAGACACCAGGGAGCACCTCGTCCCGGAGTTCTTGCGAACCGAACGACAACACCGACCGCGCCACGATCGATGTTGTCCCCCACGTCACCCACGGAGCGTGGGACCGACGCTTCTCCAGCTGCCAGATGCGCCGCTGGATCCGAGTGAAGCCACCTTCGGTCTCCGTGTGGAATTCGGCCGAGAGATAGCCCGCCGCACCCATTGCCATATGTACTGCCTCGTCGAAGTTGTCGCCGCTTTCGCGATCTCGGCGGATCACCTCGTCGGTGACATGGGTTCCGAGAAATGCACGCACATCGTCGAGGAACGCCTGATCTTCCGCTGCCAGTTCGACCTTTGAGAAATCCATGTCCGCGTCCCTTCCTAGACCGTTACCGGCGTCGGCGTATGCGCCCGAAACGTGTCCTGCGCGCTTTCGCGAGCCCCGATGATCTCGGCAACCCGCCGCGCACTGATCGCCGGATCTCCGCCCGCCAGCGGCCATCCTCTGGCGCGGACGAGGTACGCGGTGGCCGCCGCTTCGGTGGTGACGCCCAATCCACCCTGGACGTGGACGGCACCGGCCGCCGAGCGCGTGGCCTCTTCTGCCATGTAGACAAAGGCCGCAGCGCCGAGCTCACGCCGCTCGTCCGGCTCGTTGTCGAGGAACCAGGCCGCCCGCCGCGACAGATTGCGGCCCGACTCCACCACGATCGCCATGTTGGCCAGCGGATGTGAAATGCCTTGCAGTGTCGAGATCGGAACGCCCATCGTGTAGCGGCTCTTGGCGAACTCGGCAGCGATCTGCATCGTCTTCTCGACCAGACCGGCCAGAGCCGCGGCGGTCAGCACCCGCCATTCATCGCGCGCCAGTTCGTATTCGGAAATCGCCTCTGGCCCACTGGCCACCACGGTGCGATGACCGCCCCCGGCAGGATCCACCCAGGCCATCGGCAGGTGTCCGATGTTGCTGACCCGGGCCGGCCGGGTGTCGGCGGTCAACCTGACGATGTTGTCGCCGTCTCGCAGAATGATGTGGTCGGCCGCCGAAGCCGCGGCCACCAGCCGGGGTCCTTCCACCTCGTCGCCGTGTGGGTCCAGTACCACCAACTGTCTACCGGCGACAACGTCCCGCGTAAACGCGGAATCTTCTTTCAGCACACCGGTTCTGGCCAGCAGCCGCGCCGCACACACGTGATCGATCCATGGGACCGGCGCAATAGACTTGCCGATCTCCTCGGCCACCAGCGTGAGGTCGACCAGGGTGGCACCGTCACCGCCAACCGACTCCGGCACCGCCATCGATGTGGCACCGGTGGCACACAGTCGTTCCCAGAGGTTCTTGTCGATACCTTCGGGTTCGGCGGCGCGAACCACTTCGATCCCCGAATGGGTGCTGAAGAACTTCGAGTAGGCCACCTGCAGGTCGAGCTGGTCTGGCGACAGGGTGTAATCCAGCCTGCGCAATTCGTAGCGGTCCATGATCATTGCTCCATATCCGGGGTCACTGCTCCTGTATCGCGCCGGTGAAGAAGAAGTCCTGAGCGTTGTTGTAGAGGTAGTTCTCGAGCACATCGGCAGGCAGATCAAGTGCTGCCGCTTCCGGCAAAACCCGCCGCATCGGCAGTACCGGCCAGTCCGAACCGAAGATGATCTTGTTCGGCCCACGGGTCCGCATGTAGTGCAAGAGGCTCTCCGGCAGACGTTTCGGCGACCAGGCCGATGTCATCAGCCGCAGATTGCTGTATTTGACGAGAAGCCGGATCGCCACGTCCCACCAGGGATCGGCCCCGTGGATCATGCACAACCGGAGCTCGGGAAAACGCACGCAGACCCGGTCGAGATGGATCGGATGTTGCACCTCACCGGGTATCGGCGGGCCGGGTATCCCGGTGTTGATACAGAGCGGCAGGTCCAGGTCCACGCACTTCGTGTAGAGCGGGTAGTAGACCGCGTCACTGGCCGGATACATTCCGTCACCCCAAAAGCTCGGTCCCACCACCGCATACGTCACCGGTAGGTTTCGGACAACCGCGGTCAGTTCCCGGAGTGCGGGCATCGGCTTGAGCAGGTTGATGCCGCCCATCGCGAGGGTGAACCGGTCGGGTTCGGCCTCGACGAACTTACGTGCGGTGGTCGACGGAGTTGCGAGGTTGTCCATCAGGATCGCCTTGCGCACACCCTGCTCATCCATCTCGTCGAGTAGTTCGGCCATATCCACCGGTCCGAACATCGACTTGGGACCTTTGAAGTAGTCGTCGCGCACCTTCAGCATCCAGCCGGGTTGCTGCGCGGTCTCGCCGAAGTGGACGTTGACCAGGCAATCGATTGCCGGAGTGACGATTGCTTGTGTTGGCATGTGAACGAATCCGTTTCTACAGTGCTGAGGTCACGGGACGGGCTGTGTCACAGGCAGATTCCAGCTCTGCCTTCGCCCACCGGTAGTCGGGCTTGCCATTGCCGAGTCGTTTGACCCGTTCGACGAAGATCACCGCTTTGGGCACCTTGAACCCGGCCAACTCCAACTTGCACAACGCTCGCAAGCTCTCCACGGTCTGCCTCGAACCGGGCTCGAGCGCGACCAGCGCCACCACCTCCTGGCCCCAGCGATCACTGGCCCGACCGAGCACCAGAGCGTCGGTGATACCCGGTTGCCTCCGCAGTACGGCTTCGACCTCTTCGACGAATACCTTCTCGCCGCCGGTGTTGACCACAAGCGAGTCGCGTCCGAGAAGTCGCACCGTGCCATCGGCGTCAAGGGTCGCCCGGTCACCGGGGATCGACATCCGCACCCCGCCGAGTACCGGGAACGTGCTCTCGGTGGCCACTCGATCCTGGAAGTATCCAAGAGGGACCCGACCCGCGCGGGCAGTCCAGCCGATCTCGTCGTCCCCGGGGTCGAGGACCCGGGTGCGATCGGCCGAGACAACCGTTCCGCCGGGCCGGAGTCCGAAAGTCTCCCCCAGGGCACCCTTCTGGCTCGTGTAGAAGCCCAGACCACCGGTCTCCGATGATCCGTATCCGTCGATGACCATCACATGAGGTAGAGCTTCCAGCAACGCGGTCTTGTGGATCAGGTTGGTCGCCGCCCCGCCGGAGGCAATGGCGTACATCGATGACAGGTCGTAGCTCTTGCGCCCCAGCTCCGCAGCGATCGGCGCCGCGTAGGCGTCCCCGACCATCGTCATGAGCGAGACCTTCTCCCGCTCCGCCGTTTCCAGGACCGCCCGGGGATCAAAGTGGTCGCGGTCGTCGAACAGCACCACGGTCTGCCCGGTCAGCAGTCCCGAGAACGCCGTCCAGATACCTGCCGCATGCACCAGCGGCGACACCGCAAACCAGACCTGACCGCCGGTCAGTGCGATGTTGTGGAGGTCGGTGGCGGACTCGTAGTCATTGCCGGCCAGTGACGACACATAGAGATCACTCTGTCGCCACATCACCCCCTTGGGTCGCCCGGTTGTGCCACCGGTGCACTGCATGACGATGTCGTCGGGTGAGGAGGGCAGCGTCCTGTCCGGATCACCCTGTGCCACAGCATCATCGAAGGAGACCGCGCCGTCGACGTGCGGCGCGTCGCTGCCGTCAGCGACCTCGATCAGGAGCTCGACCCCTTCGGCAGTCAACGCCGCGGCGAACTCGGGGCCGAATGAGCGGTGGTAGATCACCGCTTTCGGGCGAACGTAGGCGAGAAGTTCGGCGATCTCCCGCGCCGTGTAGTTGTAGTTCACATTGACCGGGACCACGCGGGCCTTCAGGCAGGCGATCATCGCATCCGGGTAGAGGTCGTTGCGCATGATCAGCGCAACCCGGTCTTGTCCGCATTCCCAGCGTTCGTGTTCGGATTGCGAGGTGTGGATGCCGAGGCCCTGATCGACGAGGTAATTGGCCAGCCGGCGTGTCCGCGCGGCCGACTCGGCGAATGTGCTCCTCCGCGAGCCACATACCGTCATCACCCGATCCGGTATCGCCGACGCCACTTCGTCGAGCACATCACCGATCGACCATTCCCTCATCGGCCCGCCTTCTTCTCGGGCCCGGCGCCTGCCACAACGGGTGAACGACCCAGCAACTCCAAGGCGTTGTCGCGCATGATCTTCCGGACATCCGCCTCGTTGAAATCGGACAGGTCGTCGGCGAACGACACCGGAGTCTCCAGCCCCTCACCGTGCGGCCAGTCCGAGCCGAACAAGATGCGCTCGACGCCGATCAGCTCGGCAAGCGCCGGCATGTCCTCCTCGTAATACGGGGCCGCCCACACATGGTTGCGCAGCGTCTCGACCGGATCGCCGGGGAATGACCGCGGGAACTGATTGGCAAGCTTGGCCAGACGTTTGGCCAGCCGGTGCATCCAGTCCGTACCGTTTTCGATGCTCGCCACCCGAAGCGTGGGGTGACGGTCGAACACGCCGTGAACGATCAGCGAGGCGATGGTGTCGTGTATCGCCCGATCATCGACGACGATCTTGTCGAACGGGTCGGTGGTCCCGAATCCTTCGAAGTTCGCCTTGCCACCCCACATCGCAGCGATGTTGAGATATCCGCTGTCGCTCAGGTGGAAGGCCACGGGTATACCGGCTTCGGCCAGGCGCGCCCAGACCGGATCATGCAGGCGGTCCCCCAACGACCGCGGCTTCGGAATCCCGGGAACCGGTGCGGGCCGGACGCAGACCAGCTGCGCACCCCTTTCGATGACGGAATCGACTTCTGCGGCAGCAGCTTCCGGATCTGCAAAGGAGATGATCGGTGCCGTGATGATCCGGTTGTCAGCGCGTGCAAAACCCCAATCCTCGTCCAGCCACAGGTTGAATGCGTGCAAAGAGGCCATCGTCGCGGGTATGTCGTTGGTCAACGCCTCCTCGACACCACACCCGAATGTCGGGAACATCAGGATCGTCTCGATCTCCTGCTCATCCAGGATCGCAACCCGGGCGCTGCGCTCGCGATACTCGGGGCGCATCTCGATACTCTCGACCTGCATCAGGGAGGCCGGGTCGACCCCGTCGGGGATCTGGCCCCGGAACATCAGATCGAGGCAGCCCGGCACGATGATCGGGTCGAACGATGGATTGGGGATGAATCGGTTCACCCGGTCACCGATGATCGCCATCGTGTGCCGCCCGTTGTCGGCGAACTGCACACCCCGGCGGCGGAACTTCTTGTCGAGGTGTCGCGTGAAGGCGTCGAGCGGTTCGTAGTAGTGGTTGTCGACATCAATCGCCCGGTACGGAAGCTTCGGCATTGAGTGTCCTTTCGATCCGGCGAGCGGTGAATTGTGTTGTTGGAGCACCCGTTGCCGCGCAGTGGAGCTGTTCACTGCAGCGGCGGGAAGTTCGGCTTTCGCTTCTCGAAGAAGGCCAAGATGCCTTCGGAGAAGTCCGGTCGGGTCAACGAGTGACCCATCAAAGCCACGGCGCGGGAACCGGCTTCGCCCACATCGCCGGTCGAATCCCGATACGCCTGCTCCTTGATGTACGCCAACGAACTCGGGGCGCACTGCAGGGCAATACCTTCGGCGTATTCGAGTACCCGCTCCATGAGTACCTCGGTGGCGACAACCTCTTTGATCAAGTGGAGATCTGCGGCCTCGTCGGCGTAGAAGGTACGACCGCTGAGCAGCAGATCCATGGCCACACCCCATCCGACCAGTCGCGGGAGTATCCAGGAGATGCCGTTCTCGGCGACCAGCCCCCTTTTGGCGAAGGGTGCCGCAAACTTTGTGCCCGTGGTGGCAAAACGGACGTCGCACATCAGGGCCAGTACCAGACCGATGCCGACGCAAGGCCCGTCGATGGCCGCGACAACGGGTTTACGCAAGCCGGTCAGAAACGACACCGGCCGATCCCCGATGATCTTGCTGATATCGACATCACCCGTGCGCGACAGCGAGTCACCGATGGTCTCGGATGAGCCGAGGTGGGCGCCGGCGCAGAACGCACCACCGCTGCCCGCGACGACCAACACCCGGATATGAGGAGCCGCTTCGGCCCGATCGACGCACTCGTAGAAGGCATTTGCCATGTCGATCCCCCAGGCGTTCATCCGATCCGGACGGTTCAGCGTGAGGACGGCAACCCCGGCATCGGTCTCGGAATACAGAACCGCCTGATCGATATCCGCCTCGGACACAGCGGCACCTCCTGAATTGGGTAAACAGCCCCGAGGACTCTCTGGCACCACTACTGTATACCTATCGGTAGTGCATTCCACAAGGGTTTGCACAGGCCACGGGGGCCACCCTCACGTCGGCCGAACACGCTGCCGCACCGTCAAACGGAGACCCAGCTCACAGACCTGGCAACGGTGGTTACTGCACGGTCTTCGGTAACGTTTACGGGGACGATCAAGTACGACGGCGGACGCGCTCGTCGGCAGACGAGTGTTGACGGAAGTGGTTTCGAAATGGCAAAGCAAAGCGCTCCAGCGAAGCGGCAACGGCGAGAGCGTGGATCCATTGATCCCAACGACATCATCAAGGGTGCATTCGAACTGGCCGAAGAGGTCTCGATCGACAACCTCAGCATGCCGCTGCTCGGCAAACATCTCGGTGTCGGAGTCACGAGCATCTACTGGTACTTCCGCAAGAAGGACGACCTGCTCAACGCGATGACCGACCGGGCGCTGGGCCAGTTCGCCCGGGAAACCCCGTTCCCGCAGAACCGGCCGTGGCGCGAAACGCTCAGCGAACATGCGTACGGGATGCGCGAGACTTTCACCGCGAACCCGATCCTGTGCGACCTGATCCTGATCCGGGGGTCGATGAGTCCACGGGCCGGACAACCCGGTGCGCAACTGATCGAGCTGGCCGTCGCCAACCTGGTGAAGGCCGGACTGTCCCTTGACGACGCATTCGACACGTACTCGGCGGTCCAGCTCCACGTGCGCGGTTCGGTTGTCCTGGCGCGTCTGCACCACAAGCAGAAGGCTGCCGACCCCGAAGCCCGCGCGTACTACGAGCACCTGATCATCACGCCGGAGACGACGCCGCTGCTCTCCGAAGGCGTCGGTCGCGGGCACAGCATCGGTGCGCCGGACGACAAGAACTTCGCCTTCGGTCTCGAATGCATCCTCGATCATGCGAGCCGGCTGATCGAGGCCACGTCGGCAGGGGCGGCAAAATCATCGGCATCGCCACGCCGCAACGGCAAGACACCTGAAGCGAGTTAGCCAAACTGCCTGCGAACACGGCGAATACAAACCAGACTCATCGAAGTGGCCTCATGGACAAGGCATACGACAACATTTCGGCTGAGATGAGATCGAATGGGCATCGCTACTGGGTCCGGATCCACTGGGCCACGCTCCACCGGGATCATCGGTTCCGGTATCGCCGGCCTGACAGCCGGCAAGATGCTGGGCGACTACGGGGTGCCGTACACCTGCTTCGAATCCTCGGACCGGATCGGCGGCAACTGGGCCTTCCAGAATCCGAACGGTGTCTCCAGTGCCTATCGTTCGCTGCACATCGACACCTCGAAACATCAGTTGTCGTTCCGGGACTTCCCGATGCCCCACGAGTTCCCGGACTTTCCACACCATTCGCAGATCAAGTCCTATCTCGACGACTATGCCGAAGCCTTCGACCTCTTGGAGCGCATCGAGTTCAACAGTGCCGTCATCCGGGCCGAGCACCACAACGGTGGCGGCTGGACCCTGCACACCCGCGACGGTGGCAGCCATGACTTCGAGTTCTTGGTCGTTGCCAACGGCCACCACTGGGATCCCCGTTACCCCGGGTTCCCCGGTGAGTTCAGCGGACAGACGATCCACTCCCATCAGTACATCGATCCATCCGAACCCCTCGACTGCCGCGACAAGAGCATTCTCGTGGTCGGCATCGGCAACAGCGCCGCGGACATCACCGTCGAGGTCTCCTCGCGAACGCTGAACAACACCGTCTACCTGTCCACCCGCTCAGGGTCCTGGATCGTTCCCAAATACATCGCCGGACGACCGGTCGACAAGTACGGACGTGCGCTGCCCTACATCCCGAAACGGTTGCAGCGCACAATGATCAACGGCTTTGCTGAGTTCATCTCGGGCGATCCGGCGCAGTGGGGGTTGCCGCGGCCGACGCACCGGTTCCTCGATGCCCACGGAACGCAGTCGATCGAACTGCCCCTGAGGCTCGGCTCCGGCGACGTGACCCCCAAACCCGATGTCCGGCAGCTCGACGACCGGACCGTGCACTTCGACGACGGCACCAGCGCCGAGGTCGACGTCATCATCTACGCCACCGGCTACAACATCACCTTCCCGTTCTTCGATCGTGATTTCATCAGCGCGCCGGACAATCGCATCGCGCTCTACAAGCGCATCCTCAAACCGGGTTTCGACGATCTGGCCTTTGCCGGCTTCGCACAGTCGGTTCCGACTCTTTTCCCATTTGTGGAATGCCAGTCGCGGTTGATCGCCGCCTACGCAGCGGGGGCGTATCGGCCACCAGACGTCGACGAGATGCACCGGATCATCAAGGCCGACGAAGACATGTACCTGCACAATGTGCTCGACCGCCCTCGACATACGCAGCAGGTCAACTTCTTCGACTACGAACGTCAGATGAGACTGCAGGAACTCCCGCAGGGACGACGCCGGGCAGGTGCCCGCCGGTGAGGAATCAACTGGTGTTCCCCTCCGGCGGTGTCGACATCGATGCCTGGCACTTTCCCGCCGCCGACAACAGGCTCGCGGGTGGCACCGGCAGACCAGTGGTGGTCATGGCACATGGATTCGCCGGCACCAAGGACTGTGGGCTCGAACCCTTCGGCCGGAGCCTCGCCGCCGCCGGTTTGGACGTCATCGCCTTCGACTACCGGGGTTTCGGCGCCAGTGCGGGCCGGCCACGCCAGGTCATCTCATTGCCCGGCCAGGTCCAGGACTATCGCGCCGCGCTACGCCAGGCCGCACTGCTCCCCGAAGTCGATCCGCAGCGGATGGTGCTCTGGGGTGTCTCGATGTCCGGCGGCACCATCTTGGAGGTTGCGGCCGGTCGTAGCGACATCGTCGCGCTGATCTCGCTCACGCCCCTGGTGGCGAGCCGCCGTGATCACCGGGCGTCACGGGTGGCAAAGCTTCTTGCACAGGGACTTCGAGACAAGGCCGCCGCGGCACTGGGCCGGCCTCGGATCATGGTGCCCGCGGTCGGACGACCGGGTTCGGGCGCACTGCTGGATGTGTCCGGCACATTCGACGACTACACGTCCATAGCCGGACCCACCTGGCGCAACGAGGTGAACGCCTCGATTGCGGTCGAGGCCATCCGGCATCGACCCGGCCGCCGCGCCGCGCAGGTGCGTTGCCACGCCCTGTTCCAGATCGCGGACTTCGACCGCTGCGTCGCGGTTGACGCCGCGATCAAGACCGCGGTGCGGGCCCGCGCGCAGATCCGGCACTATCCCTGCGATCACTTCGACGTGTATCCGGGCAAGCCGTGGCACGAAACGGTTGTCGCCCATCAGGTGAAGTTCCTGACCCGCGCGCTGACCGCCGGTGCAGATCTCAGAGGTTCTTGAAGTCCTCACGTTCGACGTGAAAGTGCTCGTCGCGCAACCGGAATGCTTCCCTGGTCCCATGTTCGGCTCGCGTCTTGACGAAGTTGAACTCCCCCGGCGCGAACTGCAGGTTCGTCCCGAAGGCGTGGAAGAGGTAGCTCGCCACCTCCTCGCCCTGATACGCCTGATTCTGCTCCACCATCCGAAACGCCTCTTTGGCGATCACCACGCCATCGGCCGGCATCTTTGCCGCCTTGCGCGCCCAGTAGCGGGCAGCGGCGGTCAGGGACTGCGGGTCACAGGTCTCGGTGAAGACGCCCAGATGCTCCACCTCCCCGGCACCGATGATGTCGCCCGTCAACAACATTCGCCTGGCCAGCACCGGGCCGAGGCGGTGGAAGAACATGTGCAGACTGCCCAGAGCCGGGCCCAGGAACCGGGTCGCGGGCATCCCGATCTTGGTGTCCCTGGCGATGACCGAGATATCGCACATGAGCGCCATCTCGAATCCACCGCCAAGCGCATACCCGCCGATCTCGCCGACGGTGACCTTCGGGAACCCCAGGAACTCGTGGTAGAAGCCAAATGACTTGCGGTCCACATTGAGTCGTCGACGCTGACTGGGCCTGCGACTCTTCCCCGAGGCGCCTGCATCATTCCCATCGACGCCCTTCTCTTCGCCGTACCAACCGTAGGCGTTGTTCATGTCGGCGCCCGTGCTGAACACCCCCTCGGCGCCGCGAAGCAGCGCGACCGTCACGTCGTCGTCGTCGGCGACCACATCGAGGCACCGGGCCAGATCATCGCGCATTGCTGCGTCGTAGGAGTTACGGCGTTGTGGATTGTTCAGCGTGATCGTCGCGATCCGGGTGTCACGGTCCACCTCGAACAGGACCCGGTCACTTCCAACAGTCGACGATGTCATCTGCCAAACTCCTTATCGATTCGCACGGGGGATGTGCGGTGCCTGCGCATCAGTTCGAAATCCTGCGTTTGCCGTGGCGCGAGCCGGCCAGCTGATCGGGAGGTAATGCAACCGCGGTGACCTGCGCGCTGCACAACGTCTCGTCGCCGAGTAGCAGGCGCGCCGTCGAGATGAGTTCGCGACCCTCGTGCGATCGGTCGATCTCGAACCGCAACGGGGTGAGCACCGGCGTCGGCCGTCGGTAGGCGATGTTGAGTGAACGGGTTTTACCCGATAGTCGTACCGCACAATTCTGGTGCTGTACAACACAATCGAAGAACACGCCCAAGAACCCACCGTGCACCGATCCCGGTGGACCTTCGTAGGACAACCCGAACTCCACCCGTCCCGATGCGCTGCGGGGGTCGAGGTGGTCGAACTCGTACTCGGGGAAACAGGGATTGAATGCACCGACGTCAAAGGCGTGGTCGAGGTAGACCCGCCGATCCGCGCCGACCTCATCTCCGAATCGCGGCGCCGGATTCGGTGGCGCCGCAACGGCCAGTTCGCGCTCCCACTGCTCACATTGGGCGGCAATGGCATCCACCGTCGGGTGCTCATGTTCGAGTGAGAGTGCCACTTCGATCAGACGGCGGATGGCCGCTGCGGCGGCGACCGTCTGGTCGAGTGGGGCTTCGCCATAACTGGGTCTGGCGCTCTCGCCCGAGGTCACCTGTTCGTCCAGCGCCATGGTCCCACTCCTTCAAAATGCTTGTCGCAAAGACTGTCGCACGCGTTCCCGTATACCTTACAGTAGTGGACATCAGGCCACCTGTGGCCGCGAAGCCGCCATCGAGGAGGAATTGTGTCCAACACCGACACCGGGGCCGAGCCGACAACTACCGAGTTCACCGTCGGAGCGGCTGCCGACGTCGTCGCCGCCGCGATCGGCGACCGCGTTTTCATCTCCCAGGGCGACGATCACTACACCCACGCCCAGGTCGCGGATCGTTCCAAACGCCTTGCCTCCTACCTCCATTCGTGCGGATTGGGCGTACATACCGAACGCGATGAACTCGCCAGCCACGAAACCGGTCAGGATCTGCTCGGCATCTACGCCTACAACGGCAACGAATACATCGAGACGCTGCTGGGTGCCTTCCGGGCCCGCGTCGCCCCGTTCAACGTGAACTTCCGGTACGTCAGCGACGAGCTTCGGTACCTGCTCGCGGACGCAGGCGCCAGTGCGCTGGTCTATCACGCCGTGTTTGCCCCACAGCTCGCCGCGGTGCTGCCCGACCTCCCACACCTGCGAGTGCTCATCCAGATCGCCGACAACTCGGGAAACGATTTGTTGCCCGGCGCCGTGGACTACGAAACCGTCATCGCCGAGAGCTCCCCGGAATCACCGCCCGTCGAACCTTCGCCGGACGACCTGTACGTCCTCTACACCGGAGGGACCACAGGTATGCCCAAAGGCGTGCTGTGGCGTCAGCACGACATCTTTGTGTCCGCCTTCGGTGGGCGGAATCTCGCAACCGGTGAACTCGCACGTTCGTACGAGGACATCGCCGCCCGCGTGGTCGACAACCCGGGGATCAAGATCGTGGTGTTGCCACCGCTGATGCACGGCGCCGCCCAGTGGGCCGCCATGCAGGCACTGAGCACAGGCCAATCCCTGGTGTTCCCCACCGTCGTCGACCATCTCGATCCCCACGACGTCGTGGCCGCGATCGAACGGGAGAAAGCCGGGGTGGTGATGCTTGTCGGCGACGCCGTGGCACGGCCCCTGCTCACTGCGCTGGAAGACACCTCCGCCGACCTAACGTCGCTGTTCGCCGTGGCCAACGGTGGGGCGATTCTGACGCCGACCATCAAGGCGCGACTGATCGACGCCCTCCCCAACGCCATCGTGATCGACGGTGTGGGCTCCTCGGAGACCGGCGCGCAGATGACCCACTTGTCCACTGCCGACGCCGTTTCCACCGGAACATTCAATCCTGGACCGGACACCTGCGTCCTTTCTGAGGACCTCGAGGCGATCCTCGAACCCGGACACGACGGCATCGGATGGCTGGCTCAGCGCGGACACGTCCCGCTGGGCTACAAGGGTGATGAAGCAAAGTCCGCGAAGTCGTTTCCAACCGTTGCCGGCATCCGATTCTCCCTGCCCGGCGACCGCGCCCGACTGCTCTCCGATGGCAACATCGCACTGCTGGGCCGAGACTCCGTGACCATCAACTCCGGCGGCGAAAAGGTCTTTGTCGAGGAAGTCGAGATGGCCATCGCCTCCCACCCGGCGGTCAGCGATGTCGTGGTGGCCGGACGTCCCAGTGAACGCTGGGGTGAGGAAGTTGTTGCCGTGGTGGCGCTGATCGATGGCGCGACAGCAAGTTCCGAGGACCTCGTCGATCACGCAGGCAAATCACTCGCCCGATACAAACTGCCCAAGGCCGTTCTGTTCCGCACTGCGATCCAGAGAAGCCCCGTGGGTAAGGCCGACTATCGGTGGGCCCGAGCGCAGGCGGTCACCGGCGACTGACCCCCGTTCTTCACCTCATCCGCAGAACCACGAATGGAGTGCTTGATGCAAAAAGCCTTGGCACCGGAGATCTCGACCTGGCCGAGCACCGATCCCCAGCTGATCGGAAGTCGTTGTGGTGATTGTGAGGCCACTGTGTTTCCCGAACACAAACTCTGCCCGCGATGCAGCAGCGATCAGGTGTCGGCGGCACTGCTGCCGCGCCGCGGAACCCTGGTCGCGTGGACCACCCAGGGGTTTCTTCCGGGAGCTCCGTACGCCGGGCGGGAGACCATGAAGACCTTCACACCGTTTGCGGTCGGTCTGGTCCAGCTCGGCGATGTGGTCCGGGTCGAGGGTCGATTGACCGAAAGCGACACCGCCAAACTGCAATTCGGGATGGATGTCGAGCTCACGATGATCCCGTTCACCGCCGACGACGACGGCAACGAGATCGTGACGTTCGCCTTCCAGGCGATCTGACACCAAGAAGGGTTTTGACATGACAGATCGGACAGCACAATGACGAGGGTCGCGATCATCGGAGTGGGACTGCACCCGTTCGGCCGATTCGAGGGCAAGTCCGCCATGGAGATGGGTGTCGACGCCGTCCGCTTTGCACTCAAAGACGCCGGCCTGGAATGGAAAGACATCCAGTTCGGTGTCGGCGGCAGCTGGACGGTCGCCAATCCGGACAACATCGTCGGGATGTTGGGGCTCACCGGAATACCCTTCACCAACGTGTTCAACGCCTGCGCCACCGGCGCGAGCGCAACTCAGGTGTGCGCCGACACGATCCGCGTCGGTCGCTATGACATCGGGATCGCTATCGGCCTGGACAAGCATCCGCGCGGTGCATTCACCGAAGACCCGACCCTGGTGGGGATGCCGAAGTGGTACGCCGAGAACGGCCAGTACCTGACCACGCAGTTCTTCGGCATGAAGGCCAATCGCTACCTCCACGATCACAACATCTCACCGCAGACCCTTGCGAAGGTGGCAGCCAAGAACTACCGGAACGGCGCCCTCAATCCGAATGCGTTCCGCCGCAAGCCGATCTCCGAGGAAGAGATCCTCGGCTCGCCGATGCTCAACTATCCGTTGACGCACTACATGTTCTGCGCACCCGACGAAGGTGCCGCTGCGGTGATCATGTGCAACGCCGACATCGCACATCGCTTCAAGACCAAGCCGGTCTTCGTGAAGGCCGTTGAGCTGCGGACGCGCAGTTACGGTGCCTACGAGGTCAACACCACCTATGGCCCCGTCGACGAGGATGTGGCGCCCACCGTCTACGCGTCCCGCGCTGCCTTCGAAGTCGCCGGGGTATCACCGGAAGACGTCGACGTGATCCAGCTCCAGGACACCGATGCCGGAGCCGAGGTCATCCACATGGCCGAGGCGGGCTTCTGCGCCCACGGTGACCAGGAGAAGTTGCTCGCCGAAGGTCTCACCGAGATCAGCGGTCCGATGCCGGTCAACACCGATGGTGGTCTCATCGCCAATGGTGAGCCGATCGGGGCATCCGGTATCCGGCAGATCCACGAGCTGGTACGCCAACTCCGCGGCGAGGCAGGCGACCGCCAGGTCGGTGGCAATCCGAAAGTCGGGTTCGCCCAGCTCTACGGTGCACCCGGAACCGCAGGTGCCACAGTCCTGACCACCTGACAACCGGGCCGCACCACCCGGCCACCAAACGCTCCGCTTATACGAAGATGCTCCGCATATATGCGGAGCATCTTCGTATAAGTGGAGCGTTTGCGGAAGGGCACTAGGCCAGGCTGACGTTCATCCGTTTGACGCCGTGGACGAAGGTGCTCTGCAGGTACTCGGGTTCACCGAGGGTGACGTCGGGAACCCGGGTCAGCAGTTCGTAGAAGAGATGGCGCAGTTCCATTTTCGCGAGTTGCGCTCCGAGGCAGTAGTGCGCTCCCCCGCCGCCGAAGCCGACGTGGGGGTTGGGGTCGCGCGTGATGTCGAACTCGTGGGGACGGTCGAAGACTTCTCCGTCGCGGTTACCCGAGCAGTAGAAGAGGCCGAGCTTTTCGCCCGCTGCGATCTGCGTGCCGCCCAGTTCCGTGTCGACCAGTGCATGCCGTGCAAACGAGACCACCGGCGTCGACCAGCGGACGAACTCGTCGACGGCGGTGTTGATCCGCCCGTCGAAATCCTCCAGCAGCCAGGCCTTTTGGTCGGGGTTCTCGACCAGCGCCTTGAACACGTGGGTAGTTGTCTGTTTGGTGGTGTCGTTGCCCGCCGAGCCGAGGAGCACCATGAACGAGCCGATATCGGTGTCGGACACCTTGTGCCCATCGACCTCCGCGTTGATGATGTTGGTCATCAGATCTTCGCGCGGGTCTTCGCGGCGACGGGCAGCGAGTTCGACGCCGGCATTCTGGAGGATCCCGAGCTGACCCATGACGTGCATCGCCCGCTCTTCCAGTGACGCGTACTCGTCATCGCTTCCGCCCATGAGGCTTTCGGCGGCGTAGGCGACGGCCTCCTGATTCTCCGGCTCGATGCCGATCATGTCGGAGATGGTCTTCATCGGCAGCTTCGTCGACAGAGACGACACGAGGTCGAACTCTTCACCGGTGCGCAGCTGGGTCAGGAAATCGTCCACCACCACACGAGCATTCGTCCGGATCTGTTCCTCGATCCGCTTGACCTGCCGCGGCGTGAACGCCGAACTGATCAGCTTGCGATGCCGGGTGTGATCCGGCGGATCCATCGCCAGGAAGTAGGTTGTCATCCGCTGGATCTCGGCAGGCATCGGATCGAGCGACACCCCCAGACTGGATCCGAAGACGGCGTTGTTCTGGCTGACCTCACGGATGTCCGCGTGCCGGGTCAGCGCCCAGTATCCGGTCTCCTCGTGTGGAAAGACCGCGGAAACCGGAGCATGCCAGCTCAGGCCTTCCTCGGCGCGCAACTGCGCGAATATGTCATCACGCGTGCGGAAGTCACCGGCCTTCCAGAAGTCCTCGGCCGAAATGTCGAGCCGGTGATACGGATGTGGTGAAACCGGCGCACTGTCGATGGTCATCGATACCCCTGGATCTTGTTGTTTGGCTGACACTTTGGAGAATCGTCTCCGCCGGACTTCGTGACGGACCCGGCTACAGCGCGATCGGTGGCCCGGCCATCATCGACGAGATGAATCCACCGTCGACGTGAATGTCTTGTCCCACAATCCAGCCGGCTCCGGGCGAACCGACGAAGTCGATGACCGGAACGATGTCCTCGACGCCTGCATGTCTGCCAACGGTGGCCTTCACCGAATCAAGCACGTCCTTGCCCATCGACGCCTCGAAGTCGGTGAGGATCGGGGTCTCGGTGGGCCCAGGGCTGACGATGTTGACCCGAACCCCGTACTTCGACAACGCCGGGCCCGCAATCCGTTTCGCGAACAGGATCGCCGCCTGTTTCGAGGTGCTGTAGACGGGATAGTTCGGATCCTGCGTCGCCTGCCATGCCACGACCGCGGCCGGTTCTGTGGCATCGAGTAGTCCGACGAGGTCAGCGGCCCGCTGCTCCCACCCAAGAGCTGCCACCGAAGCGACCACCACAACTGCGCCGCCGGTGTTCAGCAGCGGCAGCATTCCGGCGGTCATCAAACGCATGCCCAGGTAGTTGACCAGCAGCACGTCGCCTGCAGGCGCCGTCCCGGGTACGCCGGCCACATGTGCCAGCAGATCCCAGCCGGAACCGATGTCAGCGAGGAACGCCGTGATCGCCGCGGGATCACGCAGATCAACCTGGCGATGTTCCGACGCCGGTGTCGTATTCGGCTTGACATCAACTGCGAGAACGTAATCCCCCCGCGAATGGAAGTGGGCAGCGCTCGCCGCGCCGATCCCCGACCCGGCTCCCACAACCACCACTCTGCGCTGCTGTGCACTGCTCATGTCGCCACAACCCCGTCGTCGTACAATTGACTGTAAGCCCAACAGTAAACATGTTGGTCGCGCTGGGCAATAAGCCAAGACTTCTTGGCTTGCACGTGAAACAGATATAGTATGGCTTACGGTATCAGGCAACAGTGGGCGCTGCCCCGGCAGTCGTGCGGCACAGCGGTGGAGGAAGTATGACCAAGTTCGAATCTGGGCGAACCACGTTCGGGGCCAAACTCGTATTCGATCCGTTCTCGCAAGAGTTCTTCGACGGTGCATACGACACCTACCGGCGGATGCGTGAAGAAGCCCCGGTCTACTACAGCGAGGAATACGATTTCTACGCACTGAGCAGGCATGCCGATGTGGCACACGGCCTCACCGACTTTGCCACCTACTCGTCCGCGCGCGGTGTGGACCTCGCGCAGGTCCGCGTCGGCGGAGCCGAGAAGTTCAAGTCGATCATCGTGATGGATCCTCCCGACCACCGCCATATGCGCGGACTGCTCAGCAAGGTGTTCACTCCGCGGGCGATCAACGCACTCAAGCCGATGGTCACCGAACAGGTGGATCGCTTTCTCGGCGAGGTCGATCCGGACGAGTTCGATCTCGTCCAAGACTTCTCTGTGTATTTTCCGGTGGAGGTCATCACGCGGATGCTCGGAGTGCCTGCCGAGAGCAGGCAACAGGTTCGGTTATGGGTCGACGAGATGCTGCATCGCAATCCCGGCCAGGTCGAGATGTCGGAGGCCGGGCTGCAGTGCGCCATCGACACGGCGATGCTCTACTACGGGCTCGCCCAGGAGCGACGCGCAGATCCACAAGACGACATGCTCACCAAGCTCGTCAACGCGGAGATCGAACGCGAAGATGGCAGCACAACACGCCTCGACAACATCGAAATCGCCAGTTTCACAACATTGTTGGGCGGAGCAGGTGCCGAAACCGTCGCAAAACTCATCGGCAACGTGGGCGTACTCTTCGCCAAGCACCCCGATCAATGGGAGATGCTGAGAGAAGATCGCAGCAAGATCCCGGCGGCGATCGAGGAGTTGCTGCGCTACGAGGCCCCCGCTCAGTACAACGTGCGGTATTCACTCAAAGAAGTGGAACTGCACGGCGTCACCATCCCGGCAGGCAAGCCGGTGTTCCTCCTCGGCGGCTCGGCCAACCGCGATCCAGAGGCCTTCACCGACCCCGACACCTTCAACATCGACCGCGACCGCAGCGAGGCGCAGAACCTCGCCTTCGGGTACGGGATCCACAGCTGTCTCGGTGCCGCGCTCGCGCGTATGGAGAGCACCATCGCGATCGATCGGCTGCTCGATTTCATGCCGAAGTTCACGGTCGACGCGGACAGCTGCAAGCGGGTGACCATGCAGAATGTGGCCGGATGGAGCAACGTACCCGTCCGGGTGATCCGATGAGAGTGCAGGTCGACTTCGGGCTGTGCGAAAGCAACGGCTTTTGCATGGCCGTGATCCCGGAGGTCTTCGAACTCGGCGATGACGACATGCTCACCGTCCTGCACCCCGAGGTCACCCCCGAAAACCTGGATCTGATCAAAGAAGCGGTTCGAAAATGCCCCCGTCAGGCCATTTCGATCGCTGAATGATCTTCGGTGGTCGAGTGCAGATCAGGTGAAGTCGGTGCCACCGTCGACGTTCACATTCGCCCCGGTCATGTACGAATTGGCACGTGAGGCCAAAAATACTGCAACACGTGCGATTTCATCGGGCAGCCCGGCCCGCGGCAGGTGCGCCGGATGCCCGAAGTGTTTGTCGATCGCCGCCATCAGCTGATAGGGATCGTCACTGTCGACACCAACCGATGTGGCCCATGCGATCAATGAATCCGACGCCACGCTGCCCGGAGAGATCACGTTGACCATGATCTCGTCCGGCGCCAGAAACAGCGACAGGTTCTTGGAGATACTGGTGACCATCGCTTTTGCCGCCGTGTAGGCCGGCAGCCGGACACTCTGCCGCTGTGTCGAACCGGCCGAGAAGTTCACCACCCGTGCCCATTCGGCTTGTCGCAGAAGCGGAAGTGCCGCCCGGACGGTGTGGACCATCCCCATCACACCGTCATCGAATCCGGCTTGCCACTGCTCGTCGGTGAGTGTCTCGAAGTCGCCCTGGACATTCGGGCCTGCAGCGTTGATCAGCACATTGAGTCGGCCTTCCCACCGCTGCCCCAGCTCGACGAAGACCTCGCTCACCCGCGCCCGATCACGGACATCCGCGACCAGGCCGACCGCATCGGGGCTACCGGATACGGTGAGTTCGGCGACGGCGCGATCGAGGTCGGATGGCGTCCGGGCCAGGACGGCAACGCGCGCACCCTCTTCGGCAAGGCAGCGGGCGACGGCCAGGCCCATGCCCCGGCCGCCACCCGCCACCACTGCACTGGCACCGCTGAATCCGAGATCCATGATTCTCGATCCCTGCGCTCTAGGTGGTTACTTCGGCCCGAACCGCTGCGCCCCGTCGATGCGGACGACCTCGCCGTTGATGTAGGTGTTCTCCAGGAGGTACTGCGCCAGTCCCGCGAACTCGTCCGGTTGGCCGAGCCGCTTCGGGAAGGGCACCGAAGCAGCGAACTTCGCCAGTCCTTCTTCGCCGAGCAATTCCATCAGCGGGGTCCGCATGGTGCCGGGAGCGATACTGTTCACCCGGATGCCAACGGCGCTGAGGTCACGGGCCGCGGTCAGCGTCAACGAGATCACTCCGCCTTTGGCTGCGGCATAGGCGGATTGGCCGATCTGTCCCTCATATCCCGCGATCGAGCTGGTCATCACGATCGCGCCGCGGGCACCGTCGGCCTTGGGCTCACGAGTGGCGATGTTCGCCGCCGCCAGCCGCAGCACGTTGTACGTGCCGGTCAGGTACAGCGCGATCGTGTCGGTGAAACCCTTTTTGGTATGCGGTGTGCCGTCGCGGTTGACCACCTTCTCCAGGACCCCGAAGCCGCCGTGAGCGATGACCACGGATCGAAAGTCGCCCAGCTCTTCGGCTTTGGCGATGGCGGCGAGTACCGCGTCGTCGTCGAGCACATCGGTGCGGACGTAGGCGACCTTGTTGCCCAGTTCCTCTGCCAGTGCCAGCGCCTTGTCATCGGCCAGATCGGCGATGACAACGGCGGCACCCTCGCTGTGGAGTTTGCGGACGGTTGCCGCGCCGAGGCCGCCCGCGCCTCCGGTGACAAGTACTGACTGACCTTCAAATGACACGGATATCTCCTAGAAGTGAAGTGTTACAAAGTGTTTGCAGAATGGACGAGGACTATTCGCCCGACCAGTTGGGCTTACGCTTCTCTGCGAAGGCCACAGCGCCTTCCTGGGCATCCTTGGAACCGAAGATCGGAATGATCAGCTCCATCTGCTTCTCCCACATCTCCTGTTCGCTCCAACCACGAGATTTCACGATGATCTCTTTGGTGGTGGCGACCGCGAGCGGACCGTTGGCGGTGATCTTCTCGGCGAGTTCCAGTGCCCTGTCCAGTGCCTCACCGGGTTCGGCGACAACGTTCACAAATCCATATCCGGCGGCTTCCTCGGCGGTGAAGCTGTCGCCGGTCAATGCCAGTTCCAGGGCCTTCTGATACGGGATGCGATCAGGCAGTCGCAGCAAACCGCCGCCCGCGGCCACCAGACCCCGCTTGACCTCTGGGATACCGAACTTTGCTGTCTTCGATGCCACCACCAGATCTGTGGCCAACACGAGTTCGGTTCCACCAGCCAGTGCGTAACCCTCCACGGCCGCGATGATCGGCTTGACCGGCGGCTTCTCGGTGAAGCCCATCCCCTTGCCCTTGATGTGCACCATCTCCCCTGCGGCAAAAGCCTTCAAATCCATACCGGCACAGAAGTTGCCACCCGCTCCGGTCAGCACCGCGACCGACAGCTCCGGACTGCTGTCGAGTTCATCGACCGCATCGGCCAGCCCCTGACTGACCGCCAGGTTCACCGCGTTTCGCGCGTCCGGACGGTTGATGGTGATGACCAATGTGCGCCCGCGACGCTCGACAATGACCTCGTCTGACATGCCT
The DNA here is from genome assembly GCF_056786495.1 of Williamsia sp. Y853. Classification (NCBI taxonomy): domain Bacteria; kingdom Bacillati; phylum Actinomycetota; class Actinomycetes; order Mycobacteriales; family Nocardiaceae; genus Williamsia; species Williamsia sp. Y853. The sequence continues at coordinate 209,104 of NZ_JBXCJC010000006.1, forward strand.
TACCCCTCGTTGGATGTGTGTGTTTCAAACCTCGATGACGTCTCAGACCTCGATGAGCACGGCGCCACCCTGGCCGCCGCCTGCGCACATGGCCGCGACTCCGATACCGCCGCCCCGTCGCTTCAACTCGTACAGAAGCGTGGTGACCATCCGCGCGCCGGACGCGGCGATGGGATGGCCGAGACTGGCGCCACTTCCGGAGAAGTTGACCCGTTCTTCGTCGAGCCCGTACTCGCGCACGGCCGCGATCGGTACCGAACAGAATGCCTCGTTGATCTCCCACAGGTCGACGTCCCCGGCTGCAAGGCCCGCGCGAGCGAGGACCTTCCCGATCACCGCGACTGCCCCGAGTCCGGTATCGCGTGGAGCGAGCGCCGAAGCAGCCCAGGCCTTTACAGTGCCCAATACCTCAAGGCGCTCGGCCAGCGCGTAGTCCTCGTCCACCACAACCACGGCGGCCGCGGCGTCATTGATCCCGCTGCTATTGCCCGCGGTGATCGAGAAGCCCTCGATCTCGGGATGCAGGACCGGCAGCGCCGCCAACCGCTCCAAACTGCTGTTGCGCCGAGGATGTTCATCGACGCTGAAGTCGACAACGGTGCCATCGGGCAGTTCGATCTTGAGTGGGAAGATCTCGTCGGTGAACTTTCCGGCGTCGATCGCGGCGATCGCACGCTGATGCGAACGTAGTGCCCAGGCGTCCATCTCGGCGCGACTGATGCCGACCGCCTTTGCCGTGTTCCAGCCGACGGTGATCGACATGTCGAGGGTCGGTGCGTCCGGCGTCTCCGGATGGCTCGGTGGCATCCAGCCCTCTTTGAACTCCAGCTCCGGACCAGGGATCCGCCACTTCATCGCCGGACCCGTCGACAGTGATTGCACACCACCGGCGACCACCACACGCTCCATCCCGTATCCGACCTGCGCCGCTGCGTTGCCAATGGCGGTGAGACTGCCCGCGCAGTGCCGGTTCACCGCCTGTCCGGGCACGGTCTCCATCCCCGCGGCGACCGCGGCGTAGCGCGCCAGGTCGCCACCGCCGTAATGCGACTCGGCAAGGATCACGTCGTCGACTGCAGCGGGGTCGACGCCGGCGCGGCGTACAACCTCGGGAAGGACGGCGGTTGCGAGTGCCTCGGCAGGTGTGTTGACGAGCGCACCTTTGAACGATCTGCCGATCGCTGTCCTGGCTGCACCAACGATGACGGGTGTGGGCATTTTCCAACCTCGGGCTCTCGGGCCGCGTCCCCGCGAGCGGGCGCAGCGTGATGATCACAAGCGGCGAAACCAAATCGTAGCATCTACCGTAGGAGTAACAGTATGCTTATTTGGAACCTGACCGACGCCTTCGGTTCACCGCGGCACAGCAGAGAGGTGTGGACTACACCATGGGCGACTTGAACCCGCCGGATCCGACCGATGGAGAACTGACGGTCTCTGCTGACGGTGGAGTTCTGCGCATCGTGATCGATCGCCCATCCCGGCGAAATGCCATGACCCACGCAATGATCGACACTTTCGTGAAGGCGTTGACCGACGCTGCAACCGATGACTCCCTGCGTGTTGTCCATATCCGCGGGAGCGGCGACCACTTCTGTGCCGGTTCGGATTGGGTGGCAACGAACAAGACCGATCAGCGGCCCCGCGCAGGCAATCTCATCCGCCGAATCCCCCATACCGCGCACCGGGTGATCGAATTGGTGACCACCATTCACCTCCCCGTGGTCTGCAGCGTGCAGGGTTGGGCTGCCGGACTGGGTTGCAATCTGGCGCTGGCAGCCGACTTCACGGTCGCCGATGAGGGCGCCGTCTTCGCCGAGCCCTTCATGGCGAGGGGCTTCACACCCGACTCCGGCGCCACCTGGCTGCTTCCGAGGCTGATCGGCGTCGCCCGGGCCAAGGAGATGCTGCTGCTCGGCGAGAAGGTGACCGCGACCCAGGCCGCGGAGTGGGGCATGATCCACCGCGCCGTCGCCGCCACCGAGATCGACAAGATCTCCACCGATCTGGTCGACCGCCTCGCAGGCGGACCCACCGTCGCGATCGGCCTGGCCAAGGCATCGATCAATTTCGGTCAGGGCGCATCTCTGACCGAAACGATGAACCACGAACTATCGGCCCTGGAACTGGCCTGCAGAACAAGCGATTTCAAAGAAGGACTGTCAGCGTTCAAAGAACGCCGGACACCAGACTTCGATGGGCGATGACCATCTCCCGACCGAAGGGAGCACCCGTTGCCCCCGACCGAAGGGAGCACCCGTTGCCACCGACCCGAAGGAGCACCCATGTCGTTCGACTGCATCAAGTATGAGGTCGACGGCCACACGGCCACCATCACGCTGAATCGTCCGGAAGCACTCAACGCGCTCAGCCCGCACATGATCACCGAACTGCGTGGCGCCTACGACGAAGCCGAGAACGACGACAACGTCTGGCTCACCATCGTCACGGCAACCGGGCGGGCATTCTGCACCGGAGCCGACGTGAAGGAGATCCCCGGAGACGGCAAGGTCATCAACGAACGTCCGTATTTGTCGACCTACGAACAGTGGGAAGCACCGCAGGAGGGCACCCCACCGTTTCGGACCACGGCCAAACCGATTGTGGTCGCGGTCAACGGATTGTGCTGCGGAGCCGGACTCGACTGGGTCACCACCGGCGATATCGTGATCGCCTCCGACAAAGCGACTTTCTTCGATCCCCACGTCAGCATCGGTCTGGTCGCAGGCCGCGAAACGGTCCGCCTGGCCCGGGTCCTGCCCAGATCGGTTGCCCTGCGGATGGCCTTGATGGGCAAGCACGAGCGAATGAGCGCGCAGCGGGCCTACGAACTCGGGATGGTCAGTGAGGTTGTCGAACACGACCGGCTCCTCGAACGTGCGCACGAGATCGCCGCGGTCGTGAATTCGAATGCGCCCCTGGCTGTCCGGGGTACCCGGCTGGCGATCATCAAGGGTCTTGATCTCCCGCTCCACGAAGCCGAGATGCTGGCCGAATCATTCCGCGAGCGTGTCACCCGCACCGAGGACGCACTCGAAGGTCCCCTGGCCTTCACCGAGAAGCGCGCACCCCATTGGCAGTGCCGATGAACAGCTCGTTCGACACCCTTCTACTCGAGGTCGATCCGACAGACCGGGTCGCCACCATCACCCTCAACCGGCCCGACCAACTCAACACGTTCAATCGGACGATGTGCCACGAGATGGCCGAGATCTGGCAGAGGATCAAAGATGACAACCGGGTCAACGCGGTGGTCTTGAGGGCCGCCGGAACCCGCGCGTTCAGTGCCGGACTCGACGTGAAATCGACGTACGGCCAACCAGACATCGTCTGGAATCACGAGGATCCCGGTGAGTTGCTCAGCCCGAAGTGGCAAAAGGTGTGGAAGCCGGTGGTCTGCGCGGTGCAGGGTATGTGTACCGCGGGTGCGTTCTACTTCGTCAACGAGGCCGATGTCGTCATCTGCTCATCCGATGCGACATTCTTCGACTCACATGTCTCTGCCGGTCTGGTATCGGCTCTCGAACCCATCGGGCTGATGCGGCGGGTCGGGCTGGGCGACACCCTGCGGATGGCACTGATGGGCAACGACGAGCGGGTCAGCGCGCAGACCGCGCTGGACATCCGACTGGTCACCGAAGTGGTTCCGGCCGAGGAACTTTGGCAGCGGGCCCACGCCATCGCCGCAGCCATCGCCGCCAAACCACCCACCGCCACGCAGGGCACGGTGAAGGCGATCTGGGAATCGCTCGACAAACCGTATCGGGCCGCCATGGACCAGGGCCTGATCTACACCCGGCTGGGCAATCCGATCGGCAAAGAAGAACTTGCCGCCGCACCTGCCACCAAGCAGACACCGAGGATCCGCTGATGACCGACCCGACCGAGGTCTCTACCCGGCACGCGTTGGGCCGGCGCATCGCCGATATCCTGGCCCTGCAACCGGATACGCGGGCGATCGAACACGAGGGCATCTGGTCGACATGGGGCGACCTCGCCACACTCGCCGACCGGGTCAGCGACCTCGTCCACCGCTCGGGCGTCGACCGCCGCGTCGGAATCCTCCTTCGCAATCAACCTGCACACGTGGCCACCCTCCTGGGTGTGTTGATGGCAGGCGGCAGCGTGGTGGTCATCAACCCGTCACGCGGCGACGATCGCACGCGAGCCGACATCAGCGCCTTGAACCTGCCTCTGATCATCGGTGCCGCCGATGACATCACCACACTGGTTGCACCGAAACCTGATTCAACCGTCGCGACCATCTCCGACCTGGCGAGCCCGCCTGCGTTGCGCGAAGCAGGCCGGATCAGCGTGGACCGCGAGCCCATGGAGGCCGACGTCGCCGTACACATGCTGACCAGTGGCACCACCGGACCACCGAAGCGGGTGGACATCACCTACAACATGTTGGCGCGCAGCGTGATGGGTTCTGACCGGACCTGGTCGTCGTCACCCACCGAGCTGCGCAACGGGGTGGCGATCGTCAATGCGCCACTGGTGCACATCGGCGGAATCTACCGGGTACTGCAATGTGTCACTGAGGGCCGATCCTTTGTGCTGCTGCCGCGCTTTGATCTCGATCGGTGGGCCGATGCCGTTCGCACCCACCGGCCCCGGGCGGTCTCCCTGGTCCCCACCGCCTTACGGATGGTCTTGCATTCGGGTCTGACCCGCGATGACCTGCGCAGCATCAAGGCGGTCACCTCGGGTACCGCGCCGCTGTCGGTCGAGGACGCCGAGGCGTTCACCGAGAAGTTCGGGATTCGGGTCCTGACATCCTATGCGGCAACAGAATTCGGGGGCGGTGTGGCCGGCTGGACGTTGCCTGACCACAAGCAGTACTGGGAGAGCAAGCGAGGCAGTGTGGGTCGGGCATCCGGTGGCGCGCGGTTACGTGTGGTCGATGCCGACGGCATACCGCTTGACCCCGACCTACCCGGGGTGCTCGAGGTCAAACCGGGTCAGATGGGCGCCTCGGCACCCTGGCTGCGGACCACTGACCTCGGTCGCATCGACCCCGACGGTTTCGTGTGGATCCTCGGCCGAGCCGATCAGGCGATCATCCGCGGCGGATTCAAGGTGATGCCCGACGATGTGAGACTGGCACTCGAACGTCATCCCGCCATCGCCGGTGCCGCCGTGGTCGGCCGCGAAGACCCGCGATTGGGCCAGACCCCGGTGGCCATGGTCGAACTGCGTCCGGACGGATCGGTCAATGCCGACACACTGTCCGAATACCTCCAGAAGATGCTGGCCCGCTACGAGATCCCCACCGAGATCGCCATCGTCGACGAGATACCCCGGACCCCTTCCGGTAAGGCCGATCTCGGCGCCGTCCGCCGCCACTTCGACGTCGGGGGTGCGCATGTCTGATCCACAGGCCACAGCACTCACTGTCGAGCGGGTGGTGAAATCCGTTGCCGCACAGTACCCGGACAAGCCGGCCGTCATCGATCCCGACCATCGGATCACCTACCGCGACCTCGATGCCTCAACCCGGGAGCTGGCCGCAGGCTTCATCGAGGCCGGGGTCGGGAAGGGTTCCCGAGTCGGGGTGATCATGCCCAACAGTGTCCACTGGGTACAGGTTGCGCTCTCGCTCACCCGGATCGGGGCCGTACTGGTCCCACTGAGCACCCTGCTGTCGCCGCGAGAACTGCTGGCGCAGTGCGACGTTGCCTCGATCGAGTACCTGGTGGGCGTGCGCGAGTTCCGTGGACACCGCTATCTGGACGATCTACAGACGTCGCTGGATACCGGCGACCTCACCGACCGGATTCTCTACCACCCCGCACTGCCCTCGTTGCGACGGGTCTGGACCGATGACGACCTGCCCCGAGCACGCGAGCCGTTGACGGCGGGACAACTGGTCGACGCGCTGGCCGATAGCGTGCATCCCGACGATCCGCTGGTCATCACCTTCACCTCCGGCAGCAGCGGCATCCCCAAGGGTGTTCTCCACTCGCACGCCGGCGCGCTCGGTGCGGTGGTGTCCGGACTCGCCGACCGATGCATCACCGCCGATACCCGCCTCTACGTTCCGATGCCGTTCTTCTGGGTCGGAGGTTTCGGGAGCGGTGTCCTCTCGACACTGCTCGCCGGCGCAACACTTGTCACCGAGCAGATCCCCCGGCCGCAGGCCACGCTGCGCCTGCTCGAACGTGAACGGGTGACACTGTTTCGCGGCTGGCCCGATCAGGCCGAGGCACTCGCGCGGCACCAGCAGATTGTCGGGGCCGACCTGTCCTCGCTCGTCGTCGGCAGTCTTGATGCCCTGCTGCCCGCCGGCCAACGGGCCGCACCCGGTGCCCGGGCCCGCCTGTTCGGCATGACGGAGACCTTCGGTCCCTACTGCGGATATCCGGCGGATACCGATATGCCCCGGTCCGCCTGGGGTAGCTGCGGAAAGCCGTTCGCAGGCATGGAGGTTCGGATCATGTCCGAGCGCGGACCGGTACCAACCGGATCGACCGGAGAAATCCAGGTCCGCGGGCCACATATCCTGCGCGGGATCTGCCTGCGAGGTCGCGACGACACCTTCACGCCCGACGGCTTCTACCCCACCGGCGACCTCGGCCACCTCGATGACAACGGATTCTTGTTCTACCACGGCCGATCCGACGACATGTTCAAGGTGAGTGGCGCCTCGGTATACCCGAGTGAGGTGGAGAAGGCGCTGCGCGGTATCGCCGGCATCCAGGCGGCGTACGTCACCGATGTGCCGGTCGGCGGTGCACAGCAAGTCGGCGCAGCGATCGTCTGCGACACCTCCACCACCTCGGTCGAAGATTTGCGGGCCGCGGCGGCCGCAGCGCTGAGTTCGTTCAAGGTGCCCACCGTGTGGCTCCTTGTCGATTCGGATGACGACATCCCGCGTGGCGGCACCGGCAAGGTCCCGGCGCCACAACTCCGTGAACTGCTGTGCACCACTGCCGGCGGTAACTGAAAACACAGTCGAACAAATGAAGGGTCTGACATGTTGACGAAGGGCGCTCTGCTCCGGGACTTCCACCAGCCCTGGGCAATCGAGGACATCGAGATCGGGGATCCTCACCGCGGTGAGGTGAAGGTGCAGATGGAGGCCGCCGGCCTGTGTCATTCCGACCACCACCTCGTCACCGGCGACATCCCGATGGCCGACTTCCCCATCCTCGGTGGTCACGAGGGGTCCGGCATCATCACCGAGGTCGGGGACGGTGTCGAGGACCTCGCTGTCGGTGACCACGTGGTGATGTCCTTCATCCCGTCGTGCGGCAGATGTCAGTCCTGTCAGTCCGGCATGCGCAACCTCTGCGACCTCGGCGCCGGCCTGCTGTCGGGAGCGTCGGTGTCCGACGGGACCTTCCGGGTACAGGCGCAGGGCCAGAACGTATTTCCCATGTCGCTCGTCGGCACATTTGCGCCGTACGCGGTGGTACATCAAACGTCGGTGGTCAAGATCGACCCGTCGATCCCGTTCAGCGTCGCGGCCATCGTGGGTTGCGGTGTGACAACCGGCTACGGTTCCGCTGTCCACACGGCCGCCGTCCGGCCCGGTGACGACGTGGCGATCATCGGTATCGGCGGTGTCGGGACAGCCGCACTCCAGGGTGCGGTGATCTCCGGGGCCCGGCGGGTGTTTGCCATCGATCCTGTCGAATGGAAGCGCGACCAGGCCAAACGTTTCGGTGCAACCCACGTCTATGCCGATGTCGAAACCGCGCTCGCCGACATCGCGGAGGCCACCAACGGCCGTATGTGCAAGAAGGTCATCGTCACCGTCGGCCGGTGCGAGGGCCGCGACGTCGAGTCGTGGATGTGGGTGACCGCCAAGGGAGGCACCTGCGTGGTGACCGCGATGGGCGACACGAAGTCGGCCGATACGTCGCTGAACATGGCGATGCTGACCCTGCTACAGAAGACCTTGCAGGGCAGCATCTTCGGCGGAGGTAACCCGCAGTACGACATACCCGAGGTGCTGGCACTGTACAAACTCGGCGACCTCGAACTGGACGACATGATCACCAGGGAGTACCGCCTCGATGAGATCAACGACGGATTCCGGGACATGCTCGAAGGCCGCAACCTGCGCGGTGTCATCCGCTTCACCGATGCTGACCGCTGACCTTCCGCCCTCACCGAAAGGAACTCCATGAGCTATACCAACACCATTGGCGAGTTGTTCGATGAGATCGGATTTCGGCAGGCCACCGTCGACGGCGCGGCCATGGCGTGGGAACTGCCGGTGGCACCGCACGTGGTCAACCTCTCGGGTGGAATCCAGGGCGGACTGTTGGCAACGCTGGTCGACATCGTGGCCGGCCGGCTTGCCCTCGACGCCTGCGACGGCAATGTGGTCACCTCCGACCTGCACCTGCGTTATCTACGGCCGGTGACCGCCGGAGCTGCGCAGGCCACGGCACGAATTGTGCACGCCGGCAAACGCAACGTCATCATCGATGTCGAGATCAGGTCTCGGCCTTCCGACGAACTCGCCGCCATCGCAACCATCAGCTTCGCGCGGGTACGCGGACAGTCGCCGCTGGTTTCGACAGTCGACAACGCCGCTCCACAGCTCGGATGAGTCGATGACCATCGATGCCGGTACCCGATTTGCGGCCGAGCTGGATGATCGACTGGCCGGATACGGCGATGCCCCGTTCATCGAGTTCAACCGGCAGTGGTACTCCGGCAACGACATCGCGCGCTATCGAGTATTGATCGGCAACGCACTCGTCGAAGCGGGGGTGGCGGCTCACGAATCGGTCGGCATCGTGGTCCGCAACCGGGTGCCCCATGCCGCTGCGATCTTCGATTTCATCGTGGCACGGCGTCCGATGGCGATGATCTATTCCTACCAATCCGAGACCTCCATCGTCCGGGACATCGAGGCGCTGCGCCCGGCGGTTGTCGTGGTCGACCGTCAGGACTGGACCAAACCCGTCGTCGCGGCCTGCCGCAAAGTCGGGGCCTGCGCAATTGTGTTGTCTCTGACCGAGCCCACGGTCGAACTCGCGGCGACGCGCGACCACGAGACCGGAAACACCGGCGACACCTTCGACCTGCCCGGACTCCACATTCTGACCAGCGGGACCACCGGCCCACCCAAGCGTCTCCCGCTGCCAACCAAGGCACTCCAGCACACCGTGCTGAGCATGACCATCGGCCAGAACGCAACACCCGATGATCCACCGGAACTGGTGTATTGGCCGTTCGGGAGCATCGGGATCTGCCAATTGCTGGCCGCTCCGTTTCTCCGAAAGCGCATGGTGCTGCTCGAGAAGTTCAACGTCGATGAGTGGGTGCGAGCGGTCCGCACCTATCGGATCGCCCGGACCGGGGTGCAACCGGCGATCCTGCGCATGGTGCTCGAGGCCGATGTCCCGTCAGAAGATCTCCTGTCATTGCAGTATCTACCGGGCGGATCCGGCCCGCTCGATCCAGAGCTGCGCAAGCGTTTCGAGGAAAAGTACGACGTAGTCCTGTTGTGGGGCTACGGCGCAACCGAATTCGCGGGTTCGGTCTGTGCGTGGACACCGGACCTGCATCGTGAGTTCGGCGAGTCCAAGCCCGGCAGTGTCGGCAGTCCGTTGCCGGGTATCGAGGTCCGGATCATCGACCCCGACACCGGGGCGCAGGTGCCGACCGGGATGCAAGGGCGGCTGGAAGCCCGATCAGAGATACTCGGAAACGGTTGGCTGGCAACCGCCGACATCGCGTCGGTCGACTCCGACGGGTTCGTGACCATTCACGGACGCGGCGATGGCGCGATCAACCGTGGTGGATTCAAAATCCTTCCCGAAACCGTCCGTAGCGTGCTTCTCCGACATCCGTCGGTGCTCGACGCGGCAGTCGTCGGTGTCGAAGATCAACTGCTCGGTCACGTACCTTTTGCCGCCGTCGAGGTCCGCGCCGGACTACCGGTACCCACCGAAGAATCCTTGAAAGATCTGGTCCGCGAGTCACTGCCAAGCCACCACGTCCCGGTGGTGATCACGATCGTCGCCGAGTTGCCCCGCAACGCAGCACTGAAGGTGCAGGTGAACGACGTCGCCGCGTTCTACTCATGAATCAGCCTGCTGCGTTTCAAGCAGCAGCGGCGACCAGCTCCAGACTGCCCAGGTCACGGATCGCCTGACACCCACGTTGCAACATCACCTCGAACAGAATCTCTCCACGGTCTGTGCCGGTTGCGAACGCGCAACCCAGCGAGGTGATCAGCAGGGTCTGCAGCATGCCGAACCTGTAGTCGCGCCAACATGTTTCGAGTGCGTAGTCAGCAATTCCATAGCCGATGAGCGCTTGGTGATAGGCGTCGACCACACCCTCTTCGATGGCGGCGCGTAATTCCGACTCGACGCTGGTTCCGACGAAGTACGCCAGATCGCGGGCCGGTAGTCCCACACCCAGCGTCTGCCAGTCGACCACGGTCAGCTTTCCGTCGGCACCGAACAGCATGTTGTCCAGCCGGAAGTCGCCGTGCAACAGCGCAAAACGTTCCGGAGAATCACTCAGCCAGGGTTTGACCATGCCCATCGCGGCGGTCAGGGTCTCGCGGTCCGCGGCCGACAATCGGTCACCGAGTTTGTCGATGGTCATGGCGGCGCTCAGCTGCGCCACGTCACTCAGTCCTGAAATGGCGGCAACTTCCTTCGTCGCGAAGGCCAGGCCGGAGAAGTCATGCCAGGCGCGATCGCACCAGGTGGGTCCATGTAGTCCGGCCAGCGCCCCCGCAACTGCCAGGGCCTGCTCCTGCCCGCAACCGCGGATCTGATCGCCTTGCACCGCATCGACCTCGTCACCGAGCAAGAGGGCGAAGTTCTTTCCACCATCGGCGATCTCGTTGTGGTAGCACCGCGGGATCGGAACCTGTACCCGGTCGGCAACCGAGTCATAGAACGCACATTCGCTGACGTACCCCAACACCAGACCGTCGCGCACGCTGTCGTCCTGGGCCGGGAGTTTCAGCACAAAACTGTCGGGCAGGTCTGCGCGGCCTGCGGTGTACGTGGCATTGATCCGGTAGGTCGCAGCGGTCTGCCCGGTGCCGATCGGGCTGACCGCCACCTCGGCCACCGTCACCGGTGCGCGTCCGGCACTCAGCACCCCTGACAGCCAGGTGTTGGTGACGTCGGAGGGATACCGCGGGATCGACAGCGTCGCACTCATGGGCGATTTTCTTTGGTGATCACTTCTGCAGGCTATTACTGCTGTGTGCGGAGCGGGACTGCGCCACAAAACGAATGGACATCTTCTGCATCGGGCCCGGTGCGAGCCGTGCAAATATCCAGGCCATCCGCGAGCGGGCCGGTGTCACCAGCAATGCGCGATTTCGTTCGATGGCCCGCAACGTGTCTCGTGCCAGCCGATCCGGATCGTGAAAGTGCTTGGTTCCCTGGCCTTGCTGGAAGAAGTCGCGGCCATCGAAGTCGCCGACAGCGCCCTTCTCGATGATGGGTGTCTCCACGGCACCGGGGCAGATCGCCAAGACACCGATACCGTGTGCGGCAGCCTCGGTACGCAGGGCGAGCGACAGTCCCACCACCGCATGCTTGGTCATCACATAGCTGGTGATCTGGCCGGTCGCGACCAGCCCCGCCATCGACGACGTATTGATGATGTGACCGGCCCCCTGTCGGATCATCACCGGGTATGCCGCCGAAACACCGTGCACCACACCGCGGATGTTGATATCGATGATGGCGTTCCACTGGTCCAGAGTCAGCAGTTCGGTGTCGCCGCCGAAGAGTATCCCGGCATTGTTGAACATCAGATCGAGCCGGCCACGACGCTCGACAACACTGTCGACCACAGCCTGCACGGCCGCCGCGTCCGTGACGTCGAGCCGCTCGCCGCGAGCCGTTCCGTCGCCTACCGCCCCCGTCGCCACAGCGCGGGCGGCATCAGCGTCGATGTCGGTACAGGTGACGTCGGCACCCGCTGCCACCAGAGCGCGGGTCAGCGCCGCACCGATTCCGGAGCCGCCGCCGGTGACAATTGCGACCTTGCCTGCAAACGTTCCACTCATGTGCGCAACCATACGGTAAGCCCAACAGCAATACGTGCGCTTTCGGCCGTCGATTGGGCCCAAATTGCCATGACGCCAGGATGTTTCAGCTGCTGCCTAGACCCTTCGGTACTCGATGCCCATCAGGTCCAGCACATTGGTCCGCATGATCTGATCGACTTCGGCCTCGCCGAAGCCCTCGAGTTCGTGGACGAAGTCGAGTGGGGTCTGAAGCCCCTCGCCGTGCGGCCAGTCCGACCCGAACATGACCCGGTCGGATCCCATGACCTCCACAAGTTTCGGGACGTCATCCTCGTAGTACGGCGAGACCCACAGGTGTCTGCGCAAGGTGTCCCCGGGATCTTCGGCGAACAGCCACGGCGCCTGGTTGGCGAGTTTGCGCAACCGTTTGAGTAGCAAATGCACCCAGTCCGAACCGTTTTCGATGCTCGCCACACGGAGTTTCGGATGGCGGGTGAACACGCCACCGATGACGAGGCTGGCAATCGTGTCGTGGATGGCCCGGTCCGATACGACCACCGATGCCAGCGGGTCGTTGTAGCGGAACGGGGCGAACTTCGGTGGTCCGCCCCAGGCCGCACCCAGGAACTCGGTGTAGCCGCTGTCGCTCAAATGGAATGCGACCGGGATGTCGGCATCGGTGAGCTTGGCCCATACCTTGTCGTATCGCGGATCACCGAACGCCTTGGACGTTCCATGGCCGGCCGGTATCGGCGCCGGGCGGACCGAGACGATGCGCACATCCCGGTCGATCAGGCGATCGATTTCTTTGAGAGCCTCGTCGGGGTCGGCGAACGACAGCATCGGAGTCGCAAAGATCCGGCCCTGGTAGGCATAGCCCCAGTCTTCGTCCAGCCACCGATTGAAGGCGGTGATGCTCGCCATCGTTGCCGGTATGTCGTGTTTGAGGGCTTCTTCTACACCGCAGGCCAACGTCGGCAGCAAGATCACACCCGACATCTGCTGCTTCTCGATCATCTCCAGCCGCAGATCCCGATCCTGATATGCAGCGTTGAGCGGTTCGACCTTCGACAGACTCCGCGGGTCCACACCCTCCGGGATCTCGCCGCGGAACAGTGCGTCGAGGCAGCCCGGAACGATCACCGGATCAAACGTGGGATTGGGCACGAACTCGAACAACTGGCCACCGGCGAGCAGTTCGGTGTGGGTGCCCCGGGTGATGATCTCGACGCCGCGCCTTTTGAACTTCGGGTCGAGATAGCGGGTGAAGGCGTCGATCTTCTCGTAGTAGTGGTTGTCGCAGTCAACCGGGCGGTCGTAGGAAACCTTGCTGCGTTGCCGACCCTCTGAAACCGTCGTCACCGTGCACCTCCACTGAAAGGTTCGTTCCACAAAGCGATACTGTTAGGCTTGCGGTTGCCTTCACAGTAGCTGCGGTCACGTGGGGTTGTCCACCGCCGCCGACCGGAGGCCCGATGATGGACTGTTAAGTTTTCTCCTATGATCTCCAAGCGCCTCTCCATGGCCCTCGTGGCTTCGTCCTCACTGCTGCTGCTCGCCGGCTGCGGCTCCGACGACAACTCGTCGAGCGATTCGGCCGCCGCCGCATCTTCCGTGGCGTCGTGCCCCACGGCGGAACCGGCCGGCGATGTCGCACCGGAATGGACCTTGGATGGCACGACCGGCGCGGTGGAGGTCACCGGTTCGACTGACTCAGCGGCTCCCAAAGTGACTGTCACGGAGCCTTTCTCAGTGGATGAGACCACTGTTCAGACGCTGACCGAGGGTAACGGTGACATCGTGGCCGAGACCGCAGAGGTCTCCGTCTGCTACATGGGAGTCGACGGCCGCGACGGCAACGTGTTCGACAGCAGCTACGAGCGCGGTGCACCCGTCGAATTCCCGCTGACCGGTGTTGTCACAGGCTTCCAGAAGGCCATCGCCGGCCAGAAGGTCGGCTCCACCGTCGCCGTGGCGATGACCCCCGACGACGGGTACGGCGCGAGCGGCAATCCCGGCGCCGGCATCGAGGGCGACGACACCCTGATCTTCGCAATCAAGATCCTCGAAGTAACCGGCTGACCACAACCCCCTAAACGCTCCACCTATACGAAGACGCTCCACAAGTATGTGGAGCGTCTTCGTATAGGTGGAGCATCGGCGGGTGCGGTCAGCGCAGGGCAACCAGTTCGTGGAGGGTCGTCCCGGTGCGATGGTGGGTTTGCTCCCCGTCGATGATCTTGAGGTCGAACGTCGACTGGAACCGGAAATACCCGGGATGCCCGATCAGTCGGTACGCGAGCGGGCGCAGCAGCTTGCTGCCGATCACCGGAATATCGTCGAGGAAGTCGTGCGCATGGAGAACATGCTGGACATCCAGACGCAGCTCCAGACTTCCTGGCACCTCCAGCGAGATCCAGGTGGGATAACTACGATTCGCCACCTCGTCGAACGCTGTCGGCCCGGTGGTGAACTCGACGTCTCCGGTGCTCAGGACGATGGAATCGTTGTGAGCGAGCATCAGTGGCTGGATCGCATGCGATCCGAACTTCTCCTGCGTTTTGACCGATGCGTACAGCAGTGAGTAGTCATCCACATAGAGCCGGCCCCAATGCCAGCAGTCGATGACACGCTTCATATCGCCGACACCCCAGTTGTGGTCGGCGTAGCCGCGTCCGTTCGCATCGAGGGTCAACGCACCCAACTTCACGGTTCCGGTCACACGTGCGCGGGGTGCACCGACGATCCAGCCGAAGGAATGCTTTGCGCCGAAGTGTGTTTCACCACGACCCGGCATCCAGGGCTGCAATTCGGCTGTGAACGTGAGGTCGAACGTCACGTCTTCTTCCTGAATGAAGACGTGGTAGCTCGGCAGCCCGCCATCCTCCGGAAAGCTCACCCGAGCAGTGTTTTTGCCGATCCGCACATCACACTTCTCTTCGGAGAAAAACGACTCCCCGCGCGGGTATTTCTTGGCGATCTCCCGCCGGGTTCCGTCCGGGGCGTAGATGATGATCTCGACCCACGGCCTGCACTTGGGGGGATCTTCGGGCCGCCGCTTGTTCAGGAACGCGACGACGGTGTGGCCGTCCTCGAGCTGGGCATCGAAATACCAGTGCTCGAATGCCGCACCACCTGAACTGAGATGTACCGCATTGTTTTTCGGTGTTGCATCGGTGATCACCCCGTCCTTGCGGCCGGGGCCGTTCCATGCTTCGACGATGTCCACGGTTGTCATGATCTCACTCCGTTGTTGGTATTGATCGCGGTCTGGCCGTTTGGTCGACCGTGATCAGAAGGCCAGGTGGACGGTCTTTTCCTCGGTATGTGCGAGCAGACCTGCTTGACCGAGTTCGCGCCCGTACCCGCTGGCCTCGCGACCACCCCACGGGAGCTGCGGCTCGGGCACACCCCAGCCATTGACCCACACCATGCCCACCCGCAGCCGGGGAATCACCGAATGTGCCGTTGACAGGCTCGACGTGTAGATCATCGCGTTGAGCCCGTACTTCGTCGCATTGGCAAGTCGCACAGCCTCATCGGTGTCGCGGAAGGTGATGACGGTGGCCACCGGGCCGAAGATCTCCTCGCGAGCGATCGTCAGGTCGTTGGTCCCGCGGAAGACGGTTGGTTCGACAAAGAAGCCCGGGCCGGCGATCCGGTTGCCGCCGGTGATCAGCTCGGCCTCCTGTTTGCCCTTCTCGATGTAGCCCATCACCCGGTCGAGCTGCTTTTCGTTCACGATCGTTCCCATCGTGCTCGACGGATCCATCGGATCACCGATAACCGCAGCGCGCGCAGCCGCGGTCAAGCCCTCGACGACCTCGTCGACAATCGATTCGTGGACCAGGACTCGGGTACCGGCCGCGCACACCTGTCCCTGGTGGTAGAAGTTGCCCATCGCGATCCAGAACATCGCCGCGTCCAGATCGGCGTCCGGGAAGATCAGTTGCGGCGATTTCCCGCCGAGCTCCAATGTCATCTTGCGGAACTTGTCGCCGGCCAGCGGTTGGATCTGCTTGCCGACCCGCGCCGAACCGGTGAACGAGATCTTGTCGATACCAGCATGTCCGGCGAGCGCAGCGCCCGCTACGTCACCGAGCCCGGTCACCACGTTGAGCGCACCGTCGGGAAGTCCTGCCTCGGAGAACAATTCGGCCAGGCGGATGGTCGACAACGACGCGTCCTCAGCGGGTTTGACGACCGCGGTGCATCCGGCAGCAAGAGCAGGCGCGAGTTTCCACGCGGCGATGACGAGCGGATTGTTCCAAGGGGTGATCGCACCGACAACGCCCACCGGTTGCCGCAGCGTGAATCCGAACCGGTGCTGCCCGGCGATATCCGGTAGCTGTGCGGTCGATCCCTGGATCTTGTCGGCCCATCCCCCGAAATGCCGGAACACGGCGGCTGCGGCCGGGACATCACCGTTCACGGTGTCCACATACAGCTTGCCCATCTCGACCGATTCCAGTGCAGAGATATTCTCTGCATCGGCCTCGATCAGGTCTGCCACCCGGGACAGCACCCGACCCCGCTCATGTGCGGGCATGGTTGCCCACTCGCCCTCTTCGAACTCTGTGCGAGCGACGCTGACGGCCTCATCGATATCGGTGGCATTGCCGGCCGGGAGTTCGACGACCAACGATTCGTCGGCCGGATTGATGGATCGGTACGTTTGCCCGCCTGCCGATGGACGTACCCGTCCACCGATCCGCAAACCCGCCTCGGGGAGCACGGGTGATTTCGGCCGGACTGCTGCAGCGGTCATGAGAACTCCCTTGTCGGTGGTTGAAAGTTGCGGTGCAGACCGGACCAGACGCCGTCGTAGTCGTTCTGCCGGTGCGCGGCCGCCATGGCGAACTCGGTGACCACCAACGGCCACCGCGTCTCGAACATGAAAGCCAATGAGTTGTCGAACTTCTGAGGTGCGAGATCGGCGTTGCTACCGGTCTCGAAGGTCTGCAGGTCCGGGCCGTGCGCGGCGAACATGTTGTGCAGGCTCGATCCACCGGGAACAAAGCCTTCGGCCTTCGAATCGTGGACGCCGTAGATCAGACCCATGAACTCGGTCATCACGTTGCGGTGAAAGTGCGGTGGCCGGAAGGTGTGCTCCCCCACCACCCAACGCGGCGGGAATGCCACGAAGTCGACGTTGGCCTGCCCCGGTCGTTCTGACACCGACGTCAGCACCGTGAAGATCGACGGGTCGGGATGGTCCCAGCCGAGCGTCCCCATCACGTTGAACTGTGCCAGGTCATATTTGTACACGCCGTGGCTGCCGTGCCATGCCACCACATCCAGCGGAGAATGATCCAGGTCCGTGGCCCAGAGGTGGCCACCGAACTTGTTGACCCACTGCACATTGCGCGCCGCGTCTTCGTGCGCCGCAACGGGATGATGGAAGTGCCGTGCGTGTGCCAGACCGTTGGCGCCGATCGGGCCGAGCTCCGGCAGCTCGAAGTAGGCCCCGTAGTTTTCGCAGATATACCCCGACACCAGGTCATCGGCGATGTCGACGGAGAACTTGATACCGCGTCCGATGACAACGATCTCGCCCGGACCGACATCCAGCACCCCGAGTTCGGTGCGGATCGTCAGCTCACCGGATTGCGGGACGATGAGGAGTTCACCATCGGCGTTCGAGAAGTAGCGGTCGGTCATCGAAGTTGTCGCAGAGTACAGGTGGACTGCGATTCCGTTGCGCGTCAGCACATCCCCGTTGGCGGCGATCGTATAGATGCCATCGAGGAAGTCGACCGATCCGGTCGGCGCGGGCAATGGATCCCAGCGCAACCGATTCGGGTCAGCAGGTGTGCTGATCGGAGCACTGCGCAGCCTGCCGTCATCGATCCGGGCGAACGGGCGGTGCGCGGCGGTCGGCACGATCCGGTACATCCAGGTGCGCCGGTTGATGGTTCGGGGTTCGGTGAAGGCGGTGCCCGAGATCTGTTCGGCGTACAGACCCATCGGTGCGCGCTGCGGTGAGTTCTGGCCGGTGACCAGGGCACCGGGGATCGCCTCGGACCAGTGCTCGTTACCGAAACCGGCCAGGTACTGCAGTTCTGCCTTGTTGTTCGACTCCGCCTTGCCCTTCGACCCAGTCATCGCCGCAGCGCCCCCGAGGCGTCGAACTCCGACTCCCGGCCGTCCATCTGTGCGCGATACCAGTTCTCCCGGTGGCGGCGCATGAGACTTTCGTGACGACGGGCCAACGACGGAATGAGTCGTCGCAGTATTTCGTAGACCGTCACCGCCGGTAGTCGTGCAATCAACCACAGTAGTCCCGGGACGGCGCTTGGCATGTCGTACTTCTTTCGGGTCCACGGCATCATGAAGACAGCCGAATACGCCGCATAGATCGTGCCGTTGTACTTTTCCCTGAACTTCTTCAATCCGGTGTGCCCATAACGTGGAGCGAACGCCCTCGGGAAGGACTCGATGAGTTCGGCACCGTGATCACCTGCATCGTGACTGCGGGACACCGCGACCAGCAGAAGGAGCCGCAGTGAGTCGGCAATGGTCTCCGGATGCCACCGGGTCCGCACTCCGAGGACGTGCCCCATGTACTTCTGGAAGTGGATCAGCTCGCGGATTTCGCTTGCAGGCGTCTGTATTCCGACCAGCCGCAGGGCGAGCGCAGGCGCCACGCTGCCGCCGAGCAGCGTCAGCAGCATGTAGGTCTGACTGATCGGGATGCCCCACTTCTCGGTATCCCATTCGGGGTGGTCGGCCACCCGCCTGCGCACCGACACATGCATCACGCGAACCAGCATCGCGGTCTCACGGCCTTTGCTGCCACGGGTCAGCAGCGCCTCCGGTTCCGACACGTCGATCCAAAATCTCGCCGTTTCCAGGAATCTGCGCAACGCGTTGTCACCGGCATATCCGCCTGCCAGCGACAGCGGGGTCGCGACCGACGATTCGGTGTACATCTCGAGGGTGATCCCGCCGGCAACACTGAACAACATTGTGCCCCAACGCCGCCAGATCGCCGCACCCCGTTCGACGATCTCTGGATCCACCCAGTCCGGTACATGCTCGAACTCGTCGAACAGGGCCACCATCGACTCCGGTGGATCGGCGAGCGACGAAATACCCTCAGCCAATGCCTGTTGCAGCATCGCACGCCCACGGGTGGGCCCGATGTCGCCGTAGAAGACCTCGTCGACAAACCGTTCCGCAACGGGATCCGCCGTGAACATGTCGGCACAGATGTCGTCGATCTGCCGCTGCGTCGGGAACATCTCGGCACCGAAGATCCTGCGCACCAACGTCTGCGCCCGCTGGACACCCGGGGAGTTCATTCCCTCCTCGTAGCAGAAAGCAGTCGGATGGCTGGCGGTTGCCGGGCCGGATTCGACTGTCGGCACCGCGGTTTCGTCGATGGTCACGATTCGAATCCCTCTGCAAGTTCGCGTTTGATGAGCCAGGACTTCAAGTCTTCGACGATCATCGGCAGGCCACCGGGCTGATCGACGAGGTAGTGGTTGAGATTGTTGAGTTCGGTCAGCGATGCCTGCGGATCTGCTGATGCCTCGTACATATCGCGCGAGTCACTGACAAATGCGGCCTGATCGGCGCGCAGGCAAACCACCGTTGTCGGTGTTGTGACCGCCTTCAGATTGCGCAGCGCATCGGCGTTGGTGCGATCAAAACTCCAGGTACTCAACCACGATCGGACCGTGCTGAACCGGGCGAGGCCACCGGCCGCCATGTTCGCCGCAGCAGGGTCGCCGTACATGCTCCCAATCGCGCGGTCGCTGGGATCGACTGTGAGGTCGACAAACCGCGGGTCGGCCACGGTGCGATGGACAACAAATGCCCGATCAGCCGCGCCATGTCGGTCGAGCACTCCCAATTGGTCGAGAGCCCAGTCGTCGATGCGGCGAATCCGACGAAGTTGCGCGTTGCGGTATTCCTCCACCCAGGCCGGATCCAGCGGAACTGTTCGTCGCGTGTTGTAGAGATTCAGGTGCACGTCGGTCTCAAAGGGATTCGATTCATCGACCACGGAGCCATCGATCCAATGCCGCAACACCCTTGCGCGGCCCGGATGCGCACCGATGAGAGCAAGCCCGTCAGCGGGCACCAGTGCGGACATGTCAACCGGATCACCCGCGGGCGTTTGCGTGACATCGTTGTTCAACGCCTGGGCCTGGTAGAACGCGGCCAGCGACCCTCCCCCGCTGAAACCGAGTATGACAACCTTCTCGAATCCCAGCTCTTCGCGCATCCACCGCACACCACAACCGAGATCCAGGGCGGCCCGTTCCATGATCAACGCCGGCTCGTTGGTGCTGTATCGGGTGTTGATACTCATGATCGGAACGCCCGCTTCAGCGAATCCGCGGAGCAGAAAATGGGTCAGAAAATTGGACGCGGGATGGGCCATGATCAGGCCAACACGCTTCGAATACCCCTCTGGCGTCACAAAATTGGCGGGCAAGGTCGGATAGTGGCGGGTCAAACCCGAATGGCTTTCCACCCGCCCATCCGTGGCGGGCTCAAACGGGATTCGCTGAAAACTGTCACCGATCGTCAAACGTTGGGCTCACTTCCTGTTCGGCGTGGCACACGACTTCGCGTGATCAAGACATGGCGGGTATTGCGATCCAGATCACAAGTCGCGACCGTACCATACCGGAGGGTATGTTCCAGTGAAACCAAGGAGCCACCCCCGAACACGAGGATGCCCGCGTCTGCGTCTGGCACGCTGAGGACTATGACCAAATGGATCGAGGTCCTCAAAAAGCTGGTCGACGGTCCAGATGTGCCGATTCAGGGTGTCATCTCCCGGTCCGGTCCCATCGATACCGGAAACCTGCTCATGGCTGGAAACGAAGTAATACCGCTGTACGTAGCGGGAGTCGATGACCTTCAAGTCTGGCGCGACGAGCCAAAGGTCCGTGTCGAATCGATAGATGGCCGGCCGCTGGTGATCTTCAACGGTGAAACCGTGTGGCGTTTCGCGCACCACGAGCAACTACCGGTTCAAGCCGATGCCAGAAATATGTCCTACCTCGGTCCCGGTCGTGAACTCTTGGCGACCCAGCCTGCATCACGGTGGGTCGGCAACGACTTCACCACACCTGCCGGACCGATCGCAGACATCGAATACCTCGGAAGATCTTGCTGGGCTGTTGAACTCGCGCCGCCCAAACATAAACCCCATGCCATGCAATTGGTCATCGACAAACGAACCGGAGCAATACTGCAGCAGCGCAACGACGACTTCGGCATCGCCGTCCAATTCATCGAATTCACCGCCGGAATCCCGATCGACCGCGCATCATTCGCTTGGCCTGGCCCGACAAAGGAACCCAACCATTCGATTGCACCCGACGATTTCCGATCGTCGTACATCCCGAGTCAGGGCAACCAGAAGGACGATCATCGGGACTGGTTCGCTCGGCACGTCGCGGACCGCCCATTGCGCATTCCCATCACCGCCGACCTCGGCATCAGCCACCTGCATCACCATGATGAAAAAGGTGGCTTTGAGGCTCACATCGGTCAGGGCGCCATCACCGGCCGCCTGGCCCGCCGACCGCGATCGGCAAGACCGTGGGATCTCCTCTGGGATGCGCCAACCGTCCAGGCGTGGCGCACAGAAGACCACGACTGGGCGATCGCGATGGACACCGGCGAACTCGACCCCACGGCCCTGACCGCTCTTCAAGAGCTGCTCCACCCCGGAGAACTGGTCATCGGCCGTCCCGACATCGCAAGTTGAACAAAAATCACCGCGCCTTTTCGGTCCGAAATCTCGACGCTGACCGGAATGACAAACGGTCGCAAGTGATGCGTCGCTGATATCGAGACCAACGTGTCGACGGGCGACTGGATTCGAGATGCAATCCCCCGTTCGGACACCGGGTCAGTTCACGCGCAACCATCCACCCCACCGTCGAGTGGACTCCATGATCGAATCCGGAAAAACTCGCCGGCGGACCGGTCGTGGCTGGCGGCCACCGACGTTGCCGGAGACAACCAAATCACCTGGGACAGCGACACAATCAACCCTCTACCACCCCATCCCCGGGGTTAGCCTCCCGCAATGGGAGACCTCGCCCAACGTGGCTTCACGATCGAAACGACCACACTCACGCGGACTCCGTCGATTGTCAGACCTCTCATTTAGACTCAAATGTATGTTCGAAGGGGAGATCGAAGATGCAGGTGGGGACGATAAAATCGGTCCTGTCGAGTCACTCGGCGTCAACGAGTTGTTGCGTAACGCCGAACTTGCGATGGCTCAGCAGTCGCGGATGGAGTGGGAGCGATACGCCGCTGCGGCGATGCTGCACCGACATTTGGTAGAGCCCACCGCCGGGACCGAAGCGGAGATGCGGGCGCTCGATCCGCTCGCACAGTGTGCGGCGAGATTGTCTGCAGCACAGGGCCTGACCCAACGAACTGCCGAGTTGCAGATCAACCGCGGGGTGGCGCTGCGCGACCGCC
>NZ_JBXCJC010000007.1:0-41137 GCF_056786495.1 Williamsia sp. Y853
GTGCGCGAGGGGGGACTTGAACCCCGGCTTCCATGCAGGTCAGAGCGTCACGTCGCTCGTTTTGCCCACATTTCACCCACGGCCCTATCCAGCCGGTTCGCCACATCATCCAAATCATCATCGAAAAGGTCGGCATAAACGTCGAGCGTCATCGCCGCCGACGAGTGCCCCAGCATCTTCTGAACGGCCTTCACATTCGCTCCCGACTGCACCGCCAGCGACGCCGCGGTGTGTCGCAAATCGTGCGGGGTGAACCGCGGCAAACCCGCACGAATAATCGACTGCTGCCACCAGCCGCGCGTGTACGGCGGCAACGGTAGGTACTCCCTATCCTTCGACCAGACGAGCTCGTCCGGTCCTTTGCCCGCGCACTGCGCCACAATCCGGCTCATCAGGAACGCCGGCACCGGCACCGTGCGCTCGCGATGACTCTTGGTGGTGCCCTCGATAATCTCGCCATCGACCTCCACCGCGTTGTCGCGGACCACGAGTCGCTTGCGCAGGGCATTGACGCCACGCACCCGTAGACCCGTCGCCTCACCCCACCGGACCCCGGTGTAGCCGAGCGTCAGCGCCAGCACCGCCCGGGCCTCTGCATCGATCGACGTTTGCTCGATCGCTTCAGCGAAGGCGTGGAGCTGCTCGTGCGTCAGGTACAGCTTCCGCTTCGATCCCTTGCGCGGCAGACTCATCCCGTCAGCGGCGTTCATGCCGATCAATCGGTCCCGCATCGCGTCGGCCAGGATGCCGTGCAGCACCTGGTGCGCGTAGATCACGCCGGTCGCCGCCAACGGTTCGAGGTCTTCAGCCGCGGTGTCTTTGCGCGGGATCTTCGTCAACGTCGAAAGCCAGTCCTGGACCTCGGTCGGCCGAATCTCGCCGATCGATACCTCACCCCACCGCGGCTCGACACGATGACGCCAGGCGATGGAGATCGGCTTGCGCGCTGATGGCTTCAGCTTCAGCTGCCGAGCCAACCAGCTCGGGCCAAGCTCCCCCACGGTCACCCTGCCGGCCATCGGGTCGATCCAGGTCCCGCTCATGACCTTCAGAAGGTTCTCGGCCTTCCACGCCTCGGCGGCGCGCTTGGTCTCGAACCCCCGCTTGTCGGTCTGGCCACCACCTGGTTTGCGGTAACGCACCATCCACCGCACGCCCTTCGCGGTCGAATACTTCTGCACGCTCGCCATAGCTCGTTAGACCTTTCACAGATCGCGAGCCGCAGCCCGCGTGGATCGCACTAGAGCAACCGATTCTCACCAGGACCCGATTGTGCGACAGTGCTTGGTTGTCGTCCAGCACAGCATTCAACTTCCGGGTAGCCCTGACAGCCGGAAATCAGTCGTGGCGCTTCCCTCGCTGACAGAGTTCGGTGTTGACGCGCCGGCGTTCTTCGTCGGTCAGCGACTGCACCAGCGCGACGAGCATAGGTACGTCCACCCAGAGTTCTTCGGCGACCTCGTCGGTGTGCCGCGTCCAGCACAGCACGTCGATCAGCTTTTCGAGCTGGATCAAACGGCGCGCGGCAATTCGCTCGACGGCGATCTCTTCGCGGGCACGAAGAACAGGGTCTTCGGGATAAATACGCCGCTCATCGTGAACCAGCTCGTGCGCAAGTGTTGAGCGGCGCTCGTCCTGATGTATGTGCCGCTGAATCTCAACTTGATCACCAATCAACCGGCCGCGAGTACCCGGGGGCAGATGATCAACGAACCGAATCTCGAGGTGCTTGCGCCCTCGGGCATCCCGCCACGGGTGGTAGGTGGTCATAGCGGGTGAGCGTAACGCTCAAGTCTGACAAATTCTTTTGCAGCGCAAGGAATTACACGGCAGTTATTCGTTCCCTGCCGCATCCATGGATGTACCGTCCTGCCGACGCGCGTCCATCTCCCGGAAGCGCCGCTGAGCTTCTTGATAGCTTCGCTCGTCTAACGGCGATAGCCTGGTCTCCCTTCGGCCGGTCTCGCGCTCCTTAACGCGGTTGACGTAGCCACGCATCGCCCACCAGACACGCGGTTCTTCATTGGGTCCGGGTGCGGAGATGGCGCCGTACACCGAGTAGCCAGCCAGTTGCCGCATGTTCCAAACCAACTCGACCTCGGCGGTAATTCCCTCCAAGATGTGCTTGTCTTCATCCGCTACATGGTTGTGGAACGGAATTTCCGTACGCCCCCAGACGTCACGAGCAACATCAACCTCATAGCCAATCTCACGCGCGAAACTTGGAGGCAGAGCCGCCACCAGCAGCTGGACCCGCAGCTTCTTTCCCGCGTCGTTCGGGTCACGTTTGTACTCGGAGTAAGCGTCTCCCAGTCTGAGAATCAGGTCCCGGTAAGCCTGCGAATCCGCATGCGCAAGCGCGGTCTCGTGTCGGGCATTTTCCGCTCGGTCCCGCTCGATCTTCTCCATGCCACTCGGCCGATGCGGAAGGAATTCCCGCCAACTACGCTGCCCGTCGAACCCCTCCGGAGTCCAACTAATGAAGATTTCGGCACCCACTCGGTCGAAACCAGGGATCGCGTAGAAGGCACGCGATTCACCAGGCGCGATCAGGACAGCGGCCTCACTGTCGTCATCGGAGACGAATCCGACCCTGACGAAGCTGCCGCTCAGCCGGACGTCTACTGCAGCGAGCGTGCCGTTGTTGCGCAACATGTATTGCTGACCAATGGGATGGAGCGACACCTCCCAACCGAACCGGCGACGAGCTTCTTGAAGTTCGTTGATCTTCGCTGTTTGTACGGCTGCCGCGGCAGACTTGGATGCGGCCTGTCTGGCAAGCAGAGCAATTCCGACACCAACGGCTGCGATCAGGGGCCCCACCCAATCCAGCAGGGAGACTCCACCAACGACGAACGCGGCAACGAGAAACGCTCCCGACGCCACCAAACAAACTGACGCCACAATCCACAGAGCGCGCGTAGAAGGCACGGTCTCAAGCATCGCCGTCAAGCTCAGCCTGCGACTCCTCGCCAAGCTGCTCGTCGCGCTCGCGCTGCAGCTGCCGCTTCGACACGCCTCTCACCTTGCGGTTGGCCAGGTCGTAGTCCCCTTGACGCTCGACCTCGAGGCCTGCACCGTCGTCCGGCGTTGGCTCTCCGGTGGCCGGCGGATCAGAATCAGGATTGCCGTCAATAGGTCCTCGCGACGCGACGATGCTGCGGATCAGCTCATCTATGGCGCGGCGCTGGCGTTGGTCGAGAAGGTTCGCTTCCACGGGCGGGCGGTACGGTTCCCGCTCCCCGACCGGCAGTCGAGCCGCTTCACGCAGCTCCTCGATCTTTATCTGCAGCACGGCCGCGAGCGCAGCTAGAACTTTCTCCGGGGGCCGTTCACCGTGCCGGCCGTTGAAATACGGGATGACAGTGCTTTCGCCGATCCCGAATTCGGTGGCAGCCCGGCCGACCTCCCGGACGCTACGGTCACCGCGGCGTTGGTTAAGTAGGTCAGACAATGCGCTCACGGTTACGGACGCTCCCTGATTTTTGGCGTGTTCGAATAATCGGAGAGTAACTGACTCGGTTACAAACTACGCACATGTAGTTCAAGGACCTGCACGTTAACCCATAGCGCCAACGATTGCGTGAGTAACCACTACCGGTTACATTGATTGACAGCTGGACAGTCAGCAATCACCCGGTTACCGTGAGGAAGTCAGCATGACAACGATCCAAAGGAGGCTCCTGGTGAGGCTCATCAGCCCTCAAGTCCTCGACCAGTACATGGTCTTTCGGGACGAATCGAATCGCACTCTCGCCGAGAAGGTTGGGTGCAGCACGTCCACCATCGCCCACCTGAGGCGCGGAGCTCGCTCATACTGCAACCCAAAGCACGGGCCCAAGATTGAGAAAATTCTGAACGCCCCGCCCGGCTCTCTTTTTTTGGCCGAAGTGATTGACGACTGCACAGCTGGCAATCGGAACGGCCCTCGTGTGGCGGCGGCATCATGACCGACTCCCCTTACCTCTCCATCGAGGGCGCGGCTCGGTACATGGGGTGGGAAGGCCCGGGAACCCATACGAGCCCCCACCCCAGAACCGTTAGTGATTGGTGCGCATCGCGCGTCCTACCAGCAAGTCAGCGCGTTCGCGGCGGCGTTTACAAGATCCACCGCGACGACATCGACCGGTTCATGCGTGCACAACGACAGACGTCCAGTCGGCGATCTGCATGACTTCCGCGCCGTCAGGGGAACGCGGCGCGGATCCAACCCACAAAAAAGAGCCCGCCGAGTGCCAGCTCGACGGGCCCGAGAAGGACTGATAGGAGTCCCAATGCCACAAGAATACGCAGAGATTATCTTCACCTGGCTGGTGATCGGCGGCATGCTCGCCGCCTGCCTCGGCCTACTGGCGATGGTCTGCCAAAAGAACGAGACCCCGGAGGCTGACGAGTTCGACCGCCAGCTCGACGAATTCGATCAGTTTGTCGACGAGATGGAGGACTTCGACAACGTCGCTGTGCTTGAGGTCGATCGGGGTGAGATCCGATGAGCAACCACATCGGTCGTCTCTATGGCGACCTGTCCGTCAGCGTGCAGAAGGCCGGCCAAGCCGAGATCGAGCGACAGCAGCGCAAGGTCTGGCAATTGACGCTCAACCTGCAGTCCCGCTGCGCCGAGCTGCTCGTCGACTCAACGATCACCTTCATCACCGGAAGCCGAGTGCGGGTCACACTCCACGGCGTCGACTGGGATTTCGACACCTACACGATGGGCGAGGACCTGGCGGAGGCACTCGACCTTGCACTGGACGCACTGAACCGGGCGGACGGGGCGGTGCGTCGTGGCTGACGGAATCACGTGCAGCGTCTGCCGTAGGCCAGTCCACAAGCGTCGCAAGGACACCTTGTGCTCGGCGCATTACGTGCAGTACTGGATCCGCAAGACCGCGGACCCTGATGAACTTGTCGACGAGATCGCGATCGAGCGGGCGATGCAGGGCGATTGGGTCGAGCTGACCACCACAGAGAAGACCGAGGCTGTCCGCCGACTGACTGCCCGCGGCCACTCTGCCTCGCTGATCGCTGAGCGACTTCGTATCTCGCAACGCCATGTCTCCCGATACCGCCAGCGGATCTCCCTCTTGGCGGTGGCTTCGTGAGTGCTCAGGATGCCTTCATTCCGAACCCTCGATCGATCACCCGCTGCCGCGGCTGCAAAGCCCGCATCTTCTTCGTCTCCACCGCGAAGTCGGAGCGGATGCCGGTCGACGTCACCCCAGTCCCGGACGGCAACCTCGCCATCACCGAGCCGCCGGTCACGCCTGGCCGTGACGGTCCGCTGCCCACTGCGGTCGTGGTCCGGAAGGGGCAAGCGATCGGCATGCGGTACGCGGGATTGCCGGTGTACCAAGCCCACTTTCGCAACTGCCCCCACGCGGACGACTTTCGCAACGCAGCTCGAGGAAGGAAATCCAAACGATGACTGACGCTGCTCCAACACAGACACACACCGTCGCCGACATCATTGCCAAGGTTCGCGAGGTCGCCACCCGCAATCCTGATCGCAAGTACCAGGTCCCTCTGAGCGGCGAACGCTACTACGTATACGACCAACAGCCCGCCAGCCTCGAAGGGGTTGCGCTGTGGGAGATGGGCCTAATCGACGTTGGCCTACAGGCCCGCTGGGTCAACGAGCTCGGTATCCGAGACCTCCTCCGGACTCTGAAAATCGAAGACACTGACGACGAAATCAACTGGCTCCGTTGGTCACAGCACTACGGCGACCATCTCGACCCCTGGGGCACCGCGGTTGAGAAGGCCGACGACTGCGCACGTCGCGGTCTCGTCTACCAGACCGCGTCATGAGAGCACAGGTGCACTACGAGAAAGGCACCGCCGGTCCGCAAGACGTCATCAACGGCGAGGTGCTGATCGAGGACCCGAAGGTCGTTCGCGTGGTCACCACCATCGCCGACCACTACATCCCCTGGGCTCGCGTAATTCGCATCGTCGAAGCCCATCCCACCAACGAAGAGGACCACAATGTCTGACTTCATCGCTCCTGGCTCCCCCGAATGGCTCAAGCTCATAACCCCGTCGAAAGTCCCTTCTATCCTTGGTGTTTCGCGATTCAAGTCGCAGTACACCCTGTGGCACGAGATGACCGGCCTTGTCGAACCGGCGCCAATCAGCGACGGGCAGCAGGACGACTTCGACTACGGGCACGCGGCCGAGATGGCAGCGGCTGAGTACTGGAAGTTCAAGAATCCGGGCTGGCTCGTCTCACGCGGCGAAGTCCAGTTGACCGACGAGACCCTGCCGTTCCCCAACCTCGTGACCGTCGACCGGCGTGCCGTTCGCGGTGCCCACCGTCGAGTGGTCGAGGTCAAGACTGCACGAGACCTCGAAGAGTGGGGCGACGACGGATCAGGCGACACCCCCTCCGATTACGCCGCCCAGGTACTCGCACAGATGGTGTTCACTGGCTGGACGAAGCACCCCGGCAACATCGTGCTCTGGCCCCAGTACGGCAAGCCGAAGATCTACACGGTCGAGTTCAAACCCGCTGTGGCTGAATGGATCGTCGCGCGGTGCATCGACTGGATGGAGTCCCTGCGCACGCTGACTCCCCCGCCGCTGGATGATTCCGTCACCTGCTACGAGACAGTCCGTGCGCTGCATCCCGACATCGACGGCACCAACGCTGAGGTCGACCCCGCCCTCGCACTCGATTACCTACAGGCCGATCGCGATGCGAAAGAGGCCGACAAGTACGCGCGCGGTCTCAAGACCAAACTCCTCGTCGCCATGGGCAGCGCCCGCTACGCCAAGGTCGGCGACGTCAAGATCGCTGACCGTCGCCCGAACTCGCATAAAGGCGTGTCCCTCTACGCCGCAGCCAAGACCGACCCCGCCACCCTCCGGAAAGGCAGCACAGCAGCATGACCAGCACCGAAATCGCCACTCAGAACACCACCGCCGTCGCATCGACCGCCTCGACCGACCTCGTCATCACCGCCGAGCAGACGGAGTTCACCTCCACGCAGGTCGCGGCGCTCAAGCAGCTCGGCGTCCAGGACGCCACCGAGGGCGACCTGCAGGTGTTCTTCCACCAGGCCAAGCGCACCGGGCTCGACCCGTTCGCCAGACAGATCTACATGATCGGCCGCAAGACGAAGACCGGCGGCTACCGCGGTGAGCCCGAGCGGTATGAAACAAAGTGGACCATTCAGACCGGCATCGATGGCTATCGCCTCAACGGCGCGCGGGCCGCGAAGCTTCAAGACGTCAAGGTCGGGCTCGAGGGTCCGTTCTTCCTTGGCGTCGACAGCGAATGGGACGACGTGTGGTTGGGCCAGGGCCCGCCGGCGGCCGCGAAGTACACGATCATCAAGAACGGCGAGCCAATCACCGGTGTCGCCATGTACACCGAGTTCGTTCAGACCAACCGCGACGGGTCTCCGAACTCGATGTGGAAGAAGATGCCGGCCAACCAGCTCGCCAAGTGCGCCGAGGCTCAGGCGTGGCGCAAGGCCTTCCCTGACGACTTCTCGGGTGTCGTCCTCGAGGATGCAGCCCAGGGCCAGATCATCGACGGCGCGGTCGAACAGCCGACCCGAACTAAGGCGCCCGCGGGCCGCGGAGTCGCAGCATTGGAGGCGCTGGCAGCCAAGTCGGAGGATCCGGCCGACGAGCCTACGGAGGAGCCCTCGGATCCGGAACCGAAACCGGAACCCGAGCAGGTCAAGGCTCCCCTCAAGCCGACCAAGAAGCAGGCAGACGACCTCGATCGCCTGTTCGCTGACGCTAACCTCGAGACCGACAACTGGGCCGCGAGGTACGTCGTGATCAACCGGACGATTAACCACGCTGAGCCCGTCACCGACATCCGGACACTCACCCGCGACGAGGTCGCGGACCTCATCACCACTCTCGGCAGCCTGCAGACCGAGGGCGTCCTGGTCGAGACCGTCGAGAACATGCTCATCGAGGACGCCCAGGCGAAGGAAGCGCAGCCGTGAGGCCCGTTGACCCGGCCCCGATGCAGCCGCCGGCGCTCATCCGGTGCGAGTACGTCGACGGCACGTGCACCACCTGGGCCCACAAGTTCCGCCCCGATCACCAACCCGCCACCACAGCGAAGGACTGACCCCCGATGGCTGAAATCACCGAAGCCCCAGCAGATCTCCCCAAGGCCGACCGCCCACTCATCGAGGCCCCACGGGCGGCCAAGGTAAAGATCGTCGGCGGCATGAGCGAGTACGCGCTCGATGATCCGCCCGAGTACGGCGAGGAGCGCACCTACATCGTCAAGGCATGGTGCAAGAAGGTCCACCTGGACGAGGTGGACGGCGAGCCGCGCATGGTCGTCGACATGCTACAGACCTCGATCTACGAGCGCGGCAAGGTGCCCATCGTCGACGAGCGTCAGCCGGGCCTGTTCGACGCTGACGACGAGGCAGAGGCCGAAACCCCCAACGAGGCAGATGATCCGGAGTTGCCGGGCGACGATGCGCAACCGAACGGCGAGGAGCGGAAGGCGTCGATGTTCTCCGATGGTGGTGATGCAGCATGAGCACACTCGCCCACACAACCTTGTTCGAGGTCGAAACATGCTGCAGCTGCGGGATTCTCTTCGCCATGCCGAAGGAGTTGAGCGACCGTCGGCTGAATGACCACCGCTGGTTCTACTGCCCGAACGGGCACAGTCAGCACTACACCGGAAAGTCGGATGCCGAAAAGCAACGTGAGCGCGCAGAGCGGCTCGAACGCCAGCTCGCCAACCGCGACGAGGACGTGCGATCAGCCCGCGCCTCGCTACGCGCTACCAAAGGTCAGCTGACCAAGGCGAAGAAACGTGCAGCCAACGGCGTATGCCCCTGTTGTAACCGGTCATTCGCGAACGTCCAGCGTCACGTGAAGGGCCAGCACCCCGAGTACGTGGAAGCGACCAAATGATCGTCAAGGAGCCGTGCTGGATCTGCGACCGCGAGAAGGACGACGAGGACGAGTCATGAGCGGCCGAATCAGTCGCGAGGAACTAGTGCAGCTGTGCAGCGACGGCGTCGTGCCGCAGGGGAAGTGGAGCAACCGGGACTCGTCCGCCGCGCAACGCC
Source organism: Williamsia sp. Y853 (assembly GCF_056786495.1). Taxonomy (NCBI): domain Bacteria; kingdom Bacillati; phylum Actinomycetota; class Actinomycetes; order Mycobacteriales; family Nocardiaceae; genus Williamsia; species Williamsia sp. Y853. The sequence goes on from NZ_JBXCJC010000007.1 coordinate 9,060, forward strand.
AGCTCGGCGAGGCCCGAGCACTTCTGGTCGCCGGGTGCGAGTTCTTTGTCGAACCGGACGTGAAGCACAGCGCCCATTGGGTCCACATCTCGTTCCGGGGTTTCGACTCCTTCGAGTATGGCGAAGAAGCCCCACTTGAGAATGAGCGCTACTACATCCCCACGCGGGCAAGCCTAGACGGTGCCGCCGGAGGTGACTGGTACTGATGATCGGCTACATCCAGATCCACTGGCACCGTTGGATTCTGCGCCACTGGCAGACCGACCGCATGAACGGCGCCACCGCACCCGCAGTCATTTGCGGGTGCGGAGTGGTGTGGGAGGACGAGTGATGAACCAGACACCCTCACGCTTCGCGCTTCAGGAACCAAATCGCGACCGCAACGAACGGAAGCGGATATCCAAGGGCTTCACTTTGCGCCTTCACGTCCTCCCAAATTTCGGGTTCGAACCACAGGAGGTACGTCGAAACGGTGGCGAGAAGCAGATACAGCGCGGCGGCAGCACCACGTTGCGCGACCGACAGCTCAACTCCACTTGCCAGCAACTCATCGATCAAACCGCCGACCGCGGCCTGCGCTTCCTCCGAGTTGGCAGTGATCTCAGCAGCCACTTCGGTGACTGTCTCGGCGCCGACTTCCTCGAGCACCTCATCGCTACCTTGCAGCCAGGTAGACAAGAGCGCCGTCGATCCCTGATCGGCTTGCGTCGCCCTCGCCAATTCGACTGTTTCGCGAATCCGACGCTGCGTTGCCTCATCAGGCAACGCCTGCGTCAATTGCCGAGCAGCGGCGAAGATGCCGCTGTCAGCAGCCCTGCCGACTGTGGCCCAGGCCTGAAGGAGCGAACTGCGAGCCGCCGAGAGTGCCTCGAAACTTCGCCGGAGCTTACGCAGTTGCTCATCATCGAGCTTGTCGAGCTCGCGGTAGGCAGCTGCGAGAGACGACTCGAGGTTGGGATCCTGCGCGAAGGGGTGATCAGTCATTCGCGGATTTTACGACCCTCGGCGCCTGTCGACCCGTTCTTCGCGGAACCGATAACGAACGGAGCGCCATAACATGGCCAACTCAGCTGGAATGCTCAAAGAATCTATATGGCGCGACAAGGACTTCCGCGCCGTCAGCCGCACCGCGCAGACGACCTATGGCCAGTTGCTCAGCCAGAAGGAACTCGACCGCGCAGGCATGCAGCCTCTCCAGGTCGCCAAGTGGGCGAAGGGGTGTGACTCGATCACCTCCGAGGACGTTTGGTCCGATCTGAAGGAACTGGAAGCCGCTCGGTTCGTCTTCGTCGACGAAGACACCGACGAGGTGTTCGTGCGCTCGTACATGCGCCAGAGCGACATCACCCGGTATCCGAACATCCTCAAGAACGCTCTGCGCTGCGCGACGATGGTCGCCTCGGAGAAGCTGCGTCACGAGCTGGCTGTCGAGCTGCGCCGGTTGCGTCGCGCAGAGGCCGCGAAGGTGGCTGACGAGATCGATCCGATCGAACCGTCAGAGAACCCTTCCGACAACGGTTCTGAAACCGTTCCAGAACCGTCTAACCCTTCCCGAACCGTTTCGAAACCCCTGGGAGTGGGAGAGGGAGAAGGAGAAGGAGAAAGTTCTCTAGGTGGTTACGTTGGGGGGTCGCGTACACGCGAGGCCGACACCAATGAGCCGCAAGAGCTGAGCAACGATCCCCCACCAGCCCGCTGTCCCAAGCACATCGACGAACCGACCGACGCCCCGTGCCGAGCATGCGGCGTCGCCCGGGAAGACCGCGAAGCCTGGGATCTCGCCCAGCGCAAGGCCGAGGCTCTGCGCCGATCGAACGAGGCTCACGCCGCAGCCGAGGCCCGGGCACTGGCCACCGCCAACTGCGACCTGTGCGACGAGGACGGCTACCGCGCCGGCCGATCGTGCACACACGACCCCGACGAGGACAACCGAGCTGCCCGTGGCATGGCCATGGTCCGAGCTGCTCTGGCGAAAGGCGACCAGTCATGACCGCGCACAACGAATCCCTCGCCGATCTCGACATGCCATCGCTCGACACCGCCCCGGCCTGCGAGGTGCCCAACTGCGATGACCCTGCCGAGTTCCGAGCGAAGTACTTCCACATCTTCGACCGACCCGAGTCATGCCAGACCGGAAGAATGTTCCTGCTGTGCCCGGAGCATCTCGGTCAGTCCGTGGAGAAGCACCGGAAGCTGTTCAGGATGGGCCCCGGATTCGCGTTCGAATGCGGGCGGTGCCGCGAGCGGCTGACATGCGTACACGACCTGATCCGGTCGGTGGTGTCGCTGTGAGCACCATCGTGGGCCTGGACCCGTCGCTCACAAGCTGCGGGATCGCGGTGCTCGGCGACGAGTCGCTCCACGCGCCCGTCGACATCCGGTCACTGCTCTCGGTTGGCCACCCCGGCAAGAACGGGACCGGCTATCTCGACCGGTCGAACCGCATCGTCTCCCAGGCCCGACTCGTGCTGCAGTACATCCCGACCGATGCCGATCTGGTCGTCATCGAGGACATGCCCGTCGGCATGAAGGCTCAGCCGAGCCTGGGTGATCGGTGGGGTCTTTGGTGGGGCCTGTACTCAGCGCTCGCTGCTCGAGGCGTCCCGATCGCGGTGTGCAACCCCGGGACTCGCGCGAAGTGGGCGACCGGCAACGGGCGAGCCGACAAGAAGCTCGTCCTGGCCTGCGTCCGCGAGCAGTGGCCCGATAGGCGCATCACCAACGATGACTGCGCCGATGCGCTGACAATGGCCGCCATGGGCGCCTTGAAGCTCGGCTGGACCCTGCCGTTCGAAATCAAACCCCGCCATCACGCAGGGCTCGACGTGGTGGCCTGGCCGAAGGAGATCAACGCGTGACCCAGAACCAGTGCACAAGGTGTCAGCGCACGACCGAACTATTCCTGTGCTGGGATTGTTGCACCCAACTGCGCAGCAAGCTCGAACAGACACCATGGCTAGCAAGGCAGCTCGCGATCACCGCAGACGGGCGAGATCGTATCGGCGTGCGTGGGCCGACGGGACCCACCAATCTCGATTCGCCAGTCTTGTTTGACCCCAAGGGACCACAAGAGTCTGCTGCACGGCGCTACGACGAACTGCGCACTACATTGGCTCGATGGGTCAAGGATCTGTGCGACACTCGCGGATTCGATTTCGTACCACTCGATTTCGAGCAAGTCTCGGTCGGCCCAGTCCGCAAAGGCCTGCACCGTCTGCCCGCCGGCTATGTCCCGTCCGCTGTCGACCTGGGTAAGTGGCTGACACACCACTTCGCTGCGATCGCACACAGCGAGGATGCAGCGCTCTGCTACGCAGAGATCGACCAAACCATCCGTCGCGCACTCGACGCCATCAACCCGCCTGCGCCACCCGTCTACTGCGGGCCCTGCCCCACACCTTCAGGGGCGGACACTAGCGGCATGTCCACCCAGTGTGGCTGTGCGCTTTATGCCGAGCGCGATCGGGAAACAGGCTATACAGCAGCGTATGTGACGTGCTGGTTATGCAAGGAGACGCACGATGTCGGCAAGATCAAACAGCAGATTTTCGCACGCACTGACAATTTCCTTCTTACCGCCGCCGAGATGTTCCGCGTACTCAATGAACTCAATGAGCACCTGCCGCGCAATCGGTTCTACGACTGGCGAAGAGATGGCCTCATCCAGCCGCGCGGCTGGAAGCACCAGGGCCGGATCACCGACCATTGGATCGCCCGCAATGACCCGCCCGTCTTCGCTCTCGCCGACGTGCGCCGGTTGATGACGGAGAGACTTGCGAAGGCTTAATTCGACGCCGTCGACTCGCCACCCTCGATTGGTTCCGAGTCGGTGGACCCCTTCTCGCTGTTGCGAAGTTCAGTCATCGCAGCGTGATTCTTTCGGGTGTCTTCCAGCAGTGAGTCCCACTTCTCAGCCCCCACCCTTTCTCGCGCTCCAGCTCTCTGCTCAGGTGACATCGCGTCAATTTCTGCAATCAATGCCCCGAACACTTCGTGCTGCTGTTCTGCAACCTTCATCAACTTGTCCTTCTTGCGCCTTAGTCGTCGCGCTTGTAAACGCACAACAAATAGACGGACGTACGACCACGCAACACTCGCCACAAGCGAAAGGGTTCGAGCGATAGACACGATCGCCACAATTGCGAATAGCGCAAAGCCTCCGAGTAGGAACCAAGAGAGCAGTTCGAGTGAATCCTCCAGGTCTTCGGGCGCCCCGATTTCTAACCACTTCTGGATCGCCACCAAAGCGAAGCTAAACCCGATCGCGGGGAGGAATGTCCAGATCGACTGACTAGCACTTTCGCGGGCCCTATCTCTATTCACCACGGACGCAATGCTCTGCGCGATGTGTGCGTTTAACACCTTGGCGGTCTCGGAGTTCGGGTCGAGTTGCTTGACCGTCTCGATGTCGCGTGCGATGTTGACCCGCCTATCATTCGCGCTCTGCCGAGCAATGACCCAGCCGAAGACGGGTCCAATTGTCGCAGACGCCAGAGCGATGACCGCCAGCGTGACTTCGCTACTCACGTACAAACCCCCATGGTGTTCTGACAGACACACGATCAGCGTTGTGCACGGAACGCTGCGATCAGGTTAAACTACGGACCAGCAGTACCAGAGGTGTGTCCGGACCGCCCCAGTCTGCTACTCCCATCGCAACGTCTGAACGCTTCCATCCGTATGTAGCGTGGCCAGGGCATTGCTACACACGGCAAGAGGTGGCCTACCCGAGGAGATCGCAGTGGCCGTGACCAACTGGAGTACTGACGGAGCAGTCGTCTGCTCCGAAACCCATGGCTGACCTGTGCTCCCGCCTCGCTGAGCCTGCCGTGCGCCAAGGTCCCGGCCGATGGGTCATCCTCAAAACGCTGTGCCACGGAATTCTGTGGACCAACGAGCGCACCATCGGCTTCCAGCCTGTACCCACGCCTAGCGCCGACCCGCTCCCGGTCCTCGAAGTGATCACCGCGACGCCAGGCACCGCCACCGAAGCATTCGACCACCTCGCCGACATGTACGGCGAGAGCCGCATTGTGGCCGGCGACCTCAACACCTGGCGACCAGACAAGGTCAGCAAACGATGACCTCGCAGTACCTACCACAGTCCGACGTCATGGCGGAGTTCCGCCTACTCATCGCCGGCATCGCGTGCGCTGTCGAAGAGCAAGGCGATAAGGCCAGACTCCAAGAGCTGCAACGCCTACTGCTCCCCCGCATCGAACACATCAAGCACCTCGGCGGTAAGAAGAGCAAGCGCGACCAACTGGTCCGCGCGATCGCCGAAGCACGCGAGCTATTCACCAAGATCATGGGCCCGGAGTGGACACCGAGGCTCGATACTCAGACAGCGCGCGCCATGCGTGAGCGCGGCGTCGACCCGCTCATCATCGTCGCCTGATGCCTAGCAGACCACCACGCGTGTGCAACCGGTGCCGCAAGCCTGCGCCGACCAACCGGCGCTGCCCATGCAAACCCGCATGGGAAGGATCGAGCTACGGCATCAGCGGCACCGACACCCGCCAACGCCGCATGCGAGCCGCACAGCTCGAGGACGAACCGATCTGCCGATGGCCAGGCTGCAAGGCCCTGGCGACCACCGCCGACCACATCGTCAACCTCGCCGCTGGCGGGGCCAGGTACGACCCGACCAACCTCCAGAGCCTCTGTGACCCCCACCACGCCCAAAAGACCAGGTCAGAGGCCCAAGCCGGACGGAACCCCAGGTCAGAGGCCTGAGGCCCTCAGACCCCTCCCTGCCGGCCGCCAGGAAAAGCCCAGGTCAGAGGCTTGGACTCGGCAAACGGCCAGGTCAGAGGGGTAGGGGGTCGGCATCTCTGGGGCCCTCCGAAGGGAACGCCCGACGGGTTGGGCTTAGTTTTGGCCGCTCAGGATGGCGCCCCTGGGGGGGGTCAGCGGGGGTCGCGCCAGATCCGCAGGGCCGCAACGGCTTTCGAGCATCGAATCGGCCTGCGCGACAACGACTTTCGAGCCCGAGGAGGTGCATAATGCCTGGTCCAGCACCTGCGCCGCCGAATCTGAGGCTCCTCGGTGGCCGGTCCGAGGGTCGCGACAGCGGTGGCCGGCCGGTCGCGCCGCCGCCGGACTTCCGTCGGATCCCGCCGAAGCCGCCGACCTGGCTCTCTCGTGAGGCGAAGGCCGAGTGGAAGCGAGTCGTGCCGGGCCTCTCTCGGCTGGATTTGACGAAGGAGGAGGACCGCGCGTCACTGACGGCCTACTGCGAGACCTGGGCGACGTACAAGGACGCGATTCAGCTGGTCCGCAAGAACGGGATCGTCGTCGAGAACAAATCGACTCGGAAGGACGGGACCGAGACGATATGGCAGACGAAGAATCCCGCGATGGCGGTCGCCGAGCGTGCGTCACAGCAGCTGCGCATGTGGGCTGGCGAGTTCGGGCTGACTCCTTCGGCCGAAGGGAAGCTGTCGACGGCGTTCGGTGCGGTCGAAGGCGCACCTGATGACGACGCAAACCCCTTCGCTTGAGCTTGATCAGGACGAACTCGACCGTCTGAAGCTCTCCCCCGAGGTCGCCTGGTACTTACAGAGCCGCGGGATCCCGTTTCCTGACTGTCCGCCGCTGATCAAGACCCCTGAACCGCGCGATGAGCCGGGTGCGCGCTTCGATCCGGCGCGTGTCGACAAAGTTCTGACCGCGTTTTCGATGTTGCGGCACACCAAGGGTCGGCTGGCGGGCAAGCCGCTGAAGCCGGACCCCTGGCAGGTGGCCTACATCTTGGCTCCGTGGGCCGGGTGGGTCCATTTCGATGAGGACGTGGGCGATTACGTCCGGATCATCCGCACGATGTACGTCGATCTGCCTCGCAAGAACGGCAAGTCGACGATCGCGGGCGGGATCGGGCTGTACCTGACGTGCGCTGACGGTGAGGCCGGCGCCCAGGTGATCGCGGCGGCGACGCGGAAAGAGCAGGCGGGGTTCGTTTTCGAGCCGATCAAGCAGATCTGTGAGAGATCGCCCGCGCTCCGGCCGCACACGAAAGCGTTGTCGTCGAAGATCACTCACCCGAAGAGCGGCAGCTACTTTCAGGCCGTCGCCTCGGCGGGCGACGCGCAGCACGGCGCGGACCTGCACGGCGGGATCGTCGACGAGCTGCACTTGCACAAGACCTACGAGCTGGTCGAAGCGATCGAGACGGGTACCGGCTCTCGCTCCCAGCCGTTGATTCTCTTCATCACGACCGCGGACTCGGGCAAGCGGCACACGCCGTACGACCGCAAGCGAACGATCATCGAGTCCCTTGCCCGCGGCGCACTGAAAGACCCGTCGACCTACGGCGTGGTGTTTGCGGCGCCGAAGGAGATGGATCCGCTGAGCGAGGAGGCTCAGCGCGCAGCCAATCCCGGTTACGGCATCTCGCCGACCAGGGCGTACTTGCGGGACGCTGCGACCAAGGCGCGGAACTCGCCGGCGGACCTGGCGAGCTACCTGCGACTGCACATCGGCCGGCGGACGAAGCAGGACACCAAGTACCTGAAGCTCGAGGCCTGGGACGGCAACGCGTCGATCGTCGATGAGTCCCGACTGAAGGGCCGCAAAGCGTTTGGCGGACTGGACCTCGCGTCGACGTCAGACCTCTCGGCGCTGTGCTGGGTGTTGCCTGACGACGAACGCGGTGGGTTCGACCTGGTGTGGCGGATCTGGACCCCGGAGGACAACCTCGAGGATCTCGACGCTAGAACGGCTGGCGAGGCCTCAGTGTGGGCCAAGAGCGGCATCCTGACCGTCACACCGGGCAACGTCGCGGACTACGACTTCATCCGAAGCTCGATCAAACGGGACTCAGAATTCTTTGATGTCCAAGAGATCGCCTACGACCGGTGGAACGCCACGCAGCTGGTCACCGAGTTGGTGACTGACGGCGCTCCGATGGTCGCGATGGGCCAGGGCTTCGCGTCGATGTCGGGCCCGACGAAGGAAACCCAGCGGCTGATACTGCAGGGCACGCCAGAGAAACCGATCATGCGGCACGGCGGTAACCCGTTGGTGCGCTGGACCGTCGACAACTTCGCGGTGGTCCTCGACGACGCCGGGAACGTGAAGCCCTCGAAGAAGGATGCGGCCGACAAAATCGACCCGGTCGTCTCGCTGATCATGGGCCTGGCCCGGGCGATCGAGGTCCAGGAGCCCGAGACCGAGAGTGCCTACGAAGACAACGACCTGATGATCGTGTGACGGGAGTCCAAGTGCTCGAAGCAATCCTGGTGGCGATTGGCGCGATTGGCGTGGTGATCGGCCTCGTTGGGGCCGTGAGAGAGCTGACTCGACGCCGCGGCTACTCGACTGAGCCACTGATCTCGCGCCGCGTGGTGATCAATCTCAAGTCCGGGACCGCGGTGGCTGGCGTGATCACACAGAACGACGGATGCCTGCTGACTGTGAAGGGCGCAGAGGTCATCGAATCAGGAGCGACCGCACCGACGCCGGCCGACGGCGAGATCCTCGTCGACCGAACGCACGTCGACTACATCCAGGCGCTCTGATGTCGTTCATCGTCTCCGACGGGGCGCTGCTGGGCTTGTCGAAGCCAGCGCAGGCACTTCCGACGACGCTCAACCTCGACACGCCTGTCACGTTCGCCAACGCCGCAGCGGTCGACTACTACGAGATGTTCCGCAAGCAGCGCGCGGTCCGCACAGTGGTGTCGTTCCTTGGCCGCAACATTGGTCAGCTGGGAATCCATGCCTACCGACGCAAGGGCGACACCGACCGCGAGCGCCTAGGCCTCGACCACCCACTCGCCAGGGTGATGGCACAGCCGAACGCGGTGACCACGAAGTACCGGTTTATGAATGCACTGGTTCACGATCTCGGGATCTATGACCGCGCGTACGCACTCAAGCTCGGCTCATCCGCGCAGCCGCAGTTGGTTCGGGTGCCGCCAGCGCTGGTCACACCGAAGGGTGAGAACTGGATGACGCCGGACTCGTTCGAGCTCAAGGGCAGCAAGGGCAAGCAGGTCGTCGGCCGCGAGGAGCTGATCTACTTCCGCGGCTATGGCGGATCGGCCGACTTCGGTGAGTCGCCGCTCGAATCGCTGCGCCAGATCCTCGCTGAAGAGCACCTGTCGTCGAAGGCGCGGTCGGAGATCCTGAGCAAGGGCGCGCGAGTGTCGGGCTACCTGGAGCGACCGGCGGATCCGTCGGGGAAGTCGTGGACCAAGGAGGCCCGCGAACGCTTCCGCAATGGATGGCAGGCGCAGTACATCAGTGGCGGCTCCGACGTGGGCGGTACGCCGATCCTCGAAGACGGCATGAAATTCCAAGAGGCCAACCAGACCTCGAAGGATCTGCAGTACATCGAGGGCCGCAAGCTCACCCGCGAAGAGGTGGCCGCGGCGTACTTCATCCCACCACCGATGGTCGGCATCCTCGACAAAGCGACATTCTCGAATATCACCGAGCAACACAAGATGCTGTACCAAGACACTCTCGGCCCGTGGCTGACGATGATCGTCGAAGAGATTGCGCTGCAGCTCATCCCCGACATCGCACCGACCGAGATGGACGAGCTGTATGTCGAGTTCAACCTCCGCGAGAAGCTCTCGGGCAACTTCGAGCAGCGCGCCGCGTCGGTGATGGCAGCCGTCGGCGGGCCGTACATGACCATCAACGAAGCTCGCGCGATGGACAACCGCCCGCCGATCGAAGGCGGCGACGAGTTGATCCGCCCGCTGAATGTCACCCAGAACGGAAGCCAGGAACCCATCCCTGCGGCCGAGGCGCCCACGCCTCCGGTGGAGGACGAAGACGACCAGGAGGACGTCGCATGAAAACACGAACTGCCGGCCCCGGTCAGCTCGACGCCAAGACCAAGTTCAAAGCTGGTGCTGATGCCGGCCTCGAGGAGGGCGAATTCATCGCCTACGCCTCGGTATTCGGCAACCGCGACAGCTACGGCGAGGTGGTCCAGAAGGGTGCGTTCGCTGAGTCACTGGGTGACTGGGCAAAGGGCGACAACCCAATTCCCCTGCTGTGGGGCCACAACTTCGCTGACCCGGACTACAACCTCGGATTCATCAAGGACCCCGAGGAGGACGACCGCGGCCTGAAGGTCCACGGCGTGCTCGATCTGCAGTCCCCCAAGTCCGCCCAGGTCTACCGGCTGCTGAAGTCCGGTCGCGTGGCGCAGATGTCGTTCGCGTTCGACATTGTCAAAGAGCGCTACGTCGAGGCTGAGTACGTCGACAACGGCGACGGCACCAAGACAGTCACTCCGGGCTACTGGCTGCTCGAAGAGCTGAAGCTGCACGAGGTGTCGGTCGTCCCACTGGGCGCAAACCAGGAAACCGAAGTCCTCGCGGTGAAGTCGGCAACCGACGCACTGCGCATGAAAGCGGGCAAGGCACTCTCGACCAAAAACGAGGCCGTCATCCGCGACTCCATCGAGCGACTCGAGGACAGCCTCGAAGCGCTCAAATCAATACTTCCGGCCGACGACGAGCCGTCGGACGAGAACGAAGACCAGGACCAGACCAGCGGCAAGGGAACCGTCCCCGGCGTCAAAGCCGATGTGACCACGCCCAATTCGTCCGTCTCCCTGGCGCAGTTGGACGCGCTCGAGCTAACTCTCGCGACGAGCGCATAACACCTCACCAAGGAGAAATATGAAGACACGACTGGTACAGCTCAAGGAAGCAGCCCAGGCCGCCGCGAAGTCGGCCCGCGAGATCGCGGAGAAGGCGGACGCCGAGAACCGCGACATGACCGAGGCCGAGCGCAAGGATTTCGATGAGGCACTCGCCAAGGGCAAGGATCTCGTCGAGAAGTTCAAAGTCGCGAAGTCCGATCAGGATGTGATCGACTCCGCGATGGCGCTGGCTGACGACATCGGCCCCGACGCCAAGGGCGATCTCGAAGCACAGAATGGCACCATTCCGGTTCGTGAGCGGGTAAAGTCGCTCGGTCTGCAGGTCGTGGAGTCCGAGCAGTTCAAGGCCGCGATGGCGCCGTACAAGGGTCGCCAGATCAACGAGAAGGCTCGGTTCCAGACCGACCCGATCGGGATCAAGGGCCTGTTCGTCGGCGGGACCGATACTAGTGCCGGCGCTTTCGTTGTCCCGGAGCAGACCGGCATCGTGGAGATGCTGGGCCGCAAGCCGCTGACCATCCGCGATCTCGTCTCGGTGCGCCGCACCGGGTCGGACGCCGTGGAGTACGTCGAGCAGGCGTCACACACCAACGCCGCCGCGGTGGTTGCGGAGGCGACGAGCTCGGCTGCACCGACCGCGCCCGGAAGTGCCGGCGCTCTGATCAACGCTGCCGGTGGTGGCTACAAGCCTGAAGGCGCTTGGGCTTTCCTCCGCCGCACAGCGCTGGTCAAGACCATCGCTGAGTGGGTGCCGGCGACCAAGCGGGCACTGTCGGATGTCGCGGCCCTCGAGGGCCTGATCAACGACGAGCTGCGCGCCGATATCGCCGAAGCAGAAGAGGCGCAGATCCTCAACGGCAACGGCACCGGTGAGAACTTCACCGGCATCAACGCCTGGTCGGGTGTGCAGACGCAGGCGTTCTCGACCGACATCTTCGAGTCGGTCCGCAAGGCCATCACCAAGGCCCGCACCATCGGCCGTTCGAACCCCACTGGTGTGGTGGTGAATCCGGTTGACGCCGAGGTGATCGACCTGGCGAAGGATCTCAACGGCCAGTACCGCTACGGCGGTCCGCAGGCCATCGGTCAGCGGACTCTCTGGGGTCTTCCGGTCGTCGAGTCCGAGACCCAGGCTGCCGGCGAGGCGTTGCTCGGCGACTTCTCCAAGGCGGTGCTGTGGGACCGCGAGGAGACCACGGTCACGATGACGGATTCCCACGCGGACTTCTTCATTCGGAACATGGTCGCGGTCCTGGCCGAGGAGCGGCTCGCATTCGCGGTCACCCGTCCGACCGCGTTCGTCAAGGTCGACATCGCTGCCTGATGGCATTGATCAGCTCCCGCTCGGCCGGTGGAGCATCACGCCGGCCGAGTGGGGCTCCACAGCCTGAGGAGGCTCACATGCTGGACATTTACGAAGTTGAGGTCAACGGCCATCTGGCCACGTTGCAGCTGACGGCGGAAGACGCCAAGGAGCGCGGCCTGCAGAAGTCGGACACTGTGGCGGCGAAGCGCGAGGCCGAAGCTGAGCGCCAGGCAGCCGCAGCGGCCGCCGAAGCTATTGCGGCAGAGGCCAAGGTGAAGGCGGAGGCCGAAGCCAAAGCGGAGGCTGAGCAGAAGGCAGCCGCCGCTCCCGCGAACAAGGGCCGCACCCCGGCCAACAAGGCCGCGGGCGCCGACGCGAAGTGATCGACTTCTCGAGCTATCCGCCGCTGGTCGCCCAGTCAGATCTACCCGACGGCTTCACGGTCGACGACAACGATCTGCGGGCGGCCGGCGACGACCTGCGCGGTGAATGTGGGTGGCACATCGCTCCTCGCGTGGACGACATCCTGTGGATCGACGGCGACGGCAGCAGCCTTTTGACACTGCCGTCGCTGCTGATCACCGAGCCGACGGAGATCACTGACGCGAACGGCCAGGCGATCTCCGGTTGGTCATGGACCGAGTTCGGCCAACTCACCGGCTCGTGGCCCGCCGGGTTCCGGTCGGTGAAAGTGTCTGTGTCCCACGGCCTTGCGGAGACGCCACCCAACCTCATTGCAGTCGTGGTCGACATGCTCCGCGACCGCGCGAACGCGGCCGCCGGCAACACCATCGGCGCGGTGGCTCACGATGGCGCAAGCATCACCTACATCAACCCGTATGCGCCTCGTGGCAGCAGCAGCGATGTCGGTGTGCGCCGAAGCCTCAGCGATGCGTACGGCCACATTCTGCGCAGGTACAGCCTGTGACCGCTCCCGATCCGTTGGCGATCTTCTACACCTGGCCAATCAAGGTGCGACGCAAGGCTGGGCAGACAGCGAGAGGCGCGACCTTCGACGACTGGGATAACTCGATCAAGGCGAAGGTCCGAATGGTCTCCCAGCTCGTGACTACTGCCGATGGGACTGAAGTCGTGTCGATCGCAACGGTATCGATGTCGCCGGATGAGCTTCTGATTCCCGTCGGCTCAGAGGTCATTCTGCCGGTCGAGCTGAACGCGACCTCGGACGGCCAGGAGATCGCTTGCACTGTCGAGGTTGAGGGTTTGCACGACACCAAAATTCCGGGTATGCCCAAGTTCTATCAGGTGGCACTGGCCTGATGCCCGTCAGTTTCTCGTTCCCATCCTTCGGCGGTGGGCCGCGTAAACGTGCTCTGACTCGGGCCGCGAAAGCGCTCAAAGATGACGCCCAGGCGCGAACACCCTCTGACAGTGGAGAACTCAGGAAGTCAGCCGAGGTCGAACACCTCGACGCTGACAGTGTCCGGGTGAAGTTCACCGCGCCTCACGCGGTGCGGCGGCACTACAGCAAGAAGTACGACGACGGCCGACTGTTTCTGCTCGACGCGACCGAGTCCTCAGGACCACGCATCGCGCAGATCCTCGCCGACGAAATACGAAGGGGTTTGCAGGGCCGATGAGCGAAGTCACCGAAGAAGAACTGCTCGACTCTCTCGGCCGTCGCCTCGAGGAACTCGGGCTGGTGCGCTACAGCCCCACCGAACCGTACGGCGCCGACGACCCCGATCTGCCGGCCTTCATCGACGGCAACCTTCCGCCCGATCCCGATACCGCTGTAGCGGCGAAGATCCTGGCAGACCGCCGCGACCGCGACGAGTTCAGTCCCGACATCGATATTCGTCTCCGCTTCCGCGCGGTCGGTGAGACCGGATCGTGCGTCAGCGGCAACGCCGATGCGGCGTACCTGCGGCTGCACGTCCCTGATTACGAGTACCAACCCCAAGTTTGGCCCGGAGGCATCCGGGTCATTGATGTCCGCCGCATTGTGCGGGCGCCGTCCACCCAGGACTCGAACGGGCGCTGGATGCGTCCGGACGACTACCGCATAACCCTCGCTTAACCAGAAGGAGAAGCACATGTCTGCACCCCTGCAGCCGACGGACACCTCAGACCTGAGGCCCACACTCGCACGCCACTGGGCGGCCCGAGTCCGCAAGAGCACGTCCGATCCGTGGACACCTATTCGCGGGATCCAGTCATTGGATCCGCAGTACAGCAAGTCCCGTCAGGACGCCGGTGATTACCACTCCGGCAACGCGACCGCCCAAATTGCGACAGAGGGTTCGTGGACTCTCGCGATCACCGTCGGCCGCAAGCTCGACGAGGCGGGCTCGCCGGACCCCGGCGTCGAGCTGCTCCGCTCACTCGACTCCGAACTGGGCTACGAGGAACTGGTTCACGTCCAGTGGTGGCGCACCGACGGCCTGCCGGACAGTTACGAGGGCCTCGCTGGTGTCGACTTCACCTCTGCTGGTGGCGAGAAGGCCTCCCTGCAGGGCGCAACCATCACCCTGACGGGTTTCGGATCTCGCACGAAGGTCACGAAGCCGACCGCGGTGGCGGTGAACGAGGTCCAGCGCATCGAGATCGAAGGCGCTCCGACCAGCTTCAAGCTGAAGGTGCTCGCTGCAGTGACCTCCGCGCTGACCTTCTCGTCGCTGACGGCGTCCGGACTGCAGACCGCTCTGCAGGGTCTGGCGCCGATCGGATCTGGCAACGTCACCGTGACCGGCGACAACGCCAGCGGCTACGTCGCAACGTTCGCCGGTGCGCTCGCCGGCATCGATGTGCCGGTTCTGGTTGCCCTCGACATCGTCGGCGGTACCGATCCCGAGGTCAACATCTCGATCGTCCAGCACGGTCAGTCCGCGGGCTGATAGTTGTTCGACCAGTTCGACGAGTGGCTCGACTCCGGACTCATCCTGCCCATTGGTCGGAATGAGTTTCGGGTCGAGCCACCGTCAGCTCTGACGATCCTGCGCCTGCACCGGTTGCTGGCGGACGGGGATCACCGGTGGACATCGACCACCGAACGTGTCGAGATTGAGCGCGTCCTGGGCGGCACATGGGATGAGATGGTCACTGCCGGCGTCCCGGAGCTCAAGGCCGTCCACGCTGGCCGGACTGCCATCACACACTTCACTGACAGCGCCGCGAATGCGTTGGCGACGTGGAAGTTTCAGAAGCTCGTCGACCGGGTGACACCGGCACCTACGCCGAAACGCAAGCCGACCATCTGGCTCGTCGACACCGACGATCCGATGGTCGAAGATCCTCCCGGCACGATCAACGAAATGGACCCCGGCGGCGGTCCGTACATCCCCGAGCAGGGTGACCGCCTTTGGTACAACCCGCCAGAGATGGCGCCCGCATACCAGCCGAAGTCCAAGGACGACGAGTTGGACATCCGGTGGTCCGACATCATCGCCGCCTGGGACGCCGTCTGCGTCGACTTCCAGATGCACCCCTGGGGCATTGACCTCTCATCCGGCGTGCTTGAGCAACGCTCGTGGCAGTGGCTCGCTGTCCGCCTGCAAGTAATTCTCGGCGACCCGAACTCTCGGGCCCGCCGCACCATCGAAGCGCGAAAGGCGGGCACCAGTGGCGACTCGGTATGACGACCTCGACCAGCACTTCGACCCGGACCTGTACCTGACGATCAACAAGGTCGTGTATCAGGTTCCGGCACCGTCGATTTCAGAAGCTGATCGGATCCGCCCGAAGCTCTGGGGTCCGGAAGCCGAGGACTTCACCCCCAAGCAGGAGCAGGCGGAGGCCGAGAAGATCCTCGGCCCGGCATACCTGGAGATGGCCAAGAATGAAGTGCCCGCGCCGTACGTCAATCACGCCGGCCGTACCGCGCTGATCCACTTCTGCACAGGACCACAAGGTCCCGAGCTGGGCCGTGGGCATTGGGCTTTCGCGCATCTGTCAGAGCGCATCGATGTCCAGAAGCTGATGAAGGTGATGGCCGCCGAACGCGAGAAAGCCAAGAATGCGGCCGCAGCTCGTGAAGCGATGAAGTCGAAGGCTGATGTCTGAGCGCGTAGCAGACCTCTACGCCGATATCTCCCTGCGCGGTGGCGACGACTTCGAGGAGCGCCTGCAGTCCGGTCGGGAGAACCTCGTCCAGATGGGCCGGGCGGCCGACTCGTCGAGCGAGCAGGTGCGCCGCGCTGCGTTGCGCACATCGACTGCCTACCAAGAAGTCCAGAAGGAACTTGAGAAGGCGCAACGTACGGCCCGCACACAAGCCCAGGCCGCCGTCGATGCCGCCGATCGAGAGCGCATCGCCGTCGACAGGCTCGCCGAGACTCGCCAGCGCTACGGCGCTGACTCGGCCCAGGCCGTCCGAGCCGCGGAGAATGTGGCGCGTGCCCATCGGGAAACCGACACCGCCGCGCGCCGGGCTGAACGCTCCCTCGACCAACTGACCGTCACCCAACGGCGGGCTGGCCAGGTGGCACAGCAGGCAGCCGACGACATGCGCGCGGCCGGCCAAGACATGGAGAGCGCTCTGCCGTCTGGCGAAGAGATGGGTGCTCAGGGCGAAGAGGGCGGCGACGGTTTCGGCGGCGGGTTCCTCGCTGGCGCAGCGGGAAAGCTCAAAGGGATGGCTGGCAAAGGTGGGCCGATAGCCGCTGCAGTCGTTGGTGTAGCGGCGATCGGGTTGACCGCCGGCCAACTGCTGGCGAGTGCCATTGCTGAAGGTATGCAGCGCGAGCTGGTTCAGGACACGATCCAGGCTCAGCTCGGTATTGATGCTGAGACCGCAGGTCGGATCGGCAAGGCCGCCAGCGAGGCCTACATGGATGTTTGGGGCGAGACGGCCGAGGCCAACATGGGTACGCTCCGCTCCGCGTTCGAGTTCAAGCTGATCGACACCTCTGCATCACAGGCCGACATGGAAGGTCTGATCGCGAAGATCGAGACGCTCAACGGTGTACTGGGCACGGAGACCACCGAGAGCTTGCGCGCCGTGAACGGTCTAGTGAAAACCGGGCTGGCCAAGGACATCGACGACGCCGCGAACATGATCATCCGGGCCAAGCAGCTCGGCATCGATGCACAGGGCGACTTGATCGACTCGATCTCGGAGTACTCCGCAGGATGGAAGCAGACCGGGTTCTCGGCAGAGTTCACCCTCGGTCTGATCTCGCAGTCGATGGACAACGGCGCTGACAACTCCGACCGGGCCGCGGACAGCATTCGCGAGTTCGGGCGCCGCGTTGTCGAAGAGGGCGAGACCCTCACCGAAACCTTCAACGATCTCGGGTTCAACGGCGAAGAAATGTACGCCAAGTTCGTGCAGGGCGGACCGGAGGCCGAGGCCGCGTTTGATCAGGTCTTCGACTCCATCCGCGCCATCGAGGACCCAGCGAAACGGGCCGCTGCCGCCCAGGCACTGCTTGGTGATACCTCGGGCGATTTCATCGACACCATGGCCCGCTGGGATCCGTCCGAGGCCACAAGGAAGTTCGAGGGGTCTGCTACCGCCCTGGAAGACGCCTCAAAGACCATGGGCGACAACGCCGCAACCACCTGGGAAGGGATGCAGCGCACCGTCGAAGAGGCGACGATGGGCATCAAGCAGTCAATGGCGGAGGCCTTCGGACCACACATCGGAGAGTGGTCGCAAGGCATTCTGGAAAACAAGGATCAACTGGTCGCCTTCTTTGCCGACGTCGTCTCTGCCGCACTGACTTTCGGTGAAGGAATCGCGCAGGTTGCGGTCGCGGGCCTGCACGCTTGGGGATTCTTCGCTACCGGTCTCGGTGAGATTCTGCGCGGGATGATGGACGCGGTCGCGATGGGCGCGGGTCTGCTGGGTGATCTTGTCGGGGCCATCCCAGGGATGGGTGATGTCGGCGACGCAATATCCGACGCGGGCGACGCCGCCGCGGGAATGGCGGACAAGATCGTCGGTCTCGGTGACTCAGCCCACGGAATGGCCAACACGATCGCCGACGACGTAATCCCTGGGATTGTCGACATGCGTGATGCGGTCGATCTAGCTGGCGATTCCGCTCGCCAATCTGCCTGGGCGATGGACACATTGACCGGCTCGGTGATCGGCATCCCGAACGAGAAGACCATCCTCATCAACGACAACAGCCAGCAGACGATCGATGGGCTCACCCAGCTCGGGCTCAAGGTTGAAACGCTGCCCAACGGCACTGTGCGGGTGACCGCCAACACCGACGAGGGCCAGCGCATCATCGACGAGTTTCTGGCTCGCCCCAAGACTACCTCGGTCACGGTCTATGCAGTCGACGAGAACGGCAACTCTGTCCTCAGCAACCCCATGTTCGGCAAAGGCCTCGGCGTCCTCAAACAGACGAACGCTGACGGATCGATACGCGAGTATGCCGACGGTGGCATCGATGGGAGACTCCCAGATCAGGCGATCATCCAGCCGGCCACTCGCGGCAAGCGAGGCCTGGTCCAATGGGCCGAGACTGACGCGGGACCGTGGGAGGCGTTCATCCCCGGCGCCGCATCTAAGCGCGGGCGTGCCACGAACATTCTGGCCGAGGTCGCAGATCGGTTCGGCTACAAGATTTTCAAGATGGCCGATGGCGGCGTGCTCGGAACCCTGCAGGCAATCCAGCAGGTGGCCGCACCCGGACTGACTATGACTTCTGGTCAGCGCGACGAGCCCGGCAGCTACCACGGCACCGGGCAGGCCGGCGACTTCGGTCCCCCCGGCGGCGGCCGCGACACCGACGAGATGTTGGCGTTCGCCAACTACATGGCCGACAACTACAAGTCCCAACTGGCCGAGCTGATCTACCACGATCCGCGGTTCTCGGGACGACAGATCGGCGACGGCGAGTTTGTCGACGACAGCTATTACGCCGACGCTGGTGATCACCACGACCATGTGCATGTTGCGGCCAAAGAGCCCCTGGTTGCCCCTTCCGGGCCCGCATCGGGCGTCGACAACCGCACTGACCGCGAGAAGAACATTGACACCGTCATCGCTGAAGGTAAGCGCCGCGGGAAGTCGGACAAAGAGATCAAGTCGGCGGTCATGGCCGTCCTCGCTGAGACCGATGGGGAGAACCTCGATCACGGCATGGACGGCGACAACGCCGGAATCCTGCAGCAACGAGACGGCTGGGGTACCCGTGAGCAGCGCATGGATCCGGTTTACGCCACGAACGCGTACTACGACGCCCTCGAGAAGGTCGGCAATACGGAAGGAATGACCGAAGCGCAGATGGCGCAAGCGGTCCAGAAGTCGGGCACCGCCGACGGATCGAACTACGCGGCCAAGGGGGCTGAGGCAGACGCCGAGATTGCGGCCAGCCTCGCTCGCGGATCTGCTGCCAGTGGAGACCTCACTGCGTCGGGTGCTCCTGCTGGTGTGCAGCAGGTGTACGTCGTCGGCGGCAAGCTCGACGGTGCCTCAGCGACCTCGACCGCCACCGCGGCGCCGAGTAATGCATCGGAATCTTCCGAGCCAGTGGACAGCGCCACCAACTTCAAGATCACTTCACCACTGATGCGTGGCCGCGCGCCGATCAAGCTGTACGCCCAGGGCGGGATCGAGGACCACCAGGCGCAGATCGCCCGCCCCGGTGACTACCGCGTGTGGGCCGAACCGGAGACCGGCGGCGAAGGGTATGTACCGCTCTCCCCGTCGAAGCGCCCTCGGTCCCTGCGGATCTGGGCTGAAATCGGTCGACGTCTGGGAGTGAAGGGCTTCGACAGCGGCGGGTTCGGTGGCTACACCGAGGACACTCGCGATGCTCTCAAGCCGCGGAACCTGCACGACGCGCTGTCCCTGGTCACCGGCATGGGCTTCATGGCCGCATCGGGCGTCGCTCCCCTGGTGTCGATGGGCGCGAGTGGCCAGTGGGATCTCGGCAATGTCGCACCAACTTTCGACTCGGGAGCGAACGACATTCCCGGCCTGTCCGGCGTGGTGAGTGATTACGCCAACCAGATCTCGCAGCAGCTCGAAGCGGTTGTCCAGGCGATACGGGAGGGCAAGAACATCACCGTCACAGTCGAATCCGATGAAGGCCCGGCCAGCATGATCATGCAGAAGAACGGCATGTGATGGCCGGCCCAACGATCATCCTCACCGGTGTCGACGGCGAGCGCTGGGAGTTCGGTGACCCGCAGTGTCCGGTGCGCCTGAAGTACGTGAAGGGCCTGGGCGGCGCTGACTTCACCACCGATGACACAGAGGGTGTCGGTCAGGCCGGCGTGACGTTTGTGGCGATCAACGACGATCCGAACGTCGTCACCCTGGGCGCGAACCTCGGCCCGGTCCCCAAGTCGCTGGGCATGGATCTGCTCTCGCGGTGGCGCCGGACCTTGGGCCGCGGCACCAGTCTGCAACCAGGCGGCTCACTGGCCAAGATCGACGTCGTCGAGACCGGGCGGTTCCAGATGGTCCGCCGAATCGGCAAGCTCCACAGTCCATTCGAGCAGATGGCGAACGTCGGCTGGATGTTCGAGGACGTGAACCTGCGTAGCGATGAAACGTGGTGGCGCGCAGAGCCGGTCATCAAGGAGTTCACAGCTGCCGAGTTCGCAACCGCGACGATCGACAGCTACAGCACTCAACCGGTGTGGCCGCACTACCGGCTGACCGGTCCGATCACCGGGCCAACGCTCTCGATGGCCGGCGAGGCCGCGCGGCCGCTCCCCTCTCTCGCTGCCGGTCAATGGCTCGACATCGAGACAGACCCCGACTGGTGGGACATCCGCGACCAGGCCGGTGCGGACCGGTCGTGGATCGGTGATCGCTGGTACGTGCAGGCACCGGCCACGATCTCACCGACCCTGCCTATCACCGTTCCGATCACCATCACCGGTATCGGGACAACCAGCGCCACGCGGCTGAAAGTCACCCTGCCCCAGCTCTTCGAGACGGCCCTGTGACGACCGTGCTCCCGGGGTACGCCCGGCCGAACACCACGCCGGTCACTGGATTCCCCATCCAGATCGGCCGGCGCAACAACCCGGTGATCGACTGGCGTCCCCTCGGTCGGTACCAAGAGGCCGCCTTCGACTGGACATTCGGAATCGAACCTGGCACCGGCGCTTTCACTCTCGCTCCGGATCACCCCATGGTGTCGCAGCTGGTGAACCTCAAGCACCGCTGCTTCCACATCCGGACCGAGTACAACGGCAAGCCCTGGGACGGCCGGATCATGCGCCGGCGGCTGAGCGGTGTCCCGGGTCGCGAGAAGATCCTCTACACCTGCGTCGACAACAAGTACCTAATGCAGCGCTGGCTCGCCTGGGTCAACGCGACGTTCCCGCCATGGATCCAGGTGGGACTCACCGGCAAGCAAGACGTGATGTTCGGGCCGCCGGATCCGGTGTTCAAATACTTCTTCGCCAAGAACATGATCCGCCTTCGCTTCCCGGCATTCTGCAAGCTCCCCCTGCAGTGGCCGTCCGAGTGGACTGCGCCCGACCTGAACGACATCGACAGCTTCGACGACCTGCTCGACCTGATCGCCGACATCACCGATCCGATCGTCGCGTTGCAGGCCCGGTTCCCTCGAGGTGCCGACCTGTTCCAGCCGTCGATGGATCGCCTTGAGATGGGCATGTCGATGAACTTCTGGGATGGTCGCGGACCGTCACCACAGGTCTTCAACACCACAACGCTGGGCAATCTGCAATCGATCATCGACGCATCATCGGACCACTTTTTGGATCTGTCACAGCTGATGAAGCCGATCAACGAGGGTTTGTGGTCGGACTCGATGGATCGCCCAGGCATGGTGTTCGACACCAAGCAGAAGCGGGACAACCGAAAGGTGCAGTTCCGCACCGATGCTCCGGGTCAGGTCGAGTCGTACGACTACGAAGAGTCGCACCCCGAATTCGGCAAGGTGATCGTCGGCGGCAAGTCACCGCAGATCCTGAACGATGTAATCGAGATCGGCGCGAACCTCGCGATCCAACTCCTGATCAATCTGGTGGCCCCGGGCTTGGGTCTCGGCGTCGTGGTGGGCGACTTTTTCGACGACATCTTCTTTGCGTACGAACAGTATTGGGACCAGAACCTGATCGACGAGGTCGGCGAGGATGACCTCTGGCCAGAGGACTTCGCGGACAACACCGCAGCACACTCCCTCGATTCGTACTCGGTGGCCATGAACGCACTGAAGGCCGGCGGCGGCGGCGAGTCCCTGCTGATCAATGCAACCTCCGGCGGTGCCGATGGTCGCGGCATGAGCTTCGGCGCAGACAACAACACCTCGAGGCGCTTCGACGTCGGCGACATCATCCAGTTCTGGACCCGCGGAAACACCGTCGAGCAGCACGTGTCGAAAGTCGCTGTGGCAGATCGCAATGACGGACGGATGCGGGAACAAACAACGCTCGGCCAGGCCCGCCAGCTCAGGGGTCCGTGGGATCGCGCGATCACCGGATTGATCGGCGCCGGCGCAACGTCGCGCGCGTGGGCCAACTCCGTATGAAAGGTGCCGGTCGGCACATCGAACCCAACAACACTCGCACCACCAGTAGGGAGTACATCCATGGGCGCACCAGCCTTCCGCGAGATCGACATGATGGGCAACAACCGAAGCAACCGTTTCGGCGCGGCCGTCGTCTTCTTCCTCGGCCACACCGAGGAAGGCAACGCGACCGCTCAGGGCCTGGCCGCGTCCGGCAATTCGTCGGGCAACTTCAGCTATCACTACACCTGCCGCGACGGAATCCTCGTCGACATGGTCGACACCGACTACGCATCGTGGTCGGTCCTGGACGCCAATCCCCGATCGATCAACTTCGTGTTCGCCGGATCCCGCGCCAGCTTCACCCGAGAGCAGTGGCTCGCCCGCCGCAATGACATTGCGATCTTCGCGTGGGTCGCGGTGCAGGACAGCAAAAAGTACCCGATTGGCAAGGTCGTCAACCGCGGCCGCAACTACCCGCTCGGCAACCGGCCGTGCATCGCCGACCACTACTTCGTCACCCGGGTTCTGGGTATCGGCGATCATTCCGACCTCGGCCCCAACTTCCCGTGGGACGTCGCTGAGGAATACGTACGCGATTACCTGACAGGAGTCCCCGCGGTGCCACCAGAGAACCTCATCAACAAGGAAGCCGCCAAGGCCAAGGCCTGGATCGGTAAACGTCTCGCCGCCGAAGGTGTTGCAGGCGAGACAATCACCCCCGACGGCCGCGGCAAGTGGGTGAAGTACGAAAACGGCTACGTGTACTTCACAGACACGACTGGCGCGCACGCCATCCCGAACTACATCTTCTCCACCTGGTACCAACTCGGCGCCGAAAAGGGTGTCGCCGGATACCCGACCGGCTCTCACTCCGTGCTCAAGGAGGGCGAGGTACAGGGCTTCGAGGGAGGCGCGATCTACCGCCGCGGGCATCCCGGGCAGAACGAACAGGTGGGTGTCCTGATCGGCGGGAAGATCCGCGAGAAGTGGAACAGGTCGGGCTTCGAGAACGGACCCTACGGCTACCCGATTTCGATGGAGACCAAGACGAAATCGGGTGCGATCTGGCAGCAGTTTGAGAAGGGCCGTATGGCCTTCTCCCCTGACAACGTCGTCGGACTGTTCACGCAAGACGGCCCCGACATCATCAACTGAAAGTGAGACAAGTCATGGCTATTCAAACCACTCCCTCAGCTCGCCTCGTTTTCGGCCGCGAGCCCGCGGCATGGGCTGGCGCGATCATGGCGGCCGTCGCGCTGCTCGTCGCGTTCGGTCTCAACATCAGCACCGAGACCCAAGGCTTGATCCAGGCCGCGGTCAACGCGGTGCTGTCGCTGATCGTGGTGATCAGCGTCCGTGAGACCGTTCTGCCAGCCATCCTCGGCGTCGTACAGACCGGCCTACCGCTCGTGGTCGCATTCGGCTTCGACGTCACTGAGGCCCAGCAGGGCGCCATCCTCGCAGCCGCGAGCCTGTTCCTGACGCTGATAGCCACTCGTCCACAGGTCACACCGAAGGTGCCCGCTACGGGCAGCCTCGTCGTGTGGACAGAGCGGGAGAGCAACGAGTCCTTCATTCCGTACAGCGGTGAGCACAGGGCCGACTAGTGCTTGGTGCGCGGCTGATGGCCGCGGTCACTGGCTGCATGAACGTCGCGGTTGGCGTGCTGTACATCTCCCCCGAGGAGCTGGTACGCCGGCCGCTGCAGCCAGGCCAAGTCTCCGCAGTGGTGTGGATCGAGAACGTCGGGCCGCTGTGGTTCTTCGGATTCGTGCTGACCGGACTCGCACTCCTGCTCGCTGCTGTTCGCAAGCAGGGCTTCATCTTTGCGCACGTCGCCGCGTCAACGTTCCTCGCACTGTACGCGGGATGCATCCTCTTCTCCGCAGTCCTCACCGAACCGCCGGCACCTGTTGTCCTCGGAACGTTCGCCGGGTTCATGGCGATCCTGCACATTGCGATCGCCCGCGGCGACGCGGAAAGGGGCTGTCGGTGAGCGCACTGAGCCCTGAACTCATCGCGTCGTTCGGCGGCCTGCTCGCCGCTCTTGGCGCTCTCACCACCGGCATTCTCGCGACCAGATCGAAGGTGAAGCTCGACGACATTGCCAAGCTGCACGCCAAGATCGACGAGCTCGAGGCTGACCTCGCCGAGGAGAAGACCAATCACGATCGTGACGCCGATCAGTACCGAGTGAAGCACTCGCAGACGATCGCCGACTACGAAGCAGAACTGGCCGAGCTGAAAGAGCGCCTGCGCCAGCGTGATCAGACGATCGGACACCTCGACCGGGTCGTGATGGCGCTGCGAACCTACGTTGCTCGAGCACGCCGCAAGCTGATCGACAACGAGATCGAGGTTCCTGCAGCTGTGGAAGGAATGGACGACTGATGACCAAGATCGTGTGTGTCCGCGGTGCGGGTGAGCCGATTGCCGACAACATGTGCGCGGGTGTGGTCCGCGGCTTCGACAATGTCGTCGAGCTGGTCTACCGGCCGGAGATCAGGCCGATTGGGATGCTCCGGTATCCCGAATCAGTGGCCGGCGGGCGTGCAGCTCTGCGCCGCATCGATGAGCAGGGTGAGGACTACATCATCGTGTGCTTCTCCCTCGGCGCCGCAGTGGCCGGCGACTTCGTCATGCTCGATCGGCCCCAGCACTGCAAGGGCATTGTGCTTCTCGCTGATCCGCTGCGCGATCGTCGGCAGTGCTCGAACTCCGGTGTGCCGGCCCATCACTTCGGTATCGCTGGTGAGCGTCTGATCACCGGACTCCCGGTGCACAGCTTCGCGATTCCTGACGATCCGATCACCGCGTGCCCGAACGACAACGGGATGCGAGCGATCGCTACCGCGGTCACCAGCCGCCACCAGTCGCTGCATCCCCGCTGGGCCTGGGACGCTGGGTACACGGTCAAGTGGGTGTGGAAGTACACATCAACCGGCCGGCATGTGGCATACGGCCACGAGAAGATGCCCGGCGATCGACGTACCTACGTCGAGGCGGCGCGCGATGCCCTGGTGGGGATGCTCTAATGCCACCGCGAATACCGCCTAAACGGCCTCGCGGGGACGCGGACTTGCTCGATCTGCTGATGCAGCATTTCATCAGTCAGATCCCCGTCCTCGGCGACATCATCACGATGATCGACAAGATATTGCGCGGCAACACAACCGGGCTCAGTGGAATTGCTGCCACCCTGGCGGGATGGGTGGGCGGCAAATGGACGAACCTCACCCAGATCAACGACGTCGAAGTCCCGCGTCTCGACAACCGCATCGACTCACTGGTCGGGATCGGCACCCGCTCAACGTTCTACAGCAACGGCACGTGGACTAACCCAGGCACAGGTTCGATCGCAGTGGTCGTCTTCAACGGTGGCCGCCGCACTGGCGAGGTTGCCAAAGGCGTATCGGGCGCGAAGTACGTCTTCCAAGAGTTCAACTGCGCGGACCTACCGTCAACTGTCGCTGTAACCGTGGGTGGACCCACCGCAGCGTCGAGCTTCGGAACCTCCGTCCTGGGGTCGTGGACTGAGGGCGTAATCATCACCGCGCAAGGGCTTTTCGATGGCAGTGCAGGCGATGCCGGCAATGGCGGTGAGGCGTCGAACGCATCAGGCGCGACCATTGAAAGTCGCACGGGCACCGGCAACTACTTCGCCGCGGGCGGCTTGTATGAGACCGGCAGCGTTCGTGCACAACCTGGGCAAAACGCCCCGATCGACAAGGTGGCACTCGCTGGCGGTGGCGGCGGTGGTGGCGGCGGCTTCACCGGCGGTGTCGTTCCACAAAAAGGTGGCAACGGGGGCTTCCCCGGAGGCGGTGCGGGCGCCCGCCCGAACACTGCTGTCGCACTCGCAGTCCCGGGCACAGGGGCTGTCTTCGTCACACACAAGGGGTAGAGCATGGACGCGTACGAGATCATTTCTACCGCGCCCGGGTGGCCGCCGTGTACCAACATCTACGCACTCAGCGAACCGCACGAGGGTCACACACATCTCGCCGTGACGGCGATGCCGGATACCACCACATACGGTCCCGGCCAAGCTCAAGCGGTCCCCTGCGACGAGTTTGGTGCGCTCGACGGTCATTCTGTTCAGGCGATATGGTGGGCCTCCGGTACATTCACGCACGCCGGAGTGCTCGACACCCTTGGCTACGCGGTCATGAGTCCACCAGCCCCAAGGGAACTCTGATACCGACATCGCCCGCGAGCATGGCACCAGACCCTTCCGGGCACCGTGTCGTTCACCACGGGCAAATCATCCTGCGGCCGGCAGCAGTAGCGTCCGACCTAACACTCTCTCCGGCGCTACAAAGTGCGAGGGCCCGGCAGGTTCTGCCGGGTCCTCGCACTCTCTACTACGCGCGCGTTCGACTCAGTGATCGGCGCCGTGGTCGCTTGACGAGCCCGCGAAGTAGGATATCTAAATCAATGTCGCGATAATAATTGGCGTCAATGTCGTCAACCACGAGTGCGTTGCCATCGTCGTATACGCGCTTGGTAAGAACCAAGAGCTCTGCTGCTATCGAAAGAACCTCAGACTTTGAGAGCTTCGATTGTTTGCAGAGATCGTCAATCAAACCATTTATATAGGCGGGCAGCGTCACCGAAAATCGCGCCGGTGACGCAACCGCATCTTCGCTGACTTGAGAGTTCTCGTCAGTCACATGCCTCGCCTTCTCTTCTTCTCCATGTATCGTCCCTGCGCCGCGACTCACAGAATCCCAACACCGACAGTAAGATGATTCCCACCGACATCGCCAATATTACGATCGTCAGTTGCACGGGGGATAAATACTCTCCCCCATACCGGCAAACCATCGTCGGCCCTGCAACCAAGCAGAATAGACCGACCATCAGAACGAAACTTGCAACGTAGCCTGCTGGAATCAGCAAACTCACACTACTTTTCTTGTGTTTAACGCCGGTGTACAGATCCCGGTAATCGGTCACTGGACGCACCGGTTTGCGGCGTTTGCTTTTGCTCACGCTGCCTGCTCCCTTTCATTTACCGGCTAGGCAAGTAAAAGATGAGCGCTGTCGAACGGGGTTGCCCTCCAATCACACACTAAGGCGTGTCATACCTGACACGCCTCTCGCCTAGCCGGGGAAGATTCGTCGCTCGCTAGGTGAAGGCCACCTCTGGCCGCGCGATCGCTGGTGATTTCCATCTCTTCTCCTTTGGTCGGGATAGCTATCGGTGGATGGTTCCGCCGATGCACCAACTGTACTACAGACTTGCGCTGAGTGCACCACATGTGGTTCATAACCGGTGCAGACATTGCAAGCTGCGAGCAACCATTGCCAACGCAGCCCGGGATAGAAGCACATGAGTTGGGACGAAGTCATCATCGTGAAGCGCTTCCCCACATCGGACCCGAAGCCGTCACACCGCGTCCGATCTGGTGCACCAAAGCGACTTGTGCGACGGTCCCAGCCCACGTGGCATCTAGCTCGGATCCAGCCAGCGACTATCAGCTAGTGGTGCGGAGGGCGTGATCGGCGGACCCAGAGATCACACTGAAACGAGCCCGCTATACGACAACACCCCTGGCCTATTTAAAGGTCCAGGGGTGTTGTTGCTGCCGACTATACGAACGGGCCGAACGCGAACGACGTCATTCGCATCCAACCCCGTCGCCATCGCGGTCGAGGTGACTGCCATAACCCGGATCGCCTCGATATACAGGAGCAGCACCGGCAGCACGGGCGGCCGCGCAGTTTGCGTACGCACCTCCGGACGGCGCGTCCACGACCGGCGGTGGGGTGTACTCGGGCTCAGGCGGAGGCGTGTAGATCGGCGCCGGAGGCACGTACGGAGTTGTTGTCGTTGGTGACGGCGCGGGAACCGGTGTCTGCGTGCGAGTCTCAGTGGGCGCAGCCGGAGTGCTCACCGGTGCAATCGTGGCGCCACACTCCCCCAGGACCCGAGTGATCGCGTCCTTCTCAGGCTGGGTCACCCACAAGCCGTAGAGTGCTTTCACATCCACCTGACGTGAGACGTACGTGCAGCGGTAAGACTTGTTGGGCGGCAGCCAAGTTGCTGCGTCACCGTCTCCTTTTTGCTGATTTGTCGGACCATCGGTCGCTTGCAGATTGCGCGGGTCGTTTGCAAAGTCCGCACGCTTCTCCGGCGTCAATTGCTGGGCGCCGGTCTGCCACGCGTTCGACAACGCGACAACATGATCGATCTGAACCGCGGTCGAAGTGTCCTCACCGCGGACGAACGCGATTGTCTTGCCGGTGTACGGATCGTTCAACGTGCCCGATTCAACCCGACAGCCGTTCGATCCCGGTTTCACGACGATGCTCACCAGATCCCGCCGGAGAATGTCGTTGCGGGTGTCACAGCCATTGCGGCCATTCTCAACAGTGACGTCGTCCGTCCACGCTGAACCAAACATCGCGCGGTCGTAACCGGTCTTTGGCGCCCGACCCTTCACCGAGAGGGTGTTGAGCTTCGCAAGTGCAGCGTTCGCAGCGGGTGCAGTCGAGACCTGGACGACGGGCTTCGCCGCCGGCGCAGGAGCCTCCGACGTCGGCGTCTGTGTCGTGCTAGTCGTGGGCGCGACGGATGACGTCGACGTCACCGCTGCGGTCTTCGAGTCGTCGTCCTCGGTCGAGCCCGCGACAGCGAACAGTCCGATCAAGGCTACGACCGAGACCGCACTCACCGCGATCCACGGCCACCGCTTCGCTCGCGGCGGCTGCGGGTACGGAGACGATCCTGGCCGATTCCAGTCGGTGGGCATATTGGGTTGGTCAGACACGAGAAACCTTTCGAGTGCTAACGAGTTTGGGTCAGGCGCAAGTGGATTCACCCGGACTGCCAGCAGCGTTACTCAGATATAGCGACGCGAGTGCTACGTGTTACACAGATTGCCGAGCCGACCCTGCGTTTACACCGCACATAGGGCCGATCGTCGGGGCAAAGTGACTTGCCCGCACTGCCATAGTTGAAGTCGTGAATACAGGTGATGCATGGGGACGGTCGACCATCAAGTTGGTCGTCGACGGCGCAACCTTCGTAGTCAGACCAAGGTCGGACGGCGGATTTTCCTATGACTGGACGACAGGACCGAACAAGGACTACGGGTTCAGCGTGAGCCGCAGATTCGCCGCCGGCGACGACCCGGAGGCGATAGCCGCCACGAACGCCAAAGAGGTCGCCTCACTAGGGGACGTTCGGGTAGGCACCTCACGCAAGACCAAAAAACGCCCCTGCCAGCACTGGGCTGATTCGGGGCGTTTTTTGCGGCCTGCTCCAGGAGCATTACCATAGAGATCCGGCAAAGGTCATACGTAAATCGCAATCGGCATGACCGTAATCGATTTGCCTTCCACAACGGCGGAGAACTTGGCGTTGAAATAGTCACCTTGGTAATCGTCTTCGTTTTCGGATGTTGCGGGCTTATTATCCGCAATGAAGCTTTGGAATGTGTGGTCAAGGAAGCCCACATCTAACCGGTTGAGCAGTTTGTTCTTCGCTAAGACAGGTACGTCATCTTGGACGCTGGAAATGACCTTCGCCAGGACGACAAAGCGACCGTCAAGCAGGCGATCTGAATCCTTTGTCACGAAGTGTTCCGCCTCGCACACGGTCACAGCGGTGAACTCATTACCCGCATTGCCGACAGCGGCATAGAATTCCTTCGTTCGATCACCTCGAAAATCAGCGCGGACCGCGCCAGTGACGGCAGCGGCGAGCTGCGATTCGTTCTCGGCACGTGCTGCGTACGCAGCCTTGATCCCGGCAACCTTGTCGGCATCAATCGATTCGCCGGTCGCAACGAGATCGTTCATCACTTCCATCACCTTGTCGGTACCTTCTTTTTGACGGAGAAACTGGGTGACGGCGGCGATTAACTCAGGCGTCGCTATGTCAAGAATCGCGTTAACCTCGTTCGCGCGAAACGACGCTGTGAACTCTACGACGTCCCCAACTCGCGCGGAGGCGGCATGGTCGGCGCCGTCGAGACTTCGAATCAAATCTTTTCTCCGCAGTTCGGCGCGAACCCTATCAAGATAGAAGGCCTGCGAGTAGACAAACTTCTTTCGGTCCGCGCTCACATGCTCGTCGGTTAAAGCGTGCTCGCCAATGAACTCGGCCGATCCACCTGCCTCGACAGCCCCCAGGAACGGCACGTTCGCAGACACCCCGGCATTCCCACCGCCAGTCTTCGACTTGTTGCTGCCCTCGGTTCTGGTCTGTCCTCGATCGAGCTCCGAACTCTCGAGGATTCCCACACCGAAGATCTCCTGCAGCATCCCGGACACGAAATCGGAATTTTGATAGACAACAACCGTCGGCATTTGGTCAGGCTGGGGATCATTTTGCTTGTTCACCTGTCAGGGGTATCACGGTCTATTGCAGGTCCGTTGTCATCCACCTGGACTACCCCCTGACGGAACCACCGCGACGAACTATGCGTCTAAGTCTCGTGAAGGACATGCCGGACATCGCGCTCGGGGCGATTGCCGCCGCACTCGATCTGGTGCGCTGGGACCAGGAAATGTCTAGTCCGGCCGCGCCACATGATCGAAGCCCTTCGGATGTATCACCGGGAACCAGCGAGCCGCGTGCGTGTAGACGACAGCATCACATTTGACGCACGTCCACGTCCGGCACGGTGGCTCGTGGAGGTTATCCCAGCCGACGAGCACGCGGCGGGGCCCAAACCGATGGCCGTTCGGGCATCGCGTTGGTGGGTTGCGATCGGTATACACAGAGACCTCTCCTGAGGCCCAACCTCCGCACCACTCAGTCTAGTCCGAACACAAGAACGCCCCGAGCCAGGAGTTAGCTGGTTCGGGGCATTCTTTGTCGTTGAGCCGAACCCCTTCCCAGAAGCGGACTCAACGCACGAGCCACCGTAGACGACGGGCCCGACGGGTTTCTCAGCCTCCCTGGCGCAACCTCGCTACACAGTTCTGCAGTGCTGAGCCGTACTCATCCCCCGCGCTGATGTTCACGTCGAGCATGTCGCGGCCGTCCGGCAAGACCGTGAACTCGTTGGCCGAGCTGGACAACGCGAACACCACGTCGTCCTCAACTACCCAGGTGTCCTGACTTGATTCGCGTTCCTCACCCCGCATGATGTCGGCCCCGATGTAAACCAGGCCGCCCGGCGCGGAAAGAGCTTGTAGATTCGCCAGGCTGAGTGACGAGTCGATCAGGCTCATCTCGATCATGCTGACGTACAGATCTGGTGCTTCATCACACGCGACCGGAGGAGTTGTCGTCCGCGGTGTCGTTGTCGCGGCCGGCGGAGGTGTGTACGTCGCCGCCGGCGAAGACGGGTAGGACGTGAAGTCGGTGACGGTCACATCGACGCGAGCCTCCGGATCCGAACTCTCATCGTCACCGATCAGCGCTCCCGCGATGCCGATCACGAGGATCACAGCCAACACGCCGGCGATCACCCACAGGATGATCTTGTTGTTGCGCTTTCTCTGCTCGGGCGAAGCTGGCTCTCGCGCCCAGCTCGGTGGTTTCGGGTCCTGCCCATTAGGCGGTGGTTGCGTCACCGTCTGATTCAAGCATCGAATGGGCTGATCGGTTGAGCATGAGGCTTGCCCACATTTCACCCACACTTGGCGCTGAAAGCGGCTCGAACACACTCACAGCCACTCCCACCGAGGATCGAGCAACCCACAGTTCAGGAGCAGATAGGCTGTGGAGCTGGATGTTCGAATAGTGCGCGAGGGGGGACTTGAACCCC
>NZ_JBXCJC010000008.1:0-27449 GCF_056786495.1 Williamsia sp. Y853
GCGCTGAAAGCGGCTCGAACACACTCACAGCCACTCCCACCGAGGATCGAGCAACCCACAGTTCAGGAGCAGATAGGCTGTGGAGCTGGATGTTCGAATAGTGCGCGAGGGGGGACTTGAACCCCCACGTCCGTAGACACTGGAACCTAAATCCAGCGCGTCTGCCAATTCCGCCACTCGCGCGTGCAGGAGACAGAGTACCGGCTGACCTGCGACTTGCATCACTTAGGTACCGTCAAGACATGGCATCGAACAAGCGAAGGCACCGACCAGCACTCATAGCGCTGGTTGTGGTGGCAGCTGCCACGTGCCTGGGGCTGGCGTGGTGGCAGTGGAGTCGGTTCGAATCGACCGGCGGGACGGGCCAGAACCTGGGTTACGCCCTTCAGTGGCCGGCGTTCGCGGCCTTCTGCGTCTATGCGTACCGCAAGTTCGTCGTCCTCGAATCCGATCCGGAAGAAGTCCACAAGCTCAACAGCAGCGGAGGCGTGAAGGAGATCCCGGAGGGGATCCTGCCGCCCCGGCCCGACTCGGCACCGACCCCGCTGGTCGAGGACGGCACCACCGACGGCGCCCAGATCGCCGAGTACAACCGGCTGCTGGCCGAACTCACCGACGCCGACACCCACCGCGCCGCACAATCCCGCAGCGCCAACGATCACCCTGCAGACAATCACCCCGCAGACAACCCACAACGGAGCAATCAGTGAGCCAGATCCCCGCCGAGTCGACCACCCCGATCACCACAGCGACGCCGCCGAAAAAGATCAAGGGTGCACTGCTGCGGTACCGGGTGATGGCATGGATCACCGGTCTGTGGCTGCTGCTGCTGGTTGCCGAGATGATCCTGCTCTACGGCTTCGACGACCACACCCTCGACTTCGTGCCGTTCGTGCACGGGTGGGTCTACTTCATCTACCTGATCATGGCGATCGACCTGGGCATCAAGGTCCGGTGGCCGATCGGCAGGGCGGTCTTCACGCTGATCGCCGGAACGATCCCGTTCTTGTCGTTCTGGGTGGAACACAAGCGCACCCAGGAGATCCGGGCCCAGTTCGGTATCTGACCCGAACCAGACCCGGATCCGTAGGGTTCAGTTCGAAACCAGTTCCTGCAGTGCAGGCACCAGTTGTGCCAGAGCTCGGCCGCGATGACTCAGAGCATCTTTCTCAGTCGGTGACAGCTGTGCCGCACTGCGCCCGGACTCGGATTCTTCGTCGGGCACGAACACGGGGTCGTATCCGAAACCGTTGTCGCCGACCGGTTCTGCGATGATCCGTCCGCGCCACTCGCCTCGGACGACCACTTCGGAATCCGCGGTGACCAGCGCGCACGCCGATACGAATGCCGCGCCGCGACGGTCCGCGGGGACATCTCCGAGCTGATTGAGCAACAACTCCAGGTTGGCGATGTCGTCGCCGTGTCGCCCGGACCAGCGCGCCGACAGCACGCCGGGCATTCCGTTCAGTGCGTCGACTTCGAGCCCGGAATCATCTGCAACACACGGCAGTCCGGTGGCCGCAAATGCGTCGCGCGCCTTTGCCAGCGCGTTCTCCTCGAACGTGGCGCCGGTCTCGGGTGCCTCGTCGAACGGGGGCACCTCGTCGAGACCCACCACGTCCAAGCCCTCGATGCCGGCCTTCTCGACAACCCGACGTAGTTCGGCCAGCTTCTTCTTGTTGCGACTGGCCACCAGGATCTGGCTCATCAGCTGCCGAAGGTCTTACGTTTGCCGGTGATCTCGGGCTCGGGAAGCACGCCCGGGTACGGCAATGCGAGTGCCTCACGCTGCACCACGAACAACTGCTCGATGCCGGCCATCGCCGAATCCAGCAAACGATCGAGCGTCGACCGCGGGAACGTTGCGCCCTCGCCGGTGCCCTGGATCTCGACCAGCGTTCCGGTGTCGGTCGCGACCACATTCATGTCGACCTCGGCGCGCGAATCCTCTTCGTACGGCAGGTCGAGCCGCACACGACCGTCGACAACTCCAACGCTGACCGCTGCAATGCCACATGAGATCGGTTGTGGATCAGCAAGTTTCCCGGCCGCGTTCAGGTAGGTGACCGCATCGCACAGCGCCACGTAGGCACCGGTGATCGCGGCGGTTCGGGTACCACCATCAGCCTGGAGCACGTCGCAGTCGAGCGCGATGGTGTTCTCCCCCAGCGCTGCGAGGTCGATGCAGGCACGCAGCGACCGGCCGATGAGACGGCTGATCTCCTGCGTCCGTCCGCCGACCTTGCCCTTGACCGATTCACGGTCGGAACGATCATGGGTGGCCGCAGGCAACATCGCGTATTCAGCGGTCAGCCAGCCGAGCCCGGATCCGCGCCGCCAGCGCGGCACACCTTCGGTGACACTGGCGGTGCACATCACCCGCGTGTCCCCGAATTCAACAAGTACTGATCCGGCGGGGTGACTGGTGAAACCACGGGTGATGGTCACCTTCCGCAGTTCGTCATCGGTTCGGCCATCTGCACGTCTACTCACAGGGCCCACCCTATCGAGTCGCCACGGCAGCTGTATCCGGGTGGGCGTCAGGCGATGTTGATGACGTCGCCGCGGCGGACCACCCGAATCGGACCGTCGTAGGCCTGTCGGGCCTCTGCCAGCACCTCTTCAGGCCAGGTCCACGGCGGCAGATGGGTCAACAGCAGGCTCTTGACACCGGCCTTCGCCGCGGCATCCCCCGCCTCCCGACCCGACAGATGCAGATTCGGTGGCCGGTTCACCGGATCGTGGGTCCACGACGCCTCACACAGGAACACGTCGGCGCCTTCGGCCAGCTCGACGAGCTCGTCGCACACACCGGTGTCACCGCTGTAGGTGAGCACCTGACCTTCGGGACCGGTCACGCGGAACCCGAACGTCGCGGGCGGGTGATTGACCCGGCGGGAGAAGAATGTCATCCCGCCGAGTTCGATCTCGCCGCCATCGATCCAGTCAGTGACACGGAATGTGTCGGTGATGTCGTCGAGTTCGCCGGGATACTCCGACGATGCCGCGCCGATCCGGTCGGCGGTCCCGGGTGGCCCGATCAGCGTGCCACGCCCCACCGCTGGGACCGGGCTGTAGCGACGCCACACCAACAGGCCCGGGAGATCCAGGCAATGATCGGCATGGAGGTGACTGAGCGCTATCGCCACCTCATTCGGATCAGCGTGTTGCAGCAGTGATCCGAGGACGCCGGGACCGAAATCCATCACGACCGGCTGGCAGCCGGGCACCGTCAACAGGTACCCCGACGCGGGCGAATCGGGGCCTGACAAACTGCCCGAACACCCCAGCACGGTCAGACGCATGACGCCATGCTGCCACGCCCGATCGGTCCGCGGTTGTCGGACCACCGATCACACGTGCTGGACTGCTCCGATTGCCGGTCCGAGGAATCTGGTCGCGAGCTTCGCGAACAGTTCCGGATCGCCGGTGGCCTGGAAAACACGCTCCACCGGGTCATCGGTCGGGGCGCGCAGCAGGTCGCCCGCAGTCAGTACCCGCAGCACATCCTTGGCCGTTTCCTCGGCACTGGACACCAACGTCACGTCGTCACCGACGGCGAGCTGGATGACCCCCGACAGCATCGGATAGTGCGTACATCCCAGGACCACGGTGTCGACACGGGCCGCGGCAAGGGGTTCGAGGTAACCCTCCGCCAGACCGAGGACCTGCCGTCCGCTGGTGATCCCCCGCTCGACGAAGTCGACGAATCGCGGACAGGCCACTGACGTGATCACGGCATTCTGCGCCGCGGCGAACGAGTCCTCATAAGCGCGGGAGGCGATGGTCGCCTCGGTACCGATCACGCCGATCCGGCCCGAGCGGGTGGCCGCGACCGCACGACGGACCGCAGGCAGGACCACCTCGATCACCGGTATCGGGTATCGCTCACGGGCATCGCGAAGGCAGGCCGCCGACGCGGTGTTGCACGCGATCACCAGCGCCTTGACGCCGCGCTCGACGAGCTCGTCGCCGATCGCGAGGGCGTGGGAACGGATCTGCGGAATGGTCAGCGGACCGTACGGACCGTTGGCGGTATCCCCGATGTAGATGATGTTCTCCGACGGCAACTGGTCGATCACCGCGCGGGCAACTGTGAGACCTCCGACGCCGGAATCGAAGATGCCGATCGGCGCATTGACATCTGGACTCGCTGACGCATCTGAATTCACAGTCTGGTGCTCCCGGGGTTGCCGAAGTTGGTGGTGCCGTACGGCGTCGGTGCGCTCGCCTTCTGCGCCTGCTTCCGATCTCTCCTGGACAGGTACCAGGCCGCGAGGACGCCACCGACGGCGCCAAAGAAATGACCTTGCCACGACACACCTGTATCGGCAGGCAGCACACCCCACAGGATGCCGCCGTAGATCATGAAAACCACCACACCGATCAGGATCTGCATGAAGTTCCGGTTGAACAGGCCGCGCACGAGGATGTAGGTGAGCCAGCCGAAGATGATGCCCGAGGCGCCGACGGTCACCGAATACGGAGGTGCGAACAACCACACCCCGACGCCGGAGACCACCCACACGATCGCGGTGGTGATCAGGAACCGGCGGGTCATCAGCACCAGAAAGCCGAGCACCATGCCCGGAATCGTGTTGGCCGCCAGGTGTTCCCAGTCGGCGTGCAGAAACGGTGAGGCGACGACACCGGTCAGGCCGTCGACTTCGCGCGGTTCGATGCCTGCGCTGTCGAGATCACGATCGGTGAGCACATCGATGAACTCGATGACGTACAGCATGGCCGTGAGCGCCACCATGATGACAATCGATCGCACCCACAGCGGCCAGGACGCCGGGCCTTTCGAACGTGAACCCGAAGGCGTCAGTCCGTCGGCAGCGCCGTATGAACCGAGTGATCCGGTCATGGTTCTCCGATCGAATGTGGCAACGGGGGGTGTGTGGCGGTCAGGCCCAGAGCTGGCCTTCGAGCCCCTCACCTGCTTCATCGAGGCTACCTTCGTACGCGCCGGTCGACAGGTACTTCCATCCGGCGTCGGCCACCACGAACCCGATGTCGGCCCGGACACCGGCTTTCATGGCCTTGCGTCCGACACCCAGTGCCGCATGCAGGATGGCACCGGTCGAGATCCCCGCGAAGATTCCCTCGGCCTCGATCAGCTCCCGGATGCGGCGGACCGCATTACGTCCCTCGACCGAGAAGCGGCTGGTGAGGATCGTGTCGTCGTAGAGTTCCGGCACAAAGCCCTCGTCGATGTTGCGCAGGCCGTAGACCTCGTCGCCGTAACGCGGTTCGGCGGCGATGATCTCGACGCCGGGCTTGTTCTCGCGCAGGAATCGGCCGACGCCCATCAGCGTCCCGGTGGTTCCGAGGCCGGCGACGAAGTGGGTGATCTCCGGCAGATCCGCCAGGAGTTCGGGGCCGGTGCCCTCGTAGTGGGCCAGCGCGTTCGCGGGATTGCCGTATTGATAGAGCATCACCCAGTCGGGGTGTTCGGCGGCCAGTTCCTTGGCCATCGCGACCGCCTTGTTCGATCCCCCGGCGGCCGGCGACGAGATGATCTGCGCGCCGAACATCGTCAGCAGCTGACGGCGTTCGATCGAGGTGTTCTCGGGCATCACGCAGATGAGGTTGTAGCCCTTGAGTTTTGCGGCCATCGCCAGCGAGATGCCGGTGTTGCCGCTGGTGGGTTCGAGGATGGTCGCACCCGGCGACAGCAGACCTTCGGCCTCGGCCTGCTCGATCATCCGCAGTGCCGGGCGGTCTTTGACCGAACCGGTGGGATTGCGGTCTTCGAGTTTGGCCCACAGGCGTACGGCGGGACCGTCTTCGCTGTCGTGCCAGCGCGGCGAAAGGCGCGGCAGCCCGATCAGCGGTGTGTGGCCCACCGAGTCGATGAGTGATTCATAACGTGTCATCCCAGTTGGTTTTCAGCTCGGCAGGAGATCAGCCACCGGCGACGGCGGGCAGGATCGTGACCTCATCGCCGTCGGCCACCGCGGTGTCGAGGCCTCCGGAGAAACGCACGTCTTCGTCATTGACGTAGACGTTCACGAAGCGATGCAGCTTGCCCGACGCGATGAGCCGGTCCTTGAGTCCGCTGTGGCCGACATCGAGGTTGTCGATCAACTCGCCAACGGTGGCCCCGCTGGCCTCCACGCGCTTGTTCCCGTCGGTGTACGTACGCAGGATCGTCGGGATGGAAACAGTTACTGCCATGGTGAACTCCCTCTAGGTGATGTCGATCGGCTCTTCGGCGATCTCGCCGTCGACGATCCGGTAGCTCCGGATTTCTTCGTTGTCGGGGTCGCGGGTCGAGATCAGCACGTAGTGGGCATTCGGCTCGGAGGCGAACGCGACGTCGGTGCGGCTCGGATAGGCCTCGGTTGCCGTGTGCGAGTGGTAGATGACCACCGGCTCTTCGTCGCTGCGATCCATCTCACGCCAGACCTTGAGCTGCTCGACGGAATCGAACCGATAGAAGGTGGGTGATCGCTCGGCGTTCACCATCGCGACGAATCGTTCGGGACGGTCCGAACCTTCGGGTCCGGCGATCACACCGCACGCTTCGTCGGGGTGATCCGCGCGGGCATGAGCGACCATCTGATCAACCAGCGACCGGCTGATGGTGAGCACTACACAACCCCTGACGTCGTCTTGGCGGTGCCCGAAAGCTATTCGGGCACGAATGCTGTTGGCAACGTCTCCCGGTAAGTCGGTATTCCGCCGACCGGTGTGGCGGCAACCACTGCGCTGACGATGGCGCGCTGCACCACGGTCGCCGCGGCCTCGCCGACCGCCGCCACCAGCGCGACGAGCGGGTTCATCCCCGGCGGAACCTCTGGCGACTCGCCGGGCCCCGGCGTCGGCGTGGCCGAGCCGGTGGCAACGGCGAAAAGTGTGTCCCCGTCGAGCGGTGAATGGGCCGGACGGATCGCTCGGGCCAGTCCGTCGTGCGCCGTCATCGCGATTCGATGCACCGACGCCGGATCGAGCGCGGCGTCGGTGACCACGACGCCGATGGTGGTGTTGAGCGGGCTCGACTTGGCGGTCAGCGCCAACAGGTTCGACACCTCGTCGGGCGACGGCGGCTTCAGCCCGTAGTGGTCCAATTCGAATGGGAGTGCGCCCCAAGGTAATCCGCTGGCCGGGTCGATGACCGCACCCACCGGATTGGCAACGATCAGCGCTGCGACGGTGATACCCGTCGCCGGACCGGTGGTGAATGTGATGCTCGCGCTGCCGACGCCACCTTTGAGCGCGCCTGCCCGGGCGCCGGTACCGGCCCCCACGGATCCGGTCGCCACCGTCGTGTCCGCGTTCGCCGCCGCGAGGGCACCGAAGTCGCGGTCGGGACGAGCCGACCAATCGCCGACCGCGAGGTCGAAGATCACCGCGCCCGGCACGATGGGCACCACCGAACCACGTTTGTCCATCGCGAGCCCGATGCCCTGGCTCTCGAGGTGTGACATCACCCCGTCGGCCGCGGCCAGTCCATAGGCACTGCCGCCGCTCAGGACGATCGCGTGCACCTGCTGCACGGTGTTGGACGGATCGAGCAGGTCGGTTTCCCTCGTACCCGGGCCACCGCCGCGGACATCGACCGCTGCCACGGCACCGTCGGGCAGCAAGACCACGGTGGTACCGGTGGCCCAACCCTCACCCGCTGCGTCGTCGGTTGCCACGGTGACGTGATCGTCGAGCCTGTGATGGTGGCCCACCCGCACGCCTGCGACATCGGTGATCGAATCCGTCGGTCCTGGAATCATGCAATCCTCACTTGGGGCTCCCTGCCCGTGTCACTTCGAGCTCCCTGCCTGCCGGCTGATCACTTACCGATGAGGGCGACGACGAGCAGTTCCTGGACGACGGTCAACCAGTGGTAGACGTCGAGATGAGCCGCCATCGGATCGCCCTCGGGCAATTGGTCCGGAGTGGACTCGTTGATACCGATCATCGCGCCCAGTGCCAGGCGCACGTCGTTCACCGCGGACAACCACTGATCGGCTTCCTCGGGTGTCAACGAGACCACACCTCCGCCCTCGGGAAGGGAGTCGAGTACCACCCGCGCGGCTTCCTGTTTGGCGGAGATGATGTGCGGTTCGTGGAGGCTGCGCAGTGCGCCGTTGAGGTCGCCGGTGGCCGCGTCCATCGATGTGGTCTCGTCCTGGTCGGGACGGTGAAAGTCCGGGAAGAGTCTGCCCAGGGTGGCATCGGTCGGCGGAGTGGAGTGACCCGCCGCGATACCTGTCATCTCGGAGAGCTCATCGGTCGGAGCGGTCGACTCCCGTTCGTCGAGCAACTCGGTCATCGACATGACGAGTGACGCGATCAGATCGGTTTCGTGCTGATCGAGTTCGGTGGTGATGCGCAGACGATCGCCGGAACCACGCCGTTTCCAATTGCGCACGTGCTCAGCTGTCCCGCTGCATGGTGGCCCACAGGCCCGCCGAATGCAGCTTCTGCACGTCGAGTTCGACCTTGTCGCGATCACCCGACGACACCACGGCCCGCCCTTCGGTGTGTACCTGCATCATCAGCTCGGAAGCCTTGGTTTCGCTGTACCCGAAGACCTTCTGGAAGACGTAGGTCACGTACCGCATCAAATTCACCGGGTCGTCCCACACGATGGTCATCCACGGGCGATCCAGTGCCTCGTCGCGTTCGGCGACGGCAGTACTGGACGGGGTAGCCTCGTGCTGACCGTCGCCCGCCGCCAACGTGGTGTGGACACGCTCCGGTGCGGTCATCATCTGTCCGCGCATAAGCCCTAGGGTACCGATAGTGACCGCATCGAACACAGCGCTGCTGACCGACCACTACGAGCTCACCATGATCGCGGCCGCGCTCGCCGGCGGCAGTGCGCATCGCAACTGCACATTCGAGTTGTTCGCACGGAGACTTCCCGATGGCCGCCGATACGGTGTTGTCGCTGGTACCGGGCGTCTGATCGAGCAACTCGCCGAGTTCACCTTCGGCCCTGAAGAACTGGCACTGGTCGAACCATTCCTCGACGCCGAGACGCTCGACTGGCTGAGCAGATACCGGTTCTCCGGGGACATCGACGGATATCCGGAGGGTGAGCTGTACTTCCCGGGCTCCCCGGTGCTGACCGTGCGCGGCACCTTTGCCGAAGCAGTTGTGCTCGAAACCCTCGCCCTGTCGATCATCAACCATGACAGCGCCATCGCCTCGGCGGCGGCCCGGATGGTCACCGCGTCGGGTTCCCGTCCGATCATCGAGATGGGTTCCCGCCGCACGCACGAGCAGGCGGCGGTGGCAGCGGCGCGGGCCGGCTACCTCGCCGGGATGTCCGCGACGTCCAACCTCGAAGCCGCCCGCAGGCACGGGATACCGAGCACCGGAACCAGCGCACATTCCTTCACCCTGTTGCACACCACCGCCGACGGCCCGGACGAGAAGGCAGCGTTCGCCTCGCAGGTCGCGCGCCTCGGTGTCGGGACCACCCTGCTCGTCGACACCTACGACATAGCCCAGGGTGTGGCCAACGCCATCGAGGTGGCGGGCACCGACCTCGGCGGCGTCCGCATCGACTCCGGCGATCTGGGCATGCTGGCACGCCAGGTCCGCCAGCAGCTCGACGACCTCGGCGCCACCAAGACCAGGATCATCGTGTCCGGCGACCTCGACGAATACGCGATCGCGTCACTGCGCGCCGAACCGGTCGACGGATACGGCGTGGGCACGTCGCTGGTGACCGGATCCGGATCACCCACCGCAGGCATGGTCTACAAACTGGTCGAGGTCGATGGCATCCCGGTGGCAAAACGTGCCAGCCGCAAGGAATCTCGTGGTGGCGCGAAAACCGCGCTCCGGACCGCCAAGCCGTCGGGAACGATCTTGGAGGAGATCATGTATCCGCGCGGATCGGCGGCACCTGAACTGGCGTCGTCTTCGCGGCCACTGCAGATCCCGTTGGTGCGAGATGGCAAACCCGTCGATGCGCTCCCTACCCTGGAAGATTCGCGGCAACACCTGGCGCAGGCCCTTGTCAGTCTGCCGTGGGAAGGTTTGGGTCTGTCCCGCGGCGAACCCGCAATACCCACCCGCTTCATCGCCCCATAGGCAGTTGCTTTCGACCGTAGGGATGGTTTTGTCTCATCAAGTAGGGAATCTGTTGTGAGCGAACATATTCGAACCGCACTGCTGATCGTCGACGTGCAGAACGACTTCTGCGAGGGCGGCTCGCTGGCAGTGCGTGGCGGCGCCGACGTCGCGGCCGCGATCACCCGCTACACCCGGGGCGACCACGGCTATCAGGTGATCGTCGCCACCCGCGATCACCACATCGATCCGGGCGATCATTTCTCCGACACCCCCGACTTTGTCGACAGCTGGCCCCGGCATTGTGTCGTGGGCACCCCGGGTATGGACTTTCATCCCGGTTTCGATGCCTCCGTTGCGGATGTGACGTTCTCCAAAGGTCATCACAGCGCCGCATATTCGGGCTTCGAAGGTGTCGACAACAATGACGCGGCGCTCGTCGACTGGCTGCGCGAGCATGAGATCAACGCCGTCGACGTGGTCGGTCTGGCCACCGACCACTGCGTCCGGGCCACCGCGATCGACGCTGCTTCGGCCGGGTTCGAGACCCGGGTCCTGCTCGATTACTGCGCCGGGGTCAGCGCCGAGACCACCTCGTCCGCGATTGCCCAGATGAACAACGCCGGTGTCACGATCGTGCCGCCGTCGCCAGGAGACCACGTCTGATGACGGACCCGCAGTGAGTTCGATTCCCGAGGTACCCGACCTCCTGGCCGAGGCGGTCTCCGCACTGGGCGGGGCCCGGCGCGACGGTCAGCTGAAAATGGCGTCGGCCGTTGCCCATTCCATCGACACCGGCGAACATCTTGCCGTCCAGGCCGGGACCGGTACCGGTAAGTCGCTGGCCTATCTGGTTCCGTCGTTGCGTCATGCCGTCGACACCGGCAAGACGGTGGTCGTCTCGACGGCGACCATCGCCCTGCAACGCCAGCTGGTCGATCGAGACCTGCCCCGGACCGCCACCGCGCTCACCAAACCACTCGGCCGCCCCCCGGAGTTCGCGATCCTCAAGGGCCGCGGTAACTACCTGTGCCTGAACAAGATCCACGCCGGGATGCTCGACGAACCGGCCGACGACGATCTGTTCAGCGCAGGCGGTCAACCCGATCCGTTTGCTGCCTCTCGGCTCGGACGTGAGGTCACCCGCCTGCGCGAGTGGACCTCCGACACCGAGACCGGTGACCGCGACGACCTCGACACCGGTGTCTCCGACCGCGCGTGGCGCCAGGTCAGCGTCACCGCCCGCGAATGCCTCGGCGCCACCAACTGCTCATACGGTGCCGATTGCTTTGCCGAAAAGGCCAAAGCCAAGGCCGGTCAGGCCGACCTGGTGGTCACCAACCACGCACTACTCGCGATCGATGCGATGAGTCCGGCCGCGATCCTTCCCGAACACGACGTCGTGGTCGTGGACGAGGCACACGAACTCGCCGACCGGATCACCTCGGTGGCCACGGCCGAGTTGTCGGGCGGAACCATCGCCGGTGCGGCCAGGCGTTGCGGAAAACTCATCGACGACGAACTCTCCGACGACATCGCAGGCAGCAGCGAACAGATCGAAATACTGCTCGATGAAATCGCACCCGGTCAATGGACGGGTTTGCCCGACGGTGCTCCCCTGGCGTTGTCCTCCCTTCGCGACCGGCTGTGGAAGGCGCACACCGCCATCGGCCCGGCCCGGCGCAGCGGTGAACTCGACGCCGATGCCAGCGCGGCCCGCTCGGCCGCGCTGACTTCGTTGGAGGAGCTGCACGACACCGCGGTCCGGATCCTGGGCGCCTTCGACGACCCCGACCCGGCCCGACGCCCGGACGTCGTATGGGTCGCCGAGGAACTCTTCCGCGGTGATCGGAAGAAAGTGCTGCGGGTGGCGCCGCTGTCGGTCGGCGGGCTGCTCCGCGCATCGCTGTTCGCCAATGCCACCGTGATCCTGACATCGGCGACCCTGACCGTCGGTGGCTCGTTCGACAGCCTGGCAGCCGAATGGGGCCTGCCGCCGCATCGCCCGCGATCCGACGACGAATCGGAACCGGAGACACAGGCGACCAAGTCGGCACAGAGCATCACCGCCATCGGCAAGCCGCCGCCGTCCGACAAGAAGAAGATCACCTGGAACGGTGTCGACGTGGGGTCACCTTTCGACCACCAGAAGGCCGCCATCCTCTACGTCGCCCGTCACCTGCCCGCACCGGGTCGGGACGGGCTGTCGCCCCGCATCATCGACGAGATGGTCGAACTGATCACCGCGGCCGGTGGCCGCACGCTCGGCCTCTTCTCGTCGATGCGCGCAGCCAAGGCCGCGGCCGAGGCCGTCCGTGCCCGCATCGAACTCCCCGTGCTGTGCCAGGGCGAAGGCGCCACCGGCGCGCTGGTCAAGGAGTTCGCGGCCGACGAGAGCACCTGCCTGTTCGGCACCCTGTCACTGTGGCAGGGCGTCGACGTCCCGGGCCCGTCACTGAATCTGGTTCTGATCGATCGCATCCCGTTCC
The DNA here is from genome assembly GCF_056786495.1 of Williamsia sp. Y853. Taxonomy (NCBI): domain Bacteria; kingdom Bacillati; phylum Actinomycetota; class Actinomycetes; order Mycobacteriales; family Nocardiaceae; genus Williamsia; species Williamsia sp. Y853. The sequence continues at coordinate 12,516 of NZ_JBXCJC010000008.1, forward strand.
CCCGCCCGGACGATCCCCTGCTGCTGGCGAGGCAACAGGCGGTCGAAGCGCGCGGCGGCAACGGTTTCATGGCCATCGCCGCCGGCCACGCCGCACTGCTGTTGTCCCAGGGCACCGGCCGTTTGTTGCGATCCACCTCCGACCGCGGTGTGGTGGCCGTTCTCGACTCACGTTTGGCAACGGCCCGATATGGCAACTACTTACTGGCGTCGTTGCCACCCTTCTGGCGAACCTCGGATGCGCAGTTGGTCCGCGGAGCGCTGAGCAGATTGAACGGCGACACCAAAGTCTGAGGCGCTCGAGCCCGCGCCGAACCGGCCGCGGTCGCATACGGTGGGAACCGACAACGATGACAGTGCAACACCCCTCGAGAACCCATCGAAAACATCGAAAGGTGGCGCAGAAGGTGATAGGGCGCATCGGGATCGATGACATAGCCCCCGTGGTCTCCTCTGGTCAGTTCTCCGCGAAAGCGGTTGTCGGAGAGACCGTCCCCGTCAGCGCAACGGTCTGGAGGGAAGGCCACGACGCCGTTGCCGCCACGCTGCATGTCGAAGGACCGTCACGGAGCAACAGCCTTGACATCCGGATGTCGCCTGGCGCCGAACCCGACACGTTCAACGCCCTGTTCACGCCCGATGCCATGGGCTATTGGTCATTCCGGATCGACGGCTGGAGCGACCCTTTCGCGACATGGCGCGACGCCATGGACAAGAAGCTCGCGGCAGGTCAGGGCAGTTCCGAACTCGCCAACGACATCGAACGCGGTGCGCGCCTGCTCGAAAAGGCGATCACGCTCGTCCCGCCGGACGGCCGCGAACTGTTGTCCGGTGCCATCGCCGCATTGCGTGATCAACAGGCCGCGCTCCCGGTCCGCGTCGCGCCGGCACTCTCGGAACCGGTCAGCACCCTGTTGATCAACCACCCGGTCCGGGAATTGGTCACCAAGAGTCGCACGCACCGCGTCTGGGTCGACCGCGTGCGCGCGTTGTTCGGATCCTGGTACGAGATGTTCCCCCGGTCCACCGGCGGGTGGGACAACGACGGGCACCCGGTTCACGGCACCTTCCTCACCGCAGCCGAAGATCTGCCCCGGATCGCCGATATGGGCTTCGACGTGGTCTATCTGCCACCGATCCATCCGATCGGTGAGGTGAACCGCAAGGGGCCCAACAACTCTGTGATCGCCGGACCCGACGATGTCGGCTCTCCATGGGCGATCGGGTCGGCGGACGGCGGACACGATGCCATCCACCCACGGCTCGGTACGCTCGACGACTTCAACTATTTCCGCCACCGCGCCGAGGAACTCGGCATGGAGGTCGCTCTCGACCTGGCGCTGCAGTGCGCGCCCGACCATCCGTGGACCACCGAACATCCCGACTGGTTCGTCACCGAACCTGACGGGACCATCCGTTATGCGGAGAATCCACCCAAGAAGTACCAGGACATCTACCCGCTCAACTTCGACGACGACCGCAACGGGATCTTCCGCGGCGTGCTGAAGGTCGTCCTGCATTGGGTCAAGCAGGGCGTCAAGATCTTTCGGGTCGACAACCCGCACACCAAGCCGCCGGATTTCTGGGAGTGGCTCATCGTCGAGGTGAAGAAACGCGACCCCGATGTGCTGTTCCTGGCCGAGGCCTTCACGCGGCCCGCCCGTCTGTACGGTCTGGCCAAGTTGGGGTTCACGCAGTCGTACACCTATTTCACCTGGCGGACCGCCAAGTGGGAGCTCACCGAGTTCGGCAACGAGATCGCGGCCAACGCAGACGTCTGCAGGCCCAATCTGTTCGTCAACACCCCGGACATCCTGCACGAGAGCCTCCAATACGGCGGCCCCGGGATGTTTGCGCTGCGAGCGGCCCTGGCCGCCACCCTCTCCCCGACGTGGGGTGTCTACAGCGGATACGAACTGTTCGAACACAATGCCGTACGCGACGGCAGCGAAGAGTATCTGGATTCGGAGAAGTATCAGCTGCGTCCCCGCGACTACAAGGGCGCGGCAAGCCGTGGTGAATCGCTCGAAGGATGGATCCGCTCACTCAACGAGATCCGCAGGCGCCACCCGGCGCTGCAGCAGTTGCGGTACCTGAAGTTCCATCACATCGACAACGACGCGCTCATCGCGTTCTCGAAGTTCGACCCGCACACCGGCGACACCGTCGTGGTGGTCATCAACCTCGACCCCATCGCCGCCCAAGAATCAACCGTGTGGCTGGACATGCCCTCGCTGGGCTACAACTGGCACGACCGCTTCAGCGGTATCGACGAAGTGACCGGCGACAGCTTCCACTGGGGCCAATCCAACTATGTCCGGCTGGAACCATGGCGCTCGGTTGCCCACATCGTTGCACTTCCGCCCATGCCCGAGGCGGCGCGCAGCGCACTCGCGTTCAGGACTCCCTCATGACCACACCGTCAAACACCGCACCCGACGCGACCCTCGAGAAGTCAGAACTCGACAGGCTCCTGTCCGGAACACACCACAACCCGCACGGGGTTCTCGGCGCCCACCCATCGGGTGAGTACACGATCCTGCGCACCCTCAAGCCTGACGCGACCGCGGTGAGCGCGGTCATCGGCGGCGTCGACTACCCACTGACACATCAGGATTCGGGCCTGTTCGTCGCCACCATCCCGTTCGCGGATCTGATCGATTACCGGTACCGCGTCACCTATCAAGACACAACCGGCACCGACCGCGAGTTCGTGGTTGCCGACGGATACCGGTTCCTTCCCAGCCTCGGCGAGCTCGACATCCACCTGTTCACCGAGGGCAGGCACGAACGGCTGTGGGAGATCCTCGGCCCGCAATCCCGGCTGTATTCGACGCCGGACGGCAGTGTCGACGGCACCGGCTTCGCCGTGTGGGCACCGAATGCCCAGGGTGTGACCGTCATCGGCAGTTTCGACGGCTGGCGCGGGCATACCGCGCCGATGCGCAGCCTCGGCTCGAGCGGGGTCTGGGAAGTCTTTGTGCCCCATATCGGTCCGGGCACCACGTACAAGTACCGGATAACCGGCAACGACGGCGTCGTCCGGGAGAAGGCCGATCCGATGGCACGGGCGGCAGAGGTTCCGCCGGCCACGGCTTCGGTCATCCCCGAGACGTCGTTCGAGTGGACCGATGCCGAGTGGGTGGACCGCCGCGAGAAGTCGGACGCGGTCAACGAGCCGATGAGCGTGTACGAGGTACATCTCGGGTCGTGGCGCCAGGGTCTGGGATATCGCGAACTCGCCGACGAACTAGGCACATACGTCAGCGACCTCGGCTTCACGCACGTCGAGTTGCTCCCGGTCTCGGAGCACCCGTTCGGCGGATCCTGGGGTTACCAGGTCACCTCCTATTACGCACCGACCTCACGTTTCGGCACTCCCGACGACTTCCGGTTCTTCGTCGACCGTCTACACGGGCTGGGGATCGGAGTCCTTGTCGACTGGGTGCCCGCCCACTTCCCCAAAGACGCCTGGGCCCTTGCCCGTTTCGACGGCACGCCCCTCTACGAACACAGCGACCCGCAGCGCGGCGAGCAGCTGGACTGGGGCACTTACGTTTTCGACTTCGGCAGGCCCGAGGTCCGCAACTTCCTGGTTGCCAACGCGCTCTACTGGTTCGACGAGTTCCACATCGACGGACTGCGCGTCGATGCCGTCGCCTCGATGCTCTATCTCGACTACTCCCGCCCGGACGGTGGCTGGTCCCCCAACATCTATGGGGGTCGCGAGAATCTCGAGGCCGTGCAGTTCCTGCAGGAGATGAACGCGACCGTGCACAAACACCACCCGGGTGTCGTGACGATCGCCGAGGAATCGACATCGTGGCCCGGGGTCACCCGCGATACCAACCTGGGTGGACTCGGCTTCACGATGAAGTGGAACATGGGCTGGATGCACGACACGCTCGGCTACCTCGGGCGTGATCAGATCCACCGCAGCTTCCATCACCACGAGATCACGTTCTCGCTGATGTACGCGTGGAGTGAGAACTTCGTGCTGCCCATCAGCCACGACGAGGTCGTGCACGGCAAGGGCACCCTGTGGACGCGGATGCCCGGTGATTCACAGACCAAGGCGGCAGGTGTCCGCGCGCTGCTCTCCTACATGTGGGCCCATCCGGGCAAGCAGTTGCTGTTCATGGGCCAAGAGTTCGCCCAGACCCCCGAATGGTCGGAGAGCCGCAGTCTGTCCTGGGAACAACTCGAAGGCTGGGAGGGTGAGCTGCATGCCGGTGTCCAGGCGCTCGTCACCGATCTCAACAGCACATACCGTCGACACCCGGCGCTCTACAGCCAGGACATCACACCCAGCGGCTACTCCTGGATCGATGCCAACGACACCGCGGGCAACATCATCAGTTTCCTGCGATGGGGGTCGGACGGCTCGGTGGTGGCGTGTGTCTTCAACTTCTCCGGCACCACCCGTACCGACTACCGGGTCGGTCTCCCGGTCGCCGGGGTCTGGAACGAGATCCTCAACACCGATGCACCGGCGTACGGCGGGACCGGCGCCGGTAATCTCGGTCAAGTGATCGCGAACAGTGAAGCCTGGCACGGTCGGCCCGCATGCGCCCGGCTGACTTTGCCCGCCAACGGAGCCATCTGGATCGCGCCTGCCTAGCGGCGGCCGCCGGGGACATCCGTGAAGACACGACGAATATCGTGGATCAGTGGGCTGGTCGGTGTTTGCCTGCTGGTGTCCACCGGCTGCACCGACCGCGAAGAGCGTGTTGTGGTCGACGGCGATCCGGTGTCTGTGTACTCCGACCCGTTCACCGTTGCCGGCCTCGCGGTCACCGACGGCCCCACCGGCCTGCGTTCCGACGCCGAAGAACCGGTGCTCGATATCGACAACGCGGACTCCGGTGAGATCGACACCCTGATGGCCGCGGCCCTGCTGGATCTCGAGTCGTACTGGAAAGAGGCGTTCGAACCGGCGTTCGGCGATGAGTTCAAAACCGGCCTCGGGTTCGTGTCCTGGGATGCGCAGGCACCCCGAAGCGCGTCGGTGACCTTCTGTGGCGACTCGACCTACGGACACGTCAATGCCGCCTTCTGCCCGCCGCGGGACCAGATCGGCTGGGACCGTGGAGTTTTGATGCCCGCCCTGCTCGACGAGTTCGGACCGATGGCTCCGGTGACGGTCATCGCCCACGAGTACGGCCACTACGTACAGATGATCGCAGGCATCGACAAAGACGCGTCCCCGATCGTCAGCGAACAGCAAGCAGACTGTCTGTCGGGCAACTTCATCCGATGGATCGCCGAGGACAACGGCAAATACCTGCAGATCAACACCGCGGACGGGCTCAATACCGCTGTCGCCGCGCTGATCTCGGCCCGGGACAGCGAACGTGGACAATCCGATCACGGCACCGCGTTCGAACGGGCCTACGCATTCGAGACCGGATTCGCCGGCGAGCCGGAGACTTGTGCGGCGATCAACGAGATAAGCGTCGACGAGATGCGCGATGCGATGCCGCCGCGTTTCGACAACGCAGGCAGCATCGACACGACCCGGTTCAGCGAAGGCGGACTCGACTCGGTGATCTCGTCGGTCGAGGAGTTCTTCGCCCTGCCACCCGACGTACGGCCTGCTGTCGACACCGATGCCCTGAACACCGGGTGCCCCGCGGTGGACACGGTCGCCACACGGCCACCGGTCGCGTTTTGCCCGGCCACCAACTCGGTGTCGATGGATACGTCAGAGCTCGCGTCGATCGCCTACAACGGAACCACCGGTCCCCCCGGGTTGCCGAGCTTCATCGGCGGTGATTTCAGTGCGTACTCGCTGGTGGCATCCCGATACTCGCTCGCGGCCCAACAGGCCCGCGGTCAGGTGATCGACCAACCGGTCTCGGCAGCCCGAGCGGTGTGCGCCACCGGCCAGTGGGCCCGATCGACCGCGGACTCCGGTACGTTCACGCTGCGCGGCGGCGACCTCGACGAGTTGGTGTCCAGCCTGCTGGTCAGCGGTGCGGTGGCCAGTGACGTGGCCGGCCGTTCGCTTCCGAGTGGTTTCTCCCGGATCGCAGCATTCTCGGCCGGCTACTTCGACACCGACAGTGGTTGCTCCCGCTACGACCCGTGAGACCTGATCAGTACCGGGCGGTCAAATACAGGGCGGTCATCAGTACAGGGCGGTCGCGAGCTTGCGCCTTGCCGCGACCACAAAGGGCTCGGCCGGATCGAACAATTCGAACAGTTCGAGGAGCCGGGCCCGGGCGGCGGTGCGATCGTCGCCCGCAGTCCTGGCGACGACCTTGATGATCCGATCGAACGCGGCCTCGGGCTGCTGATTGAGCAGCTCCACGTCCGCGGCGGCCAGTTGCTTCTCGAGGTCGTCGGGTGATGCGTCGGCCAGCGCTGCCGGGTCGTGGGACTGGGCCCGCGCGACGAACGTCAGGTTGCGGACCAGCGACGCGGCCTCGAGGTTGTTCGGCTCGGCAGCCGCGATCTCTTTGTAGTCGGCAAGCGCGCCGTCGATGTCACCGTCGTTGAGTTTGTCCTCGGCCGCCGCCATCCGCGGGTCGATCGGATCTTCGGCCTCGACACCGGCCTCTGCGGGGACACCGGTGAGCCCAGCACCGTGCTGGCTCATGACATCGTCGATCCAACTCTGGATCTGCGCGGCCGGCTGTGCGCCTGCAAAGGCCGACACCGGCTGACCGCCGATGATCGCGACCACGGTCGGTACGGACTGCACACCGAACAACTGCGCGATGCGCGGGTTGGCGTCGACATCGACCTTCGCGAGCACCCAGGCACCACCGGATTCGGCGGCCATCCGCTCCAGCGTCGGCGACAGCTGCTTACACGGACCGCACCAGGTCGCCCAGAGGTCCACCACGACCAGAACCTGCGAAGACCGGGCAACGACCTCGGTTTCGAAGGTTTCCTCGGTGACGTCGTAGACGGCGGGGAATCCTGATCCCCCGGCCGGGACCGACGGTGGTGCGGCTCCCGGTGGCGGTGTGGGCCGACTGGCTTGCGCACGTTGCGCGTCGGCACGCTCTTTGAGACCCGAAAGGTCCACGGCGCCTGACATTGCCGCTGCCGCACGGGCAGCCGCCTGCTGACTTTGTTGCGGTCTGGTCATTACTCCAGTTTGGCACGGTCGTCGGTGACGTGGTGCCGGGGTCCGGTTGTGCGGGGCCGGACCACGGGTGCAAAAACGATGGCGACGGCCAACCCGGCCACCGCAAACCACAACGCGCTGCCGAGAGAGAACCATTGACTGAGCGGCCCGATGACCGCCGGGCCCGCCAGCATCCCGACATAGCCGAAGCCGACAACCACCGAGATGATCTGACCGCTCGACGCGGTCGTGACGTTTCCGGCCGCGGTGAACAGCTGTGGAACGCCGCCCGCGACACCGAGGCCGAACACCGCCCATCCGACGATGCTCCACGGCGCGGTGGGTGCGCAGATCGCCAGCGCCATTCCGGCCACGGCGACTGCCGCACCGGCGCGCACGACGGCAACCGGGCCGAACTTCGCGCTCACCGTGTCGGCGGAGAACCGGAAGAGCACCATCGTGGCGCTGAATGCACCGAACGCCACCGCGCCCATGGCATCGGAGACGTTGTAATTCTCGACGATGTAGAGCGCACTCCAGTCGTAGGCAACGCCCTCGGCGAGCATCAGCATGAACGCCACCAGTGCCAGCAGCGCGATCCGGCCCCATGGTCGCGGCTCGCCGACCGCGACGTCCTCGCCCCGATCAGGCCCAGCCGCGCCCTGTTGATCGGATACCGCCCCCTGATCAGATCCGGCCACCTCGTCGCCCGCGCGGCCGGTGAACAGGTCCCGGGACAAGACGATCGCGCTCACCAGTCCCAGAGCACAGAACGTGCCCAAAACCGCCATGAGGGGCACGTCGAGCGCCAACCCGCCCGCCACGATCCCCGCACCGGCCAGGCCGCCCACCGAGAAGTATCCGTGGAACGAGGACATGATCGGCCGCTTGTAGGTGCGTTCACACAGCACCGCCTGAGTGTTCATCGAGACGTCGAGCGCGCCGTTGAAGAAGCCGAACGCCACCAGCGCGACCGCCAACGCGGTGGTGCTGGTGGCCAGACCTGGCAACAGGATCGCCAGCGACAGACCGACCGCACTGACCACCGTTGGCCAATTGGATCCGATGCGGTCGGTCAACGGTCCGACGAGTTGCATCGCAACCAGAGCCGATCCGCCGATGGCCAGCAACAGGCCGCCCAGTGTGGCGTGACTGACGCCGGTTCGATCCTGGATCACCGGGATGTGGGCCACCCACATGGCGGCCAACAGACCGTTGAGTCCGAAAATGCACGAAACCGCCACCCGCACCCGAAGATTCGGGTGCGCGATGGCGGCTTCGGGTGAGGTTGTCAGGCTGTTGCAGCCTTCGACGGCGCTTCGACCCCGTCGAGGTGGCCATTGCGCTTCGCCCAGACCTCGAAGACCAAGGTGCCGAACGGCGGAATGCTCGCCACCAGCGCGAGGCCGGTGGTTACCAGGTTCCACTTCAGGCGCCACGCGGTGAACAGCGAGACCACGACGTAGACCACGAACACGATCCCGTGGGTCATACCCGGGATGGCGATCGCTTCTTCATGGCCGAGCACCCACTTGAAGAACATCGCGATCAGCAGCGCCAGCCAGGTCACGGCCTCGGCAATCGCCACTACTCGGAAGATCTGGGCGGTGAGTTTTGCAGAAATCAATTTTCGGTCACTTTCACTTCTTGGGTACAGAAATTATGAGCGCATCACCCTGTCCGCCGGCGCCACAGAGTGCGGCCACACCCGTGCCACCTCCGCGGCGGGCGAGTTCCAGGGCGAGGTGCAGCGTGATGCGTGCACCGGAGGCACCGATCGGGTGACCGATTGCGATGGCGCCACCGTTGACGTTCACTTTATCGTCGGAGACCCCGAGTTCCTTGGCAGAGGCCAGGCCGACTGCCGCGAACGCTTCGTTGATCTCGTACAGATCGAATCCGGCGGGATCGACCCCAGCCTTCGAGGCAGCCTTGCGGATGGCGTTGGCCGGCTGGTGCTGCAGGGTGGAGTCGGGTCCGGCGACTACACCGTGCGCACCGATCTCGGCGATCCACTCGAGCCCGAGAGCCTCCGCCTTCGCCTTGCTCATCACGATGACGGCAGCGGCGCCGTCCGAGATCTGCGAAGAATTGCCTGCGGTGATGGTGCCGTCCTTGCGGAACGCCGGGCGTAGACGTCCCAGCGAATCGGCGGTGGTGTCGCCGCGGATGCCTTCGTCTTCGGCGAACAGGATCGGATCACCCTTGCGCTGCGGGATCGGTACCGGCACGACCTCGTCGTCATAGACGCCGTTCTTCCACGCGATGGCGGCGCGCTGGTTCGACTGTGCGGCGAATGCGTCCTGCTCCTCGCGGGTGAACTTCTCGACGTCGTTCTGCGCCTCGGTGAGCGCGCCCATCGGCTGATCGGTGAACGGATCGTGCAGTCCGTCGTAGGCCATGTGGTCGACGAGCTCGGTATTGCCGTACTTGAAGCCGCTGCGGCTGCCCTGCAGGATGTGCGGGGCCTGGGTCATCGATTCCTGACCACCGGCGACAACGCACTCGAACTCGCCTGCCCGGATCAGCTGATCGGCCAGCGCGATCGCATCGATGCCCGACAGGCACATCTTGTTGATCGACAGAGCGGGGACATCCCAGCCGATGCCTGCCTTGACCGCGGTCTGCTTGGCAGGCATCTGACCGGCGCCGGCACCGAGAACCTGTCCCAGGATGACGTATTCGACCTCAGAGGCAGGCACGTTGCCCTTCTCCAGGGCTCCGCGGATGGCGATCGCACCGAGATCCACCGCACTGAAATCCTTGAGCGAACCCATCAATCGGCCGATCGGGGTACGGGCTCCGGACACTATTACCGACGTTGTCATCTGTTCTGACCTCTCTGAAAAGCTGGCTGAATCGTCGCTCAACTAAAGCCGAGGTTACCTTTATGCCATGAGCACATCTGAACAGAACCCCCAGTCAGTGGCCATTGCCACCATCGGCGAGCTCGTCACAGCGGTCGATCATGTCGGGATCGCAGTGCCCGATCTGGAGGCCGCCAAGGCCTGGTACCTCGAAAACCTGGGCCTGGTGACGCTGCATCAGGAGACAAACGCCGCCCAAGGTGTGGTCGAAGCGATGGTCGGGCCCGCAGGTGCCGACAAGACACACGCGCTCATCCAGCTGCTGTCGCCGATCGACGAGACGTCGACCATCGCCAAGTTCATCGATCGCAACGGCCCCGGACTGCAGCAGATGGCTGTCCGCGTCACCGACATCGACGAGGTCACGCGCCGTCTGGTCGCCAACGGTCTGCGGGTGCTGTACACCGAACCGCGCCGTGGCACCGCAAACTCACGGATCAACTTCATCCACCCCAAGGATGCCGGTGGTGTCCTCCTCGAGCTCGTGGAACCGGCCGCCGCAGCGCACTGAATCCCCACCCCGAAGCCGCGGACCGGGCCGGGGACACGGGTTGCAGCCTGGTAACTCCTGTGCGCCGCACCGTGTTCACCCCCGGTCCCGGCGGCAACACAGCGTAAAATCTCAGCCATGCCAAATAACGAGGCCACATCTGCCAGCGGCCTGCCGTTTGCCACGGTCATGCGTGGTTACGACCGGGATCAGGTCACCGAGTTCTTCCGTCGCTTCGACGCGGAGATGCGGGTTATCGCCGCCGACCGCGACGCCGCCACGGCCAATGCCCGTGAACTCGCCGAGAATCTCGAGATCGCCCGCGACGACATCGACGAGCTTCGCCGCGAGGTAAATCGGTTGTCTGTGCCACCCACCACTGTGCAAGGGATGAGCGAGCGCGTCTCCAGCATGCTTCGCCTGGCTTCTGACGAGGCTTCGGAGATCCGGGCACAGTCGGAAGCAGAAGCGGCAGAGGTACTTTCGATCGCACGTCAGGAAGTCACGGAACATCGCGAGGAGATCGCGCGAAAAACCGAGGAACTCGACCGCCGCCGTGAGGCGATGCAGGCCGAACACGAGGCCACGATGATCGCGGCCCGCAACGAGGCGCAGCGCATCCTCGCCGAGGCAAAGGCACAGGCCGAAGAACTCGACGCCAGGGCGCTGGCCAACCGGGAACGGATTCAGCAAGACTTCGACATCACGATCGCCGCCCGCCGATCCGAGGCCGTCGCCGCTGCCAACAAACTCGAGACCGACAGCAAAAACGAGGCACGCGAACGGCTCGAGAACGCACATGCCGAAGCCGAGAGCCTACGTCAGCGTGCCGCCTCCGCGGCAACCGAAAGAGTCACGCGCTCACAAGAAGTCACCGAACAGGTGCGTGCGCTACGGAGTCGGATGTTGTCTCAGCTCGCCGAGATCCGCAGCCAACTCGACGATGTCCCCCAGTTGCTCGCCGCAGTCGAGAACGAGCCCGAACTGCTCGATCCGAACACGACCGGCCTCCTCAACAAAGAACTCTCCGACAACGCGCGCCTCGAAGAGCCGTCATCGGGCCTGGCCGACGATGCTGTCGACAGTGAAGACGTCGACACCGAAGTCGCAGCGCTCGACGAACCCGCCGATCGCGAACCGCAGGACGATACCGACAGCACCGACACCCCCGATCGGGTGAGTTCTTCTTACCGGTAGCTCCCGCGGCACTAACGTCGTGCGCCGCGCGTGCCCCGCGCGGCGCGACGCCAGCATCCGGTGTGCCAGTGGCGGCGATCATCCAGATAGGACGCGCCGCCCTCGTACCCGTCCATCCCGTAGTCATCCACCGGCCAGGCCACCACGTGCGGAACACCCACCATCACGGTCTGGTTGCAGCCCGGGCATCGGTAGATCTTGGTTGCGCGTTGACCGGTAATCGGCCGGACGTAGTAGTCGTCGCCGCCGGGGCCTGGCTCGATCCGTTCCATCACACTCGCCGGTATCTCAGAACAGCCGGAACTCGGTGCTCTCGGTCCCCCGAAGCTTGTCGTAATCGAGCGTGACGCACCGGATGCCGCGATCGTTGGCGAGGGTCTTGGCCTGTGGCTTGATCTGCTGGGCCGCGAAGATGCCCTGCACCGGGGCCAGTAGTGGATCACGGTTCATCAGTTCCAGATAGCGGGTCAGCTGCTCTACGCCATCGATCTCACCGCGTCGTTTGATCTCCACCGCGACCGACGAACCGTCGGCGTCCCGACACAGCAGGTCAACGGGTCCGATGGCCGTCATGTACTCACGCCGCACGAGCGAATAGCCGGTGCCGAGCGTCTCCACGTGTTCGGCGAGCAACTCCTGCAAGTGTGCCTCGACACCGTCCTTGACCAGCCCCGGATCGACGCCGAGCGCGTGGCTCGAATCGTGTTCGATCGCGGTGATCGTGATCTGGAGTTCCTCGCCGGCTTTGTTTGTCACAACCCAAAGTTGTGGTCCATCAGGCGTTTCAGGCGTGGTCTCCACCAGCCAGCACGGTGGGCTCATCCAGTTCAGCGGTTTATAGGCACGATCGTCGGCGTGCACGCTCACTGAACCGTCGGACTTGATCAACAGCAGTCGGCGAGCTTTGGGCAGATGGGCGGTGAGCCGTCCGACATAGTCGACCTGGCACTCGGCAATAACAAGACGCACGAGGACCACTTTAGGCCCGCGGCCGCGACGCGTGTCGCCCCCGTGCCGTGCGCGGGCCATATTCTGATGTGGTGTCGATCAAGCGAGTGTCTTCAGCCGAGATATATGCCAACCCATGGTTGTCTCTCCGGGAGGACAAGATCCTTCGCTCCGACGGCAGCACCGGCATCTACAGCGTCGTCGACAAGCCCGAGGGTGTCATCGTCATCCCCCGCGAAGATAGCCGCCTGTATCTGGTCGAACAGTTCCGATACGCAGTGGACGCGCGACGATGGGAGTTCCCGGCAGGGACGGCACCGGACCGTCAGGTCGTTCCGGCTCAGGCACTCGCAGTCCGCGAGCTCGCAGAGGAAACAGGCCTCCGCGCCGGGTCCCTCACCCGGATCGGGACAGTGGATGTCGCACCCGGTTTCAGCAGTCAGAGACAAGCGGTGTTCCTCGCCGAGAACCTGTCTGCCGGGACCGCCCAGCGTGAACACGAAGAACAGGACATGGACGCGCGCTGGTGGCCTGCGACGGAGGTATGGGCGGCGGTCAGCTCCGGAGCGATCTGCGACGCCCAGACCCTGGCCGCACTGACCTTGCTCTCCGCCTACGACGCCACTGCGAGCTGAACGACGTCCGTCATCCGGTTACCGCTCCTCGATCGCCGTCTTCAGCAAGAAGTCTTCTGCTTGGGCAAGTGCATCGGCCATCGTCTTGACGACGTAGTCGAGCTGCGGACCCGGTTCGGCCTCGTGGGTATGCGCCCGCAGCACAATGCCGTCCGGATCCACCACCACCGCAATGCGTTTCACATTCTCGAGGTTCTTGCTGGCACCGAGGAACATCGTTCTCGACACCTCGTCGACCTGATCAACTCGACTCATGTCGAGGATGACCACGTCGAATTCCTTGGCCGCCGATCGAACACGTCGCAGCACGCTCTCGGTACCCGAAAACGTCAGGTCACCCTGGAGCTCGTAGATCCTGATGCGATCACGCTTGCCTTTGAGGAAGTGTCGCTCGAACTCGTTGCGTTCGGTGGCCACCTCGAACTCCTCCGCGGATCGGAAGGAGCGAACCGCGGACCTGCTCTGCCGGGCAACGTTGAACATGTGCAGACCGAGATCGGATGAAAGCCGCTTACAGGCGCTGACACCACGCACGCTGTTTCCATGCACGTCGAGAAGCGGCGAGTACACGCCGATACCGAGCTGTCCGGGCAACACCGCCATGATCCCGCCACCCACACCGCTCTTGGCGGGCAGACCCACCCTGGTCACCCAATCTCCGGCTCCGTCGTACATGCCGCACGTCGTCATCACGCTGAGCACACGTTCCACAATGCCCTGCGTCAACACCCGCCTGCCCGTTCGCGGATTCACGCCCCCGTTCGCCAGCGTGCCACCGATGACCGCAAGGTCGTTTGTCGTCACGATCAACGAGCATTGGCGGAAATAGAGGTCGATCGAATCCTCCGGCGAGGCTTGCAGAGCACCAAAGCTCTGCATCATGTACGCAATCGCACGGTTTCGGGCCCCGCTGCGCATCTCGGAGCTGTACACATCGGCGTCAAGTGACAGCTGACGGCCCGCGCAGGATGAATAGAAGTCGAGCAACTCTGCGAACGCAACGTCGACATCGGGTTGGACTTCGAGGAGCAGGGAAGACGACAGAATCGCACCCGCGTTGATCATCGGGTTACGTGGCCGGCGCTGTGAATCAACGCTGATCTCGTTGAACGCCTCACCCGAGGGCTCGACCCCTATGCGTGCGTCGATTTCATCAAAACCCTTGTGCGTCAAAGCAAGTGCGTATGTCAGCGGCTTCGATACAGATTGGATGGTGAAGCCGACATCCGAATCAGCGATCGAGTACACGTACCCGTCGTGCAACGCCAACGACAGCCCGAATCTGTTGGGATCGACCTGGGCCAGCTCCGGTATGTAGTCCGCGAGCGCGCCTGCACCGCCGGCAGCGCACGTGTCGTGGATGTGTTGCAGATACGACTCGACCAGAGTGGGGCCGCCGACCAGTGATGCCATGTCTCATCTAAGCAAATATTCGCGCACCACACTACGACGCCAGAACACACGAAAGGCGACCCCGGAACGCAAGAAAGGCCCCTCACATATGTGGGGCCTTCGATGACTCCGTCTTGGAGATAGCAAAATACCCTGCATTCGGAACCAATAAAGATTCCGAATACAGGGTATTCGCAAATAGAGTTCGGCGGTGTCCTACTCTCCCACACTTATTAAGGTGCAGTACCATCGGCGCTGGTAGGCTTAGCTTCCGGGTTCGGAATGGGACCGGGCGTTTCCCTACCGCTATAGCCGCCGTAACAATGTG
>NZ_JBXCJC010000009.1:0-4964 GCF_056786495.1 Williamsia sp. Y853
GGTGGAAAGCTCCGGCGGTTTGGGATGGGCCCGCGGCCTATCAGCTTGTTGGTGGGGTAATGGCCTACCAAGGCGACGACGGGTAGCCGGCCTGAGAGGGCGACCGGCCACACTGGGACTGAGACACGGCCCAGACTCCTACGGGAGGCAGCAGTGGGGAATATTGCACAATGGGCGCAAGCCTGATGCAGCGACGCCGCGTGAGGGATGACGGCCTTCGGGTTGTAAACCTCTTTCACCAGGGACGAAGCGAAAGTGACGGTACCTGGAGAAGAAGCACCGGCCAACTACGTGCCAGCAGCCGCGGTAATACGTAGGGTGCGAGCGTTGTCCGGAATTACTGGGCGTAAAGAGTTCGTAGGCGGTTTGTCGCGTCGTTCGTGAAAACTTGGGGCTTAACTCCAAGCGTGCGGGCGATACGGGCAGACTTGAGTACTACAGGGGAGACTGGAATTCCTGGTGTAGCGGTGAAATGCGCAGATATCAGGAGGAACACCGGTGGCGAAGGCGGGTCTCTGGGTAGTAACTGACGCTGAGGAACGAAAGCGTGGGTAGCGAACAGGATTAGATACCCTGGTAGTCCACGCTGTAAACGGTGGGTACTAGGTGTGGGTTCCTTTTCACGGGATCCGTGCCGTAGCTAACGCATTAAGTACCCCGCCTGGGGAGTACGGCCGCAAGGCTAAAACTCAAAGGAATTGACGGGGGCCCGCACAAGCGGCGGAGCATGTGGATTAATTCGATGCAACGCGAAGAACCTTACCTGGGTTTGACATATACCGGAAAGCCATAGAGATATGGCCCCCCTTGTGGTCGGTATACAGGTGGTGCATGGCTGTCGTCAGCTCGTGTCGTGAGATGTTGGGTTAAGTCCCGCAACGAGCGCAACCCCTATCTTATGTTGCCAGCGCGTTATGGCGGGGACTCGTGAGAGACTGCCGGGGTCAACTCGGAGGAAGGTGGGGATGACGTCAAGTCATCATGCCCCTTATGTCCAGGGCTTCACACATGCTACAATGGCCGGTACAGAGGGCTGCGATACCGTGAGGTGGAGCGAATCCCTTAAAGCCGGTCTCAGTTCGGATCGGGGTCTGCAACTCGACCCCGTGAAGTCGGAGTCGCTAGTAATCGCAGATCAGCAACGCTGCGGTGAATACGTTCCCGGGCCTTGTACACACCGCCCGTCACGTCATGAAAGTTGGTAACACCCGAAGCCGGTGGCCCAACCCCTTGTGGGAGGGAGCCGTCGAAGGTGGGATTGGCGATTGGGACGAAGTCGTAACAAGGTAGCCGTACCGGAAGGTGCGGCTGGATCACCTCCTTTCTAAGGAGCAACATAAACTCATTCTTCGTGCTGCTTTGTACCAGCGCCGGCATCACTCCTTTGCGGGAGTTGATGGTGTGAATGAGTGGCCCCATTACGTCAGCAAATGTTTGGCGGTGGGAGCTCATGGGTGAAACGCTAACAATGCCAGTCGGTTTCATTTACGAATCCGTTTCGGCGCCTGTTCCTCGTGAGAGGGCAGGGCATTGACACACTATTGGGTCCTGAGGGAACACACCTCTGTGAGAGCAGAGATGAGTTTTTTCTAGGGTTAGACATGGATGCCGATTGCGGTCCGCCTGTTATCAACACATGCTGAAGAGTGTGGGTTGGGGTGTTGGATGTGGTTGGTGTGTGTTGTTTGAGAATTGCACAGTGGATGCGAGCATCTTTATTTTTGTTTTGATAAATGTTTGTAAGTGTTTAAGAGCGTACGGTGGATGCCTTGGCACCAGGAGCCGATGAAGGACGTAGGAGGCTGCGATAAGCCTCGGGGAGCTGTCAACCGAGCTGTGATCCGAGGGTGTCCGAATGGGGAAACCCAGCACGAGTGATGTCGTGTTACCCGCACCTGAATATATAGGGTGTGTGGAGGGAACGTGGGGAAGTGAAACATCTCAGTACCCACAGGAAGAGAAAACAACATGTGATTCCGTGAGTAGTGGCGAGCGAAAGCGGATGAGGCTAAACCATGCAGATGTGATACCCGGCAGGGGTTGTCTGTGTGGGGTTGTGGGATCTATTTTGTCGATTCTGCCGGATCGGCCGACAGTAAAAAATTGTTGTGTTAGTCGAAGTGGTCTGGAACGGCCTGCCGTTGAGGGTGAGAGTCCCGTAGACGAAAACATGACAACTGTTGTAGTAGACACCCAAGTAGCAGCGGGCCCGTGAAATCTGCTGTGAATCTGTCGGGACCACCCGATAAGCCTGAATACTCCCTGGTGACCGATAGCGGACTAGTACCGTGAGGGAAAGGTGAAAAGTACCCCGGGAGGGGAGTGAAATAGTACCTGAAACCGTGCGCTTACAATCCGTCAAAGCCGATGCGTCGTTTAGTCGACGGCCGGTGATGGCGTGCCTTTTGAAGAATGAGCCTGCGAGTTAGTGCTCGGTGGCGAGGTTAACCCGTGAGGGGCAGCCGTAGCGAAAGCGAGTCCGAATAGGGCGTTTGAGTCGCCGGGTCTAGACCCGAAGCGGAGTGATCTACCCATGGCCAGGTTGAAGCGACGGTAAGACGTCGTGGAGGACCGAACCCACTTCAGTTGAAAATGGAGGGGATGAGCTGTGGGTAGGGGTGAAAGGCCAATCAAACTCCGTGATAGCTGGTTCTCCCCGAAATGCATTTAGGTGCAGCGTCGCATGTTCCTCACTGGAGGTAGAGCTACTGGATGGCCGATGGGCCCTACAAGGTTACTGACGTCAGCCAAACTCCGAATGCCAGTGAGTCAGAGTGCGGCAGTGAGACTGCGGGCGATAAGGTTCGTAGTCGAGAGGGAAACAGCCCAGATCGCCGGCTAAGGCCCCTAAGCGTGTACTAAGTGGAAAAGGATGTGGGGTCGCGAAGACAACCAGGAGGTTGGCTTAGAAGCAGCCACCCTTGAAAGAGTGCGTAATAGCTCACTGGTCAAGTGATCCTGCGCCGACAATGTAGCGGGGCTCAAGTACACCGCCGAAGCCGCGGCACTCACACAATACATTCTCTTGTTCCTGCGGGGACTTGAGCAGTGGTGTGGGTGGGTAGGGGAGCGTCCTGCATCCATGGAAGCATCGGAGTGATCCAGGTGTGGAGGGTGTGGGAGTGAGAATGCAGGCATGAGTAGCGAAAGCGAAGTGAGAAACTTCGCCGCCGAATGACCAAGGGTTCCTGGGCCAGGCTAATCCGCCCAGGGTGAGTCGGGACCTAAGGCGAGGCCGACAGGCGTAGTCGATGGACAACGGGTTGATATTCCCGTACCCGTGTAGTCGCGCCCGTGATGAATCAGCTGTACTAACTGCCCAGAATGTTCCTTACCGCCTTCGGGTGGCCTGGAATCCTATGCGCAGGACCTTGGTTGGTAGTAGTCAAGCGATGGGGTGACGCAGGAAGGTAGTGGGGCCAGTCAGTGGTTGTACTGGTGTAAGCCTGTAGGGCGTGTTCTAGGCAAATCCGGAACACATTAAGCCTGAGAGGTGATGCGTAGCCGAATGAGGCGAATTTCATGATCCTATGCTGCCAAGAAAAGCCTCTAGCGAGTGGCGACACGGCCCGTACCCCAAACCAACACAGGTGGTCAGGTAGAGAATACTAAGGCGATCGAGAGAACTGTGGTTAAGGAACTCGGCAAAATGCCCCCGTAACTTCGGGAGAAGGGGGACCATGTTTGGTGATCCGATTTACTCGGTGAGCTGGGTGTGGTCGCAGAGACCAGAGAGAAGCGACTGTTTACTAAAAACACAGGTCCGTGCGAAGTCGTAAGANACGAGCTGGGTGTGGTCGCAGAGACCAGAGAGAAGCGACTGTTTACTAAAAACACAGGTCCGTGCGAAGTCGTAAGACGATGTATACGGACTGACGCCTGCCCGGTGCTGGAAGGTTAAGAGGACCGGTTAATCACTTCGGTGGTGAAGCTGAGAATTTAAGCCCCAGTAAACGGCGGTGGTAACTATAACCATCCTAAGGTAGCGAAATTCCTTGTCGGGTAAGTTCCGACCTGCACGAATGGCGTAACGACTTCTCTGCTGTCTCAACCACAGACTCGGCGAAATTGCATTACGAGTAAAGATGCTCGTTACGCGCGGCAGGACGAAAAGACCCCGGGACCTTCACTATAGCTTGGTATTGTTGTTCGGTTCGGTTTGTGTAGGATAGGTGGGAGACTGTGATACATGCACGCCAGTGTGTGTGGAGTCGTTGTTGAAATACCACTCTGATCGTATTGGACATCTAACTTCGGACCATGATCTGGTTCAGGGACAGTGCCTGGTGGGTAGTTTAACTGGGGCGGTTGCCTCCTAAAATGTAACGGAGGCGCCCAAAGGTTCCCTCAGCCTGGTTGGCAATCAGGTGTTGAGTGTAAGTGCACAAGGGAGCTTGACTGTGAGACGTACATGTCGAGCAGGGACGAAAGTCGGGACTAGTGATCCGGCACCGGCAAGTGGAAGCGGTGTCGCTCAACGGATAAAAGGTACCCCGGGGATAACAGGCTGATCTTCCCCAAGAGTCCATATCGACGGGATGGTTTGGCACCTCGATGTCGGCTCGTCGCATCCTGGGGCTGGAGTAGGTCCCAAGGGTTGGGCTGTTCGCCCATTAAAGCGGCACGCGAGCTGGGTTTAGAACGTCGTGAGACAGTTCGGTCTCTATCCGCCGCGCGCGTAAGAAACTTGAGGAAACCTGTCCCTAGTACGAGAGGACCGGGACGGACGAACCTCTGGTGTGCCAGTTGTCCTACCAAGGGCACTGCTGGTTAGCTACGTTCGGAAGGGATAACCGCTGAAAGCATCTAAGCGGGAAGCCTGTTCCAAGATGAGGTTTCTCACCACCTTTGCGTGGTTAAGGCCCCCTACAGACCATGGGGTAGATAGGCCAGAACTGGAAGCCCGGTAACGGGTGTAGGTGACTGGTACTAATCGGCCGAGGACTTACAACCAAAACATGACT
>NZ_JBXCJC010000010.1:0-524 GCF_056786495.1 Williamsia sp. Y853
TTTGTCTTTGGTGTCTCCGGTTCGGGCCGCTCGGGTGCAGGCTGCACTGGTTCGGGCTGCTCGGGTGCTGGTTGTGCAGGGGCGGCTGCAGACTGCGGCAGCGCGGGTTCGGGTTGAGGCTCGGGTTGCACGGTAGCGGGTGCGGGCTTGTTGCCCATCGGCCGCTGCACGGTTTCGGGGCGGGCAGCGATGTCACGAACGTGATCGCCGGAGATGACACCGTGTCCGTCCATGAATCCGGGGTTGGTTGCGGTTCCTTCGAGGGTCGGCTGGTCGGTGATCACGTGCAGCACGATCTTCACATCAACACCCGATATGACCTGGTCGGCAGGGACGGTGACGATCTCTGCGGTGCAGGGATGTTTCGGATCGTTCGGGCATTGGCAGATGAACTCGCGACCCATCACCGTGGCGAACAATGCATCGGCCATCCGATCAGACTTTTTCCGTGGGTCAGCTTTGCACGTGGCCATGGCCAGCTTCTCCAGCCTGGCCATGATCAGCGTCATCTCTTCGGCGGTGGA